>CAJQMR010000012.1 GCA_905479495.1 uncultured Anaerolineae bacterium
GCCCCTGCCCCAGACCAAAGCAGCCAATAACGGCCGTTTCCTGCACTGTCGGTGGTGTAGCCCAGGTCCATGTGGTGGATACGGCCGTCCAGCAACAACTCTGCCGCCTGTAAAAGTTGATGCTTGCCACGCAAGCGTGGCAGCGGCATGTTTAGTTCACGAGCAAAGGAGTTGGCTGTACCCACGGGCAATGGAGCCATCGCCGTGTTTGTTTCAGCCAGGCCATTGGCCACCTCACCCAGCGTGCCATCGCCGCCAGCCGCAATCACAATTTGGCTGCCCGTGGCAGCGGCATGTTGGGCTAATTCAGTTGCATGTCCGGGGGCTTGAGTTGGCTGGATGGTAACGCGCCAGCCGCGCGCCTGCCACAGATCAGCCACTAAGGCCATCGGCGCTGCTGAATTGGCGGGCCCAGCTAGTGGATTGTAAATCAGGGTCGCTTGCGCCGGTTTCTTCACACTTTAACCAATAGTAGAATAATCTTTCCGCCAAAACGTTCGGCGGTGTATCTGTTGTGTCTAAAATTAGATGCTCACCCACGACGGGCTCTTGCGCTTCCACCATCCATTTATACACAGACCAGTCCGCATCTGACAAATCGGTTTTGCGCCGCTGGCCACTGTTACGCTTAAATAAGCGCTCACGAATGGTTTCCTGCGCCGCCTGCACAGAACAAACTGCCACTGGGGCACCGGCACGTTGGCCAATTTTCATCAGGTGCTCACGGCGAGCAGCCAGGTAGTTAGAGGCGTCAAAGATAACCCGCTGGCCATCCCGCAGGCGCGATTCAATGATGGAGTAACATACTTCGTATACCAACATCATTTCGGCCGCGGTGTAGGTGGGCTGGTTGCGCAAATGGAGGCGAATGTTGTCTGTACTCACCACCAAAAAAGGCATGAACTGCGCCAATCCCTCTACCACAGATGATTTCCCGGTGCCGGGAAGGCCAACCATCATCAGCAAGCTCCCGCCAGCCCGCACAAAAGGTGCTTGCGGCAGCAAATCATCTATATCGCTAACAATACTATGCAAATACATTTGGCTATGTGTACTCTGCTCTGAACTATGCTTATTATGCTGGGTAAAAGCGGGAACGTTCTTTAAATAAATGAGCCATTCTGCTGCTTTTACTCTAGCAAATCACCAGAAATTATTCGCTTTACTCTAGAAAACTGGTTGTGATTTGCTTACCTACAAGAAATTATCATCTTCACAAATAATTATGCCACATTATCTTTATATTGCTTGTTGATGGTTACGATTTTAGTTACACCGCTTCTGAGCCTTCAACCACGGAATTTTGTCCACCCTGAGCAGCAACCTGTTTAGCAATCTCTGTCACAAGCTTTTCCAGCTTGTCGCTGTGTTGTTTTAATTGATTGGCGGTGAGGTCGATACGGCCGTTTCGACACAAAATTGCCAAAGGAAGCTGATACTCATTGTCCGGCTCCTGAACACGATAATTGCGCTCCGCCTGAATACCGCGCTCCTTTAATGTGGCATAGATACGATCGACATACGGCTCGCCATCCACAAACAAGTCATTAATTTCCGTGGCATCCAAAAACCGATCCCAGGTTGTGTGCAAAAAGGTGACGCGCCGCCAGCGCAGGCTCACAATGGGTTGTGCCAGTTTTTGCAGCGGACCCAGCTGAACCTTGTAATACATTTCCTGGGCACGGGGATGATTTGGCTCATCAGGGACAAGCGCCAGCCGGGTCGTGAGTTCGTGGCCCAACTGTGGAGCATAATAATGAATCGCCCACTTTTCTGTGCCAAAGCGACGACCAAAATAGAAAGCAAAATATTCGGCATGCAATCCTTTGGGGGCATGTTTTTGAGGGATGCGGTACCAACCTGCCTGCTTTACAATCTCAAAATCAGCTGGCTGCGGCACATAAGCTACCAAAACACGATCTTCAGGATACATGCATACTCACTCCATGTGATGGGTTGATGCCTAAGTTTAGTGGAGGAAACGGCCGTTTGTCAAAGCGGATACGTACAGATTAGCTGTGAAAAGTTCCTGATAAACGGCCATTTGCCGTGGAGTCACTTGCCTGTTCAAGGTATAATGGGCTGAGTTTTGTGGTTTACAGCTATCAAAAAAAGCAAAAGAGTCTATGCCTGAATTACCAGAAGTTGAAACCGTCGTACGCGCGCTGCGCCAGCCACTGATCGGCCGGACGATGACGGCCGTACGCAATGATTGGCCGCGCATCATCGGCACCCCCACCCTGGGCGAGCTGCGCGCGCGCATTCAGGGCTGCACGGTAGAAGCGATCCATCGCCGCGCCAAATACCTGGTCTTTTCGCTATCGCAGGGCGAAACGCTCATCATCCATCTGAAAATGTCCGGGCATCTGGCAGTGGTGGCGGCCACAGCCCCCGCCGACAAGCATGTACACACGGTTTTTGAGCTCGACAATGGTCAAGAGCTGCGCTTTCGGGACATTCGCAAATTTGGGCGCGTTTATCTAGTCAACGATCCAGAACAAATTTTGGGCAAATTGGGACCAGAACCACTAGAGGCTGAGTTTACGCCTGATTTACTGCAAAAACGGTTAAACGGCCGTACCCGTGCCCTCAAACCCCTGCTGCTAGACCAGCAACTCATTGCCGGGATCGGCAATATTTACGCCGATGAAGCATTGTTCTATGCAAAGTTGCGCCCCACCCGGCCAGCCAATACACTCAGCAAAAATGATTTCCAGGCACTGCATGGTGCCATCCAAAAAGTGCTCCGACTGGGCATTGAACGAGAAGGAGCCAGCATCGAACTGTACGTGAAGCCTGATGGCAGCAAAGGGGATATGCAAAATGCCGTGGCCGTTTTCCGACGCACGGGTGATCCCTGTTATGCCTGCGGTCGGCCAATTGAACGCATTGTGTTGGGCGGACGCAGCACACATTTTTGCCCACACTGCCAAAAATAAAAAGAGGATATTATGCAGAACGAAATTGAAATTATGCGGGTTCTACGTGTGCCACCGATGGGCAAGTTAGTGATTAGTTTCAACAATCAACGTTATGCATCCATTGATGAAATCGCGGAGGCCAACGTACGCCAGCTCATGAAAACAGCCATTGGTGAGCTGATTACCTTTGCTGGCGGATATCAACAGTTGGTAGAGGCTGGCGTGGCACCGCCACTAGCTGCACCACAATCAGCAGCCCGCAGCGTATCGAGCGAAAACGAAGAGGCTGAAAAATTTATCAATAAGTTAGAACGTGAGAAAGAAGAACTGAAGTCGGCCGGGCCAAAGCCCCCGCCATCATTGCTGGCCAACATGCGGCGGCGTCCCGCCACCACCGAAGCCAGCGCCAACAAAATGTTGAGCCTGGTGGAGCAGGTTGACGCCATTTTGCAGCGTCATCTTTTGGCCGATCCAGAATTGGCCGGGCGTAAAATTCATCTGGTGCAGGATGCCAATGGGGGACTCATCATTGATGTGGACGGCAAACGATATGAACGGCCGCGCGATGTTGAAAATCCACAAATTCAAATCATGATTAAGCGGGCGCTTAAAGAGTGGGAGTCTACTTAACTTAGCAGCTAAATTTGAGTAATGCTTGGTTGGGAACGGCCGTCTACCCCATTTGCTTTTGGCAGCAATCCATCAAACTTCGCCACCAGGGCTTGCTGTTCGGCAACGGGCAAGAAGGCCGAGTTGGCGGCTGTCAAAATACTCTGACGCAGAGCGGGGTAGCCAATGCGCAGTTTTTCCAGAGCGATCTCATACTCATCGGTTAACGTACAGTCGCTAATGCTGGGATCATCTGTGTTAATTGTCGCCAACAGCCCCAAATCCAGCATATCTACCAGGGGGTGATGATTCATTTGGTGCACAACCCCTGTTTGCAAATTACTCGTAAGGCATACTTCAAAAGCAATTTGGCGTTCTCGCACCAGCTGCAAAATTTGTGAATTCTCCAGCGTACGTACCCCGTGCCCGATACGATCAGCAAACAAATCTATAATGGCTTCTTTCACACCAAAGGCACTGGCCCATTCTCCGGCATGAACGGTAATGCCCAGCCCCACCTGCTTGGCTTCTTTAAACAACGGTGTAAACGGCCGTGAAGGAAACTTCACCTCATCCCCAGCCAAATCCAAACCGACGATGCCTTTACCATATCGCTCGAAGGCAATCTCCGCCACCTGCCGGGCCTGGGGCACTGGATCATGCCGCACCAAGGTCACAATCAGACCAACCTGGATGTCAAAATCGGCTTCTGCCTTGGCCACCGATTCAATGACCCAATCCGTCGCTTCGGCCAAGGGATAGCCCCGAACGCGGGTCAAGGCCTGAGGGCTAAAGCGCAGTTCCAAATATTTGATATTGTCTTTAGCAGCATCGGCCACGGCTTCATAGACCAAGCGACGAATCATTCTTGGCGACCGGTAAAAATGGCGCAGCACCTCAAATTTAGCCAGAAATGCTTCGTGTGTGGCCGGATCATCTGTTACTTGAACAAACGGCCGTAACGCGTCCAAATCAATCGTTGGCACATCAAGACGATATTCGCGGGCAATCTCCAGCAGCGTCTCTAACCGAAGAGAGCCTTCCAGATGTCGATGTAAATCAATCTTAGGCAGCGCTTTCAAATCTACCGTAAATTTTTTTTGTTTATTAGCCAAAGCAATTTCTCTTAATGACACATATTTCGATAATACAGTACGCCGGTTGCCGATAAGACGACAACCTCACTCAATACAATTATAGTTCTGGCACGGTTGTTGCAATATCCTGCTTTACAATTGGCAAAGTAAATAAGAAAGCACTTCCTTTATTTAATTCGCTTTCTACCCAAATTCTACCCTCGTGAGCATCAATGATACGCTTCACAATGGCTAAACCAATGCCCGTACCGCCAAATCGTCGGCGGGATGACCCATCAATCTGGTAAAATCGCTCAAAAATTCGTTGATGCTTTTCCGCAGGCATGCCAATCCCTTCATCAACCACAGAAACCAATACATCTTCTTCATTTTCGGTCATAGACAGGCGAATGGTGCCGCCATCAGGACTAAATTTAAAGGCGTTGCCAATCAGGTTATCTAACACCTGGTTCATACGGCCCTTGTCGATGCGAACAAACCCTTTTTGCCCTGGCGGAATCGTGCAAACAATAGACAAGCCCTTTTTGTCGGCAACGATGCGGTGGCTGGTAACGGCCGTTTGCAGCAACTCAGCCATTGACATCTTTTCAAGCTGTAAATTCCCCGAATCAATCCGCTGCAACGTAATAATATCTTCGATGATGCGCGTAATATCATCTGTCTTATCTGAAACAATTTGTAAATATTCCTGCTGTTCGGCTGTCAACAATCCTTTGTCACCGTCCATCAACAGATCAACATAGCCCTTAACAAAGGTTAAAGGCGTGCGCAATTCATGTGACACATTTTGGACAAGCTCATCCTTCAAACGGTCACTTTCTTTAAGCTCTTCATAAGCAATGGCCAACTCAGCAGCGCGTTCTTCCAATTCTTCAAACAAACGGGCATTGGCAATCGCCACACTTACCTGCGCGGCGGCAATCGTCATCAGCTGCGTATCAGATTCCGTAAACGCATGCGGCCGGTCGCTATCAATCGTTAAAGTGCCAACGGGCTTATCGCGTACAATTAAAGGCACAACCAGCAAGCTGCGCACCACTTCATCAAAAAAGAGGAAATCGGATTCTGAATAGGAATCACGGATATAGACCAATTCCGAATTTTGGACAACAACCCCAGAAATACTTTCACTAAGCTGCATACGGGCATTCATAAACTCTGGATTAATACCCACGGCCGCTTTCACAATCAGTCCTTCTCCATCTTCAGTAAGCATGGTAATGGTGCTGGCACGGGCATTGAGCAGCCCCTGCAAAATCTGCACGGTTGTTTGCAGCACCGATTGCAGCTTTAGATTGCCAGTCACTTGTTTGGCCATATCCACCAACGCAGACATATCCCGCAAGCGGCGCTGCGACTCAGCAAAAGAGCTGGCATTACGAATGGCAACGGCCGCTTGTTCGGCCAACAAATTCAGCAGCAGTAGTTCATCTTCGCTAAAAGTATGGGGATACAAATAGGTCGCCGTGAAAGCCCCAATAATTTTTTCGCCATATTTCAGGGGAAAGCCCGCAATCGCACAGATGCCCCACTTGCTGGCTGTTTCACTTTGATAGAAGGAATGACTGGCGGCATCATTAATGACGATGGGACGTCCTTCTTGCACCACCGTTGAGGTTAACCCTGTACCTGCCGGGCGTAATTTAGCCACCGCTGCGGTACGACGGCCGTCTCGCCATAAGGCCGATCCCTTCGAAAAAGTTTGGGTCTCGGCATCATACAAAAAGATGTGCAGATTGGTTGCCGGAATCAGCTTGAGGGCTGATTCTGTAATGGTGTCCAAGACTACATTGAGCTGTAACGGCTCATTTAGGCGCAGCACAATATCGTGGAACGTCGAAAGTTCCTCAATGCGGCGCTGCGCCTGACCAAATAGATGTGCATGTTCTATAGCCACTGCTGCCTGCCCTGCCAGGTTTTGGGCCAATCGGAATTGTCCTTGCTTATAATCGCGTGGTTCAGTTACATCTCCGAGGGCCAACAAACCCAATACTTTATTCCGCCGCACCAACGGTACCAAAATTGCCGATTGCAAACCAGCCGCCTGCAAAAGATCTATTTCATCCTGGCTGCCTGCCCTATCAGCTCTCAAATTTTCGATTTGGTGCGTTTCAAAAACGTGTTGAACAACTTTAAAAGAAGCTAGATTCTCGATACTGCTCAAACCCACGAGCGCCTCATCTTCATCATGATTTTGATGATTGATCTGGGTTTGGTTTTTATAAGCAGCTGGATACAGCTTCTGAAATTCTTGATCCCAAACAAAAATGGTGCAGCTATCAACTTGCAGCGCCCGCACCATTTCCGAAACAACCGTTTGCAAAACAAAATCTTGATCCAGGTTAGCGGTCATGGTTGCGCTGGCCTGGTAAAGTGTACTCAGTTCTGCCAGCTGCTGCTCAGTCTGCTGAAACAGCATGGCGTTTTGAATGGCAACAGACGCGTGTGCGGCCAGAGTTGATGCTAACCATTCTACCCGCTGATCAAAGGCAGAGGCAATCTGGCTGTCAAAAATAAGGATTCCCAACAGTACACCACCTGCGGAGAGGGGCACACCCATCCAAGAACGTGTGTTTTCTGTATGCGGTACCGGTTGCCAGCGGTCATCCACACGAACATCATCAATGCGAATGAGCTTTTCTTGTTTAATGATGCTTTGTACTAGAGGATGACTGCGCCAGATTGTTTCTGCCTCTTTGGCCGAGGGCACAACTGGCCGATCATAAAAATCTCTGCTGGAAACCAGTTTAAGTTCACCTTCGTTTAGGAGGAAGGCAAAGGCATTGTGGTAGGAAACCACGTTACCTAAGGCCAGCAATAGATGGCTCACAACAGAATCCGCCTGCAAAGAGGTGCTAATGACAGCAATGGCCTGCCGCAGCGCAACGGCCGTTTGGTAATCATGGGCACCCCGGTCAACCAGTTCTCGGGTTTGGGTAAACAAGCGGGCATTTTTAATAATGACGGTGACATGGGCCGCAACGGCCGTTAACGTTTGGAAATCGGCCGCATCAAACGCATCTGGCTCATCACTTTGAATAGAAATGGCACCCAACACTTCGCCATGCAGCCGCATTGGCACACAAATAATAGACTGTGGTATCCCGTCGCCATTGATCCCTGAGACAGGCTTTTCTTCTGAGGGCCAATCATCCGTAGCAAACGGAACTTTATTTCGGATCACCCAGGCAACCAAACTATCTTTGTTGCTTAGGGGAAGCGGTTGTCGGGTTATGCGCTGGCGATTTTCCAAAACACAAGGGAACTCAATAACATCTTCGTTGATATCAACCAGAGCGATATAGCAGGTAGGTGGCGTAAAAATATGCAGCAGTTGATCATGAATTTCCTGCAACGTTTGCTGCAAAGGCTTCAAAACCCGGACGGATTCCGTCACATGATAAATTGTCTCAAGCTGATGGGCACGCTGCCACGCCTGTTCCAAAAGTTGCTGGTGACTGAGGGCCACGCCAAGGTAGCCAGCAACCAAGGAGAAAAATGCGGTTTTTAATCGCAAATCTTCCACGGAAATGCCTGCCACTTGCAAAATTGCCCGCACCTCATTAACGGCCGTTTTCACTGGCAAAACAAGCTGAACATCCTCAGACAGCAAGCGAATTTCTTGCACATCAACCAAATGACTGTCTTCGTTAACCGGTAGCCAGCCAGATTGTTCGCCAAAATGCGTGTGCAGGCTCAGCCGTTTACCGCCCGGATCGCGCAAAACCAATCGGGCACGGCAGGCAGGGAACGTCTCCGTAAAAGCCGTGGCAATATGTTGGGTAATCTGGTCAAACGGCCGTTGCTCAACAATTGCCAGGCTGATTTGCTCCAATAAATTTTGTTGAACAGCAGAGAGGGGAAGCTGCTGTTGCAAAAATGGGCACGCTGCCAACAAGGCCGCAGTTAGCGCAGCTAAATCAGAGTCATCGGGGAATGGGATAAATTGCAAGGCGTACCCTGTGCTGCCCACCAACCAGGCATCGCTTTGTTTTTCGGCTGCGGGCACAATCAGCACAGATTCCACGGCCAGGTGTTGTTTGGCAAAAGGGGTAAGGACAGACTGAACAGCATCCCAGGAAGCAGCAGTCTGTAAGTTTTGTTGCAGGGCGTTGAGGGCTTTTAGCTGATCATTACTGTGGGGCATAGGCCAATCAGTGTAAGATATCAATAAATCTAGGTGTCATGATTTTTGGCAAACAGCTTCTAAAATTAAAGGACTTATGCAGGCCTGACAGATTTTTCTGAAGTCTGGAAAACCCTGTCAGGCCTCATTCTCAAATGGCTAAAGCCCTGAATATGCTGTTTGCCTCAACATGTAACCATGTTTTAGAAAAGTCGTCAATTATCCGTGGTGAAAGAGACGTAAAAAGTTGTTTACTGGAAGCCAGTATCCCACTTATGTCTGAACTTCCATCTAACGGCGGCGACGACGCTTTTTACCGGATGACGATCCTGCTGGACGGCCGTTTGCCCCAGATGTCTGGGCCGCCATATCTTGCTTCATGTGGCAATGCTTGTATTTTTTACCGCTACCGCAAGGGCATGGATCGTTGCGCCCGACTTTGGGCGCATCCCGACGCAGCTCCACGCCACGTCCTTTTTCTCGTTTTACTACCTGATAGCCAGCATCACGCGCCTGCGTCTGGTAAGCAATCTCAGCCTCTTGCTGCTGAATAAACGCCCGATGCTGCTCCACCTGGAAGAAGAAACGATCGACAATATTTTGTTCAATATTATTACGCATGTCGTTAAACATTTGCGCCGAACGAATCTTATACTGCACTTTGGGATCTCGCTGGCCGACGGCTTCCAGACCAATTTCCCGACGCAGGTCGTCTGCGGCCGTTAGATAGTCGCGCCACTCCCGGTCTATTGAATTCAACAGCAATAGCCGTTGGAAATTGCGATACTCTTCCTCGCCAATCTGGTTGCGCCACTTGTCTTGCTGCTTTTGAACGTAGGCAACAAGCGCCACTTCCAGCTGCTCACCATCCAGCGCCGACAGCGTGTCTAGCAAAAGCTGGCGCAGAGCGACGTTTGCCTGGCTGGCAAAACGCGTTTGCCGGTATTCGGCTGACTTCAAAGAAAGGCCATCTAGCGAAAACTGCGCAAACGCTTGATTTAATGCCTCCTCAGAGCCTTGCCAAATGGCATCCCGATCTTCAGCAGGCATCTCCACATGATCAGCCACAAACTCATTGTAGAAATTATGCACACTTTCTACATAATCGCGCCGGATGTTCTCTTTAGCCTGTACCTGACCCGATTTACGTGACGCCAGGGAACCCAGATTGGGAATGGGTGGCAGCAAGGGCAAGAATCGTCCCATTGCCCGCAGCAGCTGATAAATATTGGCACCATTCTCTTCATTCTCGTAAACCAAAATCATCAACCGATCAATCAGCTTGTCGCTAGAAAGCTCGGCTAACTCGGCCTTGTCGATCTCTACAATATCGGGCAAAAGACCACGCAGGCGGGCCACCACAGCGTTCAAATTAATGGTGTCCGTGGCCTCGGTGGTAAAATCGGCCACCACGCGTTGAATTTCACCACGAACAAACTGCACGTAATTTTCTACATAGTTGTCAACCAACTGCGCAATGGCATTGGCAAAGGCATCATCGATTCTTTTATCGTAATCGACACCTTCCCCCATCAAAATGGCCCGGCGCTCTCCGTAGATGGCCATACGCTGACGATTCATCACGTCATCATATTCCACAATGTTTTTGCGGATATCAAAGTTGTACCCTTCCACCCGCTCCTGGGCGCTTTCAATCATGCGGTCCAGCACGCCAAATTCCAGCGGCATATCTTCTGGGATGCTGGAGAGCAAGCCTTTAGACATCCAGCTTTTGAGCCGTTCACCACCAAAGCGGCGCATGAGGTCATCTTCCAACGAGAGGAAAAAACGAGAAGAGCCAGGATCGCCCTGACGGGCCGCACGACCACGTAGCTGGTTGTCGATACGACGGGATTCGTGCCGCTCAGAGCCAACCACATGCAAACCACCCAGCTGCCATACTTCTTGGCGTTCTTGTTCTGTCTGTGTGCGCAAATCAGCAATCTTGTCAATCCACTGTTTGGAAATGCCGGGCACGGTTTGCACAACTTTTGCCGCTTCGTCTTTAGCGTTGTTCAAAACGGCGCGAATGAGTGCAGCACGCGCATTGTAATGTTGTTCAAAGAGGATTTCAGCCAAAAACTGGGCTAAAAGCCCATTGTCGCCCTGGACCCGTTGATAGCCAACATATAGATCGCGCAAGCGAATGGCTTCTTCTACCAGCGCCACATCTTTATCAAGTGATTCCAAATATTCGCGGGCTTCGCCTAATTGGCCACCGGTGATCAGGCGCAGAGATTGACGAATTTCGTTGTACTCCAGCTGATACTGTTCGCCGAGAATACGCTGTAGGTAGCCGAGCACCTGCAATTCCTCAATTTCTTCAAGGGCCGCATCTAAAGTTGCTTTCTCAGAAATGATCCAGGGAATCAGGTCATCATCGAGCTTGTTGTTTTGCCGGGTATATTCGCGGGCCGCGTCTTCGCCATCTTCTAAATATTTGAAGATGAGTTGGGTTAGCAACGGCCGTTTAAACATCTCCCGCTCTAACATTTCCGCCGCCATGCCTTCTGGATTACCACCTAGCAAAATGTCGGTACCACGACCAGCCATATTGGTGGAAATTGTCACCGACCTCTTGCGACCCGCCTGAGCCACAACCAATGCCTCCGACTGGTGAATCTTAGCATTCAACACAGTATGAGGAATTTTGGCATCTGTCAGCATGCGGTCAATCGTCTCGGAATGTTCAACTGAAGTTGTACCCACCAAAACAGGCCGGCCCAACTCAACAACTCGCTTCACTTCCCGGATAATCGCTTTGTCCTTGGCTTCCTCATTCCCAAAAATCTGGTCTGGATGATCCAGCCGCTTGTAAAATTTGGGCTTTTGTGTCTCTGGATCAACATAAACGATCTGTTCAGAATTATCGACCTTCTCTTTCTTTTCTTCCAGATCAATCACATTGTTATTGACAACATATTCCACATTCGTAGGTAACGGGGTAACGCCCAACTCATAAATCTTGTCAAACTCTTCAGCATCGGTGAGAGCGGTACCTGTCATACCAGCCAGCTTGTCAAAAAGGCGGAAATAGTTTTGCAGGGTAATCGTGGCCACAGTCACCGTTTCTCGCTTAATCTGCACGCCCTCTTTGGCTTCGATCGCTTCATGCAAACCCTCAGAGTAACGGCGTCCGGGCATTAGTCGGCCGGTAAAATCATCAACGATGAGCACTTCACCGTTTTGCACCACATACTGCACATCCCGCTTGTACATATATTGCGCCTTAAGCGCGTTATCCAGATAGTACGTCAGGTGGAAAAAGCGAGGATCATAAAGACTATCACCCGCATCTGGATCAATTTCGGGGATGCGTTGCTCAATTTCAGCGATACCCATGTCGGTCAGGCTAATGGTGCGGCTTTTTTCATCTAAATCGTAATGACCATTGGGTTCCGCATCTTCATCTTCTTCGGTGTTGCGCTTTAAGCGGCGCACGTAGTCCGCAAATCGACTGTATTCTTTGCCAGAACGATCCGCCGGACCAGAAATAATCAACGGCGTCCGGGCCTCATCAATAAGCACATTGTCTACCTCATCGATGATGGCATAGACAAGATCACGCTGCACCAGCTTGTCTCTGCTGGTAGACATATTGTCTCGCAGGTAATCAAAACCAAACTCGCTGCTGATACCATAGGTGATGTCAGCCAAATAGGCTTGTCTACGTGTGCTGGGTCGCCAGTGAACCAGGCGTTCGTCTTCCAGGTCTGCCCCTGGATTAACGTAGTCGGGATCATACAAGGAAGAAAATTTCTGAGGCCCAATACAACCAACCGTCAGGCCCAAAATATTGAATATTTTACCCATCCAGCCACCATCACGACGAGCCAGATATTCATTCACTGTCACCAAATGAACACCCTCGCCTGTAAGGGCATTGAGGTAAAGGGGTAAGGTTCCTACCAGAGTTTTACCTTCACCTGTACGCATTTCCACCACTTCGCCCCGATGAAGCAAGACACCACCCATGATTTGCACGTCGTAATGGCGCAAACCAGTGGTGCGTACCGATGCTTCACGCACCAAGGCAAAGGCTTCTGGCAGCATATCGTCTAACGATTCACCCCCAGCGTAACGCTCTTTGAATTCGGCCGTTTTGGCCCGCATGCTCTCAACAGAAAGCTGTTTCATCTGTGGTTCGAGGGATGCTACCTCATCCACAATGGGTTTTAAATCGTTGATAATTTTTTGATTGGGATCACCCATAATCTTAGTTACAAGTTTTTTAAACATAAGCCTACTTTCTTTTCTAGAAACTTAAACGCAAAAGAGGGTTAGTGTACCAGGAATGCCTTAATTTTTTGTTAGAACAAACGGCCGTTACCCTACTCATTAAATAATTCACCCACACTACGACCTTCATGCGAACGCACAATCACCTCACCCAATAATTCGCATACGGAAAGTACGGTCATATTAGGCAACATCTTTTCCGATGGAATCGGAATCGTGTCGGTGGTGACAATCTCCGTTATAGGCAAGCTGCGCAGCCGTTCCGTAGCCGGGTCAGACAAGACGGGGTGGGTAAATGTGATGTACACATCTTTCGCACCATTTGATTTTATCAATTGCACAGCTTCCTGAATAGATCCGGCCGTATCGACCAAATCATCCACAATAATAACATCCTTATCCGCAACTGTTCCTATGAGCGACAACGCTTCCCGATCATTTCTGTTACCAATGCGCCGTTTTTCGACAAAGGCTAACGGCAAGTTCAGCTCTGCAGCAAAGTTACGGCCGCGTTTGGCAAACCCCAAATCAGGCGTCACAACCACGGCATCCAAATGCTTCTGCAAAAAATAGTTCACTTGAATATGAAATGCCGTCAAAGAATCACCGGGGATTTTGTAAAATCCCTGTATTTGTTGGGCGTGCAGATCAATCGTCATCCAGCGGTCAGCCCCAGCCACTTCGATAAGATCAGCCAGCAACCGCGAGGAAATAGGAACACGGGGCTGGTCTTTTTTGTCGCTTTGCGAATATGCCATATAGGGCACTACGACAGTAATCCGGCCAGCCGAATCACGCTTAAGGCAGTCAATGGCGATCAATGTTTCCATGATGTTTCGGTGTACGGGTCGGGAGTGGCTTTGGATCAGGTATACATCCTGCCCACGCACGCTGCCATGAAGCCGGACAAACAGGTTTTCATTGGGGAACTCGACAATATCCCAACCACTCACAGGAACATTGATGTAATCTGCAATACGTTGAGCCAGTTCAGGGCATCCTGAACCAGCAAACAGTTTAATATCTCCATATGCCATCATAATTCAATACCATTACGCCTTAGGCAATGGCTGTTTTTCCTTTTTGTGCTTTAAGTGAGAAAACGGCCGTTGCTCGCGGAATCATCTCCCTGATCTGAAAATTAATATGCAGGCGATTCCTTTTACTCGCTTTCTGTTTTTGATAAGAGTTGGTTAACGGCCGTATACGGATCCACCTCGCGCTGGGCAACGGCCGTTAACAACAAATCGCGTGTCTCAGTGGGCACAGACGCCTGAAATTGGGACATAAAGCGCAGCTGCAAAAGCATTTCCACTTCACGCCAGCTACGCTCTTTTTCCCGCTTGAGCCATTCGCCACTTTCACGCAAATAAGCCATGTGCCGCCCCAGCATCTCGGCCAGTTCAGACATTCCTTTACCCTCTGTGGCTACGGTTTCTAGCACCGGAATGTCCCAGCCGGGCTGCATATTGCCATTTTCACTGGATGGGGCTGAAGAAAGACGGCCGTGTTGCCGTGTACCGCCAACGGGACCTAAATGCAGCATCATCTTCAAGGCACGGACCGCTCTATCTGCGCCAGGCCGATCCGCCTTATTCACCACCAAAACATCGGCGATCTCCAAGATGCCCGCTTTGATCGATTGAATCTCGTCCCCCATGCCGGGCGCCTCAACCACAATCGTCGTTTGCGCAGCATTAGCAATATCCACCTCAGCCTGGCCCGCGCCAACCGTTTCTACCAGCACGTAATCGAAACCCGCTGCATCCAATATTTTGATCACAGAAGCCGTGGCCCGCGCCAACCCACCCAGGCTGCCCCGTGAGGCCATGCTGCGGATAAACACCCCCGGATCGCCGGACAGATCACGCATCCTCACCCGGTCACCCAGCAAAGCACCGCCGGTAAATGGACTGCTGGGGTCCACGGCAATAATGCCCACGCGAGCCTCTTGCTGGCGCAAGGTTTGCACCAAGGCATTGACAACCGTGCTTTTCCCTGCCCCTGGCGAGCCGGTGATACCGACGATATGGGCCTGCCCAGTGTGAGGATACAGCGCTTGAATCGCCTGCTCTGCCGCTGCCGGGCTATTTTCCACTCTAGTAATCAAGCGGGCAATGGCCCGGATTTGACCCTGGCGCACCTGCTCTAGCAGTTCAATCACGCCACATCCCCAGCGGGACGATTGCCAACTGCCTCCCAAATAAAGGCTACAATCTCATCCATACTGGCACCGGGTCCAAAAATGCCGGATACACCCAATTCATTGAGTTCTTTTATATCATCATTGGGAACGATACCACCTAAAAAAAGGGGGACATCCTGCATCTGGTTTTCCTGCAACAGTGCCATAATCCGTTTTACCAACGGCATATGGGCACCAGACAGAATACTTAGGCCAATGGCATCAGCGTCTTCATGCAAAGCGGCTTCTACCACCATCTCGGGGGTTTGGCGCAAACCAGTGTAGATGACCTCCATGCCAGCGTCACGCAGGGCACGAGCAACCACTTTGGCACCTCGATCATGACCATCTAGACCTGGTTTGGCAATTAAAATACGTGGTTTCAGTTGTTCCATAGTTGTGCTTACTCCAAGCAACGTGGGTTCCTGTAGGTTAATTTGAAAAAATCCACATTTGATTATACCGGCTGAAAAGCCGTTTTGCGAGGGCAATGAATTGACGATTGGACAAAGGTCAGGTGTGAAAACGGCCGTTTTTACATAATCTGCTCTTGCGAATAGAGGGCATTCTAGTCTATACTGTGTCCGGACGTTATGTCATCTCAAGGAGGATTTTTTATGAACCAATCATCAATGAAAGGTAAACAATGGTTCCTCGTCATATTCCTCTTCGCAATGTTGTTTCTGACGAGCCAGGTTTTTGCTAAACAAAGTACGGCCCAAACAGCAACGGCCACTGTTGTAACTGGCCAGCTCAATGTGCGTTCTGGTCCTGGCGTTACGTACAGCGTGCTGACAACCATCAACCAAGGTAACGTGGTTACCTTGCTGGGGCGGAACAGTGACAGCACCTGGGCCTATATCCAAACCGCTACGGCCGTTATAGGCTGGGTCAACGCTAGCAGCGATTACATCACGCCCAGCGTTGCCATTAGCAGCTTACCTGTGGTTACACCAGCCACAGCAACGCCCATTTCAACGGCTGTTCCCACCAACACACCCACCCCAACAGCAACGGCCGTCCCCATCAGTGGCGCTTATGCCACCGTGGCGACCGGCGCACTCAACGTACGCAGCGGTCCCAGCCTGGCCTATAGCCCGGTAACCGCCGTGTACCAGGGCAACGTAGTCAGCCTCATTGGCCGAAATGCCAACAACACCTGGGCCAAAATCAGACTCAGCAATGGCACCGAAGGTTGGGTCAATGCCGCCAGCACCTACATCACACCTAACGTTGCCATCAGCAGTCTGCCCGTCGTGACCTCAGCCGATGCCCCCACAAGTTCAGCAACAGCACTTGTGGCTACCGGCGCGCTCAATGTGCGTTCTGGCCCTGGGGTTACTTACAGCGTGGTCACGGTGGCTTCACAAGGGCAAACCGTGCAGCTTTTGGGACGCAACGCCAACAGCAGCTGGGCCAAAATCAAGCTCAGCAATGGCTCCGAAGGCTGGGTTAACGCTTCACTTCTTACACCTAGTGTGGCCATCAACAGCCTGCCATTTGCTGATAGCCCAGCCCAGCCGGAACCACCTGTCCCGGTCGCTCCCGGTGCTGTGTTAAGCCTCCGGTCTGGTCCTGGCTTTACCTATCCGGTCACAGGTTCTGTATATCAAGGCTTGCAGGTGAACGCCATCGGTCGCAACGCCGCCAACACCTGGCTCAAGGTTCGGCTAAGCGACGGCCAGGAAGGCTGGATTGGTGTGCAATACGTCCAGCTCTCCATCCCCATCGGCAATTTGCCCGTGCTGGATGGCACGACAACCACACCGGCAAGCACAGCAACACCTGCGCCGCCCGCCACAACTTATTGGGCCAACGTGAACACAGGCGCGGCCAATGTGCGCTCTGGACCAGGCATTGGGTATGGAATTGTCACAGTTGTTAACCAGGGTCAATACGTCTCACTGCTGGCCCGAAACAGCATTAGCTCCTGGGCCAAGGTGCAGTTGACCAACGGTACAGTTGGCTGGGTCAACGCTTCCTTGTTGGATGCCAATGTGGCTATCAATACGTTGCCAGTAGAAAATGTCCAAACGATCTCGAATTCTGGCATCGTGAACACGTCTGCACTGAATGTGCGTACAGGTCCTGGGTTGAATTATGGCGTAACGGCCGTTGTCTATCAGGGTCAAGGCGTGGCGCTTATTGGCCGTAATGCAGACAGCAGCTGGGTTAAAGTGCGGCTCACCAATGGCACAGTCGGCTGGGTAAATTCAGCCTACATTCAAACGACCACTACGCTCAACAGCCTACCCATCACCAATTAAACACACAATTAGCCAAAGACCCTGGAACCAGTTCCAGGGTCTTTTTTGTTTCCAATGATTAGAATTGGAGCTGCATCATGACGCTTTTTGAAGGCGCGATTATCTGGCTGCTGGCGATTAACATCATCACCGTAGTGACATATCGGTATGACAAGAACATTGCTGGCAGTGGTCGCCGCCGTGTACCAGAAAGACGCCTGCTGCTGCTGGCGCTAATTGGTGGAACACCAGCAGCCTACATCGCCATGTTCTTAATGCGGCCTCGGCACAAAACGCGCAAGTTTCCTTTTCTGCTGTTTTTTGGGGGTATTGTGGTTGTACAGTTAGGCCTGATTTGGCTTTATTGGCAGTTGGGGCAACGGCCGTAAAACTCTACCAAATGCCCTTCTACAGCAAAATTAAACCGCTCCGCCAGCAGCTGCCCCACCTCTTGCAGTCCGCACTCTTCAAACTCAAACACCGCGTCGCAGCCTGAGCAAATCAGGTGGTGATGATGTCCCCCATCAAGCAAAATGTAGTGCGCCGCCCCCGTGCCCTGATAAATAGGACGAATCAGTCCCAATTCACTAAGCAGTTCCAGGGTGCGGTACACCGTCATGCGGCCCACCGTTGGGTCAATTTCGTGAACCAGTTCTAACAAGCCATCAGCCGTGATGTGCCCGCCGCAATTCAACAGCGTCTCGACAATTTTCTGGCGCGAGCGGGTAAGCCGGTGCCCTTTTTGCTGCAGGGCTGATTGAATATCGTCTAATCGTGCGTTTACAGTTTGTTCATCCATAAGATTTTATTCACCGCAGAAGTGCAAAAAACGCGGAATATCTTGACTTATTCTCTCAAATCTCTGTGTTCTCTGTAGCAAAGTTAATGTCTTCGCCAGATTAGCCCGCGCTGAGGGGCAAACAGAAAAGTCAAGGTAAAAATAAGCGTGCCCACCAGGACCACCGCCGGGCCAGAAGCAATGTCTAGATAATAAGATGTATACAAACCAGCTGCACCAGAAAACGCGCCAATTCCAGCCGAAATGAACATCATTGGCGTCAGGCGACGGGTGAGCAGTGAGGCAGCAGCGGCTGGGGTGACCAACATCGCCACCATGAGCGCAATCCCCACCACCTGTAACGAAACCACAATGGTCACGGCAATTAGCACCAACAAAAGGTAACGGAGAAAGGTGGCTGGCAGACGCAGCGTTGTAGCCAACACGGGATCAAAAGAAATGACCATAAACTCTTTGTAGAAAAAGAAGACGATGAGCAAAACAACAAGGCCGAGAACGGCCGTTACCCACAAATCTCCTTGCGTCACTCCCAGCAAATTACCAAACAAAAAGTGGGCCAAATCCACCGTGTAATTGCCCGTCGCCGACAGCATCGCCACGCCCAAAGCAAACGCCCCGGCAAAAATAACGCCAATCGCCGTATCTTCCTTCACCACACCACGACTGCTAAGGGCACCAATGCCAACGGCCGTAAACACCCCCATAATTAACGCGCCAACAGCCAGCGGCCAACCCAGCAAAAAAGCCACCACCACACCGGGCAAAATCGTGTGCGCCAGGGCATCGCCAAAGAAGGCCATGCCGCGCAGCACCACGTAGGTGCCCAGCACAGAACAAACAATGCCCACCAAAATGGCCGCAATCAGGCCGCGAACGATAAAGTTGAATTGAAGCGGATCAAGCAATAAGTGCATGGTTATCGGTACCCCGTAAACGGTGGTCGGTGGTCGGTAATCGGTTCACGGATTACCGCTTACGGCTCACGGATTACCGGAACGTCGTGCCCACAGCAATCATCCACCAAAACACCCTGCTCTGCATCGGGCAGGTGGTGAACATGGCCACCGTAGGCTTGCAGTAAATTGTCGGCAGTGAGAACGGCCGTTGGCTCCGCAAAGGCCACCACATAACGATTCAGCAGCATGATCTTGTCAAAACGGTCAGCAGCCAGCTGCAAATCGTGGGTGGCTACCAGCACAGTCACCCCATCGGGGCGCAGGCTGTCTAAAATGTTGAAAATGGCTTGCTGGCTGGGCACATCCAGTCCGTTAAGCGGTTCATCCAGCAGCAGCAATTCTGCTTCCTGCGCCAAAGCGCGGGCAATAAACACGCGCTGCTGCTGCCCGCCAGACAGTTCACCAATTTGCTTTTTAGCCAGGTGAGATGCTTCTACACGGTCCAGGCTTTGGTGCACAATCTCCCAATCAGCGCGGCGTGGCCAGCGGAATAGGCCAATTTGCCCCACGCGCCCCATCATCACCACATCTTCCACCGTCACGGGGAAAGACCAATCAATCTGGTTGCGCTGCGGCACATAGCCAATGCAAATGTGCCCATCCGGCCCGTGGCCAAAGATATGCACTTCCCCCTCGCTGGGCTTTACGGTCCCCACAATGAGCTTGAACAGCGTACTTTTCCCCGCCCCGTTGGGACCCACCACAGCGATGCGCTCCCCCTGTTGAGCCGAAAAGGTGACGTTTTGTAGGGCATGGAAACGGCCGTTGCCTGCCGTCGCCCCCACCGAAACCTCTTGCAAGCCAGCAGCATAGGCTACAGAGACGTTGTCCATCTGTAAAGAAGGTGTTTGCGGATCATGGGCCACACCCCGTCCCGCCAATGCGTTTATCAAATGCGTCATGCTGATATTTTATATCACTGAAACCAGATTGACAATTCGTATATTACTTGAAAGTGACACACTCAGACGACATTCCTAACATGTTTGAGCTGCTTACCACAAGTCACAGACAACTTATGCCCCCTTTGTATATCCAGGCACATAGAAACAAGCGTCCTTATTCCGTACGATAGGCAGCGATAGGAACAAATTACACGTTATTTTATTTTTTTCAATTTGTATTTGCAAAGGAGGCAAAACATGTTAGTTAACTTAATTTTATGGATTATTTTAGGTGCCGCTGCTGGTTGGATCGCCAGCATGATTATGAAACGTGACGCGCAAATGGGTGCTTTGGAAAACATTATTGTGGGTATTGTCGGTGCTCTTCTTGGTGGGTTCCTCTTTAACCTGCTTGGACTCCCTGGCGATACTGGTTTTAACTTTTGGACACTGCTCGTAGCCGTAACCGGCTCCGTTGTGCTCCTCTTCCTGCTTGGTGTTTTCCGTCGGGCATTCTAAAATAAAATAGTATATTTAATACCCCTGCACTTTTGTGCAGGGGTATTTTTCTGCAACAGGAGTTTCACATAATGACAGAAAGCCTCACGATAAACAATATCATCTACACCGAGGCGCTTACGAAAAAGTTTGGCGGTTTGCCAGTGGTCAATAAACTGAGTCTGGACGTCCCCGCTGGGGCAATATTTGGGTTCATTGGTCCAAGTGGCTGTGGTAAAACCACAACCGTCCGCCTTTTGTTGGGCATTTATACCCCAGACAGTGGTGAGGCCAGCGTGTTGCAAGATTCGCCACGTGAATTTTGCCGCCAGGAACGATCTCAAATTGGCTATATGCCCCAGCAATTTGTTTTATATCCAGACTTAACCGTATGGGAAAATTTAAATCTTTATGCAGCGTGTTGAGATTCCCCAAATTCCAACCCAGTGGCTGGTGTGGTGGACGTTAAGTATAACGGCCGTTGTCCTAGGTTTCTGGCTGCTTATCCGGTTTCAGAACATGGTGCTGCTTTTATTAACGGCCGTTATTTTGAGTACGGCCGTTCGCCCCGGCGTCATGCACCTGGGAAAGCGGGGAATCACCAAACCTGTGGGCATATTGATCATCTTTGGCATTGTGGGCATTTTGCTGGGGTTGCTCATTTGGGCTACCGTGCCTGTGCTGGTAGAGCAAACCAGTGCGCTTAGCCAAAGTCTGGCAGAAGGGTACCAACTGCTGCGCCAATGGCTGCACGATTCGCCCAACATTTTACTGAGGCGCTTTCTGGACATTCTGCCTGAAAGTTCACAAGGGCTCATGCCCAATGGGGGAGAAGGCACCTTAACAGATGGGCAAATGACGCTGGTAGCTCGTGACGGCCAGGGCGAGCAACTACTCATCGGGCTAGCGCAGGCAGTTGCGGTCGTGATGCTCACCTTTTATTGGATTTTAGAGAGCGAATTTGTCAAAAACGCCATCTTCCTATTGATTCCGCTACAGAAACGAGATGAGGTTCGGCAGATGGTTTCAGAAATCGAAACCAGAGTGGGCAGCTACCTCCTGGGGCAAGGACTGCTTTGCCTCATCGTTGGGCTAACCGCTTTTGTTGCCTATTTGCTCATTGGGCTGCCCCATGCGCTACTGCTAGCTGTATTTGCCGGTCTTCTGGAGGCTGTGCCGCTTATTGGACCAACGCTGGGCGCCATACCGGCCTTTATCATTGGGCTGTCCGTTTCACCCGCCACGGCGCTTTGGGTTGTTTTGGCCACCCTCGTTATTCAGCAGGTAGAAAACAGCTATCTGGTACCACGGGTGATGAAGCGGGCCATCGGTATACGGCCGTTAGTCTCTCTGCTCTCGCTGTTGGCATTTGGTTCCCTGTACGGCGTGCTGGGTGCCCTCATTGCGCTGCCGCTGGCAAGCGTCATTCAGCTGCTGCTGGATCACTTTTTGCTAGCCAGGGAAAGCCTGGCGCAAGAAGAAACAGGGCGAGACCAGTTGAGCCTGTTACGGTATGAAACCAATCAATTGGTGCAAGACATCCGCAACCAAATTCGCCGCAAAGATAGCGCACCATCAGCCACTGCCGACGCACTGGAAGATGAAGTGGAAGCACTGGCGCTGGACCTGGAAGGGTATTTGGCAGCGCAAGGGAAAACCGCCGAATGAAGCGCCTAATGCTGTACACAGCCACTGCACTGGGCACGCTGCTCGTTTTATATATCTTATGGCAGTTTCGTCTGGTGTTACTGCTATTTGTTCTGTCATTATTTGTGGCGGCGGCCATTCGGCCGTTGGTGGGTCGTCTAACCGCCCTGGGCATCCCCAAAACAGGCGCGCAAATTCTGCTGTATGCGGTTGGCGTTGGTTCCGTGCTGCTCGTTTTTTTATTGGTAGGCGACAGATTGTTGATGGAGCTTAATATTTTGGCCAACCGGGCGGTGATTGAGTATGAGTCAATTTATCATCGTTGGGAAGCAGGAGCTAACTGGCAGCAAACGGCCGTTTCCTATTTATCCCCCCCTCCGCTTACATCTGGTGACGAAGCCGAATTAGAAGCCATGCTGCCCACTGTTGTGCTCATTACGCGCAACATTGCCACAGCGCTGGGCAGCTTGTTGCTTCTGCTGGCTTTAAGCGTTTACTGGAGCGCCGATCAATATCGGTTTGAACGATTATGGCTTTCAGTGCTGCCACCCAAACGGCGAGCCTATGCCCGTGACGGCTGGCGAGCAATTGAACATGCGGTCGGCAGCTATTTACGCAGCCAGACGGTGCAAAGTATTCTGGCAGCATTCTTTTTAGGGTTGGGCGCTTTTGCCATGCGCATGGATTTTCCCATTTTGCTGGCGCTTTTAGGGGCTCTGGCCGCCCTGGTTCCCTTGTTTGGCAGTCTGGTAATGGCCCTTCTTGCCTTTGGGCTCGGCTATTTGGAAAGTCTCAACTTGGGCTTGGGGGCAGCACTCTACACGCTTGTCCTCTTTTTGGCCCTGGAGTTTCTTGTAGAGCCACGTTTATGGCCGCGGAAACGGCGCAGCTTTTTATTCACCATTTTGCTTATTATTCCGCTGGTGGAGACGTTTGGAGTGTGGGGATTGTTGGTAGCACCGCCGCTGGCAGCGGCGCTTGAGGTGCTTATTGGGCAGGCATATCAAGTGTATGTGCAGCCGGCAGGAACGGCCGTACAGCTAGATGAAATTGAAACGCGCTACCAACAAATCGTAATCAAAGCCAATCAGGCTGAATATGGCGACCTTGCACCCGAATTGCAAAACTTGACCAAACGGTTTGCCACCTTGCTGGCAAACTCTCGTAAAATCAAACTCAACTAAGCTAACTCCTGACTGGTCACATCTTCATTATTTTTCTTCTGAATCTATTTCTAAAAGCTGACGCCAATCTAGGCTGAAGATTGGCTTTTGCGCATCAATACGAATGTGGAAGCCTGCTTTTTTGGCTTCGATTGCCTGCTCGTACACTTGAACCAGTCGCCTACCCTGTCTATCCAAATCAAATTCATGGGCTTTTTGCCCGGCCGATTCGGCCAGCTTGTGATACAGCGCTTCATCCTCCAACACGCGCAACATAGCCCCGGCAAGCGCCTCACTATCATCCGGGGTGAGCAAGCCTTGTTCGCCATCGCTGACCGCATCAGATGTGCCTGTTGCAGCGACGGCCACGACGGGCAGTCCCGCAGCCATTGCTTCCAATGTCACCAACCCTTGCGTTTCTGTGACGGAGGCAAAACAAAAGAGATCGGCCGCTTTCAGATAATTTGGGACATCATCAAAAGGAACGGTTCCTATCAAATGAACACGTTGGGCCACGCCTAGCTTTTTGACCAGCGCTTCCAGCCGCTCCCGTTCCTCCCCTTCGCCAAGGATAACCAGACGCACATTGGGGTGCTTTTGGATAACGGGGACAACGGCCGTAATTAAAGTATGCCAATTTTTTTCCTTGGCCAGCCGTCCGATGGAAATAAGCAGTTTATCTTCTTCAGACCAGCCGTGGCGCTGCCGCACGTCGCCCGCCGCTGCTTGCTGATAATGGGCTACGTTGATGCCGGTGGGAACGGCCGTAATCCCCTCGGTCACCCCATACGTTTCGGCCAACAACTGCTTAATACTTTCGCTGGGAACCACCACATGCTGGCACTGGGTCATGTAATCCCCAATCCAGCGCTGAATCACCTGTTTGGCCAAGCCTTGCGGCAAGCCAAAGGCATAATGACTGTATTCCCGGTAGCGCGTATGGTGGGTAAATACCAGAGGAATATCCAAAGCTTCTGCTTTGCGTGCCGCCACTTGCCCCAGCAAAGCTGGATGATGGGCATGTATCACGTTCAGCTTCAGAGAAGGCAGCAGCGTATCCACAAAATTAGAGACCGGAATGGTTAGCGGATACTCTTGCAGCGGCAGTTGCAGCGCTGGATAACGAAAAACAAACGGCTCCTGATCTTTATAATCCCGGTCTGCTTGAGCAAAAATAAATACATTGTGGCCTAGATCGGTTAGGGCCTGACGAAAGCGGCTCACAGAGCGAACCACCCCGCTGGTAACGGGGTGGTAGGTGTTGGTGAAATGGGCTATGTGCATGAACATGTCCTTTTATGGCTAACCAATTGTGTGTAAAACGTGATGCGTGACCAAAAGCAAATCACGCTTCACGCATCAAGGGCTTATTAACTCCCAAAGAGCTCCGATTTTTAAAGGGGAATAATTTTTCTTTACAAATGGAAAAAGCATAAATCACCATGCTGGCATTCCAGGTGAGCGGCGCTTCGGAGGTGTAGAGAAAGGTGGAGAGGAAACGGCCGTTTTTGCCATACACCTCATGCACCACACCATCCTGCACAATCGCTTTGCTCATGCGGGCGATTAACTCATTGGCTTCAGACGGCCGTCCGGCCCGAGCCAGAGCAACGGCGTGCCAGCCGCCCAGCCATAGCCAAGCAGCACTGGTATGGTAATGGGGAATGCGGGCAACGTGATTTTCCACCGCCACGTCACGCCGCCGATAGCCGTAGCTGACGACCTGCGTCGGCACTGGATCAGCCATGCCGATGCGTTCCATCGCATCCAGAATTGAGTGCGCTTGCTCTTTTGTGGCCAAACCCCAGGCCACCGCCAGCGTATTGCCGCTGCTGCTCAGGTTAAGATGCTGCTGGCTGGTGACAAAATAGCCCTGCGCTTCACGCCAAAAATGGTTATGAATATTATCATACAACCTTTGCGCCTTGTCCTGCCACCACTGCTGGTGCAAATCGCCCTCGCAATGAACAGAGGCTTTGGCCAGGCCAGACACGGCTTTCCAGTACAGCACATTGGTGTACAAAATACGTCCGGTCCGGCCGATACTATCAGCCCAATCGGTGAAAGCACCCTGATGTAGCAGCCCATCTTCTCCTCTGGCATGTTCTTCCAGCCAGGTCACGGCGCGACACAGTCCCTCCCAATGTCTTCTGAGGAAATCGTAATCGCCGGTTTGTTCAGCATAATGCAAGGCAGCAATGACCAGCAGGCTGTTGCCATCCAAGGAGATGGTGCCATGCGCCGTCTGGTATTTGGGGCGCAAGGGCTTGTGAATAGGCTGTTCGCGTTTCAACAGCGAATGCAGGTACCGCTCCACCACGCCGGTTGAGTGCAGCTTCACCGGAAACTGCCCGGATGGTTTTTGGTAAAGCAGAAATGCCTCCAGACATTCCCGCACCGCCTGAACCTGGCCCAAAGCCATCAGACCAAAGGTGGCAAAGCCAAAATCACGCGCCCACGGCTCTCGAAAGTTGCGCACACCAGCACACAGCACCAACTTTTCTTGACCGTTGAGCAGCAGCCGGGGTTCAATGCAATGTTTGACGTTGGACACGGCAATTTTCAAGGCATGGATCTCAATTTCCCTCTGGCTGCCACCTTCCAGAATAGCGTGTTCCCATTCCAGACGCGGCTGCCGCAGCAAACGCTCCACACCATTGATTACGCGGCGAATGCCTCGACCTGCTGCCAGAGCCAGGCCCAAGAGGAAAGGTTCATTTTTTGGTGATTGTTCTTCCGAGGGTGTCAAAGGTAATTTGTCTGTCATGTTGAAGTGAATGTACCGGTGTCAACGGCCGTTTTCAATGTATCGGGATATAAAATTCAGGTATGTTCTGCAGGCAGAACAATCAAGAATAGTATGCTAAAATGCAGCCAGCAACCATAGCCATATGGAGGGAGTTCATGAAACACAAATCTGACATTGTCATCGTGTTATTGGGTTTGTTGCTGGCAACGGCCGTTCTCGCCGCCTGCACCACCAACGACCCCACCCCACAAGCGCCACTAGCCGAAGTGGTGACGGTTGAACGGCCGTCAGATACCGCGACACCGCCACCCAGCAGCACCCCCACTGCGACGATGGCTTTGGTTGAAACGGCCGTGCCTACCAGCACACCATCGCCAACACCATTCCCTACCCCAACTCCAGCTCCTCCGCTGGTCTGGTCAGAAGGCATAAATTTTGTGGCCCAAGTTGAGGGTTTCAATGGCAGCACGGTTACCTGGTCGCCAACGCGCAGCGAATTTGTCGCCACAACCTGCTGGAATTTCGATTTGGAAGCGGCAATTTATCATTTCGTTGGACCCTCATTTGAGCAAATTGACATCACGCCATTGGGATTCTCATGTGAGCTGCCGGATGATGTTGCCTGGACCTTCGATGGTGAAAAAATTCTGCACTCCGACACATTCCCGGAAGATCATCCCAACCATCCAAGTAATTACAATTACGATAACAGCGCTATCTGGATCATGAATCGGGACGGCAGTGAGTACCGGCCACTCAATTTTGACGAGGCGTACGGCCGTTATCTTGTTTTTAGCGACTCGCTTGATTCTGAAACATTGGTTTACAAATATTATTGCGGTGGCGGCTACGACTGTGTCGTCAAGCTCAATGTTAAAACGGGTCAGCGATTAAGCACAACCGTGGTTCACATTGGCGACGGCTTTCAAGCAGGGAAGGACTATGTTGCTGCAAATAATGGGATGAATTTCGACTTCAACACTACAGCCGTTTCAATCATGAACGAAATTATTCATTCAGATCCAATCTGGGCAGAGGCTGAGTATATGCTTTGCCTCTCCGCAAAGTGCGGTGTTCTCCCTTGTATTCTCTCCCCCTGTATCGACGAAAGTTCTCGGTTTGAAGATTGGTTACCAGGCACAAATCAAATGCTTGTCGTCACCTGGCCTGCTGAAGAATTTCTTTTGCTGACAAGAAATTTTGATGATCGGATAAATCCTGAAGTGAATACGCAATTACAGCTTTGGGACATTGACGCAGAGGAGCTGACCTTAATTGTTGACAACGCTATCTTCGGCCGTTTCTCACCAGACGGCCGTTTTCTGGCCTACCAAACGCTTTTACCTATCTCCCAGTTCCACATCATGGATTTTGAATCTCGCCAGGTTATTCACACGGTCCCAAACGCGGAACCAACATTAGAGCCGCGTATTGCGGCAAGCAACACACCATATTTGTGGTCACCAGACAGCACAAAAATCATTTTTCGCGATTCGCAGGGAAATTTAACGGTTCTTACTGTGGCCAATGGCTCGCTAACACCATTGTCTGTATCTGGTGGCGAGCGTTTGCAGAATCCTCAATGGTCTTACGACGGCCGTTATTTGAGTGTGTCCGTTCAAACTGGAACCAGTAGTGAAACGGCCGTACTCACCTTCGCCGATAATCCGTAAGAGGAGCGATTCCCAGATTTCAATCTTCAGCTTCAAACCGGAACTATTATGAACAAGACAACTGTTTACACGAAGCTATTGTTAGTTTTGGGGCTGGCAACGGCCGTCCTCACCGCCTGCACCATCACCAACGACCCCACACCGCAAGCGCCGCTGGCTGAAGTGGCCACAGCCACGCCCTCACCGAGCAGCACCCCTACGGCGACGATGAGTTTAGTGGAAACGGCCGTGCCAACAATGATACCGAGCCAGACAATAGCACCAACCTCAACTGAACAGCCTACGCGAACGCCAGGCCCGACTCCAACGCGCACACCAGTTCCTTTATCTTTTGAGGGCATTTCAAATTGGTCGCTAAGCAGTTCAGGTCAGTTATTCCTGGTTCAGGCTGGCAAGTTATTAATTGAAAATCCGCAGACATCGGGTAATTTTCAAGAAATTGACGATTTTGTTGGTTTTGCAGCGTGGTCTCCTGATGGCAACAAGATAATTTACATGGTGCAACAATTCCAAGAAAATATACAAGACTTTAAACTTTTTAATCTTGAGACCAATGAAAGCTCTTCAATAAGAAGTTTGGTCGAGAACTTTCCCGCATCACCATACCGCCCTGGTTTTCGATTCATGACCTGGAAGCCCGACAATTCAGGCATCCTTTTTCTTACTGTAAATGAAGAAATGCCATGGGAAGGAAAGTTTTTCTTGGCGGACTTTCAGACGAATGAGTTCACTTATCTGATAGAGGTCTATGAAATTAACAAAATCAACATCTTTAAAACTTTACCAGATGGGTTCTTTACTTTTGACCATTGCGGTGCACCTTGTGAAGTTTTAAGCAAGTATGATTACGGGGGGCGTTTCCTTTGGAGGATACCATTTGCCACAATGGGGCGAGTTGTTTTTGCTGATGATAACCAACTCGTCATCAATTATGGGTGTGCAGATGGGTGCCCTCGCGAGGATCCAATTAATAAAAGCATTCAACAGTTTGATGCAAACACAGGTGAGGCTGAAACGATTTGGCAAATCGGTGAAGATGAGTATTTTAACGGCATCGAATTTCCCGAATTGTCACCAGATGAAAAGTACCTCGGCTTTTATTTGCACAATGATGATTTCTTCACCGTTCTAGAAATTATTGATTTTAACGGCCGTTCCTACGGCCAGCGTCTCAACAGCATCATCATGGATTGGCGGCCCGGTGGTGGCCCAGTGGTGCAGGAAAGCGTGGCTGAGGGGCAAGCCCAGCTGGTTTACTGGCCACTGGATGGAGAAGCAGTGCAGGTGTTTGTTAGTCCAACTTCATTCGTGTTTGGTGTGGGGAAATGGAGTGGTGACGGCCGTTTCTTCATCTACGGCGCCGTGGACGAGGCCGAGAACCAAAGCTACCTCTATCTCTGGCAGCCGGAAAGCGACGCACCCACCCTGCTGCATACGGCCGTAGGCACCGACGGCTTCCACAACTTCGCCTGGCTGCCAGATTCAACCTGCGTTTACTTCAATTTTGGCCAAATGGAACTGTGGAAATTCGAGGTAGAAACAGAAGCACTCACCCTGATCGCCAGTTCAGCAGAATAAACAAGTTTCCCTAAATTTCCCCGGAAACTCTAAATGAGCCAAGCCCGAGTCAGTTTCCGGGGAAATGCTGCTAGAAAAAGCGCTGGGCACCGAGCCAGATTTGGTACAGGCCAAAGCCGAACAAGGCCACGGCCGAAACCGTCCCCAAAATCCGGTTCAGGCGCGGGCTGGCCTGCCCCAACACGCCAAAGAGCACCACAAAGCTCATAAAGCCGCCAATGAGCGCGCCGTAAAACCCCAGCATAAACGCCAGGCCGTGCGACGGTGCTTGCCGCCATCCTTCCAGAAAAATAGGGCCAGCAATGGTGCTCCAAAAGAGGTAGGCGTTGGGGCTGAGCATGTTCATCAGGGCGGCTTCGCGGATGCTTTGGCGCTTTTCAGTTGTGGGGAGAGGAACGGCCGTATCCACCATCACCCGCGCCGCCCGATACGCCCGGTACGCCAAAAACAGCAAAAAGAATCCCCCACCAAAACGCAGCGCCGAGACAAACCAATCCGGCACCTGTGTCAGCACCAGCAGCACCAGCAGCACAATCGGCCCATCGCTCATCAACGGAGCCAGCGCCGCCACCAACGTGCTGCGTAGCCCATTTTTCAACGTCTGCGACAGCAAATACGCCTGAAACGGCCCCGGTTGTGCCGCCGCCGCACCCCCATACCCCAATCCCTGCAACAAATACAAAAACATGCCACGTCCTGTTAAAAGAGGACTGGCAGTCCTCTAAACGACTCATGCATTCCAAGCTCACGTTGAGGACTGCCAGTCCTGGTAATTTTCAAGGCAGGCAGTCTAACATAAACAACAATCCTGAGGCAAAATGTAATTTTTTGACGCAAAGATGCAAAGAAAGCAAAGGAACAAAGAGAATCCAATACTTTTCCTCTTTGCCTCTTTGCCCCTTCGCGCCTTTGCGTTAAGGTTTTTTAAGGCAGAAGCAGGTGCAGATCGCCAAACTCATGCCAGAGATAACGCTGCTGCAATGCCTGTTCGTAGGCCAGGGAAAGGTGACAGCTGTCGGCCAGGGCAGCCAGCATGGCCAGATGGGTGGCGCGGGGTTCGTGCAGCCCCGTCAACAGGCCAGCCACGGCGCGGATGCCCCGCTGCGGCGTGATGAACAGGTCGGTCCAGCCGGATCCGGCGTGCGTCACGCCATCCTCATCGGTGACGGTTTCCAGGGCGCGAATGACGGTCGTGCCCACAGCGATGACCCGCCGATTCTGCTGCCGTGCCTGGTTCACCTGCACGGCCGTTTGCCCCGGCACGCGATAATATTCTTCATAAGGCGCTTCATGATCCTCCAGGCTGGCCACGCCAGTATGCAAAATTAGCGGGGCAAACTGGATACCCTGGGCGATCAGCTGCGTCATTAACTCCGGCGTAAAGGCCCGTCCCGCCGAGGGCATTTCGGCGCTGCCTGGCTCATTGCCAAACACCGTCTGGTAATAATCCAGCGGCCACGCTTCCGGGACGTAACTGTAGCGAATTGGGCTGCCGTGCGCCGCCAGGTAGCTGGTCAGCGGCAAGGGCAGGTGCAATGTTGCCAGCCACAGCCGGACGGGCTGGGCCGGGCAGTGGCGCAGCGCCGGATTGTGCGGCGTCAGCAGGCGGGCGGTACCGCCCGCCGGTAACTGAAGCACCGTGCCTGCTTCACCTTCGCGAAATGGTCTGGTGGCGGTTTGGAACGGCCGTCTTAACTCTACGCTCCACAAGCCAGCCGGTAATTGGGTCGAAAGGTGCAGGCGCAGTTCGGTGCCATCGGGCAGCGTGGCAGGCAGCGCCGCATTCATCGTGCGGCTGGTGTTCAGCACCAGCAAATCGCCCGGCTGCAAATGATTGCCAATTTGGCGAAAGTGGGTGTGCGTGATGCGATCATCCCGGTAGTGGGAGACCATCAGGCGCACCTCGTCCCGCGCCAAACCACGTGCTTCGGGCGGTTGGCTGGCTTCCAGGTTTGGCGGCAGCGCAAAATCCAGGGCGGGCAGCTGCGACATGAGGGTTGATTGGGTAGCCGATGTATTGGTTTGCAGGAGGGTCATCATGCGGCCACCTCGGCAGCTAAATTTTGGGCCTGGTAACGGCCGTTTGGCCAATCCTCATTAATGAGCGCCAACAATCCGGGTACACTCTCTTCCGGCAGCGGTCGGTCGCTGATGTCTTCACCGGGAAAGGCTTGCTGGTGCATCTGGGTGCGCATGTCACCCGGATCGACCCAGTAGACGCGCACACCGGGCAGCCGCTCCGCCAATTCCGCCGCCAAGATAGCCGAAAGCTGTTCAAAGGCCGCTTTGCTGGCCCCGTAGCCGCCCCAACCGGCGTAAGGCTCCACGCCAGCATCGCTGGTGATATTGATGATGCGGGCATCGGACTTTAACGTGTTCGCCACGGCCTGCAAGACGCCGAGCTGGGCGACCACGTTGACCCGGAACACGTTTTCCAGCACGTCCAGCGGATAATCGAGCAGGGCTGGCTGCGGGCTGGGGCCGAGCATTCCGGCATTGTTCACCAACAAATCCAGGCCGCCTGCGGCCCGGGCGGCCACAGCCAGCGCCTGCCGATGTGCTTTGTGGCTGATGTCGCCAGAAACGGCCGTAACCGTCGTCCACTGTTCCAACGTATGGTGGGCTTGCGCCAGCGCCGCCGATCCTCGGGCATTGATGATGAGCTGCCAGCCATCCTGGGCCAGCGCTGTGGCCAGAGCCAGTCCCAGCCCTCGGGATGCGCCAGTAATAAGTGCCGTTTTTGTTTGATTCGTCATGGGAATTCTCCGTTTGGTAAATTTGATAAGGTGATTGTAGGCAAACGGCCGTTGCCCCACATCCGGCGGTCGTCCAGAAAAATTCCCAACAAAAAGGACAGGCCATCCGCCTGTCCTAAAGATCAGCCTAAGAGATTTGCAACAAACAATACCAGGCAAACGTAAAGCGTCCATTCACCACAACGCCAATTAATTGTACTTTTGGCCTTAAATTCGCTAGAATCCTGTTACGTTTTTTCTTGAGCTATTTTTTATGGTAGAGGATTGTAAAATTCCTAATGATTTATCACGGATCGTATGAATAAAGAGTGGAGTACAACAACACGTTATTTTGTATTTGCGCTAGTATTGGCCGGAATTATTTGGTTCATTACGGCCGCACAGGCACTCATAAGTGCCATTGCCGTTTCAGCCCTGCTGGCTTATCTACTAAACCCCATTGTCACCCTGGTCAACGAGCGTGCCCGTGTGGCTCGTTCCCTGGTCGTCTTTTTTGTCTATTTACTCTCACTGGCAGCCATCGTCACCGTCACTATCATTTTTATCCCCGCCATTCCTGAACAAACGTCCAGCTTCCTGGCCGATATGCAGGTCATTATGACTCAGGCCCAGGAAGATTATTTCTCCGAGCCAATCACCGTTTTAAACACCGAAATTCAGCTGGATGGCCTGATGCCAGAAGCAGATATTTCCGAACTCGTCTCCTCATTCATTCGAGCAGACATCATTGTGGAACTGGTGCAAACCAGCACCACCAATCTGGGTTGGATTTTGGTTGTTTTGGTGGCAACTTACTATTTATTACAGGATTGGGCCAGACTGCGCGACTGGTTATTTGGTTGGGCACCAGGACCGTTTGAATCCGATTTTCGCCGACTGTACGACGAAATCAAGCTGGTATGGAACCGGTATTTTCGCGGGCAGCTGCGCTTGTCGATTATTGTAGGCTTGCTAACCGGGGCTGGCTCGCTTATTTTGGGCTTGCCGGGTGCTTTGCTCTTTGGCGTTTTCTCCGCCATTTTTGATGTTTTGCTGTCGGTGGGACCGGCCATCATCATGGGCATTGCGACTCTCGTTGCCCTGCTGGCAGGCTCCAATACCCTGGACGTCTCTAATACCTTATTTGCCGTCATCATTCTGGCATTTTATTTAGGGGTGCAGGGATTAGAAAATATCTGGCTCCGACCACGCATTATGAGCAGCAGCGTGCGTATTCACCCGGCCATCATCTTTATTGCCATTGTGGGATCGCTTTCCTTGGCTGGGGTTTTAACGGCACTCATTATTGTGCCGGTGCTTGGCTCTATCGCCGTGATTAGCCGTTACACTTACTTTAAGCTGTTCAAGATGGATCCATGGGCCGGCGATGCCGTATTGGCCTCAAACATCATTGATGCAGGGGATGAAGAAACGGCCGAATCCACCACCAACACCGCCCTGAAATCCACCGACTAATACCCAGTCTACAACTTCGTCAACACTTCAACGCCGGATTGGGTCACGGCGACCGTATGCTCATATTGCGCCGAAAGTGAGCCATCTTTGGTTATTACCGTCCAGCCATCCTTGAGCAAAATCCACTCATGCCGCCCCTGGTTGATCATTGGCTCGATGGTGAACGTCATGCCAGGGCGCAGTTTGGGGCCACGCCCCGATTGGCGAATATGCAGCACCGATGGCGAATCATGCAGAATGCGGCCAATCCCATGCCCGCCCCATTCACGCACCACAGAAACACCCCGGGCATCCGCTAAATCGTGAATCGCTCGGCCAATATCGTTTAAGTAACCACCCGGTTTAACAGCCTGCACACCCACATCCAGCGCTTCTTTAGCTATCTCCAACAACCGCTCGGTGGCCGGAGCAATTTTGCCAACTGGAAACGTATAGCAAGCATCACCGCAGTACCCTTTGTATTTCAAGCCAATATCAACACCAATGATGTCCCCTTCATTTAAGACGCGGTCATCAGGCAACCCGTGGCAAATTTCGTGGTTTACCGAGGCACAAATGACGCCAGGAAATGGTGGATGGCTGCCGCCGCTGCCTTGGTATCCTTTGTACAGCGGCTCGGCACCTTGGTCAGCAATATATTTCTCCACCATCTGGTCCAACATACGAATGCTGACCCCTGGGCGAATACTTTCTTCTAATAAAGCAAAACATTCCGCCACCATGCGACCAGAATCGCGCATACGGGAGATTGCTTTAGCATTTTTTAATCGCATAAAATTTCCTTAAAGGAGCTGGGACACCGATAATATCGTCGATCACTGATTTTTTATTTTTCAGTGCACCACTGTGCCCCAGAAATCTAATTCATTTATTTAGGAATAACTCGATAAAACGAGCATAGAGAAGCAAAGTATAACACACAAGAAAAAGAGCCTGCCACTCTATGGCAAGCTCTCCAACACAACGTTTATACGCTGTCTGTAAAGATTTATTGGCGCAGGCGGCGCAACCCAATGAATTGCAAGATAGCAAAAGTAAACACAGCTTCTGCCTGCAGGGCTACAAACCAGCGGCCAGCCACGCTAAATGAATCCCAGGCCAGCACCAACAGCAGATAGCTGCCAATCACCCAGGTAATGTCCATCACGGTGATGATGCCTGCCTGGCGGGGCGCAATCTCTGGCTGAGCGGCCATCCGGTAGAGGCCATAGCCAAATGGCAGCAAGCTTACCCCTACAGCAAAAACGATAGCGGCAGGAATGTCGGCACCCAATAAACGAGCAATGGGGCCAGCCGCCACGATAAACGCCAAGCCAATCAACAATGAAAAGAGCGCATTGCTTTGCAAGGCACGGCGTAAAAAGGTGAACTTCGCCTGTTGAACTTGATGGGTAGAAATTGTTTGTGTTTGCATTTGGTACCTCCATTTGATAACGGTTGATGGAGGCAATTTACTGCTTTTGCTGGTGCCAAGTCTATGAAAAGTAGTGCCAAACGGTGCCAAATGGGGGATTACGGCCGTTCCCGTTGCGACATCTCACGTAAATCTCTGGCAACCAGGCGAGCGGCGGCCGTTTGCCAGTTGTACAGGGTGCGTTCTGGAATTTGGCTGCGGAACCAATCCAACACCTCTTCATATTTTTCATCGTGGAAGGCACGGCGACTGTACGGCCGTAATCCCACCACATAGGGAAAATAAAGCGCATTGTAATGCCGCCACGCATCCGTGGTGCCAAAGGCAGCCTCATCTCGAGGGTGCAGCTTGATGATGCTCTCTGTGAGCACGGTTTTCAACTCTGCCGCCCGGGCCAATGTGCCATCACCACGCCCATTTTGGCCCAAACGCTGTGTGATCAGCGGCAGTCGCGTCAGCGAACTGCTAGCCAGCTTGGGCAAATCACCCATCTGGCTAAGCGCCCGACGGGTAAGCCGTTCAAATTCCTGAACAGGTAACTCCAATGGATTGCGTGAGGCATCCAGCCGTTGGGCCGCACTGTCCTCGGCACGCTGCACTGCGCGTGCCTGGCGCAGCGCGGGCGCGTTGATGAAGGCAATCTGATCGATCAAGCCTTGCACTGGATCAGCAAAGGTTTGAATGAGGACCGCCGCCGCCACGCAGCTGATGAGCAAGGCGACCAGCGGAAAGTTCAGTCCAATCCAAATGACCATGACCAGGATCACCTGCCCGCCAAAAATGAGCGCCGTAAAAAAGGAGTAATCCAGCGCGCGAAGGAAGTGGGAAAGCCACGCTTCCCCCTTGTCCGAAGCATCTAACTGGGTGATGACCAGACCAAAGAAAAACAGATCGAGGCCAATGATCATTGCCAACCAGAGGGGCATCGTCTGGTTGTTGGGGATAATAATGAAGCCGATGGCAATCCCATAAGCAAAAATGCAAACCAGACTGGCACCGAGGAGAAATTGTTGACGGCCGTATCGCTCATACCAGGCCGCGCGGTTGGGAACCAGCCACACCATCGCCGCCAGCCAGAAAAGCGCTGGCAGCACCACAAACAGCCGCTGCAACCGGTAAAGCGTCAGCGCCAGCCGCGCCGATGGGGCAAATTGGCCCAGCAGGGTAATGGCCACACCAACAGCAAAAGCAAGCATCCCCAGCCCCGCCAGCCATAGCTGCAGGCGCCCTGGATCGCGGGCAATGAGGTAGCAGCCCAGCCAAAAGGTGAGAAAGAAGAGAATGGTTTGCAAAATGAGTTCAGTTAGGCTCATAGACGGATTGTACGTATGAGGTTCGGCAAAATGCAAATTGCCATTGACAAACGGAATCTATTTAGATAACCTTCTATTTAGATTTCTATCTAAATAGATCAAGCGTTAAGGATGGCAACTGATGGAAACAGAACAAATTGAAACACTCGTGACATTTTTGCAGGCAGCAGGGCAGCGGGAACGGCTGCATATTTTGGGCATCCTGGCAGAGAGTGCGCGTTCTGTACCAGAGTTGGCCAGGCGCACGAATTTAAGGGAAACGGCCGTTATCAAACATCTTGGTCGCCTCAAACGGGCTGCATTGGTGCAGGAAACGGCTCCCTTCACATACAAACTCAACGAAAACGCCCTGGAACAAATGAACCGCTCGGTTTTTCATCGGGGCGACTCGCAAAATAAGGAAACGCTGCGGCAGCGTGTATTGCGCCATTACACCGACGGCCCGCACTTAAAACTATTGCCAGAAAATGAAAATGAACTACGGGAAATTGTCAGTTGGTTGGCTGAACTTTTTGAGCCAGATACCCAGTATCCCGAAAAAGAAGTCAATGAACGACTGCACCAGGCCCACCCCGATCACGCCCAAATGCGCCGTCTGCTGGTAGATTTTGGTTTCATGACCCGCAGCCGAGGTATTTATCAAAAAGTACAAGCAAAAAACGCGTGAGGAAACAATGGCACACTCGCTTAAAAAACTGCTATTAGAAATTGAAGACGTTAAAACAACCGCACAACGACGCTTACAAATCGGCAACATGTTGGCAAAAATGGGCGATTCACGTTCAGGTGTTGGTGTAAAACACGGGGTACCCGATATTGTCTGGTTGCCAGTTACTCCCGGTGGCAAGATCAAGATTGCACGGCATTGGCAACCCGACGCACCAGGCGAAGAAGAAAAGCTTATCCACATCGGACCTTATGATGTGGAGCCATTTTACATTGGCAAATATCTTATCACTTATGCTCAATATCAAACCTTTGTTGAAGCTGCGAATGGGTATGATAATTTGACCTGGTGGCAGGCAATGCCCGAGCCTTATCAACGCCAAAAATTAGGCAAACAACAAACGAAACAACCAAATAATCCTCGGGATACTATTTCCTGGTATCAAAGCGTTGCCTTTTCTCGTTGGCTGAATGATAGGTTGCACGGATTGGAGCTACCGCACCCAGCCGGCAAAGGGCAGTTGCAATTGGGCAACAATGCTCAGATTCGACTACCTACGGAATGGGAATGGCAGTGGGCTGCCCAAAACGGTGCCGAAACACGGCCGTATCCTTGGGGTGAACGGAAAACAGGTCATGCCAACACAATTGAATCAGGGCTTAAGCAAGCAACGGCCGTTGGTCTTTACCCACAAGGGGCAGCAGCTTGTGGTGCTCTGGACATGGCCGGGAACTTAATGGAGTGGTGCGCAAACGACAAAGCAAACCCTGAAATAATAGACGTTAGCAGCACCGCCTCTAAGGTACTGCGTGGCGGTGATTGGGGATATAGTTTAGAAAATGCGAACTGCACTTACTGTGATGATGAAGAACCAAGCGGCCTAGATGCTTTGAATGGTTTTCGGTTGATAATAGGACAGATTAAAGCAAATGAGTGAGGAACAATTTCAAAAATTACTGAGCTTTTTCAAAGTGCTGGGCAATGAAAGCCGCCTGAAAATTCTGGGGCTGCTGGCCAACCAGGAGCGCAGCGTGGGTGAGTTGGCCGCCCTGCTGGAGCTGCGCGAACCAACCGTCTCTCATCATTTGTCCACAATGAAAGAATTGGGCCTGGTCAACGTGCGGGCCGAAGGCAATACCCGTATTTACTGGCTTGAAGTGAAGTTTTTGGAGTCGATGAGCAAAGATATTTTGTCGCAAGCGCAGCTGGCCGAATTGGCTCCGGCGGACAATGAAAATCGTTGGGAACGAAAGGTTTTAAACACGTTTGTGGAAAACGGCCGTATCACCCAGCTCCCCGCCCGCCGCAAAAAACAGTTGGTCATCATGAACTGGGTTGTCGAGCACTTCGACTACGATGTGCGCTACCCGGAAGCAGAACTGAACGAACGGCTCAAACAGCTAAATCCTGACTTTGCCTCTTTGCGCCGCTACCTCATCGACCACAAGCTGATGGCCCGCGAAAACAACATCTACTGGCGCATCCCGCCGGAGGAACCAGCATGACGCGCTTACCTGCCAGCTGGCAAACTGAACGACTACACATTGCCGATGGTGTCCTGGACAATACAACTCGGCTCATGACCATTTTTAATGCGTGCAGCCACGTGGGTCAACGGGACCCAACCTTTCAGATCTATCCAGAGGAAGAGTTTATCGGCTTGGTGACAAAAAGTGTGGCTGATGGGATGGGGAACGGCCGTTTCCAGCTTCAAACCATCCGCCAAAACAATGAGCTTATTGGCTACTTTCACGGCCACCATCACCATCCCCACCCGCAGACACTCTTAATCTCCATGTTTGTGCTGCACCCCGATTATCAAAAAGGGGGCTTTGGTACCGAAATGGTGGCGGGACTGGCACAAAAAGCAAAAGCCGTCGGCCATCACGCCATCTGGTTGGAAGTATTTCTCAAAAATTGGCCCGCCCTGCGCTTTTGGATTAAATCCGGCTTTACTACCATCATCGACATCGACGGTGCGCCTCAGCACGACGCCAATGCCCATGCCAGTATCGTTGTCGCCAAAACCCTTTAAAAGTGGAAACTACGGCTGCCCCTAAATTCTTCTTACTGTTCTTCGGTGGCTTCTGGCACAACCGTCAAAATCACCTTGCCAACGTTCTTGTTTTGCGCCACATATTGGTGCGCTTCTTGCGCTTGTTCAATGGGAAATTGGGTGTCGATGATGGGCTTCAACTCCCCAGAACGCAGCAGCGGCCAATAGCCCGACTGAAACTGCTCAGTAATTTTGATCTTCTCCGCAGGTGGCCGCGAGCGCAGCGTGGAACCCATGATGCGCAACCGCTTACCTAAGACCAGGCCCATGTTCATTTCACCGTGAGCGCCGCCCAACAGACCAATGTTGACCAAACGGCCGAATCGCTTCAACGCCTTCACATTTCGATCCAGATAGCTCCCGCCCACCGGATCCAAAATCAAATCTACCCCTTGACCCTGCGTGGCCGCCAAAACCTTCTCTAAAAAATCTTCCCGCTTGTAATTAACAGCCAGCTCGGCACCCAGCTTGCGGCAAGCCAGCAGCTTCTCATCGCTGCCTGCCGTGATGAAGACAGTGGCCTCAGCGGCATTGGCCAGCTGGATAGCCGCCGTGCCCACCCCGCTGGCTCCGGCATGAATCAATACCGTTTCCCCAGCTACCAACTCGCCCTCTAAAAAGAGATTGACGTAGGCAGTGTACCAAACCTCGGGAACGGCCGTTCCCTGAGCAAACGTCCATGTTTTGGGCAGTTTCAGCAGCATCCCGGCGGGCACGGCCACCTGTTCAGCATAGCCACCGCCGGGCAACAACGCACAAACACGATCCCCCACCTGCCAATCCACCACATCCTCGCCCACAGCAGCAATGATGCCCGCCATTTCCAGCCCCAAAATGTCGCTGGCCCCAACAGGTGGATTGTAGCCACCTCTGGCCTGGAGCAAATCGGCTCGATTTACGGCCGTTGCCTGTACATTCACCAACACCTCATCCGGCCCATAGGCCACATCCGGCACCGTTTCCCATACCAACACGGGATTCTGCTTGTCTCCCTTCACCACAATCGCCTTCATAGCTGCCCACCTTAGCCGAACAATTTGGATGCCACCCAACCTACAATCAGGTAAACTAAATACATAAAAACGTAAGCCAATTTTGTAAAATTGACCAACATGGAGGAGAGTATCACAAGATGACCGAACGTGAAACCTACACCGTCGTCATTGCGGGCATCACCCGCCACCTACCCTTATTTGAAGTTGCCCCTGGCGTGCGCATCGCCATTTTTAATATGCTAGGCGACACTATCGTTGTCAAAGCAACGGCTGCGGCCCTTGCCGAGCAGCTCAAGAGCACCCCGGCCGAGGTGCTGGTCACCGCCGAAGCAAAGGGGATTCCCCTGATTTATGAGATGAGCGCCCTGATGGGATTACCCTACATCGTTCTGCGCAAAACGTACAAAAGCTATATGGGTGATGCCATCAAGGCCGAAACCGTCTCCATCACCACCGGCAAACCACAAACCCTTTACCTGGATGAGAAAGATAAAGCGTTCATCAAAAACAAAAAGGCGGTTCTGGTAGATGATGTAATTAGCACTGGCAGTACGCTCAAGGGAATGGAACAGGTAGTGGAGCAGGCAGGTGGTAAGATTGTGAAGACAGCGGCCGTTTTCACCGAAGGTGATGCCGATTGGAGCAATGTCGTTGCCCTGGCCAATTTGCCCGTTTTTGCTGAATGACCACCCCAACGGCCGCTTCCCTTTCCATTTTCCGCTATCTTTTCGCCTCCGTGGCCGAAGAGATGGGCGTGACGTTGAGCCGCGCGGCGTACAGCCCCAACATCAAGGAGCGCCTCGATTTTAGCTGCGCGCTCTTTTTGGGCGACGGCCGTATGCTGGCCCAGGCCGCACACATTCCCGTCCACCTCGGTGCCATGCCCGCCTCTGTGCAAGCCGCCATCGACAAATGCGCCCCGTTTGCCCCTGGTGACGTGGTCATCGTCAACGATCCGTATCAGGGCGGCAACCATCTGCCGGACATTACGCTCGTCTCGCCCGTCTTTTTCGGTAAGCGGTCAGATGATCTAGTCGCCTTGGCACCCCCTCACCTTGTCACCCCTTCATTTTTTGTCGCCAGCCGTGCCCACCACGCCGATGTCGGGGGCATGTCACCCGGCTCCATGCCGCTTTCTACCGAGATTTATCAGGAAGGGATTATCATTCCCCCCATTAAGCTCGTGGCCGCCGGAGAGCGCAATGAAGCGGTGTGGCAGCTCATCCTGCGCAATGTGCGCACCCCTGACGAACGCAATGGCGATTTGGCCGCCCAGTTAGCCGCCCACGCCATCGGCCAAAAGCGTCTGGTAGAAATTGTGGAGCGGTACAGCCTGGCTGAGGCATTAAACCATGCTGAAGCCCTTATTGACTACGCGAAGACCTTGACCGAAACGGCCGTCTCCCAAATCCCAGACGGCCGTTACACTTTCACCGACTTTCTTGATGATGACGGCCAACTAGACAGCCCCGCCATCCCCATCAAAGTAACGCTAACTGTAGCTGGCAGCCAGATGCACGTCGATTTCAGCGGCACGGCCGACGCCGTGCGGGGCAATCTCAACGCCGTGCCCGCCATTGCCAAATCAGCCGTGGCCTACTGCCTACGCTGTGCCGCCCTGGCCCTGGTGCAAACCGATCTGCCCATGAACGACGGCGCTTTTGCCCCAATCACGCTCACCATTCCGCCTGGATCTTTGCTAGACCCACCGCAGCCGCACGCCGTCGCCGCCGGCAATGTGGAAACGTCGCAACGCATCACCGACGCCGTCTTTGGCGCGCTGGCCCAGGCACTGCCCCAACTCATCCCCGCCGCCAGCCAAGGCACAATGAACAATCTAACTTTTGGCGGTAAACAAACAGACAGTGGACGGCCGTTTGCTTACTACGAAACCATCGGTGGTGGGGCCGGTGCTGGACCAGATGCTGATGGCGGCAGCGGTATGCACGTCCACATGAGCAACACGCTCAATACGCCAGTGGAAGCCCTAGAGTACAGCTTCCCTCTGCGCGTAGAACAATACAGTCTGCGGCCCAACTCTGGCGGCGCTGGCCAGCAGCACGGCGGCGACGGCCTCATCCGCACTATTCGCTTCCTGACACCCGTCACAGTGACGGTCACCAGCGAACGGCGCAAGCGCGGGGCCTATGGGTTGCAAGGGGGAAAAGACGGCCGTCCGGGCCACAACAGCCTCATTCAAGAAGAAACCGCCACTGAACTGCCGGGTAAATTCACCCGCCAGCTTGAGGCGAACGATATTTTGCAAATTGAAACGCCGGGGGGTGGTGGTTGGGGGAAGATTGAGTAATTGGGTAATTGAGCAATTACAAAATTACCCAATTACCCAATTAAAAATTCTTTAAGGCGTTACAGTTACAGTGATGCTAGCAACGGCCGTTTGCCCGCTGCTTGTTGTGGCCCGCAAAGTAATCACATATTCACCCGGAGCCAGATCGTGCAGGAAGAGCGCCGAGTCAGCCGCAACTTCTTCACCATTCACAGACCAGGCAAAATCGCTCAAAGCCCCGTCTTCGGCATCGGAGCCAAAGGCGTACAGCGCTGCGGGCGCACCAGCAGCTACAATCTCTGGGCCAGTGATCCAGGCGGTGGGCTGCTTGTCTGCCAGCGGTGTAGCCAGATCAACCTCAAAGCGGGTGGGCGTGCCCTGATCGGCCAGGATAATTTGGAAACGGCCGTTTCCCCCACCCGGCAAGCTGCTTAAATCCACGTCCAAAGAACCGCCCAGCACGTTTAACCCAACCGTTGTCCAGGTTTGGCCATCATTCGCCGTGTAGCGCACGTTGGCTGGGACACCAGCAATACCCCAGCTCACGGTGGCTGTCTCGCTGCGCTGGGCTAGCGAGGCTTTAACAGCCATGCTGGCGGTGGAGAGGGTTCGATTGGCAACGGCAGTTCCTGAGGCCAATTCAACGACGCGCAGCTCGGCTACCGGCACATCCGGCGCAGGCACCACGCCGCGAATGGCGCGCACAGAGATGCCTTCTTCTTCTGCCACCATCAAATCGACTAGATGTGTACTAATGACGTTGCCTGCTGCGTCCAGCAATTCGACCTGATAGGAACCATTTTGTGGTGATACGGCCGTTTGCGGCAGCATATAAACGGGATTAAGCGAGACGTCACCATCATCAGCAACAGAACCACTAATCAACAAGCTTTCTTCCTGCGGTGCCCAAACAAATGCACCATTGTTCACCTGATCAGTGTACAGTGCCTTGTAAGTGTAGTCAGACACCCAGACTGGATCACAGTAGCTCATCATATCTACGTATCCGCTAGGGCTAAGCAATTCTAGCGTACCACCAATGCCATCCAGCCCATATTCACCAATTGATGCCCCGGCATAAGGATAATTAACATCACCAGTCACATTACAAGGCGCATGGTAGCGGCCAAAATTATGACCTATTTCATGCCCCGCCAGTTCACCTGTCCCATCAACCGCACCAAAATCAAGTCCAACTGATTCTCGGTAACCTATCCAACCGATACCTGCAATGCCACCTGTACTACAGTTAAACCAGCCACAATCAAAATCAATATAGGCATAATAAACAGTTGAATCAGCGACACCATCATTAAATTTCAAGGCCGACATTTGGTTCAGCAAGCTTTCCCACGAGCTGCTTGTTTGCAAATTGCCTGTGAAAGAATACGAACTGTGAGTAGAGACGTTCATATTACTCAATGGGTAAGCTCGCATCATCCAATCGCTAATATGATTAGTCGTTGGTCCAGCAAATGTAGCACCTGTCGGGCTATGTGTATATTTGATAGGAACTAAAACAACATTTAAAGTAGGCACGGTATTGAACGTAACCGTTTGTGCATAGCTGCCACGTGATTGACCCGTAACCTTGGCGGTCATTTGCACCGTGCCAGAGAGCCAACTGGCAGGCAAGGTAATGTTAAAAGTGCTGTTCAGGTTGCTTCGGCTGGGTGCATCCAAAGCTGTCTGGGCATTAGAGACGACAGGCGGCAGGGCCACACCATTACGGGTTGCCGTAAGAGTAATGGTTGTATTAGGCATACTGGTAGCACCGTCTACTGTGGTATAAACGCGCACAACAGTCGGACGGTTTGCCACCAGAGGCACAGTGTTATTCACATCCTGAATCGATTGACTGATCTCCAGACTGGTGATGAGCACTTCAGGCGGCTTGGCCACGATGGGCAAATAGGTAAATTGATCGGGCGTCCCGACAGGTGCCGCTGCTGATTGGCGAGTGTCCACGCCCAGCCCCACAATCAATGTGAGTGCCAGGGCGAAAAATGACAGGATTGAAGCAAGGCGAAGGTTCATTATATTTTCCTTTACATTATGCAATACAGGGACTCATTCGAGAATTTTTAGGTAACAGGCTCCATAAAGAAATCACGCCAATATTCTAGCAATTTCTGGGTTAAATGTCCCTATTAAGAGGTACTAATTCCGCTACGAATAGGCAACGTCAATGCAACACAAATAGACGCATCCCAAGGTAATTGAATTTTCTCACAAACCGCTTCACGGACATGAAAGCTGCCGGTTAAGACAAAATTTCCCCGGAAACTGTTTCCCAGATGTTTTACACATCTGAGAGTTTCCAGGGAAATTTAAGGTCGCATTTATTTGTTATTTTAGCTTACGCAGGCGTGGCACGGATTAATCGGCAACTACTTCTTTATCTTTAACCAGCTCTTTGAGACCACAGGCCACGCACTCAGTTTCGTTTTCGTTGAGCTGCACCAGCAGACCCTGACAGCTATTGTCGGGGTCAGGCACCGGCTTTTTCCAGCTGCTAAATTCACAGTCCGGGTAACGGGAGCAGCCGTAGAAAACGCGACCCCGCCGGGTACGCCGTTCTACCATCTCGCCGCCGTTGGGGCACGTGACACCAATCTTGTTGAGCAATTGTTCGGTGTGGCGGCATTTGGGGAAGTTAGAGCAACCGATGAAACGGCCGTATCGCCCTTCCCGATATACCAAATCACTACCGCATAACGGACACGCTCGCCCCACCAACTCAACTTCAGGCTTCAAATCAATCTTGGGAATGGATTCATCTGCCACTTCCAAATTCTCGGAAAATTGGCCGTAAAAACTGCCGATCACCGGCACCCACGGCTCGCCTTCCGCAATCTTGTCCAGTTCATCTTCCAGCCGCGCTGTAAAATCAACCGACAAAATATTGGGGAAATATTCCACCAGCAGATCATTCACAATCTGCCCAGTCTCTGTCGGCTGAAGCCGCTTATCGACACGGTCTACATACCCTCGGTTCTGAATAGTGGAAATGATGGAAGCATACGTGCTGGGGCGTCCAATGCCATGCTCTTCCAAGGATTTGACCAGCGTCGCTTCACTATAACGTGGCGGTGGCTGGGTAAAATGCTGTTCCGGCAGCAGACGCAGCAGGTCTAGCATCTCGCCTTCTTTCAAGTCAGACGGCACCTGATTTTGGTCATCGTCCGGACGGTCTTCGGGACGACTTTCTTCATAAAGCGCCAGGAAGCCAGCAAAAGTCATCACAGATCCAGTGGCCCGGAAGAGATACGGCCGTTTCGCCAAAGCCACCTTCGCCTCACCCGCAAAAATATCCACTGAAACCGTATCGTACCGCGCTGGAGCCATCTGGCTGGCTACAAAGCGATCCCAGACAAGCTTGTACAAACGGTACTGGTCACGGGACAAATGCTCTTTAATCTGTTTGGGCACACGAAGCACAGATGTCGGCCGTACAGCCTCATGGGCTTCTTGCGCTGATTTGGATTTCGTTTTGTACTGCGGTGGTTTTACCGGTACGTAGGTAGCCCCAAACCGCTTGCCCACGTAGGTTCGCGCCTCGGTTTCGGCCTCTTTGCTCACGGAAACGCTGTCGGTACGCATGTAGGTAATTAACCCGATAGCGCCTTCCTCCCCGCCAAGGTCGATGCCTTCATACAGCTGCTGGGCAATGCGCATCGTCTTGCTGGTGTTAAAACCAATCCGCCGTGATGCTTCTTGCTGCATGGTGCTGGTCGTGAATGGCGCAGCAGGCCGACGGGTCCGCTTGCCAATCCGTACTTCACCAATTTCCCAGACGCCCTTTTCCAGCGCGTCCAGGTGGGGCTTTACATCTTCTTCGCTTTGCAAGACGGAATCTTCCCCGTTTAACTTGTGGAGACGGGCCTGGAAAAACGGCCGTTCCTTCTCATCACGGTGCTGCTCCCGGCTCAACTCCGCGCCCAGCGTCCAATACTCTTCCGTGACAAACTCATTAATCTCGCGCTCACGCTCAACCACCAGCCGCACCGCCACAGACTGCACCCGGCCAGCAGACAAACGGCCGCGCACCTTACGCCACAGCAGCGGACTGAGCTTGTATCCCACAAGTCGATCCAAAATGCGGCGAGCTTGCTGGGCATTTACCCGATCCATATCGATGCCGCGCGGCTCCAAAAACGCCTTCTCAATTGCTGGCTTGGTAATCTCATGGAACACAACCCGCTGTGTAATTTCCGGGTCCATCTCCGCCGATTCCAGCACATGCCAGGCAATCGCCTCACCCTCACGATCTGGGTCAGTAGCCAGATAGATCTCTTTGGCTTTGGCAGCAGCCGCTTTCAGTTCCTTCACCAATTCCCGCTTCTCATTCGGCACGCGGTACTCTGGATCAAAATCATTTTCCACGTCCACGCTCAAGCGAGATTTTAGCAAATCGCGCACGTGTCCTACGCTGGACTTAACGTTGTATCCCTTGCCCAAATAGCGGCCAATTGTCTTGGCCTTGGCCGGAGATTCCACCACGACCAGCTTGCCGGAGCGGCGTGTCTTGCTTTTGCTCCGCGCTGATTTTTTCTTGGCAGCTTTCTTTTTCTTGGTGCTTTTCCGCGTCGCCTTGATTTCGGGCTTAGGCAAATTATCGTGGGCCGGGGTGTAACCAGCTTTGTAGATGGTTCCGCCACAGTTGGCGCAAGTTCCGCGCGTCCCCGGCGACCCATTGGAGGCCCATTCTGCCTTTGGCTCTAAAATTTCATGCTTTTCACGGCATTTAAAACAATATCCGATCAATTTCTCTTCATTACTCATAAAATTATCTATAAAACAGAAAACGTAAAACGCAGCTAAATCTGCCCGTTTTACGTTTCCTATTTAGCAAAACGAGATTCAAGTGAAAGCGAAAAACAATGCTTCCGCTCTTACGAGAATTAACTATAAGCTTCTAAATCAGTGCCTTCCAAGTCATTAACCACTTTCTTAACTAAAGGAATGTTGTCCTTGTGCACAACCAGAATGGCGTCTTCCGTGTTTACCACAATCATTCCTTCAAGGCCAATAACCGTTACCAGCTTGTCAGCTTCGTAATTGTAAACCAGGCAATCTGCAGACTGTTCTGTGACAACTTTGCCTTTAGTGACATTGGCGTTCAGGTCAGGATTGATCGCCTCTTTTAGCGCATATAATGTGCCCGGATCACTCCAACCCATTTCTCCATGCAACACCAGCGCATCGTCCGGTGCAACGTCGTGCAAAATGGCGTCATCAAAACTGATAACATCCAAATTTGGATAGACGCGGTGCAAGGTCTCCTGGTAATTTGGCTGCCCAATCGTCTGTTCAATTTCTTTAAGGCCAGCCCACATGTTGGGTTGCAGCTGTTGGTATTGTTTGCGCACAAATCCGATTGTGGTCACAAAGTAGCCAGTATTCCACACATGTGTATTTTCGGCAAACATCTGTTGGCACTCGGCTAAAGGCGGCCGGTAGCGCAACGATTTGAAGCCATAGTAGGCACGGCCGTTTATTGAACCCTGCGCTTCCCCCAAACCAATCCAACCCAGCTGATCGTTGGCAAAACGGGGTGTCTCCCCCATAAAAACGATTTTGGCTTTCTGGCTGGCAATCAGCTTTTCTGCCCCGTCTAGCACACGGCGGAACACATCCACCTGGTCCATATAATTATCGCCCCACAAAATGGCGACTGGCTCCGTGTCCAGAACGTCAGCGGGCGTGGCTTGCGCCAGATGAGCCATTGCTAATCCGACCGCAGCGGCAAGATCCCGCCGGGCTGGCTCACCAATGACGTTATTCGCCGGCAGCTCTGGCAGCTGGTTGCGAATAATGTCTACGTAATTCTCATTTGTAGAAATGAAGATATTTTCTGCACCATACACCGGTGCCACACGGTCCACGGCCAGGCGAAGCGTCGATTTTTCACCAATAATGGGTTCAAACTGCTTGGGGGATACTTTGCGGCTCAGGGGCCATAAACGGCGGCCAGAGCCACCGGCAAAAATAATAATTTTCATAATCCATCCTCATGATTTACTGTCTGTTGTTGTGTCGTAGATGGGTCCATCTTCGCGGAGCAAAATATAGTTCATGCCACCCACCTGCTGCACCATCCCTTTAAGCTCCATCAATGTCAGCGTGCTGCTTACCAAAGCACTCGGCAAGCCAGTCGTCCGGCTCAGTTCATCGATATGCACGGGTTGGGCAGAGAGCTGTGTGTACAAGGCAATTTCTTCGGCCGTTTCGGGAAGTACCATCTGCACGGCCGTTCGCTCCGCTACCATGTGCAAATTCAGTTCCTCCAGCACATCCTCCACGCGCATAACCAGCTTGGCTCCTTCTTGAATGAGCTTGTTTGGCCCACGGCTTACGGGGCTGTTGATGTTGCCCGGCACAGCAAAGACCTCACGGTTTTGTTCCAGCGCGAAATTCGTGGTGATGAGGGCACCGCTCCGTTCACCCGCCTCGATAATAATCACGCCCAGGGATAGCCCACTAATGATGCGGTTGCGGGGTGGGAAATTTTTGGCCTCTGGCTGCACACCCAGGCCATATTCGCTGATAATAGCCCCCTGCCCTTGCGTCATTTCTTGCGCTAACGTGCGGTTCTCAGCAGGATAGATGCAATCCAGGCCAGACCCTAATACCGCCAGGGTACGGCCACCTAGTTCAACGGCCGTTTTGTGGGCAATGGCATCAATCCCCCGCGCCAGTCCACTGACAATGGTGATATTGTTTTGTACCAGCCCAGCAACTAAATCTTGCGTAATCTGGCGGCCATAGCTGGTCAACCGCCGCGTCCCCACCACAGCCACGGCCCATTGGTCTTGTTCACGCAGCTCGCCCTGGTAATAAAGCAGGGGCGGCGGATTCGGAATCTCGCGCAGGTAAGTGGGATAAGCAGGCATCTCCCAGGTTAGCAAGGACACGCCAGCCTGCTCTACACGCGCCAAGGCCACATCTAAATCCACGTCCTGGCGCGTCTCTAAAAACGATTGAATGGCCCGACGATCCAGCCCAATCTTTTGCAGCTCATACTCATTGGCCTGCCAGGCATGGGCCAACGAACCGTAATAATCTAGCAGGGCCTGCACCTTGGCCGGGCCGATGCCTTTTACCAAATTAAAGCCAAGCCAATACTTCAAATCGGACATGAAGAAAGCATACCTTTTCCAAAGAGGTTGTCAATCGAGAGAAACTTTTCGGTGGTCCGTAAACAGTAATTGGTGAACGGTAAGCTCAACACCGATGACCCATCACGGATTACCAGCTACGGCCGTAAACCAGGTAGCAAAGTCACGACCATACGGCCGTTTTCAAAATCAATTTCTTGCACCACATCAGCAATGTCTGGCAGCAGCAACTCACCCTGCTCACCCTGCACCACAAACACATTGTTAGCCCCCGTCTCAATGACGCGGGTCAAGATGCCCAGCGCTTCGCCTTCAGCCGTTTCCACCGCCAACCCTTCCAGCTGGAACAGATAATATTCACCTTCTTCCAGTGGCAACGCGTCTGCTTCTGTGACCATCAACCATTCGCCCCGCAAAGCGTCGGCAGCCGTTCGGTCATTAACGGCCGTTAATTTCAGCAAGATCATGCCCTGGTGCAGCCGCGCCTTTTCCACCGCCATCAAGCGGGGCGATGTTTCGCCAACGTACACTTGCTCTAACCAGGAAAACCGCTCCGGTTCGTCAGTATGCGGCTTCACCCGCATTTCGCCCCGCACGCCATGCGGCTTGGTGATCTCACCAATCACAATAAATTCGGTATCATCTGCCGCCGTAGCGAGTGACTTCTTTTTGCTCATAATATTGGATGAATTTTACAGAAACTTTCCCGCTTTTACTTAAAGTCATCGGCCCAATCACTTTGGGTTTTCTGCAAGAATTATTGCCGATTACACAGCGTCTTGATAACAACAAAAACCTCGCAGCAGCGAGGTTATTATAGAGTCCTGCTCAATTAGAGAAATAAGGGTCCAGCAGAGTCCCAAGGCCAGCTCGGGAATTAGCGATTGCCTGTTTCCACAAGCTCCACAGAGACGCGCGTGCCTTGTTTGGCTGCTGCCACCTGTGCCAGCGTGCGAATAGCATTGATCACACGGCCGCTTTTGCCAATGACACGACCCATATCTGAGCCAGCCACCGTTAATTCCAGGACGGTTTCGTTTTCGTCATCAAATTCTGCAATCGAAACTTCGTCCGGTGACTCAACCAAAGACTTCACAACATATTCGACGAGGTCTTTCATGGGTCCCTCAATTAATCCTTATCTTCTTCAGCGTCCGCCTCTTCTTCATCGCTATCTTCGGCCGTTTCATCTTCTTCAGCAACAGCTTCTTCTGCATCTGCGTCGTCGTCATCATCAGTATCGACAGCATCTTCAACCGCATCAACAACTGCTTCAACAGCATCTTCAACGGTTTCAGCAACATCAGCAGCCATTTCTTGAACGGCGTCAACGGCTTTTTCAATAATCGATTCTTCCTCTTCCTCAACCGTCTCTTCAGCTTCAACGACTTCTTTAACAGCCTCTGGAGCAGCAACGGCAACACCAGACACCTCAGCAGCCAACACTTCCAGAGATTCCCCAGCGTGCAACCGGCCTAAACGGTCAAAGGTGCCTTGCTTATCCAACAGGCGACGAACAGCATCAGTTGGTTGGGCACCGACGCTCAGCCAATGCAGCGCACGGTCTTCCTTAATGGCAAACTCAGACGGTTCTACCAGCGGGTTGTAATGGCCGATGCGTTCCACAATACGGCCGTCTCGTTTTGAATTAATATCTGCTACAACCACGCGGTAACTTGGTTGTCTTTTCTTGCCTCTGCGGCTCAATCGAATCTTAAGCATGTATCTTTATCTCCACTTACTTCAAGTTAATTACAAATTTTAATTGGAAACTAACAATTTTACATCATTCACTGATTTTTGGCGCATCCAGCTTTTACTGGTTACCGAATACGGATCACCGATTACTGACCAAGGCCGCCCATCAAATTACGCAGCCCACGGCCACGCCCCTTTGTTAGCTGCTTCATCATCTTCTTCATTTCCTGGAACTGCTTCAGCAAGGCGTTAACATCCTGCACCGTGGTGCCAGATCCAGCGGCCACGCGCCGTTTACGGCTGGCTTTGAGCAGCTTGGGATTGCGCCGTTCCTGGGGCGTCATAGAACGAATAATAGCCTCAATACGCTTCAAATCACCTTCGGCACCGCTTAAATCGACATCCTTGGCCATCTTATTCATACCAGGAATCATTTCTAGCAATTGACCAATTGGCCCCAGCCGTTTAATCTGCTGCATTTGGTTCAAAAAATCTTCCAGGTTGAAGTCGCCCTGGAGCATTTTCTTGCCCGCTTTTTCGGCCTCTTCCTGGTCCATCTCTTCCTGTGCCCGCTCAATGAGCGTCAGCACATCGCCCATGCCCAAAATGCGGCTGGAGAGCCGGTCGGGATGGAACTCTTCGATGGCGCTGAGCTTTTCGCCCGTGCCCAGGAATTTAATCGGCACGCCGGTCACTTCACGCATAGAAATGGCCGCACCACCACGCGCATCACCATCAATTTTGGTCATAATCAGACCAGTGATGTTGACCGCGTCGTTAAAGTCAGTGGCCACGCGCACCGCTTCCTGCCCAGTCATCGCATCGGCGACCAGCAGCGTTTCTACTGGGTTCACTTTCTCTTTGATGGCCTTAATTTCGCCCATCATCATTTCGTCAATGTTTAACCGGCCAGCGGTATCTAAAATAACCGTCGTGGCTCCGGTAGCCACGGCCTTTTTTACGCCGTTGGCACAAACGGTAACCGGATTGGCTTCTGGGCCTTCGTCATATACAGGAATGTCCAGCTGCCGGCCCAAGGTTTGCAGCTGCTCAATGGCCGCAGGACGGTACACATCCGCCCCAACGAGTAACGGCCGTCTGCCCTGTTTACGTAAATGGAGCGCCAGCTTCCCAGCCATCGTGGTCTTACCAGCACCTTGCAGGCCAACCAGCATGATCACCGCCGGGGATTGCATCCCCAAATTCAGGCGGCCCGGTTCACCCAGCGTCTCCACCAGCTCTTCCTGGACAATCTTTACTACCTGCTGGCCCGGCGACAGGCTGCGCATTACTTCCTGGCCGACAGCACGTTCCCGTACCCGGGCCACAAAGCTTTTGACAACCTTGAAGTTTACATCAGCTTCCAACAAAGCCAGGCGCACTTCGCGCATTGCTTTGTCTACATCCGCTTCCGTAAGCTTGCCCCGCCGCTGCAAACCATCAAACACAGTTTGCAGGCGATTTCCTAATGACTCAAACACAATTAATCCTTAGACAAAAATAAACGGGTCAATAATGGTATTAACCCGTCGTCAGCATCTTTCAATTGGTTAAAGTTGCTTCATGTGGCTACAAAAAATTCATGATTCTTTGCAGACAGGCAATTCTAGCCCAGGCACGGGGCTGCGTCAAGAAATTTTACAGAGGTCCGAGAATAACAAGATGAAAGGGTGACAAACTGCTCATAAATTTGGCAATTTCGGTTACAATGCATAACGATAAGGAAAAACCAAATCATCCCCAACAAAATAAAACAAGGAGCAGGGAAGCGTGAAAGAAGTACAAACAAATAAAGATGCAGCCTGGAAACAACGATATCATTTGTCCAGCGTCGCCTGGGTACGCACGGCACGGCAAAAGCCAGCACAAACCATGCTGGTCAGCGACAAAACAGATGCGTTTCAATTGTATGCCGTAGACCGCACCACCGGAGCCATCACCCAGGTCACTGATGATGAAGGGGGCGTGCCCTTCTTTAACGTGGCGCTATCGCCAGACGGCCGTTTCTTCCATTACCTCCAAGACACCAAAGGGGATGAAAAAGGCCATGTCGTGCGCCGCAGTTGTGCCGGTGGCCCGCCTGAGGACATCACACCCAATTTGCCGGATTACAATTTGCGCGGCATCGGCTTTGCCACCAACAACCAGCGCATGGCGCTTACCATCGTGACAGAAGCTGGCTACCAGCTGCACAGCCTGGACCTGGATGAGCAGAGTCAGGTGCAGGAGCCACGTCTACTCTATCAAGACAAGCTGGAATTTTGGCAGGCAGAACTATCGGCCGATGGCGCACTGGCGGCAGTACTTTCCACGCGACGCACCGGCTCTCGCCTCTACTGCGTGGTGGTGTTTGACGCCGAGACCGGCGCGGAAATCGGCGAGCTGTGGGATGGGGCAGAGGCCAGCGTAGAGCTCACCTGCTTTTCGCCTCTACCAGGCGACGAGCGCATTTTAGGGGTTAGTTCAAAGTCGGGGCAGAAACGGCCGTATCTCTGGCACCCTCGCACCCAGGAACGCATCGACCTGGAGTTGCCAGACATAGACGGTGATATGCTCGCCTGGGACTGGTCGCCGGACGGAAAAACCTTGCTGCTGTGCCACTCCCATTGGGCACAGCAACAGCTCTACACCTACGATCTGGCCAGCAGCACCCTGACCAAACTGAACCACCCCAGCGGCACCTACGATTTGTCCGTCGGCCCCTTCGGCTCCTTCCCCCAATTTTTATCCGATGGCTGCATCGTGTCGCTGTGGCAAAATGGGGCCAATCCGATGCAGGTGGTGGAATTAGACGGCCGTACCGGTACCCAAAAACGCATCTTATTTGGCCCAGATGATGTACCCGTTGGTCAGCCCTGGCGCTCCGTCACCTTCACCTCAGCCGACGGCACACCATTCCAGGGCTGGGTTGCTACCCCAGAAGGGGATGGCCCCTTCCCCACCATCCTCAACATGCACGGCGGGCCACACTATGCCATCACCGAAACATTTTCACCGCCAGCCCAATCCTGGGTCGATCACGGTTTTGCCTTTTGCACCATCAATTTTCGCGGTTCCACTGGCTTTGGCGATGCCTTCAAGAGCCAAATCTGGGGCAATTTGGGCCATTACGAATTGATGGACATGGTGGCAGCACGCGATTGGCTGGTGGATCAACAAATTGCCCAGCCGGACGCCATCTTCCTCAATGGCGGCTCTTACGGTGGTTACTTAACCTTGTGGGGCCTGGCACGACGGCCAGATTTATGGGCCGGTGGCATTGCCCTGGTGGCGATTGCCGACTGGGTAGCCAACTATGAAGACGCCGCCGACGCTATGAAAGGGGCTTTTGCGGTGTGGCACGCCGGGCATCTGGCCGATGTGCGGCAAAACTATGTTAAAAGCTCGCCCATTACTTACGTCGAAAACATTCAAGCACCGTTGCTTATTGTCCAGGGCTTCAACGACACGCGCACCACGCCACGCCAGATGGAGCAGTTTGTGGCCAAAATGAAGGCGTTGGGCAAATCAGTAGAAATTCACTGGTTTGATGCCGGGCACGGCAAGCTGGACAAATCTTCGGCAACGGATGACCAAACCAGAGCGATTCAATTCGCCCTGGACATTCTGCAAAGCCGTACAAAATAATCACAGCGATTACAATCGTTTCATGTCTCCTATGCTAAAATTTCTTTGACGCGACCAACAGCCCCGCCTTCCAGACGCACCTTAATGCCGTGGGGATGCGTGGCTGATTTGGTCAAGATGGCCTGTACCACGCCCTCGGTTAATTTGCCGGTGCGCTGATCTTGCTTCAAGACAATTGCCACCCGCTGGCCAATTTTGATGTTGGCTCGTTTTGTTCCGTTCATACGTTTTTATCTCCTGCAAAGTCTGGAACGATTTGCTTAATCTCTAAATTTAAACCAGGTAATCACCGTAGGGCGATTTGGTAAATCGTTCTACAGCGTAGGGTAAACAAAAAGCAGCCATGTGAAAAGCGTAAAGTACTTCTTTTGCTCCTGGACTATCATGTAAATAGCTGTTTTGCTGATTTTTCACCCTGTAAACTTCATCGCTCCCTCTTCCAACCAACCATAGTCAAGAAACACATTCACGATGATTTTTAATCCTGACAAGCAGCACCGTTTATACCTGATTCCGCTGGCAGCGCTGGCACTGCTGGTTCTGAGCGCCTGTCTACCCACAGACCCGGAACCAGCGCTGTCTGAGCAGGTGGCGGGAGAAGCACCGCGAGAAGTAGTCACAGTGGCCCGACCCACCAGCTCACCGACAGCAAGGGCAACGGTAACAGCTACGCCAACACCAACACCCTGGCAATCAGGCACGGCCGTTCCCCACACCGAGCTCACCACCACCCCCTGGCCACCGGACCCGCCCTACACGCCCACACCCGCGCCGCCCTTTCCCAACATGGTCTACAGCAGTGAGGGTAAATTGTGGCAAATAGGCTCAGATTGGCAGCCCCAGCTTGTGTCTGAGGACCCCACGGCCGTTTTGGAACCAAACGGCCGTCGCCTGCTTACCGTCAGCGAGGGGGATGTCTGGCTAACCGACCTGAACAGTGGGGTGACGATCAACCTCAGCAACACGCCCGGCCAGACGGAATGCTGCCCGCAATGGTGGCCTGGCCAGCCTGATACGATCTTCCTGGGATGGGAGCCTGGGCCAGACGGCCGTTTCCTGGCCCAACTCGATTTACCAACCAACACCATTCAAGTGCTGGGGCCAGCCCAAGGCCAAAAAAGCGTCACCCCGCTGGCAGCAGCCCCCAACGGCATCAGTTTTGCTTTTGAATTAGAAACAGAGGAGGCATGGCTACACATGACAAGCGAAACAGTACAGTTCGATCCCTATGCATACGGCTTGCCCGAAACGCTGGAACTTCGCGCCATTGGCGCGCCTGCCTGGTCCCCAGACAGCCAAAAGCTGGCCTGGGTGATGGTTCTCGCCGACACAATTACCCCAGATGAACCGCCAGCCGTGGTGCTAGGGGTGTTCAATCTGGCGCAGCGGCAGGCCCGACTGCTGCATCCCTACAGCGACTTTTTAGGACAGGATGGCTGGTTTTCGCCGCCCGTTTGGAGTCCAGACGGGCGCTGGCTGGCGTATGAAGTGCTCTCCATGGACCCGGTAACCCATGGCCTTTGGGTATTGGCCGCAAACAATGAAGCGGAGCAGTATGTGGGTGGTCAAAATCCGATCTGGAGTCCGGACGGCCGTTACCTCACCTACCAAAACGCGCAAGGCACCCAAATGACCTACCCACCCGACTTCACCTACCAGATCGGCATCACCCTGCCGCCCGATGCCACCCTACACGATTGGCAAGAAGGTAGTTCACCCTAGAAATTTTTGAACAAGCCACAGAGGAAAAAGAGAAGATGTAGAATTAAGGAAAAAGGAAAAACCTCAGTCTACAATTGGGAATGAAACACAAAACATATTGCCAGACCCTTCGACCGGTTCATACCAAATCTTGCCCTCCATCTGTTCGATCACCATTTTAACAAGGTGTAGGCTCAGGCTGCTGCCGCCTCGCGCCGGGTCCTGAACCCGTACAGACGACCACTGTCCTTGCGGTTCAAAAACGGCATCCACTAACTCGGCAGGAATCGGCTCACCGTCGTCCTGCACCCGAATCACCAATTCTGCTTCATCCAGATCGGCCGAGAATTGGATACGGCCGATTTCCCCTGAACGAGAAACCGCGTGCCGCACCAGCGCGCCAACCGATTGCCCCAACAGAACCAGATTACAGCGGATGTGCTGCTTGCTGCTGGCCAACTCGCCTGCCAGATTTAAATCCAACTCAATCCCAGCCTGTTCCGCAACGGGGGTCATAGAAGGTAACAAATATTGTAAGAGCGATTGAATGGTTACCTCTTCTTCGCGGGCACCAATGAGGCTATACAAAACGATGAGGCTTTCAGAAAGGTCATCAGAAGCTTGCACCAGTTTTTCCACGTAGCCGGCTTGCTTTTCATCGGGAACGGCCGTTAACGCCAATAGTTGAGCATAACCACTCAAAGCAGCCAGCGAAACGCGCGTACCGTGCGCCCCAAAGCGATCGCCAGCCACCAACCGACGCAGCAGATCATCTTTTTCTTTCAGTCGGAAAATTTCAGCGGCCTTTTGCCAGGAGATGCGGGGCAACACCTTATTGTGCACAGTAAGTGGCGGCCACTCCAGGGCCACCATGCGCCAAACTTTCTGGCTGCGCTCTGGCAGTGAGGTAAAAAGGCTAAGTTCCACAGTGACATCAGGAGAAGGGTTGTTAAGCTGTTGCAGGATATTCGCGGCGGCTTCGGGCAGGTTGAGCAACAGATGTAGGCTGCCCTGGGCAGTGGCCATCAAGCTTAATTGTTCACGATCAAGGTTGTGCTTTTGCGCCAGATGTTCCAGAAATACTTCAATCTCTTCGGTGACCTCTGGGCTGGCATGGACAATAATCTGAATTTTGGTATGGGGGGCGCAGGCAGGTACTTTCTCTAGCAAACGCGCCAGATTATTGAGCGGGCGGCGACGGATAACTTCGGCCAGGAGGCAGCCAAGCCGGTTGCGGCGTTCAAAATAAGCCACCAGTTCCAAAGAGAGCTTTTGCTTGTTTTGGTAGCTAAAAAGCTCGTAATCCACACCCAGGTCAAAGGCAAGCAGCTCCAGCTCATCCTGGCCAAAATGGTTGACCAAAAACTCACGCAATTGGACTCTTTCTACAGGCAGCAAGTCTGTTTCCATAGTTGAGGGAATTCAAGTACCGCTTATTGATGTCATGATTATACATTATTTGGCTTGAAATTTGTTTGGACGCAACATTATTCACGATTCATCCTTAAAACGGCCGTTCCCACCAAAACAGGCAGACCCTCAAGGCTCAGCAAATCCTTGGGGCCTGGATCATGTTCTTATGGCAGTTCAGTCGGGGAACAAGAAAATCATGAAGTGCTATTCCGGGTAACTTAATAGGCTAATTTCCTCACGCTGCCAGGTTTGGCTGGCATCTAAAAAACGATGATACAGCTGTCCCTCATCTCCCCGGTAAATAACTTCTGGCATGCCATTGGCAGCTAGAAAGGCAACTGGACTACTTTTGGCAGTGATGTCAAAATCACCATAAGAAACGAATTCTGTAACCCAGTTTCCATCGCCATCAAACCGGAGTCGGTACAAATGACCATCGGTTTTGCGATAAAAGACCGAGTATGCTTTTCCATCTGTCTCTACTACCCCAGAGAGAGAACCTACCACGACATGTTCTATTCCCAAAAAACGGTACTTCCATGCTCCCGCCGACCACCACAGTTCATGAATACGACCGTCCGTTCCACGATAAAAAACGTGCTGTTGGCCAGCTTCATTTCGTGCTAAACCAAATGGATCACCCAGAGCAGGAACCCCGCCAGCTTCAGCCCCAATAGCTTTACGGTTCCAGCCAGACGGCCGTTTGAACCACAGCTCGTGAATCTGACCATCCTCCCCACGGTAGATAACATGCTGAGACTTGTCTCCGACCCAAACGTAAGCCTGGGGCGTGCCTGTGGCCAGGGCAGCATTGGTTTCCTTGGTCAAATCTTTGAACTGCCAGCCGAGCAGTCCCTTCCATAACTCATAAATGTGATTGTCTGTTCCCCGATAAACGACATGCTGCGTAACGTCTTCAACCCAAACGTAGGCGATGGGGTCAGAAGCTGCAACTGGTGCGCCCGCAACCTGGCTAAGATTGTTGTACTGCCAGCCAAGATCGGCACGATACCATAGCTCGTGAATTTGGCCGTCTTCACTCCGGTAAACTACATGTTGGGTTTGGTTAGCCGCCCAGACGTAAGCCGAGGGCGCGCCAATGGCCAGGGGAGCCTCAGTGAGCTGCCCAATGTGGTTCTGCCGCCAAGTGCCATCATAACCGCGCCATAATTCGTGGATTTGGCCGTATAGCCCCCGGTAAAACACATGATCCGTGCCATTGGCAGGCCAGGCATATGCCGCAGGCGTTGCCGCTGCCGGGATAGCAAATTTAGCTTCATCAAATGTGAGGAAGGGCATAAAGACCTGGTAGGCATCCGCGCTGACCTCGTTAGAAAAGACGGTAGGATTGCTTGTCTGGTCCAACGGCATTACGCGGAAATAATGTAAATCATCCGCCGTTGGTAGTGTTACAGACGTTTCAAACCCTTGCCGAGACACGGTAGTCAACAACGAGGTCGGATTGGGTGTGGTCCCCCCGTAAATCTCGTAACTGGTCACCTCTGTGGCCCCATTCCAGCTCATTGTTAGGTGAATCTCCCCGCTAGTAGAGTCTGCCAGCAAAACAGGCGATGTTATGGGGGCACCTACCCACGGAGCACGGTAGGCGCGATAAGAAACAAGGGGGGCATCAAAAGCGAGCTCAAACGCTTTGCTGCCGTCGGGTCGGAATTCGGTCAGGGCAGGGTAACCGCTACCCCAACCAACCAGGGTATTCCCGTTGGGCAAACGGCGGGCGGCGCCCATCGCCAGGCTAAACGTCTCTGGCGTGTTGGTAAAGATGTTAACGGCCATTGCCGTCATGTTCACTTCATCCAGCGCATACTCCACGGCGCGTGAGGTAGCGCGGATGGCCGGTTCGCCGTTGTCAAACAGTATGAGATTGCCGTTTCCCAAACGGCGCACGTCGTGCTGACGAAAAAATTTGTCGGCCTCGTTGACAAAGGTGAATTGATTGTTTTTGCCGCCCAACCGCCAGATTATTTCCCCCGTTTGGCGGTTAATTTTGGTCACTTCATCCATGTGGCGGCTGGAAACAAGCCAGTTGCCATCAGTATCAACATCAAGAGCGTTACCGTGAGCATAATCTACCACTGGCCCAGTAATATCCATCGTAGAATCGGTGATTTCAAAATGATCCCAACTGTGCCATTCAAAAATGACATTATCATTTTCATCCAGTTCCTGAAGCACTAACCCAATGACAGTGGCATTTGGATCGCCGCCCGGTACAATCTGGCTCATATCCATCGGCTGCGAATCATAAATCATCAGAATGGCGTGCCCGTCTTCTGTGAGGATCAATTCGTGCACATCAGTTTCATACCCGTTGCCAGCCGCGATGGTATCTACTTGTGTATAGGTTTCATCCAAAATAACATAATAGCCTAACTCCTGGTCAAAGTAGGATAAACGGCCGCCCGGCTGCGGTTTGAAGTCGATGGCTCTAGTGCTTAATTTGTGGGCAAACACCGGCTCGCCATTATTATCCAGAATCATCAAATATGGTACAGTATTGGGCGTGTCCAGCCAGTTAAAATTGGTGACAAAAATGTAGCCTTCGTCCGTCCCGCTAGCCTCGGTTAACACATCAATTTGGGGGAAGTCAGCCGGGAGAGTTTGGTACGGCCGTTCCCATTCGTCAACAGCACTCGATTCCGTTGCAAAGGGATCCACATCGGCCGCCATAATCAGTGGCTTCTCTGGCCAGCTCGTTGTTAAAAAGAATGTGATAAAAAAAAGGTAAATTAGCTTTTTCATTGACAATGACTCCAGTTGAACTCGCTTTTATGCTAAAGGGGGAGTCAGGATTAGGATAAAATTGGGAACTAACTGGAAATTTGAGTGTGTAGGGGAAAAAGCGGTTTTTATTCCCATTTTGGCAAAGGCATGGTACAAACCTGATAGAATGAGCCGTTAGGTTATCGCTATTCAGTTGTTATGGTCAAACAACAATCCCAAACTTACCTGATCCCAGTTGTCCACTTAGAGGGGACATTGGCTGAAATGCTGTTTGCTGATGCTGCCTATTTTTTGCTGGCAATTAAGGGGGAAACAAACACTCAGGCGGAGCGCTTTGTAGAAACGACAACTGAGGAATTACAGTCGTTAACTGGCCTGACACGCAAAACAATCCGTAAACAACTCGACCGCCTGTTGGCGCTTGCCCCGCCGTATCAATTCATAGAAGAAGAGGGCGTTATGGCCAACGGTCGATTGCTCAAACAACCTCATTATCAGGAATTAGCCAGGCGTCATCACATTCAAAAACCGCTATCGTTTATGCACAATGAATGGGGCTGGGTGCTGGCCCAACCTTTACCTGCTCAAAGCAAGGCCTCTCGCTTTCCTTATGCCATTCTTAATATTATGCTTCGCAAGCCAAATGGCCGTTTCGCCCCATTCAAGGAGCTGCAAAAACGCATTCAAAAACGAGGGGCGCGCAAATTACCTGATCCCATGCAGGTGAGAAAAGCGCTAGCGTACTTACAAAATTTGAATCTTATTGAGGAAAAAGGCGAAAGCTACCTATTACGCAAAGCCCAGTTTGGCCAAAATGGTCGCCAAAAATATGAACGATCATTTGTGGCGTCGATAGAACAGGTAACTCATGTGTGGCAATGGGCAATAGAGGAAGCCCCTGAACGCGCCAGGTTAGCGCAAGAAATTGTAACCTTAGGCCAATTTGATGAGCAGCGCTACGGCAAGGAAATCTTTTATGATCTGGCTCAGATTCGGCCTGAAACGGATCTGGTCTGGCTAAAATATGCAGTGCATCGCCATCGGCACCGCCCCCAAGCAAAAGACCGCTGGCAAAAATGCTGGCAACTCTTCCAAAACAGCCTCACCCGCCAGCGGTATGGGTCCCAGTCAGAAAAGTTGAAGCTTAAATTTTACCCACAGGACAATCACCTAGTTCAATTAAGGTTGCCCAATCATCAACCGGCTGAATTACGCTGGGGCAAACTTGTAGTCTGGGTGCGAGACGGCCGTTTCCAGGCCACAGGAATGGGACGCCCGGAGACCATTTTGGTGCAGTTGCAGCAACGGGAGAAAGTGCTCTGGGAACGAACGGTGAGCTATGAAGATAGTGTGGTACGGCTGGATTTAACGGCCGTATTAAGCCAAACAACAGCACCCATTTTCCAATTTCAAGCAAAAGCCTTGAAACCCCTCAAGCAATTTTCGCTGGACGTCCTGATCGAAGCGGAATACATTACACCGCCAGAGAACAACAATGCCGATTAATTTTTATCTTCATACCCCCTTACCTGATGAGGTAAACGAACGATGTGCCATTATTCAGGTTGCGCGTCAGCTTCATAAACAAGTTGCTGCATCCGAGCAAACCTTCAGCCTTATTGCCAATATTGATCCAGATCACGCCTCCGACCTGGGTGAACAGCCACAGCTAGATGCCTTGTTGCTCGGGCCCAAATTGGCTGCCATCTTAGAATTCAAAGCTTACTTCGATCCTATAATCGGCCGTCATCTTACCGGGAAATGGTTTGCCATCAATCGCAAAGGCAGGCAGCAAGTTCATGGTGGCAGTCAGCGCAATCCGTTCTTGCAAGTTAAAAACGCCAGAAGAATGTGGCAATCCGTACTTAAAATTCCCCTTCACGCTTTTTTGCTTTTTTATCCCTATTTACATCCAGATTCAAAGCTGCCTCAATTTGGTTCTGAACATTCCTGGCTTGGGATCCAAAGTGCTGATGAAATAAAAACACTCATTTTTAGCATCCGAACTGAAAATGTACACCTGGATGCCGCACAACAATTCCAAATTGCTAACACAATCCTCCACTGCCAAACATGGCCCATTGAACCCTTGCTAACAAAATTCGCAGGCTATTTGCACGTCGTAGAGCCAAATCAGTCGCTGGTCCGCTACCCCATCCATCCTTATGACTCATTCACCATTGGCCGCTCCAAACGAGTCAATCACCTGATTCAACTCAATTCACAGCGGGTTAGCAGCAGCCATGCTCATCTGTTCATGGAAGGCAATGACCTGATCATTGAGGATCTAAATAGTAAAAATGGACTCTTTTATGACAATAAACAGCTAACCATTCCCTTCAAACTGCCCCCTAATGGAAAAGTATTTCTGGGTGGAACTGAGTCGGATGCGCCCCAGATCTGGTATGCGCCTCTGCAAAAGCAGAACTCACTCATGCCTACCTTACCAACCTCTTAGCAATCATTCGGAAATTTAAATGAGATTCCAGACCGAACGGCTACTTTGAGCCCATTCGCCAATTCCGTTAGCTTATCTGCAAATGGGCACTTTGCTCCACTAGAGGTGGCCATCCGCAGATAGCTAAAGCCCTCAGCTACTTCACAATCACTGGTAAGAAAACTGTTTTTGTCTCTGTAACAAAATTTGTATGGATATAGACTGCACTAAATCCGGTATTCTGGAAACAGCGTGTGTCTGGCGGGAAATTGCTTACAAGGGCATATCCATCATCCATTGAAACAGCCGACCCAAACCAGGCAAAATCAAAATAATCATTACCGATCACACCTTCGGTCAGTATGGCTTCATGAACCCAATTGCTTCTATCACGCCTGAAGATGTGAGCCGACCCTAATGTGCTGAGACTAAATCGTCTCTCCCTAACAGCACTAAGAATAAGGTAGTCACCGTTTATATCGACTAATACCCCCAAAGCACCTTGTGCGCCGCTCTCCTCACGAGTTAATTTGTCTTGCAACCCCCAATTTTCCAAACCACCTTATTACAAGCATGAAAAACAAGCCAAGCATTTTTCCCGTCAGGCGAAAATTCTTTAACATAACAAACTCGTTCCTCCCCGAGAACGCGTTGCTCCTATCAGGTGTCTAAAAAAAATAAAAGACTGCGGGACACCTCACAGCCTTTCTGTTGGTGATACTGCCCACAGTGTGAGCGCTTTGTGAATCTCTGGTGCCTATTCACGACAATTGACCCGGAAAACCAACATCCCTGATCAATCCCTCTAGCTTCCAGGTAACTTTGGGTACAGCACAAATGCCGCCCTCTAGCTGCATTTGTGTCCTTACAAGGCAACTGCCCCTGAACCTGTGATTACAGATATGATAACCGAAGCGTCTTATTTCAGGAAAAGATGGGAACAAAAGTGGCAAGGGTTGTATAATCTAATTTAATGTATCCCAGTCATATCGACCGTTATGAAATCGTCTCGGAAATTGGGCGTGGTGGCATGGGAGTTGTATATCTAGCCTATGACCCCCAAATTGATCGTCAGGTGGCTATAAAGCTCCTACCAAGCCAATTTTTATTCGAGAAAAAGTACAAGGTTCGGCTTCAACGCGAAGCGCGTATCATTGCGCGCCTGGAACATCCAGCAATTGTACCGATTTATGATTTTGGTCAAGCAAATGAGCAACCCTATTTGGTAATGAGATATATGGCCGGCGGATCATTAGTTGAGTGGCTTCGCCATGGACATCTACCTGTGGCAACGGCTGTATCCATCACCAAACGCCTTGCATCCGCTCTTTATGAAGCTCATAGGCAAGGCATTGTCCACCGCGATCTAAAGCCAAGCAACATATTGCTAGACAACCGGGGCAACACATACCTTTCTGACTTTGGCATCGTTAAGGTGTTAGATGCTACTTTCAGCCTAACCGGCTCCACCATTGTGGGCACTCCCGCCTACATGAGCCCAGAACAAATCCGGACACCAGATGCGCTTGATCACCGGGCCGATATTTATGCACTTGGCGTTGTGCTGTTTGAGATGTTAACAGGAAAACGACCGTTCTCTGGCGCAACCTATCCTGAATTGATCCTGGCTCACACAACTGAACCCATACCCCACATCTGTGAGTTTAACCCAGAACTGCCACCGGATACCGAGCATATCATCCGCCGGACCATGGCTAAAAAACCTAATGATCGCTACGCCTCCGTAAACGATTTGATCGCACAACTAGAAGCCATCACCAACCCTGTGGCGACCTCCGCCAACCAGATCATCAGTAGCACAAAACCCACTTTAACCGAACTGCCCGCAGCAAAGTCTCCTTTCCCACGTTGGTTAACGGCTTTCGGCCTGATTCTCCTGCTGACGTTTACATTTACGATTGGTCCACGCTTCCTGCCTTCTGTGTCTGGCAATGAAGAAACAGCCACCACATCTCCTTTCAGCCAGGTCGCCAGCACACTGTTCACCACGCCAGTAGCTACAACCCATCCTCCTGCGGCAGATTTGCCCAAACCAGAAACAGCCATTGCCACCCATACGCCAACTCCTCAGCTAAATGCCACCACTGCCCAGACTTTAACCTACCAAATCATCTCCATTCAGAACAGCTCTGACCTGGCTGAACCCGAAGCAAATTTGGGCCTAGCACCTGGGGCAACAACGCTACTAGGGATTCCCTTTGAGCACGGTTGGAAAGCATCCACCCAATGTGCCAACAGCCCAAACCGCCCAGAAGTAGTAGAGATACCAGTTGATGATTTAATGGTGACAAAACTGCACATTTTGTTGCAAGGGGGTCAAGGATTTATAAAATTTGACGAGCAAAAAATTGGAGAAATTGTTCTTAGCTTTGCCAATGGCGAGACATTTGAGGAGCCATTGATTTTGGGGCACAATATTCGGGATTGGCGTCGGAACCAATCTGAACTGTACGTTGACAGCAGCACAGCTTTTAATCTTAGGGAAGCATGGTCAGAAAAGACCGGGAACACAGATGCCCGTATCGATCTTCTAACACTTCCGCTCCCCTCGTCCTTACAGACAACACCTTTGGATAGTATCCACATCGTAGACACGTCAGTCCAAACAACAAACTCGCCCGATCCATGCATTCATCTCATTGCTATCACTGCCGAAACACGACCAGGTAACTAATGAGAAAAGGGTTATGGTTACTAAACCTAACACGGAGGGAAAAACAACATTTTTAACCTAATTTTCGCCACACGGCCGTTCCCACCAAAATCAATCCCAGCAGCGATAGCATCCCCCCGATGGCATAACTGCGGGGCTGGTAGCGCCATTCGACGGTGTGTTCTCCAGCGGGGACACAGGTGGCGCGTACGGCCGTATACGCCGTCAACCATTCCTGGGCCACCCCATCCACAAACACCCGCCAACCGGGATAGGCCGTCTCGCTCAGGATCAGCAGCGCGGGCGTGGGGCTATCGGTTTGAATATGCCAGAAACCGTTTGCTTTTTCGCTGATGACGGCCGTTCCTTCACTCACCCCCCCTGGCAAAGCACAACCTGGTTCTGATTCTAGAATCGCCGTCGTTGCGGGATCAAAATCAGGTTGATGGACACGCGCCGTGGCCACTGCTGCGTCTGGAATGATTTCCGCCTGCGTCACCAAGCGAGCCAGGGGTAGGGTGCGACCCCGCTGGTACACCCAGACCCGATCCGTGTTGCCCAGCAGTTGCAACGGCCGTTCCCCATCTTCAACTCCTTGCAGCGGCGCGGTCGCCACCACGGTGCCCGCGCCCAAAATATCGTACGCCGTCGAGCGCGGATCAGGTACCGACGAGGCAAAGGCAATGTTGGCCCCCACCTCCAGCGCATTGTAGCCAAACACAGAGCTAAGCCCCACCTGCGCCACCCCATTTTGCTCAAAAATGGAGATGCCCCAGGGCAGCACCCGGAGCTCCGTCTCGCCAATAATTTGTTTGGCATCGGTCCACAGCGGATCAACGGCCGTTCCTCCCACCTGCACCAGCTTAAAGCCAAAAACCCACAAATCCGCCACCAGCAGCAGCGTCAATCCCCCCAGCCAGTACCGCTTCCGAATCACGTCTGGCTCCGCAAAATATCTGACTAGCAACCAACCGCTAACCACTACAACTAAAAAAGCAATCCCCCACCCGCCCAGCTGATGCCACAAACGGCCGCTTGTCTCCGTTGGATGTTGGGCGGCAAAAACAGCTCCTGTGGCAGCAAGAGAGGCGAGAAGGGCAACGGCCGTTCCCCCCACCAGCCAGCGCATAAAACCAGCCTGCTTTTCCGTCCACTCAAGTTGTTCCCACTGCGCCACCGCTTCTCCCAGCAGCGCAGGCAGAGCAAATACCAGCAAAAACGCCGCCCGCCCCGGCGCACGCGCCAACCGGAACGGCGGCAGCAAATCGTAAAAAATGCCGTAGAGGAAGCCATAGCTGCCCAATGCCAGCAAAAAGCCCAGCACAATGAGCGCCAGATAAAACCAGCCCAATTTCGACGGCCTACGCAGCGCCAAAGCCAATCCCAGCAGCGGCAGAAGTCCCACGTAATAGGTCAGCTCATCAAAAGCGGGCACGCTCCAATATCCGGCGCGGGTTGGCTCGCCAAAAAACTCTGGCAGCAGCCAGGTGATGATGTGCGACGGCGGCAGCGAGTAGGCAGTGGCAAACTCAAAGGTTGGTTCGGCAGCGCGGGAAGAGACGGTAGAAAATTCGGCCAGCGGTACCAGCTGTACCCCGGCCAGTAAAAAGCCCAGCACCGTCATAATTGCCATTTGGCGAATGACGAGCCAGCGGTTGGGTGTGGTGAATAACAAATAAAGGGCAAACAATCCCCAGGCAAGCCCAATGTACAACAGCGAAGTTGTGTGTCCAGCCAAAATGGCCAAAGCCAGCGGCAGGCCACCGATAATGGCCGCCCAGATACTTTTACGCTGCACGCTCCAGGCCGTGCCCAGCAGCAGCCAGGGCAGCCACACATCGGTGGCAATGAGGCCAATATGGCCTGCCCAAATGCGGGCCGACATGAAGCCACTAAAGGCAAAGGTTAGCGCCGCCAACCAGGCGCCAGCACGACTGCCGCTAAGCTGCCGCACCAGCAAAAACATCCCCAACCCGGCCACCACCAGATGAATGAGCACATGCCAGCTCAGGCCAAAGCGCACCGGCAGCAGAAGCAGTGGCCAGTTTAGCGGATAAAACAGAGCCACCTGCGGATTGCTCAAAAAGGGGTAGCCACTAAAGCTGCTGGCATCCCACAAGGGCAGATGGCCGGAAAGAACGGCCGTTCGCGCAAATTCCCACCACGGATAAAACAAGCTGCGCGCATCCAACCCCGCCAGCGCCATTCCCTGGGCTGGGAACAACACCCGGTGCAAAAACAGCGCGGCGAGCAGCGTAAACAGAATCGTTAGGGAAAGCGTCGGTTTATTGCGAAAGAAATTTGTCATTGGTTGCAGATGGCAAGTGGCAGGTAATTACTCATCTACCACCGTCAAGGTGAAAAGCGTTGCCTTATCATCAATCTGGTTGCCGCTGGCGTCCAGCACAGGCAGCCGCCAGCCTTCGGTCTGAACCCACAGGCCAGCTGTCACCTGGTACTCGCCAGGGGGCAGATCAGGCGGCAGTTGCAGGATATGGACATCCCGCACATATTTATCCAGCGGCCAGCGGCGCGTCGGGAATTCACCAGGATTCAGGTGGTCAGACTGGGCAGCCAGGGAGCCATCAGGCCGCAGCTGGTGCACAAAGCTCTGGAAATTGATGTCCATTTTGGTTTGCGCCTGCCAGTAAACAGTAACCGTGACTTGGTCGCCAGGAACGGCCGTTTCCGTCGAAACATCATAACCAATCAGGGAAATTTGCCCACCAAAATCATCCAGGCGCGCCACCTGGGCCGGTTCAGCCACATAATTAGCCGAATTGTAATGAAGTAGTTGAAACGGCCCAAGAATCAGCAAGGTAATGGCCGACACCAGCAAGGCCGATCCCAAAACACCCCAATCGGTTGTGTGCAGCCGGTCGGGCAGCCTGAATCTACCCCTATTTTTGCGTAACTGCCAGCCAGCCCCCATCATGAGCAACAGGGAAACGGCCGTAATCGCCCAGGCAATCTGACGCGGCGGCGTATCGCGGAACTGCACGTCAACCAGATGATCCCCAGCAGGTACCGGGACGGCTATAAATCCATCCGGTCGAGCCAACTCTGGCTCAATAGGCTCGCCATCCACCGTTACCGTCCAGCCAGGAAACTGAAACAAGAAAAGACGCAGCAAGAATTTTTCTGGCGAGTTAACGCTGTAGCGAAGATGAAGCGGACTCACTTCTTCATTGATCACCTCAGCCCCATCCGGCAGCGTTGCCCGGTTTACCCGGTCCAGCGGACCATCGTCCAGGAAGCCCACAACCACGCTGCCTTTACGGCCTGGAATGATGTCTACCGTAGCGGGCACGTAATCGGCCGTGGACGTGGTGCCCAACCAGCGTCCAGAATTTTCGATGAGCGTCATGCGCAGCAGGAACACATCACCAAAATCAGGCCAGGGGGATGGCTGCGTCAGGGGCAATGCGGTTAAGAGACAAAAGCTGATGGCAACGGCCGTTCCCCAACCCCGCAGTTTAGGCCAGTTTGTTTGCACAGCCTCTAATCCTGCTCCGGCCAAAATCGCTAGCATGGCTACCGTGCCGCCCAGCAGCCGCCAGGGAAACTGGAAGAAAGGCAAAATGGGGGTCGCTTCCCACAAAAAGGTAGAAGCAGGCAGCAGCATAAAGGTGAGAACGGCCGCAGCCAGCGCAAAAAAGAGAACCTGCTTGCCCTGCTTCACCCGACGCAGCAGCAGTAAAACCAGACCCGCGCCACCCAAAACCCATTGCGCCACGCCCAAATTAAAGCGAAAAACGGGTTCGGTTGCCCCCCAATCAAGCCGCAGCGTAGGCGCCAGCATCTCAGCCCAACTTAGAAAATGAGTGCGGAAATCGTAGTTGTCGCCGGCACCGATGAGCGTGTTCAGGTTGACGGCGTTACGCTCCAGCAGAACGGGCAGCCAGAAAAATGCGGCCGTACCCAAGCCCAGCCCCAACGCCGCCCACAGCCAGCGCAGCCCAACGGAATCATCCTGCCGGACAACAGTTTGCCACAGTACCCAGGCCGCCAGCAGGCCAAAAAAGAGCAGCGCCATCAGGTTGTGGCTCAAAATAACAGCCGCAACAAGCAGAACGGCCGTTGCCCACCGCCCCCAGGTAGGCTGTCGCCGCAGCCGATCTAAACCCCACAGCGCCAGCGGGAACACGCCCAGGCTGAACGCTTCCGCCAACGCACCACGCGCAACCGGGTCCACGTACTGCACATAGGGAGCATACACATACACCGCCGCCGCCAAATAGCCAGACGGCCGTCCCCAATTGTCGCGCACAAAGCCATACATCCCAAAGCCCGCCCCCAGCAGCCCCAGCACAAACACTGCCTTCACCCCGGCCACCGCATCCAGGCCGGGCAGCAGCTCAAACACAAGACCGACGTAGTAGGTCAGCGGCGCGTAATAGTTGAAAATGGGGTAGCCGTAGCCGTGGTAAAAGTTGGGTGCCCAACGGGGATAAAATTCGCCGCCGCGTACCAGCGTACTCAGCTCCAGCAGACGGAAAATGTGCAGTTCAGCGTCGGTCTCCTGCGGCAGGCTGGCCCGACCAATAAACGGCCACAGCGCCAGTAAGCAGATCGCCAACACGACCAAATAGCCGGGGTCAATGCGCTGGAATGTTTGCTTGAGTCGATTCATCTCTTTTGAAGAGATTGGAGATTGGAGATTAAGGCAATCTCCAATCTCTAATCCCCCATCTCCATCAAGGCATAAACGATGTGGGACTGCTTGCGGCGAACGGCCGTTGGCAAAAAATGCTCCAGCCGAGCGTAGTAACCCAATCCCCACATGGCAATTGCTTCCATCGTGCCACTGGTCGCCTGCTCCCGCTGATCTTCACTGCGAGTAATGCCCGGCGGGAACGGCGGCATGTCGATATAGCCAGTTTTGGCCTGCACACCAACCAACTGCTGCATCTCACCCAGCGTAACGCCTGCCAGCCCGCTGATGTTGGTATGGGCCATGTTGTCGCCGTTGGGGGCAAACAGTGCCGCCCGGCTGGCCAATCGCCGCACATGGCGCACGTAGTCGGGCCGGTCATCTGGCTCCAAGCGCTGCAAGCCTTCTGAGCCCAGGCACAAATCAAATGTCTCATCGATCGGGCTTAAATCGGCCAGATGGGATGTGGAAACGAGCTGGGACGATACGGCCGTTAACCAGCCTTCCTTTTGCGCCGCCGCCAGGGAATTTTGGACCTTTTGCAGGGCAGACGGCCGTTCATCCACAATGGTTACCGCCGCGCCAAATTCCTGCACCAGCTGCAAAAAATCCAAACTACTGCCGTACTTCTCCGGCAAGCCAGCAATCAGAACATGAACCGGCTTGGGCTTATTTTTCAGCCAGCGCGCCAGTACCAACCGCTTGGCAAAATATTCGTACGCCGTGCCCACACCCTCGCCTTCAGCCAGAGCAGGCACGTAAAGTTCTTTGATAGTTAGTGTTTTTAGCATGAATTATTTAGTCAGACCGCCCACCCATAAACGGGTGGGCTAACTATGAAAGCCGTATGGGCTTTTCACATCTAGCCGGGGGCTTCAGCCCTCGGCGAAGTTAGCAAACAAACAATTGACAAATGAGCAAACAACCATACCAACGGCCGTTCGCTCACACCAATTCATTTTCCCGATACCAGGCCACCGTTTCGGCTACGCCTTGTTCAAGATCGAATTGGGGGGTGTAGCCCAGCTCCTCATGTGCCTTTTGCCAGGAAAAACGACGGTCTTCGCTGAAAAAGGCGACGCCGGTGCGGCTGAGCGGTGGTTGCTTTTTAATGAGCCCTAGGCCAATTTCTAATCCTGCCGCACCCAGCCAGGCCAGCCAGCGGGGCAGATTCAACTTAGGGGGCGGTACGTCCAGCGCGGCGGCAATCGTCTGCCCTAGCTCACGGAAAGTGACCGGTTTGGGTCCGGTAATGTGGTAGGTTTGGCCGGAACGGCCGTTCCGCAAAGCCAACAGCATCCCCGTTACCGCATCGTCAATAAACGTTGGATGGCAATAGTATTTTCCGCCATCGATGGTAAAGAAACGGCCGTCCCGCACCGCCTTGAACAGACCCAGCACATGCAAATCGGTCGGTCCGTAAATAAATTCTGGGCGGGCAATGACGACGGGTAAACCTGCGGTGGCGTGCACCTGGGCCACCATCTCCGCAGCGGCCTTGCTGCGTTCGTACGGGTTGCTGGGCGCAAGCGGAGCCGTTTCGTCAGCAGGTGGGCCGCTGATGGGACCCAGCACGCCAGGGCTGCTGACGTACAAAATGCGCCCGACATCTGCCTTGGTCGCCTCCATCAGCACGTTGTTCGTACCCTGTTCGTGTAGTTTGAGATAATCACTTTCGGGCAGGCCAGCCTGCCCCAGCATCCCGGCGGCGTGGATGAGCCAATCAGCTCCATCAAATAAGCCGCGCAGGCTGGCGGGATCGGTGACGTCGGCGGTGGCCCAGGTGAGATTGGGGTGTTGGAGGGTTGGTTGGGTGGAAGACGGCCGTTTCACTCCCACTACCTCATGCCCATCATCAAGCAAAGCACGCACCAGCGCGCCACCCACAAATCCGGTTGCTCCTGTTACAGCTACTTTCATAATCGCAGACCAGACCCCAAGGGTTTAAGCTGTATCTTGTTCAGGTATATACAATCCAAACCCTTGGGGTCTTTACACTTATTCATTGTCTTGCTGATAGGTCATCACTGGGCGGTAGACGCAGCGGCAGTGCCGCCCTTTGCTGCATTGCGGCAGCGGTAAGTGCGGAGCTTCGTCAGGATGGTAGACGGCGTCGGCGGGCAAAGCACGGCACGCTTCACAGCCGTCTTCATCAATCAAAATGGCCACGCCCGCAATCGAGCCTTTAGCCTTCATCCCCAAGCGGTACTGCGCCAGCGTTTTTTCGGCGTAATCGGCCGGTTTTTCCATATCTTTATGAAATTTATTGAGCCATTCAAATGACATTGCAAAGCCCTTTTTCAACGCAGAGACGCGGAGCCGCAGAGGAAGAAGAAAAAAATCTGTGTTTATCTGCGTTCATCTGTGTCCCATTATTCTCGTACCAGGATCGAATCTGGCGTGATCACCTTGGCCGCTACCCGGCTGGCCGTAGGCACATCCATGAGCATGTTTGTATAGCTGGCGTTGGCCAGCGGACAGTGGCACTCTTTCTCATAAATCGAGCGGCGCACTTCCTTAATCTTTTCGCCGAACCAGATTTCCTTGAAATCGTAGTTGTGCTCGCGTAAATTGCCCAAATCGTCGGCGCGAACGCAGCAAGGCCAAACGGTGCCATCGGCATAAATTTGGGCACTGGCCCAGCCGGCATAGCAGCCAATCACCTGATCCTGCTCATCCAAAATGCGCTTCACCAGCTTGTAATACTCCACCCGGAACGCCTCGGTAATTCTAGACACGCCTTTGTACTGCTTGCTGTTTACGTAGGCGATCAGCTTGTCAATTGCTTCGGCATACTGCTCTGGGCTGGGGGTGATGGGCAGGCCCACGGTGTCCAGCTCCACGCGCGGCTCGGCAATCTCGGTGATGAACTGGTCGGCGCGTGAGTTTTCGGCGTAGGTGATCAGCTCGTCCAGATGGCCCACGCTGAACACGGACACGACAGAATGGATACCGACGGCCAGGTTGGGAAATTCGTCCCGCAGCGCCAGGTATTGCTCCAGTCGCTCCTCGAACTTCTCGAAGTTGCCCGCCACGCCGCGAATGAAGTCGTGCTTTTCGCCCACGCCATCCAGCGACAGGTTGATGATGAGCTGGGAGTCAGTGCAATATTCCAAAATCTCGCGCACCCGTTCCGGGCCGCTCTTGAGGATGCCATTAGTCGGAATGTTGATGATGCCCGGCTGGCAATGTTTGTAGGCCAGCTTGGCCAGCTCCACCACATGCGGATACATGAGCGGTTCGCCGCCGCTGATAGTGAACCAGTACGGCGCTTTGCCCAAGGAGGTGAGCACCTTCTCCCACTCGTCCAGGTTGAGTTCGTTCTCTCGCTTCATCCAGATGTTGCAGGTGAGGCAGCGGGAATTGCACTTGGGCGAGGGCGACAGGGTAATATTGAGCGGCAGCATTTGAGGCCAGCCGGTGCGCCGGTACAGCTTGAATAGTGGTATGCGTGTTAACACGCCTAACATTGATTTCATGGAGGTATTTTTGAGATTGGAGATTGGAGATTGGAGATTGTTTTAATCTCCAGTCTCCAATCTCCAGTCTCCCCTTAGGATTCTTTCGTTGGTGACAGTTCTTTAGTTGTCGTGGCAATTTCCCAAACGGTATGGTCTTTGCGATTTTTGAAGTCGCGCTTGCCCAGGAAACGGCCGTACACCTCCAACCCAATCACCGACGCCGTCCACACCAACTGCTTGGGCCGCCAATCAAGATTTTTGAGCAGCAGCACCGCAATGCTGCTACCAGACATGGTGCTTACTTTGTAACCCAGCAAATTGGCCAGGTCCAGGTGCCCCGCATAAATGCGCCGCCGCTGACGTAAAAAATCGGCCACGGTTTCGGGACCTTTATTGTATACAATGGCATCAGGACAATATTGCACCTTGTACCCTTGTCCACGCACAATCGGTTCCACGCTGGCTTCATCAACGGCCGTATGGTACGGAATGCGCTCAAACAAGCGGCGAAAACCCACCATCTCGCCCCCTTTGAAGCCGCCAGACATGTTCAGGGCATGGTGCAGATTCCACTGCAAGTGGACGGCAAAGCCCATAAACGTGGTCGGATCGTTGACCGGTACGGGATGGCAGCCAGTCATGCCCACTTCCGGATCGGCAAAGGGGGCAACAAGCTGCTCAACAGCGTTAGCATCTGGCTGCAGATCGGCACTGCACAGAATCATAATCTCGTGGGCAGCTTCGCGGATAAACAGATTCATGGCAGATGCTTTGCCTTCGCGCTTCGGCTGAACAAGGAGCCGGATACGGCCGTCTCTCGCCGCAAATTCGCGCGCAATCTCTTCCGTGCCGTCGGTGCAGCCGCTGGCCACCACAATTATCTCCTGAATGGCGACCGTCTCCAGGCGCTGATCCAGAATACGTTGTAGCAAGTTGCCGATATTGGCCGCTTCGTTATAAGCGGTGATACCAATTGAACAGTCGATCACAAACGTTTATTCCAGGAAGTACGGCGCATTTGTAACAGGACTAAGTTGAACAAGCACTGCTCATTAAATGTGTCGCACCCGTATTGTTTCATAAACAAGAGCGCAAGTATACCGAGTGTGGGGTGAGTGAACCAACCGCAAGGCACTGACTTAGTTACGACTCATCTGCGATGTACCCAATAACAGAGCTGCGCCCGCCAGATTCGCCACCAGGCCAGACCCGATTAACACAAAGGCAATGGTCATCAATGTGTGAGCAAGCAGCAGCACCGCACCAATCTGGACCAGGGCAATGAGCGTCAGCAGGTAGACAAACTGCCGTTTGCCCAACGACAGTGCATAATTGAGCCAAATGTTCACACCGGCAAACAAAGTGGTAGCCAGACCAATCCAACCCAGCAGCGCCCCCGGACTGGCGTATTGGCCTCGGAAAACGAGTGTTACAATCCATTCAGGCACCAGGAAGTAAACGGCCGTTAAAGCCAAGCCAGGCAAAAGCGTTGCCGCCAATGCCAACAACAGCATTGGCCGCGCATCCTGTCCTAACGCCTGGCGCTGCGTCGCTTTGGGAAATAAAACCATTCCCAGCGCCACCGGTACAAACAAATTAATTCGGGCCAAGACATTCACCGGCGTGTACTGCGCTGCGACCATTTCGGGAAAAAGTCGATTCACCAAAATGGCATCGCTATACACTAGAATCGCAAACGCCAGCAACCCCCCAAAAGTCAAAGCCGAATAGCTAAAACTAATTCTGGATTTTGCTGACTGCGCCGGAAAACGAAAATAGTCACGCAGCAGCCAAAGCGCTAGCAGCAGCGCTAATCCACTGGCCAGTGGCAAGGCCAGCACCGCCCCAACCAGCTCTAAACCGCACCAGATGAGAACGGCCGTTAACCCAAAACGCAGCACCGCCTGAAGCACGACCACGCCACCCAACCCCAAAAAGTTTTGCACGCCTTGCAGCGCACCATCCGTAACCGGGCGCACAAAAAAGAAGAGCAAGGCCAACCCGGCAACTGCAACTGCACCAGTTGAATTAGCATTGATGAGCCGATTGGTTAACGGCGCAGCCAGACCAAATAGCAGCGCCACTACCAGCCCCCAACGCCAGGCCCAGCGCCAGCGGCGACGCACGAATTGGCCAATTTGCCTGGGGGCGTCTGCCTGAACCGCCAATTCGGCCGTGTAATAAGCCACCACGTTGCGAATGACCCAGGTCACCTGCTCAGCAATTTTGAGCAAGTTCATCACCGCCAAAAAAGCAATTGCTGCCGGATCAGAGAGGAGTAGCCCGGCGACGACCAACACCAGATAATCAAAGCCACCGGCCAGAACGGTGGCCGTTGTCATTATGACACCGTCGCGGGCATCGGCGGAGGTGAGCAAAGACCTGATGCGTAAGATCATGGGTTCCCTGGAACCGGCAGCAGCGCCTGGCCATTGGTATCCAGCGTGCCATCAGGATTTTGTACGGGGAAGCGCACCAGGGTCGAGGGATCATACAGACCAACGGCAATCTGGTTGAGCGTGTCATCAGCAGGCCAGACCAGTTGGTGGTTGTCAGCAATGATGACCCCGGCAGGCCAGGTATCCAGCGGGTAGCTGTTTTGCACCGGCTGGTTGTCGCTTTGGGCCACCATTTCTCCGGCAGCATTCAGGGCGTGGACAAATACGGTACCATTTTGGCTCAACGGCCGTTCCCCGCGCCAATACAAAGTGACCGTGACCACATCCTGCGGCTGAGGCTGTACCGGTTCTACCGAATAGCCCAACAAAACAATGTTTTCCCCCAGGTGATGTCCGGCAGGAACGGCCGTTTCTGGCAGATCGTCCAACAACCAATCGCGCCTGGCCAGCAGTTGCGGCATCAGCCACAACCCGTCGAGCGTACCTTCAATTGGCTCTGTTACCAGACGTAAGATGCCGCCCTGACCTTGCCAGGCAGTCAAATCCAGGTCCAGCCACTGTGGTGGTTCGCCAGCGGCAACGGCCGTTTGGCTCACTTGCTCGCCATTAAATTCCACCATCATCAAGAGCGCCCCCTCGCCCGCTACTTGCAAACCAGTTTGCAGACGGCCGTTTAGCGGCAAATCCAGCGCGTATTCCAAAGCAGAAGCGGCAGGCACGCGGATGGCGGGGTAGTCATTGGCCAGCTGGGTAGTGACAAAGCGTTTTTCCGGCTGGCGTTCGGCCGTCCACAAAGTAGCGCTCAAATCATTGACAATGAGCCAGTTTTGCTTGTCAATGGGGCGGGTTACGGCCGTTGCCTCTTGCAAAACCATCGATTCCTGAAAAATTAGGTACACACGGCCGCCGCCAATCTGCCACGCCAGCCCACCCAGCAGCAGCCCGGTCAAAAGCCAACCAGTCACTGGCCCTGCTTTTTGCATCGGTGGCCGGGCCACTATCAACAATCCCACACTTAAAACGGCCGTCAACACCAACAGCCCAGCAAATATATTCCCTTTCACAGATGGTGGCTTGTACTGCTGCAAACGAAGCCGGAAAATATCTGGCAGCAGCTGTTCACCGAGGGCATCAAAAACGGCCGTTCCCGTCACGTAGGTGCGCAGTTCCAGGTTACCGGGGCGGGGATATTCGTTCAGGCGCAGCCGCCCGCCCAGCCGATCCCCGCCAATGGCATGGGTGACGGCTGGCGCGTCGGCCGTGGCTCCGGGTGCAGCCAGCATCAGTTGAAAGGTGTGGCCTTCAGCCTCGTGAATTGTGGGGAAAGCAAAACGCACATTGTCGCCTACTCCCTCGATTTGTCCCGAAAAAAGTGGACCAGCATCATCAGACAGCGTCACCGTCACATCCCCAGCGGGCGGCGCTTGCAGCCAAATTTCCACCGCTGCCAGATTGTTGGCCCCGCTAACAAAGGTTTGAGAAATGGTGTTGGGTCCGTAAAACGCCACAGGAAACGGATCGGGCACGCCAGGGACTTCCTGAGCCTGAGTCCAGGGCCGGGGGAAAAGGTAGTGGGCGTCGTAAAACATAGGCACCTGCACTTGAGCACCCGTGGCGGTGCTGCGCCATCGACCCACAAGCAGCAGGAAAATGAGGACTAGACCAAGAACGGCCGTAATCACCCAGGGCAAGCGAGAAGAAGTGAGGAATGATTTCATCTTCACGCACACACCTACAAATAGTACCGGGGCAAAATGTAGCCCAGCAATGAGACAAAATTAAACAAAACCATCCCCAGCCGCAAAAGCCAGTGGGCAGCAGGATGCCACCTCTTGGGCAACAAAAACAGCAATCCCAAGACAAAAAAGGTAAGCATGGGCACCACAGTTCCCAACCAGTAGCGGCCCTGCAAGCCACGGCCGTTGCCATATTCCCACCAAAACGTCAGATCGTACCCTTGCAGCAGGACGATGGGTACCAGCAGCGTGAGCGCCAAAAAGAGCCAGACGGCCAGCGGGGCCATTCGCTGACCCTGCCGCCATTGTGGGAAAGACGGCCGTTTCCGCCAATCACGTCCCAATTTCCAGAGCAAGCCAGCAATGGCCAGCGCGGTCAAACCACGCAGCAACGTGTACACCCAGGGCAGCAGCGGCGTATCCACCCAGCCAAAATGGGCCCACCAGGTGACAAACAAACCGCCCCAAACCGATTGATAAAAATCGAGCATGTGGGGCAAAAACTGATAATCATAAAAGGGATTTTGGATAATGCGATGCCCTTCCACCACAGGATTGAAGTAAAACAAATCGTGGTTGATGCGCCAGCTGCGGGCCATCCACCAGGCGGCGGGCGGCAGGATGATGACGTTCATCACCAAAGCTGCCCAAACCACACGCAGCCGCTCCCCTTTGCGCCGCCACCAATCATAAACCACCACCAGGGCTACCAGCGGGGCAAAGCCGTTGATGGTGGGCTTGATGAGAAAGGCAGCCGCAAAGGTGAGGCCGATAAGAACGGCCGTCCGCAAATCCAATCCATCCCGCAACACTCGCAAACATAAGTAAATCAGCAGCGAGTACAGTACAAAAAAGAGACCATCGACGGAAATTACGGCCGTCATCTGCGTGAGCTGTGGGTGAAAGGCCACCAGCGTGGGAATAGTCAGGCGCATGAGGGCATTGTTGGGAAAAAGCAATCGGGCAATGAGATAAGCCACGATGACAATGGGGCTGCTTACCAGGACGGCGAAAAAGCGCTGCACCTGCATCCGCACCAGCAAATTTTGGCTGTAGCCGACCAACCGATAGGGAATCGCCGCCAGCATATAATACAGCGGCGTAGCATGCATCAACTTGCCGGTGATGCCTATTGAGGTGCTGGTGCGGCTGGAGAGGGGCAATGCGTCGAACTCCGCTTCACGCAGGCCGACGGGTTGATCGCTCCAGCCCTGGCGCTGCTCCGGGTTGTAGTCCAACCGCCCCACGTCGGCCAGTTCGCGGGACAAGGCTACTTCATCAGGCAGCCAGGTATCGGCTTCGTCGGGGAGGCGCCCGTTTTCGCCAATGAACTGAATCACGGCATAATGATCGTCTTCATCTGGCCCCTGCCACAGAGGAAAAGCCAGGCTCCACAGCGCTCCCTTCACCAGCATGATGGCCAGCAGCAGCCCTACAAACCAGCGCTCTCGATTGTCCCTCATCACCTCAGCCATTTTTCACCGCCACGTAAAAGCAGTGGGCCGACTGTCGGCGGAACGTTTTGACCATAAGCTGCTCAATGGCCACAAAGATCGGCGTTAACTTTTCCATGATGGGAAAATGATCGGGCAAAATTTCCCACAGCCAAAAGAGGACGCTGTACTGTACAGCCGTTTCCACCTGAAAACCATCCTGCGCCAGCGTTTCCTTCAGTTCAGTAAAATAAAATGGGGCGTTGATCTCATCCCCCAGCCACTTGGGATACAAACGCCGCCCCCAGCGAATAATCGGATTGTCCTCGGTGGTTTCCACCAGAAACAGCACGCCGCCCGGTTTCAGGCAGCGGCGCACTTCACGCAGCGCCTGGGCCACGTCGCCGATGTGGTGCAACACGTGCTGAATGTAAATAATGTCAAAGGTCTCGCTGGGAAAGGGTAAATCCAGGCCAGAAGCGATTGCTACCGGCCCGTGATGTGCCGCCAACTGCACGCGGTCTGGCACCACGTCGATCCCTATGGGAGAACGGCCGTACTGCTTAAACCGGCTCATATTCCAGCCAGCCGCACAACCCAGGTCTAAAATTTTGGGGGTGGACGCTCGCAAAAACACCTGCTTCTCCACGGCAAAATAAGGCAAAACCTTATAGCGGCTTGGCGACCAGTTCTCTCCAAATGTGACGGGTTTACGGTAATCCATTGAAATCGTTGGGGAATCATGAAATGCGAAACGTGATGCGTGAGCAGTACTCAATCACGTTTCACGCATCATCGTTTCGTTAACCGGCAAGCTTGTGTGCTTCTGACTTGCGCCGATGCGTGGGTTTAAATAGGTCGAATTTCCAGATTTTGAGACGATGAAGCAAATAGCGCCCGGCTACCCACAATGTTTTTAATCCATAAACGGAGCTGGCGGTAAAGCTAATGGAAGACGCCTCATTAAAATATTTGGTACTGACAGGCACCTCCGCAAAGCGAAAGCCAAAGTAATTGGCCTGAAAAATCATTTCCGTGTCGAAGGCAAAATCGTTGGAATTGCGCAAAAAAGGAACCGTTTCCAGCAACCTGCGGCTGTAGGCCCGGTACCCGGTGTGGCACTCAGACAGGTTAGTGCCCATCACAAGATTCTCCACGCCGGTTAAAAAGCGGTTTGCCAGATATTTGTAGCGCGGCATCCCGCCAGCCAGAGCACCTTCCGGCGGAATAAAGCGGGAACCCATCACAAAATCACCTTTCCCCTCACGAATGGCTGCGATCATTTCTGGAATTATCTTGGGATCGTATTGGCCATCAGGGTGCAGCATGATGACAATTTCCGCATCCAGGCGCAGCGCCTCCATGTAGCAGGTTTTCTGGTTCATGCCGTATCCAGCATTATGCGGATGGATAATCAGATCTAGATTCAGCTCTTGGGCCACAACGGCCGTATCATCAATACTGCCATCATCCACCAGAATGACCTGATCTACACAGTCAGCGGGAATGCTGCGATAGGTGTCTACTAATGTTTGCGCCGCATTGTATGCAGGCATGACGACAATAACGTTATTCTTCTCACTCATGTTTATAAATTCTCGTTCAATCTTAGCACCAGTTCAGATGAAACATCGAGCGATTTTGCTTGTTTCTTCTGGGGCCACTTATCCTGTCTTCCCAAAGTCCAGCCCAGGCAAGTTTGCAACGCCTGGGAAATGATTTTTTGTTCTTTTACTTGCCAACCAATGGTATCCAAATTATTAAGCTGTTCTAGCAATAACTCATAGGGCGGAAATCCCTGGATAGCATTTTGGCGCTGTTGCACAAACTGAATCACCTTAGTGGCTGGCAGCGACATGTTCGATTTGGCACTGTCAAGTAGCAAGACAACTTCTTTTAATATGGCCGTTTTCGTCAAAGCTACATTTGGCTGCACATCCTGAATGGGACGTTTGGGCGGCAGCCACACTCGCTGCCAGATAATGTTGAGGGTGGCCACAGGCCAGCCTCGCTGGCTTAATTGCAAACCCACCCGGCGACCCAAGCGCAGATAAAGCAGATTTTGCAGCCAAAGCTTAAACCGTTTCCACACTTGGCCTGAGCGCCGACCAGTGACAGCACGCAGCACGGAGCTGGTTACGGTGACTGGTTTAGGGAAATTGTAGAGACGGCCGTCTCCTGCCAAAATCACAAAATCATCCGCCATAAACGCGTAATCATCCTGGCGCATGGCCTGTAAAATAATCTCGGTCTTCCCCTCATCACCTTCCGGCACAATGAGCGTGGCTTCGCCCTGCCGGGCCATTGCCGCACTGTAGACCAAGGCATAACCGCGCTGCACAAAGGCCCAACGCAACACTGGCTCCAACACGCTTTTGTACAAGGCGAAGGGGGCAGTAGCTAAAAGCGGCGAGATGACAATTTCTGTAAAATCAGTGCCGGGCATAACGACCGTGCCAAAACCAAAGCGGCTCAACCGTTCATTGTAAACCATAGCTCCCGGCTGCGGCGTGGGCGTGCCAAAGCGGTCAACACGAATCTGAATATCAATCTGGGGCAGCGGTTCGGCCGTAGCAAAATAAGCCAGTTCCGGCAGCAGCGTTTGCGATTCTATGCGGAGAATGCCGTGAAGATCATAGCGATAAATACCGGGCTGCCACATGGTGATGCCGCGACGAGAAAAAACCCACTGCTCAGACACTGCATAGCGCCCTACGCTCTCCACTAAAATCGCTAGCACAATGGCAGCCAGCAGCGACCAACGCCAAACCGAAATGAATAGCAGCAAAAGGGGCAAGCGCACAAAAAGCAGGGACAGTTGATTGGTGATCCAAAAACGGCGCAGGCCGGGCCAGCCCGGCACCGGATGCCCACCGCCCAAAACCCATTTTTCCGTCAGGAAAAAGCGCAACAAAATGATTAGTTGGGCAGCTACAAACGCGGTCACCAAATAAGACCAATTGACAAGCGGCTGAGTAATGGTGAAAACGGCCGTATCCAACAACAAACTCACCAGTGCGACGATGACCAGTCTGGGAAATGATTGGTTGGCTGTCAGCCGCAGCCGCAGCAAATGGCGAAAAAAGTTCATCCCTTCCTGGAAATCGGCCTTGCTTTCCCCCTCGTGGCGGCTGGCAAAATCGAAGTGAATTTCAGACACGCGCAAGCCAGGGCAGCGAATTAAGATTTCTAGCAAGATTTTGAAGCCGTTGGGCCGCAGAACGGCCGTATTAATCGCCGCCCGCCGCACTAAAAACAACCCCGTCAGCGGATCAGACACGTTGCGCAGCAGGCGAGGAAACCAGGCGCGCGCCAGCAGCGTCAGCAGTTGAGAGGTCATGGCCCGTTTGCGGCTTAAGCCCAGCGGGCCAAACATGTCGCATTTACGGCTGCCGACCACAATGTCTGCCCGGGCGGCGACGGCGCGAGACAACAGCACCGGCACCAGTTCCGGGGGATGCTGCAAATCAGCATCCATCACACACAGCCAGGTGCCCTGGGCTGCGCTGAATCCTTCTACCACAGCACCGCTCAAGCCGTTGCGTCGTTCTGGGGGACGGGCAATCACCCGTACAGAAAAGGGGAAATCTGCGGCAGCCTGGGTGACCACGCCGGGCGTGTCATCCGTACTGTCATCGACAAACAAAACTTCAATGGCGTGATTGCTTCCGTCTGTGGCCAGGGCAGCGGCCAGTCGTTTGAGAAGGGGAACGATGTTTTGCGCTTCATTGCGGGTAGGAATGATGAGAGAGACCAGATTTGGCTCTTTGGTAACGGCCGTTTCCGCCACTGTTTCCCTGCCCGAACTCTGCATTCCACCTTTCCTCGACATATCGGAGCGTATCTTATCTTGCTTTAGAATGTGCGTCCAACGGTCGTTGCCTATTCGCCAATTTCTATCGTCTGCAACAGAACCCGATCCGTGAGGGCATCATTGACCGGCAAAGCAAGGCGCAAACCATTGCCCGCATGGTACAGACCCATTTGCAGCGCATACGTTCCAGATGCCAGGTCGGCTGGCAAGGGAATAACGTGAAGTTGGGCAAACAAATCCCCGGTCTGAAGCCAACGCCCATTTACATCAAGGCCATCATGCTGGCTCACCAACTGTCCATCCTCATCCAACAAGTGAACAAAAATTTTCAGATCATCGCCGGGCGGCTTCACCACCTGCCAAAAGCCAAGGAGCATCACGGACTCGTTTGTGGGAACCACCTGATAGCCCAATAAAGCAAATGTGTCGTCGAAAACGGCCGTTTCTGCCAAAGGAAGACGCTTTTCGGCCCAATCAGCTGCGCCCACCACAGCCTCTGGCGACCAGCCCAAATCGGTAGAAAACGTTTCTCCCGAAAGAATTTGCGCAACGGAAAAATCAGGCCATGCAAATAAAGCGTAGCGCCATGTCTGCTCATCCAGCATCTGGCTGCCATTTAAAACCGGTCCAGCCTCTGGATACAGCGCCGTTAGCAGAGGATTATCTGGCAAATGTCCCTCCCCAACGGCCGTCCACACCACGTCACTTCCCCCCACAGACCATAACAAACTGGTGCGGGCATCAAACCAGCGCGACTGAACATCATTTGAGGCAAAAGCCGCCACATAATCCTCTGGCGCAATCATTGCCGGACCAATACCAGACAACCCCAATCCTACCGCCGGCCCGGTTGGCAGCACGTCATAAACAAACAGGGAATAACCAATGCGGTCTGTTGGTGCCTGATCCTGAAACCAGGCAAAGCGAGATTGATTTTTGAGATAAACGCCTTGCAGTTGGGTGGCGCTCAAGACGTAGGTTCCGGGGGCAGGGACTGGTGGATAAAACGGGTCGGTGAGTGGATCTTCTCGACCCTGGGGCCAGATGGGCATGGGACGGCCGTTTGCAATACCATAAGCCTCCAGCGGTGCCGTTCCCAACCAGGCCACCTGATACGGTTCCGCCAAATGCTGCTTCTCGTATGCCGCCAACGCAATCAAATCTTGCCCCCAGTCCAGATTGGAATCAACCAGCCACTGCCAGCCATTGGCTGGTCCGCCAATTAAGATATTGAAATAGGCCAGGTAGTTGGGCTGGATCGCCAGTGAGGCAGCAAATAAACTTAGCAGAGCTATTCCCAGGCCAAAACGTAAAACTTTCGGCCGCATTTTACCTTTTGTCTTGTCCTGAGGGGCCAACAGCGTAAAAACATTCCCAGAAAGAACCAACAGAAGCGGCAAGGCAGGCAGCAGATACCGGTACCCAATATTCACGTGGCTCACAAAGCCCGAGCCAAAAATGGCGGCTACCGGCAGCAACAGCCAAACTGAGGCCCACGAAGGCCAGCCGCGCAGCCGCAGCGCCAAAATCACTCCCCAGCCAACCAGCAGCAGCGTAGCCAGCGGCGTTTTGAGGAGAAAGGTCAAGGGAAAGTAATACCACCAGCCTTCCCTGGACAGCTGCCCATGCAGAAAAGCGCTGTGGCCAGAAAACTGGTGTTCTTGTTGCAGCTGAAAATCTTTAAGCAAAGCAGGCCATTGAAAGCGGTAGAGACTGAGAAAAATGACAACGCCAACCACCACCCAAATTGCAATAACAGAAAATTCTTTAATCCATACACGCCAAGAAGAATGTTGCATCACGTTGCGATAAAGAATGAGTAAAAACAATGCAGGAATAAAAATAACGGCCGTAAACTTTGCGGCAAAAGCCAGACCAAGCGCTACCGTCGCTGCGCCAAATAAAGAGTAGGGTCGAGCTTCCCCCTGCTGCCAATAACGCCAAACAAAATACACGGCCAGCAGCAAAAAAAAGGCAATCCCCAAATCAGTTGTGGCCAAAGCCCCATGCGCCAGGATATTTGGGTCTAGGCTCAGCAGGGTAAGGGCCAGCAAACCAGCACCCAAGCTACCAAACAGTTGCCCTGAGAAGCGGCAAACCATCGCTCCCAACAGCAGCGTCAACAACATAATTACCCATCTGGCCGTCCATAAAAGCGGCAAACCATTGCTATTGACCTGCCAAACAAAAGCCTGGCTAATAGTCAGCCAATCCTGAAAAATTGCAGTGGTCTCAAACTGGGGCAAAACTGGATGGAACAGTAGTTGAACAGGCAACCCCATTAAAGCATTGATGAGCGGCGGATTTTGCACGACGCTGTACAGTCTTGCTTTTTGCCAAAAAAGCACTCCGTGCAGCAAATGTAGGCTCTCATCAAACGTCACCGATTGCCGATTGGCGGCATCTAGCAAACGGCCCCACAGCAGCAAGAGCAAGCCAACAACCATTAAGCGGAAGAGCAGACGGGGGGAGAGAAACGGCCGTTTTTGCCCAACATTCTTTAGCACAGGTGATTTTCGAGACACTCAGGTATACATCCTTCTGCCATTCCTAAAGCAAAACAACGAATTTTATCAAAAGTCAATCATATAGGTAAAACAGCGATTAATGTAAAGATCTTTGCAATGTATAAAGCGTCATCTGTTGGAATTGACAAGAAAGAAGAGATGGCTAGACTTAGCAATTTTGTATGGGCATGCTCAAATCTTTTACTTACATAAGGAACCTTTTTCATGAAAAGCTTGTCTTCTTTTCTAAAGCATTCTAAAAAAACATTGTTAATCCTCTTCCTCCTAACCATTCCGCTACTTCTTCTCATTACTCTTTCTACCTTCAGCCAAACAAACCGTATTCAAGCACAACCCACTGGTTCAACAGATACATCTCTTTATCTACCGCTCATTTATAACCCTGTTGTCTATCTGCCTCCGGAATTTGTGTCCAAAATCGACTTACCTGGCGCGAAATGTCCCCACGAAATTGGTGTGAATCCCATCACGGGTATTGCTTACGTTGCCAACCACGAGAGCGCCAATGTCTCTCTGCTAAAAGATGGGGCATTCATTAGCACGATCTCCACTGGCGAATGGCCAACACTTGTCAGTTCTTCATCGATAGATAATCAGAGCTTTGTCACCAATCTGCACGGCGGCGTTTCCCGCTTCCAAGGTACACAGTTTGTAGGCACCATTCAAGCTGCTCCGGCGACGCCCGGTGCTTACTTTGAACCATTTTCTGCGGCTTACAATCCTGTAAACGGATATACCTATATCGCCTATTTGGGTGGTGGTGGTGTGGTCCAGGTAGTCGATGGCACCCAGCAAGTTGCCAATATTCCTCTGGGAAAGGGCTGGATATTAGACGTTGAAGTAGACCCAGTCACCGGGTTAGTCTACGTAAGCAATTGGGAGCAAGGGTTTCTTTTCATCATTGAAGACACCACTGTTATCGACAGTTTTCAGATTGGCTGGGGGCCAGACCAAATGGCATTAGATGAAGTTGGTCGGTATCTGTATATAGCCCATTCTTCACCAAACAGTCAATATCCCCAGAACATTTCAATCACTAATTTAGACAATAATCAGGTAACGTCAATTACAACGAGCAAACTTTCACGCCGCGTAGCAATAGATAGAACACGTGGGCTTGCCTATTTCACGAACCCCAAGCAAAACACAGTTTCGATCGTGCGTGGCTCCAGCCTTCTTAGTAATTTGCCGACTGGCGACTATCCGTGGGGTGTGGCGGTGCATGAGGATTCTGGTTATGCCTTTGTCACTAACAAGGAAAGCAACACGGTCACTGTGCTGCTCGAGGGCAAAGTGGTAGAGACTCTGCCCGCAGGGAACGTCCCTCTGGGCGTAGCTACGGACCCAATCTCACGGTATGTTTACGTGGTTAATGAAAATTCCCATGAGTACTGCGATGAAGTAGATCGATGCTTCAAAGATTGCCTAACCCCAGCATCCGTTTCGGTTTATCGCATTCCCATTAAGGGCGAGTAAAAAGTACTGAAGCTTTCGGATTTTATGGAGCTTTGAGCGATGCCTGAAACGTGAATGACTTTTGGTCAAGCCTACGTTTCAGGCATCACCTGTTTAGCTGAAGCAGTATCTGGTCTGTTTGGGAAACGGCCGTTTCCCCTACAATCTCGCCTACCACAGGCAATCGACCCAGCGTATCCAAACGATACAAACCAATGCCAATTTGCGTCGGCTGGGCATCTGGCGGAAATGTGAAATTTGCTTCATCAACGACAACCTCCCCTACGTCCCAAATTGAAGTAGGATACCGACCACCTTGAGGTTGTGCATCCTGTTGCGCAATTAAATCCCCATTCTCATCCAGTAAATGCACAAAAATAGTGAAATCTTCAGCAATAGGCTGCAACGCTTGCCAGTGCGTTTTCAAGCGGAGACTGCCTGCCTCTATTTGTAAATCGTAACCCAGCAAGACTATCTGGTCAGCATAGTTACCGCGGACAGGGTATGGAGACACAGGTATTGCCGTTTCCCCCGCAGCAATTTTAAGGTAGCCCAGCTCAGTCACTTCATCATTCAGGAAGTAGACCAACCGTGCCCGCATTGGCAAAATGTCTGGCGGTACCGTAAGAGGCACTGTAACCGAAACTGGCTCATCAGCAGACCAAGAAAGATTAGAAACGGCCGTATCCAACAAGGAGCCTCTCCAGTCCAGCAATGCTATCTCGCCTACGGCCGTTCCGTCACCCTCCCCATAGCCGCCCAGCGACACCATAAAGGAATCTCCTGGTCCCACAACTAAAGGAAATTCAACCGCTTCGATGAAAAAACCATCAGACGCAAGCTGGCAAACTCTGTCCCATTTAGCAGGTGGGGTGTAAAGAGCGGGTCGGGCAAACGCGTGATCCAACTGCATCAGGCTGACCATAGCCAAAACCAATAAGCCAACCGTGGGCAAAACGCCAATGACTCTTGTGAGCCATGAACGGCCCGTCTGTCTGGACAAAAATACGGTGAAACGCCACCAGCCCAACGCCAGCAAGGCGGCAATCGGTGCGGCAGCAGCATAGGCCAAACGGCCCTGATAACCCGACCAGTTAATCGTCTGGATGTAGCGCAGCAGAGACGTATAAATGGCAGCCACGGCCAGGCCGTTAAACAAAACGGCCGTTACGCCTGGAGAACGATGAATAAAAGAAAACAATCCAGTAAATTTTGTTTTGCGTGTTTGCCTGAACCAATCAAACAATAGCAGCAGCAGTCCTATCAATGCCACAAACATCCCCGCAGCCAACACGCCGTACACCCATCCCGCCGTTTGCACCTTCAACCAACCAAACCAGGCCCAGTATGATTGAAAATGGATCGCGACAAAGTCACCCAAATCGGCCAACGATAGCATTGAGGTGCGCAATACCTCCGACCCTTTGGCTTGCAAATGCACACCCCAGGCTAGCGGATCGCCGTAAAGTTGGCTGGCACGAACGTACCACCAGCCAGCAATGATAGTGGGCAGCCCGATAACCACCATGCCATATTGCCATGCTTGTTTGATACGGCCGTTCTCCACACGAATCAAAACAGCCAGCAACGGCAACGGCCAAAACGCAATCAGCGCAAATTTGGTTAACAGCCCCAACCCCAGCAAGGCACCCAACCCCACAAAACGCTTCAGCGAAGGAGCCTGAACGGTGGCAATCGAAAAATAAACCAGGGCCGCACCGATAACGGCCGTTAACACATCATTATTCACACTGGCCGTCATAAAAATAAACTGCGGATTAAATGCCAGAATGCTCGCTGCCAGCAGCCCCAGATGCCTACCAGCAAAACGCATTTGCTGCCCCAAACCATAGGCCAGCCCAATCGTCAGTGCACCTAAAGCAACAGACACCAACCTAGCTACGCGAAAAGCTAAATAATCGGCGGCAAAAGGATATCGCTCGGCTGGTTCATGCAAATAAAAATGGGCGCGCCCCCCATCATGAGGGTCAAAAGTAAAGCAGGCGTTCAGGGGCAAATCGGCCGAGGCAGTCATGGGGAACGGTGCGGTGACCATCGCATTCAGTAAATAGAAGAGAGGCGGCTGGTTAGCTTCCATCGTGTCGTTGTCCGTCGCAACAGGCTGCATAACAGGAAAAGCGTGCTGTTCAACCAGATGGCGTACATACAGAAAATGATCCACTTCATCAGGTGCCTCACCCAAGGGAACCACCCAGGAATACGCGATTCCCAACACCGCGTAAGAGACTAAGATCAACAACAACCAGCGTTTCTCGTGCCTCATCTGCGGCTTCTCACCCATCCCCAACCCATAACAATGATTGCCAGCAACATGGCTAAACCGGAAACGGCCGTTCCCCATATAAAATCTTGTGGCAAAAACGAAAATGTCACCGAATGGTCGCCTGCTGGCACATACACAGCCCGCACCAGGCTGTTGGCCCGGTACAGCGGCGTATCCTCACCATCAATCGTTGCCCGCCAACCAGGATAATACGTGTCAGCCAATACCACAAAACCAGCATCGTCTAACGCCACATCAAGCACCACCTCGTTTAAATCATATTGGGTGATAGTGACGTTGCTGGCAGGGGAAACGGCCGTCTCCCAACGCGGCGGGTCTACGGTGTCGGCAGTTTCCAACACAACTATTCCCGCCAATGATTCAGCCTGCTGCTGTACCAATGCCAATGCTTCCGCTTCATTTGCGGCTGGGATGGCTTTAGGCACCACGTACGCTCGAGGGAAAAAGCCCTCATTCAGGTAAATACGCGTTTTGCCATTTTCCTGCATCAACTGCGGACGAGGCAAATAGTAGCTACGAAAAGCCAGGCCATCGACGGTGCTGCCAATCTCAGCCTGGCCCGTCCCGGCAAAAGATACCGCAAATAAAAAGTCGCGGCCCCATTCAGAGGGAAAGGCAGCAAAAAAGAAGCTGACCCACTCATTTTCCTGCGGCTGAACAAGCTGCCAATCAGCATGGGCAAACTCTTGCCCACCATCAGCAGACAAAACGCGCACGGTAACCACACCTGTCGCCCCCTGAGAAACTCGCAGCGGCACATCCAGGCGGTGCAATCCCGCATCCGGCACGCTAAACGGCCGTGTCAACGGCGTATCGGCCATCACCGGCAGCCATTGCGTAACATCTTCTTCCGCCTGCCCTAACACAGATTGATCCTGATACCAGTCACTAATCGTAACCACATATTTCACGTTCAACGCATCAATCAACGGCGAATCCAGCCCCCGAAGTGGCATCAGCTCACGCTCAAAGTAGATGGCTTCACCGCCTTCAGCCGCCTGCACATAGTTCACCACATTTTGCAGAATGGCTGGTTCATAGCCGCTCATGTTTTGCAGGCGAGCCTGCAAAGCGGTGTTAGGTGGATAGGCTACACCCTCTGGCAAAGTGGTTATACGAAATTGACCGGGATCATTGTGCAGGAATTCGGCCGTTTCTGTCGCTGGGTACAAATCCGCAACATCCCCAATCGTGTTGTAATCGTAACCCAGCCAAAACAGCTCCAACACAACCCACCCTGCAACCAACGCCGCAAAACCTACAGGACGCAGCCGACTTGGCCCCAACCATAGCAGCCACACACAAACCAGCAAAGAAAGACCAAACCAAAGCAGATCTGATCGCAAAACATCTAAATCGGGTTGATACCGCCAAATAAACCAAGCCAAAATCCCTAACAAAACCAAGGCAATGGCCACGGCCGTTTGCCGCACAGTTCGCCAATTAATCCCTGCCGCCAGCAACCCATCCAAACCGATGGCACTCAAAGCAGCCAGACAAAACAGCAGCACCGTCATCGCCCGACTGGGCCAAAGCCCATTGAACACGGGCAGTATGTAAAGCAAGCCATAGGCTGGCGTCCCTAGTGCCCAGAGCAGCCCCAGCCCACCCCAAACTGCAAAAAAGCGAGTGATTCGGTCACGCCGCAGCCAAATAGCCAGAATGCCTAAAAACAGTGGCAATAGCCCTACGTAAAACGTTGTCTCGTTATAATTGGTTGGCCCCCACCAATTTTGGGCCAGGGGTGTACCAAAAAAGTCCGGCACCAGGGCCACCACCGCCGAAGATTTTAGGCCCAGGCTCAACGACTCCCTAAAGGTGAACGCATCTCGGTGTCCGCGCAACAAATAGTTGAAGGCAGGCAGCACCTGAACCAGACTCAAGGCCACGCCGAGGCTCAGCACAAACACGGCCGTTCCCCCGATTACCCTGCCACGCTGCCATTCCTTTTGACGAACGGCCGTCCACAATAAGGGCCACCACCGCCAAAGCAGATACAAAACGGCCGTCATGCTGCCGTACAGCGTCCAGTTCCAATGCCCGCCCAACCAAGGAATGGCAAAAGCCACACCTGCGCCAGCAGCGTCCAAGGCCGTCGCCCAAAATCCGGCCTTAGCCATCGATTCGTTAGGCATTGCTTCCCATTTTTGAGCGATCCGCTCCATAAACAAAAGTTGCAGCGGCAGCCAGATAATGGCCGCATGCACTACCTGCCACTCTAGCCAGACAATCATCATGCCATTGAATAGGAAAACGGCCGTGCCCACCCAGGCCGCCACGCGCCGCAGCCGCAGTTGGCGCAAGAAGGCAAACATGAAGGCCGCGCCCAAAAACAATTGAGCAAAGATGACACCATCAACGGCCGTCGTGGCAGGCAACAAGTAATAAAAAAAGGACAGCGGATAAAACAAACCAGCCTGTGTATTGTAGGTCAGCGGATAACCACCCAGCACATAAGGATTCCACAGCGGCAGCTTGCCCAACTTCACCTGTTCCGCCACAAATGCCTTAACTGGGAAAATATAATCGACGACATCGGTAATAAGGGGGTTGTGAACATCAACGACCTGGTTTGGCTGCTGCCACGGTGGCCATGCCTTCACCACTATATCCAGCGGCAGCAGCACCTTGCCCGCTAGCAGCGCCGGGGCCAGAAAAAGGCAGATGAGCAACAAAAAGCCCAGCCAGGGCCAAAACATTCTAAGGGTTCTTTTCATACGATTCTCAATCGGGTGGCGACTGTATCATGCCTATGCCAAATTGGCGACTGCTTTTTTTACGCGCTATAAGTTATCTGCGATGCATGAGACGTAATCAGAGACAAATCATGTTTCAAACACCATGCAGTACGACCGATAAATACCCTGAATTCCCAAAGATATGGTAACATTCTCTAAGCCGAGCTTTGTCGGGACAAGCTCGGCTTTTATATGCTATGAACCGCCGATTATCTCTTTTACTGCTGCCCACCCTAGCACTGATCGTGCTTATTTTTACTGATGCTTTGCCCTGGTTACGTGGCCCAGCGCCAGAAACCAGCGAGTGGTATTGGCCTTATTTTTTGCGGCCGTTCTCCCATTGGTGGCTGCCAATTTTTGTAGGGCTCCTCTTGCTGTTGGTGGCCGGTTGGTGGCTGCGTCAACCAGACCAAAAGGGACGCAACGTTCTTGCCCTGCTAGCGTTAAGCGGCACAATGATCGGCTTGCAGTTGGCCCTCATTCAAGCGGATCGCCAGCCAGTACTGGCTGAACTGGTAGATCGTACCTTGTCTAACCTGTCCGGCGGCTACTTTGAACCAGCCATCGAGCTCCCCGACCTGAACAGCGCCTTGCAAACCTACCCGGAACTGATGCCCACCTTTGCCGCCGAACATGCTCGCACCCATCCACCAGGGCTGCTCATCGCCAACAATCTCACCGCCACTCTTTTTACCCACTTTCCCAACTTCTCTATGAAGATAGCCAGCTGGGTTTACCCAGGGCGCTGTATGGATTTGTGGCTGCTGGAACGGCCGTTTTCCGTCGCCGCCGCCTTATTCACCTGGTCCCTGCTGCCGCTGCTGGCCGCGGCCTTTACCATTTGGCCGGGCTATGCGCTGGCCCGCCATTGGCTGGAACCAACAAAAGCGCGTTTGGCCACGTTGCTTATCGCTACCATTCCCGCCCTGATTCTCTTTGCACCGAAGGTAGTACAATTCTACCCGCCGCTGGTGTTGCTGCTATTTTTGTGTCTGGTGCATGGACAAGAAAGCGGTCGTCTCTTGTGGTATGCACTGGCCGGATTCTTGTACTCCCTGCTTACTTTTCTCAGCCTGGGCAATTTGGCGCTGGCGCTGCCGATTGCCCTTTACCTGCTGCTCGATTTGTGGAACAGGCAGCAACTCACTACTATTCGCCTCCTTAAAATTGGTGGTGTGTTGAGCCTGACTGGATTGTCATTCTGGCTGCTGCTGTGGTTGGGCTGGGGCGTGCCACCCTGGGCCATTTTTCAAACTGGACTAGACCAGCATTACACGCTGGTAACGCTGCTACGCCGCTACGACTGGTGGATCATCTGGAACCTGGTTGATCTGCTCATGTTTGCTGGCTGGCCGCTGCTGCTGGGCTTTGGGATGGCACTCGTGGGCACCGCCACAGCTTTTCGTCGCCGTCGTTTGACCCCGCACCACTTGCTGACGATTTCCCTTTTTGCCTTGATCCTGGTGCTCAATTTTTCCGGTTCGGCCCGAGGCGAAGTGGGGCGACTGTGGCTCTTTTTTATGCCGTTGCTAGCGATTGTGGGGGCAGGTATGCTGGCTGATTGGCTACCAAAACAATGGATCTTGCTCATCATAGGCACACAACTTTTCCTGACAATCAGCCTGGGACTGGCCTGGCAACCAGTACGTCCAGTCATCGTTGTGGCGGAACGGCCGTCTCAACCCCAAGACAAAACGCCAGAAACGGCCGTCAACGCCCACTTCAATGGAACAATCACGCTGCTCGGAGCTGATTTGCCACCTTCGACCATTTCCCCCGGTAGCCAGCTTCCTTTTACACTTTACTGGCAAGCCGAGGGCGCAACCTTGCGACCATACACTGTCTTCACGCAGCTTTTGGCTGCTGATGAGCAGTTGGTTGCCCAACAGGATAATTGGCCAGTTAATGGCCAGTGGCCGCCAACTTGCTGGCAACCAGATGAAGTGGTTGTGGATAGCTACCAACTTACCCTACCATCTGATTTGGCAAACGGCCGATACACACTTATTGTCGGCCTATACGATGCCCGCGATGGCACTCGGCTGGCTACCAACAGCAGAGATCATATTGTATTGCAGCAGATCACGGTCAGTCACTGATGAGTAGATGCTGCCAATCCAGCAAGGTAATGAAATCAACAGGGAATGAAACATTGCTCAGAGGGAGACGGCCGTTTGCTTCCGTGTACAAACCCAACCGCACCTGATACCGACCCGGTGTTAGGTCTGACGGCAAAGGTATCTGATGCACATCGCGCACTAGATCGCCAGGTTGCCAGCGCCAGGTCGGTGCCAAGCCATTCACAGGCAGACGGTCCGTCTGGGCCACAATCGTGCCATTCTCATCAACAATGTGGATAAAAACCTTGTAGTTCTCAACAACGGCCGTTACACTTTCCCAATAAAGTGTCAGGTCAACCGTTTGTTCATTCGCCAACCAATCATAGCCACGCAGCCGAATACGATCGCCGAAGACGGCCGTTTCCTCATGCTGCGGCTCAATTTGTTGGCGATAGGGCCAATCCATTTCATACACCACCGCTTCCTGAGCAAAAATGATCGAATGGGTGTCGGTGCGAAAGCGCTGGATAGGCTGGGCAATCACAGGATCGCTCACCAGCAGCGGGTGCCAATCAGGGAAAATGGCCAGATAGCGCACCCCGCTTGTGGCGAGCAGGCGCATGGCAGCCGTTGGCGGATCAGCATCGTCCAGCACTGGCCACATCTCCGGGGAAACCAGGCCGTTCAAATCAACAATGGGTCGTGGCCCCTGGAAAACAATCGTGCCGATATCGTCAATGGCCACGGTTTCTTCAGCAGGCACGTTGGCCGCCAGCCAGTCACCCAGGGCCACATCAATCTCTAAAATTTCGCGGGCATTGTAGCCCAACATCCCGGCCCAATAAGGGGCAGTCCATAAGCCGACCACCAGCCACAGCCCAGCAAAAGCCAACCATACTGCCTGCCGGTTGTGCCAAAATTTATTGGCCAGCCAATAAAACCCTACCGCTGCAGCAATCATCTGAAAAGGCAGCAGCGGCATGGTGTAACGACCATGATGCCACAAAAACGGCACAATAAACGGCAACAGCAGCCATAGTCCCACCAGCCAGCTGCCCACCAGCCGGTTACGCCGCCACAAAGTTGGCAAGCTGAAGGGCAGCAGCAACATCGTCAGCCAGTTGTCCTGCCAATGATATTGCAGCGTTTCGCGCAGCGTGCGCCAGCTGTACAAGGTGCTCTGTCGGGCCTTGGCGTAAAAGGTATTGGGCAACGGCCGTCCCGTCACCGATAAGCTAAACAAAGCATAAGGCAGCTGGATCGCGCCATAAATCAAAACAGCCGCAGTCAGATTTTTCCAGGTGGCAGACGGCCGTTTTTCAGCATAAGGCCAACGCCAGGCAAACAGCGTATCCAGCACCGCCAAAGCAAACAACACATGCCCTTCCGGGCGTGTCTGACTGGCCAGGGCAAACAAGACGGCCGTTAACCCCGTTAAGCCGCGCCGCTGATAAGCCCATACTCCACCCACGCTCAGCGCCGTGAACAAAGTTACTTCCATGGCCGACCAGCTGGCCCACACCATGCGCCCCGTCACGGCCAGTCCGGCAGCCGCCAGCAGCGCCACGCCCACGTGATCCGTCAGGTCTAGCGTGAGCCGGTAAGTGAGCCAAATGGTGAGCAGAAACAGAGCCGCGCTGAACAGCATGGCCGGCAGCAAGAAATCATCAGTGAACAAACCTATGCTCGCCAAGAGCAACGTCCAAAGCGGGGCTGTAGAACCGGGTGTAGGTACACCAGGCACATAACTAAAGCCATTCCCCTGGCTCAAATTACGAGCATATTGAAAATGGATCCAGGCGTCGTCCAGCGGAACACCCAATACACCACCCGTCAGGTTTAAGGCGTAAGCCAGATAGCCAGCCAGCAGCAGCGCCGCCAGACCAAGCACAATGAAAATGCCCCATTTGGGAGCAAAGGAGGTTTGCTGTATCATGGGGTAAAGCTCTCCGTAAGTACGGCCGTTTCACCCAAACCAGCCAGTGTGTCCAGATCATAAAATCCGGTTTCCAACGTAAATGGCCCAGCAGCATCGCCAGGCAGTTCCATTGTGTACGTATCAACCACAACCTCACCAGGCTGCCAATCTGTCGTGGGGTAACCATCTGGCTGCCGGTCTAATTGGGCTACAATTTGTCCTGAGCTGTCTATAACATGCACGTAAGCCGTGTATGCCAGTGGCATGTCTGCTTGTGCCTGCCAGACAAGATTTACTTGCACCTGACCAACCTCAGTCTTACTCGACCAGCCTCGCAATTGAACCTGATCAGTGAAGGAAACGGCCGTTTCGTCATCAACAGCTGCCCCCATCGCCTGTGAAGCGCTGTCCGGCACGCGCAGCACCCAATAATCCGTTCGAGATTGATCCACCTCATAATCATCAAAAAAGGCCGTAAGCTGCTGCCAGGCAAAACTGCTATCTGGGCGCACCAGGTAAAGAGAGTCCGAACCGGGTGCTCCCGTTGGCACTAGTGCTCCCGTGCCAGAATAGCTCCTGATGCCATCAGGAGCGGCCAGGGCAAAATAAATAGTGGCCATTTCTTCCTGCGTGGGGGTGAGGTAAACGGCCGTTCCCTCCGGCTGTTCCGCTGCAAACTGACCCAATTCCCAATCCGGCAGATAAAAATCGGCAGTAAGCTGGGGATGGCTGGCGTAACGGACGACGTAGTCGCGGAGCGTGAAAGCGAGGCTGCCGAGAAGCAGCAAGCAGTAAACGGTAAGCAGTAATCGGTAATCGGTAATCAGTTTACCGTTCACCGATAACCGTTCACCGATTCCCGACAACCATTCTGCTAGAAAGACGAAACCTACGGCTGTCAGAATGGCCACCACACCAGCCGCACCGGTCATCCGGCCGAAATGGGGAGCGTCACCGCTCATGATGGTGGGCAACAACATGACCAACAGCCACAGCAGCAGAAAAACAGTGCGGGGATTGAGTTTTTGGCGAAGGGTATGCAGCAATCCAAAAGTGAATAGACCTGCCTGAATGGGGTCCAGATACGGCCGTCCCGGTAAATTGTGGCGCAAATGAGTTTCACCCTGCCAATACAAACCACGCACCACCCGCCCGATGTTGAGCAGCCAGGTTAGCCACGGCCGGTCTTCTACCGTGCCCACCCCCTTGTTGGCCACATAAGCAATACGAAATACAAAAAAATAGGGGTATTGCCAGAAAAAGAGCAACAGCGGTAAGGCTGTTAGCAGTGACACAACCGCCATACCACCAATATTCAACAAATTTTGGCGCACACTGGGCCAATCGCCCCAGGCCCAAAACAGCACAAACAGGATAAACAGCAAGGGAAATAAACGAGCCGCAGCATAAATGTAGATACCCGCACCCAGGAAAAAGCCAGCAACCAAAAATGAAGTGGTGATGCCGCGTCGGGAGGATGTCGGCTGTTGGCTAAGGGTATAACCGCGCCAGAAAAAGATGACGGTAAGCATTTCAACAGGCACAAAAACCATTGCCCGTAGGCCAAAGCGGCTAAAGTGAATAGCCGGGACCAAAATTGCCAGGAAAAAGGCTGCCAACAAAGGCGTGTATGATTGGAGATTAGAGATTGGAGATTGAGGATCGTTTTCCGTAAGACTCGGAACGAACAACGCTTTCGTAGCAAAGTAAGTGAGCAGCACAGCCAGCACGCCAGAAATGGCTGGGACAAAACGAATGGCAAACGGCGTCGCCCCAAACAACCAAATCGAGACGGCCATCAAGTAGACATGCAGCGGCTCACGGCCGTAATTACCTTCAAAAAAAATGGGCCAGCGTGTTGGCGTTGGCGGATTGTCGGCGTGGGCATCCTGGGCATACAGTTCCCAACCTTCGTAAAATTGGGGGAATGCCTTGCCCTGCACCAGCGAGAGCGCATCCAGTCCATTGTACGCTTCGTCATGGTACAAACCAGGGGGAAAGGTGTCTAGCTGCCACAAGCGCAAGAAGGCAGCTAGCAGCACAATCAGCAACAGCACAACATGTGAGCGGCTCACGGGACAATCTCCACGACGGCGAGCGTAGCAAAATCTGTGCCGTCTGGGGTAAGCCAGCGGTCACCCGTGGCTGAATCATACAAGCCGACACGCAGCTCATAGTTTCCGGCCGACAAATCGGTCGGCAGCGGTATTTCATGTTGGTGCCACAAAATATCGCCGGCACGCCAGCCCTCCCAAGCAATCTCCAAACCATCCCATTGCACTACAATCTGACCAGATGCATCTAGCAAATGCACAAATATTTTTAACGGTTTAGGGCCGGCTTCGTTACGCCAGCGGGTGGTTAGCTGCAAAACATCGTCCTGAATCACGATATTTGCTGACCGATTCAGGAAACTAATCTGGTGATCAGCCAAACGAAATTCAAGCGAATCCACCGTTGGTTCTTCAAGATTTCGGGCACGATAAAGTGTATATTGCTCATTTTCGCTGACGAGCTGGCGGGAAACGGGCGTCTCCACCAACTCCCATTCAAAATCGTTACGCATTACCAGCCAAAACTCCTCAGCAGCAGGCTGCAAGAAAGCGTTGCTGCTGTTCAGCCAGCGCGACACCACCTGATTCGTCTCAAAACGGGCAAAATCGTCTGGAACGATGTCATCAAGCTGCACGCCTGCCAGCACCACATCGACTGGCGCGCCACGAGGTGGCACCTCATACAAAAAGATGCTGTAGCCGACTTTATCCAGCGGCGTTTGGTCGCGGAACCAGGCAAACGTATCGTGGTTAGCAAAGTGAACGCCTTGCAACGTGGTCGCGCTAATGGCATAAATACCAGGCGCAGGATCGTAGGGGTAAAACGGCCGTGCCTGCGGGTTCATCAGACGCGGCGGGAAGCTATCCAGGCCAATGAAATTAATGTTGTAGTAAGACGGCCGTCCTTCGCCAAAATAGCTCAACCACACCTGGGCCACACCGTTTTCATCCATCCACCCTTTCAAACGGCCCAAATCCTGGCCCCAATCCAGATTGCTGTCCACCAGGTAGCGCCAGCCACCATCTGGCCCGCCCGCCAACACATTAAAAAATGCCAGGTAGTGCGGATGCAGCCAAAAAGCTATCACCATGAGCCAGCCAGCCAAAACAAGCACTATCCCTGGCTGATAATGGTGCCAAGCAGCCCGCCCTGAGCTTGTCGAAACGGCCGTTTCCTGGCCCAGCCAAAACAAAACAGCAGGGATCGACACAAAGAAAAACGGCAGCACCGGCAAAAGATGCCGATACCCCAAATTAATATCGGTGGTCAGGGCAAAACCAAAGTAGCCAAGCGGAGGAACGAGCAGTGCCGCCAGCGTCAGCCAGCGTCCTGTTAGCCGACGTCGCCATGCCAGCCACAGCAAGCCCAAGCCAGATCCAAGCAATAAAATCAGGGTAGGCAGCGGCGTTTTGAGCAAGAATGTAACCGGAAAATAAACCCACCAGCCGCTGTCCGAATAGTGGCCCGCCAAAAATGCAGGCGTACTCTTTTGCAACCGGCCACCAATGTCCAACAGCTGCTCCAGATGATGAGACAGCGGCACGGTTAGTCCGGCTAATTGGGGCAGAGTAGGCAAGCTGTCTGGTAAGGTGCCAATCTGGAAGCCATACGCCGCCCACAGCGTCAAAAAGGCGGCCAATGGATAAGCCACCAACAGCATCACCAGCGGTGAATGCCAGTTAAACAACCTGGTTTTGCTTGACGGTTTACGAAACCAGTGGATAAGAAATAGCAGAAGAACCAGGGCAAAAAGGGGAACAAACAGTCCGGCGGTAAATTTTGTATTCTGCAGCAGGCCAAAGCCAATGCCTGCCCAGACAGCGCGTGACCAGGACGGCCGTTTCACAAAACGCCATAGCAAAAAACCAGCCAAAAAGGCAAAAAAAGTTAAACCAAAATCTGTCGTGGCCAGACGGCCGTTTGCCAGCAAATTGGGATCAAAAGCAGCCAGCACCATGGCCAGCAGGGTCATTGAGCGAGATTTTGTCAGTTCACGAGCCCAACGCCCCACCAGAGCAACCAACAGCACCCCTAGCCACACCGTGGGCACCCGTGCCAGAAACATCACATGCTCAACGTCATTGCCAATTTCCCACAAAAATAGTTCCGAAGGGCGGTGAAAGTTGGGCAGTAGCCAAGAAGGATCGTTGGTAGGTAGCTGCACGGTATCATCTCCCCACAGGAAGGCAGCATTCAGCGCATTGAGGCCCAAGGGGTGACCAACGCGCATATGTTGATTCTCGTCACGCAGGTAACCCAAACCACGGGTAATAAAACCTTGCTCATCAAAGGTAGGCGATAATTGGGATAGATTAGAGAGCGCTAACCCATAGAACAACCCAAAAACAAGCAGAAACCACCCCAAACGCTTCCACTGAAAGTCGGCAGCTTGATTCAACGCATTACCCATCTGTATGAATAACAAAACCTCGGAGGGAAACAAGTATCCCTCCGAGGTTTTAAATGCCTTAGAAAATACAATCGGCTAATTATCTAATGGCGTTACCTTTAGATATTCATATCGCCACGTAGAATTGCTATATTCGTCCGTAGAAGCAAATACACCAAAGTAAGGATCATTAATCCAGCGTGTATCGTTATACGTATATTTGAGATTGCCGTTCAGATAAAATTTAATCCCTGAACTACGTACTTCAATACGATAACTGTTCCAGGATGAAGCATTCGGATGGAAAGGCAACACATCATTTACATCACCCAAACGCTTGAGCGGGCTGCCACCACAGGTTGGACAATAGACCAATTTATCAACCCGCTCCCACAAAAGGGTCAAATCTGTATCTGAAGACCAGATAAGATTGGCATTGTAGAAGTGATTGAAACAGTTTTTATGCGCATAAACGCCTGTCAAGCTGCTCCAATCTGGACAGGCTGCCCCACCCCAATCACCACCAAAGACAACGCCATGAGACACCAGGTTGCCCAAATTAGCTGGCTTTGATTGAAATTCAATTACGTAAGGCGGTTCCGGTGCGGGCATCATGGGGCTAGCAATGGCCCAATCCCAAGAATCCTCTACCCGAATAATCAACCAATCGTTATTTTCATACCATGAATCTACCTTTTCAATAAACGTTAAACGCCGCATAGCGTCTTTTAACGTAGGACCAGACCAACCTGTTTGATTGCTAGTAAAATCATCGTAGTAAGCACCAACAACGGCCACAACATTGGACCAAGGACTATTCTGGCTATCTTTTTGGGTACGAAGCCGATAATAATAAACGTTGTTGGCCGATGGTTGGATGGTATCAATCAGTTGAGAAGCAACATTATTTGCCAAATTGAAAGTCGTGACGCCACTGGCAAATGTCGAATCCTGAGACTGCTGAAGTTCGAATCCTGTTATGTCAGCATTATCATTGTCCCAATTCATCTGCCAATCATTGGCGCTGTTCGGGCGGGTAGCCGACAATGTTGGGGCCGGAAGTGGTTTAAATATCAGAGGTAAATAGAGTATTTCAGAACCGGCAGTTGTGGTTAACATGACAGAGGCAGAAACCATTGCATCTGTTTGGGAAGTAGCAGTAATAACGGCCGTATCCGAATCACTAACCATCGCCGCAGGCGGTATGGTTATGGTGACACTCACGTTTGTAGAAGATCCGCTGGAAACCGGGAAAGATGTGCCGGAAAGCGACGAGGCCCAACCAGAAGCGGCCGTTACATCATAAGTGTCGTCTTCACTGCCCACATTGGATAATGTGAGTGTATAAATAACGTCATCTCCAGGGTTGCCCACCATGCCTGTATTACCACTCCAGGCCACATCAAGCGCCGCAACCTCTTGAGGCTCCATTACGACCTCTTCAGCTTCTGGCATTACGTCCCCAAGGATAATATGGGCATCAATGTATTCTTGAATTTTTTCTTCTGTGGTTAACGTAGGGGTAATAACGGGGCTTTGGGCATACGTAGGTATTGTGCCCTCCGCCATAGTAATAGCTAAGGTTTGAATCATTACAAACAAAGCAATTATCGCTAAGGTGAATGTCAGCAATATTTTGAAACGCCCTTTGGACGCTCCAAATTTCTTTTCAGTTGACTCCATTTTTTCCTCCAAATCCTATGAATATGAAGCGCAAATATACCTACAGCTTTATTTTCCGTCAACGCGCATCATCTCCGTTAGAACAACGATATCCCTATGAAAACCAATTGGCTGTAGTCTCTGCTGGTCGTGAATCGTGTAAAGTCCTATTTGCACTTCAAATGAGGTACCTACCGCTTCGCCTAGATCAATGACGTGATGCTGTATGATCGTATCTCCTGCTCTCAACCCCTTAGGAACTGCATCAAATCCGTCGTGTTGAGCAACCAACTCACCTGCTTCGTCAATCACATGGACGAAAATTCTTAAATCAGCAGGCAATCTGTCCTCGACTTGCCAAAAAGTCAAAAGATGATACATCTCCCCTGACTTCAAGGACAAAGGCTCATAACCCTCTAATTTGAGTACATTAGCAAAGGAAATTGGTTCATCAAGGGGCAGCACAGGAATCGGCCGTTTTTCTGGCAGCTCATAGACGGCAAACGATGGTTGCAACTCGCTGCGAAAAAGTGGCTCTGCGGAAATACCAGCAGCCACTAGTAAAGGCGGATAAACAGCGGCAAATTCTGGCACATAGAAACGGCCGTTTCCCCCTGCAGGCACTACCACCGCCCCCGCCACCTCAGGCCCTGTCTGTACCCAACGCGCTTGCGGATCTTGGCCTAAATCCCGAATCAAGGAATCACGATCAATCGGCTCATAAAAAGCTTCAGCCACCACTAAGTTTTCTATGGGATTGGCTCGCCAATCACGAGCAATGTCTAGCAAAATCGTCTGGTAATGCTTCAGGCGCGTGGTTTCTGCCCGAGGCCAGTGGATGAACCCATCATTAATTGTGCGATACGCATTCACACTTAACAAGGCCCCCAACAGCAAAACAATCAGAAAAACGCGCAATTTCTGTTGATGGATAACTGGTTTTGTGGTGGTCAAAATATGGGTAACGGCCGTAATCCCCAATCCCACCAGTAAATAAACCATCGGCAGCGCGCCCACCAACCGCACCGTACTGGGCGACTGTGGCGTCACAGCACTGGGAATCAGGGCCACGCCCAGCCAGATGAGGACAAGCGCATAACGTGGCTGCCGCCAACGCCAAAGGGCCAGTAGCAAGCCAGCATAAAAGAAGACGGCCGTTCCCCAATCAAACAAGGGTCGGCCCGGCAGCGTATAAGTCCAGCGCGGATCGCCTGTGAAGCTAAAAACCCCGACAGTATCCACGATGCTCTGCAAAATCGGCTGCGGATCACCAGCTTGCAACGCTTCCAGCGGCCCCGCCAGCTGATCCACCCGCTGCTGCAAGGTGGGATCGGCCCGCAGCGTCAAAAACAGCGGCAGCGCCACCACCGCCGCCACGCCCAACACAACAAGCGCTGCCTTCCAGCCTCCTTCCTCCGCGCCTTCGCGCCTCTGAGTTAAGAAAAAATAAAGTACCAGCAACGCCGGAATCGCAAAAACAACCCGCGCCCCTGTGTAGCTGTACACACTCAGTCCCAAAAACAGACCAGCCAACCACGGCCGTTTTGGCCAAAACCAGGCAAAGAGCAGCAGCAGCACTGGCTCTAAAATGGGGCGGATGCCGACCCGGCTAAACACAATGGGCCACCAGCTGATAGCTAAACCAGCACCGGCAAGAACGGCCGTTCCCGCCCCAAATTCTCGTCGTGCCCAGCGTAATGTCAGGGCCACCAACAGCAGCCCCAAGGTCACCGCAGGCAGCCGCATGGAAAGTACATTGTCGCCCAGCAGCACCTGAAAAGGCACCGAAAAATAATGGTACAGCGGCTCGTGGCCATACCCCTCGCGGAAAAAGAGAGCGTGGCTGCCCCCACGAATAAATTGCACAATATCGGCGTTCAGCACCTCGTCCTGAGACAATCCCGGCGGCACGTCGTGCAGCAACACCAGACGGAAAATAGCAGCAATCAGAAGGACGGCCGTTCCCCACCACACAAATCTCTTTTTCTCTGCAAAACTCTGCGTCATCTCAGCGTCACTCTGCGTTCCCGATCTAGCGAAGGTCATAAATATAAATCGAATACCCTATCCGGGCCGTTGGTTCATGCGCTCGGAACCAGGCATAAACGTGCCGCGATGTCCAGTGACTTTCCCACAAGCTGCTGGTGCTGATCGCATACAAACCAGGTTCAGGATTTTCAGGATTAAACGGTGGATTGTTCCACAAACCCAAAAACTGTGCCCTGGGGAAACCGGGCAGCGGCTCAAAATGAAGGCCATAATAAGCGGGATCCGCCGTACCAAACCAGCCTAACCGAATAGTTTCCTCGCCATTTGCCGCCAGCCACTCCTGCAAGCGCAACAAATCCTGGCCCCAATCGTTGCTGCTGTCCGCCAAAATGGACGCCCCGTTGGCTGGACCGCCTGCCACCAGATTAAAGAAGCTCAAATAGTGTGGATGAATCCACAACGTTGGCAACAGCAAGCCCAGCGCCAAAACCAGTGCCACACCTTGCCGCCAGCGCGGCTGCGTGGCAAAAATCGTGGGCAGTCCACTCACCCCTACAATGATCAGCGGCAAAATCGGCAGCAGGTGCCGGTAACCAATGTTGATATCGCTGATAACACTGACAAGAAAATACAGAATTGCGGGGATGAAGAGGAAAAGTAATTTGGGGCGAGTGGACGGCCGTTTCCATCCCAACCACACCAGCCCCAGCAGCCCAACCAGCAGCACCAACGGCGTCTTTACCAAAAAGGCCACCGGGAAAAACTGCCAGAATCCCTGATCCGATGATTCGCCCAGCAAAAACGCCATACGGCCGCCCCGGCTCACGTTCACAATCTGGTCAACCCCTGCCCAAAACGTAGGCATCGGCCCGCTGAACCGGTTCAACCCAGCAAACGCCTCCGACGGAAAGCGAAACATCCCCCACTCAAAGCCAAAAATCGCCCACACCACCAAAACCGAAACCAGCCCCGCCCCGCCCAACTGTATCAACCTCCGACCAACCCCGCCCCGCCTCCGCGCCTCCGCGTTAAAAATCGGTAACAAAGCCAGAACAGCCAAAATCGGCACAAACGTCAGCATAGACAGCTTGCTGCCAAAGGCCAGTCCCAACCCCAGCCCAGCCGCCAGCCAGCGCCGCCAGGCCCAGCCCGGTGCCGTCCACAAGCGCCACATCAGCAGCAGCGCCAGCGTTATGAACAGCGTGCCGCCTAAATCAGTAGTGACTAGACGGCCGTTGGCCAAAATATTCGGTTCAAACAACAGCATGAAGAAAGCGAGATAAGCAAACGGCCGTCCCCAAAATTCACGGGCAAAATGGAACCCCACCAGCGCCAACGCCAACGTCAGGAACACAATCGGCAGCCGCCCCAAAAAGATCATCCGCGTCACATCGTGGTTTACCTGCCACAAAAATTGGTCGGCAAAGACATACCAATACACGTCTGGCGGCTGTTGGTCAGTCCAACTGGGATGGTCAAAGGGAAAATGCAGATCAGGCAAAAGCAACAGCGGCAGCCCGCTCAGGCTGTTCACCAGCGGCGGATGCTCCAGGCTCAGCCGGGGATCGCCGGTTTTGACAAACGCCGCTCCCCGTGCCAGATGATTTTGCTCATCCATTGTGGGGCTGTCATCCACCATGCTGTCCAGCGCCAAAAAGAAAAACAGCCACACAGCCAACACCACCAGCGCCAGACGCCCCATCTTTTTCTGCAAAATTCCCATAAGGAGCTGATTATATGTGGCTGGTCATGAATCTGACAACGAATGTCCTATTCCTGATAATGGCAACCCCACCACAAAGCAGATAAAATGACGGCCGTTAACGTGGTCAATTTACCGAGGTTAGCAAAACCTGACAGGTTTGCACTAGAATTTAGCCCAAAACGGTTTTTTGTAATGCAAATTGGCTTAATTTCATACTCATTTTGCAAACCTGTCAGGTTTCTACCCCACTTTTCTCAGTGTAACTCGGTGTCCCTCTTAATTTTTTTTTGAAGGAGTAGTAACGATGACCGAAAAGAAGCTGCAATTACCCTACCGTTCCCAATGGGATAAGGATGCCAAAGATCATTCTGCCGACTGCGGGCCAACCAGCGTCGCCATGCTGCTGAATGGCAAGCGTGTGGCCATCACCCCAGATGAGCTGTACGCTTACATCGGTGTTCGCCCCAAATTCACCAGCATCTCCGATCTCAAAAATGCCGCCTGGAGCGCGGGGCAGCTCACCTTAGACTACAAAGCGTACGGCAACGCCAGTCAAGCGCTTCTGGAACTAAAACGAAACATCGACGAAGGTCATGCCTTTATTGCCCTGGTGAAATACAAACCCTGGGTATCAATTACCGGCAACAAATTTGAATACGGCCATTTTCTGGTTGTTACTGGCTACGATGATTCGCATGTTTACGTCCACGATCCGCTGTTTGGTTGGTGGGCGCAGCGATCCAAAGGCGAATATTTCCGCTTCAGCAATAAACAGTTTTTGGATGGCTGGGGTGGGTTCCATTACACCGAAAACCCAAATTTTAGCTGCCTTATTCCTGACTATAAATATCCATTTGTAGGCGGCGAAGAAGAAGTGGCAGAGGAAACGGCCGTATCCCCTCCTGGCGAAAATGAAAAAGCAGCCGAAGAAGCCCTCAACGCGATTGCCGTTGATGGTGAACTGCGCCGTCGTATTTTGTCATTGGCCGCCTATGAGGGGGAGGGTGCCCCAAATTTAGAAGATGGAGAAACGGCCGTTCACTGGCTAAACCGCGTTGGCGATTGGGGCAAGCAAGTAGAAATTCACACCGTGGTGCACGGCAACACCTACAGCGGCATCGCACGTCGCTACTACAACGATTCGCTGCGCTGGCGAGCCATTCAGGTGTTCAACAATCAGCCTACCGCCCAACTGTTCGTCGGCCAACGATTAGAAATTCCTCTACCCGCCGCCGCCCAGGCAGAAGCTGCCGGACCGCGCACTGCAGCCATTTCTCATCCAAGAGTCAAGGTGCCACGGCCACAACCTCTGTAAACCACCCTAACCTCCCGTAGATCTTTCAAAACAGTTCGTTTATGAAACCTGCGGGAGGTTTCTCCCATAAAACTTTATGCGCAAACATATTGGCACCATCATCAAAATTAGCATTACCATACTGGCTCTGTTGTACGTCTCTGGCCAGGTTGATTTTTCTGATATAGGCCAGCGGCTGTTGCAAGCAAACCTGGGATGGGTATTGCTTGGCTTCGTGCTGGTGAACACAAGTCTGATTGTGCGGGCCTATCGGTGGCTGCTGCTGCTGCGTGGCATCGGGGCCCCCATTAAGTTTGGCCGTCTGGTATCACTTTATTTTGCCGCCAACTTCTTCAACTCCGTGCTGCCTTCCGGCTTTAGTGGTGATGTCGTTCGCGCCGTCGAAGCCGCCCAAGATGTACCGGCCCAAACGGCCGCAGGCACCGTTCTGGTAGATCGAGCTACTGGATTGCTGGCCCTGTTTATGATTGGGCTGGCGGCGCTGCCCTTTCGGCCAGACAATTTTCCCCCCACGCTGCTTTGGCAAACAACGGCCGTTTGCCTCATTGGTCTCATTGGCGGTTTTGTGGTGCTGGAAGGCCGTCTGGTGCGCGGCCTGGGGCGGCGGCTGCCACCGTTTTTGCAGCCGATTTGGCAAAAAGTAGATGGGGTCATTTTGGCCGTGCAGGCGTGTGGCTGGACGGCCGTTTGGCAAGCGATGGGCATCTCGCTCGTCTTCAACCTCATGCAAATTGGCTGGTTTGCCACCGCCGGATTGGCATTGGGTTACAGCGTGCCATTCACCCATTATTTTCTTGTCATTCCCTTTCTGTCATTGGCCATCTTGCTCCCCTCTATCGGTGGCCTGGGCATCCGCGAAGGCCTGGCACCGCTGCTGTTTGCCAGCGCCGGACTAAGCGATGAACAAGCCGTGGCCCTCACCCTGCTTGTCTTTGCCATCGAACGAATCTCTGGCTTCCTCGGCGCACCAATTTATATTTTCAGCACGGTACAGCGCAGCAAAGAGAAGAATCTTTCGGTTAAGGAACCATAGTCGGATGCAGTCCTAACTTAAAATTTTCTCCTTGCGGTTGACGATAACGGCCGTTCTCCTCTACAATACGGCCGTCAGTGTCCTGAAAGTAAAATTTCCATAAAATTTAAAACTACATCTAACTTGGGAGAGATTGGTGTAAACACCTAAAAGTTTGTTGTCCTTTGCTGCTTTGTGCCGAATACGCCAAGCCAAAGAAAGGAGATGTGCCCTTGCCTAAGTTAAATAACTAACCATCGCAAGCCCAGTTTGAAACCTGATGTAATTTTTGCCCCTGAAACACATTAAGTGAAAACGCACAAATTCTTTGAGCTAACAAGTAACCATTTCTACGCTTTCACTCAAGGAATTCACAGATTCTGACCTGTTCTAGTCAAAATACTTTTTGTGAATTACATATTACATTGAAAAGAAAATGGAGGACCTCAATGCACCATAAAATAAAACCAACATTGTTACTGCTGCTAACCGGGTTTATTGCCTTATTCGCCCTCAGCTTTTGGCAAGTAAATTTTGCCAGCGCCAATGGCGATCCCGATGCAACGCGACCCGCGGGCAACCAAATCATTACACGACTCAGTCTGGACTTAAGTTGTGAAAGCGGCTCCCTGACCGTTGTCAACCTTTCAGATGAACCCGGCGAGGAAGCGATTCGCCTTATCGTTTTGGGAGAATATTTCATTATCACTGTGCCTATGGAAGCCAATGAAACGGTTGTCATTCCTCTGGATTACGTCGCGTTGGGTATTCCGTTCCCGCTAACCGAAGTTATTCGCATTGGGGCACAGTCTAACGACATGAAAGTCACCGATGAGTTGGGTCCCTGCGATGGGCCACCGCCTACGCCAACCAGCACGCCAACCAATACCCCCATCGTGCCGACGGCTACCAACACACCGACCAATACCCCCGTGCCACCAACAAGCACGCCAACCAATACGCCGCCGCCACCAACGCCAACCAACACACCAGAACCATCTACAACCCCCACCAATACACCGGTGCCACCAACAGCCACCAACACGCCTGTGCCACCGACAGCTACCAACACGCCCATTCCGCCAACGCCAACGGCAACTGCACCAGCAGAACCTTGTCTGAAACTAACGAAGACGCTGGATGGCCCATTCCGTACCTCGGACGACCTATTCTTGTCTGATGGCATTATTCCAGTGGCGGTTCAGGGTGAAAACAATGGGGATGAAGAAAATCTCTTCTATTTCCTGGTAACCATCGAAGTAGAAAATTGTGGCGGCACGGAGCTGACCAATGTGATTGTGGAAGATACCTTTAGCAATGAAGCGCAACCGTTCGAAACAGATGATCCGGGTAATGTTGTCATTCTGCCCGTATCCGATCCGTTTGATGGCATGGTTAAAGAATCCTTAACTTGGGATGCCGGCTCAGTTGCTGTTGGCGATACCGCCACACTCAACATCCTGGTTGGCACAGAATTCAACTCCGCTGGCCTGTTGGAACCCACCAGCTTTGGTCAATCTGTTTTCTACAATGGACAGGATGACGGTACGGGCAGCGCTTCAGTGACCGCCGACGGCGGTTTAAGCGCCGAGGTAGGGGCAATGGAACTGGCAATCGGCAATGAAGTGACCTGTGTTGGTTCTGAAGGCGAGTGGGATTCTCTGATATTCGTCTCTGGACCAAATGTCGATAACCATGATAAATGTGCCGAGGTCGTCACCGGCCTGCCCATTTTGTTCACGGCAACCGCGCCCTAAATTTAGTTCAAATGTAGTTCAAATTCTGGTTGAAATTTAGCCAGATCACAAAAACACCCTTGTTTGAAGCTTCAAACAAGGGTATTTTTTCTTAAAATAGGCGAACCTCAACCCAATCGCCAGCCAGCAGCCCCCCTTTGTTCAAGGGCACTTTGATCAACCCATCGGCGTTGACCAGCGTGTAGATGAGGTTGCTTTTGCCAAAAACAGGGACGGCCACCAATCCATTGGCACCATCTTCCAGTCGGGCGGGCACATAATCTTCTCGGCCGCTTTCGCTGGCAATATTTTGGCTAAGCTGCGCCCACACCAGCCCCCGACGCGGCATCTTGGTAACGCCCTGCAAGCGATAAATGGCAGGCACACCAAACATATCAAACTGCACCATGGCAGAGACTGGATTGCCAGGCAAGCCCAGCACAGGCTTGCCGTTGATTGCACCCACAATGGTCGGTTTCCCTGGGCGCGTGGCAACGCCGTGGAGCAACACACCGGGCTGCCCCAGCCCGTCAATTACCTGCACCGTCATGTCACGCACGCTTACGGAGGAGCCAGCCGACATGACCAGCATGTCGGTTTTGGCCAGCAGAGTGGCAGCGGCCGTTTCCAATGCCCCAAAATTATCTGGAATGATCCCACCCAACACAGGCAGGCCGCCCGCCTGCTCTACCAATCCCGCTACAGTGTAACTGTTGATGTCGCGAATTTGCCCTGGCCCGGCAGACTCTTCTGGAGCAATCACCTCATCGCCCGTCGCTAAAATCCCGACGCGCGGATGACGAACGACTTCTACTGACATGATGCCCAAAGCTAGCAAGCCACCTATGTCTTGCGGCCGTAAAATATGCCCTGCCGGTAAAATCTCGGCCCCCAGTCGCACATCTTCCCCCACTTGCAGCACATTTTGTCCTACCGCGACGGACCTTAGCACCTCGATTTCAAACGGGAAATTGGGAGATTGGAGACTGGAGACTGGGGATTGATTACTGACCAGCTGCGTATGCTCAATTTGTACGACGGCATCGGCTGAATCAGGAATCATGCCGCCGGTGTGGACGATAGCTGCCTGACCTACGCCTAGTTCCACAACGGCCGTCTGCCCCATCGGCACCTCACCCACCACCTGCAAAAAAGCAGGCAAGCTTTCTGAGGCACCAAAGGTGTCGGCAGCCCGTACAGCGTAGCCATCCATCGTGCTGCGGCGGAATTGGGGCAAGGCGTGCGGTGCTGTGCTGGCAGTGGCCAGCACTCGTCCATTGGCTTGCTGAGTTGGGATCGTCTCGCTGGGAAGAACGGCCGTTAAATGGCCAAATAATAGATCACGGGCTTCATCTGGGGGTAAAACATTAAAAAATTCAGGCATGGACTCTAGTGTATCAAACTGTGGGCTGAATGATCAAAGAAGAACTGAGGGAATATGGTGCATTCATTGTCGGTGGGAAGCCGACGCCAATTGCCGTACCGAAAGTAAGCACGGCCGTTTGCGTCATACCGGCCTGGGAGAGTGCCGCCGCCTGGCCATCATGCCACAGGTTTACCGAAGCTGTCTGCTCCAACCGCCGGGTAAATCCCTCGGTTAAAAACTGGTCCAATTGGGTAGTGAGAAATTGTAAACGGCCGTAACAGCCCACATCTTCCGGGCGCGGCTGGCCATCTAACAAATAACAGGCCAGGCTTACCGCCACCGTATTGCTAAGATCGGGATAGGCAACGGCCGTTTCTTGCCAGGTCGTCGCCAATAAATCCAGCAACCAGTCGGCAAAAAGAGCAATCTCTGCCAGCTCCAGACTCGGTTGCAGGACGTTTTCACAGGGAACGGGCAGATTGGGTATCAGCTCAAGCTGAGTAAGCTGCAAATCCTGGTAATGGGCAATGGCCCGCTTAACGGCCGTTTGCCCAAAATCAAACAACAGCATCGTCGTCGTGCCCCTTGGGGCCATTCGCCCCATCCCCAGCAGCGGCAGCTGACGGCCGTTTGATGCCAAGTGCAGCTGAAAATCAGGAAATCCACTTTGTTGAATGAGATCACGCGCCAGAGGAACGGCCGTTTGTCCTAAATTCCCCGACAGCAAGCCACCACCCAGCCACACCGTCCCAATCTGCTGCCAGAAGGCCCAATGGACCGGCTGCCAATCAGGTCGCGCCTGCTGGTTGATGGCGTCGCCCCGCTTGAGGGTCAGCAGCAGATAGGCCAGAGAACGGCCGTAATCCTCTGCAATTATTTCCGCAGAAGAGCGCACTTGAGGCGAAACGGTCGTCAGACATTCATCATATTTTTGCAGCAAATGGGGATCCTTGGGATCGAGCTGGAGCTGAGCAGCAGCAGCTTCTATTCGCTGGCGCAGGGCAAAACTGGAAAGCAGTTGGAAGCCTGTTTGGCCCCGCACCCAATTCGGCACAGCCAATCCCGGCAGGTCGATGATGCGCACCTGATTCATTGAGGGACTGACGGGAAACGGCCGTTGCAAAAAAGGGTTTTCCATGGTGGCCCAACATTACAAGATTGGGCCAATTTTTCCTAATGAAAAACCATTCATTGACCAATTGGTCCAATCTTAATCTGCAACGACCCCAATGGACAACATTGCCTCGTGCGTAGTCAGATGGACAAACTGGTCGCCTAAATGATCAACAAAACCGATGGCTCGCAGGCGATCCAGCACGGGGCCTTTTATCGCCGCCAGATGCAGCTGCACCCCGGCATCTTTCAGTTGACGCAGTAACCCTTCCAACGTTTCCAACGCACTGGCATCAATAAAATTAATCGCCGTGCCAATCAGCACCAAATGATCTACCTCTGGCTGATCAGCAATTAAACCGAGCACGGTATCTTCTAAAAACTTGCTATTGGCAAAATAAAGGCTCTCGTCGATGCGCACCGCCACAACCTCTGGCCAGCATTGCACCTGATGTCGCAGCACGTTGCGGTATGTTTCGCTCTTCCCCAGGCGGCCCACCACAGCGACATGCGGCCGGCTGCTGCGCCAGATGAAGAGCAGCATGGCCACACCCACGCCAAACAAAATGCCATTTTCCACACCCACCGCCAGCACCGCCACAAACGTTACCACAAAAGAGGCAGCATCTGCCTTGTTGTACTGCCAGACGTGCCGGAACGTTTTCACATCTACCAATCCAGCCACCGCCACCATGACGATGGCAGCCAGCACGGCCTGGGGTAAAAAGTAAAAGACCGGGGTAAGAAAAATAACGGTGAGGGCGATGAGAACGGCCGTAATAATTGAAGCCAATCCACTGTTTGCGCCAGCATCATAATTGACCACCGAACGGCTAAAGCCACCTGTCACCGGATAACCACCCGTCAGCATTGCGCCCAGATTGGCCACACCCAAAGCCACCAATTCCTGGTTGGCCGATACTTTCTGCCGCCGTTTGCTGGCCAACGACTTGGCCACGGCGATGCTCTCCATGTAACCCACAAAACTGATCACCAGCGCCGTCGGCAAAAGCTGCTGCCACACGGCTAGATCAACCGTTGGCAGCGTGAACGACGGCAAACCGACCGGCACATCGCCCACAATCGCCACACCCGCCCGTTGATCAAGCTGCAACCCCCACACCAGGGCTGTTCCCAGCACCACAATCACCAACGGAGCAGATTTTGTAACAGGCAGCACCCATTGTGCAGGCAAGCCCCGGCGCTGGAGTTGCTGACCTAAGCCAACCTTGAAATAGAGCAGAATGAGGATGCTCCCGCCCCCCAGCGCCAACGTCACCCAATTGGTTTCCGGCAAATGTAATACCGCATAGCGCAGCAGCTCAAAAAATTCCAGCCGAGGCATGGGGATACCCAGCAAATGCTTCAGCTGGCTAAAACCAATGACCAGAGCAGCAGCACTGGTAAATCCAGCTAAAACCGGATGGCTTAGAAAATTCACCAGAAAACCCAGCCGCACCAATCCCATGAGTGCCTGAATGATGCCTACCAGCAGTGCCAGGGTTAGCGCAAGCTGCAAATAGGCACCGCTGCCAGCCTCAGCCAGGGGCGCGATACCCGTGGCCACCAACAAAGACACAATCGCCACCGGCCCCACAGCCAGCGTGCGGCTGCTGCCCAACAAGCCGTAAACGATCAGCGGCAAGATGCTGGCGTAGAGTCCCACTTCAGGCGGCAGCCCAGCCAGCAGCGCGTACGCCATGCCCTGCGGCACCAGCATCACGGCGACAATGAAACCAGCCAACATATCCCCGACAAAATATTCGCGGGGATAGTGAGCCAACCAATGCCAGGCTGGCAACAAGGTGCACAGCCCGGCTGGTTGTTTTTTGATTAGAATGGAAGGGTCGTGGGAATTAGCCATTTGGGAAAGCGAAAAAGTGATCTGAAATACGGTACGTCATTTCTGCGCTTTCATGCATGGGGCAATTTGGCACGTTTCCAGGCAATCATGCCGCCGCCCAAGTTAGATACATCTTCAAAACCTTGCGTCATTAACATTTCACAGGCAGTGCGGCTGCGTGCGCCAGAGCGGCAGACAACCACAATGGGTGTATTACGGGGCAGCTCGCCCAAACGGTTACGCAAACTGCCCAAGGGCATCAACCGAGAACCCTTGATGTGTCCATCATACGAATATTCTTCTGGCTGGCGCACATCCAGGATGAGCACGGGTTGTTTACTGTCTAATTTTTCTTGTACTTCTGTGGGGGTGATATTTTTTACGGCCGTTCCACCCATAACCTGGCCAAATAATGATCTGAACACAATCTTACCTCGTCTTTTGATAATTTTTTCACAATACGGCTGGTAGCATACCTGGCGATTGCAAGTGTGCCGTAAGGTGGATGTAAGGATTGTGTAAAGGATTTTTGTGAGGCGTGCTGCGTGAAGTTGTCATATTTCACACATTACGTTTCATTTGGTCAGTTCAAGTACAGATACATGCTCACCCAGCTGCCTATCTTTCTCCAGCCACAGATCTCGCACCCATGCCTGGAACGCTTCACGGAACTCAAGGTCATTTTGGTAATCCTGATTGCGATATTCGGCGGGAATCGGCCGTTTTTGCACGATCACCTCAATTTCGCGCACCTGCCCTCGGAAAAAGTCCCAGGCCGTAGGAATTTCCTGCGGATAAACGATGGTCACATCCAGCATGGTGGAGATTTGCTCACCCATGGCCCCCAGCACAAGCCCAATGCCACCCGCCTTAGGCTTAAGCAAATTCTGGTACGGGGACTCTTGCTTTTGATGTTTGGCCGGGGTAATCCGCGTCCCTTCCAAAAAATTCATAACCGATACAGGGGTGGTCTTAAACTTCTCACACGCTTTGCGCGTGGTGGCCAAATCTTTGCCGCGCAGCTCAGGGCGGCGAGCCAGCTGCTGTTTGGAGTACCGCTTCATGAAAGGAAAGTCGAGCGCCCACCAGGCCAGGCCAATCACCGGTATCCAGATAAGTTCCTGCTTGAGGAAAAACTTCAGGAAAGGGATGCGCTTGTTAAAAATATGCTGCAACACAAAAATATCCGCCCAGGATTGATGGTTGGCAATCACCAAATACCATTCGTCATAGCGCAGCCCCTCTAAACCAGAAACGCGCCAGTTGGTACGCTGAGTGAGCCACATCCAGGCGCTGTTACCGCGAATCCAGGTCTCAGCCAGCCAGATTGCCGCCTTGGTACATTGCGCCCGCCATAACTTGATGGGGATGAGCAATTTGGCAATCGCTACCAGATAAATCAACAAGCATAGAAACAGGGTATTAAAAAAAAGGGCTATTGAAACCAGACCACCAATCACGGGGGCCGGCAAGAAATTCAACATTGTAATTTGCTCCAACAGGATTTTTTCTTCCGTGGTTAAGGGTATCTCAAACGGCCGTTCTTTCCAACGTAAATTTGTGTAAAAGCTAAAAAATTTTTTGAACGACATCAAGCTCAAATTTAGCTGTTACTTGAGCAAACCACCGAGAAATCGCGCTTCGTTTTGCCGAATAGTTTCCGTGGTTTGCTACGCCATTGCGGGGCATTTCCTTAAGCCAACGGGAGGGTAAAGGTAAAACAACTGCCTTTGCCAAGACCATCAGAAACGGCCGTTAATTCCCCTCCCATCGCCCACACCAAATGGCGTGAAATGGTCAGCCCAATCCCGCTGCCGCCACTGACGCGGGCGCGGGATTGATCCACCCGGTAAAACCGCTCAAATAAATAAGGTAAAGCATCAGCCGGGATGCCAATACCGTTGTCTTCCACACTAATTTCGGCAAAACGGCCGTTTGCCACCAATCTCACCTGCACCAGGCCATCCTCTGGCGTGTAACGAATGGCATTGCCAATGAGATTGATCATAATTTGGGCAGCACGATCAGCATCCGCCTCAACCCAAACAGGGTCACGGCCCGCGCTTAGCCGCAGTTCAACTTGCTTACGCTTCGCCTGGATATCTAGCTGAGAAACAACGCGCTGGGCCAACTGCTGCAAATCAACCTGTTGAAAATCCAGGGAAAACTGACCAGACTCAATGCGAGACAAATGCTGAATGTCATCTACCAACCGCCCCAACCGATCGACTTCCTGTGTCATCCAGGCAAAGGTTTCTTCGTTGGCTGGGAACAGCCCGTCAATCAATCCTTCCAAATATCCCTTCAGCCCAGTCAGCGGCGTGCGCAGCTCATGGGTAATGTTGCCCAGCAGCGTCACCCGCTGCCGTTCCACGTCTTCCAGTGTGGCGGTCATTTGGTTGAAGTTGGTGACCAGAGTAGCCATTGCCTCGCCGCTGCTTTCTGGCACGCTGACTCGTTCAGCAAAACGGCCGTCGGCTATGCGCTCGCTGCTGTCGGCTACCTGCCGCAGGGGATGAATGATAGTGCGCCACAGCAAAAAAGAGGAAAAGGTGCCGGCGGCCACAGCCCCCAGCGCCGCAAAAAGCACCGAAAACAAAACCGCATTGCGAAAGGCAATCGTCAGATCCGCTTCAGTTTGCAAGATCGAATCGGGATTTTGCAGCAATGCTTGCAGCAAGGGGCGTAGAACAATCGGCGCGTTATTTAAGATAATGATGCGCGTGGCCAACATCATGATGCTGACGCCAACCAACGCTACCAAAAATTGGGAGCCAATCAAGCGCCAACGAAGTCGTCTGTACCAGGGCATTTTTCCTCGCGAAAGGGAGATTGGAGACTGGAGATTGGGTTAATCTCAAATCTCCAGTCTCCAATCTCTTATTTCTTATTTCCTCTGATCAACAAACTTATAGCCAATTCCTCGCACCGTTTCGATAAGCAGCTGGCCGGTGGCGTCTTGCAGCTTGCGCCGTACCTGGCCCACATAAACATCAACCACCCGATCGTTGCCGTAGTAGTCGCTGCCCCACACGAGAGAGAGCAGTTGGTCACGGGTGAGGACACGACCCACATTTTTAGCCAGCTCCAGCAATACTTGAAACTCGGTGGCTGTTAGCTCCAACGGCTGTCCAGCCGCCATTGCTTCATGGCTGTCTGGGTCAATGGAAAGGTGTTGGAAGGTAAGAATCGTTGCGGGGGAAACGGCCGTTTCCCTTCTCCGCCGCAAAACAGCCTCCACCCGCGCTACTAACTCACGCGGGCTAAACGGTTTGGTCAGATAATCATCCGCCCCAATACGTAAACCAGCCACCCTGTCCGCTTCTTCACCCCGCGCTGAAAGCATTAAAATGTACACGCCAGACGTTTCACGCAGCCGGGCCGCCACCTCCATGCCATCCATTCCCGGCAAATTCAAATCCAAAATCACCAGATCAGGCTGGAGCAGTTGCACCTGCGTCAGCGCCTCGGGGCCATTGTCCACCACAGTGACCCCATAGCCAGAACTTTCTAGATAGGTACGTACAATCGTTTGGATACTGATTTCATCTTCAACAACAAGAATATGTGATAGTTTCATTGACTTTTTACTATGATGCGTGAAACGTAACCAGACTTAATCACGTTTCACTCAAAACCCTTTACTGTTAAGTGTGACGGGTTTTGTAAAGATTGTGTAATGATGCCGCAAGGGTTCAGTAAAATCAAAACGAGAAAGTTGTATTTCGCTCACAACCCCCACATAATACCCTTGGAAGAACTGTTCCATCTACATCAAAGTTTATTTGCAACAACGATAATTATTTTAGACGCAAGTTTCTCACAGGTTGATCGTCCTTGATCTTTTACTGTAGAAAAGCTGCGTCCCATCTGCAAATGTCTCATTCAGGATATTATGACAGAAATTTCCCCACCCACCAGTGACCCTGCCGCAAAAAATTACGGATTCATCATCGATAATCGTAAATGTATCGGCTGTCATGCTTGTTCCACCGCCTGTAAAAGCGAAAACGAAGTGCCACTCGGCGTGTATCGTACCTGGGTCAAATATGTGGAAACTGGCGCGTACCCCGATGCCCGCCGCCATTTTCAGGTAACACGCTGTAACCACTGCGCCAACCCGCCCTGCGTGCGCATCTGCCCCACCCAGGCAATGTACCAGCGTGCCGACGGCATCGTGGAATTCGACAACAGCGTCTGCATTGGCTGTAAAGCGTGTATGCAAGCCTGCCCCTACGACGCCATCTACATTGACCCCAATAATGGCACGGCGGCCAAATGCCACTACTGTGCCCATCGCACCGACATTGGCCTGGAACCAGCCTGCGTGGTGGTTTGCCCGGAACATGCCATCATCGCTGGGGACATGAACGACCCACAGAGCGAAATTAGCGGCCTACTGGCCCGCCAAGATGTGACGGTGCGCAAACCAGAGCAGGGCACCGCCCCCAAATTGTTCTATATCGAGGGCAATGACGTGGTGATGCATCCCACCGCCACCGAGCGCGCGCCGGAAACGTTCATGTGGGCCGATGTGGTGCCACTGCATGATGTTGCCGTGGCAGATGGTAAGCCGCATGTTGCAGGTGGCAAGTCACAGGTGGCAACTCACAAAGTGCATAGTAATGGAACGCCGATTCGGACGCCGGGAACGCAGGGGCAGCCGTGGGCCGGGCCGATTCAGTTTGGCAACGGCCGTATGGCGGAGCAAATGGTTCAGGTCGGCTACAACGCCCAGCACAAAATCCCCTGGCACTGGCCGGTTCCCGCCTATCTGGTCACCAAGGGCATCGGCGCAGGCATCTTCATGGTGCTGGCGCTGGGCTGGGGACTGGATTGGTTCCGCTTCGACGAGACGGTTGCCCTGGTGGCTGGTTTTCTCTCACTGCTCTTTGTGGGCCTCACCACCGGCCTGCTGGTGTACGATTTGGAAAAGCCAGAGCGGTTTCTCTACATTTTGCTGCGGCCGCAGTGGAAAAGCTGGCTAACGCGTGGCGCGGTGCTGCTCATTGGGCTAAGCACCATCACGGGCCTGTGGTGGCTTTTAGAGCTGGGCGGCCTGCTATTTGATTATGATGTGCCGGGCTTGCGGGCTGTTTTCTTGTGGGTGGGCTTGCCGTTTGCGGTAGGAACGGCCGTTTACACCGCCTTCCTTTTTGCCCAGGCCGAAGGGCGCGACTTGTGGCAAAGTCCGCTGTTGCCGTTCCACCTCGTTGTGCAAGCGATGATGATGGGCTCCGGCATGATGCTGCTGCTCGACCTGTTCCTGGACCTGCCGCGCGACATGCCCGAAGTCAGCGCCATCATCTTCATCGTGGCCCTAATTGTGGATTTGTTCATCACCCTGGTTGGCGAATTCTCCATCCCGCACGCCAGCGAAGTGGCGGCTAAAGCGGCGCATGAGATTAGCAACGGCCGTTACAAGAACCATTTCTGGCTGGGCAGCATCGGGCTGGGGCATGTTGTGCCGCTGCTCTTAGTTTGGTTGTTTGCGGATGTGGTGGTGGTTGGGGCGGTTGCGGCCGTTTTTGCCGCCGTAGGTCTCTATCTGTACGAATACGCCTTTGTCATGGCCCCGCAAGAAATCCCGAATAGCTAATTACTCAATTACACAATTACGGAACATTCAATGACCGAAAAAAGCGGAATTGCCAATTTCTTATCAAACATGCTCAAGGTCGGTGCGCCGCCTGAACGGAAACGGCCGTTACCCAGCCAACCCACCAACGTCGCCGGACAAGCCTTACCGGAATTTAACGAAGCTCCACCCGCCGATGTGCACATGCTGACGGTGAAGCAGCCAGACGGCCGTCTCAGCCAATACCCACCATCCGAATATTGGGACAACTGGGTCGAGTACGATGGCAAATCGTGGCCGCAAAAAATCGCCCGCCGCTACATGCTCGTGCCCACGGTCTGCTTCAACTGTGAAAGCGCCTGCGGCCTGCTGGCCTATGTGGACCGCGAAACGCTGGAAATCAAGAAGTTTGAAGGCAATCCGATGCACCCCGGCAGCCGCGGGCGCAACTGCGCCAAGGGCCCGGCAACCCACAACCAGGTTTATGATCCGGAGCGCATTCTCCATCCGCTGAAGCGGGTGGGCAAGCGCGGTGAGGGACGCTGGAAGCGCGTCACC
>CAJQMR010000013.1 GCA_905479495.1 uncultured Anaerolineae bacterium
GACGGGGACATGGGAGACTACGACCAGGACGGCCTGATAGACCGTGCGGTGATCTCTCGGTTTGGGCTGCTCCTGAACGCGGGGGGCGGAGTGATGATCCCCGTCTCCACCCAGCGCAACGGTTCCGTCCGCCCGAACAGCAGCCCAAGCCTGACCGGCTACCTTTTCGGGGACGAGGTGCGGATCGGCAATGACGGCGTTCAGTTCGTCGACCTGGACGGCGACGGCGATCTGGACGTGCTTTTGCATAACGTGCGCCAGGAAGCCGATTTTACGGCATTTTCTGTGGCCACGCTGTGGTTTAATGAAGGCGAAGGGCAATTTACCGCCCGGCAAGTTGAGCAGGATACACATGGCGGCGGATGGGCCTCCGCCGCTGGAGATGTAGATCTGGATGGCGACAATGACATCGCCCTCTTTATGGGGTATCAACTGCGCCTATTGCTAAATCAGGGTGGCATTCAAGGAGGGCAAACTGGCGAGTTTCGGGTTCAACATCGTATTGCTGGACCCGAACAAAGTGGTCAATTTGGCTCGGTCATCTTAGGCGACCTGAACAATGATGGCCAACTGGACGGCATCGTGGTCGGTTGCTGCGGCCGGTTATTCACCGTAAACCCGAATGATGCTGCTGCGAATGTCTCTGGTGTTTGGTTGAATATGTGGCCTAAGCAAAGTAGATGGGGGCAGATGTCTACGCTATCCGCCCTGGAAGGGCTGGCGGTGCAAGATGCTGCTCTGGGTGATTTAGACGATGACGGCGACCTGGATATCTTTGCCGCTGTGATTGCGCCAAGTGAAGGTCAAAATAGCAATCCGGCTGACCGGGTGCTTTTGAATGATGGCGACGGTAATTTCATGGATTCTATGCAGCGATTAGGAGTGAAGGATAGTGCGGCCGTTGCCCTGGGCGATCTAGATGGCGATGGCGACCTCGATGCCCTCGTGGGCCATCAATCAGGCGTGTTGGTGTGGATTAATCAGGGGGGTGGGCAGGGCGGCCAGGCCGGGACGTTTACCACGGCATTGCCGACACTGGACAGCGGACCAGTCCAGGCACTTTTTCTGGCTGATCTAGATGGTGATGGCGACCGCGATGCCCTGGTGGGTGAACATCGCCGGGCAACCATTTGGTGGAATGAGGGACTGGCGCTGTTTACAAAATCCCATCAGCGCTTCAGTTACACCAAACGGTACGGGTTGGCCGTTGGTGATTTTAATGGGGACGGCCATACTGATATTTTTGCCGCGGCTTATGACGACAATTACCATGTCTGGTTTAACCAGGGCGATGGAACATTCGACATCACGCCCTAACCAGAACGCTGCCCTTGTGTCATATCTTTACCGGCCTCTGGCGTCTTATTAGGTTTGATTTTTGCAAGGAGATTACTACCATATCTTTAGCGCAATGTAAGATTTCTATAGTCCCAAACCAGCCTGAATTCGATCCCGGCTGCTAAGGACATTTTTTCCTACCAAATCCCGTTGGTGACTAAGTTTAACCTGATTATGATGTCAAAAAAAAGCGCCTGCAATGCCAGCAATAGAAGCAAAGCTAAAAAACGGTTAAAGGTTTCTTATTGGCCGGATTAGATGTGAGCACTCCTAATTCATCTGCTATGCCGAAATTAGCCAAAAGCGGAACAGGCTTGTCCCAATTAATCGTCTACGACAGTTAAATCAATAGGGATAATGACAGGTGCAGAACAGCCTTCACCAAAATCAAATAACAACTCCGTCTTGTATGAGCTTGCTTCCAAGGAATCGGAGGAAAACTCAACCAAGATGGTTTGATTTTCCTGAGGATTTAAATTTCCCGTAGTGGGAGAAACTCGCACCCAATCATTTTCTTCGTCACCAAGTGCCCAAAAACTCCATACGACGTCAAATAAATAATATTCAGGTTGAATGATCAGTTTGCCAATGTCCCGTCGGATCATTCGGATTTCATACCTTTCCAAATCAGTTTCAGTTCCAAAAAATTCCCATTCAGGGGTCCCCAAACTCGTGCCGCCACTGGAACGGCCGTTGTTATTCATAAAATTTGAAGCGAATATGACCCAATCGCTTTCTCCATCTGAAAACCGATTTGCCACTTGTCTGAATTGTGGGGCATTGGCTAAATGAAAATCAGTTTGGCCCACATCGCCATCGAATAATGGGACATCATCGCCAATCGTGTGGTTTGTACGCTTCCCATCAGACGCAGCCAAGGTGATCCACAGGCCATTTGTTTTGGCGTCATTTTCTTCTGTGTAACTTTGCTCATAAACCTGCTTTAATTGTGCCATGTTTATTATTTCAAAACGGCCTGAACAAAGGCCATTATCTACACCCGGCACATGGTTTATTTGAAAGGATATTGTAGATGATGAATTTGGGGCAAGCTGTGTAGATAAAGACGTGACGGTAAGTTCATATTGGTTTTCGAAAGCGAGAGGGATAGGGGTCATTGTGGCAATGTTGCTTGGCGTATTAATAACAGCCGGCGTATTGGTGTTGATTGGTTGCGTTTTGAACAGGTTGTTATTCTGCACAAACAATAAACCTAATCCTGCACCAACACAAATAAGCATGATAAGACCCGTGCCAAATACAAAAATGGCAATATATTTCTTTGAATTTGGTTTGCTTATTGGTTCAACAGCTTCTTGCTCTTTCAGTTTTTTTATCTTAAGTGTCTCATCAATTGGGTTCTTATCCATTGGCTAATCACATGCTTCTATTTCTGCAGCTCGCCTATAATCTGATAGTGCCTGGCGTTCGTTCCCCAACATACGATACGCTGTACCCCTATTAGTGAAGGCGCACGCATCGTTAGGATTGTGTTCAATATAAACGTTAAGATCGGCAATGCCTGTTTCAGCTTCACCAAGATGGGCATAACAGGTGCCGCGAGTAAAATAATTCCGCCACATATCAGGCGCTATTTGAATAGCATACGTCGCCTTTTCAATGCAATCCTGATATTGTCCAATTTTTAGGAATACTTCTGCTCGTCCACGCCAACCCGAACCACGATTTGGATCAATGAGTAGCTCTTGGTCAAATTCCTTCATCGCTTCATCATAATCACCCCAATCTATGTAAGTGACGCCGATGTTGTGATGTACTTTAGCCAAACTGGGATCAAGTGAGAGTGCCTTTTGCCAATCCTGCATTGCCCGTTGTTTATCCCCCAACGATGAGTAAGCTAAACCGCGATCGGCATATCCTAAAGCATACTCTGGATCCAAACGCAAAGCATGTTGCATATCCGCAAGCATCGCTTCGTTATTTCCGAGATACCAGTAAGCCATGCCACGATACCAATAGGCTGGTGCCAGATTTGAGTTCACCTCAATTACTCGCCCCATACGATCAATAACTTCTTCATATCTTTGGGCCTCGTATGCAGCTTGACCCGCCAGGAAATTCGGGTCTGTTATCTCTGACCCTGGAGGCGTTGCCGTCGGATCACCTGGGGCAAAATGTGGCCCTTGGTGAAGGGGAGAATTGCTTGATGCGAGGAAGATATAGAGTATTAATCCTACTAATGCCAGTGCCATAAACACCAGGCCTATGTCTATCATCGTTGCCCAGGTTTTATCAGAAGATTTTTTTTGTTTTTCATCATCAAAAATCATGTTATTTTCCCATGAAAACTACACCATGTTATCAAAACCACATACTGTGCCAGCGAATAATTGATTTGGTGAACTGGACGAGATGAACCCCATGTACTTAACTACACGGCTTACAGGGACAATAAATCCCACCTACTTCATGGCACAGTGATTGGTTTCTTAAAACTGATGAATTTACCGTAAGAAATGTCGGTTTTTTATTACGGATACGACTTGTGGCTCTAACAGAATGGTCCCCTTTTTGCTTTGTTTGCGGCGATAAACCTGTTTCACCAAATTGAGCGTATGAAACTCTTCTGGCAGGCAAACAATACCGTTCCGTGACAAATCTTATAAGTGTAGTTTTGCAGGGCTAAACGATGACATTTATCATGGTCGCAATAGACCTCACCGCAAACAATGAAGTCAATATGACACCTCCTCCAGTTTGGTTCTGCGGCTACAGATTGATGAAGATCCCCATCACCGCATAAAAGGATGGCTATTTTTAATAATACATAACCATTTGTAGGGAGTTTTGTAATGGGTGCTTTTTAGGCAGAAAAATCTTGAATCAGGAACTTCCAATCTTCTATCCAAGAGGGCTATAAGTTTGCCTAAGACACTCAGTTTCCTGTTTTTAGAGAGACCAACAGCTAGAGTATTCGAACAATTTCATTGCCAACAAATCATATGGCGTGAAGCATTGCCGGATTCACCCTAAACCTACAGTTGTTCTCATACCAGGACAGAAGCCAGGAAAGCGTCAAATCGGCATAGGGGCTGGAACGGCCGTCCCAATCCACCACGTAAGCCGGCGGCACCCGGCCCACGTAAGCCAACGCTTGTGTATCCAGCAGCGAATATATACTCAGCGGCGTTCGTCCCTGAGCAATGCCAACAACAAACTCAATGTTGGTCTGGTGACACGCCTGCACAATGCCTGTATGCACCTGTGACGGTGTTAATTTATAAGAATAGCCGCTGCCATACGGCATGATGAGACTCTTCACTGGGTAATCCAGCCCGCGTTCCGCCAGTTTTGTTTCAATCAAGTGGGCCGATCGCATTATTTCGGCTTCGTAATCAACGGCCGTGAAATCCGGCCGTGGGCCACTGTCCACCGCGTTAAAGTTGGAATGATAAGAGGTGTGCGTGGCCAGCTCGAACCCCTCATCAAGCCAGCCACGCACAACATCCCAACGGGCCTCATCTTGCTCCCGCTGGGAAACCCCATTGATTACCGGTTCGGTAATCACCCCAAAAACGGCCGTCATGCCCGCCGCCTGAATCCATTCCTTCATCTGCACAAAGGTCGAGAAGGCGGAACAGGCCTGCCTGGCCATCGAGATGTCGTCGATGCTGAGGATAATCGGTTTGGCAGGCACCCGGTTTTCGCGCACCATTTGCTGCCAGCCGCGATAGGTAACGGCCGTAAAACCGGCCTCATTTAGCTGCTCCAGCAGCTGCGGCAAAAATTCCGTCTGGGCATCGGGGCTATGCAGCATGAGTGAGGGCGGCACCGGTACGTGCTGCGGCACGCCAGCCGTCTGCCACTGGGGGAAATCGAAGCCGATTACCGTCGCATGGGCCAAAAAGCCGCTGGCTGCTCTGAGAAAACCACGTCGTGAGATTGCTTGCTGGTAGGGTGCTGCTGTCATAATAAACCTCCTGATTGCGCCGAATACTGCGTTGAATACAGCGCATCCTAGAGGTTTATCGGGCCGATAAATTCCGCTTTCCTTCCGCGTTTTTTTAGCCAAGACACGGTAGAAATGCGGTAGTGAACCCTTCTTTGCTATGGTAAAATGCAGCCGCTTGCCGAACTGCCAAGCAGGAGCGTCTACGTGACTGAAATCGCCGTGCCGGAGTGGCACGATACCCTCAAACAAGCCTTGAAAGTGTGGCACCGTTCCGCCGAGCTCAGCCGATCTCCCCTGGCCAACTTGCAGATCGTGGACAAAGAGCGCCAGCGCAAAGCGTACGCCGATGATCTAAACGGCCGGGCGATGGCCATGCGGGATGTGCTGCGTCGTGCCATCCAAGCGTTAGGCGCAGCCGGACAGTTGCCCCCGGAAAGTGAAGCAGATAATCGGTGGCTGGAGCGGGAATGGCGACACTATGCCATTCTCACCCTGCGCTTCTTACGTGGCTTGTCGCGGACGGAAATTCAGCACCGGATTGGCCTGGCAGAAGGCGGACAGTATTACACCGACCAGCGGCAGGCGCTTGAACTTCTGGCTTTGATTCTCCAAGATTGGGAAGGCGTGCCTAGTGAAGAAAGTTCGCCACTGTGGCTGGAATTTCCCAGTGGCGCTGTCCGGCTCGACGATGCCTTTTATATCGAACGCCAGGCGGATGAGGAACTGCGACATCAGGTCCAGCAGCCAGGCCAGACAATCACCATCACCGGCCCACGTCAGGTAGGCAAAACCTCACTGCTCATTCGCGGCGCACATCAGGCAGTTCAGGCGCTTGACGCCCAGATTGCCTACATCGATCTGCAGGCGATCGGCCAGGACGCATTGACAGACAGCGAAACTTTTCTACGTCTACTGGCCAATTGGCTGGCCGACGAAGTAGGCGTGGCTCCCACCGTTGTGGAGTCAGGCTGGCAAAGCGCCCTGGGCTCCTCCCGTAAGCTGACAAAGCTGCTGGAGCGCACCATTCTGCCCGCCGTCGGTAGCCCGCTGCTGCTGGTGTTGGATGAAGTGGACCGTCTCCTGGCAACCCCGTTCCATACCGAGTTTTTTGGCCTGCTCCGCTCCTGGCACAATCTGCGCGCCTGGAATGCGGCTTGGCAGCAGTTCACCCTGCTGATGGCTATTTCCACCGAACCCTACCTGCTGATAGACGACCTGCAGCAATCTCCATTTAACGTCGGCCTGATGCTCTACCTGGCAGATTTCACCCGAGACCAGGTAGCAACGTTAAACGAGCGGTACGGCCGTCCACTCAAACAACCCGAGGTGAATGATCTTTACACGCTGCTCAACGGCCACCCTTACCTCACCCGGCTAGCGCTTTACACATTGGTGAAGCACACGCTGGATTTCTCCACTTTTCACCAGATAGCCATCGAGGCGCAAGGCCCTTTCATCTCCCATCTGCGCTATTTGCACCAGCTCATCGACAGCGACGCTTCCCTGCGGGACGCCATGAAGGAAGTATTGACCCGGCAAACCTGCCACAACGAGGGGCTGCGCCATCGTCTACAAAAGGCGGGACTAGTGCAACAAAATGGCACGGCCTTTTCGCCGCGATGTGAGCTGTACGGCCGTTACTTCGCCCGCCATTTATGATGAATCAGACGCCACCCACCGACTTTTTTGTTGCCGGCGGCACCCTGCGGTATGACGCGCCATCGTATGTCGAACGGCCGGCCGACGCCACGCTGCTGCACCTGGCGGCAACGGGCCAATTGTGCTACGTGCTCACCACCCGGCAAATGGGTAAATCCAGCCTGATGAACCGCACGGCACAGCAGCTGCGGGCGCAGGGCTGCCGGGTGGCCCTTATTGACCTGACCAGCATTGGCCAGGCTGATGAAACCGCCTGGTATTTAAGTCTGCTGGACGATCTGGTCAGCCAGCTTCGCCTGGCCATTGATGCCGAAGCGTGGTGGCAAACGCACCAGGCCCTTTCCCACGTTAAGCGGTTCACTAAGTTTGTGCAGGAAGAAGTTGTTGCTCAGATAGAGGGACCAATCGCTGTTTTCATTGATGAAGTAGACAGCGCCCTCAAGCTGCCCTTCTCCGACGATTTTTTTGCTGCCGTGCGCGCCATTCACAACCAAAGCCTGATGACCCCAGGCGCTGGCCGGCTTGCCTTTGTCCTGCTGGGCGTGGCCGCGCCCAATGATTTAATCAAAGACAGCCAGCGCACTCCCTTTAATGTGGGGGAACGTCTCCGGCTGGGCGAACTCTCGCTATCGGCAGCCCAAAGCGTGTGGGCAGCGGGATTACCGCAGCCGGGCGGGCCACTGCTGGACCGAATTTTTTATTGGACCAGCGGCCATCCTTACCTGACGCAAAAGGTGGCGCGGGCAATTGCCCAGGAGCCACAGCGCGCCTGGCAGCCTGAGGAAGTCGATGAGTTGGTGCAAACGCTCTTCTTTTCAGAACGTTCGCTCGTGGAAGAGAGCAATCTCCAGTTTATTAAAGGGCGCATGAGCGGCAGCCCACAAAAAGATGCGCTGCTGAAGCTTTACGCCAAAATCCTGCAGGGGAAGCCGGTTACCAATGACGAACGCTCTGAGCTGCAAACGGAGCTGAAGCTTTACGGGCTAGTCAAAGTGAGCGTAGATGGCAGACTGGTGATACGCAACCGGATTTATGCCCAGACATTTAACCAGGGCTGGATTCGCCAGCAGCGCCAGAGTCGGCAAAAACAGCTGATGCTGCTGCTGGCTGTGCTTCTCATCCTGATTACGAGCGGCATCGGTGTTTATTTCTGGCAGCAGTCGCAGCAAACCGAGGCGCTGCTGGCCGAATCATACCGGGATAATTTTCTGGCGACGGAAAATCCCGCGCTGCGGCTGGACAATCTGGCCAATCTGTTATCTCTGGATAACTATCAGGCGGAAGGCATCACGTTATTCCACACCTTGCCGCCTGGTGAACAGGTGGCATTGTTTAGCAGTGCCACACCAGACTTACAAGTGCAGTTGGAAACGGCCGTATCTGCCCTCTACCAAACGCTAGCCATCGAAACCATTGATGAAACGGCCGTAAACAGCCAGGTGCTGGCGGCGATGCTGGACGCGCTGGAACGGGTGCAACCACAAAATTCCACATTGGCCACGGAGATTGACAGCTGGCTGCAGGGACGTGCTGCCGCCCTGCGCGGAGACTACGATGGCGCTCGCATCAACTACAGCGTGGTGCTCAGTCTCAATCCAGATAATCTGGCCGCGCGTTACGAACGCGCCCTGACCCAACTGACCTTAAACCAGACGGCGGCTGCTCTGGACGATTTAACCATCCTTGCTACCATGGATTCAGCCTGGCGCGAGCAGGTGCGGCAGGTTATTGTCAATCGGCCATTGCTGCAAACAGCCATACCGGTGGATAACGAGACGCTCGTGGCTCTGGTGCAGGCGACGCCCGTGCCACCTGCTATTGAAACGGCCGTTTCCACCCCAATTCAAAACAACACGCCGCTCATTACCGAAGCACCCCCGTCGGCAGTCACAATGGCGGCCAGCTCTACGCCAGCCATCACACCGACGGTGGCAACGGCCGTGCTTAACGAAGCCCCTGTATCCGTTCCGGCCACGGCTCCAGATGGCCTCATTGTGTATACCTGTTTTGACGGCACAGTTGACCAGATTTGCACCATTGAAGCCAGTGGTGCCAATCAGCAGCGGCTAACCACTGGCGACGCCACCGCCTGGTACGCCTCTGCCTCGTTGTCGCTGGGTGAGATTCTCTACTCCAGCCGCGAGCCCGGCCTCTTTACCATTTTCAGGATGTCGCTTGATGGCGCTATGCAGCAGGCAATCACCTCTCCGCTGGCCGGAGATTACTCCCCCACCTATTCCCCTGATGGCAGCCAGATTGTCTTCACCCGGGCCGAAGAGGGTCGGCAGCACATCTGGGTCATGAATCGGAACGGCTCCGGACTGCGCCTGCTCACCGATTTACCCGGGAATTCGCTCGACCCCACTTGGTCGCCCGATGGCCAAACTATCGCTTTTGCCTACCAGGCACCTGGCGAGACAGACTATCGGCATCGGCTTATTCAGGCGGATGGCACCGGTATGCAGGAATTGGCGACTCCGCTTGAATTGGTCGGCGGCCGTTCTGACTGGTCACCTGACGGGCAGTGGCTGGCTATCTATGCGGGGTCACCGGGCAGGCATGATATTTTCCTGCTATCAACTGACGGCACAGAGTTACGCCGCCTGACCAACAGCGGGGATAATCTGGCCCCCTCGTTTTCGCCGGATGGCAACTGGATTGTTTTTACCTCTAGCCGGGATGGGGATAATGAGCTATTCTTCATGCGCCTGGATGGGTCCGGCCTAACGCAGCTGACCAACAATGAGCTCTCTGACTGGCAGCCCCGGTGGATACGGTAAAGTCCTGACTGTTAGCACTCTCTTTCAATCATGTACAGCACCATCTCTAAAATAAAGCGCTTGTCGTCCGAATCTGGCAGATGGCCGTAGGCATTGCGAAACTCATACAGGGCGGCACCGGCAAATTGCCTGGCGCACTTGCGACCAAAGTCAATGCTCCCGTAATGGACCATCTTTTCATAAATCCAACTAACTTGCACTTCAGAGCGCTCCCTGCGGTTAAAACCAAGTATGGCTTGCAGTTCAGCTTTTTCTTGCGAAGTGCAGTGGTTTAGCAAGTGGATCAGCATCAGCGTGCGTTTGCCTTCCCAAAGGTCGCCGCCAATTTCCTTGCCGTATTGGCCATAATTCCCAATCAAATTAAGCAGATCATCCTGAATCTGGAAGGCAATTCCCAAAAACCAGCCAAATCGATAAAAACGATCGGGGTTGATGCCCCCACCTGTGGCAATCAGCCCCCCTGCCCGACAGGGGTAAATGCACGTGTACCAGGCCGTTTTTTTGAGCGCCATGCGCAAGTAATCACGGTCGGTTAAATCTGATACATTATCCCGAATCCAGCCCAGCTCTAAGGCCTGGCCTTCTAATGTCTGGCGCAGCATCTCTGAGCTTTCACTGAAAAGCTGCCAGGCAAGCCTGCCTCCCAACAGCGCGTGATTTTTCATCAGCACTTGCAGGCTTAAGAGATTAAGCGCGTTGCCAATATTGATTGCCACCCCAACACCATGCTGTGTGTGCAATGTATCATTGCCCCGGCGAAACATGCTTTCATCCTGGATGTCATCGTGAACCAGAAAGCCATTGTGAAACAGCTCAATGGCCACAGCAGAATTAATGGCGTTTTGGAGACGCCCGCCATATGCTAAACAGGTCGCCAAACACAACGCCGCGCGCAATCCTTTGCCGCTGCGTTTGGGATACTCGGGCAAAAGCTCATAAAAGTATCGTTTCGGTTCACGGTCGGGCAAAACGGAGAGAAGATTATCAAAGGCAACTTCTCTGTAAAAGTCAAGACGCTCTTCAAAGAAATCAAATTGGCTCATGATATTAATCAATCTGACTCAGCCGATGATCGTCCGGTTTCAATATTTGTGGCCTGAAGCAAACGATTAATAATGTTCGGCGCACTGGTAACAACGTTTAACAAGACATCTACCGCTTCATGGGCGTCTTTCTGAAAACGGCGCGAAAGGTCGTCAAATTCCTCAGACCGCATCTGGTCTGCCTGCTCGCCAATAATATTGACCACGTCATGGGCATCCTTGCGCAGCCGCACGACAATGTCGTCAAACGATTCCGACCGAACTTCGCCACTTTGGCGCATGCTCTGTTCAACTTCTTTGGCAGCCTGGAGGCCAGCAGCCACTTCTTCTTCAAGAATAACGGCCGCTTTTTGGATCATGTCTGAAGTGCTGGCCCCAAACTCTCTTAAGATTTCCTCCCGGGCCTTATCCTGGCGCCCGGTTCGCTTTGTCGAATCTTTTGTCTGTCGTCGTTTTTCCTGCTCGCTCATTTTAGTTACCTCCAAAAGCTTTCTCTGATAACACACTTAAAGAAGCTGTTTTCTAACAGCAGTTGCAATGGTAAACGATGAGCTATTTGTTTTTCCGGTGAACAGAAATGAGCAATCTTCAGTCACCTTCTAAAGATTGGCAGGGTATAGTAAAATCGGGTGAAACCGTTCAGCCCACGAATCAGGAGTTTTGACGATCAACCGCCCGTCCCCATCACCAACAGTTTCCCTCACCAAACAGCAGCAGGCCGTCGTGAATCACAACAACGGCCCGGCGCTGGTTTTTGCCGTTGCCGGGGCAGGCAAAACGACCGCCATGGTGCATCGGATTGAACGGCTGGTGCGTGAAGGGCACGCTAGGCCCAACCAGATATTGGCCACCTCGTTTGGTAAAGCCAACATTGATGATCTCACGGCTGCTCTGGCCCACTGGCCCCGCTGTGCCCAGGTAGATTGCCGCACGCTTCACAGCCTTGGCTATCGCCTGATTAAAAAAGCACAGCGGCTGGGACACCTGTCTCACCTGAACCTAAACAGCACCGACCAGGACAATACGGCCCAAAGATTACTCAACCTGGCTTTGACAGCTGCCAGGCAGCAGTCTGTAGGCTATATTCGCGAGCTGGACGGGCTGGATCGGCAAGATTTCCTGGATTACGTCGGTGCCTGCAAAGGCAACCTGGCTTACGCAGATCTGACCTCAGTCACGCTGCCTGAACCCTTTGCCAACGCAGCGCGGCAGGCGGAAGCGCCCTCGGCAAAGTTGTCCTGGTACCTGGATTTATACCACCTGTTTGAAATGGTTCGGCAGCAGGCGGGCGTTGTTACCTTTGATGACATGCTGCTCACAGGATGGGAGGCGCTGGTGCGCTTTCCTGAGCTGCGTACGGCCGTACAAAGCCATTACACACATGTACTCGTCGATGAGTTTCAGGATATCAACCGGGCGCAGGCCCAAATCCTTGACCTCATCACCACGCCTGATCGTAACTACATGGCCATTGGGGACGACGACCAATGCATTTATGAATGGCGCGGCGCCAGTCCGGCCTACATTCTCAAATTTCCCAAGCAATATTCCGCCACGGTTTACAAAATTGAGAACAATTTTCGCTGTCCGGCCGCCCCGTTAATCCTGGCCAACCGGGTCATTGCCCACAACCAGCAGCGGGTAGGCAAACAGATGGCGCTGACAAAAGGGTTTGTTGGTGAAACGGCCGTTTTCTTCAGCCGGGATCTGGCAGAGATGAGCCAAAAAATCGTCGCTCAAATTCAGCAGCTGCTGACGTCTCCAGAGGTGAGTCCCGAAGAAGTAGCCGTCCTCGTGCGGCTCAACGCCCAGACCCCACCTATCGAACAGGCGCTTATTACCGCCAATATCCCTTACCGGGTAGGCACCCCCTTTTATGAACGCCGGGAAATTAAGACCCTGATTCATTACGGCCGTCTGGCCTGGTATGAGTCACAGTTTAAGGTCGACACACCAGCCTTGAGCCAGGCCGGATTGGCAGGCCTGGTTGACAGCTGGTATGCCGTTTGCAACCAGCCAAAACGATACATTTCTCGGGAGGTGCAGCGGCATGTGGCCGCCGGGATACGCCGGCAAACGGAGCCGGTCAGCAGACTGCTGGAAGCGCTCAGCCAGCGGGTGTCTGAAGAATGGCTGGAGGATAACCTGCAGGAGATGGCCCAACTGCTGCGCTGGCTGGCCACCCGGCTGGAACAAAAGGCGCACACCGTTCTTCAAGAACTGGTGGACCGGTTGGACTACCTGGAATTTCTGCGTGAGAGCAGCGGTCTTGCCGAAACCGGGGAAGGACGTGCCGCCAGCGTGGAGGCGTTTATCACCTTTGCCCAACGAAGCGGGTCGCTGCAGGCGTTTATGACCGAGATTCGCGACCTGGCCCAGCAGCGTGCTGGCCAGGCAAGCAAAAGCGTGGCCGCGATTACCTTATCTACCATTCACCGGGCCAAAGGCCTGGAATGGCCTCACATCTTTATCCCCCAGGTCAACCAGGAGACGCTGCCGTATTTAGGTGGCAGCACTCCTAATCTGGAGGAAGAACGCCGGCTGTTTTATGTTGCACTTACCCGCACCAAGCAAAACCTATATCTGTACGCCTTAAGGTCGCAGCAGCCTTCGTTGTTTATGCAGCAAGCCCGGTACCGGGAGACACTCAAAGAGATTTCCGAGGTTACGGCCATTTTAGTCAGGTCTCCTGAAACCTGGCAGGCAAGTGAGATACTCTCCCTGATAACCCTGACCGCCAAACACCAGCTGCTCCCCTATTTCCAAACCTGGTGGCCCCTTTCAAATGAGGAGCTCGCTGCGGCCGTTTTTCGCATTGGCTGGTTTTGGCAGGCGTATCAGGCAAGCAGAGAGGCTCAATCTGCCAACAATCTTGACGAAGCCGACGTACAACCATGGCTGGCGCTGCACCCTGTTGAGGAACCCCTACCGACAGAAGATTTTCCTGGCCTGGAACCATTCTTGGCTGAACAGGTCAAATCGGTTGCACGGCAAGAAAAGGTAGACAGGAATGAGCCAGTGCCAGCTGGACGGCTAATCGAGCCGGAACCGGAGATCATTCGGCCCGGTATGTGGATTATGTGTGATGCCGGTTGGGGGAAAATAGTTGAAATATTGGACGTGGTCAGACGACCACTAGAGGAGGCAGATCGCTCCAACACCTTTGTTCGCCTGGAAGTGATTTTCCGTCCAAATGCCGACCGGCTGCGCGCCGAGGTAGATATCTCGGCCAGACAGATTGTTTTCCACAGCGACAAACCCCTTTACGCCTGTGGTAAATGTGGCGAATTTATTACAACGGATAGCAACCTTATTCTCAAAGAGCACAATCGCGATGCCCATGAGGATTTAAGCCCCGGCTTGCGCCGTATGAAGAGTAATCAACAGCGCCTTTCCAACTATCGGTTTGCCCTTGCCGGTCCCCAACAAAGGAGTTGATAATCCCGTTTAACAAAAGCTCATTGTAATCTAAAAAGGTTTCCTTGTTTGGCAAGGCAGCCTCTCGTTACCAACCGTTAGCTGTTGTCAACTGCCATGTTGTGACTTTAACCAATGCTGCATATCGGTCTCAATTTGGGCCAGCGTCACCAATTGTGCCCGGTGTTCCTGGGCTAAAGCCTGTGCCGCAGACGTAAAGCCACCGCGGGCAAAAAAGGCATAATGTACCTGCCACTTCACCTGGCCAGGCAAGATCTTCTCGGTTTTATCAACCAGCGTTTGAACAACCTCTCGGCCGACAGCCTTTTGCCCCCATTTGCATTCGCCCAGCAGAATATCTTTTGTGCGCCAGTTGATGGCCAGTACATCAACCTGAGCTTGCTTTGACCAATAGCTGCCAACGCGTTCAGGCAAGAAAGGCAATGCATCCATGTCAGCGCTGATGCCAACCCACTCACGGCACAACTCTTCAAAGGTGTGCGTACCAATGAAATCCAATAGATGGTCGTAAAGCAAACTGGTGGCCTGCTTGACGCGGCCCTGCTCGATGGCACTGCGATGTGGTGCCAGAAAACGGTAGTAAAAGCGGAGATAGGGATCGGTTATCACGTAACGACCCTTACGGCTCTTTTCTGGGCGGCGCACCGTCGCTGGGATCAGCCGCTCTACATACCCCAGTTCCCGCAGGACACCCAGGTATTTAGTGATGTTTGAGCGGTCAATGCCTGACATCGTTGCGATCTCTGTCAGGCGATGGAACCCGGCAGCGATTGCTTCCAGAACGGCCACATAGTTGCGCGGATCGTCCAGCTGTTCATGTAGCAGAAAGACAGCGTCAGAGAGCATCACGTTGGCCGGTGTGACAATGCGCTGCTGTAAATTTTGCAAGATATTCAGGTCGTCATCAAACAGCTCTATGTAGGCTGGCACGCCGCCGGTGATGGTATATACGGCTACGCGCTGCTCGCTGCTGAAATTGGGCAGCATGTCTGCCAACGCACCAAAAGAAAGCGGCTGTAGCTTTAACCGCGCTGTGGCTCGGCCGTAAAGCGGTGATTGGTAATCCAACGCTGCCCGCTGGATGATACCGGCCAACGAGCCCATTAGAATGAGAAACACCTGACTCTCTTTGAGGAGATGGTCCCATGCTTTTTGAATTAAGCTGGGCACCTCGGGATCTGCCTGCATCACGTAGGTGAATTCATCCAGTACAATGACCACCCGCCGGTTGGCAGCCAACCGTGCCACTTCGGCAAAAGCGGCATCCCAAGAGGGATAGCTGAAGGTGGGTGTTACGGTCGTGTCTGGATTGAGAAATTGAAACAGCGCTTGAGAAAAGTTGCGCAGTTGATTAGTCGCCGACGTTTGTGAGGCCATCCAGTACAGATTAGGTGCATCGAAACCCCTACTCCACTGGGTGACAAGTGCCGTTTTGCCGATGCGGCGACGGCCGTAAAGAATGAGAAACTGGGCACCAGTTCGTCGGTATAAATCATCCAGCAAGGCCAGCTCCATTTCGCGTGAGACAAAAGACATAATTTCTCCCTTAGTTTCTAAGAGTATTTGTAGTATTATACTTTTATTACTCCTTATTATCAACGAAGTGATGGGTAGGAGGTTTTCTTACGGAAAACGCCTCATTCTCCAAGATGACTAGGGTGCCATCATTGATTTGACGAGTCACCGTGTTGACAATCCCCACAGTTAGCGGGCTTGCAGCCGCCCCCTCCCCGACGGGTCAGATACCATCAAACACCAATTTCAATTCTTCAAATGTTTCGACCAGGCCAACAATTTCTCCGTGAATGTTGGGGACGTCTTGGCTCAGCCGCTTCGGCGTGTCCCACTCTGGGACCATTAAATTAGAGGACCCTCACGCAAAATTGCCCCCGCAAGCAAACAAAACTGCACCCCAGCAACACCACCCCGGCGCTAACGCGCTGCGTGTGGTGAGGGTCATTCCTGCTGGCTACCAGACCCGTATACTACCCGAGGAGGCATCCGCCCATGAGTATCCCTTTCGATTCCACCACGCTTCTTTACGCCGTCGTCGAGCACCTGCCGTCAGAAAAACATCTCACTGATCCCGTCGATATTAAACCCGAACTTCCAGGACAATACCGCCTCGTCTGCCTGGCGCTGAATGTTGTAGAGGCAGAGCGAATAGCGCACCTGCTGCGGGCACTGGCTTTCGGCGTTTATGATTACACAGTTAGTCCCGCGACACCGGCCAGCATTGATGAACAATCCTGGCTCCTCCTCACACCCGATTGACCCAACTTCAATCTGCCCCGATAGCATTCTTCAACACACAAACTCAGTAATCCCCTGACACAAAAGGAGCATCTCATGACCCGTCTGGCCAATATGGAAAAGGCCGGCTATTTTCCCCTGCCGCCAACCATCGCCCAATTAATCCAAACCTATATCACCGCCCCGCATGGCGGCCGCATCCTGGACCCCTGCGCCGGTGAAGGCACGGCATTGGTGGCCCTGGCAGAATCGCTGCAGTTAGAGCCTTATGGTATAGAACTACACGAAGAGCGTGCCCGGCTTGCCCGTGAAACCGTTCAAACCTTTCTAACCAGGCAGCATCAGGCCGCTCCCACCAATCAGCCCGCAAACCGAACACGGTTACTCCATGACAGTTATTTGAGCCTGCTCACCTCTCGTGACGGCTACAATCTGCTCTACCTCAACCCGCCCTACGACCACGACCCTGATGATGACGGTGGCCGCAGCAGCCGCTTGGAGTATCAGTTCTTGATACGCACACGTCCCTTTTTGCAGCCTGGGGGCCTGCTAGTATATGTCATACCCCAGCATCTGCTCAAGCTGCGCAAGCTGGCTCAATATCTGCTGTCCCACTTTGACGAGCTCCAGATCTTCCGCTTCCCCGATGATACCTATGAACAGTTCAAACAAATCGTGCTGTTTGGGGTACGCCGGGCGAAAGCAGTTCCCGCAGAGCCGGCCGAAGTCGCCGCCCTGCGTGCTCTGGGACAGGGCGAAACACAACCGCTGTTGAAGGCACGGCTCCAACCGCTGACCGCAGCCGAGGAGCCTCGCTACAGCCTGCCGTCTCTCCGGGTGAAAGACAACCAGTTTAAATTCCGCTCTCAATTTGTAGACCCGGCTGATGCCCTGGCTGAAGCCAGGCAGCTGGGGGCCAGCACAAGGCCCGCCTGGCGAGAGCATCTCGACCCGGCCAGTGCGGTGGTACCACTGCGACCCTTGACGCCGCTCAAGATTGGCCACATGAACAGCGTTATTGCTTCTGGGCATTTGAATAACCAGGTGCTCACGGATGGAGATGAGCTGCTGCTCATCAAGGGACGCAGCTACAAAGCGTCTCGCGCCGAGGAATATGAAGAGCAGTTGCCCGACGGCCGTATCCGCGTCACGCAGCTGGAAACGGAAACCGTGGTGACCGATATTACAACCATTGACGGGGATGGCCGGGTCATCCAATACCAGGGCGGGGAGTTGGAGCAGTTCCTGCAGAAGTGGATCTCCCACCTTTCTGACATTGTGGCCCATGAATATTCCCCGGTGTATCAGTTCGATTTGAATGGCTACGGCCGTTTACTGAACAGCCTGAGCAAGAAGCGAAAGATACCGGGAATGAACGGAAAATCCGGCCTGCTGCCTGCCCAAAAACATGCGGCTGCGGCTGCCCTGACTCGCTTGGAAACCAAACCAGATGCCGTTATCGTGGGAGAAATGGGCAGCGGAAAGAGCACAATTGGGGCTGCCATCTCTGCAGGCCGCCACGCCCGGCGCACCATCGTTCTCTGTCCGCCTCACCTGGTGGACAAATGGCAGCGGGAGTTCAAGGCGGTTTGGCCCGGCGTACGCACAATGCATCTGCAAACGATCAGTGACGTGGATCAGTTTTTCGGTCCGCAGCCAGATGATGCGCCCCTGGTTGGCGTCCTCAAACAAACCACCGCCCGCAGTGCCACCGGCTGGGAACATGCCTACGATTACGGCGGCCCGGCCAGCCACAACTATGGAAGCAAGGGGTTCAACGACATTGAACGGCCGTGGGGCAATGTGCTATCTGCACGTAAATTGATGGATCTTCCTTGCGAAGAACGGCCGTTGTCAACCAGAGGGCTGAGCGAAAAACAGATCCTAACCCTCCAGCAGCGCGGCGTTCGCTGCCCCGTATGTGGCGAGACCCAGTTCCGCAACGGACGGCCGTTAACGGTCAGCGAACTCAAAACCGCCACGTGGACTTGCAGTAACGATGCTTGCCGCTCCCCACTGTACCAGTTCACCCGCCGCCGATCCGAATCACAGGTGCGCGGCAGCTTCAAACTGTATGCCCAGCGCGAACGCCTCATCCGCAGCCACACCGACAAAGGGCAACCGGTGCCTTTTCATGAAGTTGAAAAATGGCATGGTACGGCCGTTCGCGACACGTTTGGTTATGGCAAGGTTCCCCTGGCCAGCTACATCAAAAAGCGGGGCAAAGGAAAGCTAGATTTATTGCTTGTTGATGAGGTGCACCAATACAAAGGGTTCGACAGCGACCAGGGGTACGCCATGCACCACCTGGCTCAGGCAGCCGAGAAAGTGGTGGCCCTCACCGGCACCATCTACGGCGGCAAAGCGTCCAGCCTTTTCTACCTCCTCTTCCGTCTGGCCCCAGAAATGGGTCGTGCCTATGTGGACCCGGAAGCCACCGGCCAGCGCCGCCTGCGCAGTCGGGATTGGGTCTCAGCCTACGGCATTCTGCAGCGGATTGAAACTGTCACCCTTGACGAAGATGGCCGGCAGACAGCCAACAGCCGTTCCAACGTGCGCTTCAAAGAGCTGCCCGGCGGCAGCCCGGCGATGCTGCCCTGGCTGCTTAACCGGTCGGTCTTCCTATCGCTGGGGGATATGGGTTTCCCCCTGCCCGATTACACCGAGATTCCGGTTTCTGTTCCCATGGCTCCAGAGCAGGCGGTGCGCTACGAATCCCTCAAGGAGCAGTTGAAGGAAGAGCTGAAAGAGCGGCTCATTCGCGGCGACAAGTCGCTGCTGGCCGGATATCTTTACGCCCTGCTCTTCTGGCCGGACTCGCCACGCCGGGCCAAGGTAGTAGCATGCCCTCGTACCGGTGAAGTGGTGGCATCGGTATCTGGGCTGCCGCAGGATTTTGCCGGCCCCAAAGAAGAGGAAATCCTTGAGCTGTGCCTGCAGGAAAAGGCTCAAGGCCGTCGTGTCCTGCTGCTGTGTCAACAGACCGACACCCTGGATATCCAGCCGGAGTGGAAAGGGATGCTGGAAGCAGCCGGCTTGAAAGCGGCCATTCTCTGCGCCGCGCCCAACAAGCGGGAAGCATGGGTGGAGAAGCAGGTCAAGGCAGGTGTGGATGTGATCATCACCCACCCACGCAAGGTGGAGACCGGTATTGACCTGCTGGACTTCCCCACCATCGTCTGGATGGCTATTGATTACTCCATCTACACCGTGCTGCAAGCCAGCCGCCGCTCCTGGCGCATCGGCCAGACAGAGCCGGTGAAGGTGTATTTCTTTGCTTATGAAGAAACCATCCAGGAAGACGCCCTGCGCCTGGTCGCGGCCAAAGTGGCCGCCGCCTTACGCGTCAATGGGGACACTGTGGGCGATGACAGTCTGGCGGAACTAGATGATCTAACTTCCGGCGACTTGGTGGCTACGTTGGCCAAGATCATCACCGGCGATGTGCAGATTGAAGCCTACAGTCTGCAGCAGGCGTTTGCCGAAGCCAATGCCAGCCTGCGCCAGGCCAATACCATTATTGGCGACTACCAAATGGTGGAAGCAGAACCGGACGAGGCGGTGTCTGTTGTGACGGGCGGCAATGGGCACCCGAGTGGTACTGGCCACTTGAATGGTGATAGTCAACGGCCATTATTGGTGCCAGATCGTTTGATTGTGACAAATGGCCACAACGGCCGTTCCATCCAGCAACCATCTCTCTTCACCATTGGTCAAGGACATGCGCAGGCCAATGGCACTGGGGTCATCAACGCGCATCGGAACGGAAACCAGCCGGCACATGACGAGAGTGACGAGGCAGGCAAACCTGCTGCCTTGAATAAACTTGCGCTGCCGACCGTGCCGCGGCCACGGCTATTGATTGGTTAAAAGGAAGTTGATTATAATTGTGTATTTTATTATAATTTACACAATTATAATCAGCATTGCGTGGAGTGGCATTATGCAATTTGTAGGACGACAACGAGAGATGCAAACGCTAGAAAGTTTCTACCAGTCGGCCAATGCTGGGCTGCTGATCCTCTACGGCCGTCGCCGGATTGGCAAAACCCGCCTCATCACCCACTTTCTGGAACGACATCAAGAAATGCCAACTTTTTACTGGGTAGCTACAACTCATAATGAAGCGTATCAGCTGCGCGACTTTTCTCAGGCAATTATGCATCATGACCCGCGCCTGGCTGGTCCTCCCACTGAGGACTTCAGTTTTCCCAACTGGGAGCAAGCCTTGGGCCATCTAGCCGATATTGTTGCGCTGAACGAAAAGCCTCAATTGGTCGTGCTCGATGAATTCACTTACCTGCTGCGGAATGAGCCGGCTATCAGCAGCATCTTTCAGAAAGTTTGGGACCATCGTTTGGCGCAAATGCCTCAACTTAAGCTTATCCTGACTGGTTCTCTTATTGGGATGATGGCTCGTGGGGTCTTTGCTTATCAGGCTCCACTATATGGCCGGGCCACAGCCCAGATTCGCCTGCGCCCCTTGCCCTTCTCAGCGGTGCAAGAATTGTTTCCACAACGACAGGCAGATGAGCGGGTGGCCATCTACGGTGTCACCGGCGGCGTGCCGGCTTATCTGGAAATTTTCACCCGCACCGCTGATTTCCTAAGCGCGCTGCGCGATCATTGCCTGGTGTCAGGCAGCATGATGATGTCCGATCCAGCTCTCATTCTTTATGAACAACTTAAGGAACCGCAGACGTATGAATCGGTGCTGTCGGCTGTGGCTTCTGGCTTTCACCAATGGTCTGATATTGCCAAAATGGCCGGGGTATCGGAAACGGCCCTGGGCCATTATTTGAAAGTTTTGCAGGAGTTGGAACTTATTGAACGGCGTGAACCGGTGCTGGCCAAGCCAAAGAGTAAAAGTGGTCGATACTATGTAGGTGACCATTTCCTTCGCTTCTACTACCGTTTTATCGTGCCTCAGATCGGACCGATTGAGCGCGGTTACCAGGAAGCAGCAGCTAAGAAAGTTTATGCGGAGTTGCGGCCATTCCTGGGAGAGTACGTCTTTGAAGAGTTATGTCGGGAGTGGGTTTGGGCCGCAGCGATGGCTGGGCAACTGGATTTTGTACCAGAAGTTGTCGGCTCGTACTGGCGCACTTATCGCGGTCAGGGTGTGCAGCTTGATGTTGTCGCCGCAGCCCCACGCGAAAAGCGCCTGCTGGTTGGCGAGGTAAAATGGGGTCGCGACACGCTGAGCCGCCGTTTGCTGCCGGATCTTGTGCAACGCAGTCAACGGATGCCGCAAGTAGCCGAAGGCTGGGCAACACAATATGCTCTGTTTGCCCGTGAGGGATTCACGGACGCGTTGCAGAAAGAGGCAGCAGAAACGGGAGCGATGCTCGTATCCCTGGAACAGCTGGAACTAACCTTACGCTCCGCCTGATCTGCCAATACACATAACATCTATTCTGAAGGGCTCCACCTCCACGGCGGAGCCTTTTAGCTTTTGAGGAGGCGACGGCTATGCCAATACAGACTTTTCAGCGACTGGTGAACACCTTACGACAGCCATCTTTGCCAGCAAGTACAAAACCCCACTGGCCGTATCCCCTGCCTGAGGCTGAAATGATGGCCCGCTACGGGTTACGTCCGTTAACTGTGGCCGAGCAGCAGCGCTTTCCCGGTTTGCGCCTAGTGTTGCGTATTCACAAAGTGCGCATTACACAGCCGCCGACGGCCACACCGTTGGCCAGGGCTGGCTGGGTGGTATGGATAGCAGAAACCTACCCCGATTGTTACCTGATGCGTCTGCCAGGCGGCGCTAGTCTGCCAGTACCATACAACAAAATGAATTGGACGACCGTTGCAGCCAATGAGCCAGCAACAACTTTAGCTGCAGCGGAAGCAATGGAACAACAGCGTCGCTGGCAAACGGTTGTCCTGTTCGGCATTCGCCAAAATCTTCGACTGTAACAATGAACGCCAAAATGGGGCCATGATTATGACCAGACTTTTTCAGCAAACGGGATTCCCTTCGCTCGCACATACCCCCGATATTCTCTGGCAACTGGCGCTGGTTGAACTGCGTCAACAAATGACAAAAACCACCTTCAATCATTTGTTGCTTGGGAGTTACATCCTCATAAGGGCTAGCACTCCAGCCTTTTGGGTCATTGTTGTGCGAAACGAAAGTGCCTGGGACTGGTTAACCTATCGATTATTCTCCATCGTCAAGAACACGCTCGTAGGATTGGTGGAACACGAGGTAACAATTTGTTTTGTCCCCAAACCTCGGTAAAGAGTCTGCTTTTAAATTCTTAACACATGATCTGAGGTGACACCGAAAAAGTGGATATGAGAATAATTCTGAAGATGTGTTAGTGAAGTCTTACTCAAATCAATTAGTAAATATTGTATTGCCTCACATTTAGCTGATTATTCTCCTTTTGGTAAATTCTTTAGAAACGGCCGTTTCTCGCGCGAGGAACGGCTTTTTTATTGGCATTTTCCTTTATTCAAACTGCTGACAAACTGAGCAGCACCCCTCCCTTTTTTCCTCAAGACGGCCTGCGGCCGTAAGCCTGGTGAGAGCGAAGCCAGGCTGCTCAACCACCAGGCCTACCTCTCTTTCTTATTCCACCCCTATCAAAAAAGGAGAATTTTCATATGTTTACAAACTGTTTCTTTTGGCTCATCCAAAGGGCTTTAGCCAGCCGGTGGGCAACGGCCCATGAGGAAAGCCACTCAGATTTTATTGACGGTCAATCTGCTCATCTAGGGCCATTTTACATTCTCGTTTTGCGCCTGCGCTCCCTGGATTGTGCTCGTGCGTCTATTGACATCAGGGCACTTCCCTGGCCGAAACGGGTCTTTGGACGTTGGCTTCCAGGTCGTCGAGATATTGGCTTTCAGGCATGCTGCGGGACCGATTGTATGGAACAAACCGGTTTTCATACATATTGGTGGATAGATACACAACATCCTTCATTAAAAACACACCTAGCAGCCCGTTTCTCCAATTTCCTGTTTGCCCAAATTCCGCGCTGGATGGCCAGTACCTGGTTTCGGGAAGTCAAAGTGCAGCATACTGCCTGGGAAGAAAGCTGCACTTCCAGGATAGGGCCTATTTGCCTGGAATCCCACAATGCTTTTGTGCTGGATCACGCAGATGTTTACTTCGGCCTACGCCTCCCCACAATTCATTGCAGCAACGGCCGTTGGCAGCGAGGACATCTTCATCTAGGTTACCGCGCCTGCCGAGGTGAGGAGCAGGTGCGCCAAACTGGCCTCGACGTTTGCTGGATACGGCCGTTAGCTGACAAAACCGGAAGCCAGATAGCAAAAGGCAACGACATTCCTTTTTAATAATTCATGCGACGGCAGCTGAAAAGGCTGCCTCCATCAACATTTATCGCCCCTTTTTAAACCCCAATCTATAGGAGAATAATGATGACCGTTTTACGACATGATGACAATCGTGGTGGCTTAACCTATCCGTTTTTACCTGATGACCTTCCGTGGCAGATTGTCTCGCATCCCTTCGGCAACGAAAAAGACATGGCCCAGGTTTTACAACCCACAGAAACGACCGTTGCGCCAACTCTGCGCTGGGTAAAAGACAATAAGGTGCTGGATTTAATCATCCCCGATATGGACACGCGTACCTTTCTGCAGCGCACCGGCCTGCAGCTTTCTATGCATAACGGCGGCTACGTCCTGAGCAAACGCCTCTCCCGTGTGATGCGTCCTTATCGTTACTGGAGCTTCTTCAACCAGGATGAGATCACGATCGATTACAACGAATTCCTCGACAAGAAGCTGTGGGACGGCAGCGGGCAGGTCAGCCGCAGCTTCATTCAGCGTCTCGCGGCCAGTCTAGACCTTGACGAAAGGCACCGCCATGAACTGCTGCAAACAAACCGTTTTGAGGTAACTACGCTGCACGCGGGTGGGCAGGATAAAGGCCATGTCCTGGTGGTAGACGATCTCGCCGTAGACTTCATGTTCCCGGCCGGCAGCGCCAAACAAGAGCTGGCATTGGCAGACGGCCGTTTGTTCATCGGCCTCAATCCAGTCCACAGCGAAGACCAGATGTGCCTGGACATCCAGAGCCTCATTAACCTGCATCCCTTCTTCCAGCCGGAACATCTGCTGGCCTGGGCCGGTATGGAAAGTGCTTTATTCCTGGACGGCATCCGCAACGGGCGTTTACAGGCGGTTCTCAATCGACTGTATGATGCCGACGCCATCAGCGACCTGGATTCATTATCAGAGTGGCACGTTGGCGAATACATCGCCAGCGGCGGGAACTTGATGTGGTTTGCCGGCATGGTCAAAGCTGTGGCTAAACAGCACCTGAATCGATTGGGCAGTCGGGCCAGCAAGTTGCGCTGCCCAGCTCCTGGCGGTCGTTACTATATCGCTCCGGCGGCCGTGGGGAATCGGCATGTGCCGGAAGGGCATGTGGAACTGGATCCAACCTGCGCCTCCGCCTGGGTGAATGACAATGATTGGCTCAATTTCATCGTCGATGTGCTGGGTGGATGTGATGGCGATGATGCGGTCTGGGTCTTTCCCTTCTCGGACAAGGATGACGGGAACGGGCAAAAGATGCTCATCTGGCGCAGCCCCAACCAGTTGGGTGAATACGTCGTTCTGCAACCTACAGCCGCCAGCCACATCATTTCCTGGGATACGATGGGAGGCCGGTTGACCTATCCCAAAATGAGGAGTCGCCTGCTTCCTGACCGCATTGATAGCACCATCTATCAGTACGGCAAATTAATGGGAACAGGCGACCGGCATAGAACAAATGTATCATACTCCGTAGCGGCAATGGGGTCAACCGTGGCGCAAGCCATGGCCAATCAAGGTGTGCTCGGCGGCTTCTGCAATGTAGCCATGCTGTGCAAAGCGATTTACGGCCGTCTGCCAGAGCAGCTCCCGGCCACATTAGAAGCCGTCATTGATGGCTCGGTGAAAACCGGGTTGGATCTGACGCCAGTAAAGCAGTGGAATCAGATGGCGATCAGCCGCATCGTCAAACACGGTCAGGTGAACCCACGCCGCCAGATGCCACAGGCGCTGCTGGATCGACTGCCGCCCTGGCTCATTGAACAGGCAGCGACCGCTGCTACTGGACATCCTACCCACTGGCTGGATACGCTGGCCGACGCGCTGGCGCTGCACCGTGACCAATATTGGGCCGATGTCGAAGCGTTGGCCACGGAAGCCTGCCCGCCAGTGTCACTCTTTGATCACGGTGGTGCCTGGCTTCATATTGGCAAAGAGCTGCGGCAAGCTTACAGTCGGGTCATGCGGCAATCTTTCCAGGCCGTTGAAGCAAGCAGTCTCACGGAAGGGATTTCTGATGATAGCCCCAGCTTTGATGCTGCCCGCGCTGCCAGCGAAGCGTTTCTGTCCAAATGGCCTACAGATAAACATGCCTCTGTCCTGTTGGGGACGGCCGCATACCTCTATGCCCAGGGGCCAAAAGATGGTGAACCCGTACGGGATGCACTTATTTGGCAGCTGGGTGTCAAACGCTCGGGTGACGGAAACGGCCGTTTGCCCGGCATCGCGCAGGCGATGATTCAAGCTTTGCGCCAGATTGGCCTTCTCGGCGAACCGGTCTGGACAACGGTAGGGGCGGTCCTCCATTACGCCGATGAACCAGCCAGGCATGCCGCCGGTGTTCCGGTCCAGCTCAACGGAGTATGGCTCAACATGCTCAACGCGATGGGGAAACGGCCGTATACCCGAATGAGCGACGTACCGCCAGCTGAGCGCAGTCAGGCCAAGGCGCGTATCGCAGATTATGTGCAGGACAAGTTCCGGGGCATGCAGCTAACCACTGAAGTCACGGACAATAACCGAGTTGTGACCCGCACGGCGCTAGGCAACCTGTTCGGCTACGTGCAGAAAGATCATGAACTGGCAGCCATTCGGTACGACCAGTGGAGCATTGCCTGGGCCCATGCTATTGATGGCAATGTACTGGCCGTGTTGGAACCGGCATCGTAATCCTGCTTTTCTCACCCTCAAATAAAGACGGCAACTGGTTATACAGACTGGTTGTCGTCTTTTTCTTTTCCTTGTTGCGCGGGGTATTGGTGAAAAAAAAGGTGCCGATTGTGCCAACTCTGGGCGTTATCACGCCTGATTAAATGAATTTTTTTATCAACCTAATCCACATTTAAAGGAGACAAATCATGTATCAAAAACTAATCGTTGTTGGTTATTTAGGGCAAGACCCAGAGATGCGCTATATGCCTGACGGTACGGCCGTAGCCAACTTTAGCGTCGCATCCAATCGTCGTTGGACTGACAGCGCTACCGGCCAACCTCGCGACGAAACAACCTGGTTCCGCGTTTCGGTGTGGCGCAAACAAGCGGAAACCGTCAATCAATATTTGTCCAAAGGCAGCAAGGTGCTGGTTGAAGGGCGCCTGCGGCCAGATCCCGCCTCTGGCAGTCCGCGCACCTTCACTCGCCAGGATGGCACGGTTGGCGCTTCTTACGAGGTAACAGCCGATGTTGTCCGTTTCCTTAGCAGTAGAGATGAGAACGGCAGTAGTGCCGGAGACAGTGAATACATTGGTGGGAGCGCACCTGCTGTTGAAGAAGACGATATCCCCTTCTAAATCGCAAGGGGTTAATTTCAGAAAGGGACTAGAGCAGCTGCCGTTTGGGGTAGCTGCTCTTTTTTTGTGGAGGATTTCGATGATTGAAGGTGTTCTCATCCTGCTCTTGCTATTTAGCCTTTGCGCTCTCTTGAATCCCTGGTCAATCGCTAGCCGTCGTCGCCCACGCAAATTGAGTGTCAAGCCGTATTGGCTGGATAAACGGGGATACTAAGTGTTTGTTTTTTGGTATCGGATGGCTTTGAGTAACCGCTGTTCGATACCAAAAATGCCCGGCTGGGGGCAATTAAAAATCTCCTTTCCGACTGCGGTATTCCCACCCTCCCTCCCGGTTTGAACACTTTGGCGTTCAACCTAAAGGCATGAAGCCTTCAGAAGCCAGGCCCGCCCTCCAACCCTTTTTTGTCGCGTGGCGAGCGTAACAAGCGGTGAAGATTATGCGCCTGGGGAGATTATGATCATGGCCCAACAAACAGGCCAAATGAAGACAACAAGGGAGGATCACAATCTTTCAGAGCACCTGTGATCATAATCTTTTCACTTTTTACCAAACGCTTGACGACAAACCATTGCTTCTTATAATCCCCGGAGCTATGTTCACTTACCTGCAATCGCTCCCGGAAAACGCGAGACAGCGTCGGCAATCTTTAGCTGAGGCCGACAGCTTGATAGCTTCCGCTGAAACCCTTCCCAAGTTGGCCCTTCTCTTTTTTATTGGAATACTCCCCTTCTTAATCAGCGAAACTCCCTTTCTTGATTGGCCCACTTTCCTGTGGTGGGTGAAGGGCCAAACACCAATCTGGTTAGGCGTAGTTACTCTGCTCTATTTCACTGTTGGTTTGAAGCTTGCACCGGCACAACTCACCGGAGCCTCAGTAGAGGCCATGGCTCAAACCAGCGACGATCAAGAGTTGGTACCGGCCCCTCAAACATTTGAAACGCCCTATCCTTTTCTCTCCCAAACCATTGAGAATGAAGAAAGGATGGTCGAGGCAGTGACAAAGCTGTTCTGGCAGCAGATACGACGCCGAATGCCCAAGCTGCCACAGTATCCCCTATTAACCCGACGCTTTATTCCCCCAGCCTCTTCACGCAACTCCTCAGCGTAATCGCCAAACGAATTTAACGATGTTGGCCTGCTGGTAACTGGCAGGCAGTCCGTGCATTGTGACATGCCCATCGCGGCATGACTGTGCCAGCCTGTATTCGTCGTTTGTATTTCTCGTTTGGCCAGCGGTGATCAACCGCCTGCATCCAGGCAGCTGGTCATCATGCTGGTCCTGCGCTTGAGGAGTATCTATGTTAAACAACCCTATTGAAACAAGCAGAGAGTCACGCTATGGCGTGACGCGCAAAAAGCACATCTCCATCACCCTGGAAGGGCATACACAAATTGAGCGTTGGGCAACCGAACAAGGCCTAACCTTCAGCGCCGCGATTGAATCTTTGGCGCTCATCGGCATGGGCAGGGATGAAGCCCTTACCTTACCCACGTTAATCAGCAGTTTGCTGGAGCGCATCGTGCACCGGCAGTTCAACCGCTTTGCGCACCTCTTATCCCAGACCTCGATTGCCGCCGAGGCAGTCAACTGGAAATCAGACTATCTGATGCTCCAGCTCATTCGGCAGGAGGCCGACGCCGATCCCGCAAAATTTGTCCAGAATATGGCCGTCAGCTCAGACCCTAAAGATCAGGTGGCCAGCCAGATTCGGCGCATGCGTGATGAGGTTGCCGAAGCGGCCCAGAAAGCAGCTGTCAAGAAACACAAAAGACGCATCCAAGAGATAGTCCTTTTGGCAGCTGCGCTAAAAGAGGGGGAGACGGATGAATAACAGCCATCCCTCTCCCATTGTCCGGATAAAAAGAGACCGTAACCGAACCCGGACCGGCAAACGGACCGCTAAAGCAGCCCGTAAAGCAGCCATCTACTTCGCTTATGGGCGAGAACTCTCCAATCAGGCCACCGCAGGGCAAGCACGGCAGCGTGGGCAATGGTTAGGTCCTGATGGAAAAACCTACAGTCACGAGGCAGCTCTGGCCTGGGCGCAAGATGCAGCCAAAACGTATGAATACACCTTTCAAGCGCTCCTCTCGGTCCCGCAAGGGCGCTTGACGGCTGAAGATTACGGCCAGGCACTGGAGCAGGCCGGTATTCTGCCTGACTGGCGCCTGGTTGTGCATGACGACACGGCCTTCAGTCACGCCCATGTGCTTTTTTTCCGCGACAAACTCATTGAGAAAGAAAAATATCTCCGCTGGCAGGCAAAGATAAGCCAGATGTTGGCCATTAGCGAACAGCAGCGATTGTCTGAACCTGAAGTTGAAAAAGGCTTGTCTCATAACCTGGAGCGCTCCATGCCGGAGGTGGAATTAGAATGAACTTTTTGCTGACAATCACATTTGGGTCGCTCGGCTATCTCTGCCAGGCCGTTTCCATTGCCATGCTCTTAGCCGCTATGAATCGGGCGGGCCGGGTGACCGGTGCACCGATTTATGTCGCCCTGGAGCTTTATATTCGTTTATACAAACCAAAATCTGCTGATAAACCCAAACGGCCGTTTGGGTTACCATCCCTTTCCCAATTCTCTCATTGGAGCCTATTAAAAAAGGCAGCCCATTTTGCCAAAAAGCATCAATCAGGAAAAAGGAGTTAACTAAGTGAACAATACAGCACCAGAAACAAACTTAGATTACTTCAAGCAACTATGGCAGGAAAGTGCCTGGAACACACGCCGCAAGTGGAAGATCTTCTTTGCCGTTCTGAACACGCTTTGGCTGCTCGGCACGGCAGCAGCGTTCTCGAATGTAGCAGGAATAGCCCGGCAAGACGTTGGTGCGAGAGTACTTGCTTCCCTGATTATGGGGCCTATGGGTTTATTGTGGAGCCTTTTAAAAATAACGGGCCTCATTGAAGAGACCCTGCAAGAACCTAACCTGGTTTGGCTCGTTTTGGTTGGAATCAACATTGGCATTATCTGGCTCGCTATCAAGATCGCTATTAGCGAGCCCAACCAGCTTGTTCAGGAGCAGCGCCGACATCAAGCAGAGGAAAAGGCCCAGGGACGTTTGCCAAACGATGAAATTGGGGAGAAGCTGCAGATTATCCAGGGGGTGTTGGCTGCCGAGGTGACGACTGCCAAAAAGAAACGCGTTACGGTGGGCGTTGATTACAAGACCGGCGAGGGGCATATGCTGGTTGTCGGTCCAACCCGGAGTGGTAAAGGGCTGCACCTCACCCAAACCCTGCTGCATTGGCCTGGCGCAGCGATTATCTTGGATCCAAAAGGGGAGCAGTTTGCTCGTACCGCCGGAGAACGACAGAAGCGGTTTGGCAGCCCTATCTACCGTTTACCCGGTCATCAAATTCATCTGGCCTACTATTACGACAATTTCCAGGATCAGGACAGCCTCTTTGAACTTCATGACCATTTGCTTCGTCCCCAACAGAGCCGAGATCGAATATTCGCTGACAAGTCGAGAGTATTATTTTCGGCTTCTTCTGAATACGCCTCAGCCTATAACCTGAATCCGCTGCGCGTCTTACTGGATGGTGCTGCTTGTAATCCAATAATGGTATTGGCTGCCCTGGAATCTGTCCCGGCGGCCAAAGAGTATGTTCGCCTGTTCACCGATGGCCTTCCACCGGAGAAACTTCACGAAAACCGTTTTGCCACTTCGGCTTACGGCACTTTCACCACGATGCTGGGCAGCTACCAAAAGCATGTCGATACCATTGCACCAGTGCGCAACAATCCACTGGTTATTCCCCGTGACTGGGCTGCTCAGGGAGCCACGATCTACATAACCTACAGCCTAAACGATTTGCAAGGTGTGGGAGGGGTTGTAGCCGCGATTATAGCCGCCTTAATGCGGTATCAGATGCGGCAGGAACGCAACGATCGGCTGCTGGTCGCCATTGATGAGCTGCCGGCCATCGGCCTGGCTAACATAACCAACTATCTGGCCACGGTCGGTGGATACGGCATCCGGATGGTTCTTTATGCCCAGGCGATTTCCCAGCTGCGCCAGCTTTACGGAGTAGAAGGTACCCAATCTATTTTGGCTAATTGCGTTCATCAGGTCTGGTATCCGCCCGCCGATATCGAAACTGCCAAGGCAATGTCCGAACTCTATGGCACAACTTATAAACCTTCACGCAGCCAGGGCAGCTCTCGCCGTTACTACCAGGGTGGCAGTTCTGATAACAAGCAGCGGGATAACTATGTCGATATGCGCCAGGCCCAGAGCTGGGAGCTTCGACCAGCGCTGGGACCCAACGAACTTATGAGCCTGGATCAGGAAAAGGTGTTGGTACTCATGCATAAAGGGCGCCAGTATCGGTTTATTGGTGAGCGACTCAACCCTATTCCCCTGCTCGCCGGACTGCCACAACCGCCCGCTCTGCCAAGGCACCAAGGTGGCTCACGCCAATATACCCAGTGGCAGAGGGCAGATAAAGGAAATGGTGACAAGCAGGATAAACGATCCTCTTTAACGAACCCGGACCATTATTAAATCGGTATGACACGAACCAGTCATCGCTGGCAAAGCCACCCCGGCGCTTACGACGCGCTGCATGCCACCAAGCTGTTCCCTACGGCCAACGCGTACGGTATACCTGACCTGCTGCACACGCCAGCAGATCAGGTACCCGTCTGGTTCGTGCCATATCGGCAGCAAATACGCTCTCGCCAATCATTGACCGACGGGGCTGTTCATTTCTTTTTAGATGATTATCGGTTTGAAACAGTATGGACTAGACCCTATAAGGCGCTGGAAGCGCTGCGACCCTATACCATGGTTTTATCGCCCGACTTTTCTCTCTACCGTGATTGGCCTCTCATGCTTCAGCTGTGGAATATCTATCGTAACCGCTGGTGCGGCCGTTTCTGGCAAGAACAGGGGTTTACGGTTATTCCAACCGTTAGCTGGAGCACCTACCCATCCTACGATTTCTGCTTCTTGGGAGTGCCGCAGCGCAGCATCGTTGCAGTGTCAGCCGTCGGCATAAACCTGCAAGAACCGCTTGAACATAGGCTGTTTTTGGATGGGTTTACCGAGATGGTTCGGCAGCTGGCTCCTCAGATCGTACTGAGCTACGGTCCGGTGCCGGCTGCCTGCCATGAATTGGTAAAAGTCAAGTCGTATCCGACACGGTGGACAAATATTCGGGCTGCCCGGAGAGCATCGAATAAGGAATAAAGATGGGATTCAATCCAAGTTCAAGGAGACGAATATAGAACACATGAACAATTTATGGCAAAAATTTGCTGACTTCTTGCATACAGCCAACTTGATTCCACTTGTGGTAGTTATCTCCACCTATCATTATTATCAAGTATTAAACAGTCATGATCCATTTTGGGTATCCTTACCCATTGCCCAGTTTATTGATCTCCTGCCCTACCGCACGGTACAGCGGGTCGTGCAATCAGGAGGAGCCCCCTGGAAGCTCGCGGCCGTGTTCACAACCCTTATCGCTTTTGGATTACAGTGGATGTTTTATAGCAAGCCGGTTGACGGTGACATACTGGATTGGTGGCAGGTCATACTTTTTGCCAGCATCATCCCGGTTGGCCTGGCCATTATGGCGTGGCATCAACAGCAGCAAAACAATGAGCTCGTGACCGATTGGCAGGGATTAATCGCCAGGGCACAGGAAGACGCATCGGATAAGGAACAAGAAGCAGAGAAGATGCGCGCACAAGTTGTTGAAATGCAGGCAGAAGCAGAAAAAGTGCAGCAGCAGAACGCAGAAGTGCAAGCAGAACTAACCACAATGCAGACAGCATATGCGCCCTTGCAGCTTCAGTTGGAACAAGTGCAGCATGAGACTAACCGGCTGCAAAACCAGATTAATGTATTGCGACCTTTAGACAAAGCGTGGCAAACGCTTAACCAGGAAGCGCAAACCCTAGCCTACTTTAACGCCCGGCTGTTAACAGCCCAAACGGTGGCCGAGCAGTTAGGCATCCACGTTACAACGGTTCGACGCAAGGCCAAACAAATCAATGGATCGGAAGGGAGTTATTAATGGGTGGTCGTGGCGGGGCCAGTGGAAACACGGCCGTTTACCCTTCGATAGCAATGGAAGACCTGCCGTACAACGTGACCAGTTTTGATGACAGATTGGGTGGAGCAATTTACCCTTTTCTGGAGGCCACTGGACGAGCGTGGCGTATTTTAACCCAGCCCGTAGGAGAAGTTGCCGAACCTCATCCGCACCACACGTTTGGCCAGCCGGACGAAACCCGCCCGCCAACTTTGCGCTGGGTAAACGGCGACAAAGTAAGCGATCTCTATGTAGACGGCCTGTCAACCCAGCAGTTTCTAGCTGCATCTGGTCTGAAACTGGATATGCACAAGGGGGGCTTCGTTCTGTCCAAGCGGCTGTCACGCGTCATGAGGCCCCACTTTGTCAGCGGCTTTTTTGAACCAAAGGATGTAACGATTGGGTATATGAGCCAAGCATCAGAAGAAGCCATGGTGTGGGACGGTGCGGGCTTGATTTCCCGCCAAATGCTGCAAAAGATGATGCTTACTGAAGACCTGTCCGCTGCCAAAAGAGAACAACTGGAACGGGAGCTGCACCATGCCCAGCGGGTTGAATTCACCATTATGACGCCTAAAGGGCAGGATAAGGGGCATGCCATCGTCGCCGATAATTTGCGAGATGATGCAGGCAATCCCGTCGATTTCATTCTTCCTGAAGACACGAAGAATGAGGTCCGCTTGGAAAACGGCCGTACGTTTGTTGGCCTCAGTTTTGTCCACGGTCACAATGATATGCGGTTGGATATCCAAAGTCTGATTAACCTACACCCCTTTTTCCAGGAAGACCAGTTGCTGGGTTGGCTAAAAGAAGAGGGCAACTTGTTCGTGCAATCAGTTGAAACAGGCCGGGTCACTGAAGTGATGGGGCGAATTGATCGGCACACGACACTTGAAGAAGTACAAGCATGGCCCTTGCGCGAATATTTGGCCAGCGGTGGTCACCCGATGTGGTTTCGCAGTCATGTAAAAAGCTTGATGAATCAGCATTTGAACCGGCTAAACCATTCCACACTAGAGAAGATGCGACTGCCTATCCCAGGCGGTCGCCACTACATTATGCCGGCCGCCGTCGGAAAACGAGCGGGGTTAAAAGGATTGAATGTGCCCCGAGGTTATATTCATATTGATGACCGGCGTGGCACTGTCTGGGTCAACGATGAAGATTGGCTGGCGCTGCCGGACTCACCCAAACAACAGGGGATCGCCAGCATCTTGGGCGGGGCAGATAACGACGATGCGCTTTGGCTGCATCCTTTTACAGATTTTGATGGAGAGGAAAAGGTATTGGCATGGCGGAGTCCCAACCAGGCAGGCGAGTATGTCGTTCTAAAGCCAACAGTCGATTCGCAGTCATTACCATGGACGACCGAGATAACGCCAGAAGGGGAGAAAGAAGCAACGGTTTACCCCTTTGCCGACAGTCGTGAGTTACCACCCAGAATCGATTTCACCAATCCAGAATATCTAGGATTAGTGGTTCCAGAAACGGCTGGCGGTTTGAGCCAGGTAGGTAATTACAGCGTTGAGGCAATGACCACAGCAATTGAGAGGGCGATTGCTAACCAGGGTGCCTTAGGCATGTATTGCAACGCATTGATGCTGAACAAAGCTCTGTACGGCCGATTACCGGAGACGCCGCCAGCACCCTTAGAGGATGTGATTGACAGCGCTGTAAAGACGGGCGCCGACTTAAGTCAGGTTCTTTTATGGAACTACACAAACTCACGGGAGATTTTGGAAAGCCGCATGCCTATACCGGCTATTTTGCATAAGCGATTAAGCATTGATTGGACAGCGCGGGATAACCTCCCACCTTTGCCCCGGATCGACGATAAAACTCCACATTGGCTAGATCGGCTTCAACAAGGTGTTCTGTCTCATATTCAGGAAATGCAACTACGACGGGACCAGCTTGCCGCAAACGCGAAACCACCTCAACCCATTTTTGATTTGGTGATAAAGGACCCGGATGCGGTCAAGTTAGGGGCTGGTTTGAATAAAGCCTTTGGGGTCGCCTTGAGTATAGGTGATGGTGAACGCACAGCGAGACTGGAACGAGCAAAGCTAGCAGTGAAAAATTATCTAGATCACTTCCCTTCAGAACGGCGCGGTGCAATATTGCTGGGAGCTTTGGCCAGTTTCTATGGCAAAGTACAGAAAGGGGCAGATACGGCCGTTTGGCTTGGTATGCCCGAAAATGATGCAGAGACAGGTGCTTTGGGTCATCAGACAATTGAGGCGTTGCGATCAATTCGTGTGCTGGATGACATTCTTGTCACCAAAGAGGGCATCGTTGTTTATCCAGCAGATTTGTCAGCGATCATTTAATTGATTTTTAACTGATCGTAGCCAGTTTATTGGTTACGTTCAGCCAATGAGGAGAAAAATTAAGTATGCGTTCACAACTATTTGGCTTTATTGTCAAAACCCATTTAACCTATGAATTGACACTCGACTGCCCATTGAACCGGGCGGCAACAACCATGATTGAGTTTCTCAGGGAGCTGGATGCGGTCATTGACTCCAAACCGGATACCTCTTCCCGGCTCATTCATTATCTCAGTGATCCGTTGACCATCGGCTTTGAAGCCTTTCTCAACGAATGGGATGAGGAGATCGTGCAAACCGTGCGAGCCGTTTTGGCCGACCATGCCCTGGCACCGGAATTTCTGCGGATGAAGCGCCTGGAGGATGCCCTTTCCTGGCTGTGGCCCAAACTCCGCGAAACGACAGTGCTGGGCAACTTTGTTTTTGCCACGACGATAGATAATCTGTTACTGTTGACCGTTTCTTTTGGCTGGAATGATGGCGCGTTGCCCGAGGATTTAGCCACTGTAGAAAGCTTCATGCCTCTGTATACCCGTAAGGTGGTGCAGCTTGGCTATACGTGTAAGCTACTTTCGCCACTGATTCAATCTCAGAAAGCGACACCGACGAAAAGAAAGTATGGTCCTCGGGGAGATACCTTACTCAAACTTCATGAATTGGTTTCTTATCGTCGCCAGAATATCACGCCCAACCGTGTCGAAATCACCTTGAAACAAGCGTGCGAGGATAAAGATTTGGCCATGGCCACAGTCAAGAAGTATGCCCCGATCCTGTGTGAGCGTTGGTATGATCAGCGGTACGCAGGAGACGTACATTGAGGGAGGTGACTGGCAGAAAATAACAGAGTGAACCATTTAGTAAACCATTCAGTGAACAATGAACATTGTGCACCAAATCTGTGACGATCTCGTTTACACTGCCCCGCGATGGACGCCCCATCACGGGGCAGTTTTATTTTTCAGACAAGGGATGCGATCACCAGTAATGTCCATCAGAGAAACGCATCCGCCAGGGTTGCCCGTTTTACCTTGGGATTTTGGTAAGCGGGCAACCCCAAAGGAGTGAACGATGAGTCGAGATGAACGGTATGTGGTGCGCTGTACGGCCGCCGAGAAGAAGTTGCTGGCTGAGGTTGCCTTTGCCATGCAGCGGACGCTGAGCGATGCGGTGCGCATTCTGGTTTTTGAGAAAGCCAGAGATTTAGAAATCTTAGTTCCCATGGAAACGGAGGCACCGATTCCGCTGCACATCCATGGCATTGTTGGAGGCAGATTAATTCCCCAAGTCAATCCAGGAGGTGAGCGATGAATCCAAATGGTCCAGATTTTGATCCCGAAGCAGTTGCTCTGGGTAAGGTATATGCCTTACTCATTCGTGCCGCTCGGCAGCACAAGGCCAGACAGAAGCAAGAAGCGGGACAGGCAGAAATTGCCACGCCCCAGAGTGAAACAACGCCGGAAACGGCCGATTCACGAAAGCCTACCACCACGGCCTCCTTTTGGGCTGAGTAAACGATGGCAGAGTACCGGCAAATTCACACCCGCATCTGGAAAGATAGCTGGTTTCTCGGTCTGGAGCCGACGCACAAACTCCTGTTCATCTATCTGTTTGGCAATGAGCGGGCCAGCGTGGCCGGCATATACGAGTTACCCTTGCCTGTCATCTGCTTTGAAACTGGGCTGGAAGAGTCTGTCATTCAGACAGGATTAGCTATTTTCGCTGAGGCGGGCAAAGTAGTTTATGAAAACAACATCGTCTGGGTGGTCAATTTACGGAAATACAACGACAGTGGCAGCAGCAAAGTCAAAGTCAAAATTGACAAAGATATAGCAGCCATACCGGAAGGTGTTGTGAAAACCCTATACGCCCAACATTACCAGGGCAGAGACCCTAACCAGTCGGCAAAACAATCGCGGATACCCTATCCGGCAGTGGCGAGCGAACAAGAACAGGAACAGGAAAAGGAAAAAGAACTGGAGCAAGAAAATAAGCACCCCCCACCTGCGATAGATAACAAAGATGAGGTTGAGGCTCTCTTTGCTGCCTGGGAACGCTACTTCCCAGGCAAGCCTCAACCCCGGCGTACGGCAGCCCAGCGGAAGAAAGTGGTAGAAAGACTCAAAAGCGTTCATTTTCAGGAGCATTATGAAACCGCTTTAGACGTTGCCGCCCAAAGCCGGACGTTGCAAAGTGAGTCCTGGTTTTCCTTTGATTTTTTTGTGAAGAATGAGGCCAATTACCAGAAGATGTTGGATCGCTGGATGGCCTGGAAAGATAAACAACTAAACGGTGCAGCACCCAATCCGGCTACCTCATCGGTGACCATTGCCGAAGCGGAACGGCTTAACCGGCTGTTGGCCAAGGGAGCACTATGAAAACTTTAGAGATAGGCCCAGAGATACAAATTGTTGTGGATGATAACTGTCATAGCCGGCTGTTGTCCGCCAAGGAGCAGGGAAAAGCGCTAACGTTTTGTAACGAGGCAAATGATCTAGCTTATACCTGCCGCAACTGTTTTGGTCTGGGCACGCTTACCTTTCGCGCCATCAACCGGAGACGGGAGGAATATATCCAGGCCGCCTGCCCAGTCTGCGATCCAGAACTGGAGAGTGATAGAGTGAACCAGCTACTCTGTCACAGCGGCTTGCAGCCTGACGAATATGGCTGGACGGTGGATTTTCTAGCCAATTTAACGGGCCAGGCCAGGGCCGGGGCAGTGGCCCGGCAGCTGATCGCCAGTGCCCCACAGCCTCAAGGATGGGTTTCGCTATATGGCCCTTATGGCGTGGGGAAATCTGGGCTAATGAAAGCCACCGTGGCCGCGTTATGCCAGATGGGTGTACCCTCTCTTTACCGGCGAGCTGACGATATCCTCAGCGAGGCAAAAGCGATTTTCAATGAGGACCCGGCTGCACAGGATGCCAGTGAGCGAGCTATTAAGGCCAGATACAGCCGTTATCCATTCCTGGCAATTGATGAGGTAGACCGCATAGCTGATACTGCCTGGTCCAGAGCGTTTATCTTTTCCATCCTGGATGAACGGTACAACGCCCGCAAAAAGCAGGCAACGATGATTGCCACGAACGCGATGCCAGGGCAGCTGGCCTCACATTTTGGTTATTTAGAGGACCGGATGAAGGATGGCCAGCGGATTATTATTGCCGGTTCATCCCTGCGAGGGAAAAGGAGCGAAGACGACGGTCTAGATGGACGTAGGCAGACTGAAACGACCGATTTGACAGTGCAAGCGCTTCCTGAGTTATTAGGGTAGCTAAATGGTAAATGAATATACGAAAGGGCCGGTTAATCTTCTTTGCGGGGTCGGCCCTGTGTGCGGGGAATTTTTTTGAATGCCTCTAACTCTTCTCGGGTGATTAGCCACTGCCAGCCGTATTGCTTGCCTAATCGACCCGATTTACAGAATTGATGGACACGGCGGGGTGAGACATCCAGCTCTTTAGCTGCTTCTTTTACCGTCAATAATTCAGACATTAATCCATTTTACTACTAAAGGATGAATATTTCTAAAGTCGGAAAAGGGTGACCAATATGTTGCCGATACTATACGAAGTTTGGTACAATTTATTTCCCTCCTCCCCCCCTTTTCTATTAATCGTGAAGTTTCATCAACCCTGGTTCCCGCTGCTGGTCTGCCAGCACCATTAGGGTGGTGAAAGGAGTGGACACCTTATGAAACAACCCAATTGGATGACCCATACCGAACAATACGCCGATGCCTTGTTTGGCATGGTTGGCAATATTCTCACAGCGTACATCAGCCGCCTGGCACCGTTTGTGGTGCCCTTGGCTCCTGCCTTTTTCTTTGCCCACAGCATCTACGGGCAAGTGTTGACAATGACCAGTGACCAACGACTGGCTCTGACGCTGGCGGGAATATCGGCTCTGGGTCTGGAAATTGTGGGGATTATGGCGGCGCATCGGGCCGTGGAGTTCTATAGCAAAGGCGAAACCGGCAAGGCAAAAACGGCCGTGGTGATTACAACCATTTACCTGCTCATTGGCATCGGGGGCATCCTCTTATTTGAGAACACCGACTTCAATGCGAAGGTAACCGGCGTGGTCATGTTTATCATCGCCGGCATGGTTTATCTCCTGCTGGGTTTAACCGAGGAAAGCAGAAAAGCGGAGCGTGAGGCAGCCGCAACGCAGGAACAAGAGGAAGAACGCCTGGCCGAAAAACTAGCCTGGGAGCGTCAGTTAGAGCTGGAAAAGATGCGGCTGGACCATGAGTTGAAGCTCAAGCGATTGGAGACCAAAAAGGCAGTCTCAAAGACAGTTAGCCCGACAGTTGCCGGAACAGTTATGGCCACAGATTGGCGCAAATTAAACGAGGAGCAGCGGCTTTCAATGGCCAGCTACTCGACTGAACAAATTGTCAATCTGTATGGCGTTTCTGACAGAACGGCCGAGAGGTGGCAGTCTCGATCTCGAAAACTGTCGGCAACTGTCCAGAATAATGGGTCAGCAAAGTGAATCACCAACATGACGTAAATTATAAAAACAAATGGGAGAGAATAATGAAACGAGCAGTTCTATATGCAAGAGTTAGTGGGGATGATCGTAAATACGCAACGTCGGGAGTTGATGGACAACTTGATGACTGTCGAAAATATGCAAATGAAAAAGGATATCTTGTTGTAAAAGAATTTGCCGAAGATCGTGATAAACATACTTCAGGAGCCATTTGGTTACCTGAACTCAATAAAATTATTAAGCTGGCCGACAAGAACAAATTTGATGTCTTGATTGTAAGGGAACTTGATCGCTTGGCACGCAATCGCTTTAAGCAAATGTCCGTAGAAATTGAACTCGGATACCATGATGTTGCTGTAGAGTATGTTAAAGGGCAATATGAAAACACACCAGAAGGTCGACTCCTAAAGGGACTCATGGGTGAATTCGCCGAGTTTGAACGGGAGAAAATAAAAGAAAGATTGGTTCGCGGCACGATTCGTTCGGTTAGTAAAGGCAACATCAAAGTTAGTAACCGCGCCCCGTTTGGCTATAAAGTTGTAAAAAGCGGGGGAAAGCGTGTCCTGGTAATTGTAGAAACTGAAGCTACAGTTGTCAGACTAATCTTTGACCTATATGTGAACCAAGGTTATTCCGTGTATGCAATTGCTAACTATCTTGATAAGCACAATATCCAGAAACCAATAAGCGCAAAGAAAGGTTGGAGTCACGGCACGTTAAATAACATATTAAAAAATGAAACTTACGTTGGGCGATGGTACTATCGAAAATCAATGGAATTCAAAGATCCTAAGACAGGCAAGATTAAACGGAAACGACGCCCTAAAAAAGAATGGCTGATGGTTGCCGTCCCCCCCATCGTATCTGAGAAAATTTTCAAAGCTGCGCAAGAACATCGTCAAGCCAACAAACGGAGGGGAAAACAGCGCAAAAACATTTATGCATTGGGGGGAAGGCTAAAATGTGGTCACTGCCTTAACCGGATGTCCGGAATTACAAGAAAAGACAGGGGGAACAAACAATACTATGTTTGTAATGTTCGACATGGTAAGGGAAGGTATACGTCAGCCCAACCTTGCAATAGTCCATATTACATAGTGTCAGAAATAGATAATGCTATTTGGCAGTGGTTAAAATCTATTTTGCTCTATCCTGAACGACTACAAAAGGAATTGGAGAAGTTCCAAGAAAAACAAATGAGCGAATTCCAACCCCTTTTAAATATGCTTAAGTCATCTCAAGAAAAATTAGGGGAACTACAGGACGAAAAGGAACGGTTGATAAAAGCATATACCTCTGGTGTGTTAGGTCTAGATGAAATTGCTTCCCAAAAAACCGACCTAGACAAACGCATCAACGACTTAACACAAGCTATCCAGGAACTGACAGTTGAACTAAAACCAAAATTATTGAGTAAGGAAGAAATCCAAACCATTGAGGATCTCGCGGCACAAGTGTGGCAAGGAGCAGACCTAACAGACGAGGATACAGAAACGCAAAGGGAGATTTTTCGGCTGCTGCAAATGGAAGTTACCCTCAGTGTAGAAGATGGTGAGCAGTGGGCCGATGTAAGCTGTATCTTGGGCCAAAAACATGTACCAGTGGCATTCAAGGGAAATGATTTCTTTGCCCCATCACAAGCGTGATTTGGCGCAAAAAGTCATGCTCTCGCTTCCAGGGCGTAAAGCCAAGCACGTCCGCTTGACCAGTGCTGGGATGCAGCAGCCCGGTGAGCATTTTCAAAGTCGTTGTCTTGCCCGCACCATTTGGCCCCAAAAAACCCACAACCTCACCGGGCGCTACGGAAAAGTTGATGCCGTCCACTGCCCGAATTTCTTTGGTTTTACGCTTAATCAAACTGCGCATCGCCGCCCCCAGGCCAGCTTCTCTTTCGTGAATGGTGTAAATTTTTTGCAGGTTCTGGATGGAAACGTAGGGAACTGTTAGGGTCATAGCCAAATTATGGCACAGGTTTGATGTGAGATCGAATTAGAATTTCCCCAAGCAACGATCAGCCTGGACAAAAATTCAGAATGAGATTTCCGGGGAATTGCAGAACGGATAGCCATCGCTGTGCTAAAATGGGCCTATGGTAGAAAAAGTAGACGGACTCATTGTGGGAGCAGGGTTAGCTGGTTTACTGGCGGCCAACACATTACAAGCTGCGGGCAAATCAGTCATTGTGGTAGAGAAGGCACGAGGCGTAGGCGGGCGGTTGGCCACCTGGCGGCTCGGGCCGGGGCGCGGCGATTATGGCGCGCAGTTCTTTACCGTGCGCGAACCTGAATTCCAAAAATTTGTCGATGAATGGCGGGAAGCAGGCCTGGCATTTGAATGGACCCGTGGTTGGGCAACCGAAGGAGAGTCTGGAGCAGATGATGGTTTTCCCCGCTATGCCATAAGCGGAGGCATGACGGCCGTTGCCAAACACCTGGCCCAAAACCTGACGCTGCATAACCAGACGAAGCTGGGAAAAATTAACTTGGTGGGAAATGGTTGGGAAGCTGTGGCGGAAAACGGCCGTTCCTACCAAAGTCGCGCGCTCCTGCTCACCCCACCCGTGCCCCAATCGCTGGCTTTGCTAAACGCAGGCGAAGTGCCGCTGGCCGATGCAGACCGGGCAGCACTGGAAAAAATCGAGTACGCACCGTGCCTCTCTGGATTGTTTTGGTTTGAAGGAGAAGTAAACTTGCCTGAGCCGGGTGCTTTGCAGCGACCCGACGCACCCGTTAGCTTTCTAGCTGACAATCAGCGAAAAGGGATTTCACCAGAAGCAACCATCATCACGGCCCACGCCAACCCCATGATGAGCAAAATCTGGTATGAAGCACCAATACAGGAGTTGGTGGGCTTGTTTATGCGGGCGTTACGGCCGTTTCTCGGCAAAAACAGCACCGTGAAAGCCCATCACATTCACCGCTGGCGTTATGCCCTGCCCACGGTCATCCATCCGCAGCGCACCTTGCTGGCTGCTGGATTGCCTCCGCTGGCTTTTGCGGGTGATGCCTTTAACGGCCCTCGGGTTGAAGGGGCTGCGCTTTCTGGGCTGGCTGCGGCAAAAGCGCTTATTGAGCAACTTTAAACCATGTTCACCCCAAGCCAGAACTCACAACAAAAGATGACCCTGTTTTATCATTAAAACGCTGCGTTAATCGGCAAACTCTGCGGATGGCTTTGGGGTAGCGCCATGCAAGATTTGCGCAGGTTCATCATAGCGACCTTGCAGCTCATCTAGCTTCGTGCCTTCCCACAAGGGCACACCGTTGGTGTAGGCTGCCCGGCCAATCATGTGCGCCGACACGGGCGCGGTGAGCAAGACAAAAATGATCGTAGCAATGGCCCGGCTGGCAATGCCCAATTCGCCAAAATAGACCACCGTGCCCAACAAAATCAGCCCTAGTCCCAACGTCGAGGCTTTAGTAGCCGCCGACATGCGCAGGTACAAATCGGGCATGCGCAACAAACCGATGCCAGCAATAAGAATCAGAAAAACGCCAAAAAGCATTAAAATGGTGCCGATTATTTGTCCCATGTTTTTACTCCATCAAATCTACGTAGTAAGCAAAGGCAATCGTGCCCAAAAAGGAAATCAGGGCCAAAATGGTGGCCACATCCAAAATCAATGGTTGATTCATGATCATGGCGTAAACGGCCGTTACCGCAATGCCCACCGTCGTCAGCAAATCCAAAGCCACCACCCGGTCTGGCAGGCTGGGCCCTTTGCGTAAGCGAAGAAAAGCAAAGGCCACGGTCACCATGAGCAAGGTTAACGCCAAAAAACCCACAAAATCATTCATATGGCTAACTCCAAAATGCGCCGTTCAAACCCATTTTTGATCCCTTCACGGAAGGAGACCACATCTCCTACATTCATGGCGTGAACATACATGGTGCTGTGGTCAGTAGAAACATCCAGGGTCAACGTGCCCGGCGTCAGGGTAATCAGGTTGCCCAGCATGGTAATGGCCGCTTCCGAAGTGACTTCCAGAGGAATAGCCACCACGGCAGGCTGCATTTTCATCGTGGGCGACAACACCACAGCCACCACGCGCAGGCTGGAAACAACCAACTCTTTCAAAAAGAAGCCGATGAAAAAGAGAAGCAAGCGCGCGCGTTTGACGTAGCGTACGGCCGTATCTGAATGTTGGGTCAGGCGCAAAACCAAAAAGGCCAAAATGAAGCCCATAGCAAAATTGCCCGCTTCATATTCACCCGTCAGCGCCACCCAAACAATGGCCAACAACAAATTGAGCAATAACATCAGGGCAATCCTCCTACAATAGTTCCTAGAACCGTCTCCACATAAAGCGATGGATTCAGCAGCTGCTCCGCTGCTTGCATTGACACCGACAAAACAAACTCAGCCCCTAAACCGATAGCTACCGTACAGGCGGCCAGGAGCATCACGGGCGCAAAACGAATAACCCAGCCAGAATCACGCGGGGGGAACGGCCGTTCCCACTCCTCCGGCTGCTTTTTCCAATACGCCTGGGTCCAGATTTTGGTCATGGAATAAAGCGTCAGCAGGCTAACGCCCAGGGCCACAGCCACAATAAAATAGGAATGAACTTCCAGTCCTGCCTTAATCAACGTAAATTTGGCCCAAAACCCAGACAGCGGCGGAATGCCCGCCAGCGAAAAAGCTGAAATCAGAAATAAACCAGCCAGCAGCGGCAGCCGCACGTACAGGCCACCCAGCTTCTTCAACTCGTATGACCCACTCACCCATTCCGTGATGCCGCTGATTAAAAATAGGTTGGTCTTCACGATAATGTGGTGGATGATGTAAAAAATAGCCCCGGCCAACGCCAGCGGTGTAAACAAAGCCAGCCCCATCACCATGTAGCCAATCTGGCTGGTGATGTGAAACGAAAGAATGCGCCGGTAATGATTTTGTGAGGCAGCCCCCAGCACGCCGGTGACCATTGTCAAAGCGGCCAGAACCAGTAAGATGGTATGGGTGTACATCTGGTCCTGGACAAACATCAGGGTAAATACACGAATGATGGCATACACTCCTACCTTGGTCAGCAGGCCAGCAAAAATGGCGGAAACGGCCGTTGGCGGGGTGTGGTATGCCGAAGGCAGCCAGCTAAACAAAGGAAACAGCGCCGCCTTAATGCCAAACGCCACCAAAAACATCATCGAGAGCGTGGTGACCACACCAACCGGTGCATTTTGCAAACGCAGCGCCAAATCCGCCATATTGAGCGATCCGGCCACACCATACAAAATACCCGCCGCCGCCAGAAAAACGGCCGAAGCCATCAGATTCAGTGTTACATACTTGATGGCCCCTTCCAGCTGGCGCTTTTCGCTGCCCAAGGCCAGCAGCACAAACGAAGCAATCAGCATCACCTCGAACCAGACGTACAGGTTGAAGATGTCCCCAGCTAAAAAGGAGCCGCACACCCCCATGAGCAAAATTTGGTACAGCGGATAGAAGCCCAGCCGCTGCCGCCCCTCATCAATATTGGCCAGCGAATACAACCCCACCACCAACCCCATCAAAGCCGCCAACATCAGCATGATGACGGTAAGCAAATCGGCGTAAATGGTAATGCCAAAAGGCGCGTCCCAGCCACCAATTTGTACCGCCTGGGGACCAAAGCGATAGATCTGCCCAAACAGCAGCACAGCCACGCCCAGCAGCAAGATAGAGCCAATCAGGCTCACCACCCGCTGCAATTGTCGTTGATGCCAGCTCAACACAGCAAAAATGCCGGTCAGGAACGGCACTAGAATCGGGAGCAGAAGTAAAAAGTCAATCGGTATCATTGTTTAGTTAGAGGTGCGACGCACTTTAAGAAGTGCGTCGCACCTGATAGTCACAATTATTTATCCGTGGCGATGAGTTGATCCATATCGTCGGTGCCCACGCGCTGATAAACACGTTTAATCAGCACAATGGCAAAAGCCTGCGCGCCAAAGCCAATGACGATGGCCGTCAGAATCAAGGCTTGCGGCAGCGGGTCGGCGAAGGGTGCAATGGGGGCAGTAAATCCTTCGGGGATGAGCGGTGGATTGCCGCGCACCAGTTCACCCATCGAAAAGATGAGCATGTTCGAGGCGTGCCCCAGCAGCGCCAGGCCAATGATTAGTTTGACCAGGCTGCGCCGCCGGATCATGTACACGCCAGCGGCATACAGGGAGCCAACGATGATGGCCATAATGATTTCCATTAGATTATTCCTTCTTCCTCAACCATGTCCTCTTCCGACAAGGTCAAAATGATAAGCATCGTTACCCCAATGACGGTGAGAAAAACGCCAATATCAAACATTAATGGGGTGCCCAGCTTGCCCAGGGCCGCATAGCTGGTCTTGCCCCACAAGGAGGTCATAAATGGGTCCTGGTTTAAAATGGGTGAGAGCAGTCCGCTGGAAACGGCCGTTAATAACCCCACCCCAATCAGTTTTAGCGGATCAAAAAAGAGTACCCGCTGCGCTTCTGGCATGCCGTAGGCGAAGCCGTACAGGGCAAACCCTGCTGAGGCAACCAATCCACCAATAAACCCGCCACCAGGATGATGGTGCCCCCGCAGCAAAATGAAAACAGCAAACAGCAGCATCAAGGGCAACAAGTAGCGAGTCGCTGTGGTTAAAATCAAAGATCGCATATGCTTCACCTATTTCCCAGGCCGGGATTTCAGCAGGGCATACACCCCAATCGCCGCCACAGACAACACCGTTATTTCCACCATCGTGTCAAAGCCACGGAAATCCACCAGAATAACGTTGACAATATTGTGTCCCCCGGCCAACGTGTAGGTACTTTCGGCAAAAAAGTTGGTCAACACCGAAGAGCCGCTCACCGCCTGAGCCATCAACGTCAGCCCGGCCATCAACAAGCCCACAAAGCCAGCCACAACGGCATCGCGCACGCGGGTCTGCTGCGAACTAAATTGATCAAACCGGGGCAAACGATACAACACCAGCACAAACAAAATCACGGTTAAGGTTTCAATGGCAAATTGGGTCATTGCCAGGTCAGGCGCGCTAAACAAAATATAGAAAACAGCAATGCTGTACCCCACCACGCCCAACGCAGCCACAGCCGCCAGGCGAGATTCCACACGCACCGCCGCCCCGGCTGCGGCTAAAAGGACCACCGCCAAAATAAGCTCTGGCAAGCCAATGCGGGTCAAGGCTAAATTCTCCCAGGCAACCTCGCCGCGAAAAACAAGCGTCCCGCCAACAAGTAAAAGCATGAAAAACATCACATAAAGCAGGTAATAACGCAGCTTGCCATTTTGGAACTTTCGGGTGAACCAATCAGCCACGCCCAACGTGCCAGCCAGCGCCCACTGGTACAATTTGCCAGGCCCGATTTGCTGTACGGCCGTATCCAATCGCACCATACTCGGCCGCAAACGGCCGTGTACGACAAACATCCCCGCACCACCCAGCAAGGTCACCGCACTCAAGCCCAGCATCGGCGTTAGACCATGCCACAAAGCCAGGTGTACGTGCTGCTGACTACCCACAATGGCCGAGACCGCTGGCGCAATCAAGTTACCGCTGATGGCCTCGCTGCTGGCCGCCAGACCAAACGCCAGGGCCAATACACCGAGAGCCAACGGACCCAGCCACATGTTGAACGGTGTTTTATGGTGTGGTTGGGCAGCTTTGGGTTTGCCAAAAAACGGCCGTAACAGCAAAATCGCCGCCGCCGTCACCATCAGCACATTGGTCAGCAGCAGCACGCCCGTAAGCAGCAGCGCATACGACGGCAGCGCCAGTGCAGCCTCATACATCAGTTCCTTGCCGATAAAGCCCAAAAATGGTGGCAAACCGGCCATCGACAAGGTTGCCAGCAAAACAGCGACAAACGCAAAGGGCATCTTACGGCGCAGCCCGCCCAGCTGGCGCACGTCTCGCGTCCCCGTTTCATGATCGATAATGCCCGCCGCCATAAACAAGCCACCTTTGTACAAAGCATGAATGAGCAAAAAGAGAACGGCCGTTTTCAAAGCCAGCTCCGTACCAATCCCCACCAACAGCACCAGCGTCCCCAGGGCACTCACGGTTGAATAGGCCAAAATCTCCTTCAAGTCCGTCTTTTGCCAGGAAAGCCAGGCTCCCAGCAGCGCCGTGATTCCCCCCACGATGGTTAAGGTGTAAAACCAGGCGTCCGTCTGGCCTAGCGTTGGCTGCAAGCGGCCCAGCAGATACACGCCCGCCTTCACCATTGTGGCCGAATGCAGGTAGGTGCTCACCGGGGCTGGCCCCGCCATGGCGTTTGGCAGCCAAAAATGGAACGGGAATTGGGCCGATTTGGTGAACGCCCCCAATAAAATCAAGCCAAGAATGGGTGCATAAAATGGACTTTGCAAAATGAGGTTGGCTTGCGCCTGAATCTCTTGTAAGGAGCTGCTGCCAGTAACGGCCGTTAAGCCCACCAACCCGGCCAGCATAGCCAATCCACCGGCCCCCGTCACCAGCAATGCCTGCAGCGCCGCCTTCTGCGAACTCTCTTTTTCGTGGTAAAAACCAATTAAGAAAAATGAAGAGATAGAGGTCAGTTCCCAGGCGATAAACATGAGGAAAACGTTGTCGGCCAGCACCAAGACCAGCATAGAGGCCATAAAAATGAGGATGAAGGTGTAAAAACGGCCGATTGCTGCGTGGCCGTGCAAATAGCTGCTGGCATAAATGATCACCAATGCCCCCATGCCCGTCACCACTAGTGCCAAACACAACCCCCAGCCATCGACCACCAAGCTCAAGTTGACGTTCAGGCTGGGCACCCAGGCAATATTGGCCGTTAATATCTGGCCACTGGCTACCTCATCCACCAGGGTAAGAAAGTGTATAAACAGCCCCAGGGGCAGCAACGCCAGAAACCAACCAGTCATCTGGCGCAAAATCCGGCTCAGCCAGGGCACAATCAAGGAGAGTGTGTACCCGGACAGCAGTGCGGGCACTAATCCAGGGTCAGCGATGGCCTCATGCATAGATTTTCCCCTTCGCTTCCTGCATCGCGTAAGCGAGTAAATCGTCTATGTGGAGGTCGTTGATGACACGGCCGTTTTCATTGACTACCGCCACCACATCCTGGCTAGACAAAAGCAACGTATCCATCGCTTCCTCTACAGAAGTTCGCAAAGAGATTGTCATATCCTGGCTTTTGGGAATCTGTAAATCGGCAGCAAAATGTGAGCGGGCCAGACGGCGCAGCTTTCTTTCTGACAGCATCGGAAAAGGCACGTTGAGCAAGCCTAAATGGAGCCAACCCCAAACCAATAGCTCCTTTAGATTCAAAATACCGGCCAGCATCCCCTGAGCATCAATCAAAAAGATTGACTTGCGTGTATTCTCGTCCAACAGCCGTTCTAATACAGCCTCCAGCCTCATCTCTGGCGAAACAAATAAGGCGCGCTGCGGACTATTCTCGCTAATGACAGCCACAGTTAATTGATTCATCTTCCTCGCTCTCCTTGCCAAATTCCGTATAAACGCAAAACCGACCCTTCCCCAGGAAGCGTCGGCTAAATAATGGGATGGTGCCTCATCCAGGAGGCATCAAATTATTCTTTTATTTTGCAGGTACACCCATTTTCAAGCTAAAAAAGTCTGCACCCCTATTAATTTATCTTAACTTTGGTTAACGTAACATTGTAAAGGTTGAAGAAAGTTCACGATCTCACTTGTGGATAATAAACAAAAGCGTGCCCGATTTTAATATTTTCCGACTCTTCCTCTTCACATGGCATTGTTCAATCTATCAATGATACGATCTAGATCGACATGGGAACTGATGTAGGTAAGCCAACCCCAAAATACAAGGAACCACAACCCAAACCATGCTTTATGGCGATAAACTGTTAACCAAACAATCCCAGACGTAAATGGCAGATAAATCAGAAAGATCACCAAAAATGTTAGCCGGTCCATAAAAGCAAACGGAATCACAAGGCCACCACAGGCCAATGTTAAAATGATCCAGGCGACTAAATCCTTCCAGTCTCTCTTCATAATGCCCCTGTTAAAACTCAACCCCAGCAAAACGGGCCAGAGCCACGCCAATATAAGGCCCAAGATAGGTGAGCCAGGCCAGATAAACCAAAAGCCACAGCCCAACCCACAACTTACGCCGATAAACTGTTAACCAGGCAATGCCAGCCGTCAGAGGAAGATAAACCAAGAAGCCAACAAGCACCGTTTGCCCATCAATAAAGGCAAATACAAGACCTGGCCCACTCAAAAACAAGGTCAAAATGATCCACCCAGCAAAGCGTTTCCAATTCATCGTTGCATTATCCTTTCCCTTTTAACCCAGCGTTCAGGCAGGGTCATTCAATTGCCGCAAATATTGGCTCCAACGCAGCAAAGAACTGTGTACTGTCTGCGAAATTCTCAGCCGTTGTCACAATCACCAAATCCAAATGGGGTATGACAAAGATAAACTGCCCGCCAAAGCCCCAGGCAAAGTACAGGTCGTTGGTTGCCAGATTGGCCACGGCCGTATGATCATCATTAAAGCGCCACCATTGATACCCATAATGAAATCCGCTTTGTGTATCAACGATGGGTCGGGTTGATTGCTGTACCCAGTTTTCGGGAACAAGCTGCTGATCTTGCCAACGGCCGTTTTGCAAATAAAGTCGTCCAAAAAGCAGCATATCACGCGGGCGCAGCCACAAGCCCCAACCCGTGTTGGCATAACCGTCCGGCGTGCTGTCCCAGCGCCATTCATCAATGCCCAGCGGGGCAAAAAGGCGCAAAGCTACGTAACTATCGGCACGCAAATCCGTGCTGTGCTGCAAAATGCCAGAGAGCAGCATGGACGCGCCGCTGTTGTAAACAAACACATCACCCGGCATCTCAGCCATGTTTCGATCCAGCATGTACGCTATCCAGGCAGGGCTGCGGGTCAGCTGGGTGGCATCATTGCTGTCGTTGCCATAAATGGTGGAAAGTTCATCCCAGGCAAACCCGGCCCGCATGGTGAGCAAATCTTCCAGCGTCATCACCTCTTTGCGCGGGTCCAGGCTGCCAGTTGGCGTGTAGTCGGGGAAAAAATCGAGAACGGCCGTATCCAATCCAGCAATCGCCCCCTCATCCAAAGCAATCCCCACCGCCGCAGAAGTCACACTTTTGGTTACAGAATAAACCGGATGCAAATCATCGGCCGCTGCCCCGCGATAATAGCCTTCCCACACCAGGTCACCGTTGGCCCACATAAGCCAGCTATCGATCTCGCCGTATTCCCCAGCGATGATGTCATCCTCCACGGCCGTCAGCGCCGCTTCGTCGAAGGTGATAGGCAGCGTAATTTCCCGGCTGTTGGTACAGCTCATCAGAAAAAGGAGGAGGCCTACGGCCGTTACCCATTTAAGAAGTCGCATTAAAACAGTATAAAGCGGCTAATCCAATTTGCAACGGTTACTTGACGCACCTTCACAGGCAAGGTAAAAATCAATCAATCGTTTTGTTCGCAATTTTCACCAATCAGATGGATAATTTTCTTTATGACTGATTTAACTTCCTATTACCAAACAGTACAAAGCAAAGGCAGTTTACGTACCCCAGCCCACGCCCACCGTTGGAGCACGGCCGTTCTCAAAACACTCGGCTTTAATCTGGACGGCCGTACCAAAAAGAAGCTGGCCAAAGCGTTACCCGCTGAACTGGGTGACGACGTCAAGCGCGTTTTCTGGCTGCTGCACTTCCAAAACAAGCAGCTATCCAGCCACGAATTCCAAAACCAGGTCTCCCGCCGCAGCGGCAACAGCGACCCGCAGTTTGCCAAAACGCCCATCCTGGCCGTTTTCCACGGTGTGAAGGAACTGGTGGACAACGGCGTGCAGCAAGCCGTGGCCGACTCGCTTTCGCCAGAAGTGCGCGAGCTGTGGGAAAAAGCGTAGTTTCCAGTAATCAGTAATCGGTGAACCAGTAATCAGTCGATTAGTAACTGATTACTATATACTGAATACTGAATACTGATTCACTGAATGGCGAATCAGAGGCAAGCAACCCCAAAGGCAGATGAACGCCGCTGGCAAATAGCCAGCAACTGGCTCATCTGTCTTTTTTTGTTGTTGCTGGCGGGATGTGCCCAGCCGAATGGCAGCAGCAACGAGGCAACGGCCGTTCCCCTCACGCTGCAAGTCGATGGCCAGACGTTTAATCTGACCACCAACGCGGCCACCGTGCGCGAGCTGCTGGCCGAAGCCGGGGTGGAAATGGGCGAGCTGGATGAAGTGGACCCACCCCTGTTCACCGTGCTGACCGCCGAAATGGCCGTCCGCGTCATTCGCGTCAGCGAAACGGTAGATGTCAGCGAAGAAATCATCCCCTTTGAGCGCAAATTTATTCGCACGGACAGCATGAGTGCCGACGACCCGCCGCAAATTGTGCAAGCCGGGCAAAACGGCCGTAAAGAGATCACCATCCGCATCGTTTACCAGGACGGGCAGGAAGTGAGCCGCATTCGCACCAACGAAGCGACCCTGGCAGAGCCGCAAGACGAGCTGGTGATGATTGGCATCGGGGCCAACCGGGGCAACGTCAATTTCAGCGGCACCCTGGCCTACATCAGCGGCGGTACGGCCGTTCTCATGCGCGGCAGCACCTCTGTTCCCGAAACGCTCAACACTGGCGACGGCCTGGACGGGCGCGTTTTCAGCCTGTCGCCCAGCGGCAGTCATCTGCTTTACACGCGCGTCTTCAGCGACAGCTTGGTCCAAAACAATGGTTTTGGCAACAGCCTGTGGGTCGTTGGCACCGAGCGCGGCGCAGAACCACGCGAGCTGGGCGTGGAAAACGTGCTGTGGGCCGATTGGAATCCCAACCGCACCACCGTGCGCCAGATTGCCTACACCACCGCCAAACCCAGCGATCAGCCGCCCGGCTGGGAAGCCAACAACGACCTTTGGCTGGCCGACGTGTTTGAAAATCCCGGCACCCCCTTCGAACCAGAACAGTTCATCGACACCTACCCGGCGCTCAACGGCTGGTGGGGCGGCAACTACGCCTGGTCGCCAGACGGCCGTATGCTGGCCTACGCCTACGCCAATGAAGTGGGGCTGATTGATACCTTTGCCACGGAAAATGCTTTTAAACGGCGACAGCTGCAAGAGTTCACGGCCTACAATACCCTGGCCGATTGGGTTTGGGTGCCCACGCTCACCTGGTCGCCAGACGGCCGTTTTGTGGCGGTTACCAACCACGGCGGCGACGATGACCGTACGATGGAGTTCAACAGCTGGGTGTTTGACATTTTCTCCTCGCTCAACGTGCAGCTCATCGACCAGACCGGCATGTGGGGCCATCTGCACTGGGTGACCAATCCTGACCAAAGCAGCATCGCCTTTTTGCGCACGGCCGATCCAGTAGACAGCCTGCGCAGCAATTACACACTGTGGCTGATGGACCAGGACGGCAGCAACGCCCACCAAATTTACCCGCCGCTGGGCGAAAGCAGCGCCTTCTCCCGCGACGAGCGATTTATGGCCTGGGGACCCAGCGGCCAAGACATCGCCTTTATTTTTGATGATGATTTATACATCATGAATTTAGAGACAAACGCTTCTGGCAACAGCCAGACAGCAGCCACCCAGGTCACCGCCGACGACACGCCCGCCAGCCATCCCACCTGGGCACCGTACGGCCTGGGCTTTTTCAGTCCTGAACCTGAAGCTGGTGACGCCGAACCAACCGCCACGCCAAACGGCCGTTTCCTCCCCGACACGCAAGAGTAGGGCAAGTTTACAAACTTGCCCCACACGAAAGCAGCCATCTATTCTAAAGAGAGAATAAAGTTGAGCATGTCGTCCAGCACCTCCCGGCGAACTACGCTGTTGCCCTGGCCAAGCGGCGTTTCCAGATTATGCCCGGACCCTTCATACACCTTGACCGTGATGTGGCTGTTGTTCAACTCTTTCAGCCGTGCTTCACTTTCCAATACCGGTACATTGGTGTCCTCCAAACCAAACAGCACAAGAGCAGGCACATCCAGTTCTTGCCAATAAGGCAGCGGATCAAAATCACCAATGGCATCCCAAAACGTCTTCTGCCGCACTTCACGGATAGACCAGGCAGAGGGATAAGCAAGCAGGTCAGCCACGACTGGCAGAAAACCAATTTGGCGCAAATTTTGCTTTTCTTCGTAAAGAAGAGTTTCTTGTATCGGCACAGACGCGCCGGATAAATTGACAATAAAGTCGATTTCGTTAGATTGGCTGGCGATCAAGGGAGAAATATGCCCACCCTGGCTGGCGCCAATGATGCCTACGTAGGAAATTGATAAATCATCTCGGGCCAACAAATAATCTACTGCGGCAACAGCGTCTGTACCTAGTGCCTCAAAGCTGGCGGTTTCCCAATCCCCTTCGGAGCCACCTGCCCCACGCTTGTCTGGCACCAGCACAACGATCCCATTGTCCAGCAAATGTTTGGCTTCGGTCAAAATAATGCGATTACCACGGAAGCTAGGAGCGGAGCCGTGTGCAAACACCACGGCCGGGAATGGGCCGCTGCCTTCGGGTACAAACAGCATACCTGCTAACAGAATTTGCTGGGCTTCGTTATAAAACTGAACCTCTTCATATTCCATTTCAGATAAATTTACGCCTTCCCACTCACGGGGTTCTGGCTGCCGCAGTTGGGTCACAAGCACCGGCACAACCAGCAGCAGCACAACGGCCGTTCCTAAAATTACACCAATTGTTTTGTTCATTCGATTTCTCCTTTGAAAAAAGTTTGGTAAAAAGGTTGCACTCAGTGTGGCAGATTGGCTCAGCAAACACATCCGTAAAGCAGTGGAAATAGTGATCCTGAAAATTGTGCAGCTGATCTCCATAATTTTGAGGATGTACGGCCGTCTCCTATCCTTTATAATGACCAGATGGTAAAACTGCGTTGGTTTACACGGCCCGGTGCCGGTACTTTTCTGCTCATTAGCTACTGCTTGTGGGGAGCGGTGAGTTTGCGCTGGATTACCGAGTTTATTGAGCAGCAGCATCCCCTCACCTGGGCCATCTCCCTCATTTTGCTCATTTTTGGCTTGGCGATGGGGCTAGAGCCGCTGCTCACGCGGGGATCGTCCCTAAGAGCCCAGATTTATCTGGCCGTGCAGATGCTTCTGGTCTTTGTTGGCTCACTCTTCTTTTATGAGCTCGACTTTTTTGCCATGCTTTACATCGTTTTGTGCGGGCAGGCGGCGTATTTGCTCTCCCGGCAGGCCAGTTTGGTTTGGCTGGGCATTTTGATTGTGATGACGGCCGTTGGTCAACTCATTCAGTTTGGCAGCCCCGTTGCCTTCTCCTTTACGCTGCTCTATGTGGCTGGCCTGATTTTTGTCGCGGCCTTCGTACGGCTGGTTTTGCAGGCAGATGAAGCCCGGAACCACAGCGAGCAGCTGCTGGCGGAGCTGCAAAAGGCCCACACCCAGCTGCAAGCCTACGCCAACCAGGCCGAAGAGTTGGCCATCGCCAACGAACGCACCCGCCTGGCCCGCGATCTGCACGATTCGGTCGCCCAAACACTGTACGGCCTCACCTTGCAGGCGGAAGCCGCCAGCCGAAAATTAACTACCGGGCAGGCCGATGCGGTGCAAACCTACCTGGCGGCCATCCAGGAAGACGCCAAACAGACGCTGCAAGAAACACGTCTGCTCATCTTTGAACTCAGACCTCCCCTTTTAGAAAGCAATGGTCTAACCGCTGCGCTGCAAGCCCGTTTGGACACGGTGGAAGCACGCAGCGGTCTGGCAATGCGGCTTAATCTGCAAAAGGTGGGGCGTCTCTCGCCCAAAACGGAAACAGGTCTGTACCGCATCGCCCAAGAAGCGCTAAACAACGCCGCAAAATATGCTCAGGCAACGGAATTGCACGTGCGTCTAGGGCAAAAAGAGGGGCATATCCTGTTGGAAATTGCTGATGATGGGATTGGGTTTGACAGCACGGCCGTTCCCCCCGGCAGCGTTGGGTTACAAGGGATGGCAGAACGAGTGGCACAGCTAAACGGCCGTCTCACTATCGACAGCGCCCCCGGCAAAGGAACCAAAATTCAGGTAGAGGTACCGGTATGAGCCAACCAATACGCATTTTTATCGCCGATGACCATCACATTGTGCGGCGCGGCATTCGCGATTTGCTAGACACGGAGCCAGACTTCACCCTCGTTGGTGAAGCCACCAACGGACAGGAAGCCGTAGATGCCGTTAGCGAACTTGAACCTGACGTGATTTTAATGGACCTGGTGATGCCGATTCTGGACGGCATTGAAGCCACCCGCCAAATTAAAGCCCAACACCAAGGGGCCAAAATATTGGTCCTTACCAGCTTCGCTACCGACGATAAGGTGTTCCCGGCCATCAAAGCTGGAGCGCTGGGCTACCTCATTAAAGACACAGGGCCAGAGGAATTGGTGCAGGCCATTCGGCAGGTGTATCGTGGCGAAGCGTCATTGCACCCGACGATTGCTCAAAAGTTATTGGCAGAAGTGGCTCAACCGGAAAAACGGCCGTCCACCAGCGATCCCCTCACTGAGCGTGAAATGGAAGTGCTCAAACTGCTGGCGCGTGGCCTGAGCAACCAGGAAATTGCCGAGCTGCTGGTCATTGGCGTGACCACCGTTTATTCACACGTCTCCAACATTTTGTCCAAGCTGCATCTGGCCACGCGTACCCAGGCCGCCCTTTACGCCCTGCGCGAAGGGTATGTGCCTCTCCACGAACGTGAGGAGTAGGCTCACCATCCTCGGTCAATTTCTCTCGAAAAAGCCACATCGAAACTGGTGAAATTATGCTAAAATACGGCCGTAACTGGCAGGCAAGCCAGGCGCACCACCCGGAATAAAAATCAGCAGGCTTGTGGTGAGCGTAGTCGTACCATTTTCAAGATTTTGATCTGCGTTCATCAGCGTTAATCTGCGTCCTATTTTCAGGAGGAATGATGAATCACAAACCAGATGCCATCATCATCGGAGCGGGTGTCATTGGCTGTGCCATTGCCTTTGAACTAACCAAACGCGGCTACAAAACGTTGAACATCGACAAGCTGCCCGCCGCCGGGTTTGGTTCCACCAGCAATTCCTGTGCCATTGTGCGCTTTCATTATTCCACGCTCGATGGCGCACGCATGGCCTTTGAAAATTACTTTTATTGGAAAGATTGGCAAAACTATGTTGGCCCAGTGGATGAGCGTGGCTACGCCAAATTTGTAGCGTGCGGCTTTGTCATCTTTCGCAACAACGACCCCAGCGAACAACATTTCATCAATTTATTTAAGCAAATTGGCATCGATTATGAAGAGTGGAGCCTGGAAACCTTGCGCGAAAAGTTCCCCATCGGTGATTTGCACAGCTTTTCACCGCCCCGCCCCATTGACGATGAAGCGTTTTGGCAGGAGCCAGCCACACCGCTTACGGGTGGCATCTACAATCCCCAGGGTGGCTACATCAACGATCCACAGTTAGCCACCACCAACTTGATGCTGGCGGCCAAAGCACATGGCGGGGAATTTTTGTTTAATGCGGAAGTGGTAGAAGTGCGGCAGGGAAACGGCCGTGTTTCCGGCATCACCCTCAGTGACGGCACCCAAATCGACGCGCCCATTGTGGTCAACGCCGCTGGCCCGCATTCTTTTGTCATCAACCGCCTGGCTGGTGTGGAAGAGGGCATGAAGATCAAAACCGGCGCACTGCGCCGTGAGGTGCATCATGTTGCCTCACCCAAAGGGTTTAACTTTAACGAAAAAGGCTTCGTCTTTTCTGACGCCGACGGCGGCATCTACTTCCGTCCAGAAACGGGCAACAATATCCTCGTTGGCAGCGCCGACCCGGCCTGCGACCCCAAAGAGTGGGTGGCCAATCCCGATGAAGTCCAACCGCATGTCACTGATCAGGTGTGGAAAACACAGGTGTACCGGCTGGCTCACCGTATTCCCGATCTAGAGATTCCGCAAAAACCCAGCGGCGTTGTCAGCATGTACGACGTCTCCACCGACTGGATTCCCATTTACGACCAATCTGATCTACCTGGCTTTTACCTGGCGATTGGCACCAGCGGCAACCAGTTCAAAAACGCGCCTGGCGCGGGTCATCTCATGGCCACCCTCATCGACGCGGTAGAAAAAGGGCAAGACCATGACGTTGCTCCAGTCCAAGTGAAAATGCCCTACACGGGCGTGGTGCTCAATGCCGGCTTTTATTCCCGCTTACGGGAAGTGAATGAGGAAAGCAGTCATACTGTGATGGGGTAGTTGTGCCCCCATTTCCCCGGAAACTCCAAGTTTCCGGGGAAATTTTGCCTGTAGGCTGCAGCAAATCCATAAACATTTCCATTTGCATAAAAACGGGTTCGTGGCAAAATCGCGTAACAGTCACGCCATTATCCCGGAAACTGGGAGTTTCCGGGATAATGAGGGGATACAACTCATGCCACGACGGAAAATCCATTTTACTCAAGATCATTATTATCACATCTACAATCGGGGCGCAGGGCGGCACAATCTGTTTATCGAACAAGACAATTACCTCTACATTTTGCGCCAAATGAAAAATTACCTGACAAAATTTTCCCTGGTTATGATAGCCTACTGCCTGATGCCCAATCATTACCATTTTCTGCTGCGACAAGATGGTATTGTCTCCGTGGGCGAACTACCTAAGCGCCTGTTTGGCGGTTACTCTCGCGCCGTACAGCGACGCTACAATTGGACAGGAACCCTCTTTGAAGACCGCTTCCAAGCCCGGCACGTTGATTCAGATAGCTATTTACGACATTTGTGCCGCTATATTCATGCCAATCCTGTAAAAGATGGCCTGGTCCAACATCTGGAAGAATGGCCATACTCCAACTACCTGGAATGGATCGGTGAACGGAACGGATCGCTCGTTGACCATGATTTTGTGCGTGACATGTTTGGCAACGGCCAGCAGTACCAACAATTCGTGCAGGATTATTTGTTAACCCGACAGCTGCCAGATGAGCTGAATTATTTGGATTGATTTCCTTTATTTCCCCGGAAACTCGGAGTTTCCGGGGAAATGGCAACCCCGTAGCCAAGCCGTTTGTAAAACATAGTTGCACTAAATTCGCAGCGTGGCAAAATCAGGCCCATGACGATTACCCAACGTGCCCGCCGCTTTACCTTGTTCTGGCTGTTTTTGGCGCTGGTGGCCCTGCTGGCGCTGGGTGCCCTCCAATTAAGACACAATTTTCTCACCCGTGGCCTGCCCGCTGGCCTGCCAGAGCCGGTTAACTTTGGCGGCGTGCAGCCTGGCCTCAACGTTTATCTCAACCAGTATGACGATGCCGCGCTGGCTGACAATCTGCAGCAGATTGCTGATTTGGGCGTACGGTACATCAAGCAGCCGTTTTATTTCAGCGAGAATTTTGATTGGGCCGAGGCGGATCGGTTGGTTACGGCCGTTTCCCAACACAACCTCAGCCTCGTCCCCCTGCTGGATGGCAGCCCTGAGAATGATTTTGCACCGGTAGAAACGGCCGTTTTCGCCCAATGGACCGCTGAATTTGCCCAACGGTATGGGGATGTGCTCCAGTTCTACATCATCTGGGATGAACCCAACCTGGCCAGCCATTGGGGCCAACAGCCCGTCAATCCCGACGACTACGGCGCACTGCTCAGCGCCGCCGCCAGCGCCATCCGCGCTGTCGATAGTGACGCGGTGATTGTGGCCGCACCGCTGGCCCCCACCGTGGAAACCGGCCCCGACAACCTGGCCGACCACCTCTTCCTCCAACAGCTATACGAAACTGATGCCGCCCCCGCCTTCGACATTGTGGCCGCCAAGCCATACGGCTTCAACAGCCCACCCGATGACCGCACCGTGGCCAACGAGACGCTCAACTTTAGCCGCCTGATTTTGCTGCGCGAGGTGATGCAGCGCAACGGCGATGGCCACAAAGCCATCTGGGCAGGCAACTGGGGCTGGAACAGCCTGCCCGCCGCTTGGACTGGTGATCCCTCCATTTGGGGTGAGGTCACAGCCGCACAGCAGGCAGATTACACCATTGCCGCCCTGGACCGTGCCCGGCTGGAATGGCCCTGGCTGGGCGTTGCCTTTTTGGAAAATTGGCAGCCCGATGTGCCATCGGACGATGCGCCAGCCAATGATCCACGCTGGGGGTTTAGTATCGCTGGAACAGAAACGGCCGTTTCCCTCCACACCACCCTCGCCGACCAAAATACGGCCGTTGCCCAACCCGGCTTCCATCTGGCCCAGCCCAACGACCCTGCCCAAATTTACGAGGGCAATTGGGAATTCTCCCCCGAATTTGGGGCTGACATCGGCCAGCAGCCAGAAAACGTGCTGTTGGGCGACAAAGTCACCTTCACCTTTTACGGCACTGATCTGGGTCTGCGGGTGCGTCGGGCCAATTTCCGCGCCCGCTTCTACATCACCATCGACGGCCAACCGGCCAACGCCCTGCCTCGCGATGAAAACGGCAGCATGCTCATCCTCACCTCGGCCGTCAAAAGCGACGACTATCTCGCCACCGAGCCAGTGGCCCGCAACCTGACCCCCGGCGTACACACCGCCCAAATCATCGCCTCACGCGGCTGGGACCAATGGGCGCTAAATGGGTTCAGTGTCAGCTATCGGCCAGCCGATGCCTGGACTCGTTGGGGAATATGGATTTTGGCGGGAACGGCCGTTCTCTCCCTCATATTGGCTATACGAATTGGGCGACGGGCGGACTGGCCCGATTGGTTTCGTCAGCAGCGGCAGCGCTTTGCGGCGCTAAACACGAGCTGGCAGTTGGGTATTACGGCCGTTACCGCCGCGCTCGTTTTCCTGGCGGGCTGGTTCACCTGGGCCGAGCAGATGGGCGGCGTCTATCGCCGCTTGGGAGATGGCAGCCAGCTGGCCCTCACCGCTGCCGTCGCTTCCATTTATTACGTCACGCCCACTTTCTTCATCTACATCGCGGCACTGGCCCTCCTGTTTATCCTGCTCTACTGGCGGCCAGTCTGGGGCTTGGTCCTGATTGCTTTCTGCTTCCCGTTTTACGTCCCGCCCCTGCCCAAACCCATTCTCAACTACCGCTTCTCCCCCATCGAAGTCTTCACCCTCGTCACCTTCGCCGCCTACGCCACCAACCGCCTCACCACCTGGCTACAACACTTCAAAAACCACACACTGAATACCGATTACCGATTACTGATTACTGATTACGGCGTCCTCGCTTTAACAATAATCGCCACCGCCTCCCTCTTCTTCACCAACCGGCTCGATGTGGCCAGCAACGAGTGGCGCATCGTCATTCTGGAACCGGCGCTGTTTTACTGGGTGCTGCGCGGCACCAGGCCCAAGCCCAGCGAGATGTGGCGCATCCTCGATGGCTTTATTTTGGGCGGGCTGGTCGTGGCGCTGTACGGTCTGTGGCAAATCGGCTTTGACCGCGCCAGCCTGATCACTGCGGAAGGCGGGCTGCTGCGCCTCAAATCGATCTATGGCTCGCCCAACAACGTGGCACTTTACCTGGGGCGGGTTGTGCCGCTTTTAGGCGCAATGGCCCTGCTGGGTAGCAGGCAAATTCATGGCAGGCGTTGGTGGCTGTATACGGCCGTTCTCCTGCCCACCCTCCTCGCCTTTTTACTCACCTTCAGCAAGGGGGGCTTGTTTTTGGGACTGCCCGCCGCCTTTGTGATTATTTTTTGGCAGTGGCAGCGGTTAAACGGCCGTAAAACGTGGCCCTGGCTGCTGGCATTTGGGACGATGGGTGTTGCTGGACTATTTGCCATCGAGCGCATTCCCGCGCTGGCAGGCCGCCTCAGCCTCACCGGGGAAACCGGCGTCTTCCGCCTGAGCCTGTGGCAAGCCAGCCTCAACATGATTCGTGACCATCCCTGGTTTGGCGTGGGGCTGGACAATTTTCTCTACGAATATCGTGGCCGTTACATTTTGGAAGCCGCCTGGCGCGATCCCAATTTGAGCCATCCGCACAACCTGTTTCTGGATTTTGCTACCCGCATTGGCCTGCCCGGTTTGCTGGCCGGGCTGTGGCTTATCGGCAGTCTAGCGCGCACGCTGTGGCAGCTGCGGCCCACAGTTTCACCAGAATGGCTGCCGGTGGTGGTGGGCCTCGGGGCAGCCCTGGCAGACATGGTTTTTCACGGCCTGGTGGATCATAGTTTCTTCTTGGTAGACCTGGCTTTTGCTTTTTATTTGCTGCTGGGAACGGCCGTTTGGCTACAAAGTCACGGGTCAGGTAAAATCAATGATGGTTTGGCGTAACTTACCCATTTTACGAGTGTTTTCTTCTGTGGTGCAGGTAAGCCACCATCGTGGAGATTGCTTGACAATCTAAGGGTTATTTCTACAATTGCCCGCCATACACTAAAAAATATAATCAAAAATACCCTTGAAGGAGAGTAGGATGAGCGATACTAAAGCGCAGGTAACAGAAATTATTGTGGAATTGTTAGGCGTTGATGAAGATCAAATTGTGACCGAGGCCCGTTTCCGCGAAGATTTGGAAGCGGATTCGTTGGACCTTGTTGAGCTAATCATGGCCTTTGAAGAAAAATTCGACGGCGAGATTTCTGATGAAGAAGCCCAGAAGATTACAACCGTCGGTGAAGCTGTTACTTATATCGACACACATATGCGTGCCTAGAAAAATGCAATTGGGTAATTGAATAATTAGGCAATTTAATTGTTCAATTACTCAATTACCTAATTACGAACTCCCAGCACCCAAACCAGGCAATTGACCATTGGTTGGGTGCTATTTTTTTGCCAATTGGCTGGCAGCCAGACCCAACACGGCGGCATGCCCCAACAAGTTTAACCAGAAACCGGGACCATACCCCAGCGTGACGCCTATGAGCTCGCTAGCATACGGCCGTACTTCCCAATAAATCAACGTCGGCCAAATCAACCCGACCAGACCAGCAACGGCCATCAAAGCCCAGCCCGCTGTTTGCAGCCACGGCCGTTTCTGCCCTCGAAAAAACGTTAGCATACCCGCCACCATAACCACCAGCCCAATTGCCACCACACGCGATAAATATTCGCTTCGAGTGGCTGCTTCTTTTAAATCCTCCAGCGCCGGAAAAGCTAGCAGGCTCACAGCAACAGCCACCCCACGAAAAAGCCAGGTTTGGAAACGGCCGTTGTCCCACCCAACAGTAAAAAAAAGCAGCATCAACGCTAGCGTGATGGGCGGCAGATAAAACCAGTTGCGCTTCACACCCAGGCCAAAAAACTTGGTCCATTCACCCATCTCAATACCCAACAATTGCAGCCCGGCCGATGGCCCCGGCAGCCACACCATCAGGTAGCCAATAAAGATTGCCGTGAAGCTGAGCAAGAACAGAGTTTGTGTTTTAGGTTTCGTCATGGGAAAAGTTTTTGGTGGAATATCTGACCCCCTCCCTAACCCTCCCCATTTTAGGGGAAGGGGATTCGGCTGGGGTGAGGGTCACTCTTTAAAAACGGCCGTTAATACCTCATCCTCTTCCGCCTGATCGGCAAAAAATTTGGCCAGTTGGGGACTTTGGCGCTGGCGCAGGGCCAGCAGCGCCACCGCCTGCACATCTTCCGGCAGCACTTCATCCCGCTCATCAGCAGCGGCGTGAGCCCGGGCCGCTTCAAATAACGTAATCTCTGCCCGATTAGAATCAATGGTCAGCTTTTTCACCAAAGCCAACCCCAGCTCACGGGCTGGTTCACTAACCGTTACCGCTGGCAAACGATCCCGCGCCTGCTGAATTTCCTCGGCCAGGGCCAGGGTGCCTTCAGCATAACTGATAGCAAACAGCTCGGGGCGATTTTTGTAGGCCATTGCTCGCTCATACGCCTGGTAGCGCAGAGCGGGATCGTCCAGGCCGCGCACCACGGCACGCAGGCCAAAACGGTCCATCAGCTGGGGTCGCAGCCGCCCTTCTTCCGGGTTCATCGAACCGATGAGCATAAGGCGGGCGTTGTAGGTCATCTTCAGCGGACCGCGCCGCACTGTGTAATGTCCCTGCGCCGCCGCGTCCAAAATGGCGTCGGTGATCACGTCATCCAGCAGATTGACTTCATCGATGTATAAAATGTGCCGGTCGGCATGTCCCAAAATGCCACGCTCCAGCCGCACGCGGTTTTGCTCCAGAGCCACACGTTCGTTAATGCCGCCGACGACATCATCCAGCCGGGCGTTGAGGGGCAGCTCGAAGATACGCACTTTGTCAACGGCCGTTAACGGTTCGCCGTGGCCAAATTTGGTGGCACAATCCGGGCACACGCCATCCATGCCAAACTGTTCAACCATTTCTTCGGTGCAGCCATGCACGCATAAACTGTGATTAACGGTAGGTAGCAAATCGGTGAGGGAACGAACGGCCGTTGTTTTGGCCGTACCACGCGGACCAATGAGCAGCACCCCACCCACTTCTGGATTGATCAGCGACAGGGTCAAGGCCAGCTTCATTTCTACCTGGCCCACGATAGCCAAAAAGGGGAATGGCTCAATCTCGGCCCGGCCCAGATCAGCATCGGGCAGGCCGGTGATTTTGGCGGCAGAAGCATGCCGCAGGATGTCTAGCAGCTTGGAGTGGCGCTCGGTCATAAACCTTCCTGATGCCGGTGTTGCAAGCGCAGCGCCTGCCGGTTGGCAGCTCGCTCAAAGCGCGCTTTTTCTTCTTCCGTTTCCAAAACAAGCGGGGGAACAGGTACGGGACGGCCGTCTTCATCCAGCGCCACATAGACAAAATAGGCCGTGTTGGTGTGGGTCACAGCCCCAGAAATGACGTTTTCGGCCGTTACCACAACGCGTGTTTCCATTGAGGTTCGCCCTACCCAGGTCACTTCCGCCCGCACTGTCATCAAATTGCCAATGTGTACGGGGGAATGGAACCCCATTGAGTCTACTGTAACGGTAACGGCGGGGCGACGGGCATGTTTGGTCGCCGCCATCCCCCCAGCTTCATCGCACAGCTTCATGATGAAACCACCATGAACATTGCCCAGGTTATTGGCGTTGGATGGACCCATGAGTTGAGTTAATGTGATTTGAGATTCAGACGGCCGTTTTCCTTCCAGCTTATTCATGCAATACCTACGTGAAGTTGGTCACAGAGTTCAAAGAGATTTTTGAGAATTGTTCTCTTTCTCTGCCTGCTCTTTTCCTCTATGGCTATTGTTTTTATTCCATGTCGGGTCGGGTCTCAGAAACATAAATGAGACGTTCGGGGTATTCTTCAAACATATCAATGATTTGGTGCGGTAGCGAGGCCAGCATGGGAGCAAGGGGCATGTTAGCTGGCAATTTCGGCCGTTCTGGGCGTGGCGGTGGTTCTAGCCGCAGCTTGTCTACCGGGCGGGTACGTTTGCGCAGCAGCCGCTTATCATCGCTCAAAAAACCCAGGTACAAGCCACCTGTATCGTACACGTCACGCCCCACGGTAAAACCAATCCACTCACCATCTACATTAAAAACGTGCCCATCGGTGTAAACAGCGACCCACTCACCATCTGTACGATAAATTGGTACCATAATATCCATCCTCAATCACATCTCTTTCTTTTCGGTGCCTGCATTATAGTGAGGGATGTGGGCAGAATCAAGAAACCCTCATCTTTACAAAAAAAATGCCAGACACGGACCCGTGTCTGGCATTCTCATATTCATGACGAAGAAGCATTTTAGATGATGTTACCGCGCTCCAGGCGAATGGCATCGGTTAACGGACCCAGATCGTGCCGATTGCGCCAATAATTAACCATTTCACGCGCTTTGGCTGGTTTGCTTTGCCCCGGCAAGGATTCAAAATCCATGCCTAGATCAAAACAAAGTGTACGCAGTTCATCCAGATCAAAAGAATCGACCAGAGCGTGTCGGATACGGGCCAAGTCTGCGCCTGAATACGGCGTGATGGTTGCCGGTTCCGCTGGTTGCATTTGGGCATATTGCCGCAACCAGGTATGGAAGACACGGCCGTTTATATACGCATGCCCATCCGCTTTGTAAAGCAAGCCATACCCATGCAAGCGCCGCACGATAGCGTCCAGTTCAATGGTGGGATAATTGAGTTCAGTTAACGGCCGTCCGCCGGCCACCGCCAGCAAAATGGTGCGTTCATTCGTGGTAAAACTGTGCCACCACTGGTCAAAGTAAGGGGCCAAATCAGCCGCCAGCTGCTGCCGAATCCCCTCCGCATCCGGTTCGCCGCCAGCGCGCCTGCGTTGGAACCATTTAGCGGCCGTTGCCTGCACAAAAAATGGGAGTGAACCCGCCAATGCTTGAATATCTTGCACCTCATCCTGGCTGAAGTGCACCCCGCCCTTGGCCGCAGGCGCATCAATCAGCTTCGTCGCTTCTGTTAGCTCTAGAGCAGACATATAAATAGGGGTTGGGTAGAAAATATTGTAGAAGGGCGACGTCGGCGGCAGACCTAGGCGTGTTCCCAGCGTGTATAAATCCCAATAAGAAGCCGTTACGCAGGCCAAATCATATTCCAGAACGCCCGTCATGGCCCGCAGCTCAGTTAAAAAATCCTGGGTAAATGCTTCCGTGCGCAAATGGTCAAACTCATCTAAGAGCAGCACAATGCGTTTGCCAGGGAATTGGCACAGGTAGGCTTCCACGTCATACAGCTTGGTCTGCCCCAAAGGGGATTCCTTCCACAAAAAATCAGTTTGGCCCTGGCCTAAATTCACTTTCAGGCGTTGCAGCAGGCGATAATAAAAGTCGGATGGGGTTTTGCAGGACGAAACGTCCAGGTAGATCATGGTGTACTCATCCGGGCTGGCTAGATATTGCGCCATTGTGGTAGGATGCGCGACATATTGCAGGAATGAGGTTTTGCCTGCGCGCCGCACCCCCAATATGCTTACAGACTGAGCCTGTCGCCCCCCGATGATTTCAAAGAAACGGGTCGCTTGTTCAAGACGGCCGTAAAAATCGGCCGGGTGCTTAATTGGATGTCCAACAATGTAAGACATAAAAGTACAGCTCCACAAAAATAAACGTTACTGTAACTAAGTCGTCGATAAAAGTGATCCCAAAGGATGTTTATGGGCCACCCAGCGCCGCAGCAGATCAAACGAGATGGCGTACGCATAATCTTTGCTGATAAGCGTGGGTTCCCAGCCATTGGGTTGGGCCAACCGTCGCTGAATCTGCCGCTCGACAGGAACTCGCGTGAGCAAGCGCCGCACTTCCAACTGCTTCAGCGCCATGTTGATGGCATCTTCAGAATAGGTCGTCTCCCGCAGCCGGGACGAAATTTCAGCCCGAGACACATTCTCTTCACCAATATCATGCGTACCGGCCAATGATGCCATGACAAACCGCTCAACGGCCGTACTTTCATTCCAAAGATGCTGTAAATGACTATCATCCTCTTCAATTACCAAATTAATGGTCTCGCGCACATCCCCAATAGTGATCAGCTTGCTGCGCCGTCCTTCTAGATTGGTTGAACTGACCAACCGATGACAAATGAGCTGGCTGAAATAAGGATGGCCACGCGTCGTCAGCCAAATACGATCCACCGCCAGGTCATCATACTGAATCATCGGCGCGACTGGCTCACGAATCAACGTTTCCGTCTCCTCACGACTTAAATAATCAATTTCGCGGCTAATGCCCACATGGAAAATGATGCTCCAATAATCTTCGACAAGCTGGTTGGTCCCAGCCAAGATAAACGTAATCCGTGTTCGATGCTGCATTAAGGAGCGCAGGTAAGGGAAAATGTCAGATGAAAGGCGACCACGTTCCACACTTTCCTGGAGCTGCTCCATTTCATCAATGATGAGTACCAGCAGTCCATTGGGTGGCAATATATCTTCAATTTGATCCAGAAATTGATCAAATTCGCCAAAGATCGTGCCGTTGGTAGACCAATTCTCTCGCGGTGTGAGTTCTATGCCGCGCTTGTGCAGATTGCGAATAATTTGTTGGCTAAAGCGGGCAAAAAATTCCGGCATTTCACATCCGGCCAACCGCTGCAAATCGATGTAAACGGGATAGATTGGATATCCAGGATATTCGCGGATGGTTTTGCCACGCTTCCCGCCAACCAGTTGGTACAAGGTAGAGGTTTTCCCCATACGCCGCTGCCCATACAAAATAAGCGTGTGGGGCTGTGTTTTGCCCAGCAAATTTTCTTCAATCCACATAAACACATCTTCGCGGCCCTTGTACAGCTCTTCAGAAGCGGGGGTCAACGGCTTGCCCACGACATACGGATTGTCGATATGGAACAGGGAACGCTCTTGCGCCTGGAAGCTCACTGGCTTTTCAATGAGCTGGCGATATTCGTGACCGCGCACATCGTAATAGGTAACGCGAACAGTCAGGCTGGTTTGCTTCTCGCGCGGCTGTAACCAGATAGAAACCGGATATTCTTGACCAGCGTCTAAGGTACCCACAGCCAAAACGGCCGAATCGCGCTCCGTCTCATACCCGTTTGAGGGCAATATCTCCAGCGTCACGTTTTCCACCAGGCTGCCAAACAGCGGGTTCACCAGCCGAGCCACCACATTGGCCCGGCCCCGGCTGACGACCACATCTTCACTATCCAGCTCAAAATCAAGCGACATCATCAAATCGGAGCCTCCGGTTGAGGTGATTTCGCCCAGTTCCTGCAAGATCATGCGCGTGGTCTCAGAGATAGGTCGATTGTCTATGGTGCGTAGTCGTTCAATTTCTGCCCGCGAGACAAGTAGATTTTCCCGATCCTTAGAAAAGCGCTGTGCATACCAGTCAAACTCTTCTCGGGTCAGTGGGTGCCGTGGCAGCATTTCGATTTGGAAAATACGAAACTCGTAATCCTTAAACACATACTCGCGCCGGGAGAACTGCCGCTTTTGCACCGGCTTAAACTCATGCACAATGCGGTAATCTTTGGGATTACGAATCCCCAATTCTTCCTGGAGCTCCCGCTGAATAGCTCTGGCAAAAGAGTCGCGATCCCCTTTTTGGTTGTCGATCTTACCGCCAATCAGGTTAAACATGCCCCAGTTGCTGTTCCATTGCAGCAAATATTTACGGTCTTCGCCGCTGCCCACGGTGATGGCCGCAAAGGAACTGCGCTGGCGCAAGTCACTTAGAACTTCTGTTAATTCTAACGGCCGTTCCCCACCTTCTATCGCCTGCTTCCCAGAAACCAAGGCACAGCTCAAGGCTAGACGCTTCGCCCAAGGCTCATGGTCCAACCCCTTAAACTTCAGCGCAGCCACGCTATGGAAAAAGACAGCGACCGGGAAATGATATTTAAAGCGTTCCGGGCTGTAAGTTTCAGCAATCTGCCGCAAAGAGAAAAGGAAATAAAGCAGATTCTCCGAATACATGGGGAAGTGGGTGTACAAATTGTCATACCACTCTGGCTGGAAATCGCGCAGACTGGATAGAAAATCTTCAAAGTTTAATTCGGCCGTTTGCAACAGCACGTTTTCTACCAACATAGCAAACTGCGTTGCCGTCGTCTCATCCCACAAGCCCTCGTCTATCATCTCCTTGTACAAACGGTACATAATATGCGTGCGGAACTCCACTTCCAGCTTGGCCAAATCAAAATAGACATGCCCTGGTCTGGCATCTGAAAAGTCGATGAACCAGACTGGCATCTCATCGCTTACTTCCACCAAAATGTTACTGGTGTTCAAATCGCCATGCACCACTGGGGAAACCTGCGGGATGGGCACAATCATATCTTCGCGGCCAATTTCCCAAAGCAAGCAGCGCACATTGGTGATGGGCGATAAAAAGCGACCAGAGGCGAACTCAAAAGAATCATTTTCAAAATCGTATGGCTTGCCGGTAATCGCCGCAATGTTTTCCGCCAGAATCGTTTCGTCCGTAGCCATCACGCGGCCGCGCACGCTGATTCGCTTGCCCCGGCGGAATACAGGATGTGTCAACATTTGCCGCTGTGATTCCTTCAGACGGATCTTAAAGCGCAAAATAGGGTGATTTTTATCTTTTAGCAGGCTGGAGATTGGGTAGCGCGAGATTAAATCATCGTGCACATACAACACGCCCTCTTTCGTATCCAGTTCTGCCACCTCAAATCCACGCAGTTCCACGCTAGGCGTTTCTCCCTGGCGCACAGCTTTGTGCACGTCGCGCAACGCCTGATTTCCTGGTACGGCCGAAAGCGTTGTCAACTCTTCCGCAGCAATAACAAAATCAGCGTTGGACTCTCGGGGATCAATCAGCTCAGCCTCATCCAGCGTAAGGCTGGGTGGTAAAACGCGGGCATACAGCGGTGCCCAATAGCGCAGCTCTGTATCAGAACTGCCCGCATACAGCTGCTCCAGGCTCAGGCGCAGCTGGGACAACACCTTATCAATAAGCTCTTTGCGCACGCGATTTTGGTCGCGCAAAAATTGGGTCAGGGTGATAGCATCTTTGTTGGAACCTGCCAGCGTGTAGCAGGCCCCGGCCAGGTGCTCGCCCCGGATCATTTTGCCCTGAATTTGGCCAACCTGACGGTTCAGGCGCGGCTGAATGAGCCGTTCTTGCTTTTCTTGGACCGCTTCCAGCCTATCGGCCACATCTATTTTAAGAATGCGCTTAAGCTGGTGTGCGGGTTTGACGGTATAGATACGGGAACCACTAAACCCTTCATCCATGCGGAAAATTTGTACCACATCGCTACCAGCAAAAAGTCGCTTAATGATGTACCGTTCTTCTGGATTTTGGGTGAGCGCTTCCAGGTCTGTATAGCTGAGGCCCGGTTCAATACGTGGTTTAAGCGTTTCGCTGGTGTATTGATCGAACAGCTCATGCCATTTGGTTGGTGAAAATACGTGTGTTTGGATTTGCTCCACCAGGTGGGCTACTTTGGGAGATTCTTTGAGGAAGTGCCAGGTGGCCCCAGCGCGTATCAGGTACTTCATGCGGTCATCCGCATGGCTGGTAAAAACGACGATAGGCAGTTTCGGCCGTATTTCGCGCGCCTGGGTCATGAACATCATGATCTCTGGTAGAGAATCGCTGTCAGCGTCAATAAAGATCAGGTCGATGTCTCGATTGGCGTTAACAACATCCAACGCTTTGTCGAAGGCGCCTTCCACGTAAAATTTAAAGATGTGGGTATGAATCAAAACATTGTTTGGGAAGATTGGCTGTGGCTGTGAATTTTGTGGCTGGGCAAAAGCACCAGCAACACAAAGCGTTTTGAGTTTCATGACACCACGGAAAAGTCCAGATGTCACTGTCACTTATCATCCTCCTCAGATTCGCGCCTGGAATTATTGGCATTCACCTGGGTATGCAGGGACCCATTTGTCTTGGTGAATTAGCCCACTGGCTAAATTAGCGGAAACCAGTTGGGGTAACAGGGTGGCCAAAAGGTTACGGCCGTTTGAGCAGACTCTGACTTGAGCAACTCATTATTCAATTAGGCACTACTCTGTGAAACAAAAATTTAATAATTGCCTCAATTATGCACAGTACTATGACGAAATCCTAGTTCACATAATGAGAAGTTGGTACTAGGTCTCTCCAGGGGTAATAGGTAATGGGTACTAAAAATGAGGCTAAATTTAAGTTCGCAACAATTGCGCATAAATTTTTAACAATTGGCGCGCTGATTCCTGCCAGGAAAAAATTTTGGCCTGATTCAGTCCAGCACGTACCAATACCTTACGTTGTGAAGGATCAGATAGTAATGCCAGCATGGCATTTGTCCAGGCAGATTGATCATCGGGAGGGAGTTGTTGAGCTGCATTTCCGGCCACTTCTGGCAGGGAGGAACTGTTAGAGGTGAGTACGGCCGTGCCACACCCCATCGCCTCTAACAAAGGTAGACCAAAGCCTTCGTACAAACTAGGAAACACAAACAGCGAGGCATCACTGTACAAAGTGGGCAAATCAGCATCGTCCACAAAGCCAATGAAATGGACGCGGTCCGCCAGCCCTTGACGCACGACTTCAGCCATCATATCGTCATACAGCCAGCCCTTGCCGCCGGAGATGACCAAATGGTGCGGCACTTTATTTGCCAGGGGGGCAAAAGCACGAATGAGCATCTGGTAATTTTTGCGGGGCTGCAAGGTACCCACGCTTAACAAATAAGGCCACTCCGCCAGATGATATTTTTGGCGAACGGCCGTCATCTTCAGCATATCAGTCACCGGCTGGAACCGCTCATGCACACCACTGTACAGCACCGTCACTTTTTCTGGCGGCACCTGCCAGATGGTGAGCAAATCGTTGCGCGTCGCTTCTGAATCAGCCAGGATGTGGCTGGCCCGGCCAATGGACCAGGGCACCACCTGGTTGAGGTAGCTTACCAGCCGGTCGGGGAACACATGGGGATAATGAATGAAGGAAAGATCGTGGACGGTGAGGAGGGTGGGGATACGGCCGTTCACCGGCGGCAACACAAAATCAGGCGAATGAAACAAATCTAGCTTGCCCGTCACCCACTGCACCGGCAGCGGCAGCCGCATACGGTACCAGAGCCGGTACAGCCAACGCTCATCCAATGGCGCAGGATGATAAGTCACGTTTTCAGATTGCGGCAGTGGGGCAGGAACCGGCAAGATGGCTGGCGGTTTTGCCGAAAAAAATTGGTAGCGATTTGTCTCATCAACCGCTACCAACGCATTCACTAATTCACGCGTGTAGCGGCCAATGCCCCCACCTTGCGTTAACGCCGCCGTCACATCAATGCCAATTTTCATACTTGAGCGCCAGTGAGCGTGTTTTGTGCGTCATAAACCACGATTCACGCATCACAAACCACTACTCTACATCGTTGTAGGTCCAGTAGCGGTTCACAAAAAAGTTCCAGAACATGACCACAATCACAGCCACAACCAACGCCAGATTATCACCAATACGAACGCTGTACGGTTCCAGCGCCGATACATTGGCCACCAGATTGGTAAAGGGGGTATGGGTGTAGGTAATAATCGGCACCCGAATAATAATCCCGGCTAAACTGACCACAGTAAACTGGGCCAACTGCCGTCGAATTGAACGAGAGCGGGAGTCAGGATAGGTCCAGTAGCGATTCCACAGGAAGTTACTGACGATGGCAGCAATGAACGAAAGTGTCGAGGCAAATGTACGCGCCAAAGAGATTGTCTGCTCGTTATCCAGCCCCAGACCAATAAAAAAATTGTTGAGGGCCGTTCCGTTTTCAAGCAATATTTCAAACGGCCGTAAACTCAAATTAAAAATGCCAAAATCAACAATAAACCCAATGGCCCCAACCACAGCAAACTTAAAGAAACGTTCTGCTTCCTTCTCATTCACCCCAAATCGGCCAGCCATACTGGCAACAATAGAAACCATACTAAATCCTCTTATACATTTTTACCGCTGAGGCGCGGAGAACGCAGAGATTTTTCTCTATGATTTGCAAAACTCCGCGCCATTTGCGTCTCTGCGGTCAATTTATTCAATCTGTGAAATCTGCAAATAGCGTTCATCTAGCAGTTGGAGCAGGCCAAACAGCGCACCTAGCTGAATGTAAATGTTGTTGACGTACAGCTTATCAACCAAATGATGGGTTGCTAAGGCGACCCAAACGCCTAACAGACCCAACGCGACACCACGCCGCCAACCATCTGTTTGACCAACAACGCGAATGGTTTGCCAGAAAACGGCCGTCCACAGCAGCAAATACACCAGCAAACCAATAATACCCGTCTCGGCCAATAAATTTAAATAGTAATTATGGGCGTGTCCTAACGGGTACGGCCAGTTGATGAGTGCATAATCGGCATAGGCCGGTTCGTAATTGCCAAAGCCCACTCCCAACCAGGGATGATCTTCTGCCATTGCCAGGGCAGCTTGCCAATGGGCCAGCCGCTCCAGCACCGCATAATTTTCATCGGTAATATCCTCGCCGCGCACATCGCCAAAACGCAAATCCTCGCTAAAGCTAGTGATGCGCTCCGTGACGGAAGCGGGCACCAACCCCACCTGGATACCACCCAGCAGCAAGCCTGCGCCCAAAATCAGCAGCAAAACACCTTGCCACCATTTTCTGGGCCAGAACAGCAGCACAACGGCCGTTCCCACCCCAAAACTCAACCACGCTCCTCGACTCCAAGAGGCAACAACACCCAACAGGGAAACGGCCGTTACCAAACCCACACCGATGGCAAGCAGCCAAATTGGAGACTGGAGATTGGAGATTGGAGATTTAAGCGTAATCTCTAATCTCCAATCTCTAATCTCCACCCAGATGGCGGGCAGATAGCTCAGAAAAATACCTAAAGCCAGTACGGCCGTTAAGTTCAAAAAGCCGCCAAACGGATTCGGCTGGTTAAACGTGCCGTATGCTCGATAAAAACGCCCCAGCACCAGAAAATGCTCCGGACCATTAGGTTTGAGAGCAAACTGGTAAATGCCCAAAACCGCCTGGCTTAAGCCCGCCAAAAATAAGGCGGCAAGCAGCCAAACAATGGCTGAACCGCGCGGGTTACGCCGTTCTTGCCAAATTGTTACCCGATCCACCACCATTAACATGATGGCCAACATCTCCACCCACTTGAGCAGTTCTTTGAAGCCAAAGCTGTAAGACGGAGCGTTGACAACGGAAACAGCCGCAACACCCATAAACAGCGCCAAAGGCACCGCCAAAAAGGTACGCCGCACAAACAGGCGGCGCTGCCGCAGCCCGTGGGCCAGCCAGGCCAGCAAACTTAGCAACAAATAGAACTGACCACTGTCTAGCAAACCAGCTTCAGTTGCCCCCAGTGGCCCCGTTAGCAAAGCGGCAAACAGCCCAAACAGCGGCTCGATAACGGTGAGGATGAGGACGCCCGTTCGCAATAACAATCCCCCTGCCTCGGCTGGAGAAAGCTGGGTCAACAGGCCGCCAACTAACACAGCCAGCAAAACAAACCAGATGGGTTGCCACTGCCTGCCGTTTGTCAGCCTGTTTAACATGGTGGGGGAATACGGCCGTATTCGCTGCAAAATCACCTCATCAACGACCTGACAGGTTTTCTCCAATTTCAGCCTAAAACTGATTGGAAACCTGTCAGGTCTGGCATCCTAAACTTTGTCGCGGAAGAAATCCAACGTCTGCGCCAGGCCATCGGCTAGCATCACCTTGGGTTCCCAATCCAGCACCTGCTTTGCCTTGGTAATATCGGGGCGGCGCTGCTTGGGGTCATCCGTAAAACGGTCATCCTTAGGCTGCACAAACACCACCTCAGACTCGCTGCGCGCAATCTCCACCACTGCGTGGGCAAACTCCAGAATCGTCATCTCATTGGGATTGCCAATGTTCACTGGCAGCTTCTCATCAGAAAGCAGCAGGCGGTAAATACCCTCGACCAAATCGCTGTAATATTGGAAAGCGCGCGTCTGGCTGCCATCACCGTAGACGGTAATTGGCTCATTGGTCAACGCCTGATGAATAAAGTTCGGCACCACACGGCCGTCATTTAGCCGCATCCGGGGACCGTACGTATTAAAAATACGCACAATGCGCGTTTCCAAGCCATGATACCGCTGGTAGGCCAGCGTCATCGCTTCGGCAAATCGTTTGGCTTCATCATACACACCGCGCGGGCCAATGGGGTTCACGTTGCCCCAATACGTTTCTGGCTGCGGATTAACTTGCGGATCGCCATATACCTCCGAGGTGGAAGCCAGCAGGTAGCGAGCACCTTTGGCTTTGGCCAAACCGAGCGTGTTGTGTGTTCCCAAAGAACCCACTTTAAGCGTGGGAATAGGATGCTCTAAATAATCATTGGGGCTGGCTGGCGAAGCAAAGTGTAGAACGGCATCAATTTCGCCAGCAACGTAAATGTAGTTGCTCACATCGTGCTTAATAAAGTGGAATCGTTCGTGCTCCATCAAGTGGGCGATATTGTCCATATTGCCGGTGATTAGGTTGTCCATACCCACAACAGAATGGCCTTCGGCTACAAAACGGTCAGAAAGATGAGAACCAAGAAAGCCAGCTGCTCCGGTAATTAATACGCGCATTGTGTCTCCTTTTGTGCCCAGTCACTGTATCATGAGCGTAGCAAATGGGCTTGCTTACCAGCCGCTAAGACGCTTGGTCAACCATGAGATTGGGGAATTACGGCCGTTTGTTAACCGGGGCTGCGTCTAAAGACTGGCATTTAAATGTGATGTTGTTCAGGTGGTGGCTATTGTATCTTAGCCAGGATGGTCAGACGAATGATACGGCCGTACAAACCACAGTCGCCTTGCATACGATCAAAGTACGCACAAAACCAGCTTATTATGCCCCCGTACACTTACACACCATCTGAACAGCTGTGATTTTATCCTCGCAAAACGGTTCTCGTCACGGTATACTCGTTCGCATAATTGCAACCTTGGAGAGGTATATGCCCAAAAGCAAAACGGCCGTTGCCGCCCAGACGCAGACCACTATCCACGAGCGGCGCAAGGCTGACCATATTCGCATCAATTTAGAAGAAGATGTGACCTTCAACAAACTCACCACCGGCCTGGAAAATTACTTCTTTATGCACCAGGCGCTGCCCGAAATTGATCTGGCAGCCGTAGACACCCAAACCACCTTTTTCGGCAAGCAGCTCAGCACCCCGCTGCTCATTTCTTCCATGACTGGCGGCACAGCTGAAGCAGGCGAAATCAATCGCATTCTGGCCGAAGCAGCACAAACTGTGGGCATGGCGATGGGCTTGGGGTCACAACGGGCCGCCATCGAAGATCAAAGCTTGGCCCACACTTACCACGTTCGCCAGGTAGCTCCTGATATTTTGCTATTTGCCAACATCGGGGCGGTGCAGCTCAACTACAGCTATGGCCTGGCCCATTGCCTGCGCGCTGTAGAAATGTGCGAAGCCGATGCGCTCATCCTGCACTTCAACGCACTGCAAGAAGCTGTCCAGCCGGAAGGAGATGGCAATTTTGGCAACCTGCTCAGCAAAGTAGAAAAAATCTGCCGCGAGCTGCCGGTACCTGTTATTGCTAAAGAAGTTGGCTGGGGCTTTGCTGAAGAAACGGCCCGACAGTTGGCCAATGCCGGTGTTGCCGCGATTGACGTCGCTGGTGCCGGTGGCACATCCTGGAGCCAGGTCGAGATGTATCGGGCCCCCACAACGCGCCATGCCCGTGTGGCAGCGGCCTTTATTGATTGGGGTATTCCAACGGCCGTTTCCATTCAATATTGTCGCCGGGCAGCCCAAAATCTACCCATCATCGCCAGCGGTGGCATCCGTAACGGCATCGACGTGGCCAAATGTGTTGCCCTCGGTGCCAATCTGGTGGGCTTTGCCGGTGACTTTCTGCGTGCCGCTGACCAAAACGGAGTGGCAGGCGTCATTGAAATGGCCGAAACGCTTACCGATGAACTGCGCGTCGCTATGTTTTGTGCCGGTGCAGAACACATTGACGCGTTGTCCCAAACTCCTTTACACACCCAATATCTTAAATAACAAGAGATTGAAGACGGAGACCAAAAATCTCCACTCTCCAATCTCCAATCTCTAACTTATGAACGAATTTAAACAACTTTCTCAAGAAATGCGTCAGGCGGTTAACGATGAAATGAAAGCGGTGCTCAAGGCCACAAATAAACCGCCCGATCATTTTTACGGCATGATGCATTACCATATGGGCTGGCGCGATGAATACCTTCAGCCCGCTGACGTTCATGCAGGGAAACAAATCCGGCCGGTCATCTGCCTGCTAGCTTGCCAGGCAGCCGGTGGCAATTGGCGGCAAGCGGTCCCCGCCGCCGCAGCGATTGAGCTATTGCACAACTTCTCGCTTATCCATGACGATATTGAAGACGCCAGCCCCACCCGGCGTGGCCGAAAAACGTTGTGGACCATTTGGGGCACGGAACAGGCCATCAATGCCGGAGACGCCATGTTTGCTTTGGCCCATCTCGCTTTGAACCGGCTGGTTGATCGGGACGTGGCGGCAGAAACGGCCGTTCATGCGCTACGCCGCTTCGATGAAACCTGTGTCCGTCTTACTCAGGGCCAACATGCCGATATGGATTTTGAAAGGCGAGACGAAGTCACGGTTGATGAATATTTGGCGATGATTACGGGGAAAACGGCCGTGCTGCTCTCCCTTTGCACCGAATTGGGTGCCCTCATTGCCGGTTCCGACGATCAAACCGTACACAACTACGCTCAATTTGGCCTAAATTTGGGCCTCGCCTTCCAAGTCATCGACGATATTCTAGGCATTTGGGGCGATGAAGCCATCATTGGCAAATCCGCCTCCACAGACATCCTCACCAAAAAGAAAACCTTGCCCGTCCTTTACGGCCTTAGCCAAAATGGGGCGCTGCGACAGCTCTACGAACAAGAACCCACTGACGAAGCATTCGTTCAGAATGCCATCAACGTACTTAATAAAACCGGGGCCCGCGAATACGCTACCGAGCGAGCCACCTACTATTCTGAAAATGCGCTGCAACATCTGGAAGAAGCACAACCAACGGGTCCTGCCTTTGCCGCCCTTAATCAATTGTCGGCCATGCTGCTCCAGCGGGATTTTTAGCGATTAGCACCTGACCCTTGAGAAAACATCCCCCAAGGCGTCTTGGTAACTCACCATCCAGACCTGTTAAACAAAAAACGGCGACCCATTTCTGAGTCGCCGTTTTGATTTTATCTACGAAACGAGAGGCTAGCTAGCTCACGCTTCTTCCTCTGCTTCAGGGGCATCCAGTTGCTCTTTGGAAGCTTCAGCAGCAGCGGCAGCGGCAATCGCTTCTAATACAGCATCCTCCGTATTATCATCAATCAACGCGCCAGACAAATCCATTGATTCTTCCAAAAGCTCTTCATCTTCAACCAAAGAGGCTTCCAGCTCTTCCTGCTTCTTAGTATACACATCAAAGCCAGTACCGGCAGGAATCAGCTTACCAATAATCACATTTTCCTTCAGGCCAACCAAATCGTCTTCACGACCAGCAATTGCAGCACTGGCCAACACTTTGATCGTATGCTGGAAGGAACTTGCAGACAAGAAACTATCGGTGTTCAAAGCACCCTTGGTGATACCCAGCAAAACAGGTTCTGCCTGTGCGGGCTGGCCACCTTCTTCCATGATCTCTTCGTTATTTGCCTGGAAGAGCGACGTTTCAATCAACTCACCGGGCAACATCTCAGTATCCCCAGAAGAGGTAACCGTCACCTTACTCAGCATCTTGCGAATGATCACTTCAAAGTGCTTGTCGTGAATGTTCTGACCTTGCGGACGATATACTTGCTGCATTTCACGTAGCAAATATTGGGTCACAGCATCGCGGCCTAGAATTTCCAGAATGCGGTGCGGGTTCTTAGACCCTTCGGTAAGCTGCTCACCGGCAGACACTTCCTGACCATCCGAGATGAGTAAGCGCATACCAGCAGGAATTTCGCAATCCCGCTCGTCTTTGCTTTCCCAGGTCACCGTTAAGGTATCGCCATCACGAGAAACCCGACCACCATGACGTGCCACAACAACTTCGTCGTCATTTTCGGCCAACACGCCACCAGATTCAATGGTGTCATTATTACCAACTTTTACGTCCCAACCGTCGGAGATTTCGTAAATATCATCAACCAGGCGAACATCGGTAACAAAAACGTGGCGGACGCCATCAACGACGCGAGTCTCAGCCAAACCACCAATTTCTGTAATGACTGCTTCACCCTTGGGCCGCTGCCGTGCTTCAAACAACTCTTCAACACGGGGCAAACCCTGAGTAATGTCACCACCCGCCGAAGCGGTACCACCAGTGTGGAAGGTTCGCAGGGTCAGCTGGGTACCCGGTTCACCAATGGATTGAGCGGCAACAATACCAACGGCCGTTCCTTGCTCCACCGGCTTGCCACGCGCCAAATCAATACCATAACATTTCGCGCAAATACCGCGACGCATCTCACAAGTCATTGGCGAATGAACATATACTTCAGTAGCACCCATTTCATCCACACGATCGGCAATCACATCCGTGTAATACTCGCCCGTTTGAATGATAATTTCGCCCGTCTCAGGATCAGTCATTGGCGCAGCAGCCACACGGCCTAAAATACGTTCTGCCAATGTCTGCTTCCCAAAGTTATCCACACGACGAACCCAAATACCCTTGGTCGTACCACAATCGTCATCCATCACGATCATTTCCTGGGCAATATCTACCAAACGACGGGTCAGGTACCCGGCATCGGCCGTACGGAGCGCCGTATCGGCCAGACCCTTCCGGGCACCATGTGTGGAAATGAAATATTCCAGCGTATCCAACCCCTGACGGAAGTTAGACTGAATCGGTACCGGAATAATCTTACCTTGCGGATCAGCCATCAACCCACGCATACCAGCCAGCTGGGTAATGGGGCCAAAGCCACCCTTACCTGCTCCAGAAAGCGCCATGACGGCGATGGGGCTAGCCGGGTCCATGGCATCACGCACGGCTTTTTCCACCTTGTCTTTGGCATCATTCCATTGCTCAATGGTGCGCTGATACTGCTCCTCTTCCGTGAGTAAACCACGGCGATACTGGCGATCAATCTCATTGACACGCTGCAAAGCATCATCCAGAATACCCTGACGCTCCTCAGGAATTGTCAGGTCAGCCACCGCAATGGTTGTTCCCGAAATCGTCGCGTATTTAAAGCCAATATTTTTAATAGCGTCCACAAGTTTGATGGTGTCATCATCACCCAACAAGCGATAGACGCGGTTAATGAGCGCATTCACCCCACCTTTGTCTAACACGCGGTTAACAAAGTTGAACTCTTTCGGGAGCGCCATGTTGAAAAGCACACGCCCTGGTGACGTTTCAATAACGCGCAGACGCGGCTTTCCGTCAGCATAGCGCGTGTGATCTTCTTTAAAGTAAGTTTCAATCTCTAGCTGGATCTTGGCATGAATATCTACGTAGCCTAGCTCGTAAGCAGTCTCCACATCTTCCATGCTGCCAAATTTGCTACCTTCACCTAAACGGCCCTCTACCACCAATGTCAGATAATAAACACCCAAAACCATATCTTTAGACGGCCCCACAATGGGCTGGCCATCTGATGGCTTCAGCAAGTTGCGGGTGGCCATCATCAAACCCTTGGCTTCGTCAACGGCTCTTTGCGACAGTGGAACATGAACAGCCATCTGGTCACCGTCAAAGTCAGCATTGAAGGCGGCACAAACCAGCGGGTGCAATTGAATAGCTTTCCCCTCTACCAACATCGGCATAAAGGCTTGAATACCCAGGCGATGCAAAGTTGGGGCACGGTTTAGCAGAATCGGCCGTCCTTGAATGACCTCCTCCAACACCTCCCACACTTCGGGCGGCTGGCGCTCAATAAAGCGGCGAGCACCTTTGACGTTGCTGGCATGTCCATATTCCACCAGCTTGCTAATAACAAACGGCCGGAACAGCTCTAAAGCCATCGTCTTGGGCAAACCACATTGGCCCAGTTTCAACGTTGGGCCAACCACAATGACAGAACGGCCAGAGTAGTCAACACGCTTACCCAGCAAGTTACGGCGGAACCGCCCCTTCTTACCTTTAAGCATGTCAGACAGGGATTTCAGTTCGCGTCGGCCACGGCGGCTGAGCGCCTTGCCCCGCTGGCTGTTGTCGATCAGGCTGTCAACCGCTTCCTGGAGCATACGCTTTTCATTGCGCACGATTACGTCAGGCGCACCCAGCTCCAACAAACGCTTAAGGCGGTTATTCCGATTGATGACCCGACGATACAAATCGTTCAGGTCAGACGTGGCAAAACGGCCGCCATCCAGTTGAACCATGGGGCGCAAATCTGGAGGAATCACCGGCAGCACAGTCAAAATCATCCATTCAGGGCGATTCCCGCTCTTGCGTAGAGATTCAACAACCTGTAACCGCTTGGTGGCTCGCTTGGCCGCTTGCTTGGAGCGCGTGGTTCGCACTTCACGCCACAACTCGCGGGAAAGTCGATCCAGATCCATCTTCTTGAGGATGTCGTATAAAGCTTCCGCACCCATATCGGCCCGGAACACATTCCCAAATTTACTTTTCAACTCACGGTAATCGTTTTCATTAAGGAAAACCATCGGCTCCAGATTTTCCAGCTGTTCCCGATTGGCCTGGGCTTGTTGGCGCAAGCGCGTCAGTTTCTGAGAAAGCTCGTCGCGCAAATCAACACCGACAGCATCTGCCTCGGTGCGCAGCTCTTCGATCTCTTTCTGCATCGTGGCAACATCGCTTTGATGATCTTCTTCACTTTCTTTTTGAACCTGCGTTAAACGTTCTGAGGTAACTTCCTGCACCAAAACGGTGTGTTCTCGGCCAACGGTTTCGCCTTCTTTGACAATAACGGTATCGCCTAGAACAATATCTTCACTGGCCGCAGAGCCTTTAAGATTCTCCAAACGACGCTCAACCGCTTGCGCTTCGGTGACCACAGCATCCGTTGCCGTAGAAAGACGATCATCAAAGGATTCGTTTTGCTCTTTTAATGTTGTTTCCAGCTCTTGCAAACGTACTTGAGCATCTGAGGTGGCATTGCCAATGTTAGATTGCAAATCTTCTTCGAATCTAAGCTCAGCTTCGGCCAGCTCTTCTTCCAAACGCTTTAACGCCCGTTGGCGGGCTTCTTCATCGACGCTTGTAATGACGTATTGTGCAAAATAGAGGACGCGGTCTAAATTACGACGAGAAACATTCAGCAGCAACCCCATGTGGCTCGGCACACGGCGTGTGTACCAAACATGCGCCACGGGCGCTGCCAATTCAATATGCCCCATTCGTTCGCGGCGAACGGCCGAACGGGTGACTTCTACACCACACTTGTCACAAACAATACCCTTGTATCGAACGTTCTTGTACTTGCCGCAATAGCATTGCCAGTCACGCGTTGGGCCAAAAATAGCCTCACAAAATAGACCATCCTTTTCTGGCCGCAAGCGGCGGTAGTTAATGGTTTCTGGTTTTGTGACCTCTCCATATGACCATGACCGCATTTGGTCCGGGGATGCTAAACTAATGCGTAACGAGCGGAATTCTGTTGTTTCCACCAGGTGACCTCCCAAATAGAATAAAGCTCCAACCCTAAATAAAAATATCTTCCCTTACGTATACGTAATGCGCACGAGCTTTAAAGTGCTAATTATAGGCTTTCCGCAGACACGGAAAAAGAGCGTATGGTCTGATCAGGACCAACGCTCTCAACACGTCGTGGCAATTTTTACTTTATGTATGGCGATTATATCGGTACCCGTCAATATGTCAACGCTTTTACATAAGAGTTACATAAGCATGTGCAAGCTTAGAAGTATACAAAAAACGGCCGTTTCCGACAAGTCCCAATTTTAGATTTCCGCCAATTAACCAAATTATTCTTCTGGGTTTGGGTTCAGCGGCTGCACTGTTGCCCCACAAAATTCGCACGTGTAGGTTGTTACCCCACGCGGCTGTTCAGGAACGGCCGCATAGCAGTTGGGGCATTGTTCTGGGAAGCTGGCGCTGGTAATCTCCGCCGCCTCCAGCTCATCCAAATACTCATCCGAGCGGTCGCTATCAATCTCACCCGACTGAATTCGGTTAATCATCGCTGCCCAATCTTTTGAATCCTGTCCGTCTAAATGAAAACGTGCCCGGGAAAGAGAAGCCGTCGCGGCAAAAACCAACTCTAAAATGTCGTCCTTGCCCATGCCCAGGAAACCACCCTCTTCTTTATGGACAATTTGATCAATTTCATGCACCTGAACCGCGATATGCAGCTTTTGCACCATCTCTGATTCCGCCTTGAAGATACCAAACCGCTTTTTGGTCACCACTTCTTCGCGCTGTTCAAACAGCAGCCGCTGGTCAGTGAGGAAGAGATACCCTTTTGGGCCTTCTTCGCCGTCCTGGTGCCATTCCGTCTTCACGGCCAGCAACGGCCCCTCCGCCTCAAGCAAGCGAATCTCCTGTGAATCAGCCATCAAGTCCAACATTTTGCCCACCTGACCCAACGAATATTCAATTTTGTACAGTTCGCTCTGAATGCCATCATAGAGACCGTCTAAGGCACGTCGGGCCGCAGTGATGCGGCTGCCCAGGCTGTCTACGGCCGAATCCACCGTTTTCACCAGGGCCGCGTTGGCATTTCCCAACCGATTCACCTGGCGTTCTGTCTGATCCAACTCGCGATCGAGCCGTTTAACCTGCTCTGAAAGTGCCTTTTCTACGCGAGGGCGAACGTCGTCCCATTTGTCATCCAATGCTTCCAGTTTATCCTCCAGCTGGCCAGAATGGACATAACCTCGGTCACGCAGCGCTTCCAGATCAAAAGGCAGCTTGGTCAGTTTATTGTCTATTTCGCCCACGGCCGAAAAAATATCTTCCAATTGAGCCTGGGACTCCAACCGCTCGAATTTGTCCTGGATGCGATCGATTTGGGTGGCAAGTTCGGCTGACACAGCCGCTTTGGCCGCCGTGCGCTTTACCGGCCGCCGTGCCGGGGGTGTTGGCATGGGGCGTTGATTGATGGCAGCTTTGCGGGCCTTGGCTCGGGCAGACGGCCGTACCCGTCGTTTTAAGGAAGCTCTGTGAACAGCAGCCCCTAAGGAACTACCCTTGCGTTGTGATCCTGATTGCGGTCTTTTACGTTTGTCTGCCATTGGTCTGCCTCCATCACATTAATTACGGGGTGGGTTCCTCGGTTTGGCCCACCTTTTGTTTTAGATACGCTTCCATAAAGTCGTCTAAACGGCCGTCTAGCACAGCCTGCGCATTCCCGACTTCATAATTGGTACGATGGTCTTTCACCATCTTGTAGGGATGCAGGACGTAGGAGCGAATCTGGCTGCCCCAACCTGCGTCTACGTCTTCACCCTTCAGTGCGGCCATTTCTGCTTCTTGTTTGCGCTGCTCCAAATCAAACAGCTGCGCCTTGAGGATTTTCATGGCCACTTCCCGGTTTTGCGTCAGCGAGCGCTGATTTTGGCAAGAGACAACAATGTTGGTGGGAATGTGGGTAATACGTACGGCCGTTTCATTTTTCTGCACATGCTGGCCACCCGCCCCACTCGCTTTAAACCGGTCGATGCGCAAATCCTTTTCATCAACCTCAATCTCGATATCTTCCGCCACATCAGGCCACACTTCCACTTTGGCAAAAGATGTATGGCGGCGGCTCGATGAGTCGTAGGGCGAAATACGCACCAGGCGGTGTACCCCACGCTCGGATTGGAGACGGCCGTATGCATAACTACCCTTCACAGCCATCATCACGCTCTTAATACCAGCCTCATCACCCGCACTTTCATCCACAATATCAACAACCATCTGGTGCGAGTCGGCCCAGCGCATAAACATGCGCTCCAACATCTGCGCCCAATCCTGCGCTTCGGTGCCGCCTGCCCCGGCATGAATGGCCAGAATGCAATCTTCGTCATCATATTCACCCGAAAAGAGCGTCTCGAACTCCAAGCGGGCAACTTGCGCTTCTAAAACGGCCGTTTCTTTAGACAAATCAGCCAGCAGATCTTCATCACCAAGCGACACTAATTCTGTGGCATCCGTCAGGCGTCGGCTTAACGCTTCCCACACCGTCACCTGATCGCGTAGTTTCGTTAATTCACGCATCTTAGCCTGCGCGGCAGTGGAATCATCCCAAAAACCCGGTGCGGCTGCAACCTCCTCCAGTTGTGCTACCTTTAATGCTTTAGCTGGTACGTCAAAGACGCCTCCGGAGCAAATTCACGGTTTGTTGTAAATTGGTTAATTTTTCAGCTAATTCGTCCATCTCAAAGTTCTTCCTTTTATTATGGTGATACAACGATCCCAAAACGATCCTGATTTCTTATCTCAACTTGTCATTCCCGCGAAGGCAGGAATCCACACTTTTGGGCTCTCGGCTTCGTGGAAATGATATCTCGTTTTTTGGTGAGCCTTGTCTAAACTCTACTCAAACAAGCCATCAATAAATAAGTCCGGGTCAAACGGTGCTAAATCTTCAATGCGTTCCCCGGTGCCGATGAAGCGCACCGGCAGCCCCAATTCGCGATAGATGGCAAACACCATGCCACCCTTAGCCGTGCTGTCCAGCTTGGTGAGAATAACACCAGTGACATGCACCGACTCTTTAAACTTTTGGGCCTGGACGAGAGCATTTTGGCCCGTAGGCGCGTCCAAAACAAGCAGCACCTCGTGAGGCGCAGCGTGGACGCTCTTTTTGCAAACACCATACACTTTTTCCAGCTCGCGCATCAAGTTGAACTTGGTATGCAGCCGACCAGCTGTATCTACAATGAGCAGATCATAGCCACGGGCACGAGCCGCGCGGATACCATCGTAGGCCACGGCACCGGGATCGCCGTTGGGCTGCCCGGCGATAACTGGCACATCGGCTCGCTCGCCCCAAATCTTAAGCTGGTCAATGGCGGCAGCGCGAAATGTATCTGCGGCGGCCAGGATAATTTTGCGCCCTTTGTTCTGGTAATAGCGGGACAGCTTGCCAATGGTTGTTGTTTTGCCAGAGCCATTGACGCCGACAATCATGGCCACTGTTAATTGGCGCGGCGCTTCTAGCTCAAACGGGGGCGGATCAGTGAGCACGCCGCGCAGCTCTTCTCGAAGCGCCTCAGTCAGCTGATCGGCACGATAAAGCCCCTCTTTTTTCACGCGCTCTTGCAACGCTGCCACAACAGCCAGCGTCGTGGGCACACCCACATCAGCCTGCACCAGCAATGCTTCCAAATCTTCCCAGGTTTCTTCCGTAATGTCTCCCGCACCCAGCACGGAGGCAATCTGGCCAAAAACGTTGTTACGGGTACGGCTTAATGATTCTCGAATACTTTTAAACAAGTGCTTTTCCTTTAAAATTATCCTTTATAAGGCTCTCTATCTGTAAGGTAGGCAATCAATCTATTTCCGTTAGGATGATCAGACAACCAGCCACGAATTGCTTTGATCTTTTCGTAATCTTCTGAACCAAAAAGATCCAAATACATTTTTTCAAAGCGCTTTTTCATTTCTTCACTTCGCAGTTTTTCTTGCCACGCCTCAGTAAAGAAAATATTGAGCTGTTTGTGAAGATTTTGAGCTTGCAACGTTTGCCACTCGTTTCTATCGAACCAAATACCGTTGCAGCTACTACAACGATCGAGATGAAATTTGTTGTTAGGCCAAATCTGGAATCTTCTTAAGAAACGGCCGCAATCGGGGCAAGTAATTGCTTGATTATTATCTGAAACAGGATACGGTGTATCAAAATCACGCGCAAAATCGATTTCATTATTCTGCACACTCATTTCTGGTGCCAACCAGGAGAAATATTCATTGGCTGATATCCAAATACCATGACAGTTTGAACAGCTATAAGCAGGCAAATTAGAATCAAGCAGGGTCCGGTTAAGTTGAATTGAGCAAATTGGACAAGATTTCATTTGTATATCCTTCTGAGGGATTTTTCGCTACGCTCAAAATGACAATTCTGGTATGTGGTGTTTGCCAACAACCATCTCTCTCTACCCGTGCATCAAACAAAACACACACCGTTGCGCATAAATCCCTGTGCAAAGGATGAGTATAGCGATTGTTTTTGGGCCTGACAATCGGCTAAAGGTCTAGCTCAACGATTTCGCCATCGCTGGTGAGCTGTTCAATGCGCAATGCGGCCGTTTCTAACTGTACGTTACATTGTTGAGCTAACTTTTGGCCTTTCTCAAATAAATCCAGCGATGCTTCCAAGGTTAAATCGCCTGACTCCAGTTGGGCCACGATTTTTTCCAGTTCAGCCAATGCGTCTTCAAACGATAATTTTTCAGCTTCTTCGCTCATTTTACTGCTCCATACGCCAGGAGTGGCAATCCTGACCGCATCCTTTGATAACATTTTTAAATTAGGATTGCCAGTCCTTGCCTACCAAATACCTGCTTCAGCTTTGGGTCTGCCAGCCAAATACTCTTCAATACGGTGGCGGGTGCCACGAGAAACATCTGGCGGGAGCTGCCGCAGCGGAAATTTCTGCACTGCGCGAATCTCGGCCTTGTCAGCTGGCCCCAAAGTAAATTTGTGACTCATAAACACAACCACATGATCATTTTTATACTGGCTGTCGTTGCTGTAAACGCCAAAAAGATGTATCTCGTCCATTTCTGCACCCAGTTCTTCGCGAGCCTCACGACGTACGGCCGTTTCCAAAATCTCATTCCGCTTCACCCCGCCACCCGGCAAAAACCAGCCAGGCTGGTAGGTGTGCTGCACCAACCAGATAGATTCATTTTCAATCAGCATCACCTTAACCCCCAACGTGAGCGGTTTAAAAATGCGCCAGTAACAGCGAGCCAACAGGTAAAGTAGACGGTACTTTAAATTCACTAGCCGCTCTCCCAAACGAAAAAGCGGAACACAGAGTTTCGCAGCGAAGACGCAGAGGGGCACAGAGAAAAAATCTTTTCAATCTGTTGATTATTCATCTGCTTGGCCCACAATTTCCGGGTTGAGGGCATTGGGTGGAGTTTGGCCTGAAAGCCCCGCCAGAAGGTTGGTAACGGCCGTATCGACCATTTTTCGCCGCGTTTCACCTGTGGCACTGCCCAAATGCGGGGCCACCACCAGCCGCTCGTGCTGCTGCGCCAAACCAGAAACCATCCTGGGCTCATCTTCAAATACGTCCAGAGCCGCACCCCAGATGATGCCTTCACGCAGCGCCGTTAACAAATCAGCTTCCTTGACGATGGGGCCACGCGCCGTGTTGATCAGGCAGGCGGTCGGCTTCATCTGGCGCAAGGTGTCCAGCGTAAACAGGTGGCGTGTCTCAGATGTGAGTGGCACATTGATGCTGACAAAATCGCTTTGGCGCAGCAGTTCAGGTAAAGTTACCCGCTCCGCACCCAATTCCTGCTCCACGGCCGTTTTCGCCTCAGTCGCCGTATACAAAACCTTCATGCCAAACCCCAACGCGCCACGACGGGCCACAGCCGCCCCAATTCGCCCCAGCCCCACGATGCCCAGCGTTTTGCCGTACACGTCCAATCCCAACAGCGGTGGGAACATCTCAAATTTTTCATACTTATCTGCTCGCATAAAGGCATCTGCCTCAGGAATGCGGCGGGCGATGGCCAGCAGCAGGGCAAAGGCGTGGTCAGCGGTAGTTTCAGTAAGCACGTCGGGCGTATTGCTCACTAAAACACCGCGCTGGGTGGCCGCAGCCAAATCGATATTGTCGTAGCCGACGGCGACGTTGGCGATCATTTTCAAATTTGGCGCGGCATCGAGAACGGCCGTATCCACCCGATCCGTTAACAGGCACACGAGACCTTCACTGTGGCGAACGGCCGTTTGCAGTTCAGCAGGCGTCATCGGTTCGGTATCGTCACGATAGGTCACCACATGCCCAGCCTCACGCAATTTTTGCACGCCTTCATCGCCGATTTGTTGGGTCACGAGCACTTTTGCCATTCTTGAATCCTTACAATGGGACGCAGATTGGTCTGATTCACCTGATTTTAGCTGCTTGCTATGCGATATTAGTCAAATCAGGAAAATCATGGGAATCAGCGTCCTAATCCTTCTATGTCTGCTTCCTGCCTTCAACTTCTGAAACAACTGCGCCAAACTGCCCGTCGCGGACCTGAACGGTAAGCGAGTCACCGGCTTTGACAGCCGCGGGCGTGCGGACAATACGGCCGTCCCCATCCCGCACAATGGCATAACCCCGTGCCAGGGTGGCTTTGGGACTCACGGCTGTTAGCTGCGTTTGCAGCAGGTTCAGGCGATGGCTCGACGCGTCAAGTCGGCGCTGCATCGCCCGCTCCAACCGGGCCTGCCAACCATCCAGCCGCTGCCGATTGCCAGCAATGCCCACCCGTGGACTCAGATGGTTCAATGAACGTCGGAGCGTTTGCACCTGCCAACGGTGCTGGCCAATTTGTTCCAGCACCAGATTTTTCATTTGTTGCTGGACGGCGCGGAAATACGGCCGTAATTCACTCACATCTGGCACCGCCAATTCCGCTGCCGCCGAGGGCGTGGGGGCGCGCAAATCAGCCACAAAATCGGCAATGGTGAAATCCACCTCATGCCCCACCCCGCTGATGACCGGGTGCTGGGCGGCAAAAATGGCGCGAGCCACGTTTTCATCGTTAAAGGCCCACAAATCTTCCATCGAGCCACCACCACGAGCCACAATGATGGTGTCGATGTCGTTACGGCCGTCCAGCCAGCGCAAGGACCGCACAATTTGGAGCGGGGCATCGGCCCCCTGCACCAAGGTTGGGGCAATGAGTACAGAAACCAGCGGGTAGCGACGGCGCAGCACATTGATAATGTCCCGCAGCGCAGCAGCATCCGCCGAAGTGACAATGCCGATTTTGCGCGGGAAGGCGGGAATGGGCTTTTTGAATTCGGCGTCAAACAGCCCTTCGTCTGACAATTTCGCCTTGAGGGCTTCAAAGGCAGCGGCCAAATCCCCCTGTCCCAAGGGCGACATCTGCTCGGCATACAGTTGATACACACCGCTCGCTTCGTACACGGAGATACGGCCGTTCACCACCACAGCATCCCCATCCTGCGGGGCAAAGCGCAGCCGCTCCGCCGCCGTGCGCCACATCACGCATTTTAATTGTGACTTATCATCCTTGAGCGTGAAATATAGGTGGCCCGATCGGGCACGACTAAAATTGGAAATCTCACCGCTTACCTCCACATCTTTCAGGCGGTAATCAATCTCAAACAGCTCCCGAATGTATTGGGTCAGTTCGGAGACGGTCCAGGAAGCGGGAGAAAAATCATTGCTGCGTAAAAAGGCCATAACCCCTACTTTTCCTGCTGAGCGCGCCACTCATGGTATTCTGGCACATCTTCACCAACGGACCAAAAGAAAAAGTACGCGCCCATCGGGCCCATGAATTTGAACTGCTTGCTCAGCTGTTTGGCTCGCTTGTCATATGGCTGCCCGTCCATTTGGCGCAGATAATCGTGAAAAGAACCGTGTTCGGCAATGAGGTCCTGGCAAATGCGGGCGTTTCTGATGGTGGCTTCAATTTTACGGCCGTTGCGCACAATTCCTTTATCCTCCAAAAGCCGCTCTACATCAACCGGCGTAAAGGCCGCCACGCGATCCACATCAAATTGGGCAAAGGCAGATTGAAAGCCAGGCCATTTACTGCGAATAACCTGCCAGCTAAAACCGGCCTGGAACACTGCCTGAGTAATCTTCTCAAAATAACCGGCATCATTTTCGGGCACGGCCCGAGGGGGAACTTCATACTGTGGTTCAGCCACGAGTTACTCCTTGTTTAAGGTGTTAATTGTTGGTGGCCAGTGGGCTACGCCACCAACCACTAACAATCAGCCAGCAATTAGAACATTCGCTCTAATTGTAAAGCTCAACGCCACATGTTGCAAAACAAATGAGCCATTCGCTCATTCTGTAGCCCATTGACGATTAGGCACCTATGGCACTTACGCAACTTGCCTTGTCAGTAGTTTGGCCTCCATGCTACAATCGAACCAGTTCTGTAAAAGCCAAAAATATTTTTGAATAAGTCAAGCTCTATTTGGCTTTTACTTGAGCAAATCACAAGAAACCATGCTTCCTAATTCAAAAGTCTTGTTGTGATTTGCTTCACAACGGAGGTGAAAATCTGGAAAGTTTAGAATTAGCTCATTTGTTGGTAGATACAATTATAGACAAAAAAGGCAGCGAGATTACGCTGCTTGATTTACGGGAGCAAGCGGTTTTTGCCGATTATTTCCTTATTTGCAATGGCGATAACAACCGCCAGTTGCGAGCCATCGCCAACAGCGTCGCCCAGGATGCCAAACAAAAAGCCAGCGCTCTGGCTAAAAGTATAGAAGGGTCGCCAGAATCTGGTTGGGTACTGGTTGACTTTGGGGATTTACTGGTGCACCTTTTTTCCCCCGATATGCGCCATTATTATGATTTAGAGGGATTGTGGGATGATGCCCACGTGGTTATGCGAATGCAATAATGAATCTTTGACAAAACAAAAAGCCTGACTTCGCAGCAATGAAGTCAGGCTTTTTTATTTTGCACCTCTGCAAGGTTACTCGCAAATCCAGCTTTCGGTAGCGCGGTTCCAAGAAACCAGTTCTTCTGGCTTGAAGAAGAGGTTGGCCTCTTTCACACCATTCTCGGGGCTGTCCGAGCCGTGTACCAAGTTACGGCCGATTTCCATACCAAAGTCGCCGCGAATGCTGCCAGGGGTCGCTTCCACCGGTTTGGTGCTGCCAATGGTTGCGCGAGCTGCATTGATGGCATCGTTGCCTTCCCAAACCATCGCCAGCACAGGGCCAGAGGTGATATACGTGACCAGATCGTTGAAGAACGGCCGTTCCTTGTGTACCGCGTAATGTTGATTGGCTAATTCCTGGCTCATCTGGATGAATTTCATACCGATCAGCTTCAGACCACGCCGCTCAAAGCGATGGACAATCTCACCCATCAAACCCCGCTGCACGCCGTCTGGTTTTACTAAAATTAATGTGCGTTCCATGTTTTTACTCCGTTAATTTGTCTCTTTTGGCGCAAAAAAAGGCAGCTTGCTCAAGCTTCGCTGCCTTTTCAAATTTGTAACTCACCCAATTGTCACCCAACTAGGCTGAATCGGCAAGCCGTTCTTACATCTGATCCAGGGCAGTCCGGTAAGAAGCCAGGGCTTTTTGCAGCTGTCCATTGCGCATGTAGGCATCACCGAGCACCTGAGACAGGGCCGGGGCTTGCGGATTGGCTTCAGCCGCCCGTTCCAACTCGGCAATAATGGACATCATGCCGGAACCTGCGGCAACCAACTCTTTGAACTGGGTGATGGCTTCACTGATACGGCCGTCTGCCAGCGCTTCTTGCGCTACCCCAAGCTTGGCTTCATCCACGCTGTACGCTCCAGTGGACGGCTCCAACACGGGTTCAAACAGCAAATCCTCATCCATTTCTTCTTCATCAACCGTAGCTGATTGTGAAGACGTAAGCGGTCCCGTGTCAGGCAAAATGATTTCATCCGTGGAACCACTCATCGTAGCTTCTTCTTCGGCGGAAAGCCAGGTGTCTACATCCACTTCAGGGAGGGCACGCAGCCAATCTGTCTGTCCCAGCATCCCATCTCTTGGTTCATCATCCAGCCAGTCCGGCAGTTCCTCATCAATATCTTCATCTTCAGCCACAATCTCTGTAGAGGACTCGTCCTCTTCAGGCAGGTCAACCGATTCCGCCAACTCCAGATCGGCCTCTGCACTCAACGCTTCCAAATCCTGGGCCATCCAGTCGGGCATGTCTGGCTCGCCTTCGGCATCTGTTACGCTGGGCAGCTCTTCAAGGTCGGCACCTTGCCGGGCGGCCAGCTGTTCCAGCCAGGCCATCGCCTCATCTGGATCATCAGGCACCTCAGCAATGATGTCTTCTTCGCTCACTTCGGGTTCAACTGTCTCGTCTGGAAGCGCACTTTCAACAACGGCGTCTTCCACGGATGCCTCCGTTACACGGGCATCATCTGTGACAAACATGGCATCTTCACTGGGTTTGATGGGCGGTGGTTCCATGTCCACGTCCAGCGACATCTCGTCACCCAACATCTGTTCCAACCACGCCTCAGGATCATCCTCCATGCTAAATTCAGCAACGTCGGCTTCCTCTTCTATTGTCTCCACTTCGGCAACGGCCGAATCTGTTTCCTCGGTCACGTCATCCAGCTCAATTTCAGCTTCCGATTCTGGCTCCACCTCCGCCTGGGGGGCATCATCTGTCACGTACATGGCGTCTTCGCTGGGCTTAATTGGCGGTGGTTCCATATCCACATCCAGCGACATTTCATCGCCCAACAGTTGTTCCAACCACGCTTCAGGATCATCCTCCATGCTAAACTCAGCAGCTTCATCCATTCCTTCGGGCGCAGGCGCCTCTGGCGGCTCAACTTCGTCAAACGAAGCGTCGTCCGTCACATAAACTGCGTCCTCGCTTGGTTTGATGGGCGGTGGTTCCATTTCAACAGCAACGTCATCGTCGCTGTTCACGAGCTGGTCTAGCCAGGCAACGGCCGCATCGGGGTCGTCAGGCACTTCCTCTGGAATCACATCATCAAACAAGGAATCTGTGGCCTCATCCTCTGCAAGGGTGGCTGCTTTTGAGGCATCATCGGTGACGAACATGGCATCTTCGCTGGGCTTGATGGGCGGTGGCTCCATCTCCACATCCATGTCTAAATCGTCACTGAGCAGCTGCTCCAGCCACGCTTCAGGGTCATCGGACATGGCGGCCAGGTCCATTTCTTCACCGGAATCTAGCTCTTCAACAACGGCCGTTTCCTCCGCGACTTCATCCATTTCCAGCACCAGCTCGTCAAATTCGGCGGGTGCTTCTTCTATTTCTTCCTCAGGTATAGATTCATCAGCAGGGGCAGATGTTTCCGCTTGCTCGATCCAGTCAAGCGCTTCATTCAGTTCGGCCGTGGAAAGCGACAGAGGGGAAACGGCCGTTACAGGCACAGCCACGCCCTCATTCTTCACCTGCTGCTCCAGTTTATCCAAAGCCAATGTCAGCTCATCTGGTTCCGGGGCAACTACAATTGTCTCCGGCTCATCCTCTAAATCCGCATCTTGAGACGTCGGCGTGATAAGCGTCTGCGGCGCCTCCTCGGATAGATCGACTTCACTTTCTTCATCCAGCTCATCCAGCCAGGCCAATGCCTCTTCCAGATCGGCCTCTGCTTCTTCCAGACCGCTGCTTTCTTTTAGCGCGTCGGTTACACCAGTGACCCTGTACGCTTCTTCAGGCAAGGGTTCCTGTTCTTCTTCATCGGGTACGGCCGTTTCGATTTCTTCTTCAATTTCCTCTGGCTCATCAACGACCGTATCCAGCCAATCTAGATCCGTTTCAGAAATATCCATCTCAAAATCAGCCAATTCATCTGCCTCATCCAACGTCTCCGGTAGTTCAGCGAACGCCAGCAAATCGTCCTCACTCGTCTCATCCGTCAGGGCCAATTCGTCCAACCAGCCATCATCTGCCAGTTCAGTCGCCTCCGGTTCTTCAATCGGATCAGTTGCCGTTTCTAAATCTTCAACCTGCAAACTGTCCAGCCGATCGGTGGCTAATTCATCTAACCAAGACAGTTCTTCATCAGCCTCCAGATCTCCCAGATCAAATGCGTCATCGGCTTCTAAATCTTCTAGCTCAAACCCATCATCCGCTTCCAACTCTGCCTCTTCCAACAGTTCTGGGAATTCTGGCTCGTCAATCTCGTCTGTCTCATCTAAATCAACAGATGCTTCACCTTCGGTCAATTGAGTCAACCAATCCAGGCCCGTATCATCTTCTGTTTGCGGCTCTAACTCAGTCGGGGTATCGAGTTCCTCGTCGAGCATCGTTTCGGCAACGCTAGGCAGCTCGCCCACTGGCTCATCTTGCTGCGCGGCCAACTCTTCCAGCCAGGACATGGCGTCATCCCAATCCTCTGCTGTGCCATCCTGTTCCGCTTCTTTTTCCTCTGCTACGGGTTCAGCGGGGGCAACTTCTTCAACCTCAGCTTCTGCTTCCGTTTCATCTGGCGTTGTCAACCAATCAAGGCCGGTTTCTTCCGCCATGTCAAATTCATCGGTTTGTTCTCTCAGGCTGCCAGTATCCTCTTCCAGCTGCATCAGCCAGGTGGTATCTTCGGCAGAAACCGGTAATTCTTCTTCCTCTGGCTCCATGTCGCCAAGAATCTCGGTAAGCGGCGGTTCATCAGGTTCCAAATCAAACTCGGGCAAGTTGATTTCAGAATCAATAGCATCTTCAGCGTAATCAATACCGGCCAACAGGTCGGTGAGGCCAAGCTCATTTGCTGCCTGATCTTCTAGATCGGGGAAGGAATCCTCGGCGTCTGCTTCATCATCCGGCAATAAATTGGCCAACATGCCCGTCAGACCCATTTCTTCTTCAACTTCTGTCTCAGGCTCTTCCTCAGCCTCGGTCAATTCGGTTAAATCAGCAAACCAATCATCTGTGTCATCTGTGTCATCTGTGTCACCATCAGCCAAAGATGACAACTCGGCGTCTTCTTCGGGCACGTCGGCCTCAGAAAGCAGCTGCGTCAGGCTTACATTCTCCAGGTCTAAATCTTCTAAGCCAAGCGCTTCATCATCGGCTGCTTCGTCTGCATCGTCTGCTTCAAACAAGAAATCGCTTAAATCATCATCTTCCGTGCCTGCTAGCAAATCGCCTAAAAAGTCATCGTCCGTTTCATCTGCTTCACTACCAGGCTCCATATCTTGTATATTCAAGTTGGCCAGCAAGCCTGTCAGGCCTAGCTCTTCTGGCTCTTCTGGCTCTTCCACCTGAGCGATTTGGTCAGAAACGGCCGTCTCTTCCTCATTATCCTCAAAGGCAAAATCAGCATTGTTCGCGTCTGCTTCTTCGGCAAGCTCGTCAACCAAATTAGCTAAACTGCTATCATCATCGTCACCGACCCAATCGGAGAATAAGGAATCCATGTCGTTCAAATCATCCAGAGGTAGTGACTCTTCCGTGGTCTCCATCTCAGCCAACAGCCCGGTCAGACCTGGCACATCCTCTTGCTCGGTTTCAGTTTCAGTTGTTTCAAGGAGACTATGATCTTCATCCAGGTCAGCCAAATCCACTGGTTCCTGCAACCATCCAGGAATATCGGCAGATTGAGAATCCCACTCGTCTACCACTTCAACAGATTCATCCTCATTGTCATTGGCCATCCAGCTAGGCATCCCTTCCGTTTCAATCGGTGGATCAGACAAGATGTCGGCTGATTCAGATGACAAATCATCCAGCCAATCAAATGCATTCGACTCAGTTTCCTTTTTATCCTGTGCCTTTTTCGGCTCAGCCTGGGATTCTTCGGACTGTGGTGTCTCTTGGGGATCGTTTTCACTACTCACGGCAGCCTCCGATTTCTCTGAAAGGTCAGTGTCTGACAGGTCAGTGTCTGACAAGTCAGTGCTGTCATTGTCGAGCCACTCTGGAATATCTGCGATCTCATCTCCCTCCAATTCAGGGATTGCCAGGTTGGGAAATTCTTCTTCTTCAATCTCTTCAAATTCCAAAAGGCTGTCCAGATCAGCAGCGGCAGATTTCATCCAATCATCCGCATCACTCAGCGCAGACAAATCGTCCAGTGTGGTGTCTAGCCGGGTGGTTTCTACAGGTTCAGCCGTTTCGCTATCTTCTTCATCAGCAAAGGCTGTATCCATCTCATTTTCGGTAAGTGCGGCCAGCCAATCATCAGCCTCATCCAGGCCGTCTGCATCTACTTCTTGTTCAGCAAGTTCATCTGCCTGGTCAACGGCCGTTTCATCCAAATCCGATTCAGCCATGTCTGATGCGTCGCCTTCATCTACGCCTTCACCCATCCAACCCAGCGCCTCTTCGGGATTTAACTGAACGGCTTCCAACTCTTCATCAGCCATTTCTGAAAGCCAGAACGGCGTTTTGGGCTCGCGAACCACATGTGGCTCATCTTCATCTTCACCGCTGCCACCCCAATCCATCAAACTTTCATCCATGAGGTTGGTGGCATCAATTTGCAGCGTGGGTTCATCATCGGCCAAAGCATCTAGCCAGTTGAGGTCCTCATCATCAGCTTCATCAGGTGCTTCTGCTTGAGCGGCTACATCATCCGCTGCACCCTGCTCCATGAACCAATCCGACTCAACTTTTGCTTCTGCATCTACAGTCGCGTCCTCCAGTTCCAAAGGTTGGAAATCGGCTTCATCATCATCGCCACGCAAATCTGCCAGCCATTCAGCATTCAGTTCGCCGGTAGCAATATTGAGTTCATCTTTGGCTTTATTTTGCGAGAACCAATCTGACTCACTGTCCACCTGGTCAGAAACGGCCGTTTCCTTCTCTTCCATCTCGCCAATATCAGACAGCCAATCATAGCTGTGCATGCCGCTTTCCGGCTCTAACACAACCCCATCCAAAGAATCCTCATCCTCGTCGGCCTGATCTAACTGAACTTCCTTGACCCAATCGTCTGTGGGAACGGCCGCTTCAGCCGGCACGGTCATGCCCGTTTCCAGGAATTCAAGTGCAGCTTGTTCCGGTAAATGGAAAGCACCTTCCGTGGCAAAAGCTTTGCCAGCAATCGTTTCTTTATCTAATGAATTGCTGGTACATTGCGTCAAACCATGCAGGCGCTGTAAATATTTTTGGGCTTCGGGAATACGTCCCGTCTGCAACCAAATTTCAGACAAGATGGCATTTAAGACGATACAGTTAGGCAGTTCACTCAAAACATTGAGGCAAACTTCCTCAGCATCAATACGCTGATCATCGCGCCAATAAGCCTCAGCCAGCAGCACCTGCAAATCCATGCGCTCAGGTTCCTCTTCCAAAATGCGGCGCAGCTCAGAAATGGCTTGCTGGTAAAGCTCCCCTTGCATATACAGGCGAGCCAAGGCTCCCCGTGTCAGCGGGATAACGCCGGGACGCACTTCAGATTGATCCGCATAAAGCTGGCGCAGTTCACCCTGAATGGCCACATTGTATGGCTGAATTTCGTAAGCTCGCTCCAAGTGCCACAATGCCTGATCATATTGGCGTTCTTCTTTATAAATAATGGAAAGACCCACATGGCTGATAAAATCGTTGGGATCCGCACTCAAAATGCGCAGGAATAAATCACCAGCGGCATCATAATCCTGTTTTTCTAGCAGAGCTTTACCCATCATGCGATAGGTATCAATGTGGCGAGGATAATGATTTAGGATGTGCCGACAATGTTCAATCGCTTCAACCAGGCGGTTGTCGTCAATAAGTTTGTCAACTTGCTTAACGTAGTCGTGTAAATGAATAGATGTCACGTTTGCGCCTCAATAAAACATGAAAAAAGCGGTACGGCCGTTTCTTTCGGTTGTTTTCAGGTGATTGGGCTGCTTAGATTCTGCTGCCGTTTACATAAATATTATGCAAAGTTTCATCTAATAAATCAAGTGATGCCGCTTGAGCCGGCGTAGAAGCTGACTAATGTCCTGTTCGTTGTCGGGCATACAGCCCAGAGGATCGTCAATTTTGTCCTGGCCGGTAAGGGCATAGAAGGTGTTGAGAATGCCATAAGAAAGTGCTTGAATCTGGTAACCACCTTCTAGCACAAAGAGAATACGGCCGTGGGACAGCTCAGCTGCCAATTGAACCAAAGCTTGAGACATTTCGGCATAGCCAGTCAAGCTCAACCCGGCCATCGACAGGGGATCTTGCCAATGAGCATCATACCCCGCAGAAACCAAAATGAGCTCTGGTTTAAATTGTTGGGCCAACGGTTTAACCAATTCTGTAAGGATACGGCCGTAGCCAACATCTCCCACATTGGGTATCAACGGCACGTTCACCGTATAGCCATGCCCAAAGCCATCGCCCAATTCCTGAAAATCACCCGTCCCCGGATAAAACATACGGGGTAAAAACAGATGGGCAGAGATGAACATCACCGAATCATCATCATAAAAAATGTCTTGGGTACCGTTGCCATGATGCACGTCAAAGTCCAAAATAAGAATACGCTTCACACCATGCACCACCTGCGCCTGCCGGGCGGCCACCGCCACATTGTTAAACAAACAAAACCCACTAATGCGATTGTGTTCCGCATGATGCCCTGGCGGTCGCACCAAAGCAAAGCCATTTTGCGCCTGGCCCGTTAAGATTTGGTCAACAACAGCGCTGGTTGAACCAGCAGCCAGCCGGGCCAATTCGTAGCTGTCTGACGTGGCATAGGTATCGCCCATGTCCAGCATCCCCCCACCAGATACAGAGACTTCCCGAATGCGCTCAATAAGCGCTGGCGCGTGGACGCGGCGCAGCTGCTCAATAGTAGCCGGGACCGGATCCAACAGATCAATATCAGCTAAAATCCCAGCCTCATCTAAAAAAGGTAGGATTTGGCTCAGTCGTGTTTGGTTTTCAGGGTGTCCAGATTTGGTGTGGGCCTTGGCGGGGACGTAGACAGCAGCAGTGGTCATAATGACTCCAAGTGTATCAAGATAATGTGCTTCATATTATAACGCAGATAGTAAGGCTTTTGTGGGGTTAAAACAAAGAGGTACGGCCGTAAACGGCCGTACCTCTCATTCATTTCATCGCGTCTATGTTACAACTGCCTGATTAACCACCAAACCACAAAGCAACCAAACCCACACCGTTACCAAAAAAGGTAATTAATCCGGCAAAAACAACCGAAGCCATCGACATCAGTTTAATCAAAATGTTCAAGGAAGGACCAGACGTATCCTTAAACGGATCGCCCACAGTGTCGCCAATAACGGCACCCTTGTGCGCTTCAGAACCTTTGCCACCATGATGCCCTTCTTCAATATATTTCTTGGCATTATCCCAGGCACCGCCTGCATTGGCCATCATAATAGCCAGCGCAAACCCAGCAGTCAGGGTACCACCCAGCAGGCCCAAAACGCCCGCCACACCGAACAAAACACCCACAACCACTGGCACAATCAATGCCAGCACAGAAGGGGCGATCATCTCTTTTTGGGCAGCTGCAGTACTAATTTCCACACAGCGCGCATAGTCAGGACGAACCGTACCCTGCAAAATGCCGGGCGATTCGCGGAACTGCCGCCGCACTTCTTCTACCATACCACCTGCTGCCCGGCCCACGGCCCGCATCGTCATCGCAGCAAAATAGAATGCTGTAGTAGCACCAATAAAAACGCCAATCAAAACAGCGGGATTCAACATCGTGACATTGTAATAGTCCATGAAATCCTGCATGGTCCACTCGACCACCGAACGCAACCCATCTACCGACATCAATTCACTTCCACCACCATGTAATGTCAAAGATAGTCGAATCTCTTCCAGGTAGGCGGCAAGCAGTGCCAGAGATGTCAGGGCTGCAGAGCCAATGGCAAACCCCTTACCCATAGCAGCCGTTGTGTTCCCAACCGCATCCAACTGGTCAGTTTTTTCACGAACACTTGGATCCAAACCAGCCATTTCGGCGTTACCGCCAGCATTGTCGGCAATCGGGCCATACGCATCTGTCGCCAACGTAAAGCCCAGCGTAGAGAGCATACCCACAGCGGCAATACCGACGCCATACAAGCCCATCGAAATATTTTCCACACCGCCCATTGAATAAAAACTAATGGCAATACCGGTCACAATCGCTAAAACCGGGATCCCAGCAGACTCCATACCAACAGCCAACCCTTCGATGAGCAGCGTAGCCGGACTTGTCACTGCCTGTTCAGCAATGCTGCGCGTCGGCTTGAAAGCATGGGAGGTATAATATTCTGTTGCCTTACCCACCACAATGCCCACAACCAAACCAACCAAAATTGAAACCCAAACCTGGATCGCGTTGGGCAGGTCAAGAATCAGCACTACTGGCAACGACAAAATCGCAATACCTATAGAACTACCATACAGGCCTCGGCTCAGGGCATTGATCAACTGACCCTGGGTAGCCCCATCATCGGCCCGCACCAGATACACACCCATAATAGAAAGCGCCACGCCAATGGCGGCAATGACGATGGGCGCTGCGATATATTTCAACTGCAAATCCATCTGCTGCATAATTGTTGGCACCTGGCCATCAAACAAAGCAGCACCGCCAACCACCACAGCAGCTACACCCAACGCGGATGTCGCCAAAATGGAACCGGCGTAGGATTCATACAGGTCAGCGCCCATACCGGCCACATCACCCACGTTATCACCGACATTGTCAGCGATGGTTGCCGGGTTACGGGGATCGTCTTCAGGGATACCCGCTTCTACCTTACCTACCAGGTCAGCCCCAACATCGGCCGCTTTGGTGTAAATACCACCACCCACACGAGCAAACAACGCTTGTGTAGAAGCACCCATGCCAAAGCTCAACATCGTGGCTGTAATTTGGGGCAGTGGGTTAATGGCTTCGCGGATGAATGCCGCCGGGGGAACGAAGTAAAGCACCAGAAACCAAACGGTGATATCCAACAAAGCAAACCCAACAACAACCAGACCCATTACTGCGCCAGCGCGGAGGGCAACCTGCAACCCACCGTTCAGGCTGTCTCTGGCCGCATTTGCCGCTCGTGCTGAGGCATTGGTCGCCGTCTTCATGCCAAAAAAGCCGCATAAACCGGAGAAGAAACCACCAGTCAGGAAAGCGACCGGCACAATCGGATTTTGCAGGTCCAAAAGCGCCAAAATAATAAAGATGACAAACAAGCCAGCAAACACAAGCCCAACGGCCCGATATTGCCGCCGCAAATAGGCCATGGCCCCTTCGCGTACCGCTTGGGCAATCTCTATCATTTTGGGCGTGCCTTCGCTCTCTTTCATTACTTGCTGGTAAAAGTACCAGGCATACCCCAGAGCCAAAACGGCCCCGATGGGGCCAAGCCACCAAATTAAAGGCAAACTGGCTCGTTCATTTGCCGTTTGTGCAAGGAAAAATGCGTGTTGCATGAATTATCGATGCCTCCTCTCTTCTTCTTGTTGAATCAGTCTGTTTGGACAAACAAAAAGCGGGGCAATGTTTCGCCAAACATTTTCACAAAGTGATGCTGGAGCGAAACAGTTAAACTGAGGCAAAAGACAATCTTCACTAATGGACAAAAGACTTTTGCTTCAGCATTAGACCCGCTTTTCTCTGTTGGACTTAAAATGCCCCCGGTGGATGGAGGCATGGAGGAACGATTGTAACGAATTGCACAAGCTATGTCAAAAATCATTCCTGGGGTATTTTGGCAGCGATATAGGGGGTGAAGGGGAACGGCCGTTCCCTCTCATCTCCTACAAAAAAGAGCCTGGAAATCGCTTTCCAGGCTCCTCAAAATCAAATAGCCAGTTCAATGCCTATCAGGATTGATTGGCAGAACGCCACCAACGATAATATTTTCCACGCAATTCATCACGCGAAGGCAGCGGGAAATAAATCAGATCATCACTATTGCCCAAGAAGATGCCATTTTTGATCATGCGGTAAGGATATTCAACACTTTCTACACGGTTCACAATTTTGGAATGAATGGACTTTTCTTGTACTTCCAACAAGCACTCCCGCAAATGGTGAATAAAACTGTAAGGCAAATCACGAATAGCCCCATGTTCTGGATCTTCCGCCAGCTCACCCAATTGCAAATCCACAAAACAAACCGCCGGAAAATGAACCAGACTGTCTGGATTTTGGGTGAGGAATTGATAATATTGCTTTGGGCTTAACGTGCTCACCACCAAAGGATGTACCGGGGCAATTTCCTGATACATGTTTAAATCAGTGGGTTTTGCCAATACAGCATCGCCAGATTCAATGCCCAACACCTCGCCATAAGCAGTGACCAGGTAGAGTTTCTGCATCACATCGATGGGTACATGCTCTAACACACGATAGGTAGAAATGTATACTGAACGCTTTGGCGAGCCATCGTCATGAGGCACACAACGCTCAATACCCGCTTCAATTTTAAAGAAATCGTGCCGAAAGTTAGGGTCTAATTCAATAAACATGGCCTGGCCATGGAGCTTTTTATGAGAACCAACGGCGTAGTAAGTGCCAAACTCATCTGGTGGCAGCATAGAGGCGATGAGGGCTTCGGGGATGAGAGAAAAATATAAGTGTACTGTCATAAGGTTGTCTACTTCCTTTTCTAATGAGTTATGTCTAACACAATCTGGTCTTTATATTCCTTTTTTCAAGGCAAAAGCAATAGTAACAATAAGCGGTTTGTGAGGGTGATTATTGTCACCTATTAAGAATAACATAGTCAAGAAAACAAAAAAGGGGTTACTACGGCTTAATCCGCCCAATTGTTCTGCGGTTGTCATGAGCCAGGCTCTTTGCTACTGTTATGTAAAAGCGGGAAAGTCCTTTAAAAAAGTAGAGCCATTTCTCCCGCTTTTACTTGAGCAAACCACAGAGAAATCGCCTTCAGGTTTTTAAAGCACTTTCTGTGGTTTGCTTAACTGGCAAAAAGTCTGAAGCGTTATCAAAAAGGAGAGGCTATGGCTGGTATCGAAATATTATTCTTGGGTAAAGAAGACGTCGATGCGCTCGATCTCGATCTTCAGGACATTATGGACGCCATTGAGCTGGGCTTGAAGGCACATGGTGAAAAAGAGGTGATCATGCCTTCTAAAGATCATCTGCCGCTTGATTACCCAGAAAAGCTGTTCAATATTCTGAAGGGATATGTCGCGCCTATTGATGTAGCCGGGGTAAAGGTTATCGGCGATTTTCATGGTAACTATAAACACAACCTGCCTTCTGACTTGGCCTTAATTACCCTTTACAACTCGGAAACGGGCGCGCCGTTTGCCATTATCGATGGCACGTTGATTACCTGGATGCGCACAGGGGCAGTTACGGCCGTTGGCGCCAAACACCTCGCCAGTGATAACCCTAAAGTGCTGGGTCACATCGGGGCCCGGGGAACAGCCTGGTACAACGTGCCCATGCTGGACAAAATTTTCGATTTTGAAGAAATTCGGGTGACCAGCCGCCGACCAGAATCCCGTGAACGGTTTGCCAAAGCGATGTCCCAGCAATTAGGGAAAAAGATAACGGTAACAGAAACGACGGAAGCGGCCGTTCGCGATGCCGATATTATTATTGACGCCTCACGTCTGGTGGAACATCAGGTGTTGGTGGAGGATAAATGGGTGAAACCGGGCGCTCATATTCAGGCTTACGGCGCTATTTTATCGGTGGAGCCAACCATTCCTTTTTCTGTGGACAAATTTGTGGTAGATGATTGGAACCAATGCCAAAAATCGCAATATGGTCAGTTTGCCGGGTTAATTCAGGCAGGTGATTTACGCACAGAACATATTTATGGCGAAATTGGCGAGATCGTCGCGGGCCTTAAGCCAGGTCGCAGCAGCCAAGAGGAACGCATTCTGTTTTGGCACAAAGGATTTGCCATTAGCGACATCATGTTGGGGCATCTGGCTTACCAAAAAGCCGTCGAGCGCGGCATTGGCACCCGCCTGCCCTATTACCAGCAGCCACAAGACATGTAATGCGTAAACGACGACGGCAGAAAGCTCAAGCGATCAAACCCACAACGACGATACGGCCGTTTACCCTACCCCCATCCCCCTTCAACTTAATTTCCCCCAGTCAAGTTGAGCAAATCCATAACGCCTCTCTGAAAATCTTGGCCAAGACGGGCGTGCTGTTTAAGGAAGATACGGCCGTTTCCCTCTTTAAAAAAGCTGGAGCCAAAACAACAGGGCAAAAAGTCTTTCTGGAATGGGAACTCATTGAGCACTGCCTGCGTTTAGCCCCAGCCCAATACACTCTTCGTGCGCGCAATCCACTGAACGATGTGACCATTGGCGGCGGCAGCTGCGCCGTGATGCCCGGCGGGGGTCCGCCCTTTGTGCGCGGTTTGGATGGGGTACGCCGTCCCGGCACGCTGTTGGATGTGCAAAACATTGCCAAACTGAGCCAGCTATCGCCGGATGTGCAAGTGATGGCCCGCAAGGCGGTGGAAGCCCAAGATGTGCCCGTCGCCTTGCGCCACCTGGAAAGTTGGCGCGCTATTCTCACGCTCACCGATAAACCGGGGCAGAGTGGCTTTGTTAACGGCCGTTCCGAAGCCGAAGATGTGTTGCAGCTGTTAGCCGTTGTTTTTGGTGGTGAAGCAGCCATCGACGGCACACCAGTGGCCCATTGCAGCATTAACGTCAACAGCCCCCTCCTTTATGACACCGCCATGCTTGAAGGGCTGTTAGCCTTTGCCCGTTACGGCCAACCCATCCTCATTACGCCATTTGTCATGGCCGGCGTCACCGGTCCCACGACCCTGGCCGGGACATTGGCCCAGCACAATGCAGAGGTTTTAGCAGGCTTGTGCCTGGTCCAGTTGCTGCGCCCCGGCACGCCCGTTTTGTACGGCACGGCCACCAGCAACGTCGATTTGCGCAACGGCAATCCAGCCATTGGCAGCCCAGAATCGGCCCAAAGCATTGCCATTTGTGCGCAGCTGGCCCGGCATTACAATCTGCCTTGTCGTGGGGGTGGCAGTCTCACCGACTCGCCCATCGTCGATGCGCAAAGCAATTACGAACGCATGTTTACCTTGCTCACGTCGGTGCTGAGCGGCGTTCATTTTCTGATGCACGGGTTGGGCATTTTGGAATCGTACCTTACCCTGAGTTACGCTCAATTTGTGCTGGATTTGGATTTGCTGGGGATGGTGCGGCAGTTGGTACGGCCGTTTCCCATTAACGAAGATACGCTGGCCCTGGAAACCATCGACGCGATAGGTCCAGGGGGGCACTTTTTGGCCGCACCCCACACCATGCAGCACTTTCGCGAGGCCCACTTTTTCCCGCAGGTTGGCCTGCGCCTACCTGTGGAACAGTGGGAAGCCAACGGCAGCCAGGACGCCACCCAACGAGCCACAGAGCGCTGCCGGGAGCTTTTAGCCAGTTATGAGCAGCCGGAGATGGAAACGGCCGTCGCCGATGCCCTGGAGAACTTCATAGAAGATCGGCGGCGAAAATTGCCGTAGACAATTGGTGCAAAATCGCCCGACGCTGCTGACGCCGGGCGATAAAATGGTGTGACCTGATTCAATTTTTAGGCGGGGACAATTGCTTCCACATTACTCGTCAAACTGGCGGTTTACCCGGAAAAACAAGAACCAGAATAGACCAGCCACACCTAGAAAGACGACCGGGCCAATCGGCCGTTCATCTGCAATAAACGTCAGTCCCATGGCAAACAGGAACGTAAACAAAACTGCCAATAATAAAAACAGGTTATGCTGGATCATCAATCGTTTTGCTTTCTTAAATGCTTTCATTTCATTTTCCTCCGTTAAGGTAATTGGGATGTCATTAGGAATCTTGCTCTCGCCAGCCTTCAGGGCCAGCTGCATCAGCTGCGGATCATGCTCCAGGTAATTTGCCACCAGCGCACGCGTATCCTCGCTGGCTTCATCCGCCAGATAAATGGGCAACAAATCTAGGATTACGTCACGTGTTACTTTCATGGTCATTTTTCCTTATTGAGCTCCATCTCGGCTAATCGCAAACGTACCCGATGTACTTTGACCTTGACAGCCGACAGAGAAAGATTCGTTATCCGAGCAATTTCAGCGTAAGGCAGATCATGTTGCACCCGCAGCAAAAAAACAGTCCGATCAATTTCCGGCAAGCTTTGAATCATTTCCTGAGCCATTTGCAAATCCAAACGGTGCTGAACAGCACTTTCTGGCTGAGGCAATGGATCGACGTGGTCCGGTTCAAGTTTGATCAATCGCTTCTCCTGTCGCAGCTGCTCCAGATACAGGTTACGCGCTATGGCAAAGAGATAAGCCTTCACGGTTGCCGCGCGAATCTCGCGACGGCTGGTCCAGGCGCGGGTGAACGTTTCCGCTGTGATGTCATCAGCTTCCATGGCGCTGCCAGACAGCCAATAGGCAAATCGGTAGACATCTTTCGCATATTTTTGATACAGGTTGTGGAACGTTATCATGCTGCCTCTGTTGCTGTTGCTCTGTTAACTATATGCATTGAGGCAAGAAAAGTTACAGACATTCTAAAAATCGGGGGAAAACGGCCGCATCTTGTATAATGGCACTACTTCAGGTAACCATTTTGCCACAAAGTGCCGATATGGAGCGGCGAAAACCCATGAAAGTTTCCTCTCCTTTTTCCTGGTGGTCCACAGGTGCCCAAAAATTGGCGTTTGGCTTGCTAACACCGTTAGCTATTCTCTGCGCTTTTATTATGACGCGGATTGGCCAGCCGTTGGTTGAAGCTGGGGCTGACATTGTTGATTTCGAGTTGGCGGGCACCTTAAGTTCAGCACAAGCGATTCTGCAAATGTGGGGTGGTGAAGGGCAAATTTATGCAGGCCTTAGTCTGGGGCTTGATTATCTGTTTCTACTGCTTTACGGCAGCGCAATTAGCCTTGGCTGTGTTTTGGTTGCTCAGTTTTGGCGCGATCGGGTTTCCTGGTTGGCCACCATTGGGAGCTGGCTTGCCTGGGGAGTGCTTGCTGCTGCTTTATTAGACGCCATTGAAAACGCTGCGTTGATACAATTGCTGCTGGGTGGGCAAGCGGTGTGGCTGGCTCCCGTTGCCAGATGGTGCGCCCTGCCTAAATTTGGGCTTGTTTTATTGGGGCTGCTTTACGTGCTGCTGTTGGGCATCCCAGGATTGCTGCTAACCTTTTGGCGGCGCTTGAGAGGCTAAGGCAAGATTAAGCGCAACAGCGTTTGTAGAAAAAGAAAACGGCCGTTCCCACGATACATGGGACCGACCGTCCTCTTGTTTACACGGCCAACAAAATGACCGTGTCATCCATTTACTTTTCAGCCACACGTCAGAACAAAATCCGACGAATTTAGTTCCGTTTAATCTGCCAGGGTAGACAAATCTCCTTCGTCCTGGTTCAGGGCGCGGGCCTTGAGGAGGCGGCGCATGATTTTGCCGGAGCGCGTCTTGGGCAGGCTGTCTACAAATTCTACCGTGGCGGGCTTGGCAATCGGGCCCATCTCATGCCCTACATGGTCGCGCAGCGCCATCGACAGCTTCTCGCTGGGTTCAAACCCTTGCCGCAAAATGCAGTATGCCTTAATGATGTTGCCCTTCACCTCATTGGGATCGGGCACGCCGATGCAGGCCGCTTCAGCGACGGCTTCATGGCTCACCAGGGCGCTTTCAATTTCGGCCGTGCCCAGCCGATAACCAGACACTTTAATCACATCATCAATACGGCCGATTACCCAAATGTAGCCATCCTCGTCCTTCTTGGCGCTGTCACCGGGCAGGTACCAGCCCTGCTCGGCAAAGCGACTCCAATATTGCTGCACGTAGCGGTCAGGGTCCTGGAAAATAGTACGCAGCATCCCCGGCCACGGGGCCTTGATAACCAGATAGCCTTCCTCATTTGTGGCTACAGGATCGCCCTCTTCATCTACGACATCAATTTGCACACCGGGAAAGCCGCGCGTAGCTGAACCCGGCTTGAGCGGCACGCTGGGCAGCGGCGTAATCATGTAGCCACCGGTTTCCGTTTGCCACCAGGTATCCATAATGGGGCAGCGCTCCTTGCCAATGACGCGATAATACCATTTCCATGCTTCCGGGTTGATGGGTTCACCCACGGAACCGAGCAGGCGCAGGCTGGAGAGATCGTGCTTGTCGGGCCAGCTTTCGCCAAAGCGCATCAGACCGCGAATGGCCGTAGGGGCGGTGTACAAAATGGTGATGTTGTATTTGGCCACCAGCGACCACCAGCGATCCGGGTAAGGATGCGTCGGCGCGCCTTCATACATGAAGCTTGTCGCGCCTAAAATAAGCGGCGCGTAGACGATGTAGCTGTGGCCGGTAATCCAGCCAGGATCGGCAGCACACCACCAGACGTCTTCTGGCTTGATATCAAACACCCATTTAAGCGTCGTAGAGGTCCAGACCATGTAGCCACCATGCGTATGCAAGATGGCTTTAGGTTTGCCCGTCGTGCCGGAGGTATACAGGATGAACAGCGGGTCTTCAGCATCCATCACCTCTGTTTTGGCACTGGCGTCGGCTACGGGCAGGCTCATCAGATCATGGTACCAATAGTCGCGGCCATGCACCATTTCTACGTCGTGGCCGGTACGCTTCACACAAATGACGGACTGAATGGTTCCAGCGCGATCCACCGCTTCGTTGGCGATTTTCTTGAGCTCGATGATGTTGCCGCGCAGCCAGGCCCCGTCACAGGTGATCAACAGTTTCGATTTGCTATCGTCGATGCGGCCCAGCAGCGCTTCGGTGGAGAAGCCGCCGTAAACCACGGAGTGCATCGCCCCAATTTTGGCACAGGCCAGCATGGCAATCATTAATTCCGGGATGCGGCCCATGTAAATAGTAACGCGGTCTCCCTTGCCAATGCCCATAGAGCGCAGGACGCTGGCAAATTTGCATACTTCGTGGTTGAGCTGCTGGTAGGTGTAGACGCGACTGTCTCCCTTTTCACCTTCAAAAATGAGGGCCGCTTTGTTGCGGGTGGGGGTGCGCATGTGCCGGTCTAGGGCATTGTGAATGATGTTGACTTTGGCGTTGACAAACCATTTGTAGAAAGGGGCGTTGCTGTCATCGAGCACTGTTTCCCACGGTTTGTACCATTCGTAATTTTCGGCAGCGATCTTGCCCCAGAATCCGGCTAAATCGGCCGTGGCCGCCTGGTGAACCTTCTCGTAGTCGGGAATATGCGCAGCGGAAACCACCTCTGGTGCGGGATAATATACGTCACCGACCATATTTTTGTCATCAGCCATGTTGAGCCTCCTATCTGGGTTATGAAATTGAGTTTGTGTGAAACTGAATGACTGAGAAGAGTAGTTCTGGTCAGTCGTTCTGTCGAGAATAAGATACTCTCATTGTGGACACTTCCAGCATCAATTATAGAGGCAAACTAGCATATCGTAAAACGGCCGTTCCCACTCCGCTAACGGGTGAATAGGCATAAAAAAAGGCCCGGTTCAACGAAACTGTTGAACCAGGCCTTACGCAAGGAAGGTGCTAAAAATTTAGTTACCTACGTGGTTCATTGGCTGGACTAAATTTCCCTGTCCGCTAATCGTCAAGACATGGTATTCCCAGGTACCCCAAATGGCCCAGTCTGGATTGCCCGTGTAGCGTGGGTCTGTCTCATGCACGATCAGGTAGTTGTAATGGCCATTGTCATCATAGCCAGAGCAGTTGATGTGGTTTTGAATCCAACCGCTGTCCATATAGGGATCATTGCCAAAGTCGGCACGGTAATTGTTGACGTAGTCACAACTGGTCAACGTTGCCTGATCTAGATCGGCCACAGAAGCGACGGTGCCTTGGATACGGCCGTCGCCCAAATCCCAATAATAATCGCCATTGGCATCATAAGCATACAGCGAGGTGTAATGGCCATTGACTTTAACACCGGCATCTGGATAGCCATTATTATCGGCATCCCACTTACCATCATGCCCAGGAACGGCCGTACCAGCTAGCACGGCCGGCACAATCATCAAGACAGCCAACAAAACTACAAACAAGAACATAAAACGATGCTTTTTCATTATTTTCCTCCAAATCTAAACTTCTAAAGAAATACGTTATAAAGGTTCGAGTAAAACGGGAACTTTACGAGAAATTTACTAGACATCACCTCCTTACCAAAATTAAGGAAAGGCAAAATCAGCAAACATGAGAATGTTTATAAAAGGGGCGTATAAAAATGGATATTTCGACATTTGCTGATCTTGTCAACTGGCACAATAATGAATGACAAATTTTATTTTATGACTTTTTTATGATAAAAGCGCAAACTTTCTTTAACTGTTACAAATGAGAATGCTCTTTTCAATTAAACTATTTTTGGATACAGTATTTTGTATCTTGCACACCTGTAACTGTAAAAAGGAGTATGTATGCCAAACACCCATCAGTTCGCTTTGGAACGGCCGTTTCAACTCCAGACTCTCCCCACTGACGGCAAGCAATTTCACCCGGACCGAGACGTAGCTGAAACCGAATTCAAGGCGTTGCGTAAAGAATTCGTCCAGCTACAGCGGCAGCTCTACGCTGAAGATAAGCAAAAGCTGCTCATTGTGCTGCAAGCAATGGATGCCGGTGGCAAAGACGGCACGATTCGCAACATATTGAAGGGAGTGAATCCCCAAGGCGTCCGGGTTCATTCATTCAAGGTACCTTCCAAAGAAGAACTGGCCCATGATTTTTTGTGGCGAATTCACAAAGTGGTTCCAGCAAGAGGCATGATTGGCGTGTTTAATCGTTCTCATTATGAAGATGTGCTGGTGGTTCGGGTGCACAATATCGTGCCAGAAGCTGTATGGCGGCCTCGTTATGAACAGATCAATCAATTTGAAAAGCTGCTGCACGACACCGGCACCCGCATCCTCAAATTTTATCTGCACATTTCCAAGGATGAGCAAAAGGAGCGGTTTCAGGCGCGGCTGGATGAACCGGACAAGAATTGGAAATTTTCGCGAGAAGATTTGGAAAAGCGCAAGTTTTGGCCAGATTACATGGCGGCATATGAAGAGATGTTACACGAATGCAGCACAGCCTGGGCACCCTGGTACGTGATTCCAGCCAACCAAAAATGGTACCGCAACCTGGCCATCATGCGCACCATTGTAAACACGCTGCGAGAGATGAATCCACAATTTCCTGAGGCAGACGGCGATTTGGATCAGATTGTCATTGAGTAGGAATTTAATACGAAGAAACAAAGATGAGAAAGGAACAAAGGGTTTTTTCTTGGTCTCTTCGTTTCTTTGTGCCTTCGTCATAAATAACGAAAATGCCGGGAAATACTGTCACGTTGACAGACGGCCGTCTCAATGGCATTATTACCCATCTTTTTAATTATTGACGAGGAGCAATATGGCTGATTTATTTACTGCACAAAATTTGGTCGCTTTTCTAACGCTGCTGGCATTGGAAACGGTATTAGGTATCGACAACGTTATTTTCATCTCAATTTTGTCTGGCAAGCTACCTGAAAACCAGCAGACAAAGGGGCGACAGTTGGGCATTGGCATTGCCGTCATTAGCCGGATTTTACTGCTGCTGGCCATCACCTGGGTGCAGCGGCTAGAAGGCACCCATTTGTTTGCTATCTTCGGCAATGCCATTTCTGGTAAGGATTTGGTCTTGCTGTTGGGCGGTATGTTCCTTATCGGCAAAAGCACCTATGAAATCCACGAAAAGCTAGATTCTGAAGATCACGCCAGCCATGCTGCAAAAGATGGGGCCTTAACGCTAACAGCCATGATTTCCCAAGTTGTGCTCATTGATGTGGTGTTCTCGTTGGATTCGGTGATTACGGCCGTTGGCATTTCCAACTCTCTCCCCGTGATGATTGCTGCCATTGTTTTAGCCGCTGGTATCATGATTGTCTTCTCTGGCCAGGTCAGCGCCTTCATCGAACGGCATCCTTCCATGAAGATTTTAGCGCTCTCTTTTCTTATCTTGATTGGCGCGATGCTGGTGGTGGAAGGCTGGGCCCATGAAGCAGCCGCAGAGCTGCATTTGAAGAACTACGTCTATTTCGCTATGGCTTTTTCGGTCATTGTAGACTTTTTGCAGCTGCGGCTCAAAAGCAAAGAAAACAAGCCAGTTACCCTACACAATCAGCCCAGCCTCACAGAAGGCGGCGACTAAGTACAAACCAATTTTATAACTATAGGACTTACGCATTCACCCTAACCCGACTACAAAAGTCTCAGAGCAACTGTTGTTATTGCCAAAGAGAACAAGACTTTTGTAGTCTTCACTGCGTAAGTCCTGAACCATTTACATTCTCAGGAGATTAGACCAATTTATTGCGTATGCGCTTTTTTGCCAGCGAAAATTGGTCCAATCTTTTTCATATACCTAAACAGCAACCAAAAGTTAACCAGCTACTACCTTAATCCTCTATCAACTCCATCTCCGATCGTTTCCTGATCGTTTTCTCCTTACTATACCCCAGTCACAATAGCAAGAATGTAGCTTATCTAGCGATGAAAATCCTTGGTTTCTTGCATCCGTCAATTCAACGTAAGGAGATCAATTACATGCAAACACCTTCTCATTTATCAGAAAATAAGGCATCATTTATTATAAAGTGGCGACACTGGTTTATCTTACCTACCTTAGTCATTGCGATTGCTGCCATAATGCTGCCGCTCATGGGCGTTTCGGCAAACTTCAGCAGCGCAACGACCAACAAAGCAACGGCCGTTTCCCCCACAACCACAACATCCTCGCCTGCCCCCACGACCCTCACCCAACCTGTGATGATCGATCTGAACACTGTTCCATCTGGCGCAGGCCCCAGCGACTACACCCTTGTCGGATCGCAAATCTTCTTCACGGCCGATACCGACGGTTACGGCCGTGAACTATGGGTAACGGACGGCACCATTACTGGCACACACCTGGTCAAAGACATTAACCCCGGCTGGTACGGCAGCAGCATTGAAGACATGGCAAACCTGGATGGCAAACTCATCTTTGAAGCCAACGACACCGTACATGGTGATGAGTTGTGGATTAGCGACGGCACGGAAGGGGGCACGTACCTCCTCAAGGAAATCTCCGTTGGCTACACTGGCCCCTCACGCATTAGCGAGGTTGCCGTGTTTGGCACCACCGCCTATTTCCAGGCAGACGACAACATAAACGGCCGTGAACTATGGAAAACCGACGGCACCGCAGCAGGTACCGTCATGGTCAAAGACATCAACCCCGGGGCCGATGATTCGCTCCCGGCCTTCTTTGTGGCCATGGGCGGCACCATTTATTTTAGAGCCGACGACGGCGTAAACGGCGCAGAACTGTGGAAAACCGATGGCACCGCAGCGGGCACCGCCCTTGTGGCCGACATCTACCCAGGATCCGATTACAGCATGACAGGTTATGAGATCGTTACCAATGGCTCACGCCTGTTTCTAACGGCCAGGGACAGCTCATACAATTATGAACTGTGGGTGTCTGATGGCACCGGCCCCGGCACCACCATGATAGACATTTATCCAGGCATCCCTGGCTCACGGCCACAATACAAAACCGTTATTGGCAACAATATCGTCTTTTATGCCAATGATGCCGCCAACGGCAGCGAATTGTGGCGCAGCGATGGCACCGTTGGGGGTACCACCCTGATCAAAGACATCAATCCGGGCACATCCGGTTCTTCCATCCTCTACCCGGTAGCAGCTGGGGCACGTGTCTTTTTTCGCGCCAACACAGACAGTGATGGCGCAGAACTGTGGGTAACAGATGGCACCGACGTTGGCACGATGATGGTGAAAGACATCCAGGCGGGCAGCTTATCCGGGACACCGCAACATATAACGGCCGTTTCCGGCAATGTCTTCTTTTCCGCCGATGATGGCGTAAACGGCCGTGAGCTGTGGTTCAGTGACGGTACAGAGTCAGGCACAATCCTGGTGCAAGACATCTTCCCCGGGCCAGAGGGATCCGCCCCTTCTGACCTGACCAGCCTGGCCAACACCCTCCTGTTTTCTGCCTTTTCCTCAACAAGCGGCGAGGAAATATGGCGCAGCAACGGCAGCGAAAGCGGAACCGATCTTTTCCTCAACATCCCCGATAATTACACAATTGGTTCCTCGCCCTATGAGTTCGCCCCCTTTAACAATGGCGTCGTTTTCTGGGCCGATGATAGCGTTCACGGCTATGAATTCTGGTTTAGTGATGGCACCCTGGCCGGTACCACCATGCTCGCCGACATCAATCCTGGCTACCTCGACGGCGATGGCGGCAGCACCAGCAGCGCCCAGCTTGGCGATATTTTGCTCTTTGCTGGTGATAATGAAACAGTTGGTACAGAACTGTGGCGTACCGATGGCACTCCTGCCGGAACGGCTATGATCAAAGACATCAACCCCGGTCTCACCTCATCGCAGATAACAGATTTGACCACATTTGGCAGTTACGTTTATTTTGGGGCCGACAATGGCAGTAACGGCCGTGAACTGTGGCGCAGCGATGGCACCGAAACAGGCACAACCCTCTTCGCCGACATCCAAAGCGGCCTGCCGGAAGGCAATCCCTCTGACCTGACTGCCACCAGCAGCCATCTCTTCTTCCTCGCCAACGATGGTGTCCACGGTGAAGCGCTTTGGGCCACCGATGGCACAACCACCAATATGATGATTGATTTGGACAACAGTGCCGCCGATTCTGACATTCGTTACTTAACGGCCGTTGGCGACAAACTCTACTTTGCAGGCGATGATGGCGTAAACGGCCTTGAACTGTGGGTTAGCGACGGTACGGCGGCGGGTACACACATGATCATAGACTTGAACACTAGCGGTAACGCCACACCCAACCACATGACCCCCATTGGCGACTTGATTTACTTTTCCGCTACGGGAGATGGCGTGGGCAATGAGTTATGGGTGACAGATGGCACCGCAGTGGGCACCCATCTCGTCAAGGACATCTCTCCGGGTAGCGGCTACGCTTCACCGGAAGATTTAACGGCCGTTAACGACTTGCTCTACTTTGATGCCTCTGATGGCACCAATGGCAGCGAGTTATGGGTGACCGATGGCACGGAAGCAGGCACGCACATGGTCAAAGACATCTTCCCCGGCAGCGATTCCTCCTATGTTGCCGAAATTACCCACCTGGCCGGTGACATTTTTGTCTTTAGAGCCTCGAACGATGATAGCATTGGCGAGGAACTGTGGGTCTCAGACGGCACGGAAGCGGGTACGATGTTGTTTGCCGACCTGTCGCCAGCGCCATACAACAGTTTTTCCCCGGAGAAAATGACTGTTGTCAACGATCGTCTCTTCTTTACCGGGGAAGAACCCACCTCCGGCGGGGAGTTGTGGATCGTCACGTTTGACACCCTGCCTTACAAAACGTCCCTCCCCCTCATCATCAAATAAACGAGTTTAGCAGCAAGTCCCCGGCAACGTTTTAGCTATTGTCGGGGACTTGTTTTTGCACCTATTGGCAAATTAATCAGTACTTAACTGTTGATGTCTTGACGATTAAACAGAACCGCCGTTGCCACCAAAAGGCCCACCAGCCAACCAACCACAATTAAAATGGAAACGGGGAGCGGTTGAACGGCCGTAAATCCCGGCATCCCCCCTACATTCGACCCCACACCCTCCAAAATCCAGCTCCGAATGTTTTCCAGATTATAAGAAGGCGTTGCCACAAAAATGTTAACCAAGTTTGGCCGACCCAAAATGTTGCCCACCAGAAGCAGCAGCAAAACCGAGGCAAATTCCAAAATGCCTACCCCAACCGTCAGCAGCACGCTGGCCATCACCGATCGGCTGTACATGGCAATGAGCGCCGCCGTGGCCGCCGAAATGACCAAACTGGCAAACGTCACCAAAATTTGCGCAAAATATTCCGGTAAATACGTAGCAAAATCGACCTCCGCCAGGGGTGGCCCATAGGATGAATGGAACAAAATGGAAGAAAGCCAGTTGCCACCCGTCAAAATCAAAGACGTTGCCAGAAGCGCCAGCAAGATCAACGTAATCAACACAACAAATTTGGCCAAAACCAACACCGTGCGGGATTGTCCTGGCAAAATATTTTTCCAGGTTCCCCACTGATACTCACCGGCAAAAGCAACAGCAATAAAAGCGATAAAAGGCATCTGTAAAAATGTGCCGCCCGGAAAACCCGCTAGCAGCGTCCAAACCATCACCAAATCGTCGGTCCAGGTGCGCGCACGGGCAGCGTTGAACTCCCGCACGTCAGGAATAAGCAGGCCAGGCAAAATGTCTATCGCCAGCGTGATGACCAGCGCGCCAACTGGAAAAATCAACACCAGGAAGGAAAATGCTTTTGTGTGGCCCAATAATTTGCGCCACTCAGCTCCCAAGGCGCTACGCATTTGCATCCCCCGTTGCCGCCAAAAACAGCGTTTCCAAACTTTGCTGCTGTACCATCACCTGGAAAATTTGTACTTCAGCAGCTACCAATTGGTTTACAATAGTCGGCACGGCGTCACGTGGGGCCTGCACTTCCAGCCAACGGCCGTTAGCCGTTGTTGGCCAGGCGGGCAGCAGCAAACCCAACGAGCGATCCAGCGGCATCACCTCCAGCCGAATAATCGACTGTGCCGACAGCAGTTCTGTTACGTTGCCCGTTTGCACCAGACGGCCGTTATTGATGATGCCGACCTGATCACACACCTGCTCCACTTCGCTAAGCAAATGGCTAGACAAAAAGACTGTCTTCTCCTGTTTCTTCACTAAATCCCGAATAAAGTGTCGCACGTCCTGAATCCCGGCAGGGTCCAACCCGTTCGTTGGCTCATCCAGAATCACTAAATCAGGATCGTTGAGCAAGGCAGCTGCCAAACCTAAGCGCTGCTTCATCCCGGTGGAGTAACCCTGTACCTTGCGGTCAGCCCGGTCAGCCATGCCTACTTGCTCCAGCAAACGTTGCACACGCACCGGATCGTAGCAGTCGCCAGTTCGCGCCAGAATTTCTAAATTTTTACGACCAGTAAGGAAATTGTAGAAAGCAGCCCCCTCTACCAGGGCACCAACCCGACGCATCAGTTGATAATTGCTCTTAACAGGACGGCCGTATAAATAAACCTCGCCACGAGACGGCCGTATCAAGTCCATCATCATGCGAATGGTTGTGCTCTTGCCCGCGCCGTTGGGTCCCAAAAAGCCAAACACCTGCCCAGCCTCCACATTCAAACTGAGCTGACGCACAGCTTCCACCCGCTTTCTACCGCGGCCAAAAGTTTTGCTTATATTGTCTAGACGAACGACAGTTGAGTCTGGCATGAAAACAATCTTTACTCTGGCGACGGCTCAGCTTGATCCACATCGACGTGGGCTTCAGCAATGGGGTCTTCTGGTTCAGGTAATGGTTCTGGCGCAGGAACGGCCGACTCTACCGTCGTCGCCTTGTAGGGATCGACCGCATGGTTGCCACAGAATGGACACAAGTTCCATTGCAGCTCCAGCAATGAATTACAGTCGGGGCACGCTTTCTTCAAACGAGTGTGGCAGTGGGGGCAAAGCAGCCATTTACCATCTATCACCCGAGAACAGCCAGGGCAATGCGGCCGTTCTTCAATCTCTTGAAGCAGCGCTTCTTCTTCTAAAGCGCGCTCATACGCCTCGGCCAACGTTTCTGGCGGGCGCAAGATGAAGTAGATGACAATACCTACTAATGGCAGGGCCGCTACGAGCAGCGCAGCCAAAAGCTGGGCAAACGGGTCGCGTGAGCGGGCCCGCATATCCCGAAACGCCCAAATAACCAGGCTAAGCCATAAAGCCGCTAACAAAGCACCCATAACAGCAGCCACAATTGTCAGATAAGAAACAAGCGTTTCAAGGGTTGGTAAATTCATAATGGCGAGGATTATAACACAAAGCAAATGGCGCCAAACAAAAAAGACGCCCTTGTTAAAGAGCGCCTTTTGAGGCTACCGTGAGGTTGGTCGTCCTTACCAACCGTGGGTGATTCGACTATACATGTTGCCAATTGCAGGCCCAAACAGCGTGAGAATGGCAATCACCACCACCGCTACCAGAGCCAGCACAAGGGCATATTCCATCAGCCCCTGTCCTTGTTGCCCTTCCTTGTTTAAGAATAACATGATGTCCTCTCATAATAATAAATAGGTGGAAATAAGGTGTAGTTATAAATAATGCCCATCGAAACATACAAATCTTACAGGGCTTATAACAACACAATTACCCATCTATTTACAAGAGGACTTTATTCCCCCCGTCATGAAGCGCGAAGTAGGGAATAAACCCTGGCTAAATTGAATTTATCTTCTCTTTGCCTCTTCCTCACCAGGAAGATCAGGCAAGCATTGCAAACTAAACTTCACCCAATCTCGACAAAACACGTAGCACAGTTCGCGAAATTGGCTTGCCACAGTTCGTCTTTAACTTCTTAATTTCCTCGCTGGAAACGTAGATGTTATTATGCTTCGTAGAAAGCCAGCGTAAAGCTCGCTTCATCTTTTGTCTGTCCACAGGCAGATCGGGAAAGAGTTGGATTCTAAAAATCGCGAACTGGTACGATTTATACCTTTTTTCGCGCTTGGAGAACTGCCAGAGGCGCATCTGTTCAATTTCTCGCTCTTCGAAAATTTCCCCCAGGTTGCCGATGCCAATTTCCTCCGCGATTTCTCGGCGAATGGCCCGAGCAAGGTCGTTGTTGTCCCCAGAATCATTGTCTACCTTACCACCAATGAAATTGTAACAGTCCCATTTAGGGTTCCATTGGAGCAAATAGTAACGGCCGTTTTCATATTCGGTTGTTATAAGGGCAAATGCCGCCCGCTGCGTTAAACACCCTGGGAATATCTTCATTTTTTTTAGCCAATCCCAAAAGGAATTTTCCCAACCGATAACCATGCCGAAACCTCTTGACTTTTGATTGCTGGCATTTAGGAACGATGGCATATCATTAATAAACAATAGTAAAGTTTAGATAAGATGTGAATAGGAAATTGGGCGTTACTTTTACAAGAATTATACGAAAAGCGCTCCACCCACCTGAAAAACACCCTGGTAGTTTAACCTTACTTTCTGGCAAAACACCTATCCTAAATCACAAACGGCCGTAATCCAACACTAAGCGTCTTTAACTCTGCCCAACACCTCGAGACGACAGCCACACCGGACAGGGACAATGCCCTGGAAAAACGAAAAAGATAGTGGAACTTCAAAGGCCATCATCATTTTATAATAATTCGTGGCTTAATCAGAGGGTACTTTTGGTTTAGGTTAGCAGTGGGACGATACGGGGGAAGGTGACTGGTCAATTGCCCTACCCTTTCCTCGGGAAAGGGTAGGGACAACGTGTAAAAAGTTAGTCAGTAGAAGCAGTCAGTAGGGCCACTCGCTTTTGGCGGAAATAGAGCATTACAAAAAAGCTGAGGGCACAGCCCCCCAACACAAGGGCCGTCACCGAAACCATCGAACTAGTGAACGGGATTAGCAGAATAGTGGTGATCATTTCTACAGTAATGAGAAAAAGGACAAACACGATTAACACATCCCGACTGACGCGAGAGACCACATATGCCCCCAATGGCGCACCGAGTGCCACAACTGGGGCCGCCACAATCCAGTAATTCCAAACGATGCCAATATCCTGGGAAACCACGCCGTGCAAGAAAAAGCCGACCAGCGAATTTAATCCCATGATGATCACCGTTGTGGGCGTACTGATTTTTTCATCAATGCCAAAGGCCAGCGTCAGCACCACAAAGGTAATCATATCTGCCCCAGAACCTGTCTGAGCCGAGAAGATGCCGCCAAAAATACCCACCAGGACAAACAGCAGCAGATAGCCAGGACCCCAGCCAGGCAATTCTTTGCGCGGTTCCCATTTAAGCACCCAGCGAGAAATAACCAGAGCTACCCCAAAAGCCGTCGCACCCAATGTAAATAAAATTCGCGGAAACGGATCGGGCATAATAAAAACATAGGTACCTAGCGTGGTCCCCAAGACGCTGCCCAATGTTACCCACAGCACAACACGAGGCAAAATCTTGATGCCCCGTGCCAAAATAAGCACGGAAGCCATTGTCATGCCAATGGATTGAATCATGAAGCCAAAGGTTCGAGAATCGGACGAAGTAATTTGGAGAAGTTTGGTGAAAACTGGAAAGGCAACGGCCGCCCCACCTTGGGGTGTTGAGCCAGCAACAAATGAGCCAAACAACATCGTAAGCGACATGGGCCAGTAATCTAAATACAGGTCCCAGCGTTGATTAACGGTAAGATAAACAAACCAGGTGATGATGATGATAGCGAGCGGAACAGGATAGGCCCAGCGCCGTAAGCGGGTCAAGTTTGTGTTATGAAACATGGGAGTAACGATGTTTGCCTCATTCATCCAAATGGATCTCCTCAAGGAAGGGGTCAGGTTAAATTGCAAAACCGGGCAGAATTATTGCATGGAGATCATAAATTGGTTGCCTTACGAAAATTCTTTCCCACAAAAAAAGTCCCCCCTACTTGGAAAACAGCACTAAAAATGATAGCATTGCCCCGCTCATCCTCTGGGAAGAGGGGACTTCCGTGAATGGAAGATTTGAGAAAACACTATGATCGAACTAACTGGCAATATGCATATGCATACCCATTTCAGTGATGGGGAAAAGTGGCACGCGGAAATTGCCGAAGACGCCATCGCGGCCGGGCTGGACTTCATCATCGTCACCGACCACAATGTTTTGGTCCAGGGGGTAGAAGGCTACTACGAGAATGAAAACGGCCGTGTTCTCCTGCTTACCGGCGAAGAAGTTCACAACGTACGACGGGAACCCCAGGCCAGCCATCTGCTGGTGTACGGTGTTGAAACCGAGTTAGCCGCCTGTGCCTCTAATCCCCAGCAGCTCATCGACGCCGTGAACGAGCATGGGGGTTACTGCTTTTTGGCCCACCCCCATGAAAAAGATTGCCGACTCTTCCCCTATCCCAATTTAGGCTGGCACGATTGGCCTATCGAAGGCTTCACCGGCCTGGAAATCTGGAACTACATGTCCAGTTTCATCAACGCGCTGGTAAATGCGCTGGAGCGGCTGCCAGTAGAAATTGAGTTGATTGACAAGTTAACGGCCGTTCGCCTGGCCTTCAATCCGGAAAAATTTGTGGTGGGACCAGAGCCGCGTACTCTGGCCTTATGGGATGAACTGCTGGCCCAGGGCAAAAAGATGACGGCCGTCGGCAACAGCGATGCCCATGCCACCCCGATGCAGTTTGGTCCCTTTAATCGCGTGATCTTCCCCTATGAATTTTTGTTTCGCGCGGTGAATACGCATATCTTGCTGGAACGGCCGTTAACCGGCGATCTCACCCAGGACAAACAAATGATTCTGCAGGCTATCGGCCAGGGGCACAGCTGGGTTGGCTACGATCTGCCCCACACCACCAAAGGATTCCGCTTTAGTGGCACCAGCAAAAGCAAAGGCATTATGGGAGAAGAGGTCAGGTTGAACGCCGGGGCAACCTTGCAAATCAGTACGCCAGCCCGGGCCAACATTCGCCTCATTCGCCATGGCGAGGTTGTCGCCAGCATCACCAATGACACCCATCTAACCCACATCCCCACCGAACCAGGCGCATACCGGGTGGAATGCACAATTCCCTTTAAAGGCAGGGAGCGTGGCTGGATTTACAGCAATCCCATCTACCTCTTGTAAGCTGGAGGTTTGCTCATGTCATTTATTCGCGGCTATTATCGACTGTCACTTTCTGGACTCATTCTCACCGTCTGCGCCGTCTTGATCGTCATCGCCTCTTACCTGCCCATCACCATCAAAAAGGTTCCCTTGCCACTCAGGATTGCCCAACTGATGGTACAAGCCATTCTCTGGATTTTGCATGTACGTGTTCGCTGTCCTGAAGAAGAAAAATTGAAAGGGTTTGATGGTTTTTTCTTTCCCAACCATGTCTCTTACGTGGAAGTGTTGGGACTTTACAGCATTATGCCCACGAGATTCTTGGCTAAGGCAGAAATTCGGGATTGGTGGGTTGTGGGCAAGGTTGCTGCCGTAATTGGCTGCGTATTTGTGCAGCGCGGCGATAAAGAATCACGCCGAGAGGCCCGCCAGGCGCTCACGGAAGTGATAACATTTCCGCCGATCACCATCTTCCCAGAAGGCAAGCGGGGGCCGGGCGATGCGCTGCTGCCCTTCCGCTATGGAGCGTTTGAGATTGTGACCCAAGGTGGTTTTGCTTTTTTGCCCATTGCCGCCACATTTAGCAACCTGGACGTTGCCATTTGGCACCGTAAAGAAAATATCTTGAAGGCGTTGTGGCGGCTGGCCAGCCAGCCAGAGCGAATCGAACTCACGCTCAGGCCCTTAGAAGCACATTATCCCACCCCACAGGATGATCCGATTGCTTTAGCTACTGAGGTGCAAGACCAATTAACGGCCGTTCTCTATCCAAAACATGTGAACAGTGAAAAGTAAAAAGCAAGCACCACTTATCACTTTTCACTGATTCACTAATCTACAAGGCTAACTTCATGGGTTTCATTCGCGGTGTTCTGCGGCTCATCTCCTTCATCTTCCTACTCCTGGCCCTGACGCTGCTGGTTTTGTTGACCGCCTGGCTGCCTATCCGCTTCAAAGGCGTTCGCTTTTCCGCCTGGCTGCTGGTGCCTGTTTGCCGCCTGCTGCTGCCGCTGTTCAACGTTCAATTCACCGCCCCAGACGCAGCCCGCATTCCCCGGCATGATGGCTTCATTTTTCCTAACCATCTTTCATTTTTAGACATTATTTTACTGCTGACCATCTTCCCCGTGCGCTTTTTGAGCAAAGCGGAAATTGCCAACTGGCCGTTCATCGGCTGGATTGCCCGGGCCGTAGACACGGTTTTTGTGAATCGGGAAGATAAAAACTCACGCGAGAAGGCGCGGGCCTCCCTGGCCCATATTCACACCTTCCCCGCTGTGGTTTTGTTTCCTGAGGGAGGCATTTACCAGCCACCGACTGCGCTTAAGCCGTTCCGCTTCGGCGCGTTTGAGATTGCCCAAACGGGCAGCGTGCCGTTTATCCCCGCCGTTTTCATTTATGATCCGATTGATATTGTGTTTTGGCGAGATGAACCGTTGTTTACGGCCGTTTGGCGTTTCGCCTCCCGTTCTGAACCCATCAAGGCCCGTCTTTACCTGCTGCGCACCGTTCAGCCAACGCCAGAAGACGGCCCACAACAGCTGGCGTTAGAAACGCACGGAGCCATGGCCGCCGTTTATAAATACGGCGGCGGGCACGAAGAGGACGTGATACAGTCAGGAATTTAGTGACTTTATTGTGGTAAAATGCCACCTAATCAGTGAATGGGTGAAAGGTAAAAGTAATAATTCTTTCACTTTTCACTTATTACTCTTTATTTGTAAACCAAAAGGCAAAAAAGCTTTATGACATCAACAACTTCAACACCCCCCACCCGCCCTCTGGAACCGCAAAAGCGCGCCATTGTAGTTGGCGCTTCGTCTGGGATTGGGGCGGCGCTGGTGCGCGAACTGGCCCAGAGCGGTTACAGTGTGGCCGCGGTAGCCCGGCGCGAAGCCAGGCTACAGGAATTAAGCGACTCAGTGAATACGGCCGTTCCCCACGGTCATGTTTCTATCTACAGCCACAATGTCACCAACTACGATGAAATCCCCACCCTCTTCCAAACCATCGTGCAAGAGCTGGGCGGGCTGGACCTGATTGTGTACAACGCAGGCGTGCAGCCCTCTGTCACTATCAACGAATATAATTTTGAGAAAGATCGCAAAATGATCGAAGTGAATTTACTGGGGGCCATTGCCTGGCTCAACCAGGCGGCACTCCGCTTTGAACGGGCTGGGCAGGGCAACATCGTCGGCATCGGCTCCATCGCTGGGGACCGAGGCCGTGTGGGGTCGCCAGTTTACAACACCAGCAAAGCAGGCCTGGCCACCTACCTGGAATCCCTGCGCAACCGGCTAACGCGACACGGTGTCACGGTAACCACCGTTAAGCCAGGCTATGTAGACACCGTTATATTAAGAGAAAACGCCGCCAATCCATTCTGGGTGATCGCCCCCCAGGAAGCGGCCAGGCAAATTCACAAAGCAGTTAAGCGAGGCAGGCAAACCGTGTACGTGCCCGCCCGCTGGGGGCTTATCGGGTTAATTATTCGCCACATCCCCTCCATTATTTTTAGACGATTAAGTTTTTAGTAATTGAGTAACTGAGTAACCAGATAATTGCCAAATTACTAAATTACTCAATCACCATCCAGCAATATCATGATTAAACAAGAAATTCAAAACGAAACTGAGATAACAACAACACAACCTTTACCAGCAGATCGGTTAGAGGCAATGGCCGGCTGGGGTGGGTCCAACAGCGGTATGGCCTATCTGTATCGGCCCAGCACGGTGGCGCAACTGCGGCAGATTTTTGATTTTGCAGCGCAGAACGGCCGTACTATCGGCTTCCGTGGCGGGGGCAACAGCTATGGCGACGCCGCCATGAACGATGAAAGCATCGTGCTGGACCTGACCCGGATGAATCGCATTTTGGCGTGGGACCCAGAAAACGGCCGTCTCACCGTAGAGCCCGGCGTAACGTTGCAGCGCGTTTGGGAATACGTTGTTGAGGATGGCTGGTGGGTACCCGTGGCCACTGGCACAGCCAAAATCACCGTCGGCGGCGGAGCGGCCATGAACGTCCACGGCAAAAACGCCTGGAAGATGGGCACCTTTGGCGAACACATCTACGAATTTGACCTGATGCTGCCTTCCGGCGAAATTAAAACCTGCAACCGCAACCAAAACAGCGACCTCTTTTTTGCCGCGATTGGTGGTTTTGGCATGTTGGGCTGCTTCACCAGCCTCACCCTACACCTCAAGCGCATTTACTCCGGCCTGCTGCAAGTGGAAGCCCTGACCAAACCCAATTTGAGCAGCACCATGCAATGGTTCGAAGACTATATGCATAATTCAGATTATCTGGTGGGCTGGCTGGATGCTTTTAGCAAGGGCAAAAAGCTGGGACGCAGCGAACTGCACCGTGGCATCTACCTCAAACCAGGTGAAGATCCCAACCCGCAGCAAACGCTGCGCTTAGAAACCCAACGCATTGATCCAGACATCATGGGCTTTTTCCCCCGCTCGGCGTTGTGGCGCTTTCAACGGCCGTTTTGGAACAACTTCGGCATGCGCTTTGTCAACATTGGCAAATTCAGCATGGCCCGTCTGCGCGACGGGGCCATCGGCCGCGAGCCACACGCCCATTTCCACTTTTTGCTCGATTCACTCGATTGGCGCAAACCGTTCGGCCCCGGTGGATTGATTCAATACCAGCCGTTTATCCCCAAAGAGACGGCCGAAGAGGCCTTTACCCAAATTTTGCAGCTCGGTCAGCAGCGCAGCCTGCCCAACTTCCTTACCGTTATGAAGCGGCACCGGCCCGACCCGTTTTGGTTGACCCATGCCCTGGATGGCTTTTCGCTGGCGATGGATTTCCGCATTACGCGGCGTAATCGGGAACGGATGGTACAGCTGGCTCAGGAAATGGATGAGATTGTCTTGCGAGCAAACGGCCGTTTCTATCTAGCCAAAGACAGTACCCTGCGCCCGCAAGTGGCCCGCGCCTACCTGGGCGAAGAAACCATCAAAAAATTCCTGGCCCTCAAACAACAGGTCGATCCCGAAAATTTGCTGCAAACGAACCTCTGGCGACGTTTGTTTTCGTAGGTCAATTTTGCAAAATTGACCAACAATTTAGTTGCTGAGATTGGTTCAATCTTAAAGGCTGGACCAATCTAAAATTTTTAGACGCTCACGAAGGAGAAGTTTCATGTCGCGTACGACTATTTCTGTTCTTGCCCTGCTGATCCTCGTCCTGTCCATGTCCTTGCTCACCCCCATCGTCCGCGCCGATACCCCGCAACCGGCCCCAGAAACGGCCGTTACCGCCCTGCAAGATGAACCCGTCACACAAGATGGCACATCCTCCTCTGCGGGAAGCTCCTTCTTCGATGGCGTAGGCGCAATTTTTGCGACACTCGGTGTCTATGTCGTTACCATGTTCACCATGGCCATTGGCACCGAAATTGTTGTCGATATTTTTAAGGGGATTTTGGGCAAGCCACTGGGCCTGAAAAGCCAACCCAACTCTCGCAAAACGCTGGCCGAATATCAGGCATTTTTGCCGGGCCAGCTGGAAGACTTAGGTGTTTCCTCTGAAGCCAAGCTGAAGATAGAAAAACAGATCGGACAATTAAATAAGCTGCTGGAACCGGCTTTCACGGCGGAAACAGTGGTCAATCATTTGCGAGAACAAGAATTTACGGCCGCTTTAGCCGCACTTGGTTTAGAAGATATTGGCGACGACACCATTAACCAGATCAAAGACGTAACGCAGCAAGAACTACAAAAAGCTATCGAGCAAATTGATACCAAGACCACGCTGGGAAAAGCTGTGCAGGTAGCACTAGAACGGGGCAATCTTCTGGAAAAAGCGAATAAAGCGATTGATCGATTGGCGCGAAAGGCAACGGCCGTTACCCCCGATCAAATCTATCAGGCCACGGCCACCCTGGTCACTGGAGAGATTGCCGAAGGGGTTACTGCCTGGACACGCGCCTACCTCACCAGCTTACAAGAAGAAAGCTACGAGGCTGCCAAAACCACCTACGATAACCAGCTCCGACCGCAAATCATCTCTTTCGGCCTGCCAACCAACGTGCAACAGCAAATCACCGATCAGTTTGAAAAATACCTGGAAAACTTAAACACCTATCGCGGCACAGATGTCTATTTAGAATCGCTGAATCGTTTGCTATACGAACTAGAAGTGCAGCGTGACGAGGTGCAAAGCTGGATTGGCCAAATGTGGCAGCAATTAGTCAACGGCGTAAAGAGGATATTGATTCGCGCGCCACGAATGCAGCACCCCAAACTGGCACCGGTCACCTACAATCCCCACATTAAAGACAGCACAGAAGCTGCCGCCAAACTTCTGGACCTTGAGCGAAAAGAAAAAGAGTTGGAAAGTAAACGCATCCGCCGCACCCGCTTTATTTCGGTGCTGTTTGGCATATTTCTTGCCTACATGCTGCAAATAGACTCAGCTGACTTGCTGCAAGATTTGTTTCCAACGGGTGCCAACTTCCTTTCTTTAACACTACTGCCAGATTCATTTATTAACTGGGCCCAAAACGCTTTTCGTTTACAGCAGGTATTTAACCTGACGGCTGGTGTCATCTTAACGGGCCTGGCCGCCAGTGCCGGTTCGGGTTTCTGGCACGACCAACTCTCGCGTCTGCAATCAATCAAAAAGGGTGTGGATCAGGCACAGGCAGCATTACAACCCATTATCATTCAAACGCGTGCAGAAACGGCTGATAAAAGCTAAATTAAACAGCGGAAACGTGATGCATGACTTAGACATCACGCATTACGTTTCACACCTTCTTCTTTTTGTATTTACTCTCTAGGAAGTTTGTATTTGTTATAGCGGGTGAAAAAATCGTGCTCACCGATCAGAGTGGTGAGACGCATGTGTAGGGGACGGCCGTCTTCAACTTCATAAGCCAGCGTCACCTGGTTGCCAATAATTTCGCGCACCAGCACCCAGTAGGGAATGGTCATCTCTTCTTTGGGGCGCATTTCGCCATCTTTTGTTTCCTGGCGACCCGCCAACAGCTCATCTAAACGCACAAAATATTTATCGGCCGCTGGAATCGTATCCAAAATTTCGGCACGAAAAATAGCGCGAATAAAGTCACCATCAGGCAGTTTCCAAACAAATTGAACCGGGAACCAATCTCCGGCTGTTCTTTTTGCTTCAGGCATACGGAATCGGGTTTAAAATGAAAAAGCCGCCTCCAATTGAAAAATGGGAGACGGCCGTTTTTACAAAATAATTTACTTAGCGAATTGCTTCCTCAGTGGCCTTGTCGAACAAATGCATGTTGGTCATATCCATGACCAGATCAATCTTGTTGCCAAAACCGACGCTCATGCGCGTATCCACGGTGGCAACCAGACTGTTGCGGCCAGAGTTAACAAACAGATGCTGCTCGTGGCCCAATAGCTCGACTACCTCAACCGTTCCTTCCATGGGTGCGGCCTTGATGTTCGGTGGGGCAAATTCTGGCGCATGGACATGCTCTGGACGCATACCAAAAACAACTTCTTTGCCCACATAGGCATTGTATGGCCCTTTGCGATCGTCTGGTACCTGAACGCGGAAGTCGCCAGTGTCAATGTACAAATTACCTTCCTCACCCACCAGGGTGCTATCGAAGAAGTTCATGCTGGGGCTGCCGATGAAGCCAGCCACAAAGATGTTGGCCGGAACGTTGTACAAATTACGCGGGGAATCGATCTGCATCAATTTACCATCGCTCAACACGGCAATACGATCACCCATCGTCATTGCTTCTACCTGATCGTGGGTTACGTAAATAAACGTGGTTCCCAAGCGCTTGTGCAATTTGCTAATCTCGGCTCGAGCCGTCACGCGCAGCTTGGCATCCAGGTTAGAAAGAGGCTCATCCATGAGGAATACAGATGGTTCGCGCACAATGGCTCGCCCAACAGCCACACGCTGCCGCTGACCACCAGACAAAGCTTTGGGCTTGCGGTCTAGCAATTGGGCCAGACCCAAAATGTCGGCTGCTTCTTTCACGCGGCGGTCGATTTCTGACTTGGGCGTTTTGCGCAGCTTCAGGCCAAAAGCCATATTATCGTATACCGACATATGGGGGTACAAAGCATAGCTTTGGAACACCATGGCGATGTCACGGTCTTTGGGGGGCACATCGTTCACAACGCGATCACCGATGAGAATTTCACCCTCGGTGATTTCTTCCAGTCCGGCCAACATACGCAGATTGGTGGATTTGCCGCAACCAGATGGGCCGACAAAAACAACAAACTCTTTGTCTGCAATTTCCATGCTCAAATCAGTCACGACGGTCACATCGCCAAACCGCTTATATACATGCCGATAACTTACACTTGCCATTTGTATCTCCTTATAGTTGGTTATGGGTGAGGTACTATAACGGCCGTTCCAACCCCTGTCAAAAAAAATCAAAGAAATGTCTAATCGCGTGGTGTTACGCGCTACTCTTCTTCCAGAGCCAAAATATCGGCCAGATCGCCATCCAGCGCAGCCATCTCTAAAATGCTGGGGGGTAGATCAGCCGGCAGATAATTGGCATAGCCATTGATCCAGTTCGCCACCGTCTGATGATTCACCAACAAAAGACGACCAATTAAACGCAAGCTCAACCCTTCCAAATGCAAGGTCAAGGCCTGGAGGCGGATTTCTTCATCATAACCTGGGTCTTTGGGCATGGGCGTGTACCGACAGCCACATTGTTTACAGCGAAAGCGTTGGCTGCCGGCTGCGGTACGGCCGTCTTTAATCTGGCGCGTCTGGGCAGAACATTTAGGACAGATCACAAGATTCTCTTCCTAAACAATGGTTACTATGATGGCAATCAGCAGCAGCAAAAAAGTAGCCAGCAAAGCAACCCAATTGGCCCGCAGCGCTGCGCCAATTCCTAGCGATTGGGGTCCAGGCGATTTCGCTCCAGGACGAGGCTGCAAGCCAAAAAAGACCTGACGAAAAGCGTCCACGCTAGACGGCCGTTCGTCTGGGTGCATCTCCATCGCCCATTGAATAGCCTCGGACACATGGGGGGACACCTTCGGATTCAGGCGGTGCGGTAGGGGCAAAGACGCGGGATTCAAAAAACGAGTCTTGGCATCAGGCGGCGGGAAATCGGTTAGCAGATGATACAACGTGGCCCCCAGCGCATAAATATCGGACCGCACATCGGTGTGGGCACCATCACCACCATACTGCTCCAGCGGTGTATAAAGTGCCGTGCCGCGTCCCTGAACAACAGTGATTGTTCGCTCGTCATCTGTAGCCATCAGCTTGACCAGGCCAAAATCAACCAGCTTAATGCGATTGTCCAGTGTGAGTTTAATGTTGGCAGGTTTAATGTCTCGGTGTAAAACAGGAGGGTCCTGCCGATGAAGATAAGCCAGCCCGTCAAAAATCTGATTTGCCCAGGCTAGAATGTCTTCTTCCACCAGCGGTCCCTGATTTTCTTGTAGCAGCTGGCGCAGGTTTTGGCCCGTTACAAAATCCATGACCAGGTAATCACGGCCGTTTTCCGTAAAAAAGTCTGATACTTTCGGCAAGCTGGGATGGTCAAGTTGGGCTAAAATACTGGCTTCTTGCAAAAATTGGCTCTGTGCCTGCTGCCGATAGGTGTCGTTGGCATTGGGATCTGGCTGTACTTCTTTTATTGCACACAAGCGGCCTGGCAAGCGTAAATCCTCAGCACGATAGACGCTGCCCATGCCACCCTGACCCACAATGTTGGTCAGCTTGTAACGTTCACGTAAAATAACACCACTTTCGAGCGTAACAAACATAGGTTTATAGTATACTGAACCTGTTCTGCCAAACAACTATTGAAGGGATGATAACCATGAATGAAAAACCGGTATTAGTTGCTCGCGAAGGACAATTAGCTGGTCAACGCTGGACAATTGAAGGCGATGAATTTTTAATTGGTCGCGGGTCAGATTGTCAAATTGTCTTGCCTGAACGCCAGGTATCCCGCCACCATGTACGAATCACGCATGAAAACGGCCGTTACACCCTGCACGATTTAGGTAGCCGCAATGGCACACACCTGAATGGCAATCAAATTGAAGGGTCCACCGTTCTGCAAGATGGTGACGAAGTCTCCATCGCCTTGTGCGTCAAGCTTGTGTTTGTCGGCACAGATGCCACCATTCCCCTTACCTTTGAGCCACCCACACAGGAAGGCAATCTTCAAATTGATGAAGCACAGCGCGCGGTCATCATCAACGGTGAAGAGCTAGATCCACCACTCTCGCTGGCGCAGTTCCGCCTGCTGGAGTTGCTCTATAACGGCAAGGGTGCGGTTTGCAGCCGGGATGACATTGTAGAGGTCGTTTGGCCCGGCACAGATGGCCTGGGCGTCTCAGAACAAGCCATTGACGCCTTAGTGCGCCGCCTGCGTGACCGTCTGGCCGAACTGGACGAGTACAATTACATCGTCACCGTACGCGGCCACGGCTTCCGCATTGACAACGAGCCGCACTAGTTTCGTAATCTGCGGTATTCATGGCATCTGAAGCTGCTAACAGGCACCTGCAGATGTCCTATACTTCATAAAACAAACAAAAAGGGCGCTATTGCCGTCGGCAAAAGCACCCTTTTTACTTCCGTATTCTCTGTAACTTTATCCCTCAGGCCTTAGAGAAATTTGAATTTCATTATCGTCCAGCCGAGTGACGGTTACATGAACCTCATCATTTTCCGTAAAGTTATCTTCCAGCCAACGGTGTACAGGCGGACTCAGCACAATACGCGCCATGTCATTAGGCAGCATCCGCCACACGGCACTATCTTTGTCGTACACGCCATCATAATAAATCGTTACAGGGCGCGTCTCCGTACGAGAGTTAATGGCAAAGAAAGGCCAATGAGCCGAAGTCAGGTTAATAAAACCCCGGCGTAGATGCAGCGGTTTTAACTTAGCCACATGGGTAAAGCCGTCTTCTGGTTTGAGAACCGTTTCTAGCGAAACATTCATTTCTTCTGAATCTTTGCCACCCATCATGGGCTTTACGGTGCGCGCTTTGGGTTTGGATTTACGCTTGCTGGTTGCGCGCCGTCCTGTGAGGAAATGAATCAGCGGCAGCAGTTCATCAATTTGATCCCGCAGCACATCGGTAATGGCTAGGCCCATCGCCGCTGCTTGTTCAGCCGGAACACGACGACTCAGGAAAAATGGCGTCACCCATTTGTCTTCGCTGTTCAGGTAAGCAGCCTTGCCCAAAGCTTCTGCCGATAGTTCCGGAGAAAGCGCGGTAATGCTGTCTTTAAACAAATCTTGATAATGGGTTTCCTCACCGCTCTCTTCATCTACCTGCATTTGCTGTAAACGAAACGACCATTCGGCACCCAGCTCAGTGATCAGGCGGTGGGCCATCACGGGCTGCGCTTCAGCATTTTTGAGCGCTTTGGCCAGTGCTTTGGAATCCGTCATGGCAAGCTGCATCTCCAGGCTTAAAGGCCGGGCAAAAAAAGCGATGTGCAAATCTTCTTCTGGAGCTTCACTGGCGGAAATATAAACCGACTGATTGGCTCGGCTGAGACCAGCAAAGGGCAAATCCCCTTTGGCCTGGCGCGATAAATTATTGTGCAGTAAATGGACAAACTGCTCCAGTTGATCTAGTGCGTAATTTATGGCGGTTTCTTCCCCCGCCCAGCCAAACGCAGTAAACACAGGCATTGATAAGCCTGTAAACGCTGTTTTTGATGACATTGGTAATTCCTCACTCAGTCAGAAAATAATGTGGCCGCAAAACGAACAACTACCTGACATTGGTTTGTTATGGGGATGCGTGATTAAAGAGGATTGTTTATTCCTGCTCCCACTTATTTATAGCCTACGATTAATTCTTGTCAAATTTATAGCCCATTGTGAATTTGTGAAGCCTCTGGATAAAAATACGTGCTGGAACTATAACAGTAACAGATTCTAGATAAATAGGCTTGCTATTTCGTCTGAATCAGCAAACAGTGAAGCCTTGGTGTGAACGGCGTCTGGAACAATCTGTAAATGAATTTGTTTGATCTGGTGAGCAACCGTATCAATGAGGATCCCCTAATATTTCTGACCTAATTCCCACATCGCGTTACAATATATGTATGGATTTACTACAAACAATTTGGGCAGGAACAGTGCCCTATGATACAGCTTGGAACTGGCAAAAAGAGTTGGTGGCGATGTTGTCGGAAACGGCCGTTTCTTCACCTCATCATCTCCTCCTGCTTGAACATCCACCTACCTACACTTTAGGCCGGCGTGGCACGCTGGACCATTTACTGCTAGATGAAGCTCAGCTTAAGGCAAATAATTTTACCCTGCGCTGGGTAGATCGCGGCGGTGACATCACTTACCATGGACCAGGCCAGCTGGTTGGCTACCCCATCCTCAACTTGAAGCGAATTTTTGCCGGGCGCGGCTATGAGCGGCCCGATTTGCACCTGTATTTGCGCGATCTAGAAGAGGTGATCATTCAAGCGTTGGCCGGATTTAACATTCAAGGCTGGCGCTACAAAGGGTACACGGGCGTCTGGGTCGATTCGCCACGTGGTCCGGAAAAGATTGCCGCCATCGGCATCCGGGTTAACACGAAAGGGATTAGCAGCCACGGTTTTGCCCTGAACGTGCAGCCCAACTTAGGCCATTTCCGCCACATCATCCCTTGCGGCATTCAAGAGCATGGGGTGACAAGTATGAGTCAGGTGCGGGAACGGCCGTTCACCATCACCGACCTCATCCCACCCATCCTAACCGCCTTTCACAACATCTTTAACCTAAAAATCGAATACGAGGAAGCAGAAACTCAACCCTCTTTTTCCTCTGAGCCCTCTGTGGCAAAAAACAAACAACCATGAGCCTGATAAATATCGATTCCATCACCACAACCGAAGAAACGGTTAAACGCTTACCCCGCCCCGCGTGGCTCAAAGTACGTGTGCCCAGCGGCGAAACTTATGACCAACTCAAACACCTCATGCGCAGCAAAGCCCTGCACACTGTGTGCGAAGAAGCGCAGTGCCCCAACATTGGTGAATGCTGGGGCGCAGGTACCGCCACCTTCCTCATGATGGGTGACATTTGCACCCGCAGCTGTGCCTTTTGCGACATTAAAACGGGACGGCCGTTACCCCTCGATTGGCAAGAACCGCAGCGTGTAGCCGAAGCAGTGCGCTCTATGAACCTGCGCCACGTCGTCATTACCTCCGTCAATCGGGACGAACGCAAAGACGGCGGCGCACCCATTTTTGCCCAGGTCATTGAAAAGATTCGCCAGCTCCAGCCCGGCTGCTCTATCGAAGTGCTCATCCCCGACTTCAAAGGCAGCGAAGCAGCGCTCAAAATTGTGATGGATGCTCGACCAGAAATTCTCAACCACAATGTAGAAACCGTGCCCCGCCTCTTCAAAAAAGTGCAGCCGCAGGATCATTATGAGTGGGCCATGGTGACGCTGGAAAATGCCAAAAAGATGGACAGCGAGGTGCTGACTAAGTCCGGCATCATGTTGGGCTTAGGTGAGGAATGGGATGAACTGCTGGCCGTCATGCAAGATTTGGCCGACCGGAATGTAGACATTTTGACGCTGGGCCAATATTTGCAGCCCAACCGGCAAAAACATTTGCCTGTAGCGCGCTACTACCACCCCGATGAGTTCAATCAGCTAAGAGAAATCGGCTTGGAAATGGGCTTCAAGTGGGTGGAAAGCGGCCCGCTAGTGCGCAGCAGTTACCACGCCGAACAACAGGTGCGAGCACTCTCCAAAATTTACCAACCGTAGGGGCGGTTTGCGAACCGCCCCTACGCCTCATCTTGAGGCTGCCAGGATTGAGCCCCGTTGCGTAAGTTGTTTAGCTGCTGCCAATGATGCTCGATAGCGGTACGGCCGTTTTCCGTCAGCGACACCAGCGTATTGGGCTTTTTGCCGATGAACTGCTTTTCAATATTCACCAACTTAGCTTCTTCCAGTTTGGCAAGATGGCTGGACAAATTCCCTTTTGATAGCCCCGTTAGGCGTCCCAAGAAAAGAAAGTCAGCACTTTCACAGGCGGATAGCGCCGTCAGGATTGCCAGTCGGGCCGGTTCGTGAATGAGCTTGTCTAACGAGGCAATCTCCTCAAAGAGGTCTGTCATGAGGCCCTCTTTGCCGGCTGCATCATGCTGCGCAGCCAAAAATGGTCTAAAATGCCCGCCACAACAAGCGCCAAACCCATTCCCAACAAAAAGTAAGCGCCAGAAGGAGCAAAAAATGCCAATTTAAGCGATCCCGCCACAAAAAGCGGCATCAGGCTGAGACACAGCATAATCAGGCCAATGAGAGCGTAATGGATGCGCAACAGCGGCAGTGCTTTAATGAATGGCACAAAAAAGTAAAAACTTAAAGCAATCGCCAAAAAGCTAACTGGCAGTTTCCACAGCACATCTATGGCACCCCCGACAACAAACAGAAGCAACGGCCAGCTAGCCAGAAGCTTTTGCCCGGCGCTCTTGTCCCGCTGCTTAACCCGGCCATAGGTGCGAGTGTAATAAACACCAATCCACCAATACAGCCCACCCACTACAATGAACAGCAACAGCGGGTAATCTAAGCGACCTTGCCTGAGTGCAGGAATTTGTGCCAAGTCTCCAACTGCCATGATTAAAAACCACAACCCAAACGGAACCATGCGCAAACCCTGAAGTAGCTCAAAATTTTCCGTAACAAATCGCATTTGTTTTAATTTTTCCATCAGAAACCCCCTTTATCATTTTCGGTTTGCATCGCAAACCTGTAGCCAGTTTAGACCAAAGAGTGGTTTTTGTCAATAATCAGTTTGCGTTGCAAACCAATGTTGCCGACAACTTCATTTCCTGACAAAAGGTGTCAGGAATCCCTATTAAACTGACAAATGTTTAAGGTTGAGGCGGTAGCGGCCGTTTCTCAACCATGCTACAATTGCGTTTCCAAAACAGAACAGATGTTCAGGTCGGTAAAGAGTAACCGGTCATCCGTAATCAGTAAGCCGAATACCGATTACCGACCACCGAATACGGATTACAGAACTATGGAACCCCAAAATATCGTTGTGCGCGGTGCACAACAGCATAATCTGAAACATATTGACGTCACAATTCCCCGGAACAAGCTGGTGGTGCTCACCGGGGTCAGCGGCAGCGGCAAATCCTCGCTGGCTTTTGATACCATCTACGCCGAGGGACAACGGCGCTACGTAGAGAGCCTCTCCTCGTATGCCCGACAGTTCCTGGGGCAGATGGAAAAGCCCAAGATTGATGCGATTACCGGGCTGAGTCCAGCCATTGCCATTGAGCAAAAAGCGGTGAGCAAAAATCCGCGCTCGACAGTGGGCACGGTCACCGAGGTGATGGATTATTTGCGGGTGTTGTATGCCCGTATTGGCATCCCGCATTGTCCTGATTGTGGTACGGACGTTACCCCCCAAACACCCCAACAAATCGCCAACCAGCTCGCCGCCCTGCCCCCCGGCACAAAGTTTCAACTCCTGGCCCCCATCGCCCGCAACCGCAAAGGCACCCACGCCGATGCCCTCAAACAAGCCCGTCAAGATGGCTTTATCCGTGCCCGCGTAGATGGTGAACTGGTTGATCTGGCCGGTAAGCTGCCCACCCTCAGCAAGAAACACAAACACAACATCGAACTCATCATCGACCGACTGGTTGTGCCCGAAGAACACGATGAAGCCTTTATGACCCGGCTGGTGGATTCTGTGGAGACCACTTTGCGCGCCAGCGAAGGGCTGCTGCTGGCCGACCTGGGCGAGGAACAAATAACCCTGAGCGAACACAACGCCTGCACCACTTGTGGCTTTAGCTTCCCGGAACTGTCGCCCCAGCTGTTCAGCTTCAACTCACCGCTAGGCATGTGCCCCGACTGCAACGGCATCGGCACGCAAATGCGGGTGGACCCGGACCTCATTATCGAGGACGAAACGCTGTCCATCATGGACGGCGCGCTGCGCTGGTACGGCAACGTGCGCAAGAAGAAAAACAAGTGGACCACCTCCCAACTGAAGGCCATCGCCGAGCATTTCAATGTCAGTCTGGATACACCATGGCAAGAGCTGCCCGAATCCTTCCGCCACAAACTGCTCTATGGCTCCGGGGATGAGCAGATTCATTTCAAATATTCCAGCGAAAATGAAGATGCTTCATGGACTGGGGAATCAAAACGGCCGATTCGCGGCATCATTCATCACATCAACCGACTGTTCCACCAGACCAGCTCAGAATACACCCGCCGCTGGTATGCCAGCTTCATGAACCAACTGCCCTGCGACACCTGCGGCGGTACCCGCATGCGCCCCGAAGCCCGTGCCGTCACCGTCGGCGGCAAGTCGCTGAACGAGGTGGGCCAGTTGGCCATTGATGAGGCGTTTGAGTGGGTAATGAGTCTCAGTAATCAGTCATCAGTGGTCCGTAATGTCGCAGAGCGACCGCTTCGCGAACAGTTATCGGTAAACGGTAAGAATGGCAAATCTCCAGTCTCCAATCTCCAATCTCCCTCCTCTCTCAACGAAGAACAGTTCGAGATTGCCGAAGAAGTCCTCAAAGAAATTCGCGACCGGCTGCAATTTATGCTCAACGTGGGGCTGCATTACCTCACGTTGGATCGTGCCGCGCCCAGTTTGTCCGGCGGCGAGGGACAGCGCATTCGCCTGGCCAGCCAAATTGGCTGCGGGCTGGTGGGCGTGCTGTACATCCTGGATGAGCCGTCGATTGGGCTGCACGCCCGCGACAACCGCGCCCTGCTGGACACCTTGCACCAGCTGCGCGACATGGGCAATACCGTCCTGGTGGTGGAACACGACGAAGAAACAATGGTGGAATCTGATTGGCTAATCGATTTGGGGCCGGGTGCAGGCGTGAAGGGTGGCGAGATTATCGCTGCGGGCACGCCTGAGTTTGTAAAAGCGCATCCCAATTCGCTCACCGGCAAATATTTGTCGGGGGAACTGGCGATTGTGGCCCCCAACGGCCGTTCCCGCCGCAACCCCGACATTGGCCAACTAGAACTCATCGGAGCCAGTCTGCACAATTTACAAAACGTCACCGCCACGTTCCCGCTGGGCACGATGATTTGTGTGACGGGCGTCAGTGGCAGCGGCAAAAGCAGCCTCGTCTCCGAAACGCTGCATCCAGCGCTGGCGCGGGCGCTGCACCAGGCGCAGAGTACACCTGGCCCACATAAAGCGATCCACGGCTTGGAACATTTGGACAAGGTGATCAATATCACTCAGGACCCCATCGGCCGGACGCCACGCTCCAACCCGGCCACCTACGTAAAGCTGTTCGACCTGATCCGGCAGGTGTTTGCTAAAACCAACGAAGCCAAGGCACGCGGCTACAAGCCCGGGCGGTTCAGCTTCAATGTGAAAGGTGGGCGGTGCGAAGCTTGTTCGGGATACGGCCGTCGCAAAGTCGAGATGCACTTCTTGTCCGACGTCTGGGTGCTGTGCCGCGAATGCAACGGGCAGCGCTTCAACCGAGAAACGCTGGCCATCAAGTACAAGGGCAAAACCATCGCCGACGTGCTGGACATGGACGTGCAGGACGCCCTGGAATTCTTCGCCAACCATCCCAAGATCAGCCGCATCCTACAAACGCTGCACGACGTGGGGCTGGACTACGTGAAGCTGGGTCAAAGCGCCCTCACCCTCAGCGGCGGCGAGGCGCAGCGCATTAAGCTGTCTAAAGAGTTGAGCCGCGTGGCTACGGGCCGAACCGTTTACATTTTGGACGAACCCACCACTGGCCTACATTTTGCCGACGTGCAAAAGCTGCTGGACGTGCTGCACCGGCTGGTGGATGCGGGCAACACGGTGATTGTGATTGAGCACAACATGGACGTCATCAAAACGGCCGATTGGCTCATCGATCTCGGCCCCGAAGGAGGCGACGGCGGTGGGCAAATCATTGCCCAAGGCACCCCAGAGCAGGTAGCCCAGGTGGATGAAAGCTACACTGGCCAGTTCCTGCGCGAGATTTTGGGAGAGAAAGTTTTGTCATGAGCAATGTAGATAAACGAAATATCCTCGACGACGAAGTTTTTACATTCCGCGAAGGCAAGGAACAAAAAGTGTTTATCTACTGGTACGGCAAGCAGGTCAAAATCTTAAAAGGCAAACCGGCTCAGAAATTTTTGGCCAATATTGCGGGTCTGGCGCATAAGGAAGCCCAGTTGGTTATGGCCAAAGCCACAGGCAATTTTAAACGTGGCAATGAGCGGCAAAACTAATAAAGATTATCGGGAAGAAGCCTCACGCAAAGACGCAGAGGAAGAAAATCTTAGCGTCTTTGCGTGACATGAAGTTGTTTCCAATAATGGTTAAAAGGTACGAATATGACCTGGAATGAAATCATCTGGCATCAATTTGGAGCGGCCATAGACATGCTGGACAATGCGATTGAGGCGTGCCCAGATGAGCTGTGGCAGGCACGCCTGTTTCCTGACTCAATTCCTGAATTTGCGGAGTTTTGGTGTATTGCCTATCACTGCCTCTTTTGGCTGGACTTTTACCTCTCGGAAACGGCCGAAAATTTTGCCCCACCTGCCCCATTCACACTTTCAGAGTTTGAGTCTGGCGAACTGCCGGAGCGGGTGTACAGCAAGGCAGAGCTGCGGGAATATTTGAGATACGGCCGTAACAAGTGCCAATCCCGAATTGAATCGATAACAGATTTTATGGCCCCGCAGCGCGTTCGCTCAGATTGGCCCGAAATGAGCGTGGCCGAGATGCTCCTTTACAACCTGCGCCACGTTCAGGAACATGCAGCACAGTTGAGCCTGTTTCTGGGGCAAAAAGTGGGGTCGGCACCCGGCTGGGTGAGTAAGGCACGGAACAAAGGCACTGCCGAGTAATCATGAATCCAGAGACGTTTATTGAAAAGTATGCAGCCGCGTTAGCGACACAAGATTGGCAGCAGGTGAACCCGCTGGTTCATCCCGATGCGTGCGTGACATTTTCTTCTGGTGCGGTGCACGTAGGCAAAACGGCCGTTCGCCACGCCTTCGAGCGCAATTTCAGCCTGATCCAGGACGAGACGTACAAAATAGAGAATGTGCATTGGGTAAAGCAGGGGGAGGATACGGCCGTTTACCTTTTCACTTTTCACTGGACGGGCCTCATTAACGGCAAACCCGCCAGCGGCGCGGGCACAGGCAGTTCCGTTTTGATAAATGGCGAAAATGGCTGGCAGCTGCTGGTAGAACATCTGGGACCCAAAGCCAATGACACCTGATGAGCAATTAGAGCGCGTGCGCAAAATTTGTTTTTCATTTCCAGAAACAACGGAACGGCTGTCGCATGGTGAACCGACCTTTTTTGTGCGTGGCAAAAAAGTGTTTGTCATGTTCACCAACAACCATCATGGGGACGGCCGACTGGCAGTTTGGGTCGCTGCCTCCCCTGGTCTACAGGAACTATTGGTTAACACCCACCCCGAAACCTTTTTCATACCGCCCTACGTGGGCGTGCGCGGCTGGATTGGCATCCAGCTCAACCAGATTAGTGATGAAGATTTGCAATTTTACATCAGCGGCAGTTGGTTTTTGATTGCTCCCAAACGATTACAAAAGCAATTTACTGAAAACATACAGGAGAACGAATGAAAGCAACGGGCACATTTGACGTTAAGTTACAACCGCTAGATTCTTATGCCACAGGCGGTGATGGCATTAGCCTGGGCCGCATGTCCATCGACAAATCCTTCCAGGGCGACCTGACTGGGCAAAGTTTGGGGCAAATGCTGACGGCAATAACGGCCGTAGAAGGCTCAGCTGGCTACGTCGCCATTGAACAAGTGAGTGGTACCCTACACGGTAAACGAGGCACATTTGTTTTGCAACACTTTGGCATCACAAATGCAGCCGAGAGTCGCCTTGTTTTGGAAGTGGTGCCAGATTCAGGCACTGGTGAATTAGTGGGTATAGCAGGAACAATGACCATTCAAAATGAAGGTGGTCAACACAGTTTTTTATTTGACTATTCGCTATAAGGAAGCAACGTATGAATAACCAATCATCCTTAATCAGCAATGCCTTCCAAACCTTTCTGAGTGAAGCCCCCCAACAGGCACAGGCCTGGGGCGCAATGGTTCAGGAGTTAGCCAAGGCAAGTGCGCTCGATGAAAAAACGGCAGCTTTGGCGTATTTGGCCGTCCTGGCTGCGTTACATATGGAAAGCGGCATTCCTTTTCATGTGAAGGCAGCCAAACAGTCAGGCGCATCGCGTGAAGAAGTCATCAGTGCTATATTAGTTGGCTTGCCTGCAATCGGGCACGGTGTGACACAGGCGTTACCGGCTGCCATTACTGCCTACGATACCGAATAAAATTGAAACTAAAGCAACCGTAAACCAATACAAACACAATGATGGAGTGAGCAAACATGAGCAGTGTAAACGATTGGAACAAACAGATTATTGAAGAGTTTCGCGCCAATGATGGTAAAGTTGGGGGTCAGTTTGCCAATATGCCCTTACTCTTACTGCACACAACCGGTGCTAAAAGCGGTCAGCCCCGCGTTAATCCTATGGCCTTTGTGAACGATGGTGAACGCTACGTGGTCGTTGCCTCTAAGGCGGGTGCCCCCACCAACCCGGACTGGTATTACAACGTTGTGGCCAATCCAAATGTGACGGTAGAAGTGGGCACTGACCAGTTTACAGCCAAGGCAACGGTTGCTGAAGAACCAGAACGCTCTCAGCTATACGAAAAAATGGTTGCTAAAAATCCTGGTTTTGACGAATATCGACAGAAAACAACGCGGACTATTCCTGTAATTATTTTGACACCAGAAGCGTAAACAACGGCCGTTTTCCGCCCCATGAAACGCTCAGACATTGCCCAGCTGCGGCTGCGCTGCCAGCATCTTTCGTCGGCCCCATTCCAGCAGCCAGTTGAGGTCGTGCGCTGGTTAACGGCCGTACAAGCCCAAGATTATTATGGAGCCAAATGGTCACTCGGCCTACGCCTGCAAAACGCTGTTGAAACCGACCTGGAAGCTGCGTTTGATTCCGGTGCTATCTTGCGCACCCACGTTTTGCGCCCCACCTGGCATTTTGTCGCTCCCAAAGACATTCGTTGGCTGCTCAAGCTGACTGCGCCCCGCGTCCACACCCGGAATGGCACTGGCTATCGCCAGCTGGATTTAGATGAAAAGACACGCCAACGCTGCCACGATGTGCTGGCCAAGGCGCTGCAAGGTGGCAAACACCTCACCCGCCCCGAGTTGGGTCAGGCACTGCACAAAGCAGGTATCAAAAACACTGAATCAGGCCGACGGCTGACTTACATTGTGATGAGCGCCGAATTGGACGGCGTTTTGTGCAGCGGCCCCCGGCGCGGCAAGCAATTTACATACGCCTTGCTGGAAGAATGGGTACCCCCAACGCCAGAACGGACTCAGGAGGAAGCCTTGGCCGAACTGATCCACCGCTTCTTTCTAAGCCACGGTCCAGCTACCATACATGATTTTGCTAACTGGTCAGGATTGACATTGGCAGACGGCCGTTCCGGCCTAACGATGGTGCAAAACCAACTGGAACAGGCAGAGATCGACAACCAAACCTACTGGTTTTCCCCCAACATCCCCCCGGCGAGGCAGCAGCCTCCCCGTGCCTATATCTTCTCCGTATTTGATGAATATTTTATTGGCTACAAAGATCGCCGCGCCATTGCCACAGATGAAGTAAGCATTAAGCTTGGTAATTTGGGCAACGGCCTCACTTACCTTCTGGTTTTGGATGGGCAGGTCATTGGCAACAGCCGCCGCACCCTGCAAAAAGAGACGGTCACCATTGAACTCAACAGCTATCTGCCACTCAACGCCGACGAACAGCAAGCCATTGTTGAAGCTGCCAACCGATTTGGCGCATTTTTAGAAATGCGTGTAGAACTTATTTGGCAATAAATCGCAAAATCGGGGGTGAAACGTGTGTACGATCAACGTGGATTTACTGGCAAAAGCGCAAAAAGCACTCGGCCGGCACAAGCGGCTGTTTTGGATTGTTGGCGGGTCTGGATCAGGCAAGACAACCATCTGCCAGGCATTGGCAGAAACATATGGTTTGCCAGTTTATGACATGGATGCCCATATTTATGGCACGTATCACGGCCGTTTCACCCCAGAACGCCATCCCGTTAACAGCCAGTGGGCCGCTGCCCCCAACGGACTGGCCTGGCTGCTGGGGATGCGTTGGGAACAGTTTGATGCGTTTAACCAAGCGGCCGCCCCCGAATATCTTGATTTGCTGGCCGAAGATTTGGCCCAAATGGAACCAGACGCAGGCATTTTGATCGACGGTGGCATCGCCAATCCAGCGATCATCGCCCAGGCGCTGCCCGCCAGCCAGATTGTTTGTATCGCTCGCCCAGGCCGCACCAGTGCCGAAATCTGGTGCGAAAATGAAGAACGCCTGGGGATGAAAACCATGATTGACCAACTACCCAACCCCGACAAAGCATGGCAAACCTTCCTCGAATTTGATGCCCAAATCAGCCAAACCATCTTGCAAGAGTGCCAGGCAAACAACATTGCAATTTGTAACAGGAGCGAAACCGAATCTGTTGCCAAACTGGCCCAACGTGTGGCCCAGGCGCTAGGCATGTGATGATGGACACATGCCTAGCCCAAACCGGTGAAAATAAATGGGTTATCAAGGACGCGGCCCGTCGCCTGGCGGGCCGCCTTCGGGCACACAGGCCAGTTCTTCATTGGTGGGAACGGCCGTACAGCTTCCAGTTCGTTTTCCATCGGGCGTTTCCATGGTGCAGGCCGCACCGACCGCTAGACCAACACAAGCATCAACAGCCGCTTGCGGAGGTGGCTCAGACAGACTGGGCTGCTCACTCTGAACAATGCCACCCGGCTCGTTACCAACTGAAAGATCAACACTTGGTTCCACTTCATCGCTGGTAAAAACAGCCCCAGATGTGCCGCCTCGCACCAGACGAACGTAGTTGTAAATACGGATGGCATCACCTTGTGGACCATGGCCAGTGGGGTAATCGGCGGGATCGCCACTTTTAGGATCGCTGCGCTGTGCCCCCGCTCCGTGAACATCCATCCAGCTGTTGTTCATATAACCCATTGCCCGGCCAAAACTGATATAGACAGCATCTGACCCACTGCCATTAAACTTAGCATGGGTTGTGCTGGTCCAGAAAGAGGGATAATCAACCTGGCCTGCCTCATTGGTAATTTGGGTGATGTGGAACAGCGGGTCGATGGCTGCGGAGTCGGTGGCATCCGGTGCCCGGTCGTAGTCCAGAATGCTTTGCATCTCTTTGGCATTTGGCAGCCGCCAATCGCTGTAGCCGAGGGTGTTCGCGGCATTCATTTGCGCAACCCAATCCAGGGCTTCTTCCCAATTCATGCCAGCGCCGCTATCATTCTGCGACCACATCAGCCCGGTAGCGCTATCGGTGATGGTGCCGTCGCCATTGTCACTAAAATCGTTGACCCCGTAGACGGTATTGCCACGTACAAAGTAGACGTAGTTCAGTTTGGTAACTGAACCGGATGTGGCGGATGGATAGCACTTGATACGGCCGTCGGCCAAATTCAAGCCAAAAACACACGTCTGGTTGCCAAAAACAGTGCCAAGATAGATATTGCTCGTCCAGAATTGGGCATCAATCACCCGCTCACCTGCGGCCGTATCACCATAGCCAAAATCAAAATAGCTTGTGTCGATGAAGGGCGTCAGCCCAGACGTATTGGCCCCTTCATAGCCACTGGGATCGGTACCACGAAAGTCCATTAGCGAATACAGTTCTTTCATTGATGGCAGCCGCCAATCGCTGTAACCACCATAGTTCATGGCGTTGAGCGTGGCGGGGTAGGCTTGCGCCTCGGCGAAGGTCAGTTTGTCATTGACATTGATGGTGCCATCGCTATTCAGGTCGGGGCTTTGTGTCCAGGTCAGGCCGGTGATAGTGTCACTAACGGTCAAGCCATCGGCGCTGAGGCTGTAGCTGGGTTGGTTACCGGCAAATTGAGCATCCTGGCCAGAGAAAGCCCCGCCAGCTTGCGGGCAAGCGATGGCATTTTGGTCACCGTAGCAAGCCGCCTGGCCCGTATCGACAACCGAGTATCCATTGGCTACGGCCGTATTATTTAGCACAAGCGGCAGGGCAACCGAAGTCGCCGTTGCCGCCAGCTCAGAAATTTCTGCTGGCTGGCTGGGCTGCGCCTCATCGGCTGGCCCAGATTGGGCAAGGACACTGTTTGTGGGCTGCCCAAACGGCTGGCCCTGATCAGATGAATCCGCTGGCTGGCAGGCTACTAACGCTAAACTTAACAAAATAAAGAGTAGGGTCACGATTAATTTTCTAATTGACATGCAGTTGTCTCCTTGTTCGTTCATTTTGACGATTGCACCATCAGTTTAGGGTATGCTTGGGGAAAGGTGTGAGTGCCTCGGGTCATTATCTGCCCCAAGAAGCTATCACTCGGCTCACAATTGATCATGACGGCTGTCATGCCCATCTCCAGTAAACCATGACAGCGATCATGGGTGCCCAAGTGCATCCTATGCTATGATTTTTGCATGAGAAACAACTCTCTTGATTTTGCACGTGTACTGCATACGGCCGCCTGGGTTTGGCTTGGTTACTTATTTCTGCTGGCTGGCATTGATACATACTTGTATGCAGGCCGTCCTCTTGCCATTCTGGGGCAGTATTACCTGATCCACGGGGCCATTGCTTTACTGTTTCTGGGATTCTCTTACTGGCCGTGGATGCAAAAAAAGCTGAAGGCATTTTACGTCCCCCTGATGCTGCTAATCATTGCTGGATTGCCGATTGTGGCCAGCCGTTTGTGGATACGGCCGTTTCCACCTGGACCCTTGTCTAACATTGAAGGCGTGACGCTGCGTTTATTACCTGTTCTGTTTATTGGTTTGGTGATGACAGCCTGGCAATATCAATGGCCCGTTGTGGGATTGTTTGCCTTGGGAACGGCCGTGCTGGAAATTTCGTTGGTCATGACAAACACCACAACCTTACCAACCCAAGCGACGGCCACGAGTGCAGTGATATTTGTAGCGATCGTGCGTTCCGTCACTTTTTTAGTGATCGGCTATTTCATTAATGTCCTGGTACACCGGCTGCGAACCCAGCAAGAAGAATTGGTTCAGGCCAATGCTCGGCTGGGCCATTATGCCAGCACCGTTGAACAACTCAGCATCAGCCGCGAGCGCAACCGTCTGGCGCGCGAACTGCACGACACCCTGGCTCACACCTTGAGTGGTCTGTCTGTGCAGCTAGAAGCCACCCAGGCTTATTGGGATGTGGAACCAGAAACAGCCCGCAATTTATTAACGCGCTCTCTAGCCGCCACCCGATCAGGGTTGAACGAGACGCGCCGAGCGTTGAAGGCGCTGCGGGCCAGTCCCATTGACGATCTGGGCCTACTGTTGGCCTTGCAGCAGTTGGCCGAATCCGCTGCAGAACGAGGCAAATTGAGCCTGTCGCTGTCGTTGCCCCACCAAATGCCATCCCTTTCTCCTGATGTTGAGCAATGTATTTACCGAATTGCGCAAGAAGCCTTGGAAAACGTCGTGTACCATGCCAATGCCCAGACGCTAGTCATACAGTTAACGCTCTCTGAGGAGGAAATCTACCTCAAGGTAGAAGATGATGGTTTGGGCTTCGACATGAAACACTTTCAGGAAACAGGTCATTATGGTTTAGCCGGAATGCGCGAACGAGCCCAGGCCGCCGGAGGGAAACTGGCTATCAGCAGCCAATCTGGCAAAGGAACGACAGTCGAGTTACATCTCAAAGGATTTTAATATGATCACTGTGATCATTTGTGATGATCAGGCCATCATTCGTGATGGTTTGGAGATGCTCCTGAAATTAGAACGTGACATTGAGGTTGTTGGCTTGGCCCAAGACGGTGCTGAAGTGGTGGAACTGGCCACCAGCGGCCGGCCCGATCTCATTTTGATGGATTTGAAAATGCCCGGGATCAACGGCATTGAAGCCACCCGGCGCATTCGGGCGCAGCATCCTGAAATGAAAGTGCTGGTGCTAACCACTTACGACGACGATGAGTGGCTGTTTGACGCGATTCGCGCCGGGGCTTCAGGCTATTTGCTCAAGGATACGCCGCGCGAGAAGGTATTGGAAGCCATTCGAGGAACCGTTCGTGGTCAGGCGTTTGTCGATCCGGCCATTGCCGGAAAACTATTGCAGCAGACAGCCAGTCAACAGGCCAAGCCAGCAACACAGATTACGGAAAACCTCACCAGTCGAGAAGAAGAGGTGCTGCGGCTAATGGCTCAGGGCTTGAGCAACAATGAAATTGCCGCGCAGCTCTATCTCTCAGAAGGAACCGTGCGCAACCACGTCAGCGCCATCTTCGCCAAGCTAGACGTCTCGGACCGCACACAGGCTGCCATCATCGCGATTCGGCATGGATTAGGTCAGTAAGTCTGCAAATTCAGAGCCAATCAAATGGGATAATGGCGATTGGCGAAGGGCGATATTTTGCTTTGATAACGGCCGTTTCGCTCCCTGCCCACCGGAGGATAACAAATGAAAATTACCCAAACTGGTATCGAAAAAGCGCTCAAACTGCTGGCAGAAACCCCTGAACGATTAACGGCCGTAGCTCAAACCCTTACGCCGGAACAGCACCGCGAAAAACAAGACGAAAAATCCTGGTCCATCAACGATATTCTGGCTCACCTTCGTGCTTGCGCGGATGTGTGGAGCCAGGATATTGACGCCATGCTCACCCAGGATTCGCCGACGCTGCGCCATATCTCCCCTCGCACCTATCTGCGCAAAACAAATTATCCTGACCTGGAATTTGGGCCATCCTTCCAAGTTTTTTGCGACCAGCGAGCTGAACTGCTGGCAAGGTTAAATACTTTAACCTTTGCCGACTGGGCACGAGATGCCAGGATCAAAGGTCGGCAGCATACTGTTTTTAGCCAGGCACGTCGTTTGGCCCTGCACGAAGCAAGCCATTGCGAGCAAGTAGAAACGATAGGGAAAATGCTGTAACGCTCTGGACCTGATTCACCGTTCACCGCAACGGCTATATTTTCTGTAAGATTATCTGGCTAACATCACGCTGATACAAAGACCTGTCATTGCGGCAACCCATCACGCTTATGAAAAGAAAAACCCGAATTTTTATCCAACGCTGGTTATTTTTGTTTTTGCTGATTAATTTTGTGGGTGGCACGGCCGTTTCTGCCCAAGACGCCCCACCACCAAGACAACCCACAAACGAGGTACGGCCGTTTGCCCCCAGCACCCAGTTCCGCCACCTGTCTACCGCCGATGGCCTGCCGGTAAATGATGTTCAAGCCATCCTGCAAGACAGCACCGGTTTCATCTGGATTGGCACTTCAGATGGCCTGAGCCGCTACGATGGCTACAGCTTCACCACCTACAAACACGAACCAAACAACCCCAACAGCCTGGGCAGCAACCAGGTGAATGACATTGTGGAAGATGCTGAGGGTATGTTGTGGATTGCCACCGAAGGCGGCGTCAACCGCTTTAATCCACGCACGGAGCAATTTATCCGTTATCAATATGATGCCAATGATGCCAGCAGCCTGGGCGGCAACCCAACTTTTAACGCGTTTTATGATAGTCAAGGCAACGTCTGGTTTGGTTCGCTGCCAGAAAACGGCCTGCACAAGCTTAATCTGGCAACCGGCCAGGTAACCCGCTACCTGCCAGAAAACAGCAATATCCAACGCGGGGCTACCTGGGGCTTTGCTCAGGACAAGGATGGCAGCCTCTGGCTCATTTCTGACCAACATTTGCAGCACTATGATCCTATCACCGATGACTTTACCGCATGGTTCGTATCACCCGATGAACGGCGCTTAGGGGCGATTGTGCTGGACGGAAACGGCCGTCTCTGGCTTGGTGGTTTTACAGGCCTGTACCAATTTGATCCCCAAACGGAACAAATAACGCATATTGAAGATATCCCTAGAATTGAAAGTCTGCACCTGGACAAATCCAGGCAGCTCTGGATTGGCACCCGCAACGAAGGGCTTATCCGCTTTGACCCGACCACAGAAACCATCTCGCAACACATACAAGCCGACACTACCAACCCACTAAGTTTAAGCAGCAATTTCATCACCACAATTCATGAAGACGAAACGGGCCCGATCTGGCTGGGCACCTATAATGGCGGCGTGAATCTGTTTAACCCCGCCTGGGATCGCTTTGCCAATTACCGCCACGAACCCTTAAATGTCAACAGCCTGGCTGCTCCCAATGTCACCGGGCTGAGCGAGGACGCTTATGGCAATTTGTGGATTGTAAACAGTGATGTTTTCAATCAGGTCAACCGGACAACTGGTTTGGTTACCCGCTACGAGTCGTCCGATTTTTACCAGGGAAATCAACCGGAGATCAATTCAGTATTGACAGACAGCCAGGGTGAGGTGTGGTTTGGTTTGTCCGACGGCCGTTTGATTCGGCTGAACCCGGCAGCGGGCACGGTCGAACTGGTACGACTGTACGAGGAGTCGGCCATAGCAGAGGGAATGCGCCCGCCAACACCCATCATTGGGCTGCTTGAAGACGACCAGGGCAACCTGTGGGTAGCCGCCAAACGGGATGGCCTCTATCGCCTGGATGCCGACCGACAATTGGCAGAGTCTTATTTATTGGCTGATCCCAATGCTGAGATAAACGAGACGACGCTGGCCGCCCCTCAGCTAAATGCGATTGCCAGCGACCAGGCTGGCAACATTTGGCTCGGTTACGAAAAGGGCCAGCTGAGCCGCCTTGACCTACGCCAAAAAACGTTCACGCATTACCTGACCGAACCGGAAACTTCCGTCGGCAAAATAGAAGACATTTTAGCAGATGAAAACGGCCGTATCTGGCTGGCCACCAATGAGGGACTGGCTGCCTTCGACCCCCAAACAGAATCCTTAACCCACTTTACCGCCGAGGCCGGTCTATCCAGTACCTTCACCGAAGCCATCTTACAGGATGATGACGGCTATTTGTGGATCAGCAGTAAACACGGCCTGGCCAAGTTTGATCCCCAAAGCGGCCGCGTTGAAGCACTTTATGATATGGCCGATGGACTAGCTGGAGATGAATTCAATCGAGCAGCAAAATGGGTGGATAGAGACGGCCGTTTCTACTTCGGTCACAATAACGGCTTCACAACTTTTGACCCGGCCACAAACACGGTTGATAACCTTAGCCAGCCGCCCGTTGTTCTCACAGCGCTGCGACTTTTTAACGCGCTTGCACCCATTGGGCCTGATTCTCGCCTGACCCAACCGCTTTGGGAAACAGACGAGCTGACCTTCGCTCACGACGATGATGTCATCACCTTTGACTTTGCTGCCCTCAGTTACGCCGCCCCCGAAAAAACGCGCTATCGGTTTCGCTTGGAAGAATTTGAAACTGAATGGAATGAAGTAGCCAGCAACCGCCGCTTTGCCACCTACACCCACCTCCCGGCCGGAAGCTACACTTTCCGCGTGCAGGCCACAGACAACAACGGAAATTGGGGCGAGCAAGAAGCCGCCCTGAGCATTTTCATCAATCCGCCCTGGTGGGAAACGTGGTGGTTCCGCCTTACGGCCGTGGGTTTGTTTGTGCTGGCGCTTGTTGCCGGGGTACGCTGGCGTGTGTACCGTGTCAGGCAGCGCAACCGGGAATTAGAAACCCAGGTGGCCCTACGGACAGAGGAGTTGGCCAGAGCCAAAGAACATGCCGAAGTGGCCAATCATGCCAAAAGCGATTTCCTGGCCAACATGAGCCACGAGCTGCGCACCCCCCTGAACGGCGTTTTGGGTTACGCTCAAATTTTGCAGCGTGACACAACCTTAACGGCCAAACAGCGTGAAGGTCTGCAAACCATTTACAACAGCGGCCGTCACCTACTTACATTGATCAACGATGTGCTAGACATGGCCAAAATCGAGGCACGACGCCTGGAAATTCAACCGGTTGAGTTAAACTTGCCTGCCTTTCTGGAAGGCATCACCGACATGATGAAGCTGGCGGCCAATCAAAAGCAAATCCTTCTCACTTTTGAAGCGGATTCTGATCTACCGACGGCGATTCTAGCCGATGAAAAACGGCTGCGGCAAGTGCTGCTGAATCTACTGGGCAACGCTGTGAAATTTACCCCAAAAGGCGTGGTGACGTTCCGGGTGACGTGCGCCGAAGAACCAAATAAAAAGGAGATAACGCCAATTTGCCGCCTGCGATTTGAAGTAGAAGACAGCGGCGTTGGCATTACCCCGAACCAGATTGAGCAAATCTTCCAACCCTTTGAACAGACTGGCAATGCCCAATCACAGGCGGAAGGGACTGGCCTGGGCTTGCCAATTAGCCAGGAACTGGTGCAGTTGATGGGGGGACAAATTCAGGTAGAAAGTACACCGGATGCAGGCAGTCGTTTCTGGTTTGAAGTGCCATTTGTGATTGTGACGGAAACGGCCGTTCCTCCCGAAACACCCACCCGCTTAATCACAGGCTACCAGGGCCCACGCCGCCGCATCCTGGTAGTGGATGATCGCCGGGAAAACCGCATGGTACTGTTGAATCTGCTGGAACCGATTGGTTTTGAAGTTACCCTGGCTGAAAACGGCCGCGAGGCCGTAGAAAAAGTGTCGCAGTTCAAGCCAGATTTAATCTTTATCGACCTGGTCATGCCGGTGATGATGGGCTTTGAGGCCGTGACCACGATTCGGGAAATGCCAGATTTTACGGCCGTTCCCATCATTGCCGTGTCCGCCAGCGTGTTGGAGGGCGACCAGGTATCCAGCCAACGCGTGGGCTGCGATGCTTTTTTGACCAAACCGGTGGAAGCAGACAAACTGTTTGACCTGCTGCAAACCTACTTACAGCTCACTTGGGAGTATGATAGGCAGATAGATGCGAGGGCTTTGCTAGAAACGGCCGTTGTTCCCCCAAATGAGGTCACCCCGCCGCCCCAGACCGAGCTGGAAACATTGCTAGCGTTGGCCCGCTTTGGCAACATGGATCATATTCGGGAACAGGCCAACCATCTAAAAACTCTGTCCCCCGAATACCATGCCTTTGCCAATACAGTCGATCAGCTGGCGGCTAATTTTGAAGATGAACAAATCTTGTCGTTTATCACTCAGTATTTACGCAACAGCAATGAGTAAATATGACAAATGCGCCCAAGAGTAAATGCTTATGAAAGGCCAAAGTGCAAATAAACTAATCCTGATTATTGACGACAACGTCACCAACCTGAAAGTGGCCATCGAGCACCTGAAAACATACGGCCTAGAAATTATCATCGCCCGCAATGGTGAATCCGGCCTGGAACGAGCCGCTTTTGCCCAACCCGATCTCATTCTGCTTGACATACGCATGCCGGGCATTGATGGCTTTAAAACCTGCCGCCGCCTAAAGGACAACGAAACCACCAGGGAAATTCCCGTTATCTTCATGACCGCCCTGGCAGACGTCTCTGACAAAGTGCGCGGCTTTGATGCCGGAGCCGTTGATTACGTAACCAAACCACTCCAGGCCGAAGAGGTGTGGGCCAGAGTCAGAACCCACCTGACTATTCGCACGTTGCAGCAGGAAATGGCGGAACGCATCACTGAACTGGATGCCTTTGCCCACACTGTAGCCCATGACCTCAAAAACCCGCTGGGGCGCATTGTCACAGGTCTGGATTTGCTGCAAGAAATGGCCATGCCGCAGCTTGACAAACAAATGCAGGAGATTTTGGCCATCAGCCTGGGTGGCAGCCGCCAAATGGTGCAGATCATTGACGAACTGCTACTGCTGGCCAGCGTACGCCAAAATGATGTGCCGCTGGAGGTGTTGTTCATGGACGATATTGTTCAGGCGGCCCAAGAACGATTATCACACATCATTGAAGAACGCAGGGCTGAAATCATCTTGCCAGAATCCTGGCCAACGGCCGTAGGCTACGGCCCCTGGATAGAAGAAGTGTGGGCCAACTATCTGAGCAACGGACTGAAATATGGTGGCAAGCCACCTCGCCTGCAATTGGGCGGTGAGGAATTAGTCAATGGCAGCATCCGCTACTGGGTAAAAGACAACGGTTCAGGCCTCTCACCGGAAGAACAGGGAAAGTTATTCCAGGCCTTCTCGCGGGTCCATTCTGACTCGATCCAGGGGCATGGCCTGGGTTTATCCATCGTTGGCCGCATTGTTAAGCGTTTGGGCGGTAAAGCTGGCGTAGAAAGCGAATCCGGGCGCGGCAGTCTGTTCTACTTCACGTTACCAGCCCTTGATACGGCCGTTCAGCCAGATATACCCAATTTCTGACAAACCGCAGGTATAGCTATGACAATCGTTAGCGTGTAGCTTACGGCCGTTCTCGTACAATCTTCTCAACCATATTTCCAAACTGAGGAGGTCTTTATGACTATGCAAAACCGTCAGCGTGTACTTATTATGGGCGCCGCTGGCCGCGATTTTCATGACTTCAACACCGCTCTGCGCCAAAATGACCAGGTCGAAGTTGTTGCTTTTACCGCTACACAGATTCCTAATATAGACGGCCGTCGCTATCCCCCTGCGCTTTCTGGCCCACTCTACCCCGAAGGCATTCCCATCTATCCTGAAAATCAGCTAGAAGAACTGATTCATGAGCACCACATCGACGATGTATATTTCTCCTACTCGGACGTTGCCCATGAATACGTGATGCACATCGCCTCCCGCGTGTTGGCTGCTGGGGCTGGCTTCCGCCTGATGAACCCGCGCCTGACGATGCTCAAATCGAGCAAACCCATCGTCTCCGTTTGTGCCGTGCGCACCGGCTGTGGCAAAAGCCAGACCTCGCGCTATGTGCTCAACGTGCTGCAAAAAGAGTTGGGCTATCAAAATGTCGTCGCTATACGACATCCCATGCCGTACGGGAATCTGGCAGCGCAGGCCGTGCAGCGCTTTGCTACCTATGAGGACATGGACAAGCACGAGTGCACCATCGAGGAACGGGAAGAGTATGAACCGTACGTCGAGCGTGGCGCAGTCATCTACGCCGGAGTTGATTACGAAGCAATTCTACGCGAGGCTGAAAAAGAAGCCGACATCATCATTTGGGACGGGGGCAACAACGATTTGCCTTTCTACCTTTCCGATTTTCACATTGTGGTAACCGACCCGCACCGGCCTGGTCATGAGCTGCGTTATCATCCAGGCGAGACAAATTTACGGCTGGCTGCGGCCGTTATTTTGAACAAAGTCGATACGGCCGATTTTCAGAACATCCTCACCGTGCAAAAAAACATCCGCGCAGTGAACCCCAAGGCCACCATTATCCAGGCAGCGTCGCCCATTTTTGTGGACGATCCAGCAGCAATACGGGGCAAGCGGGTGTTGGTTGTGGAAGACGGCCCCACCCTCACCCACGGCGAGATGGCCTATGGCGCAGGCGTCGTAGCTGCCCAGAAATTTGGCGCAGCAGAGATTTTGGATCCACGGCCGTTTGCCGTTCGTTCTATTGCCGCTACTTACCAGAAATATCCAGGTACGGGTGCTGTTTTGCCCGCCATGGGCTACGGCGGCGATCAAATCGCTGATCTGGAAGAAACGATTAACCGCTCAAACGCTGAGCTAGTCATCATCGCCACCCCCATCGATCTGGGCAAGATTATCAACATCAAGCTGCCCAGCCAGCGTGTACGCTACGAATACCAGGGTATTGGTCAACCAGCCCTAGCTGATTTGCTAAAAGAACGCTTTGGCTAAACACAAAAGCCCATGGATTAAGCAAAATGGGCGGTCAAACCCTTACGCTCTAAAACAAAACAGACCGGCAGCTTTTGCCGGTCTGTTTTGTTTTGGCTAACGAGCATAATCAGTGCACCGACAGCGAAATGTGCGTTGTTGGCGCTGGGGCAGCTGTATTTGCTCGGTTATCGCTGGCTAAATCACAATTTCCCCGGAAACTCGTAAATGAGCGAATAATCTCGAATGCGGTTTCCGGGGAAATGCAAACAGTGGCTAGCGAATCACGATTGGAATGAATACTTGATAACTGTCCGTGTACACCGTGATGGATTGTTTGGTAGGTGGCGGGCTGCCAAATTCATTGCTGCTGATGGTAACGACACATTCCAGTACGGTTCCAGGTGCCAAATTGCTGGCCACAATGGTGGGTATGATAATGGTGATTTCCTGGCCAGGAACAATATTGATGCCGTTGGCTAACAAGGGTGGTTCGTTGGCAACGGCCGTCGCCCCATCCACCACCACTTCGCCATTCAACAGCAAGCCATCGGCCATAACGAAGTTGATCACCGCGTTGGTAGCTGTAATGGTTTCATTGTTGGTCACAGAAATGCGGAAGTTTACTGCCTCGCCTGGCTGGGGATTCTGGTTATCCACTTGCTGCGAAACGACCAACCCTTTTGGCACACATACCAGACTCACATCATCAATCGCGTAACCGTCCCCAGCACTAACAGCGCCGGCATTGAAGGGGAAATTATCATAAAAACCAAACTTCACCTGGAAGCGGTCCGTCAGCGTCAGCCCGTTTTCTAAGGCAACTGCTTTGAGATCGAGCTGCCCATTTTGGTAAGTTTCATTGTTGCTGCCCGCAAAATCATGCACTTTAACCCAGGCGTCTCCGGGCTGTTCCCGAACAAAGAGGCCATCATAGTTGGCGTCGTATTCGTCACCCAAATCGCGCCAAGCAAAGTTTAAGGTGACTTCTGCCTGCCCGGTGAGGTCTGCCGTGAGGATGAGCGCTGCTTCAGATTGGGCCACGCCCGCTACGCTGTCGTCTAACACCACGCTGTAGCTGCCACTGTACGGGATGTCGGCCAGAACACGCACGCGACCCTCTTCGGTTACGGCCGTTTCCCACGCCGAACCCAATGTTCCAGTTTCAAACCCATCACTAAAGCCGCAGGTGACCACTTCATTGATGTTTAAAACGGCCGTACCCTGCCGCAGTTCATCCATGTCCGGCGAGTCGGCCGTGGCCACAAAGGCAGCGCTGCCCGCAGTGGCATTAGCCGCCACCGTAAACGAAACCGTGCGGCTTAATGATTGGCCAGGATTGAGCGTTTGCCCAATCGTCCAATTGATTGCATTGTTGACCACAACAGCATCCCCACTTAAGGAACCCATCTCTAAAGAGAGCAGATTCAGCAGCGGCGCAGTAAGGACAATCTCGGAAGCAGCTGTGCCGGTATCATTTCGCACCTCAATTGTGAAATCGACTGAATCTCCCGGCAGCACATACTCTTCAGAAGCCGTAACGTCAATGCTTAGACCAGTCACATAAGAATTAATGGCTTTGTTCACATAGAGCCGGGCCATATCTGTCTCTACGCCGTCAATGCGATTATCATCTACCGGCACCGCACCTGTCTGAAAAGCGGCCAGCGCCTCATCGACTGAAGCCCCAGGGACCGCCTGCTTAAACAGTGCCCAGGCACCGGTAACATGCGGGGTAGCCATCGAAGTACCTTGCTTGATCCCGGCACCGCCCGGAACGGCCGCATAAATGCTTACCCCAGGTGCCAGTAAATCCAAAAACGGAGCCACGTTAGAAAAGGAAGCCACGTTGTCGGCATCGTCCGTCGCCCCAACGCTAATGGCTGAAGAGATGCAGCCAGGAGCACTCATGCTGTCGCGATAGCCATTGTTCCCCGAAGCGATAACCGTCGCGATGCCCGCTGCGCGCAAATTGTCGATGGCCGCTTTACGACTGTCACTATCACACGTTGTGGCATATTGTCCCCCACCCAGACTCATATTGACACTGGCAATGTGGTAGGTGTTGCGCAGTTCATACACGCGCTCCAGGCCAGCAATCTGGTCGCTGGTAAAAGTAAGCATGCAATTGCTGTAGCCACCACAATAAGTTGTGTTGTTGAAGAGGGAAAAAATCTGGACGGCAATAATGTTGGCATCTGGCGCCACACCCACAATGCTACCACCATCATTCCCGGCAGCGATACTGGCCACATGGGTCCCGTGGCTGCAATCAGATTGGGCTTTGCTGTTCGTTGCGCCAACAGCGTCGGTGCAGTCTACGCCGGAACCAACGGCCGTTGATTCTTCCGCACCGCCTGGACAAACGGTGGTGGCACCATATCCCGCGTTGGTAGTGGAGTAACATCCTTCAGAAACGATACGGTTGCCACCAGTGGTAAAAGCAGCGTGGCTGGTCTGTACGCCGGTATCCAGAATGGCCACCGTTTGGCCAGTGCCAGTGTAACCATTAGCCCACGCCTCGTTGGCCCCAATCACGGGAATGCTGCTGCTTAGGGCAGGCGGCACAGGAACATCTTCTTCAATGGCCACAACTTGGGGCAAGGTGGCCAATGTTTCCAGGGCAGCGGCATCGAGTTCTAAGGCAAGGTAGGGAATATATTTATAGGCGGCGATAACGGCCGTATTGGTATCGGCCAGCTGGTTTAGCACACTGTCTTGCAGGCCATCGATACCCAATTGCTGTGCCTGAATCGATTGCACATCGCTCAGATCACCTTCGGGCCGAAAAAAGGGCATGTCCAGCTGAACCAGCACCCGCACGGTGCCCACTTCCTGGGCCTGGGTCATAAGCTGAGACATTCTGTCTAGTTCTTGGTTGGGTGAACTTGCTTTGGTAGGAACGGCCGTTTTCCAGCCCAGGAATAAAAGAGAAAACAACGCCAATAGGACTGGACCAAAACGTAAAAACGCAGGGGCGCTTAAAGAGTGATTCTTTGCAAACTTCACAATCATTCTCCAGACAATAACCAGCCAAGACTTGGCAACACTGGTTAGATGTATTTAGATAATTTTTCAAAAAGGGGAAAAAGGCTCCCGTTTCCCCAGAAAGTGGTTCCAATCAGTGAACTTATTCGGCAAACAGAAATTGTTTACTTACAGAAATTGTTAAAAACATAAAATTATCATAAACAAAATGCGCCAAGACACCTATAGTAATTCCGTCATAGCACCCCCGTCCCGCCAGCGCCCAAATGGCAAACATTGTTAACAATCAGACCATACTTTATAATCCGCTGCGTAAGGTGAATTCCAACTATTAACTGTCTGAATTAAGGATTTGCCTTTTGTGATGCGTTTCATGTAATCGGCAAAAAGTTCTTAGACTAAAATTCAGACACGCTTACCGATTACAGATAACCAGCAAACTGATATTCAAGCGCAAAAAGGAGAAAATAATCCTATGCTGCCTGCGGTTAATGTAGATGTGATGGTGCAGTTTCTAACTGAACTTCTCAACATTCCCAGCCCCACTGGGGACACCGATCGAGCAATTGAATGGCTAGAAGAGAAGTTTGCCGCTTCTTTTGCTAACGTGCCCATTACCTTAAAACGAACCCCCAAAGGGTTGCTGGTGGTTCATTGGCCTGGAAAAAAGCAAGATGCACCACGCGGCTTAACGGCTCATGTAGATACGTTGGGGGCCATGGTACGGCAAATTAAGCGAAACGGCCGTCTCCGTATGACCCAACTTGGCGGCTGGAGCTGGACGTCAGTAGAAGGTGAGGGCGTTACCATCTTTGCCAGCAATGGCCAAACCTACCGGGGCACCATTCTCCCCACGCACGCTTCTATTCACGCCCACACCAGCAAAGACCGCAATGCCCCCCGCGACGACACCAACATGGAAGTACGTATTGATGCCACTACGACTTCTGAAAAAGAAACCGAAGCATTGGGCATTCGCGTGGGCGACATCATCGCGGTTGATCCGCGTGTAGAGGTTGGCGATATGGGTTTTATCCGCTCTCGTCACCTGGATGACAAGGCCAGCATCGCCTGCATGTTTGGGGCCATGTTTGCCCTGGCCGAAGCTGGCGTGCAGCCCACCCAAGACAGCTACTTTCACATCAGCAACTACGAAGAGGTAGGGCACGGAGCCGCCACTGGCTTCCCGGCCAATCTAACTGACCTTATTTCTATTGATATGGCTGTGGTTGCACCCCAACAAACTTCAAATGAGTATTCCGTGACGATTTGCGCTAAAGATTCGGCCGGACCGTACCATATGCAGCTGCGCCGCGAGTTGGAGGCACTGGCTGAAGCCAATGGCCTACGCTATGCAACCGACATCTATCCTTATTACGGCTCAGACGGAGAATCGCTCTGGCGTGCGGGGGGCGATGTGCGTGTCGGCCTCATTGGGCCTGGCGTGGACGCATCGCACCATTACGAACGCACGCATCGCGACGCGCTAGACAACACAGCAAAGCTGCTTTTAGCCTATTTACTATCCGATTAACAAAGTTTCCATCCAACAAATTGCCACAGAGTTCACAGCAATTCCTGAGATTTTTCTTCTCTTTTTCCTCTGTAGCTTTTTTGGATAGATTCAATATTCTTTGCGCGACTTCCTATTTCAAGATAGTAGGAGATTGATTTTTATGAAGAAAATTCTGCTTTTGATAGCATTACTTTTACTGGTTGGTCTGGTTGCCTGTGGCGGCGAAGAACCAGAAGCAACAGCCACTTCGGTGGCGGACTCCCCAACGGCCGTTCCCACCGACCCCGCCACTGACATTCCCGTACAACAAGAAGCCAACGTAGACAGCATCGAAATTTTAATTCTGGAATCATTTCCCGTGCAGGTAAATGTACGCGCTCGGGGCGATTTGCCCGATGGTTGTACCACGATTGATTCCGTAGACACCGTGCAGCAGGGGACAACCTTCAACATCACCATCACAACCTTGCGGGAAACGGGCGAGCTGTGCACCGAAGCGCTCGTTCCCTTTGAAGAAACCGTTTCACTCGATGTGCTGGGACTAAGCGCCGGAACCTATGCCGTTAATGTCAACGGCATCAATGGTTCGTTTACGCTGCAAGTAGATAATGTGGCCCAGGCAGAACCAACGCCCACCACCACCCCAGCCGACACAAACATGGGCATCATAAACGGCCGTGTCTGGCACGATTTATGCGCGGTCGCTGGCGGCGAAGGGGATGACGCAAGCGCTGTCCCATCCGCAGGCTGCATTGCGGCCCCGGCAGGCGGCTTCCAGGCCAATAGCCTGTTGGATGAGGGCGAACCTGGCATCCCCAGCGTGTTGGTTAGCCTGGGTGAAGGCAGCTGCCCCGCTGAATCCAGCATAGCCACGGCCACCACAGATGAAGATGGTGATTACGTTTTCACTGATCTAAGTGCGGGCGACTATTGTGTTTCCATTGATGCCTTGGACGTAGCCAATGAACAGCTGCTGCCCGGGGCCTGGACCTTCCCCGAAAATGATGTGAGCAGTACGGCCGTTACGCTGGAAGATGGCGATTTGGTAACGGGCATCAACTTTGGCTGGGATTATCAATTTTTGCCTGTACCTGAAGTAGATTTAGCCAACTGCACCAACAGCATCGCCTTTGTACAAGACATTAACATACCTGATAACACCGTCTTTGCCCCCGGCGAAGCGTTTGAGAAAACATGGCAGCTGCGCAATATTGGCACCTGCCCCTGGACCACCAATTACAGCCTAATTTTTGCCGGTGGCGACGATATGGGTGCATCCCTCAGCGTTCCCTTGGAAAGCGCTGTCGTGCCGGGTCAAACGGTGGAAATTACCGCACCGCTTACAGCCCCTGAAACCTTAGGCACGTATCGTAGCGATTTCCTGCTGGCCGATGCGGCTGGTAATCCCTTTGGTGTGGATGGCTTTGCCGACCAGGTCATTTGGGTGCAAATTGAAGTGGGCGTGCCAGAAGCAACGCCTGAACCCAATTCGGCCGTTATCGGCGGCGTGGTTTGGGAAGATGTTTGCTTCTTTACCAGCAGCGGCGATCCGTCGGCCGGCTGTGTGGACGTCAGTGCCGATGGCACCGGCTTCTACCGAGCCGATGGCCAACTCATCAACGAGCCGCGCCTGGCAGGCATTACCGTGAAGCTGGCGGCAGGTGCTTGTCCGGCCGACGCCATTGTGCCAGACAGTACCGTATTGGCAACGGCCGTTACCGACGATGCTGGTTTGTATCGCTTCGAAGGATTAGATGCCGGTTTGTACTGTGTCGCCATCGAGCCGTTCAGCTCAGAAAATGTCGATCTGCTCATCCCTGGGGATTGGACCTGGCCTAACTATGGCGTGGGGCTTCAAGGTATCAATTTATTTGCTGGTGAAGAGCGACTAGAAGTTGATTTTGGCTGGGAGTTTCAATAGGTATTGGGGCCAAGAAAGCCGGTTAGCACAATCGGCTTTCTTGGCTTTTTCATTTATGCAAAACCAGACAAACTTTTTATTTGCGGCCACAACCGATGCCAAACGTCCGGGTAAATCACAAAACCAGGATGCAGTTTTGGCCACAGCAGGCAAAACGGGCAATGGCCTCACATATGGTCTTTTTGTGGTTGCCGATGGCGTGGGCGGTCTAAAAGATGGCAGCCGCGCCAGCCAAACCATTATCAATACCCTGTCTGCCCATTTTGCAACAATCTGGCCTGCCATCACGGTCGTTTCCGACCACACCATCATGCGGTTGCGCCAGCAGCTTAAAAAGGCCATCTATAAAGCGAACGAAGCCATTCAAGAAATGACCAACACCAGTGATGAGCGCATGGCCAGCACCATTACCTGCGCCATTATCCTGGATCAGGTGCTGATTGTGGCGAATGCAGGCGACAGCCGTACCTATTTGTATCGTCAGGGTCATTTGGAGCAGCTCACGCAGGACCATTCTTTGGTGGCCTGGCTGGTGCGGCAGGAGCAAATTACAGCCGAACAAGCCCTTACCCATCCATACCGTAACGTGCTCACCCATGCGCTGGGGGCTACGGACAAGCCGCAAATCGATCTGTTTACGCAGCGGCTTTTCCCAGGAGATTGGTTATTATTGTGCAGTGATGGGATTTGGGGTACGCTGCTGGATAAAACATTGGCCGATTATTTACAAACGGCCGTTTCGCCTGAACAGCTTGCGCCAATTCTTATGGAAGCCGCCCAGGATCACAGCGACGATTTATCGCTTATTCTGGTGCAGCTGCCTTTACAAACAAGTTGACAGCCACTTTCTCATCGTCAAAATCTGGACACGGGATGAAGTGGTTGTCACCTGAGTTAAAATTTCAGGAATAAATTGTGATTGAGATTCGTAACGTCAGCAAACAATTTTTCTCGCTCAAAGCCCTGGACAATGTAAACATCCAGGTGGGGCGCGGCGAAGTTGTGGGCCTGCTCGGGCCAAACGGTGCTGGCAAAACCACCTTGTTCAAACTGATTGCCGGATTACTTCATCCTGATAGTGGACAAATACGGCCGTCAAACGGCCGTTGGCCTGCCATTGGCTACAAACCGGATCGACTGCTGTTCCCTAACCGGCTGCGCATCAGCACCTATTTAACAATGATGGCCAGCTTATGCGGCATTCCCCCTGAAGACCAGGAAAAAGCGGTCTTCGACGCGCTGGTAGAGGTAGATTTGGTCAGCCAGGCCAGCAAGCGCATTGGCGACTGTTCTAAAGGCATGCGGCAGCGGTTGGGCCTGGCTCAGGCCATTATGGGCAATGCGCCCTTGCTGCTGCTGGATGAACCTTCCAACGGACTGGACCCAAATGGCCAGGCAGAAATGCAGGCGCTCATAAAAAAGCTTCATGCGGCTGGGAGGACGATTGTAATTAGCTCCCATCAGCTGGAGGAAATTACGGCCGTTTGCACCCAATTGATCATCTTAAACAATGGCCAGGTCCATTACCAAAACAGTATGGTTGAGGCACTCACCATCAGCCCCCACACCATTATTCAGGCAGATCGCGATCTGGCTGAGATTGCCGATCTCGTCCGAGCGCAGCATCCCGAAATACGGGTGGAAGGTAACAAGATCCAGCTGCGGGGTGAAGCGATGAAGCTGCGTCGCGAGATTTTGGCCTTGCTGCTACAAGCCCAGTACGATGTCCTGCATGTGGAACAAAAACATGTCACGCTGGCAGAAATTTACGCGAGGGCAGTCCGATGATCCAACGCATTTCCGTTTTAACCCGATACTTTATTCAGTCACTCCTTTTTTCGCTGACGGGGCTCTTTTATCTTTTGCTGATGCTGGCTTTTTGGTTTGTGCTGTTTAACCCGCAGCAGCAAACGCCAGATGTCGCTTATTATCAACTGCTAATTGGTGCCTTTGGTGCGGGCTTGGTTTTTCTGGTCACGCTGAGCATGGCAGCCAGGGCCAATGATGCCCAACATTATCCTTTTGTGGTCCGGCTAAAGAGCCGGGTGGAGTTTGTAACGGCCGTTCTGCTTAGCAGCATCCTGGTTACCCTCTTCTATCAACTGCTGCTTGCCATTCTGGCCCTGCTAAATGGCCCGTCACTCACTTTAGGGCATTTACTGGAGATTCCCCCCATTTGGCTGGCCCCGATGATGATGACGGCCGTGTTAGCCCTGCACGCCTCCGATTTCATTACCATTGGCTGGTCACGCATTTACGTCTTTGGCATATTGGCCATCTTGCTGTTTGGTCAGGGGCTGCAAAATGACAGTCTGGCCAGATTTGCTACCGGATTAAGCCGCTACGCCATCAACCAGGGCTGGGTCCAGATTAGTACCAACCTGGACAACTATGCCAATACCCTGGCCCAAACCAATGAGAACATCATTAGCCGCCTGTTTGGCTTTGTTTTTTGGCCGTTTGAGGCGTTAGCCGACGGCATCACCAACGGCTACTTTACCGCCAATCAGGCACTCGCACCGGCTATTTTACTGCTGTACGCCATCGTCTTGTTTCTTCTGGCAGTCGATTTATTTGCCAATAAAGATTTAGAATTTACGGAGTAAGTGATCTCATGGAATGCTGGCATTGTGAAAGACCGGCCCATGCGGCCTGTAAATTTTGTGGGCGGGCAGTCTGCAAAACCCACGCCGAAGAAAAACCGTATATCATTCACTCTTACCGCACAACAACGGGCCAGTATAAAGCGTTTGTTGTGGCGGGGGCCGTGTGGTGTGGCATTTGCACACCACAGCAAGACCCCGTCACCCTCAAAGATTTAGAGTAATTTTCCCGGAAACTTAAGACACATTCCTGACTACCTTAGGCAGTTTCCAGGAAATAGACGCACAGTTAGCGAATGGTGGGACGAGCCAACGCCACACCGACTATTAAGCCAATGATGACAGCAATCAAAAATAGTATGACCAAAAATGCAAAGGTTACCTGAATCATTGCGAACTCCTTTCATCGAAACCTGTTGATGCCTCCTGTTGTCGCCCCACAGACTTGCCAGGCGGTGAACCCGACTGGTCTCTCTCACTTAGCTAAATTGCGGTGTCAAAAACAGCCGGTAGCCACGCCCATGAACGGTGAAGAGGTAGCGCGGCTCACGCGGGTCTGGCTCAATTTTACGGCGCAGGCGGCTAACGGCCGTATGCAGCCGGTTCAACACATCCGGTTCAGGATCGGCCAACTCATTCAAACCATCCTGTAAAATATCATCATATTGGCACAGCTTCCCCGGATTTTGGTACAAATAGCGCATAATCTTAAACTCCTGGCTGGTTAGCTCAACTGGCTCGGCTTCCACCCATACGCGCCTGTCGCGATGATCCAACCAGATGCCGTTACTCGCTTCTTCAGGCACCGAATCGGTTTGAATATTTTGCCACTGCTCAGCCAGCATGGCAGCCGTAAGAAGCGCATGCACATACGCTGCCAACTTGCGTTTGGTGTAAAAGGTGTCTGGATCAAAGCTGGCAATTCTGGCGATGGCGCAAAAGAAGATCGCCCACTGGTAGGCGTCCAAATCACAGCCAGCCAATTTGGCGGCATTTTGGCGCACCCGTTCAATAATCCAAACAGCGTTTAGGGCTTCCGGTTCTAAATGATCCAGATTAATATCATCCTGTAGGTGGTTGACCTCATTGAGCTTTACCTCGATGGCCAACCGTTGGCTAAAGGCCCGATGATCGAACAGGTCGTATTTAACGGCTGTTTCCAACGACACAAAATCAATGAGCAGCGGCGCCCGACCTACCTGGGCAAAATCGAGCAGCCAGGCATGATTTTGTTGGTCTACCAACACGGTATTGCCATTGATACGACCGTGGGTGATGCCCCACTGCGCTCGCCGCGTCTGCGGCAGTCGATTTTGTGCCAGCAGCGTAACTGGATTGGGAAAACGATAGGTTTCATCGTTCTCCTTCAGGCGAAACGCGATCTGGCGGCCATCCACATCCAACTCCACCACATTGGCTGCCAGCGCCCGCTCTGCCAGAGCAGGCAATATCTGCTGCAATTGGGTCGGTGACCCAATCAGCTCATCTAATCGCAGCCATTGGTGGAAAAAGGCTTGCAAATCAGCCTCTTTGTTTTGTTCGCGACCCGTTTCGTACCAGCCACCTAGATTGATTTGATACAGATGATCAATGGCTGGCAGCAAATCTTCAATAGCTCGCTTGCGGTATAGTTGTCGAAGCGTGGCCGTCGCTTCCAAGTCTTTGCCCATAAACGTGTAGGCCGTGGCCCCAAAATTAGGGGTCATCGCAGTATGCAATTTGCCTAAATTTTTGATGCTCAGTCGATCTGGTACGCGCTTTTGGTAGCGCTGATTTTCAGCTAAAATGGCAGTTTGATGACCACAAGAAACAATAAAACGCGTTTCGGTACCGGCAGGATCAAAGGCGAAGACAGGAAGAATTAAACGGCCATTATACTGGGTGAATGACTGCCCAATCGTAATTTGCACAAAATCCTGAAAAAGCTTGCGGAATAAATCTTCAAATTCCGCCGAACGGCTGGCCAGCTGTGACTCTGGCAAATCAGGCAAAAGCGTATTTACCAGCTGCAAAAAAGTGTTGTGTGGCTGCCATTGAATGACCAGCTCCCAGTTAATCGGCACATATTGGGCTAGAATTGTCTCCACCGCAGCCACCAATTTCCCTGGCGTCGTGTCGCGTTTGTCCAAAAACTCCACGGCAGACTGGTAACCCTGCAGATCTTGCTTGAGCACCTCAACCACGTCTTGGTAAGCAGGAAATTTGGTCAGAATAATCTTGGGTATCAAACGAGATGATTGTTTGGCTACCGTCAGACCGCTTTTGTCCTTCTCATCGTTATCTCTCTCCATACGTAAATCCATAATCGCCAGATGCACACGCTCTTCTTTTAGCACACGAACGGCGTCGCCGGGATTGGATACACTTATAACGGTATAATCCGTTTCTTCCAGTTTGCTGCGACAAGTGCGTAGAAAAATCTGATCGTCGTCAGCCAGCAATATTTGGTAATCTGCACCTTTCTTCACAAAATATCTCCCCAATTGGATAAATCTAACCACATTAATTTCAGCGGATAAACTTGTTAAAGTGAGGCGCGATTTAGCAAAAAGCTACAGCGCTTCAGTAGTACTTTTTCAACCTCGGAAAGGCTTATATAATCCGCAGCTCCAGCCAGTAAAACAGCCCGCGCCCGACGCCAAGTTGGCGAGTTGGTCAACACTACAATGGGCACCCCTGGGAAACGGCCATGTAGCCACCCAATTTGCTCAGCCAACCCCATTTGCAATCCGCTGGCATCTACTATCACCATATCAAACGACATACTCGATTCTTTTTCCAGCATAATTTCTGCCCTAAGCTCTAATGTGCCTAATGATCTTAACTCCCTAGTTACAAGCTTGAGCCATGCTGAGCGTTCATTGTTGCTTAATATAACGATATGGTTATTGTTTATCACAACATCACCTATTTTGACTAAATTGTCATAATCTCACTTTCTAGATAGGCCCATTCTTGACCCAAATAGTATGTTGGGTATTTCCATAGACAACGAAATCATATTTACATCCACAATGATTTATCTCAGGATGATCTATGCTGGTCATATATAGGCAACCAAAGCACCATCTGTGTGCCTTCAAGTGTTGAACCCTTAACATAAATATCACCGCCATACGTCTGTAAGATTGCCTGCACCATCAACAAACCACGTCCCAGGTTTCCGGTCCGAGGTTCACGAATTTCTGTGTACTCAAACAAAACTGGCAGCAACTCTGGCGCAATTCCTTTGCCGCTATCTTTTACAATAATCTCCAGCGTATTGTCGGTAACGGCCGTTCCAATCCACAACTCTTGAACAAGACATCCCTCCATCGCTTCAATTGCGTTATCGATAATTAGGTCAAGCGCTAACCGAAGCCACTCAGGACTTACCCACACTGTCACCTGATCAGTTTGTGCAAGATTCGTTTCAGGAAAACCTATTTGAGCGTATTTATCATCCTCCCAAAGCTGATATAGTCGCTCCTGAATCAGCTCATTCACAGAAATAGCTGCTGCGCCCTGTTCTGACCGTAACGGCGGCGTGATGGGATGGTTAAAAATATTCTCTGCCAGACCTGAGACGGTTTTCAGCTCATCAGTCACCTGGCTAGGTAGCACGCCCTCCTCAACCAATTCCTTAAGCTGCGGCAGTACAGCGCTAACCAAATTGCGGATGTTAACAGCATCCCCCTCAATGCTGTGTCGCCAGGCGTTGCTGGCCATACCCATCCAGGCCAGGGCCGTGCGGGCCCCAACCAACCCTTTGGTCTTTTTAAGTTCCTCGTGCTGCGTGGCCTTCGCAATGGCCATACCTGCCTGGTTGGCCAGAGTTTGCAGCAAGGTTACCTGATGATCGAAAAACCGCTGCGGCTCCTGGCTATATACATGCAACACTGCAATCACCTTACCTTCTGCCTGCACCGGAACGCCAATTAAGGAACGCCGCCTTTTGGAAATTACTGAAGGATTAATATTGTCTTCCACTAAAGAGTCATAAATAATAAATGGTTTTCGCTGATCAATAACATATCGGGTAAAACCACCTTCAACTCTGGCTGATGTACTATAATGCTTTGGCTTTTGCCCTGGACCCGCTGAAGCGTATGCGGGAAAATAACGCTCCTGATCTTCATCCCAGAACAGAATATTACTACTGGTAGTATGCGTTAGTTCCATAGCTGCGTCCAAAATAATTTCCAATATTTCATCCAAATTCAGTGTCCCAGCTAAAGCCACACCCATCCGCTGCAAAATTTGGACTTCACGGTACGCTTCCGCATTTTGGATGGCAATCGCCGCCTGCGCCGCCAGTGAAACCAGTGTGGCTTGATCCTGCTCACTAAAAGCGTTCGCCTCTGGATGTTCGATATTAATTACGCCGATGATATTGTTGTCTACACGAATTGGCACGACCAGTTCTGAACGTGTTTCATCGTCGTAGATGATGTAATCGGGATCATGGCGCACGTCGTGAACCAGTTGGAGTTTGCCAGTCTTGAAGGCACGCCCTTCAATGCCCTGGGGCCCATCTGTTTCCAGTGGAATACTTTGCAACTTTTTCCGTAACTCTCCCAAAGCTTCTGGCGGATAAGCTGCCAAAAAGTCAAGCTTGCGACCATTGTGCATCAAAATACAGCTAAACCGGGCTTTACGGCCGTTTGCCTCCGTCAATTCCCACGCCTTTTCCACAATCGTGTCCAGCGTGCTGTTGATATCTAAAGAACTAATCACCGCTTGTCCCGCTTCATACAATACGCGTAGAGCGGAGGTTTGGGCCTGGGCCTGGGCAAACAGGCGCGCATTTTGAATAGCATTGGCCAGCTGATTAGCCATTGTTTGCAAGGCTTGTATATCCTCATCGGCCAGATGCAAAACCTCCGTATTTTGTACATCTAGCACACCAATCACGTCACCCTGAACTTTCAAGGGAAAGCAAAGCTCCGCCTGAGTTTTGGGCAATTCCGGGTTAGGCCAGAAACGCGAGTCTTGCCTTACGTCAGACACCAAAATATATTCACCGTGCCGGACGGCCGTTCCTACTAAACTTTGCGATCCTACCGACATTTTGAAACCATCCTGGATCAATTTACGGCCGTTTGGCGAAGACGCGCTGCGCATCACTGCAAACTCATTTTCTGGGTCCAGCAGGAAAACAGCCACATGATAAACATGAATCCGCTCAGAGATGATGTGGACTATATTGTCCAACAGCTCCTCTTCATCTAGCTGGCTGTTGGCATAGCTGGCTACCATTGCCGCAGCATCCAACAGCTCCGCATGGCTCATCACTTTTTGATATAGACGGGCGTTTTGCAGAGCAATTGCGGCCTGCGCAGCCAGCGCCTCCAATGCTCGGGTATTTTCCTCATCAAACGCCTCATACTCAGAATGTTCGACGTTGATCACGCCCACCACTTCGTGCTCTAAAATAATAGGCACTACCAGTTCGGAAAGCGTCGTCGCGTTAGAGGCCAAGTAATCTGGGTCCTCCTGTACATTTTCCACTAGCTCTGAAACACCAGAGTCGAATACGCGCCAGGGTATGCCATTACGGCTGTTTTCACCAAAACCGCGTGAAATCGTGCTGCCTCCAAACGCCCGGCGTGTATGGTGTAATTCTTCAGGCGGATAAGCGGCGACTAAATTTGCCGTATTAGGACCTTGCCGTAGCCAGATGCTGGCGTACGTAATCTGCCGATTGGGGAAACTAACCAACCGCCAGGCTTGCTCCACAATATGGTTAAGCACCTCGTCCCGCTTGAGGGTGGAATTAACCGCTTTACCGGCGGCGTAAATGGCCTCCATAACAGCCGTACGCCGGTTGCGCCGTTCAAAAAGCTGCGCATTGTAAATGGCCACCGCCGCCTGGTTGGCATACAACTCAACATGCTCCAGTTCTTCCTCGGTAAAGTGACGCAGTTGGCGATGAAAAATAAACATCACGCCCACGGTAGCAATGCCCACGCTTAGCCGAACCGCCACGTAAGAGGCTACTTCTTCCCCGGCCATAAAGTTGCTGTTTGTAAACAGCAGATCCTCGGCGGCATCGTCGGCAATTTGCATCTTTTGCGTATGGTTCAGTATAAAAATGACGGGTGAATCGGGAGCAGGTGGTTCGTGGAACGGCCGTTCATCGCGAATGCCATACATGGTAGGTGGCAAAATAACCTTGTTCTTTTCCTCGTCGTACACATGCAAAGTGACCGCATCGCAGCCCAAGGCTTCATGTGTGCCCACCACTACGGAATTTAAAGTCTCTTCCAGCTTGGCTAACGTGGTCACATTGGCCACAACGCTAGAAACTTGCCGCGCTTTGCCTAAACGACTAAGCAGTCGGGCATTGCGCAGTGCCAATGCCGCATGATTAGCAAACGTTCTGGCGATATCCTGCTCCTCCGCTGAGAAGCTGTGCAGTGAGCTATAGTTAACATAAAGCACGCCAAGTTTTTCTTCGCCAACCCGCAAAGCAATACCTTGGAAGCTCCTTATTCCTAGTTCGCGTAGCAGGCCATGCGTTGTTTCGCCAATAAAATGATATTTTTCCAAATCATCTACGTTCTGCACACCAATCCAGCCTAACTCCATAGCAGTTTCAGCCGTCCCTCCTTTGCGGGGGCCTGGCTTGATAATCTTTTGCCAGACTTTGGCCGGAATGCCAGAGTGAATAGAATTTTCCAAGTCAAATTTGCGGTGCGTGTTATCGTAAGACCAAATAACGGCTGAATCCGACTGCAAGACCTGGCGCGCCCCGAGTACAATCTGCTCCAATACCGATTGCAAATCAGCGGCCACCGCCAGAGATTCAGCCGCCTGGCGTAAATGCTCTAGCTCTTTAAGGCGGCGGGCATTTTCATAGGCAATAGCTGCCTGGTTCACATACAGTTGCAGCGCTTCCACTTCCGACTGAACAAAGCGGCGCGGTTCTGAATAATAAACCCACATCACACCAATGCGCAGCCGATTGACTGAAACTGGCAGCCCCACCGCCGCCCGAATACCACGCTGAAAGAAAGAGGGGTTGGCTTGCTCTATTTCTCGCTCAAAGTCCTCAATAATTTGTGGTTCCCCGCTAGTCATCACGGCCATCGACAGGCCGTTAGGACGAATGGCGCTTTCCACATCCACATCGTCAGACTCAGACAAGATCAGGTCCGTCATGTTGCCCGTTTCCATGTCGATGAGCACCAGGCGGGCACCGCTGGCGTGGGCTGTTTTTTGCGCCTGGTACACGATGTCCCGCCAGACCAAATCTGGATCGGTGGAAAGGACCAGGGCATTGCTGGCACTATAGTAAGTACGAAGCCGATTGCGCGAAACGGCCGTTTCCTCCAGCAGCCGATTCTTTTCGATACCCATCGCCGCTGTGTTGGCAAACGTCAACAACCGCTCCTCATCCTCACGCGTGATGGGACTCTTGGTAAACTTGTTATCCGCAACCAACAGACCAATAGCCTGATCCCGAGCCAGCAAAGGCACAATCACCAACGGCCAATCGGGCTCAAACAACTCCACAAACGCCTGCGGCAGACGGTCATATTCATACTGTGTTACCTGCAAGCTCTTGCGCTGCACAATCACCCGGGACAGCAAGTCCGTTCCGGCAGTTTGCAGCGGCACCTTTAGCTGTAGTATTGCCTCACCTACCGGTGTCAGCTTAATCCCTTCCAAATCTAGAAGCTCTAAGTACCGGCCAAAATCAAATAGACCTTCACGATGATCCCGTTCCCAGTCCAAATGAGTTTGTTGCAGCTCAAAGTTACCAATCCCCATGCTGCCTATTAAATTTTCGCCCCGGTCATCCAACAGCAAAATGGCCGCTCGGTTCAGGCCCAGGCCATAACCGGCCGTCACTCCCGTCAACACTACATGCAAAATCTTATCCATCTCCGTAGAAGATTGAATGTAGTTGCCAATGCGGTGCAAAATCTTTAGCTGCGAAAAAAGACGCTGTTCCCGGCCAATAATTTGGGAGGTGTGCAGGGCAATGGCAGCCTGAAAGGCAAACCGTTCCAACACCTCAATATCGGCTTTGCTCAACCAGTGCCCGTTCTCTTCATCAGCAACAAACAAAACGGCTTCTACTTCTCCAGCGTGGCGCAGCGGAATGGCCGCCACAGTGGCAAAATCATACGACTCCCAAAGCGAGGTGCGGTTGGGCCACTGATCATATTGGTTGGTAAAGCACGTTTCACCAAGCCGGGCCACCTGGCCAATCAGGCCGTCTGCGTGGCCGATGATACTGCCAATCAGCTCAGTTTTTAGGCCGTAGACATCGCTCAAGGTCAGCTCGCCCATGTGTGGGCTGTTGATGAACAGACCTCCTTTATCACAATTCACTAAATGGGCTGCCAGACGAATAACTTCACGCAGCAGCACAGGCGATTCTTTGATGCCACGAATACTGCGTGATGTTTCATCTAACGTTTCAAAGAGCTGGTTACGCCGCCGGGCTTGTTCATATAAGTTGAGCCGGTCAATGAGTACGGCCGTTTGCTTAGCCAGGGCAATCGCTAAATTTTGCTTCTCAACAGAGAGTGCTTCCGTTTCTTCTTGCCGCAGCTCGCCCAGGTCCATAATGCCCACAACCCGTTTACCGCTGCGCAAGGGAATCGTTAACAAAGATTGAATAGGATGTGACAGCTTGAGCCGCTCGCCCCAGCTTTGCAAGATGCGGCGTCCATGCCTTCCTTCTTTGCGAATCAGGCTGGCAGTGCGTTCGTACAGCAGTTCATCTAAACAGTACCATTCGGAAACGGCCGTTTCCAAACCAATCTGCGGCTTCCACTGCCAACCATCATTCATTTCTTGCTGGGGAAAAATTGCCTGCGTCGTTAATGTATTCTGCTCTTCGTCCAGCAAAAAAATGCAGCAGAAAGAAGTTCCCCAATGAGTCACCATCATCTGCGCCAAATTTTGCAGCCCCACCAATAAATTGTCTGCTTGGGCTAGCATATTACTAGCCAACACCATAAGATTTAATCGACGCTGCATTTCTGTTACCGAGCGCAAATCTCTAAAATAGCCCACAACACCAGCTTTTTTCTTGTTGGCGTCATATTGCCAGGTAACTGACAAGCGAATGGGTACAGGTTTATTATTTACATCCAACACCACTGTTTCGTAATCCCGTAGCTGGCCATCTGGAGAAAGCAAAAGCTCCTGCGCTATTCGTCGTGTTTCCAACGGATCGGCATAAATGGAGCGCACGGGAAGCCCCTGAATTTTTTTTCGTTCGTAACCCAATATTCGTTCCGCCTGCGTGTTGTAAAAGGTGATCTTGCCGTTCCGATCATTGGTGATCACGCCATCAACAGCCGTGTCTAACAAACGGGCATAGCTCAGATTTCGCTCATTTATCTCGTCTACCAGTCGGGCACTTTCATTTTTATTAGCATCGGCCAGACGTTTGAGATGTAAAAATTCGGCGGCATCTTGAACCTCCAGGCCTAGCTCCGGTAGCTTTGGCCAAGCAGGGAGCTGCCGCCATACTCCCATACCTCGCAGTTCCACCAAGGAAAACTCGCTGTCAGACAAAATGAGGATAATCAGGTCGGGGTATTGTTTTTTGATGTAAGGTATGAGCTGCCGCAAATTGATAATTGGTTTGTTATTTTTAAGGGAGGGTAAAGCATCGGAGAGGAGCAAGATATCGAAACGATCTTTCCCGACACCATTTCCCTCAACCAAAGCCGATAGCAGATTTTCGGCCGTCTGTACAACCGTCACCTGAAATTCACTTTGGCCCTGCATGTACCTACTTATTCGAGCACTCTTTTGTGAATCTACTTCGGAAATTAAAATATTAAAGTTTGCATTTTGTAACATTATAAAACCTTAGACTTCGCCACGACGGTAAATCATGCGCCAGCTTGTACCCGATCGTTGGTTGGGTATCGTTTACTCATGCATATAAACTAAAATTATCATCCAGTTTCTATACATTTTCTTAAACTTAAGATAGTAAAGGTTTGAGTGCATATGCCATTTCGCCATACAAAATGGGCAGAATATGCTCATTATGCTGATAGTGAGATACCAGGCTGTAGAAGACCAAAAACAAAAATGCAGCATAACGCTTTTGCCAAGTTCTATCTTCAAAAAGTTCACTGATTTGTTGCGCCAGGCTTTCAACCTTCTTGTCCAAGACACGACAAATGGGTGGTATTTGCCCTGCTAAATCATACTCAATGCACAAATTTCCTTGCGTAATATCAATGTGGACTGGGATTCTATTATGTGCTTTAGAATAGGTTGCCTGATCGATATAAAATGACGTCTGCCACCACTGCCGCATTTGAACAATCGACCAAACCCAATCCGCTTCTGAACTTACATTGGGCAAATCGATCAGGAACCAACGCAGCCCATCACCAATCACGGGAGTTTGAATAATAATATTTTTTGCGTGTTCGTCGCCATGAGTGGTTACAGAAAGGGGGGCTGGATTTTGAGTAAGTATATCTACTGCAACGTTGACCATTTCATTTATCGAAGGAAAGGCAATACTGTTAACTTGCATGGGCAATGAGAACAACTCGGCAAAGCTTAGAAGGTGGCCAATGGCAGAAGGCATTTTCAAAGATTCCAATATACTTGCTTTGCGCTGCAAACGTTTAATAAAGAATTGATTGTCTGAAGGCTTTTTATTGAACGTGCGAATCCAAAGGGCTGACATTTGGCGCAGGAAATCATCATAGACTGCCAATACTTGTGTATAACTAAAAAGCGATTTTTCAACAATTCGATGCAGATTTGCAGCTAAAACATAAGGAACGCAAAGCCAACCAATTGAACTATCATAAGCCAAGAGAGGTAAGGTATGGTTTGGTAAAACCTTTTCCATTATTAGAAAACCTTGAATTTCTTTTGGCACTTTATCTGGATCTATCTTGAACATCAATTGCATTTGTGAGTCAACCATAATGGTAATAGCTCCAGAAGCACCTTCTGTTAAGGCAGATTCACTAACAACTTGGCTATTGGCATAGGGAAACTGATTATTCACTACTTGTTCTGTGCCTCTCCTGATGATGCTTCGCAGAAAAGCAGTGGTTCTCGGGTCTTGTTCTAAAGGCAATTTGTCTTTCATTGGTTGGTCTCCAATTTTTTAGACCTACTCTTTACCATTTATATTTTATCTGGATATGCCTTGTCTGAATCGATTGGCAGTTGGTGTCACTGGCAACCTGGATGGAGAAGCTATTGAACTAACCGCTCAATTCTTACTTTATTCTTGCAACAATTCGTACATCCCCTTGACAGACATAGTAGTACATCATTGACAATTTGTCAAGATCGTGTACGAACTTCGTACTATTCCCTTTTAAGTTCTTTTCTTTGAGAGAAACTAATTGCGATATTTTTCGCGGAGGGCGCGTTCGACCTGGCGCTGGCTGTCGCGGCGGGCCAGGGTTTGGCGCTTGTCGTGTAGTTTTTTACCTCGGGCCAGGGCAAATTCCAGCTTGGCACGGCCGTTTTTCAAATAAAGCATGGTGGGAACGGCCGTTAATCCTTTTTGCCCCAGCTCGTCCAAAATCTTGTTGATTTCCCGGCGGTGCAGCAGCAGCTTGCGCGGGCGCGTTGGCTCATGGTTTTGCACATTGCCATGTTCATACTCAGCAATGTGAGCCTCCACCAACCACAGCTCCCCATCGCGTGGCTGCACGTAAGCACGGGCCAAACTCACCCGGTTGGCCCGCACCGATTTAATTTCTGTGCCCGTCAGCACCAGACCTGCTTCAAATATTTCCAACAGTTCATACTCGTGACGGACCCGTCTGTTCTTGGCAATAATCTTTTTGCCCGATGATTGTTGTGTCATACGATTATTCGTTTGGGAATAGTTCCCAGATGAACGCTGATACCGCCGATTAAATCAAAAAATCAGCGTTCATCTGCGTTAATCAGCGTCCAATTACTATTATTCGCCAGTTTGCAGAAATTCAATTGCTCGATCAAGCTGAATATCTTCCTCAGCATCAAATTCCATTTCTACAATGAGGTCCGGCGTAATGCCTTGCTCACTAATTGTATTGTTATTGGGCGTATACCAACGCGCAATCGTCACCCGCATCTCTGAGCCATCAGAAAGTTGATACACCTGCTGCACCGACCCCTTACCAAAAGAGACGTCGCCTATGATGACGGCACGGCCGTTATCCTGAATGGCCCCCGCTACAATTTCCGAGGCGCTGGCACTGCCGCCATTTACCAAAACGACCAGGGGAATCTCCTCACCTAAATCACCATCATCTGCTCGGAACACCTGATCCAGGCCAGCATTGTTGCGCTCGTACAATACCACGCTGTCCGTCAAAAACAGGTCAGCAATGCTAATGGATTGGTTCAGGAACCCACCAGGATTATCCCGTAAATCAAAAATGATGCTCTCCGCACCTTGATCAAGCAAGGCTTGCAACGCTTCAACCGTCTTTTCGGTGGCGGTTTGGTCAAAGGTGGTCAATTTAATATAGGCAATATTGCCTTCCAACATTTCTGATTCAACTGTGGCAATCTCAAAACGCACCCGGGTGATGGTAAATTCAAGTGGCTCGTCTTCACCTTCACGCGCAATAGAGAGCGTTACATCGGTGCCGCGAGGGCCACGCACACGCAAGATAACCTCATCAAAGGAGAGGTCGGTTACCGGTTCACCATCAACGGCCACAACAATATCGCCCGGCAGCAGACCCGCCAAATCAGCTGGCTGGTCAGGAATGGGCCGAACAATCTCAAACAGCCCTTCGTCCGTTTCCCGCACGAAAGCACCAATGCCCTCAACCGATCCCCCGGCATCTTCCCGCAGACGAGCAGCCACTTCCGGGCGGACAAAGCGCGTGTAATCGTCACCCAACGTATCTAAGGAACCCTCAATGGCTGAATAAACAATTTCCTGATTAGCGGGAATGTCACCATCAAATCCGTCTTCAACCAATCCCCACGCTTCATAAAACAGGGTGAAGTCGATATCTTCTATATCTTCCAGGCGGGGTGCGGCTGGCTCATTTTCTTGGTTCCCGTCTGTGTTTTCAACGGCCGTATCCCCCTCATCATCGGCACTCTCACCACCTTCTGCACCGACAACCACTGGCACTTCCACCTCGCGGGTTACTTCCACTTCTCGGGTCACTTCCCGCAGTTCGGTGAGCGTTTCGGTCACTGTTTGGTCTGTAGCAGTGGCCCGACCGATGGCAAAACCAGCAACGGCCGTTGCTAAACAAAGCAGCAAGCCAGCCACAGCCATAACAAATAATATGGTCCGGTTACTGCGCGGGGGTTGATTGGTTGAATTATCGTAGCTCATTAAAAAATCCTTAATCGTCTATTTGGACTAACTTTTGTAGCTCCATCACTGCCTGATTCAAAACGGCATCGCGGCCGTTGTCAATATCTTCCTGAGTCACCGTCACTAAAATGTCTGGCTGCAAGCCTTGCTGGTCCAACTGATGCCGATCGGGGGTAAACCAACGTGATGCGGTGACATGCACCGAAGATCCATCACTCAAATCATACACCAACTGCACAGAGCCTTTGCCAAATGAAGGTGTGCTGCCCACCAGCTGCGCCCGCCCTCGATCTTGCAGCGCCCCGGCCAAAATTTCAGAAGAGCTGGCAGTCCCGCCATCCACCAAAATCATGATGGGGATGTCTGGGGCCAACGTTTCTTCTGTGGCCTCATAAACGCGTTCCTCTTCGCCGCGTGACAGCTGGTACAGAATAGGGCCATCTTCTAGAAAATGATCGGCCACGGAAACGGCCGCATCCAGCAAACCACCCCCATTGCCCCGCAAATCCAAAATAAGTTGAGTAGCCCCTTGCGCTTGCAGATCGAGAACGGCCGTTTCAATTTCATTGGCGCTCTCACCACTAAAGCGGGTCAGTTGAATATAGCCCACCTGCTCGTTCTCACGCAACAGCCGGTACGTGACCGAAGGGATTAAAATATCACTCCGCTCCACTTCAATATCAACCGGTTCGGTTTCTTCAGGGTGCAAAACGGTTAAAACAACCGTTGTGCCTTTTTCACCCCGAATGCGCTCCGCCACATCTTGCACCGTCATCTCCGGGGTGATTTCTTCGCCATCAACCGCCAGCAGTTCATCGCCAGACAAAATCCCAGCCTGCTCGGCGGGATTGCCAGGGATGGGTTCCAAAAAGATGGGTCCGCCTTCTTCTGGCCGGGTTAACGTGGCACCAACACCGCCAAAGGTTCCCTGGAGCGATTGGCGTTCAATTTCGCGGTCAACTGGCTCGACAAAAAAGGTGTAGGGATCACCTAAAAGAGCTATGGAGCCACGAATCGCACCGTAGGTCAATTCCTGGGAAGTCGGTAATTCTCCCAAAAAGTTATCTTCGACCCGGCCCCACGCTTCCCAAAAAAGGCCAAACTCAGCAGAATCGGCCGTTTGCACCGTGATCTCACCCCGGCGCATTTCTACAAAATCATTGGTGAAGTAACCGGCCACAAAGGCACTAAGGGCAAGCATAACGAGCAGGACCGTGGCAAAAATATTGCGTAGACGTTCAGACATATCATTTCTCGGCTGGGAATTTTGGCAAACTACTGGCTTGCTCCTAAATCACAATAAACGTTGAAGGATTTACGGAGCAAAACAGTTAAGCAGTTACCTTAACATCAACATCATTACCTGTGAACTACTTACGGGCAACTGTACACATGCTCCCTAGATTAATTTTACATTATGGTTCACTGATGGCGAAAGTAAACTAAAATCGCCTGATATTCCACTTTCACTTAACGAATTCACAGAATTCAGCACCAATTGGGTGGCTAACTAACCATCCGCAAATAAGTAAAGCGCAGATATAAGAGAAAATTGTAGCACAGGTGATATGTCAAGCAATCTGCTGTATAATTCACTCTGTCGGATCGCCTTCCGCTGCCCACCCAAATCATCACGTTGTATGTTTTTGTTGGTTGAGCATTGGTTTGAGCAAAAACGCCGCTTTGCCTCATCGATCCGACCCTGACAATTCTAAATCTATTGGGAGCAATTGTTCATCTTGAGCACTGTATGGAAACGTGTGAATCATCGTTGGCGCTGGTGGGGAACGGCCGTTTGTCTGGCCCTGTTCCTGCTGTTGAGCGCTGGCAGTCAGCCAATGCTGGCTCAGGATGAACCAGCCGCTGATTCCCTCGCTGCTGCCCAGGCCATCCTCGACAACATGAGCGTGGCCGAGCGTGTGGGACAGCTCTTCCTGGTTACCTTTGAAGGGGATCAAGCCACGTTCGACAGCGACATTGCCGATCTGATTACCAACTATCACATTGGCGGGGTTGTCCTCTCAGCAGAGAATGACAACATCACCGGGTACGGCAACCTGGAAAATATCCCGGCCCAAACAGCGGAACTGATCAACAATCTGCAAAGTTTGGCGCTGGTGGGGCAACCAATTCCCGTTGCCGATGGCCCTGAAATTGAAGAAGATGCCGTGCCGCCGACCCGTTTGCCCACGCCGCCCTTTACTCCCATCCCGCTTTTTGTAGCCCTGGCCCATGAAGGTGACAGTTACCCGAATACGGCCGTTCTCAATGGCCTAACGGATGTGCCCAGCAACATGGCGATTGGGGCCACCTGGCAGCCAGAGCTGGCCCAGCAAGTTGGTGAAGTGGTGGGGCGCGAACTGTCCCACCTGGGAATCAATATGCTGTTTGGCCCCTCGCTGGACGTGCTGGAAACCCCCGACCCCATCAGCCCCAGCGATTTAGGCGTGCGCTCTTTTGGTGGTGATCCGTACTGGGTGGGGGTGATGGGCAGTGCGTACACTGCTGGGGTGCACATGGGCAGCGATAATCAGATTGCCGTGATTCCCAAACATTTTCCTGGCTACGGTGCCAGCGACCGGCCGCTGCATGAAGAAGTGCCAACGGTGCGCAAATCATTGGAACAGCTGCGCCAGATTGAGCTAGCCCCATTTTTTGCCGTTGCTGGCGCTGCGCCACGACCAGAAGCCGTAGCTGACGGCTTGTTGACGACCCACATTCGCTACCAGGGCTTTCAAGGAAATATTCGGGCCACAACCAACCCCGTTAGCCTGGACCCGCTCGCCCTCTCAGCACTGATGGATCAGGAAGAGCTGATCAACTGGCGTAGCACGGGCGGGCTGATTGTGTCTGACAAGCTGGGGGTGCGCGCAGTGGAGCGATTCTACGGCCAGGATCAGGGATTTCCCCACCGTGTAGTAGCCAAAGATGCATTTTTGGCAGGCAATGATTTGCTTTATTTGTCAGATTTTGCCCTGGGCGACGCGCCGTATGAGGAACAGCTGCTCAACATTATCGACACGATTTTGTGGTTTCAAGAACGGTACGAAACAGATGTCGCTTTCCAGCAGCAGGTGGATACGGCCGTACTGCGCATTCTCCAACTAAAACGACGGCTTTACAACAACAGCTTTGATCCAGAAAACATTCTAACCAGCGACGCGGATCTACCGGTCGTCGATCCGGCAGGCGAAGCCACCACCATTGATGTGGCCCAGTCAAGCCTCACCCTCATCGCCCCGGACCCCGACGAACTGGTCGAGCGCCTGGTGCGGCCACCAACGGCCAGCGAAAATATCCTCATCTTCACCGACATGCGGCAATTCCAGCAGTGCAGCAGCTGCCCCCCACAGCCGCTCATTGGCCTGACCGCCATCGAGGAACGCATGTTGGCCCTGTACGGACCACAAGCCAGCGCTCAGCTGCAAGCCAGCCAGATCAGCAGCCACAGCTTTGCCGATCTGCAAGCATTTATTGACGCCGGACCGGAACCCATCATCTACAACACGGAGCCGATTACGCCCACCGTTGCCCCGGAAAGTAGTCCCACCCCAGAGAACGGCCCAACGTCAACACCGCTGCCCACAGCCACACCGCCACCTGCCTTCTTGGTGCAGGAAGATTTGGCCAGCGCCGACTGGATCGTCTTTGCCATGCTGGACCAAACGGGTGCCAATTCACGGGCGCTAAACAATTTTTTGGCGCAGCGGCCTGACCTGGTACGCGAACAGCGGGTGGTGGTTTTTGCCTTTAACGCACCTTATTATCTGGACTCGACTGAAATCACGCAGTTGTCTGCCCTATTTGGTTTGTACAGTCACAATGAAGCAGCCATTGATACGGCCGTACGCGCCCTCTTCCAAGAATTGCAATTTTCTGGCGCTTCACCCGTCAATATTCCTGGAGCCAGCTACGATCTGTTTTTGCAAACGCAGCCAACCGCTGCCCAGGTGATTGAACTGGACGCCACCAATCAAGATGCAGATTCCTCTGCCGGAGATGAACCCTTTGCTGTTTCTGTTGGGGATACGCTGCGGCTGCAAACCGGCGTCATATTGGATAACAACGGGCACCCGGTGCCTGACGGTACCGTGGTGCGCTTCCGGCAGCGGGACCGGGTGGCTGGTGTGGAAAATATCATCGGCGAAGTACCCACCACAAATGGGATTGCCCAGCTGGATTATGTGCTGGAATCGCGTACCGAAGGGGGCCAGTTCCGGATTGTGGCAGAATCGGGCGCAGCCACTGTTTCCCAAGAAGTAGACATCAAAGTGGGCACCACAGAATCCGGCGGGGGGGCCCAAGTCTCGATCATCGATCCCACGCCACAGCCCACACCCACGGACGAACCGCCACCCACGCCCACGGTCACAGCTACTTCCCCGGCCACCGACGCGCCAGAACCCACCAGCACATCGTCGCAAACGGCCGTTCCCCCCGAGGAACCCGGTATTCGCATTGAACTATCAGAGTTTTGGTTGTTAACGGCCGTCTTTGCCGGACTGCTCGTTTCCAGTGGCACAGCCTTTACGCTGGGCCGCCAGCAAAACGTCACCCTGTCGCAGCAAATCGGCTGGCCCCTCTGGACCATGATTGGTGGCCTGCTAGCCTACATTTACTTCAAGTTGGAACTGCCAGGAACCGCCAATTTAGGCGATATGGGCGTATTCGCTGGCTTTCTGATTACGGCAATCGGTGGACTTGTCGGCTTGCTGCTCTACTGGCTGCGGCAAAAGTTTAGTTAACGGCCGTTTCCGCCACTTCTTTTTCGCCACGATGCAGCTCTATATCCTCCCAAGAGATCGGATCATCCACGGGTTCCAGGTGGGTAAATACCGAAACCGGGGCCACCACGCGGCGCAAATCACGTTCAATGTCTTCCAACAGTGTATGCCCCCGCTGCACCGTCCAGTCGCCAGGCACCTGCACATGCACCGACACAAAACGCGTTGCCCCCGATTGACGGGTGCGCAGCGCATGGTACTGCACCTCATCACAGCAGTACCCATCTAGCACAGCCCGCACTTTGGCAACCTCTTCTGCCGGTAAAGAGGTGTCCATCAGGCCATTAACGGCCGTTCCAACCAGCTTCACCCCCGTGCGAATAATATGCAAAGCCACCAACAACGCCAACACCGGGTCCAACCACTGCCAGCCAGTTAGCCAGACAGCCAGCACGCCCACCAGCACGCCCCCCGAGGTCCACACATCCGTCAGCAAATGTTGGGCATTGGCGGTGAGCGTCAGTGAATTGTGCTGCCGCCCCACGCGCAGCAGCACCAGGGCGGTTAGCCCATTGCCCAGCGCCGCCAGCACAGAAACAAATAACCCTAAACCAATTTGTTCCAATGGTTGCGGATGGATCAGCCGCTGAACGGCCGTATAGCCAATGGCCAGTGCCGCCACCAAAATGAGGCTGCCCTCAATGCCCCCGGCAAAATATTCGGCTTTGCTGTGACCGTATTCGTGCTCATCGTCAGGAGGTAGGGCAGCAATCGTAAGAATGATCAAGGCCATAACGGCCGTTACCAAATTCACGCCAGATTCCAGCGCATCAGACAACAGACCAACGGAGCCGGTTAACCAATAGGCAGTGGCTTTGAGACCAATAGTAAGAACGGCCGTGGCAATAGAAAGCCAAGCATAACGTGTAAGTTGATATCTATCTTGCATCTTTTTATTGTGACGCATGACAGTATGAATTTCTAGCCAGCCAGTTCAATTTTGATTTAGTCCGGCCTAAGTGGCGGTGTAGTTAGGCTGAATACGGCCGTTTGGCCTAACTAAACGCAATCATTTCCCCGGAAACTTCAACTGGATGCGCTTGAAAACAGTTTCCGGGGAAATGCAAAGACCTAAATTTACAATTTACAATGCACTCAGTTACCGATACCGCTCCTGAATATTCGGTACCAAATAGTCATCAAAAGCGCGCGCCACATCATAGGCAGGCTGCCAACCCCAATCTCGGCGCGCTTGTTTGTCATTCAAACCCGCTGGCCAGCTGTCCACGATCCCTTGACGTTGCAAATCTGGGTCAAAAGAAACCTCCGCCTGAGGAAATCTCTTTTCTACTTCTGCCTTAAATTCGGCAGCCGAAAGGCTGAAACTGGTGACGTTGTAAACGGTGCGGCTGAGTTCGCTGCGCGGCGTTTCCCAAAGCTGGAGCAGCGAGGTAATGGCATCGGGCATGGCCATAAAGGGGATGGTGCTGTCTTGGCGGACAAAGCAGCTGTAGGGCACACCTTGAGCCGCAGCGTGCAGCATTTCTGGCCCGTAATCACTTGTTCCTCCAGATGGCACCGTAAAGGCGCTAATCAACCCGGGAAAGCGGATGCTGCGAAAATCCAACATGGTGGGCGTTGTTTCTGCTAGCTGTTGATAATTGTGGCTGTAGTAGCTGCCCAGCTGCTCGCAGTACAGCTTGTTGCAGCCATACATGGTCGTGGGATAGTTCCAATCCCATTCGCGCACGTAAAAATCTCGCGCTTTGGTTTTTAAATCGGGCATGCCGTAAACAGCAATAGAACTCGGAAATATGAAGCGCACCGGCTTACCCCGCTGCTGCGATTGCGCTGCAGCCAATTGCATTAAATTCAATGTGCCGTTTACGTTAACTTGATGAGCCAACTCCGGCGAGAATTCGCTGCGGGTGGAAAGCAGCGCCGCCAGGTGGAAAATCGTGTCTAACTCATATTCGGTTACCAGTCGAGCAAATAGTTTTTGGTCTAAAATATCGCCAATCATGTGGACGGAACGGCCGTCTAACGCTTCTGGTAACGGGTGCAGATCAAGTGTCAGCAGGATATATTCACCACTGGCTGATAGTTGCTCAATGAGCGCCTGGCCAATTTCACCAGCCGCACCAGTTATCAAAATTGCTTTTTTGCGCATGTAATCCTCTCTTATTCTATGTGCAGGCCAGTTACAAAGCAGCTGGCCCAAATGGTTCAGTAGGGTACTGGTATCATATCACGATTGCCTTTAAACAATGGGTGCCAATCGGCCAAATTTAAGCATGATTTCTGGCAAAACGGCCGTTCCCTGAAACCGTTAGCAAAGATTGACGTACAGCTAACGCCTGTGTTAATCTCATACCCCAATAGCGAGGAAATATGCATGAGTAACGACAATCAATTGTCGCCTGAAGCAAATCAACATGAATCCCCCCCTTGGTCACGCAGCACCAAGGTGATTGTGACGGTGGCTGCCTTGCTGCTGGTGCTCTGGCTGGCCTACCGCTTTCAATCCCTCATATCGCTCATTGTGATCGCTGCCATTTTGGCTTATTTGTTGAACCCTATTATTGTTCAATTGGACAAGCGGACCGCGCTAAAGCGCAGTTCGGGCATCCTCATTGCCTATTTGCTCCTGGCCATTACCGTGATTGGTGGTTTCATTGCGCTGGGGTTTGCTGCGTTTGAGCAAATCAACTCCCTCATTGAACAGGTTCCCATGTTCATTGAGGATATTACGGCCGCTATCGAGGAATTCACTGCCCGGACCGTCCCCATCCGGTTTGGCCCCTTCGACCTGGATCCTGGCATGATTAATATTGATCTCATCCAGCAGCAGATCATTGGCCTGGTGGAACCGGCCGTTAGCCAGGGTGGGCAGATTTTCACTGATGTGGCCACGGCCACCATCTCTACGCTGGGCAATCTTTTTTTTATCTTTGTCATCTCTATCTACCTGGCCATTGAAATACCTCAGCTGGGCGAGCACGTGGCAGGCATGGCCCAACTGCCCGGTTACCGGCGGGATGCTGAGCGGTTGTTGCGGGAATTCGGCCGTATTTGGAGCGCCTATTTGCGTGGCCAGGTTATTCTCGGGCTGGTCATCTTTTTGGTCGTCTGGCTGGGATTAGCTTTGCTGGGCGTGCAAAACTCGTTGGCTCTGGGATTGCTCTCTGGCTTGTTAGAATTCATTCCAGTTTTAGGGCCTATCATTGGCGCGGGAGCCGCCATCACTGTCGCCCTTTTTCAACCAGATACATTGGGCCAACTGGCCAACTGGCAATATGCGGGCGTGGTGCTCATTTTCATGCTCATTGTGCAGCAGTTGGAAAACAACATCCTGGTGCCACGCATCGTGGGCGAATCGCTCGATTTACACCCACTTATTGTCATTATTGGGGTGTTTATGGGCAGCAGCCTGGCCGGGATTTTAGGCGCAATTTTAGCGGCACCCGTCGTGGCCACACTAAAATTAATCAGCTTCTACGCCTGGCGTAAAATGTTTGACCAGCCGCCCTTCCCCAGTCCAGAAAAAGAACCCGGGGAATCGGCATCAGCCAAGCTGTTGAAACGAGGGCAGAAGCTACTGCCCAAACGCAAGAAAGGAAGCAAGCCTGCTGAGTAAACTAGATTTTTATGGAACAGTCTGAATTGTTTCAAACGGCCGTCCAAAAAGCCAAAGCTGGGGAGCGTGACCAGGCACAGGAAATGCTGCTCAAGCTGGTAGAAAAAGAGCCAAACCATGAACTGGCCTGGCTCTGGCTCAGTCAGCTGGTGGCCGACCCCGAAGACAAAATCATCGCCCTGGAAAATGCCCTGACCATCAACCCGCAACGCCGCCAGACCCAAACACGGCTGCATCAGCTGCGTCAAAAATATACTGCGGCCAACCAGCTACCCAATCAGCAGTTCTCTACCAACGGGGCATCCCATATCCACAGCTTCACCAGCGAAGAGGCGCGCTTTACTGAAATCAGCCAGCTGTTTGCGGCAGGCGATATTGCCGGTGGCCGCCAGCAGTTGGCCAGCTTTCTACGCCGCTATTCAGACCATGAGGCAGGTTGGTGGCTCATGGTCCAACACGCCGATTCTCAGACAAACTTGTTAATTGGCTTGGATCATTTGCTGCGCCTCAATTCCACGCATCCCGAGGCACCCAAAATGCTGGGCGGCATCAAACCCACTCGCGAAGAATTTTTGCAAATGGGCCGCCTTTATGAGCGATTAGAACGTTGGGAAACGGCCGTTACCTACTACAAACGTGCCCTAAAATCCCCCAGCAATGCCGACCGCTTGCTGGCTCAAAAACGGCTGCCCCTTGTGCAAGAACAGCTCAAGCTGGCCAAAATCAAGTTCACCAGCCCCACCGCCACGGTGCTGCGTTTGGCCGCTGGCCCCACCATTTTGTACGCGATGCTGGTTCTGATTCAAGCTGGATTAAAACCCACGCAGGCTTCACCAATGCTATGCCTGGGCAATTTGGCTTTTCTGGGAGGCATGCTCCTGTTTAGCGGTCTCACCTATGCGCCAGAACATCCCTGGCTGCAACAATTACGAGAATCGGCCGTTTTCCCTAACAATACCTTTCTGCGATTAATCAGCCTCATGCTGATACTGCTGCCCATTCTGCTCTTGATTCTGCTGGCAGTTACGCGACTGCTTAACTTCCAGCTCGACCTGACCAGCCCATGATCCCACTGACCGATTTGCAGCCCAACCGCTACAGCAGCTTCCCCTTCATGACCATGTTCCTTATCCTGCTAAACATGTTTGTGCTCATTGGGCAATTCCTGCTCATCGAATTCAATTTAGAAGGCTACATTGAAGCCCTCTACTTATTCGGCAGTGTCCCGACCTTTGTCATTGGGCAACAAGCCGGTGGCGCGCTGGCCACCCTCACTTCCATCTTCCTGCATGGCGGCATCTTCCACCTGGCGGGCAATATGCTGGCGCTGTGGGCCTTTGCTCAACGTGTCGAAGATGCTTGTGGCCCCTGGCGCTTCCTGGCTTTTTACCTGTTCTGCGGCGTTGTGGCCGACATCATCAGCACCATGAGCCGCTCTACCGAAGCCATTCCCGGCATTGGCGCCAGCGGAGCCGTCTACGGCATCATGGCTGCATATCTGATTTTGTACCCCAGGGGACGAATAAAAGTGCTCATCTTTTATGGTTTTGGCTTCTGGCGAATTCCCTTTCGGGCTTATTGGGTCATCCTTTTCTTCTTTCTCAAGGAAATTCCCAATGCATTAGATGTACTGCTCATTAATGTAGAATCCAGCGTCGCCCACTGGGCACACCTGGGTGGCTTCTTTGCCGGGACGCTCATTTTTCTCTTTCTGCGACCCGACGCCTTTCACCGCTTCCGCAACGAGCTGCCACTTTAAATACACACCACACCCCCATCGGCTGGCCCAAAGAAATCGCGACCGCACACTCAACGCAGCCTTAATTTCGTTTTATTTGCTTTGATTTCAACAGCTTCTAAAAATCACCGCTTGACAAAGTGTATAATATACACTATACTGCTCATATCTCAGTTAGTGTAACAAAAACACTTATTGTGAAGACCAACTATTTAAACGCAAAAGGAGCCTCAAAAATGAGCAATTTTCCCAGCTTTTATGATCCTAGCCGTATCGGCACGCTGCACTATCCTGACGTGGCCGCTATCGTCGCCGAAGCAACCACCGCAGGCTTAAAACCTGCCGTAGAAGACAAAGAAGATGTCCATCTGGTCATCATCGACATGCAGGTTGATTTTTGCCACGAAAAAGGCAGTCTGTACGTGCCCGGCGCAATGGGCGACATCCAGCGCACCATCGAATTCATCTACAACAACGCGGAGCGCATCACCAACATCACCTGTTCGCTGGATTCCCACCTACCCCACCAGATTTTCCATCCTGCCTGGTGGGCTGATGAGGCCGGTAATCATCCTGATCCGTTTACGCTGATCACTTACGACGACATCAAGCAGGGCAAATGGCGGCCGCTAGTCGCCCCCGTGCAATCTACCAACTATGTGAAACAGTTGGAGCAGGAAGCCAAAAAGAAGCTCACCATCTGGCCCTACCACGTCATGATTGGCAGCATTGGCAACGCGTTGGACCCTGAATTATTTACGGCCGTTCTCTGGCACAGCATCGCGAGGAAAACACAACCGACATGGCTTACCAAAGGCAGCATTCCCTTGACCGAACATTACTCCATCATCCAGCCGGAGGTACCCGTGCCGAATCACCCGATGGGCGGCAAGAACAAACCGTTCCTGGACACCCTGGCCCAGGCAGACGTTGTGGTCATCGCCGGAGAAGCGGAAAGCCACTGCGTCTTGGAAACAGTCGAGGATCTGGTCGAAGATTTCAGCGGCCAGCCGGAGGCCTTACAGAAGATCTATTTTCTGCGTGACTGTACCTCCCCCGTGCTGCATCCAGACGTCGATTTTCACGCCATCGCCCAGGCCCGCTTCGCCGACTTTGCCAAGCAAGGCGTTAACTTCATCGACAGCACAGACAAACTGCCCTTCTAAGGCACAAAAAAAGTTCATTCGCAAAGCAAAAGATAGGACGCTGATTTACCTGATCTTCCTGATCAGGGCAATCAGGTAAATCAGCGTACCATTTCTTCTAAAGGAGCTCATCATGACAACAAACAATAACGGACTTGGCAACCTGGACAATTTATTTCAATCGGCCCAGGCAGATGGATTAACCAACAATACAATGGATTTGGTCGTGTCTAATTTAAATGGGCCTACGATGGCAACGGCCGTTGGCACCCCTCTCAACCAAATCGCCAGCAACGAAGTCACCCTGGCCATGAACATTATGGACATGAGCGGTTCGATGGCCCCGCACGCTGCCGACCTCATCTCGGCCTACAATGGGGATTATCTGGAAGCCATGCGCGGCTCCAACGCCGCCGACGACATCCTCATGAGCACTATCCTGTTCAACCAGGACGTCACCCTGCTGCACGGCTACATGCCCCTCAAAGACATCGCGCCGCTCACCCGCAGCAGCTACACGCCCAGCGGCTCCACCGCCCTGTACGATGCCGTGGCTGGCGGATTGACCAACATGGTGCTCTACGCCCAGCAATTGCGCCAAAGCGGCGTCATGGTGCGCTGTATCGTCATCGTCTACTCCGATGGCGGCGACAACGTCTCCAAGCAGCGGGCCAAACAGATTCGCCGTGCTGCTACCGAGCTGCTCAAACATGAAATTTACACCCTGGCCTACGTTGGCTTCCGCAACGGCGGCATCAACCCCGCCGAACTGCGCCAGCTGGCCGACGAGATTGGTTTCCCAGACGTGCTCGCAGCCGGCCTGGACCACCAGGAGCTGCGCCGCATCTTCAATTTGGTCTCCCAATCCACCATCAGCATGAGCCAGCAAGGAGCCATGCCCGCCGGTATGTTCAGTTAGCAGAGTTAAGATTGGACCATTTTGTATTTTGTTCATCACGCATACCTTTCGCAAGGCAAAATGGTCCAATCTGATTTCTATCAGGAGCAAACAGTATGTTCATCCCGCTCACAACCTTACTCATCATCATCGCCATCACCTTCATGCTGGGGATGATCACCGCCTTCGTCATGGTCATGAACGCCCTGGCCCGGCGGCAGAAATAAAAAGACCGCAAAAGTTTGGCAAACTTTTGCGGTCAAAATTATTGACTTTTCGATCAATAAGCTTATTCAATCTCATCCATAGATGAAATGATATGACCAACCAGGCCATAATCAACCGCTTGTTTGGCACCCATCCAGAAGTTCCGGTCGGTGTCTTTGGACACTTTCTCCAACGACTGGCCCGTTTGCTCAGAGAAAATGCGGTTTAGCCGTTCTCGCATCTTGATGATTTCTTCAGCCTCGATGGCAATGTCCTGCGCCTGGCCACGGACGCCACCCATCGGCTGGTGCAGCAAAAAGCGCGTGTTGGGCAAGCTGTAGCGATCTTCTCGTTCAGCCGCCGCATAGATGAGGGCACCAGCACTGGCGACCCAGCCCGTTCCCACAACTTTGACCTTGGGCTTGACAAAACGAATCATGTCAAAAATAGTATCGCCAGATTCCACATGCCCACCGGGCGAGTTGATGAAGATTTTGATGTCATCATCGGAATCGGCCGCCAGCAACATTAGCTTTTCGGTTACTTCCTGGGCCAGCTTCATATTAATTTCGCCAAAAATGGTAATGGTTCGCGTCTCTAACAGCCGATCCAGCATACTTTTCTTTGGTTTGCTATTCTCTTCGGCCGTTTCTTCCTGTTCATCTTCAAATCGAATCATGGTTGTATCCTTAACTGTATGTGTTTAGCAAAAGTGGGCAGAGTGTACCGCGCAAAGATTAGATTCGTGTAAAAGACAGAGTGAAAAGTAAAAAGTGAGAAGTAAGCGAGTAGGCTCTTTTCACTTTTTACTTATCACTTTTCACTAAGCCCTTAAAGGCGCAAGTTCGTAAACGCCTTCAAACCAGGGTAAATGGCTGAATCACCCAGATCATCTTCGATGCGCAGAAGCTGATTGTATTTTGCGACACGGTCGCTGCGGGCGGGGGCACCTGTTTTAATCTGGCCAGCATTCAAAGCCACGGCCAAATCGGCGATGGTCGCATCTTCAGTTTCACCAGAGCGATGAGAAACAACGGCCGTCCAGCCACGACGCTGTACCATTTCTACCGATTGAATCGCTTCAGTCAAGCTACCAATCTGGTTTACCTTGCACAGCAAGCTGTTACATGACTTCTTAGCAAACCCCATCTCGATCCGTTTCACGTTGGTGACCAGCAAGTCATCACCTACGATCTGAATCTTGTCGCCCAGCTTCTCCATCATCAAAGTCCAGGCATCCCAGTCATCCTCACCCAGGCCATCCTCAATGGAGATAATGGGGTATTTTTTAACCAGTTCAATGTAAAAATCGACCATTTCCGCACCGGTGAGCTTTTTGCCTTCGACCTTCATGTTGTACAGGCCGTCTTCATAAATTTCAGAAGCAGCGGGGTCCATCGCAAACATGATTTGTTCGCCAGGCTTATAGCCTGCTTTTTCAATCGCTTCCAACATCAGCTCAAACGGTTCGCTGTTGGATTTAACACGCGGGGCAAAACCGCCTTCGTCACCAACGGTGGTACCGTACCCTTTGCTGGCCAAAACCTTCTTCAGGCTGTGGTAAATTTCTGCACCCCAGCGCAGCCCTTCGGCAAAAGTGGATGCACCCACGGGCATAATCATGTACTCTTGCAGGTCGGTGGCTCCGGCGGCATGTTTGCCACCATTCATGATGTTCATCATGGGCACGGGCAGGGTACGGGCATATACGCCACCCAGATAGCGGTAAAGCGGCATTTCCTGGCTTTCGGCAGCAGCATGAGCCACAGCCAGAGAAACGCCTAAAATGGCATTAGCGCCGAGATTCTTCTTGTTTTCAGTGCCGTCCAGCTCCAGCATGGTCTGGTCAATACCTACCTGATCGGTGGCATCCCAGCCCACGATGGCTTCAGCGATATCTTCGTTTACGGCCGTTAATGCCTGCTGTACACCTTTCCCTAAATAACGACCCTTGTCGCCATCTCGTTTCTCCCATGCTTCGTGCACACCAGTGGAGGCACCAGAGGGCACAATGGCCCGGCCAAAGGCACCATCAAACAGCTGTACTTCTACTTCTACGGTTGGGTTCCCACGGGAATCTAATACTTCCCGTCCGCGAATTGATTCAATGTAAGACATTTTCACTCCTTATAAGATAAGTTAGGAATTCTTCCTGGGATTGTTAATTTGCGCGTTTGCAGGTACAGTGGGCTTGTGATCTGACCAAGAGAATTCTTGTTAGCTTTTTTAAGTATCGGTCAGAAGACACTATGGAAGACTATACAGAAGCTAAGGCGTTCGGGCAACCACATTTCACCTTAAACTATATGCCAAATGTCACAAAATCAGCTCTGTTACAGGTGTGGCACATTGCCAATAGCTAAAAAGTCAATAAATTTATACCGAATGTCCTCTTGCCATTATGGGTGCCCCCGGTTATAAACTTCAAGATGTAACTGATTTGCCTTGATAACCAATAAATTCGCCATCATAATTAAGCACACATGAGTGAGACTTTATCCATCGATTCCAACCAAATTCACAGTTTATGGCAGAAGTTAGCGGATGAGCTGCTGAATATTTTTGATGCGCACGGGGTTTGTGCAGTTGTGGCCAATGAAACGGCCGTTTTCACCCAAACCACCACGATTGTCGGCGTCAGCGATCCGCAGAGAAAATATTTTGACGTATGGATTTGTGACAAAGACGGCCGTCTCCAACAAACCCGTTGGAACAAAGAACACGCCTCCTTTGCCAGCTTCCTGGCGGCCGAAAAACCCACCATGCAGGAAAAATTCAACCAGCCACCGGCCGAACTCATTCGCAGCGAGCTGTGGCAGCTGCCCCGCGAGCGCATCATGGCCGTGCCCCTGCCCGCACCGGGCCGCTATGCCCCCGTCACCCCACCCGGCATTCTCTGCCTGATTGATCCCGACGATGGCCTGCCGCTCACCGATCCAGAAAACATGGCCGCTTTGGCCACCCACGTCACCATGGGGCTGGATCGTGCCTACCTGCGCCAGACCGTCGGACGGCAAGACATCGAGTTTGCCGTGGTTTCCGAAATTAGCTACGCGCTGACCTCCACCCTGAGCCTGCAAAACATTTACCGGCAGCTGATGGAACCGGTACGCCGCACGCTTAACGTCGGCTCCGTGTCCGTAGGACTCATCGAGCAACCCTCGGGCGACATCATTTTTGTCGATATGCTCATGGGGGATTTGTTTAAAGATTTGCCCACCATTCGCCTGAAGAAAGGGCAAGGAATCGCCGGTTGGGTTTCCGATAATCGTCAGGCGCTCATCATCAACGATGTCTATTCGGACAAACGCTTTTACTCCAGCGTGGACCGCCAATCTGGCTTCCAGACAAACAACATGATCTGTATTCCGCTGCAAATTGAAGATCGGGTGATCGGCATTTTGCAGGCGATCAACAAGCAGAATGGGATTTTCAACGAAAACGATTTGCGCCTGCTGCAAGCGATTGGCGGGCCGCTGGCAGCAGCGATTGAGAATGCCAGTTTGCATACGGCCGTACTGGCCGAAAAGCGCCGCATCGAAACCATCTTTGCCAACATGTCTGAAGGCATGATGACCGTGGATGCCACTGGCCTCATCACCCACGCCAACGACTCCTTACTCAGCCTGCTGTTCCGCGATCTGCCCTCGCTGCTGGGCCAAAAAGCCAATGACATGATCCGCCTTACCAGCGGCAGCCTCAACGAGTTCATGCAGCGCATCCTTGACGTAAACGAAGAGTATCCCCAGTTGGCCACCGAAATGAGCCAGCAAGGCGGCGGCACGGTGCCTATTTTGCTCAGCGGCGCCCCCATCCGCGACGAAAAAGGTCAGGTGACGGAGATGATTTTTGTCTTTAGTGACCTGAGCCAGATTCGGGAAGTCGAACGACTGCGCGACGACTTTTTCCACGGCATCATCCACGAACTGCGCACGCCGCTGGCCACGATTTTGATGTATGCTCGTTTGTTACGGGAAGGCAAGGCACAGCAAAAAGAGAAAGCCGACCGCTTCCTGGGCGTCATCGAGCGGGAAAGTGACCGGCTGCAAAAGATGGTGCGCCAGATGCTGGAAGTGGTCAAAATGGAAGCCAGCGAGTTCCAACGCAGCAACGATTTGGTCAGTCTCAACGACCTGTTCGAGGAAATTTTGCCGCCGCTGGCCGACCGGGCCACGGAAAAAGGACTCACCTTCCGCCAGCGCATCACCAGCGACATGCCCTCGGTGCTGGGCAACCAGGATACGTATCATCTCATTTTCAAAAACCTCATCGACAACGCAGTAAAATTCACCTTGTCCGGCACGGTACGTGTGGAAGCATTCCCAGAAAATGGCCAGGTTGTGGTGCAAGTGAAAGATGACGGCATTGGCATCCCCAAGCAGGCGCTGCCGAATTTATTCGGCCGTTTTTTCCGGGCGCAAACGGCCGTTGAGCGGGGCATTGCCGGTACCGGGCTGGGTCTTTACATGGTCAAAGTCGCCGTCGAGAACTATAATGGCACCATTCAAGTAAAAAGCACGGCGGGCAAGGGCACCACGTTTACGGTTAAACTTCCTATCGCCGAAACATAAGTAATTGAGTAATTATGTGATTGAGTAATTGGGCCAATTACCTAATTACCCAGTTACCCAACTACTCAATTATGTCAACACACATCTACCTCGATCACGGCGCATCGACGCCGGTTCATCCCCAGGTTATTGAAAAAATGCTGCCCTTCTGGACAGAACATTACGGCAATCCCTCTTCATCGCACGCGCACGGCCGTTCCGCTGGATTTGCCCTGGATGAAGCACGCCTCACCATTGCCCAACTGATGAACTCCCAGGCCAAAGAGATTGTCTTCACCGGCTGCGGCTCAGAAAGCGACAATTTGGCCATTCGCGGCGTGATGTGGGCGGCGCGAAAGAACAACAGCGGCAACCACCTCATTACCAGCGCCATTGAGCATGAGGCAGTGATTGAAACGGCCGTTCAACTGCGCGACCATTTCAACTTTGACCTGACGATTTTGGGGGTGGATAAATACGGCCGTGTCTCCGTAGACGAGGTCGCCGCCGCCATCCGCCCCGACACCGCTCTCATCTCCATCATGGCCGCCAACAACGAAATCGGCACGATGCAGCCCATTCAAGAAATCGGCGCACTGGCCCGCGAGCACGGCATCCTGTTCCACACAGACGCGGTGCAGGCTGCCGCCACCACCCGCTGGGACATGCAAACGATGCCCATCGACTTGCTCAGCATGGCTCCGCACAAGTTTTATGGGCCAAAAGGCGTCGGGATGTTGTACGTGCGGGAGGGGGTTGAGTTGGTTTCTTCGTTAACAGGTGGTGGACAGGAAGACGGCCGTCGTTCTGGCACCGTGAATGTGGCTTTTGCGGTCGGTGCAGCCGAGGCCTTCCAGTTGGCCCAAAACAACCTCGAAGAACGGATCGCCCACTACACCAGCCTGCGCGATCAGCTCATCGCGGGCATCATGGCCGCCGTGCCTGCCGAGGAAATTATTCTTACCGGCCACCCCACCAAACGGCTGCCGCATCACGCCAGCTTCGCCCTCAAAAATATGAGCGGCAACGATTTGCTGATGCACCTGGACATGGCGGGCATCAGCGCCAGCAGCGGCTCCGCCTGCAAAACGGGCGACCCTAAACCGTCCGCCATCCTGGAAATGATTGGCCTGGAGCCCGCCTGGACCAAAGGCGGTTTGCGCTTCACCGTCGGCAGCCAAAATACGCCCGCCGACATCGAACACGTCATCCAAGCCATGCCCGCAGTTGTGGAAAAAGTCCGCAAAGTCAGCCAGCTTTTCACGATGTAAACGCTTCTCATCTGGCAACCCCAGCACCTAAACAAACCTCAATTGTCATTCTGCGCGCAGAGGGAGAGGGACTCAGGTTTAATCGCTTCTCCCAATGAGTCGCATATTTCTGATGGCAGGCTGCTCAATGGGTTGTCATCTAAAAAGAGGCTGATAAGATTCGTCAGTTTGCCAATTTCCACTGGTAAACTATTCAGGTGATTGCCGCTTAAATCGAGTTCAGTGAGATTGGTGAGGTTGCCAATTTCCACTGGCAAACTGCTCAACTGATTGCCACTTAAATTGAGTGTAGTGAGATTAATCAGATTGCTGATTTCCGGTGGCAGATTGACCAGTCCGGTATTTGGTAACTCTAACGTGCTTAGGTTGGTCAATATGCCAATCTGCTCTGGCAAACTTGTTATTTCGGTAGAAGTCAAATTGAGATGGGTTAAATTGGTCAGATGCCAAATTTCCGGGAACGAATTGCTTAGGTTTCCGCCTACCAAGGAAAGGCTTGTCAAGTTCTTCAAGCTCTCAATTTCGACGACACCTTCGCTTGAGAAACCAGGGCCAAACATGAGATGTTGCAGGTTTTCCAGCTGAGTGATTTGTGATGGCAGCTCGCTGGCTCCGGTTAAAATCAAATCCAAATGAGTTAAATTGCTGAGCTGTCCTAGAACTTGGGGCAGCTCACCCAATTGGCTGTCTTTTATGTAGAGACCTTTTAATTGGGCTAAGTTCCCAATCTCCTTGGGAATTTGTGTTAGTGAAAAATTGCCGCTTAATACAAGGCTTTCCAGTTTGCTTAAGTGACCAATCTCTGGGGGAAGCGTTTCTAAAGCTGTATTGTGTAATTCTAAATGCATCAGGTTTGTTAGATTGCCAATTTCTGCCGGTAGTGCCGTCAGTGCCGAAGGATGCAGCCCAGCGCGTATTTCAAGGTAGGTCATATTGGCTAAGTTGCCGATTTCTTGTGGTAACGCCTCAATAGCACTTCCTACCAGATGTAACTTGGTAACGGAAGGTAAGGCATGAACGGCCGTTATGACAGCGGGATTACTGGTTGCCAGGGTTAGTTCAGTTAAATTCTTTAAGTGACTCAATTCCGGTGGAAGCATGGTCAACTGAGGGGCATACAAGGTTAATTCCGTAAGCTGTGACAAATTACCAAGCTCTGGCGGCACGCTGGTAAAATCACCACCAATGACGACGGTTGTCAAACTGGTTAGATTACCGATTTCTGGCGGCACGGTTGTCAAAATGCTGGTAGGTAAACTAAGTTCTGTCAGGTAGGTCAGATTGCTTATTTCAGCTGGTAAATTCACCTTGTTTTCCGGTTGTGCCATTGAAATGACCAGCTGGTGCGTTTTTGAATCTACAGGACCGAGAATCGCTGTTAACTGCAGGTCTATTTTTGTCACATGCCCATTAGCGCAGGTAATACCGTACCAAGAACAAGGATTATTTGTTTGTAACCAACTGTCGTAATACCACCAGTTTTTCCCATGCACGCTTTCCCCATATGCTTCAGTCGCTTGGTAAAAGGCAACGAGTGCCACACATTCAGACGTTGGAATTTCCAAGACATCATTACAAACGTTTGCCTCAGGTGCAGATGTCGATGGAGCAATTACCGTTGCTGAAGGGTCGAGACCGACCGTGTCTTCAGTTATTAAAGTTGGTGTATAGACAGAGGTGGGTTCGGGTGAATGGGTGGTAATCACTGTTTCTGTGGCCACCTCTGTGGCCACCTGGGCAGGTTCTGACGGCACAACTGTAGCTACTTCCACCTCCGACACCGTGCAAGCATTCAACATCAGTAAAGTCAGGGCAATCAAAAGGAATCGTCTCATCTTGTGTCTTCTCCTGCGAAAATATCTTATTTCAGAGTAGCAAAAGAATCCCAGATATAGACAACGCTTCCCCGACGTTTTCTCACCCACTGTTGAACAAACACCTAAAAACTGAATCAAACCCGAAGTGCATAACGCCTCGCTTTAAAGGTCACCAAGATACAATTCAATCTCATAGCAAAGGCAAACCGTACCCCAATTATCGCCTGAATAACAATTTTGAATCATCTCTATCGCTTACAATAAAACAAATTGTAACTGCTTCCCGAGGTGATGATTATGAAACGAATTTTCTTCATGAGCTGGGTTTTGCTCATTTTGGCAGGCTGTTCAGCCGAAGCGCCGCAACCGCCTACCCAAACACCTTCCACGACACCAGCGCCAGATGTAGCCACAGTTGCCGCGACCCAGAGCAGCCCAACAGCAACTTCACCATCGACTGCCAGCCCACTGCCGTTGCCCTCACCGACACTGATACCAACAGGCACCCCCACAGCCACGCCCAACCCGCCACCGCCTCCTAATGCAGCCGATGGACTGATCTATGAAAACAATGTTGAGTACCGCATCATTGAAGGAGAAGAGACTCGACGGATTTTGCCCTGCGAACGGCCGTCTCTCCCCACCTTCTTCTCCGTCTACCCTGCTCCCAACTTTCAAATGTTTTCAGTCGAAGATGGGCAGTTAACGATCGGAGATCGTTGCTCAACAAAAACTGAGTTATTTATCAAACTGCCAAATCGCAATGTGCGCCGCATTTGGGGGCAAATGGCTGATTGGCTGCTGGTTGAATCGGGCGAACCGGGCATTAGCGGACAAGGCACCTGGCCGTTAACGGCCGTTCGTCTCGACGGCTCTGAGTATCAGCTCTTAACCGACAAATCATTTGGTCAGCCCGTCATTTCATCCGATGACTATGTCCTTGTACCTGGTAATGAAAAAGTACTTCGCTGGGATGGGCAAAACATGACCGAAACGAAATATCCGCCATTTCTCTCCGGCAGCTTCTCTCCTGACGGCCGTTTGCTGGCTCTCACTTTGGGCAGTAATTTGGACATCTACGATACGAATGAGCAATTGCTGCATCATATCGAGTTTCAGCCCATTGGTCAGGATAGCCCGCCCACGCCACCGGTCTGGCAACCAGGTGGAAAATGGGTGGCCATAGGCGGCTGGGATAATTCAGCTGAGATACCTTTCACCACCTACATCTTGAATGCGGAAACTGGAGAGGTTCGTTCGATAAGTCCTGGTTCTAATCCTCAATTTAGCCCCAACGGCCGTTGGCTAATCACCTCGTATTATCCATCCGATAACATGCAAGCCACCATTACCGATTTAAGTACCTGGCAGAACTATGAAATCACGCTAAACGGTTGGCCCGTGGCCTGGATTGCGCTGGACGAAACAGCCATCGGGCCAGAATATAATGACGAAGTGCTCCATTTTTCAATGGAACTGCCCGCCAGCTGGACGGCCGTACACACCAACGGCACCACAACTATCCGCAATAAGGACGGCGAACCCCAACTACGCATCCGTTCTTATTTCAATCGCGCTGGCTTCCTCTCGGCCAAGACGATTGCCGAAAACAGTGCGCCACTAGGTGCTAGAAGCAGCCTGATCCTTACAGAAACAACCATTGCCAACTATCCAGCCGTGCAAACGAATACGGCCGTTACCTATATCAATGTTGGCGGACGCTATCTGGCCTTTGAAACGTTGACATACGATCCCATCATCCCACTCCTCCTGGAAACGCTCCAGGCAGAGCGCACCAATTTTGACGACAATTACATCCTGCTCAGCAGTGAAAACTGGATTGCCGAACTTAGCGGTGGTGTTACCGTGACTGAAACCCTCACAGTCCAACGCCGAGATGGCGAAGCTGGCTATACGCCCTTTACCGAACCACCGACCCAAGGCTTAGGCTACACACTAGCCGAACCGCTCTTTTTTTCACCGGACGAGCAGTTTCTATACTTCTATCATCGCGGGGTGCCAGATGGCTGCGGCATTTATTTTGGTGGCGGGGATCTGGTGCAGGTGGATTTAAGCAGTGGGATACAAACAACACTGGAAGATACAGCGGGCGTCGGCCACACATTGTCACCCGATGGGCAAAAGATGGCCTTTTTACGCGGCCGTCTCACCAATGAATTTACGCTTTATCTGTATGATTTGAACAGCCATCAAACAGAAATGGTCTCATTCCCCTTGCCAGGCGCAAATGCTGCTGCGGGCAGTTTAGTCTTTTCGCCGGATGGCACCCAAGTGGCATTCGCCGCGCAGCAGGCGTATTGTGGGGAGGGCTGGACGATTGGCACGCTTGATGTGGAAACGGCCGAATTGACCACCTACCCTGCTGACCACCTCGCTTTCTGGCAACCCATTACTTGGGTAGATGACTTTATTGTGTTACAGCCGTTCACCAGCGATGACACCCAATATCTAGACCTGACGACTGGTGAATTTTTGGCGGAACGGCCGTAAGTTTTGTGCGGGAAAACGGTGACCCCTGTGCACTCCCGTAAAAGTCGGCTACCATTAACCCATGAGCCACCTGAAATGCAATAAGGAACTGCGCCACATCATCACGGCCAACCTGCGCCACTTTCCCTTCCAGTCAGGCAAACTGCCTGAGGGCAAACGAGCCGCAGCCGTCGCCATCACCATCGTCCACGTGGCGCATAAGCCAGATCTGTATGAGATTCCGTTTGAAGCAGGTTCGGAAAATCATGCGGCCGTTTTGCTAACACGTCGCTCGCTTAAACTGAAAAAACACGCCGGACAATGGGCCTTGCCTGGGGGTCGTATGGATGCCGGGGAAACGCCAGAAGAAACGGCCGTACGCGAGTTGGCAGAGGAAGTGGGGCTAACGTTGGGGATGGAATGTGTAATCGGCCGTTTGGATGATTACACCACCCGGTCTGGCTTCACCATCAAACCGGTTGTTGTTTGGGGCGGCCGGGTCACCGATCTGCGCGCCAATCCAGCCGAAGTTCAATCAATCCACCGCATTCCCGTGGCCGAGCTAATGCGCGAAGATGCCCCCATCTTGCACAACATTCCCGAAAGCAAAGAACCCGTCTTGCTGATGCCCATTGGCAAGAGTTGGATTGCCGCCCCCACAGCCGCCATGCTGTACCAATTCCGCGAAGTGTGCCTCCTGGGCAAGCCAACCCGCGTCGCCCACTTCGAGCAGCCTTATTTCGCCTGGAAGTAAGGGTGAACAAAGTCTACTTCCAAGAATATCTTTCATTTGCTTTTCAAAACGGACCCAAATTTCACCGACTGCCTACAGTGTCAGGTCGAAACTTTCCTTCAATGCGACGCGAGTACCAGGTAGTTCCAAACTCTCTTTTAAGCTTATCAAGCCGCTCAGTCAATAACTCACGCAAATCTTCCACACTCTCTACTGCTAAGGGCCTTAAGAGTTGATTTGCAAAGTTCTTACTTTTTGCTTCAAATAAGTATGAGGGAAGTTGTGCCAAATGAAGTACACCTTCAGCGTACCATTTTTCAGACCTTAGAAACAAAAACAGATCGGCTTCTACGAACTGATTCATCTTTATACCTGCAACGGGATTATCATCATCCGAGTGACGGGTACTCAACAAATCTGCCCGAACAGACAGTCTCTCAAGCCCCAAACGATTATTCCGATACCTCAACGAATTTACTTCTTGAGAAATGTAAGTATAGGGAACAGTATCAGGCATTCCCTTGTAATTATTCTCTACAAATATTTCTTCACTCAAAATACCCGAAATTATTTCCCAACGTTTATCCAAAATTAGATGGGAAATAAAACATACAAACATTTCATGCCCAATAAACTTGAAAAAATCGCAGTCAGCTTTTGAAAAACCAGAAAACCCGCGAGGATGCTCATATCTATCTAGTATGCGTTGGAAACTTTTGTAGAGTGCAATAGCTCCATCATATGAATTCATTTGAGCTATTGCGCTGGTCATTCTTGAAAACTCATTGACGATAAGTGTGCTTTTATCAATAGCTTCAACGACCAATTCATCCAATTCATTTTCTTCAGACACATTAGGAGCTATCAAGGCAAGTTCATCGATAATTATGCCCATAGCATCCCGAACTAATGAAGCCACATTGGGCTTAAGAGAATTAATGGAGTTTATTACTTCATCCATCGGCGATGATTGATCGAAATTCAAAGTCAACGAATTTGAAACTATAAGTTTAATTGCTGTTTCTAATTGATGTGCAAGTGCATTTCGATCTAAAGAACGGTCTTCCGCATTTACTTGCGTAGAATATGTAAGAACCCTTCTCATCCTCAAATCAAAGGGCAACAAACTAGGCTCTCCAAAATTCTTATTCATAACCATCACAACTCTGTCTGGCCCTAATACCTTCAGAGCGTAACCAAGTTCAATTAACACGTTAGGATTAGGCGTAGCCCTTGATGATGAGCCTGAATTTATTATGGATACATCACACACAAATATTTTAGCCTGCTCAATTTTATCAAAAATGGCCTTCGAAATGTCTGGTGAACCAGGTAAGCCAAGCGTATCTCTTTCAATTACAGGCTCAACTGCGACAGTTTCGTCTGTCCGAATTTTTTTAACAGCTTTTTCAAGGGCTCTTTCAATAAATCCTCGATTTGTTGAATTGGGTAAATCTGATTGCCACGAATAAAAAATTTGATAACTCATTTTTTAACCTATTGCCTCCTAAAAATAAACTGTAAATGAAAATCCCTTCGCTGGCAATTTGTTTAGAATGTAGGAAAGTTGTACATTAGGCGCATCATGAGTGAATTGCAGCAAGCCAACAACAAAAAGCGGGTGGTGGTGGCGATGAGCGGCGGGGTGGACAGCTCCGTGGCGGCGGCACTGCTGGTGGAGCAGGGCTACGACGTCGTGGGCATGATGATGCGCCTGTGGAGCGAGCCCGGCATTGGTCCGGCCGCGCCTGCCAACCGCTGCTGCACGCCAGACCAGATGGCTGACGCGCGGCGCGTGGCGGGCATGCTGGGCATCCCCTTCTACGTGGTAGACGTGCAGGACCATTTTCGGCAAACGATTGTGCAATTTTTTATTGATGAACATGCATACGGCCGTACCCCCAACCCCTGCATCGAGTGCAACCGCCAAATCCGCTTCACCTACCTGTTGGAACGTGCTTTAGCCCTCGACGCCGACTATCTGGCCACCGGCCATTACGCCCAAGTGCGCCACACACCCCACGGCTACCAGCTCCTCAAAGGGCTGGACCCCAACAAAGACCAATCCTACGTCCTGCATGTGCTGGACCAGGAAAAGCTGGGCCAGGTGCTCTTCCCCATCGGTGGCTACACCAAGCCCGAAGTGCGTGAACTGGCGCAAAAGTTTGGCCTGCCCGTGGCCAGCAAGAGCGAGAGCCAGGATTTATGCTTTTTGGGCGACGGCGATTATCGCCGCTTTTTGCAGGAGTACAGCCAAACGGCCAGCCAACCCGGCCCCATCCTCACTAGCGACGGCGCAGAATTGGGCCAGCATGAAGGGCTATCCTTTTATACCATCGGCCAGCGCAAAGGATTGGGCATTTCGGCCAGCGTGCCGCTGTTTGTCCTGCGCAAGGACGTGGCCCGCAATGCCCTCATCGTGGGGCCAAAGTCGGAATTGGGACAGCAAATGCTCATTGCCCGCGACGTGAACTGGCTCAGCGGCCAGCCACCGCAGGAGCCCATCGCGGCGCAAATTAAGATTCGCTACAAGGCAAAAGGGATTCAGGGCGAGGTTGTGGATTTGGGCGACGGCCGTTCCCAGGTAACTTTCCACGAACCCGTTTTTGGCGTTACCGCCGGGCAAGGGGCTGTTTTCTACGATGACGATGTTTGTTTGGGCGGGGGCATTATTGCCGATGGGGTACCTGTCGAAACGCCCACCCTCCAACTGGCCGACATTCAGGTGCTTTCATGACTGTTGCTGCTTCTGGTCTCATTCTCGGTTTTTTGTTGGCGACGGCGTACGGCGCAGGCTTTCATCTGCTGTTGGGCGGTCCGGCCCGCCGCATCATTCTTTACCTGGTAGCCGCCTGGATTGGTTTTGCCCTGGGGCATGTGGTGGGCGACCTGATTAACCTCAACTGGCTGCGCCTGGGCGCGTTACAGCTTTTCAGTGCCAGCGTGGGGGCCTGGGTGGCCTTGTTGATTAGTTGGTGGTTGGCGGGGGATACGGCCGTTACCTGACTTTCTACCAATAAATCAAGCATCAATGAAACAGGGCGCTGATCGCGTAAATAAAAATCAAGATCAGCGTTCATCAGCGTCCCATTAGTTTTAACCTGTCAGAATGGACCTCTACTTTGAAGCCGTTGTGCTTTAATGTTATACTTGCCTTACTTTTTCCAACAGAAATCTAATTAGGAGCATGACATCCACATTGGATAGCCCGACCTATACAACCACCTCTGGCGCTGCGCCAGAAAAGAAAAAACTAATCTCTGTTAAACCTGTTTACATCGCCCTGGCCGTGATTTTGGTCGTGGCCCTGCTGGTTGGGGCCGTTTGGGGCATCATCTGGCTGGCCAGCAACCAGGCAGCCACCATCGAAGCCGTGCGCGATGTGCTGCTTATTGCCCTGGCCCTGGAGTCTTGCCTGTTTGGCATTGTTTTGCTGTTTATGCTGCTCATGATTGTGCGCCTGGTCAACATGTTGGAATTTGAAATTAAACCGATACTGGAAAAAACAAACGAAACCGTCGGTACAGTTCGCGGCACAACCACTTTTGTGAGCAAAAATGTGATTAAGCCGGTCACTGACGCCAGGGTACACATCGCTGGCGTCCGGCAAGCCATCAAAGCTTTGTTTGGCAACCCGCGCAATAATATACCTCGGTAGGAGAAAACTATGAGCGATAATTCAAATGATCTTGGTGCATTTTTAGCTGGATTTGTCATTGGCGGGCTCGTGGGAGCCGCAACTGCCATTATTTTAACCCCGCAATCGGGCGAAGAAACCCGCTCGATCATTGCCAGCAAGAGCAATGATCTACTGCAATCTGGTGGAGCCCGCGTCCAACAAGTTCGTGAATCGGCTGGGGCTTACAGCCAGGAATATCTGGATAAGGCTGGCTCGGCACTCAGCAACACGCGCCAACAAGTTAAAGATGTTGGGGGACGTGTGCAAGAGCAAGCGCGGATTGTGCTGGATAAAGGAAAGGAACAGGCTTCTCAACTAGGTTCAGCAAGCAATAACGATGAACCTGATGACGGCGAAGCATAAACGGCCGTTTCCCATCCCATCCAACGTCGCCGACGAAACAGCCATTTTTATCTCCTTTACAACTTCTTAATCAACTGAGTCTGTAACCCTATAAACTTTGGCCTCGGCGACCGTTTTTTATTCCGCCAGCCATTTGCAGACAGGCGTCTCCTAATGGAGTCGCCTTTTTGCACGTAGCCACCATGACCCAAATATCTCTCATTTCGATTTCGGAACTGCTAAAAAATCTGCCTAATGGCCAAACGGCCCAGCAGGTACAAAAAGCATACGAATTTGCCAACCGCATCCATGACGGCCGTAAACGTGACTCTGGCGAACTGTACATTGAACACGATTTAGCCGTCACCCAAACGATGAGCCAGCTTGGCGTGGATACGCCAACGCTCGTTGCCAGTATGCTGCACGACAGCCTGCTGCCCCACACCGGTCAAACAGTCGAAACCATCCACCACCATTTTGGCGAAGAACCAGCCGCCCTTATCGAAGGGTTAGAGCATCTGTACGCCTACGCCAGCGAGGCCCAATACCAAAAGCTGCGCGATCCAGCAGCCGATCGCAAAACGCTGGAAGGCGTGCGCCGTGCCGTCCTGGCCATCATCGAGGGGGATATTCGCGTCATGTTGATTCGCATGGCTGACTGCCTGCAAGATTTGCGCAAAGCCAGCACCGTGTCCCCCGAACAACGGCACATCATCGCCAACGAAGCGATGAACGTTTATGCACCGCTGGCCAACCGGCTGGGCATCTGGCAGCTCAAATGGGAGCTGGAAGATTTGGCCTTCCGCTACTTGCAGCCAGAAAAATACAAAGAAATCGCCAGCCAGCTGGCCGCCCGCCGGGCCGAGCGGATGGAGAGCATTGAAGATGCCGTGCAGAAACTGGAGCGCGCCATTCGTGAAAGTGGCTTAAAAGGCTCAGTCACTGGGCGCTCAAAACATATTTATTCCATTTATCGCAAAATGGTGCGCAAGCGGCTGGATTTTGACCACATTTACGACATTCAGGCATTGCGGGTCATTTTAGAACCAAAAGATAAAGCCAGCTACGAAGCAAAAAGCATCAAGGAAAAAGAAGAAGTTGATCGGCACCTCTGTTATCAGGCATTGGGGCTTGTTCACAGCTTGTGGCAGCCCATTCCGCGCGAGTTTGATGATTATATTGCCGCTCCCAAAGCCAACGGGTATCAATCATTGCATACGGCCGTTATCGACACCCAAACGGGCGAAAACCTGGAAGTGCAAATCCGCACCCGCCGCATGCACGATGAAGCCGAAAAAGGGGTCGCCGCCCATTGGGCCTACAAAGAAGAGGGCGGCAAGGTTGCCAGTTCTGTCAAGAAGCGCATCGATAGTCTGCGCGAGCTGCTGGCCTCCTTGCAAGATGACGAACGGGAAGATGATGACGATTTGCTGGAAAATGAAATTCTGGCAGAACGCATTTACGTCTTTACCCCCAAAGGAGACGTGATTGACCTACCCGTTGGGGCTACGCCCATTGATTTCGCCTACGCCATCCACACCGAAGTGGGCCATCGCTGCCGGGGAGCGCGGGTCAATGGCAAGATGGTGAGCCTGGATTACGTGCTGAAGTCGGGCGAGCGCATCGACATCTTGACCACAAATCGTGGCGGACCTAGCCGCGACTGGATGAATGGCAGCCTGGGCTACACGGGCAGCGCCCGCACCCGCAGCAAAATTCGGCAGTGGTTCCGCAACCAGGAACGTGAGCAAAACATCTTGCAAGGGCGTGAAGTGGTAGAGCGTGAACTGCGCCGCCTGGGTCTGGCAGACGTACATACCGTTTCCGACATTGCCAAGGCGCTCAAATTTGACGATGAAGATCAATTCCTGGCCAAAGTAGGCTTCGGCGACATTCAAAGCCGGCAAATCAGCGGGGCCATCGCCCTGATGGAAAAGAATTTGCACCCGGATGATGAGTTACGGCCGTTACTGCTGCAATCCCCACAACAAAAAGAAAAAGGCCTCACCATTTCTGGCATTGGGGGACTGTACACGCGTATGGCCAAATGCTGCCAGCCCATCCCCCCGGAACCCATCACTGGCTTCATCACACGCGGCCAGGGGGTGACTATTCATCGCGCCGACTGCATACAGGTGCTAAACATCTCTGAACCGGAGCGGCTGATTGCCGTGGAATGGGGGGAAACTGCGGCCGTTTATCCAATTCCCATTGTGCTAAAAGCGTACCGTCGGCCCAACATCATTGAAGAAATCGTGGCTATTTTGCGCGGTCAAAAAATCAACACGCCCAAAACAAAAAGCACCTCTGTGGGAAATATCATGACCATTTCATTGGTGGTTGAGGTGAAAAGTTTGGAACAGCTTAATTGGCTGCTGCAAAAACTGGAATCGCTGCCCAATGTTGTGGAAGCCTATCGTCAGCGCTGGTAGCAGCCATAAGCAGCGTTCAGTGGTCAGTAACTGGGGAGAGTAGATGGAACGCATCGTCATTGTGGGCACAAGTGGCGCGGGTAAATCAACGCTGGCAAAGCAGTTGGCGGCCCGGCTCAACTACCCGCATATCGAGCTGGACAGCTTGCACTGGGGCCCAAATTGGACGGAAGCGCCTGATTTTGCAGAAAAGGTAGCGTTAGCTACGCAACGGCCGTTTTGGGTGCTAGATGGCAATTACAGCAAAACGAGCCACATATTTTGGCCCCGCGCCGACACAATCATTTGGTTGGACTACCCCATCTGGGTCAATTATTGGCGCATGTTGCGACGTACTTTCCAACGGGTCTTTGGGCAAGAGTTGCTTTGGAATGGCAATCGCGAATCGTTCCGCGAACAATTTTTATCAAAAGAGTCGCTGTTTGTTTACATCTACCAAACCTACCGACTACGGCGGAAAAAATATCTCGCGCTGATGCAAAACAATGCGTACCCGCACCTTACCTGGGTTCACCATCGTTCCCCCCGCCAAACCAAACGCTGGCTGGAACAGCTGCCGCGCTAACTCTCGGACAGCACGGTGCCCATTTCATCCAGCTGAACTGTTTCTTCCCCATCTGGCGTTTTGAGTGTCAGCCGCCACGTTTTTAGCTCATAGCGAAATTCTTGCAGCTCTTCTTGCTCGGTGCTGGCTTTATAGACGAGATGGCCCCATACGGCCGTTTCATCCCGCCCCCTCAAACGCAAACTGGCCTCATGCCAGCGGCAATAATAAACTAACGGTTTCATGTTTCGATAGCCTCGTACTGTTCAAAAATGCGTCGATAAGCCGGCGAGGTAACCATCAGCTCATCATGCGTACCCACGGCCTCCATGTGCCCTTTGCGCATCACCACCACCTTGTCCGCCCAGCGAATTTGGGACAGCCGATGGGTGATGAGAATGGTCGTCTGGTTGGCCGCTGCTCGTACAATTGCCTGCTGAATCTGGTCCTCCGTGGCACTGTCTACGGCACTGGTGGAATCATCCAAAATGAGGATGCGCGGCCGCGTCAGGAAGGCGCGGGCCAGGGCCAGGCGCTGCCGCTGCCCGCCCGAAAGCGTCACTCCACGCTCACCAATTACTGTGTCGTACCCATCCTTAAAGTTCAGAATGAAGTCATGGGCCTGGGCTGCTTTGGCAGCGTCTTCAATCATTTCCTGCGTCGCGCCGGGGCAGCCAAAGGCAATATTCTCTCCCACCGTGCGGGAAAAGAGGAAGATGTCTTGCTCAATGATAGAGATCTGCTTTCGCAATGACGCCAGGTTCCAATCACGTGCGTCAATGCCATCTACCAGAAGACGGCCGTTTGTTACATCGTAGGTGCGGTTAATGAGCTTGGCTAACGTACTCTTGCCCGATCCGGTCTGCCCCACAATAGCCACCGTCTGCCCCGGTTCAATTATAAAATCAACCGCTTGCAGCACTGGTGACTCGGCCACATAGCCAAACGTCACGTTGTCAAACTGCACCAGCCCCTCAATATTTGCCTGATGACCGCCCGCATTTTCATCCAGCAGCGTCTCGGTGTTCATCAGTTCCAAAATGCGACGCGCCCCGGCCAGCCCCAACGAAACCCGTGAATAGGCCAGCAAGGAGATAAATGTAGGAAAGCCAAACAGGGCCAGGAGTCCCATGTAGCCAACCACATCCCCCACAGCAATCTCCCCCAACTGGAAAAGATAAAGCGCATGCATGAAACCCAAGCCCTGGGTAATCCCCAGCAGCAGCAGCGGTAAAAAGCGCGCTTCTATCTTGCCTTGCTCTACGGCCGCATCACGATAACCGGAAGCATTATCATTAAACAGGCCAATTTCCTGTACTTCCTGGGCAGTGCTTTTAACCAGCTCAATGCCGTCGATGGCTTCAGCGAGACGGCCGTTCATATTGCCAAACGCCCGCCGCACCGAATCTGCAATCCCCTGCAACACCTTCAAATAACGCATGACAGCAAAAATGTAAGTAATAATGAAAAACAACGGTGCCGCTGCCAACTGTGGATGATAACTCGGGGCCACCAACAATGGCATAATCATAAAGTTAGCCGAACCCGCTACTAAATTCACACCAGGGTTCATCAACAAATTTACTTCGTGGACATCGTTTGTGGCGCGAGCCATCGTATCACCCACAGGCTGTGAATCGTGGAACGCGGTGCTTTTACCCAACAAGCTCACGTACAGCTCGTCCCGCATATCCCGCTCCAGCCGCTCCCCCATAACCGCGCTGGAAAAATTCCGTCCCAGCTGCAACACAGCCCGCACCGACTGACTGGCTACCACACCCAACGCCATCAAACCAATGGTGCGCAAATTGGCGGGAGAGGCCAAAGCGGCATCAAACGCCCGGCCAATGAGCACCGGCACCACCGCCGCCAGCGCTGCATTGCCAAAGGCACCGACAAACATGCTTGCGATTAACAATTTATGATGGGAAAGGTGGGATAAAACCCAGCGACTGGTGGTACTTTGGTCAGTCTGGTGTGATCTATTAACGTCAAATTCACTCAAAATTTTGTCTCTTTGCTTTAGGATGACACTAACATAATTTATCTGCCCTGTTGTCTAAAAACTGTTTATTCATCTGATTCCAGACAACAACCAATTTGTTCATACACCGGTAGTTCTATGAGCATTCAAAATAGTTTCTTAAAAGAAAGTAGCTTGTCCCAATCATTGACTTCCATTTCATCGGAAATCCATTATCGCACACGGCAAACTTTTAAGCATCCAGATAAATCGATTCGCCCTTGGGAGGGCTTGATCAACATGAAGCGTGTACTCATTATTGGCTCAAGTGGTTCGGGAAAATCCACACTTGCTCGTCAGCTTGGAGCCAGATTAGAACTACCAGTCATTCACTTAGATCGCCACTATTGGCATCCCGGCTGGGTGGGCACCCCTAACGCCGAATGGAAAAAAACTGTCGCTCACCTGATTCAGCGAGAAAACTGGATTATGGACGGCAATTACCGCACCACGTTGCAAATGCGTTTAGAGGCAGCTGATTCTGTTGTGTTTTTGGATTTACCTCCCTGGATTTGTGCGATGCGCGCCCTGAAACGTCGTATTCAATACCGCAATCGACCCCGTCCTGACATTGCTGATGGGTGCAAAGAACCTCTCCTTGATCCCCAACTATTTCAGTTTATTCGCCACGTATTAAATTATCCTGACCGGGCCAAACCATTTGTAATGAAGCAGTTGGCAGGGATTGCCAACGAAAAACATGTGGTGCTGCTGCAATCCGCAAAAGATGTCAACAATTTTCTAAGTGCGCCCCTGGACTTTCCTTCTTTGAGCTTAATCCGCAGCAGCAATTTGTCCCAAATGCCCCAAATCGCCCGTATGCCCATGGACTAAACTAGTCGGCTCCAGCAAGCTTGGCCAAATGCCGCACGGTATAAACGGCTCCAGACGGCCGTAATTCACTTTGCACCAACTGAACGGCCGTTACCACAAAATCCATCTTTGCTAAATCAACACCCCAATCCAACGCCTGCACCTTCTTGGCATCCTTCACCCGCCCCAAGGTAACGTGCGGACTAAACGGCCGTTTCTCCCGCGACCAGCCCAAGGCCACCACCCGATCTTCCAGCGCCACCTGCATCGTTTGCAATTGGGCCACATCTCCACCCAGACCTACCCACACCACACGCGGACGCTTGCGGTTGGGGAACGCCCCCACGCCGTTTAGATGCAAGCGGAAGGGCGTGTATTGGCTGGTAAGTTGGGTCAGTTGGTTTTGTAGATCGGGGAGCTGGGAGACGGCCGTATCTCCCAAAAAACGGAGCGTCAAATGCATTTGCTCCGGCTTTACCCAGCGCACCGCCCGGTTGGGCAATTGCTGCCCCATTTGTGCGGCCGCCCTCAGTAATTCATCTTTCACCATTTCCGGCAAATCAATGGCAATGAACAATCGTATCATTTGGCTCATGATCCCATTTTACCTTTAGGACTGGCCAACTAGCCAGTCGGCTGTGAGGAGGGGAAAGGTAAACGCCAGAAGGATAGCCCAACGGGTGAGCGGATCGACAATGGGGAGAACGGCCGTAAACAACAGCAGCAACATCAAAATATTGTGCCCCATTAACCAAGGCACTCTTTCACTAACCAAGTTGTTTTGCCTCGTGATTTGCCACCAGAGTACATAGCATTGAGTCGAGAGAATAATGAAGATCGTTTGCACCCACCATGCCGATTCTTCACTTCTAGCCAACGGAAATTTGTCAACGACAGGCAGGAGCGGGGCCAGTAAGGACAACACAAACTGCCAGAAAAAGGCGTAGATGCGTAGGCGGTTGGGAATGGTGAACTGGTCAGCAGGAAACGGCCGTGCGCCTAACCAAATCGCTGTTGTTCGCGCGCCAAAGGCATAATCATTGGCCAGATCACGCAAGCTGCCATTGATGCCGTTCACCAACAAAATGTAGACAATAATAAATCCAGCCGCCATCCAGGTTTGTGGCGTGGGCTGCCCCACCACAAACGCACCAAACAGCAAAAAAGCCGCCCAGCTGGAACCCTGCAGCAAATCGGTTAGCGGTGGCAGCGGGCTGCGCTTGCCCCACAGGTTGTACAGCGTCATCCCACCCACAGCCCAGGCCAGACAGAGCAGCGCCAGACCATTGCCACCTAGCGCCCACCACAAAATCAGCAAGGCAGGCAGCTGTATGACCACCCAAAGCCGTACCTGCTGCACCGTCATCAGGCCGCTCACCAGCGGATAGTTTTGGCGCGACGGCTGTGTTTTGTCCAGCGGTAAATCAATGAGATCGTTGAGGAGGTAAGCAAAGAGGTGAAAAGAAACGGCCGTTCCCAGCAACCCGCCAATTTGCCAGCCGGTCACGATCCCCTCTGCCGTACCGGCCCCAATAAGGGGCAGGACGACCGTATAGCCAAAGATTGCCGTGTGCCCAAAGCGAAACCAATCGCGCATCATCATAGCGCCAAATTATAGCAACAAAAAAGCCCGCCCTGGCACCCCAAAGCGGACTTTTCACTTCTACTATTTACTTTTTACTGACTTACCGAATACCGATTACGGAAATCAGGCTGACTTCACCCTGGGGAACAGCTCCGGCTGCATCGCTGCCATGCGCAGCATTTGCCGGATGTGTCGGGCCGAGATGACACCTACGATACGGCCGTTTTCCACCACCGGCAGCGCATTCACCCCTTCATTGCTCATTCGCTGCTGCACATCATACAAATCGGCCGTCAGCGACACCGGCGCCACATCACGAGACATCACCGCCGCCACGGTTTGGTCAGGTCCACCTTGCTGCAAAGCCATCGTCAAGTGCTGATTGTCCAAAAAACCGACGTAACTATCAAACTGAGAAACCGGGAACTCTGTCACGCCGCGAGCCATCCAGTTGGCCACATCGCGCAGGCTGTCACCCGGCTGCAAAATCGGTATCCGATTAGAATATGCTTGCTGTACTGTGTAACCGCGCAAGCGTTGGCGGAACTTTACCATTTGCCCTTCCTGGGTGGCCCCAGAGAAAATAAAGATAGCGATTAACACACTGAAAAATTGGCCAGTAAATAGACCATATAAACCAAACAAAACCGCCAGACCCCGACCCAAGGAAACGGCAATACTGGTGGCCCGACCATATTCCAGCTTCATGGCCAAGGCCGCCCGCAAAACACGCCCACCGTCCATCGGAAAGGCCGGAATCATGTTAAAGACAGCCAAAACCACATTGTAGAAAAAGATGTAAGAAAAAATCGCGCCAAACGACAAAGATACACCGCTGGTAAGCGGATTGGTCAGCGACAGGCCAAACAGTGCCGCCACCCCACCCATTAAAATGGCCAGGACCACATTCACCGCCGGGCCAGCCAGAGCAATGACAAACTCCTGCTTAGGTTTGTCTGGCATGTTGCGCAGTTGAGCCACCCCCCCAATTGGCAGCAGCACAATGCGCTCCACAGGTACCCCATAGTTCAGAGCGGCAAAGCTGTGCCCCAATTCATGCAGGGTTACCAGCACAAAAAGCAGCGAGATGGCAATGACGCCGAACAGTGCCCCGGCCAATCCACCGCCACCCATCACGCCAAACTGAAATGCCGCCCAAACCAAAATCAGGGGGAATGTCAGGTGCAGGCGAATATCAATTCCGCGTACAGAAAACAGTTTCAACGAGCTGTTCATGGTTTACTTCCTTTTCCTTGGCGAGAAACCAACAGGTGTCAATTCATGCCTGGTTTCTCAAAAACAGAGAAGTGATTCTCTGGAATTTTTTTATGAGACAGTTTTAGGATAGAGGAAGACTGTTTAAAAGATGTTAACAACGGATTAAGGCAAAATGAATTTGCAATCTGGGATGGATTTGGCGTGGGAAACGGCCGTTTCTCACCTCCTGTACACCTAAAATCTGCTCCCCTGTGAAATATCTCACAGCGATGATGCCAATTCAGCAGTATTGTACTGTTAGACACAAAACAGCAATGAAGCCAGCACAACCATCATTGCTTTGAACACGTTTAATCGACCATCGTATCGGGAGGTAGCACATGATCATCGCCATGTATTTAGCACATTTAGTTGGAGATTATATTTTGCAATGGAACAGCCTGGCAGCCTGGAAAAGCCGGGAAATGAAAGGGGTCATCGCCCATTGCCTGGTCGTTTTTGCCATCACCTGGCTTTTCATCTTGCCTTTCAATCCGAATTGGTGGCCCTGGGTCATTTTTATTGGTGTGGCTCATTTCTTCATCGATGCCTTTCAGCTGCGCTTTAAGCTGCCCATCCCAGAACTGGCCCGCTTCTCGCTCGATCAGCTGGCCCATTTCATTGTGATTACCATTGCCCTGGCTGGTGGTGGCTATCTGGACCTAGCTGCCTTGTTGCAAAGCAGCCAGACGGTGCTGCAAAGCGATCTGCTGCTAATTTACCTGCTGGGTTACGCTTTTGTGACCATGCCCGCCTGGGTGCTCGTCAAATTCACCGCCTACGGACTGGTGCAAGGGTCTGCCCCACAATTCGGGGATTCCAGTAAATATCTGGGCATCATGGAGCGGCTATTAATGACCACTTTTGTGGCCATAGGCCAATACCTGCTGGTGCCAGTTGTCATCCTCCCTCGGCTGCTCATGGAGTGGCCCCAGGTAGCCAATGATGAACGAGCACCCGTTTATTTAGCTGAACTGCTAACCAGCGTTATCCTGGCCGTTGTAGTCGGCATCTTGTTAAGACTCGTTTAAAAACAAGGGTGAGCCATCATCTTTTATGGTGACTCACCCAAGCATTGCAAAAATCTGTAACCAGAAACGAAACCAGTTTGCCTTACGCTTAATCGCCTGACAAACTGCTCAATCTCTTTTCGGGAGGTATAAAAATGAGCTTTCAACCAATTTATCAGCCAGTTGTTTCAACCCGAAGGGAGGCCCAGGCCATGAACATGATCCGTTTTTTACAGGACATTCCCTTGTTTCAAGACCTGTCGTCGCAGCAACTGGAATCAATCTCTAAGGACGTGCAGCCACGCAAATTTAGCCAGGGAGATATTATTTTTCGTGAAGGTGATCCGGGGCAGGTTGTGTACCTGGTGCAATCTGGACAGGTGCGGATCTACGTCAATGGTTTGGACGGCAGCGAAACGTCTGTTATTTTGTTTGGGCGGCCTGGTGATATGTTTGGCGAGTTAGCTATCATTGATGGACTCCCCCGATCGGCAACGGCCGTTGCCCTGGACCACACCTTACTCTACACAATCAGCCGAGAGAGCTTTCGCCAACACATGCAGCGCTTTCCGCAGCTGGCGCTCAACTTCATGAAGGAACTGACACATCGGGTACGCTACAACACGCGGCAAATGGACAGTCTGGCCTCATTGCCCGTATCGCAGCGGCTGGCGCGCAAATTATTGGAACTAGCTCAGGATTACGGCCGTATCGAGTCCAACAACGTCATCATCGACATGACCCTCACCCAGACAAATCTAGCCAGCCTCATCGGGGCCACGCGGGAAAGCACCAACAAAATCCTACGAGACTTTCGCGAACGAACGCTGATATGGTTTGAAAACGGCCGTATCACTATTCTAGACGCCGATGCCCTGCGCGCCGAAGTGACGGCATAGAAAATCTAAATTGCCGCTGGCTTGCAGAACACAAAACCAGCGGCAATTTTGTCTAAGTAGCCGTTCAGAATTAACATAGCGATATGGAACTGAACGGCTACTTTAAGCCCATTCGCTAATTTCATATTTTATTTGCGAATGGGCACTAACTACCCAACCCATACCGCTCAGCGGCTTCATCCAAAATCTGATTGACCAATTTCTCGTACGTCCAGCCCCCGGCCTTTGCCTCAATGCACAAATCCGAATAATCTGGATTTAATCCAGGAAGCGGATTAATCTCCAAAATATACGGCTTGTTGTTGTCATGAGCATCCAAACGAAAATCCACCCGCGCCACATCCAAACAGCCCGTCACGCGGAACGTGGCCGCCGTGAGCCAATTAAGTTCCTCTAACATTTCCTCACTGATGGGCGCAGGACACAAATAATGAAACTCATGGGCCAATTCAGTTTTGATGCGGCTGGTATAAACACCCGCTTCCTCTTCCGGATAACGGCTCATGTCTACTTCCAGCGGCGGCAAAAAGTGCAAACCTCGGGAGAGGCGTGGGGCTTCTTCATCATCCGGCAGTCGCCAGGCGACAGGTGATGTCAGGTTGCCCACCACCCCTATCGTAATTTCCCGCCCATCAATAAACTGCTCAGCCAGAACCGGCTGATCATACCGGTCAAATAAACGACGCAATTGCACCCGAAGTTGGGCCTCATCTTGCACAATCGATTCACTGCTCACACCCATCCCGGTCCCCTCTCGACTAGGTTTCACAAAAATAGGGAAACGCATTTGAGGATCAAGCGGTTCATTCACCCGTTCAAATACTTGGAAGGCGGGTGTGGGTAAATCATGATAAGTCAGCACCCGCTTTGTCATCGGCTTGTCCAGTGTTAGAGCCAGCGAAAGCACCTGGGAACCCGTGTAAGGTAGACGCATCATTTCCAAAACAGCAGGCACATGCGACTCACGCGAGTCGCCAACGTGACCCTCGCAAATGTTAAAGCAGATATCTGGTTGCAGCTTCGTCAGTTCACTAATCAACCGGGAATCTCCTTCAACAAAGTGAACCTCATGCCCATTGGTCCGCAAAGCGGCCATAATGGCTTCAATTGTTGCCTCACTATCTAAATCGTCCCAATGATCCGGTGAAATACCTGGCCAGTGGGGGGCATTCTTTTTAAGATTCGCTAATAATGCAATGCGCATTTCTTCTTTTCCTTATGCAAAATTATTATTGGGTTCACCCATCATAAAACCCCATTTTCAGCTTCAGGCCAAAAATGGGGTCAAGATGGACAATTTGTCAATTTTGCGCACAGTATAAGATAAAAAGATCGTGATGTCTATACAATCGGGGATGAGTTTTTCGCCAGTTTTCTGTGAAGGGAACGGCCGTTTCCCCATCATCCCCCATTCCCAAGTTGAATACACTAACCAAACCACCTAAAATAACGCGCTAACTTTTGCACATAAGGAAAACAAATCTTCATGAAAGATAAAACATTGGTTGGCGGCATCGTTGTCATGGTGGTAGGGGCTGTACTCATTGGCGTGGTTTGGGTTTTATTTCTGCAACCTGCCCGAACACCAACGACACCCCTCACCGCAATTCCCGTGACCATAGAAGGTGACAGCAACCGTTATGCGCTTTTTGAAATTGTCCCAACGGAATCTGAAGTAACGTTCACGTTGGACGAAACATTGCGCGGCCTACCTACCACAGTTGTCGGCAGCGGTCGCCAGGTTGCCGGAGAAATTGCCGTCGATTTTGCCAACCCTGCCTCCAGTCAGCTTGGCCCCATTCTCATCAATGCGCGGACTTTGCTGACAGACAATGAGTTTCGCAACAATGCCATACACAATTTCATCCTAGATACCGAACTGTATGAATTCATCACGTTTAGCCCAAGCAAAATCAGCGGATTGCCTAATGAATTTGTGCCTGACGAATTAATTTCGGTACAAATTGAAGGCGATTTGACTATCAGAGATGTTACGCAGCCAGTTACATTTACGGCAACATTGACGCCAAACGGCCGTTCCCAATTAACCGGTTCAGCCACGGCACAAATTTCACGGGCTGATTTTGATTTACAAATTCCGAACGCTCCCGGCGTGGCAAACGTAAGCGAAGAAGTAACGTTAACCATTGATTTCGTAGCAAAACAGCTAAGAAAATAGTACTAAAATATAAAAACTGTAACGTATCTTCTCTGGAATTCACAAGATTAACCTTAAATATACTAAATAGGCAATGAGTAATGCGTGACAGATAAGAAAAAATCGTGTAAACTATTTCTAAGTTCGGTCAGTTTAGGCCTAAGGAAAGAACTCCTCCCCCAAACTGGCACGAGAGAAACGCGACTGGAACAAGCTGATCGAGCTTACAGTTATGCCGTCGGCGAAAGCCACCCTCCTCCTTAGGTCTTTGGCACAAACTGGACTGCTCGATGCACACCCCTCCTGGTGCATGAGCAAACAATGAGAACCGCCCTCTTCTCGCGAAGGGGGCGGTTTTTTCTTTGCGTATCTTTTTTTCTCCGGTAATCCATCCCCGACAAGATTAATTTCGAGTTGGCCCAAATTAGTCCTGTCAGTTGACTTTTTATCTCAAAGTTGAGAAAACTGAATTGACTACATAACCTGTAAAGTACCTTAGCCTATTTCACTCTGAAACAATCTGGTGAGTAATCGCAAATATTTATGACATTAGAACAATTTTTTGTGCTGGGTATTCTTGTCATCGCTGTCGGCCTTTTCATCAGTGATCGGTTGCGTGTTGATCTGGTTGCCTTGCTTGTCCTCCTCAGCCTTATTCTCACCGGGCTACTTACTCCCGAGGCCGCATTTGCCGGGTTTGCTAGCCCGGCAGTTATCACCGTGTGGGCTGTGTTTATTATTAGTGGGGCCATGTTCCAAAGTGGTGTAGCCGATATGCTGGCTCGACAGATGCTGCGTCTGGCGGGTAATAATTCCACACGCTTGCTCATTGTAATTATGATTACCGCAGGTATCATGTCTGCCTTTATGAACAACATAGGTGCAGTGGCTATTTTGCTGCCTGCAGTGGTAGCCATTGGCCGCAGCCAGCAGATTGCGCCATCGAAATTGCTAATGCCTCTGGCCTTTGCGGCACTGCTGGGGGGCAACATGACGCTCATTGGTACACCTCCCAACATTTTGGCCACCACTATTTTGCAGGATTATGGTGGTGTGGCCCCGTTTGACTTCTTCGATTTTTTGCCAATGGGCATTATTGTGCTAACAGCAGGCATTTTGTACATGGTTCTATTTGGGCGGCATCTGCTGCCAGAGCGGCAAAGCGGGGACGAGTTGGTGGATGCTTATCCAGTCCGGGAATACGTAACCGAAGTGCGAGTAAGTGAAAGCTCGCCGCTGGCAGGGCAAACGGTGAAACAATCCCGCTTTGGCGAGAAATTTGGTCTGAATATTTTGCGCGTGCGACATGAAGTGCGAGAGATGGAGTCGCCGCTGGCAGAAAGGCCATTACACAGCGGTGATGTGCTGCTCATAGAAGGGCCGCTGCCAGAAATATTAACCGTCTGCCGCACCCACGGATTACAGCCAGTTAAAGAGTGGCAATCGCAGGCGTGGCACCCCAGTTTGGAAACAGAGGGAATGCAGCTCACCGAGCTGACACTCTCACCCCAGTCTGAGCTAATTGGACAAACCTTAAAGGAAATGGGATTCCGTGCCCGATTTGGCCTTTCGGTACTTGCCATTCGCCACAATGGCAAGTCAATTATCGATCATCTGGGAGATGTGCCAATTGAGTTTGGCGACGCACTGCTGGTTCAAGGTGTCCCTAACAAATTTGGCCTGTTGCGTAAAAATCCCAACTTCCTGGTTCTAGATGCCCCGCCGCTGGAATTGAGGCGCACGGAAAAAGCGCCGGTTGCCCTGATCATTCTCTTTGCTGCCCTGCTCACCGCCACGTTTGGCTGGCTGGACATTGCCACCACGATGGTGCTGGGCGCTGTTTTGATGATCATCACGGGTGTCTTAACAATGGAAGAATCGTACCGAGCCATCGACTGGCAGTCGGTCTTTTTGATTGCCGGAATGCTGCCGCTGGGCATTGCCATGGAAGAGACGGGCACTGCCCGTCTCTTAGCCGACCAGTTGGTCAACCTAGTGGGTAATTTGGGGCCTGTGGTCGCGTTGGCTGGGATTTTTTTGCTCACGGCACTGCTCACGGAGGTAATCTCTAATGCAGCAGCGACCGTGCTCATGGTCCCTATCGCCATTGATGCCGCCTTTGGCCTGGGCGCAGCCCCAGAACCATTTGTGATGGCCACTGTCCTGGCAGCGTCCACCTCCTTTTTGATGCCGGTGGGACATCAGGTGAACGTGATTATTTACGGCCCCGGCGGCTACCGCTTTTCGGATTACGCCCGCGTGGGCATCTGGCTCAATTTGATCATCCTGGGGTTGGTGGTAACTGTCTTACCAATGATCTGGCCCCTTTAAATGGGGCGCTGATTAACACAGCTACACACTGATTTGCTCATATTATCTATGCAAGCCTGTGATTATCAGTGTCCTGTTTTTCTGCTAGTTGAACAGCTGGCCAATCCAAGTAAAGATGCCCAGCAAATTGGCAGCAGAAACGGCCACAACGGCAATGAGCAGCCAGCGTACAAAATTGGCCCCACGTTCAACAGCCATACGAGCAGCAGCCCAGGCTCCCAGCGAATTACCCACTGCCAGCAGGAGCCCTATGCCCCACAGAACCTGATCGTTCAGCATAAAAACGATGAGTGCTGAAATGGTAAAGGCTAGAATGATCAGCACCTTCACGGCGTTGGCCCGCACTAGATCGTAGCCGATGCTTAACACGAGCCCGGCCAGTAGGAAAATGCCCACACCCGCCTGCAAAAAGCCGCCGTACATACCGATAAAAAAGAAGATGACAAGTTGGAAGATGGACGGCCGTTCCCCCATTTTCTCCAGTTCACCCTGTAACCACCGCTTCGGTCGCATCAAAATAACAACCAGCATCACCACCATCAGCACGCCAATCGCCTGCCGCATCCGCGCCTCATCCAGATCGACGGCAATCTGCGCCCCGATGATCGAACCAAGGATAGCCGGGGCAGATAAAATCAGCCCGCCGCGCACGTCCAGCACCTTTTGCCGCTGAAAACTGCTGACCGAGACGATGTTTTGAAAAAGCACCCCTACCCGGTTGGTGCCGTTGGCCACCGTGGCCGGAATGCCCATGAAGATGAGCAGCGGCAGCGTGATGAGCGAGCCACTGCCCGCCAATGTGTTAATAAATCCTGCGCCAAACCCGGCGGCCAATACCGCTAGATAGATGTACCAAGCCATAGTAAAACTCCTGTGTTTTAGATTGGGCCAATCTTGAGTTTGGCCCAATCTTGAAGTATCTGGATTATAAACGGTCTGGAAAATGTGGCGATGGATTAGGGCGACTAGATTCGTACATTTGGCACAATCATGATAAAAATCACGCTGAATGGAGCACAATGTCAGGAGGCAAGCATGTACGATTTGGTGATTAAGGGGGGAACGGTGGTGACGGCCGTTGCCACATTCCCAGCAGACATTGGCATCAACGGCGAAACCATCGCCGCCATTGGGCAAAATCTGGATGGACGGCAGGTGCTGGATGCCACAGGCAAGCTTGTCACCCCTGGCGCAGTAGACATGCACGTCCATTTACAAATGCCCATCGGCAGCTTTACCTCCACCGACAGCTTCTACAGCGGCACCCGCGCCGCTGCCTTTGGCGGCACCACCACCATCGTTGATTTTGTGGAAACCCAACCGGGCGAAACGATGACCGAAGCGATTGTCGCCCGCCGCGCCCTGGCCGATCCCAACGTGGTGATCGACTACGGTCTACACATGACCATCGGCCCCAGCGACATGGCCAAACTGGACCAGGTGCCGGAGGCGTTTGCTGCTGGCTGCACCAGCTTCAAGCTGTACATGGCCTACGGGCTGCGTTTGCGGGATGATGAATTGTTGAGGGCGTTAACGGCCGTTCGCAACGTCAGTGGCATCCCGGTGGTCCATGCTGAAAATTGGGACGTGATTACTGAGTTGATCCGGCAAAATTTGGCCGCCGGACGCACCAGCCCCCACTGGCACCCGCGCAGTCGCCCCGCCCTGCTGGAGGCGGAAGCCACCGGGCGGGTCATTGACATTGCCAGCTTTGTGGGCGTACCGTTGCACATTTTCCACGTCTCCTGCGGCGAGACGGTGGCCCGTATTGCCCAGGCGCGGCAGCAGGGATTGCCCGTTACCGGCGAGACCTGCCCACAATACCTCTTCCTCACCTGGGACGCCTACGACGCTCCCGGCGTGGACGGCACGCTGCCCGTCTGCTCGCCACCCATTCGCGACAGTGCCGCCCAAACCGCACTGTGGCAGGCGCTCAGCCGCAACGATCTGCAAATTGTCACCACCGACCACTGCCCATTCACCTACGAGGAAAAAGCGACCGGGTTAAACAACTACAGCCAGATTCCCGGCGGCGTGCCCTCAATTGAGATGCGCTTTGCCGCGCTTTATTCGCGCGGGGTGCGCCAGGGCTGGCTCAGTCTGCCCCAGTGGGTGGCGCAGTGCTGCACCAATCCGGCAAAACTGATGGGTTTAACCAAAAAGGGGGAAATCACGGTGGGATACGATGCCGATCTGGTGATTTTTGACCCGGACGCCAGCAAAACGCTCACGCCGGAAACGCTGCACGAGACGGCAGGCTGGACGCCTTACGCGGGTCTCACGCTGCAAGGCTGGCCGCAAACAACCCTCAGCCGGGGCCAGGTTGTAGTGCAAGATGGGGAATTTGTGGGGGATGCGGGAAACGGCCGTTTCCTCCACCGCACCCAGGCCAATCTCTAAACAGGCCATTGCCAGCAGCGCAATGTCCACGACTGCCCTTCGGCGATGACGGCTCCGGCGTAGCCTGTGGCGGGTTCCAAATTTTGCAGTTTCCAGCGGGCAGCGGCTTCCTGGCTACCCTTTACTTGAAGCAGTTCGGCTGGTTCACCCGGCTTCAGCGACACGTCAAACGAGTCCAATGGGCAGGAGAGTCCTTCGCCAATCACTTTGATGAACGCTTCTTTGCGCGTCCAGCAGTTGAAGAAGGCTTGCGATTTTTGTTCGGCAGGAACGGCCGTAAACACCGCCACCTCATTCGCAGAAAAAAATCGCTCCGCAATTTGTTCGCCGTCGTCTAACGGCCGTACCTGCTCAATATCCACCCCTACTTCCCGATGCCGGGCAAAGGCCAGCAGCGCCACCCCCTGCGCATGGGAAATGTTGAAGCGCACGCCAGCAATTGCCTGCTCAGAGGCCAGCTCTGGCTTGCCGTGGTCGCCATAGACAAAGGCGATTTTATGGGCAGGGTGCTGCAAATAATTGCCTAATAACTGACGCAGCAAACCTCGCGCCACAATGTAATGTTGGCGATCGTGGTCAAAATAAAAACGATTGGCCCGCGCCCGTTCATCTTCAGCTAAATGCTGCCAAAATTGGTTGAGCTGCGTTTGTGGTCGATTAAGGGAAGCCACCCAGACGTGGAGTTCATCCTGGGCTAAAGTTGGTTTAGCAGGTGGCAAGGGCCAGGTGGAGCGAAACGAGGTCATGCAAAAGGTTCCAAATGTTTTTTGAGTTCGTCAGCAACCTGATCGATATACGGCCGTTTCAAAATGCCCAAATGTGTGGATTCCACTTCATACATTTTTAGGCCCGCCTCAGGTAATTTTGACCATCCGAGCGTCTTGTCACCGTCATTTTCCAGCGTGGAATAAAACAAGATCACCTCACCTGGATACGTCTGTGGATGATACAGCTGGGTGGCATAGGAAGAGACAACGTGCATAAAGTAGAAATCACTAAATCGAGAAGGTACGACATGTCGCCAATTAACATAATGCTGAATAAGCTTTGCCCGGCCACGTCGCCAATGACGAATAACAGCACGGTGAAATAAATTCCAATAAGCCGTCATCCTGTTTTTACTACTGTTTAAAATGTATCTTAACCGGGCCAATCGGCCAAGCCGCGCCATATTCTTTTTATGACGGGCCAGTCGGGCAGCGATTACTTCGGGAGAATCAACTCGTGGCACGTCTGGCTTGTTTTGCGGTGTAGAAGGATCAATAAAAACAAGCAGTCCAACCTCATCACCAGCTTGTTGCAGCCGCTGGGCCATCTCGTAAACAACAATGCCACCATAACAAAAGCCGCTAAGCAAATAAGGGCCTTCTGGCTGCACCATTTTTATTTCGTGAATATAATGCGCCGCCATCGCTTCTACTGAAGTAAAAACAGATTGCTGGGTTGTTTCATCCAACTTGGGTTGCAAGCCATAAAACGGCCGTTCTGTTCCCAATAATTGGGCCAAATCTTGATAATGGAACACATGCCCTGCCCCGCCATGCACACAGAAGAGCGGCGTTTTGCTGCCCAATGGCTGAATTGGCACCAAGGATGACCATTGTGGTGTCTGCCCCTGCTGACGAATGGCAGCAGCAAGCTGGCCAATGGTTGGCGCAGTAAACAGCAACGAAACAGGCAGACGCACCTGGAGCTGCTTCTCGACGGCGGCAAACAGCGTCACAGCCTGGAGCGAATGTCCACCCATTTCAAAATAGTTGGCATCGGTGCTGATGCTTGGCAGCTTGAGGATGTCCTGCCAAATATGCACCAGCTGGGACTCCAGCGCATCTTGCGGCGCCACAAACGTTTCATCTGTGGTGGGCAGATGGCCATCCGGCGAGGGCAAGGCTTTACGGTCGATTTTGCCATTAGGCGTTTGCGGGAATTTTTCCAAGGCGACAACGGCAGCAGGCACCATGTAAGCAGGCAAAGATTTGGTAAGAAACGGCCGTAAATCCCCCAACTGCTCCATATCCCCCACTATATAAGCGGCCAGTTGCGTCCCGCTATCTGCCTCATGCGCCAGCACCAAGGCATCCTGAACGGCCGTATGCTGCCGCAATGCGGTCTCCACCTCTCCAAGCTCTATGCGAAAACCGCGAATTTTGACCTGGTGATCAATGCGGCCCAGGAACTCAATACGGCCGTCGGGTAAATATCGCCCTAAATCCCCCGTCTTGTACAGCCGTTCGCCGCCATTTTGCGCAAATGGATTAGGGATAAATTTTTCGGCCGTCAGATCGGGCCGGTTCAGGTAACCACGTGCCAGACCACGTCCCGCAATATGAATTTCCCCAGCCACGCCCAACGGCACCGGCTGAAGCTGCGGATTGAGCAAATAAACTTGAATATTGGGCAAAGGCTGCCCTACAACAGGAATGGGATCCTTGGCGGAGAGAACGGCCGTTAGCGCCCCCACCGTCCCTTCCGTTGGCCCATATCCATTGACAAAACGCCGCCCCGGTGCCCATTTGGCCACAATCTCTGGTGAACACGCTTCACCCGCTGAAATAATGGTATGCAGGGCCGGAAAATCGACCGGGTTGAGCAGCGCCAGCGCTGAGGGCGGCAGCGTCACAAAGCTCACCGCCTGTTGTTGCATCAACTGCACAAATTCCGGCCCCATCAGCAAATCTTCTTTGTCTGCCAACACCAGCGCCGCCCCATTAAGCAAAGCCAACAAGAATTCAGCCACGGAGGCATCAAAGCTGAACGAGGCAAATTGCAAAATGCGGCTCTGCTGTGAAATTTCGCAGCGTGGGGTCATCGCCAGCCCAAGGTTGACCAGCCCACGATGCGTCACCCCAACCCCTTTGGGCCGTCCGGTGGAGCCAGATGTGTAAATAACGTAGGCTAGATTGTCCAGCGTGAGGTTATTGACTGGATTGCTGGTTGGCTGCGAGGCAAACTGATCGTCCCAATCCTGATCGAGGCAAACGGCCGTTACCGCCTCAGCAGGTAATTGATCATTCAGATCGGCCATTGTCAAAACGAGTGCCAGATCGGCATCTGCCATCATGTAGCGCAGGCGGTCGGCCGGATACGCCGGGTCCAACGGCACGTAAGCGCCACCAGCCTTCCACACCGCCAGCAAGGCAATCACCATCTCAAACGAGCGATTGACAAAGATGCCTACCTTGCTTTCCGGGCCGATGCCACGCGTTTGCAGAGCATGGGCCAGCTGATTGGCTCTGGCATTCAGCGTGGCGTAACTCATCTGTCGCTGGCCGTAAATGAGCGCCGCTGCGTCAGGGGTTCGTTCCGCCCAGTGCGCAAACAGCTCGTGGGCAAATTTGGTTTCAGGCAGGGGAACGGCCGTTTCGTTCCAGTCCACCAACATCTGCTGCTTTTCTGCTGGCGTGAGCATGTCTAGCTGGCCAATCGGACTGTCCGGCTGCGCTAAAAGCCCGTTCAACAACGTTTGCCAATGGCCCAACATGCGCTGGATCGTTTCCGACGTGAACAAATCGGTGTTGTAATTCAGGCTGCACCTGAACTGTTCCGCTTCCCGGCTCACAGAGAGCGTCAGGTCAAACTGGGCCAGGCCGTTGTTCAGATCGATGGGACTAATAGTGAGGTTGGGTAACGGCCGTTCCGCCACCCCAGCCTCTTGATAGGTAAACATCACCTGGAACAGCGGATCGGTGCTCAGGTTGCGTTCTGGCTGGAGCAGTTCCACCAACTTCTCAAAAGGCACATCGGGATGATCATACGCTGAAGTGGCCGTATCACGCACCTGGGACAGCAGCTGCCGAAACGTTTGCCAGCCATCTACCTGGCTGCGCAGGACGACCGTATTCACAAAGAAGCCAACCAGCCCTTCCAGCTCTGCCTGCTGCCGGTTAGCAATGGGTGTCCCCACCAAAATATCTTCCTGGGCAGTGTAACGATGCAGCAGCACTTTAAACGCCGCCAGCAGCAGCATAAATGGCGTGCTGCCGGTTTGCTGGCACAAGGCCATCACCTGGTTTGTGCGCTGGGCTGAAAGCAGCCGCGATTCAAATGCGCCATGGTGCGTTTTAACAGCCGGACGTGGTTTGTCGGTGGGCAGCCGTAAAAGGGGAAGCTCACCCGCCAACTGATTTTGCCAGTAGTCGAGTTGCGTTTGCAGCGTCTCGCCCGTCAGCCAGTCGCGCTGCCACAAAGCATAGTCAGCGTATTGGATAGGCAGTTCCGGCAGGTCTGGCTGCCGCTTGTGGCTGATGGCCTGGTACAGTGCGACCAGCTCATCAACCACAATGCCCGCCGACCAGCCATCAAACACAATATGGTGGAAGACAAGAAGCAAAACATGTTCAGTTGGGCCAAGTCGCAGCAAGTGGAAGCGCAGAAGCGGGCCTGTTTCTAAATCGAACGGTTTTTGCACGGCCGTTTGCAACATATCATCCAGCGCATCGGCCGACACGCTTATTTTGTCCAGCGTCACCGGCCACTCATCGTGAATGTGTTGTTGAGGCATGCCAGAAACGGCCGTAAACGTGGTGCGTAAACTTTCATGCCGCTGCACCAATGCCTGGCACGCCTGGGCCAGGGCAGCCTCATCCAGCTGACCGGTAAGCCGCAGCGGCAGAGGCGTGTTAAACAGCGAACTCCCTGGCGTAAGTGCCTCTAAAAACCAAAGGCGCTGCTGGGCAAAAGAAAGCGGCAGTGGTTCGTCGCTTTGCGGGCGCGGCGGAATGGTGGGGGCGACGGCCGTTTCGGCCAACCCCTCATCAGCGAGCAATAGATCAAGAAGTTCTAACTTGTCGCTTGAAAAGTTGAAGGCGCTGTCAGACTGGGTAACCATAACAAATTAACGTTTTTGGCTCAGCAATTTTGCGGCTTCCTCATCAGAAAGCTGCGATAACTGGATCAGTAATTGAGCCACTTTTTCTACAAGGGTACGATTATTGGGTGGCTGGAGAGCAACGGCCGCCATTGTAGCAACAGTTGGCGAATCGAACAAAGCGCGCAGCGGCAGCTCAATGCGCAGTGTCTGTCGCAGACGCGTCACCAGCTGAGTTGCCAGCAAAGAATGCCCTCCCAGCTCGAAAAAGTTATCGTGAATGCCCACACGCTCCAGCTTGAGCGTTTCGGCCCATAGATTGGCTATCACCGTTTCCACATTGTTGCGCGGCGGGACGTAGTGGGCAGCGCTCGCAGCCGTTGGTGCGGGCAACGATTTGCGGTCAATTTTGCCATTGGGCGTCAGCGGGAAAACATCCAGCAGCACAAAAGTCGCCGGTACCATGTAAGCTGGCAGCCGCTGGCTCAATGTAGCCCGCAAATCGGCCACGTCCACATTGTGCCCCACCACGTAAGCCACCAACTGCGGTCCAGTTCCGGCATCATCTCGGGCTACAACAAGCGCATCGCGAACGGTCGTTCGCCGTCGCAGCACCGTCTCGATTTCACCCAGCTCAATGCGATAGCCACGAATCTTCACCTGATGATCCAGCCGACCCAGGAACTCAATATTGCCATCGGGCAAATAGCGGACGAGATCACCGGTACGGTAAACCGTCATCGGTGAACGGTCATCGGTAAACGGTACACCGCTATCAGTAAACCAATCACCGATTACTGATAACTGATTACCGATTACCGACCACGGAACAAACCGCTCTGCCGTCAATTCCGGTCGGTTCAGGTAGCCCCGCGCCACGCCAATGCCGCCAATGTACAGCTCGCCGGGGGTACCAACGGGGACCGGCTGTTGCGTTTCATCCAGGATAAACAGCTGCACGTTATCGAGAGGGCGACCAATGTGGGGTTTTGTGCCGTCCGCAGTGAGAACGGCCGTTGTGGCACACACAGTCGCTTCCGTAGGACCATACCCATTGACAAAACGACGCCCGGCCGACCAGCGCGTCATTACCTGGGCAGAACACGCTTCGCCAGCGGCAATGACGGTTTGCAAGGTGGGAAAATCATCTGGATTGAGAATAGCTAATGCGGAGGGCGGAAGCGTAACGGCCGTTACCTGCTGTTCCTTCACCAGCGCCACCAAATCCGGGCCAGGCAGCATCGCTTCCGCCTCGGCTAAAATCAGTGTTGCCCCAGCCGTCAGCGTGACAAACATTTCCGAAACCGAGGCATCAAAGCCAAAGGCGGCAAATTGCAGCACCCGGCTTTCTGGCCCAATGTCAAACGCTTTATGCTGCGCCTGCGCCAGATTGGGCACGCCGCGATGCCTTACCACCACCCCCTTCGGCTGGCCAGTCGAGCCGGACGTGTAAATGATGTAGGCAGCGTTTTCTGCCGTTACGCTGGCTGGTAAATTTTGCTCGCTTGCTGAAGCAATTTTAGGCCAGTCGGTATCTACACAAAGGAGATTGGCGATTGGAGACTGAAGATTGTATTTCAGGCGGCTGTGGGTGATGAGGGTGTGTGGCTGGGCATCGCTCAACATGAAATAGATGCGTTCTGCTGGATAAGCGGGATCGATCGGCAAGTACGCCCCACCCGCTTTGAGCACTGCCAGAGCCGCAATCACCATCTCCGGGGAGCGATTGAGATAAACGGCCACGATGGTTTCTGGACCGACGCCCTGTCCTTGCAAGAAGTGGGCCAGTTGGTTAGCTTTGGCGTTCAGTTGGGCATACGTAAGCTGCTGATTTTGGGCGGCAACGGCCGTTCGCTCCCCCATCTCCTCAGCAACCTGGGCCACCCACTCATGGATCAACAAATTGGGTACGGCCGTTTCCGTTGCGTTCCAATCCACCAACAGTTGCTGCACTTCAGCTTCGCTTAGCGGAGAGAATGTTTGGTGCGCCGCATCTGGCTCCGCTGCCAACGCCGCCAACGTGCGCTCAAAATAGCCTGCCAGCCGTTCAATTTGGTAGGCCCCAAATTCAGCCGGATTGTATTCCAACCGCAACGCCAGCGAGCCATCAGCCGTGTTCAGTTCAGCTTCTACTGCCAGATCAAAGTTGGCATGGCCATAGAATTGCTCATCCACAATTTTGATCTGATCTTCCCCAGTCAATTCATCAAGCACATGAAAATGAAGGAAGTTGAATGGCACCTCAAACAGCGGCTGACCACCCTGCATTTGCTGCATCTCTGCCAAGGGGAAACGACGATGGGGCAGCAACCCCTTTTCCGTCGCAAACGTTTGTCGGATGAGGTCAAACCAGCTACCCGCTCCCAATTTTTGGCGAAACGGCACGGTGTTGAGGAACAGGCCCATGGCGCGCTCGCTGCCGCTTTGTTCAGGACGGCCGTTCATCACCAAGCCGCTTATCACCTCATCTTGCCCACAAACAAAGCCCAAAATCTTCAGGTGCGCCGCCAGCAAAACGCTTTTAAGCGGGACGCCCGCCTGGTGGGCAATCTCGTTAAGTTTGGCCACTTGCTCCGCAGCAATGATGGTTTGGTGAACGGCCGTTTCCAGCAGCTCATCACCAACATCTGGCAGCGGCAAGCGCGGCACCGTGCTGATGCTGCTCTCAGCTAAATTTTCTTGCCAAAATGCCCGTGCCGCATCTGAGGTGAGGATGACCTGCTCGGCGGCTACAAATTTATGGTACGCCACGCCTGGCTCTGGCTTGAGGGTCTGCCCCTTGAGCAAGGCCTGGTACGTTTGGAACAGCTCTGTCACCAGCGAGGCCACGCTCCAGCCGTCTAAAATAGCGTGATGCTCCGCCATGATCATCTGGAAGCTGGTAGCGCTGCGTTGGAAAAAGTGGAAGCGCAGCAATGGCGGCTGTGTCCAATCAAATTTATCGGCGATGGTTTGCTGCACCCAGCGGCTAATTTCTGCCGCCTGCGCCTCACTATCAAGCTGGCGTAAATCGTGCAGCGTTACGGGAATTTGCGCCTGGGGCCAAACCAGTTGTAACGGTTCGCTGTAGGTTGTCAGATCAAAGCTGGTGCGCAGAATCGTGTGCCGTTGGGCCAATTGCTGCACGGCCGTTGCCAACAAATCCCCAACAAACATCCCCTCAATTTGCCAGCTAGTCACGTTGTGGTAAACGGCCGTTTCTGCCGCCAACTCTGCATGGAACAACATGCCCGCCTGCAATTTACTCAGCGGATAGGCATCTTCTACCTCCAGCGGCAATTGGCTGCGGTCCGCTTGGTTGATGAGGCCAAACGGTTCGGCATCGATAGCCGCTACGCCTGCTTCAACCAGCTCAATACGGGCAATTTGCTCCGACAGGCGGCCAATTGTTTGCAGGTTAAACAAATCAGCCAGGGAGAAGTTTAGCCCGGCCTGTCTGGCCTGGGCCAGCACCTGAATGCTGCGAATGGAATCGCCCCCCAGCTCAAAATAGTTATCGTCGATACCCACACGGGCCATGTTGAGCACGCGGCTCCAGATGTCGGCCAGGATTTCTTCGGCGCGGGTGCGTGGTGGGGTATACGGCCGTTCTAAATCGGGCCGCGCTTCATCCGGCTGGGGCAAGGCACGGCGGTCAATTTTGCCGTTGGTGGTCAGCGGAAAGGCATCTAGCAGCACAAACGCGGCGGGAATCATGTAGGCGGGCAGCTTGGGCTGCAAATAGCTGCGCAGCTCTGTCACGGTCACGGGTTGGGCTGGATCCAGCACCAGATAAGCTACCAGCCGCTTCTCACCTGGCTCATCTTCTCGCACCAGAACCAACAGTTGGCGAACGGCCGTGTGGCTGCCCAAGGCTGCCTCAATTTCTCCCAGTTCAATACGGAACCCACGAATCTTCACCTGATGATCAATCCGACCCAAATATTCGATGTCCCCATCCGGCAGCCAGCGAGCCAGATCGCCCGTGCGGTAAACGGTAGTCGGTAATCGGTGATCGGTAATCGGTAATTGGTTTACCGATAACGGATTACGGATTACGGATAACGGAACAAACCGCTCCGCCGTCAGCTCTGGCCGATTTAAATACCCGGCTGCCACACCGGCCCCACCCACGTAAATCTCGCCGGGCACGCCGATGGGCACGGGCTGCTGCTGTGGGTCCAGGATGAACAGCTGCAAATCGGGAATAGGTTGGCCAATGACACTGCCAGGAGCCTGAGCCACATCATTGCTGTAGATTGGGCGGTAGGTAACATGAACCGTCGTCTCGGTGATACCGTACATGTTGATCAGCTGCGGCATTTGGTCGCCATGTCGCTCAAACCAGGGCTGGAGAGTATTTAATTCCAACGCCTCCCCGCCAAAAATCACATACCGTAGGGCAAGATTCATATCTTGCCCAAGCTCAGCCTCTGCTTGAATGAGCTGTCGGAAGGCTGAGGGCGTTTGGTTGAGCACTGTTACACCTTCGGCCACCAAAAGATGGTAAAAATCATGCGGCGAGCGGCTGATGAGGTAAGGTACAACCACCAAACGGCCGCCGTAGAGTAAGGCACCCCAAATCTCCCACACGGAAAAGTCAAACGCATACGAGTGGAACAGCGTCCACACGTCGTTTTGGTCAAAGTGGTACCAATTGTCGGTGGCCCACATCAGGCGCATGACGTTGAAGTGGGTCACCAGCACGCCCTTCGGCTTGCCCGTCGAACCAGAGGTGTAGATGACGTAAGCACGATTGTGTGGCTGCACGGCGCTGGTGGGATTTGTTACGGGACGGGAGGCGATGGTGGGCCAGTCGGCGTCAAGCAAAATGAGATTGGAGATTGGCGATTGGAGATTGGCGGCTAATTTGCTGGTTGTGAGGCAAGCAATTGGTTGGGCATCTGCCAGCATGAAAGCCAGGCGATCCTCTGGGTACGCTGTGTCCATGGGCAAATATGCCCCGCCTGCCTTAAGGACACCTAAAATGGCAACCACCATTTCTAGCGAGCGTTCCAGGTACAACGCCACCAAATCATCGGGCTGCACGCCTTTTTGCTGCAAGAAGTGGGCCAGCTGGTTGGCTTTGTCGTTGAGTTCGGCGTAGGTGAGCTGTTCGGTTGCATAGGTGACGGCAATAGCATCCGGGTTTTGGGCGGCGCGTCGTTCAAACTCATGATGAATACACGAAGAAGGCAGGAAATTTGTATCCCACTCGTTCCATTCAAAAATAAGCTGCTGAGCTTCGGCTTCGGTAATGAGGGGAAGTTGGATTAACGGCCGTTCCCCGTCCACTATCATCCCAGCCAATAAATTGCAATAATGATCAAACAAGCGGGAAACGGCCGTTTCCGCCAGCCGATCCGCATCATAAACCAGGAAAACATCCATTTCCTCATCAGGCACCAGGCGCAACGTGAGCGGGTAGTTGGTGCGCTCGAAAGAGTAATAGTCGCGAATGGCAAGTTGATCCCCGACAAAATGACGCTGGCGTGGATAATTTTCCAACACCAGCAGCGATTCAAACAGCGGTTGGTCAGCCGACAGCTCACTCCAGCTTTGCACCTGCGTCAACGGCGTTGTTTCGTACTGCTGCAGAGCCAGCAGATTGCTCTGGAACTGCTGCAACCAGGGCAACACCGTGTCTTCCGGGGAAATCTGACAGCGCAGCGGCACCGGGTTAATAAGCACCCCAGCTATCCGAGCCACGCCCGACAATTGAGGCACACGTCCCGACATCATCGTGCCAAACAGCACGTCTGGTTCACCGCTGTAGCGGCTGAGCAGCAGCCCCCAGGCGGCTTGTAGCAGCGTGCCCAGCGTAAGGCCGTGCTCACGGCTGAACTGTTTTAGCTGTGCATGCAGCGCGGCGGGTAATTGACGGTGAATTTCGTTATGTGTTTCGGTGCGATGATGGCCGACACGCGAACCTAGATCAATCGTCAACGGCGTGGGTATGGCAAAGCCAGCCAGCGCTTCCTGCCAAAATTGTTGGGCAGCGGTCCAATCCTGCTGCTTTTGCCAGCGGATGAAGGTTTCAAATGGCTCAGGCTCTGGCAGGACGGCAGTTTCCCCCTGCACCATTGCCGCATAAAGCGTAAATAGTTCTTTGTGCAGCAGGCTCTCGGTCCAACCATCGCTGATAATGTGATGCACCGTCCAAATGAAGTGCGTTTCTTGCTGGCCCAGCTGAATGAGCGTGAGATGATGCGGTGGTTGATCCAGCGACAGACCCGCAGCCCGGTTTTCGGCCAAAAACTGGGTCAGGCGGCCGGCTTGTTCGTCGGCGCTCAGATCGCGCCAGTCTAGCAATTGGCTGCGGGGTGATGTATTTTGCAGAACGATTTGCAACGGCCGTTCCCAACCATCCCACACAAAAATGGTGCGAAAAATAGGATGGCGCGCCACAACCTGCTGCCACGCTTGCAACAGAATCTCCGGTTCCAGTTCACCCTCAATAGTAAAGGCAGGCTGCTCAAAATAGATGTCATCTTCAGGATGGAGCAGCGTGTGGAACAGGATGCCTTCTTGCAGCGGCGAGAGTGGATAGGCGGCCTCAAAACGGTCGCCAAACCTGGTTTGCAGACGGGATTGTTCGGCGTCGGTCAGCAGCTGTATTGTTTCGGTAGGCTCAACAACGATAGAAGCTGTGGCAACGGCCGTTGCCAGTTCGGCCACCGTCGGCTGCTGGAATAACTGCGTCTGCGACAAATCAAAACCAGCCGCGCGCGCCTTGGTCACAATTTGGATGCCTAAAATGGAGTCGCCACCCAAAGCAAAAAAGCTGTCGTGAACACCAACGGGCGTCACGCCCAGCACCTCGGCCCAAATGTTAGCCAATGTTTCCTCAGCCGAATTACGCGGCGCAGCGTACGGATGAGGTAATTCAGGACGCACACTTTCTGGCACAGGCAGCGCTTTGCGGTCGATTTTGCCGTTGATGGTCAACGGCATGGCGTCCAGCTGCACAAAGCGAACCGGAATCATGTAATCTGGCAGGCGCTGTGCCAGGAAGTCGCGCAGTTCGTCAGCCGTAGGCGCAGGTCTTTTCTCGGCAGTCAGGTAAGCGATGAGCTGTTTGCTACCGGATGTCTCATGGACAAGTACGGCCGTTTCCCGCACCTGCTCATGCTGCCCCAACACCGCCTCAATTTCGCCCAACTCGATGCGGTAACCGTGAATTTTCACCTGATGATCGATGCGGCCCAGGAATTCAAAATTTCCGTCGGGGCGCAAACGGGCCAAATCCCCCGTGCGATAAAGGCGGGCACCGGGCAGGCCACTGAACGGGTCTGGTACAAATTTTTCGGCGGTGAGAGACGGCCGTTTCAAATAACCACGCGCCACACCCTCGCCCCCAATGAACAATTCGCCCACCTCACCCCTTGGCACAGGCCGCATCTGCTCATCCAACAGATAAAGCTGCGTGTTAGCAATCGGCTGGCCGATAGGCACAGCGCCGCTCAGTTTGTCATCAGGCAATATTTCATAAACGCAGCAGCCAACAACCGTTTCCGTGGGGCCGTATTCGTTAAACAAGCGTGTGTTGGGGGCATATTTGCGCCAAAAGGCCAGCTGTTCCGCCGTGAGCTGTTCGCCACCAATCACAAACGATTGGGTGGCCTCAGCGGCTTTTTCGGCAGGAATAATCTGGTTGAGCAGCAGCAAATGGGCTGGCGTAATTTTGACCAGGCCAAAGCGTGCCTGCTCGGTCAACGTCTGGCCTAGCAGGCTGCCGGCATCCCCTTCGGGCAGCAGCGTCACCGGCTGCCCGGCCAGCAGCGGCACAAACAGGCTGGTCACCGTGAGATCAAAACCAATCGAGGAATGGACCGGTGCCCCGCCAGCCTGTGCCGGATAAGCTTCCAGCGCCCAGTCCAGGTAGTTGGCCAGACCACGATGAGTAATCATTGCCCCTTTGGGCCTGCCCGTGGAACCAGACGTGTAAATGATGTAGGCCAGATTGTCTGGCTGTACCGGTACGGCCAACTCTTCGCTAGATAGCAGCGACAAAATATGGTCGGATTGATCAAGGAAGATGGCGTGGCTTTGGGCTGATTTTGGCAGTTTGTGGGCTAAATGGGAGTGGGTGAGGCAAACGGCCGTTGCCGCATCCGCCAGCATCCATTCAATTCGTTCAGTTGGGTAACCAGGATCGATGGGAACATAGGCCGCACCAGCCTTCAGCACCGCCAGCAAAGCGACCACCATCTCCACCGAACGCTCCAGGCAAACAGCCACAAGCGACTCCACCCCGATGCCTTGTTGCTGCAATAAACGGGCTAGCTGGTTAACACGGCCGTTTAGTTCGGCAAAGGTAAGGTGGTCTGTCTTGGTCAAAACGGCCAAGGCATCAGGCGACTGCTGCACTCGAACTGCAAAACGCTCCGGCACTGAAGCATCTTTTGTATAAATCATTTTCATATTTGATTAATACAGTTCCCAATACATAAGAAGACGAGCTCTAAACGATCACGAAGCTTGCTGACGCAAGCTCAGGGGTCTCATGTCTGTCCATATTTGATTAATATACGCCAGACATGCCTCCTTCGACCCCAGATGACCTACAGAACGCCACCCGTTGGGGATCGTTTGTCCCGCCGGCCAGATTGAATATTGTTTTTCTTGGTTGATGACAACGGTAAAAAGATACTCAGCCTGGATTTCCATTAGATATAATCCTGTACGTGAAATACTTTCTCAAACGGCCGTTTAGCGAATACCACCCGACCATTCTAGAAAAAATTAACGGTTTTGTATAGCCCTGTCAATGCTCATCTTTAGTAAACGAGCCAGTTCGGCCACATAAGGCTCTTTCACAATGTTGTGCGTGCCATGAATAATGTGCACATCCAGCCCACCTTGTGCCAGCGGTGCCCAGCCAATGTCTGCACCATTTGGATTGCTCACTTCTGTCTCGCTGGCGCGGAATAACGTGACACGGCCTGCATATGGTTTTAGGTCATGCTTGTTCACCAAATCAATGTGCGATTTCCATAAGAAAGGCGAGATGAGCGACTGCGGCAATGTTTGCCCGGCGCGCATCAGGCGGCGCACGCGCCAGAACAAACGGTATTTTTGCACATCCATGCGGGCCAGTTTATAGCGTAAAATCGCCCAGCGCTTCAGCAAACGTAGCTTATTCAGCAAACCTTCGCTAAATTCAGGCACTTCTTCACGAGAAACGGCCGTTTCATCTTCTGTACCTTCCGCCATACGCAGCACATTGTTGCGCCGCCGGGCAAACTCAGGATTGTGCGTATCCAGCAGCGCCACCAGCGCCACCTCTTGACCCTGAGCATGAAGCTGCTGAGCAATTTCATAAGCCGCCTCGCCGCCCATGGAAAAGCCACCCACCATGTACGGCCCCTCGGGTTGCACGGCACGTATCTGTTTCACATATTCGGCCGCCATTTCTATCAGGCTGGCAAATGGTGGCTGTTTACCATCCACACCACGCGCCTGTAAGCCGTAAAATGGCTGGTCCTTGCCTAAATAACGGGTGAGGTCATAGAAGTTGAGCACGTTGCCAAAACCACCATGCACACAGAAAAACGGTATCTTGTTGCCCTTGGGCTGAATGGGCACCAATGGCGTCCATTCGCCAGATTTACGGCGGCGTTTTTCTGCTTTTGGTTGAGCCACCTCTTGCGCAGCCTCAGCGGGCACATCGTACTCTGTGTGCAGCAAATCGGCACATTCAGCAATGGTGGGTGCTTCAAACAGTGTTGCCAGGGAAAGATCGACAGCGTACATTTTCTTGATTTTGGCAAAGAGTCGCACGGCAATGAGTGAATGGCCACCCAGCTCAAAGAAATCGTCATGAATGCCGATGTCGGTAATGCCCAGTAGCTCTTCCCAGAACTTGACCAGGTTTTTCTCCAGGCCATTGCGCGGCGCGGCATAGCTGCTCTGCAATTCCGGCCGGGAAAGCTTGAGGCCGCCATCATCGCCACCATCCTGCTCGCTGTCAGCCTGGTCTACCAACGCCTGCAAATCGAGCGAACTAACAATCATTTGCGGCGGTACTTTATTACTCAGAATGCGGCGCAAGGCTTCGATGCCTTCGGCGGGCGCAATGCCATCGGTGAGGGCCAGTTGCAGCAGGGTTGGTTCGGCATCGCCAGTGGCTACGGCCGTTCTCCCCCCACGATGCTGCTTTTCACTTTCAATCATCGACTCATAGCTCACCCGCTTGAGCATAAATTCGTCGATTTCCACCAGCGAACGGCCGTTTTCGTCCATAATCGTGACGTCAAAGGCAGGCACTTCCTGGTGATTACGGCCGTCTTTGTTGTGGCGCACATGGCTAAAGATGCGGCGCGGCAGCGGACCATGCACCTGCACTCTTTTGTACGAAAGCGGCACATAAAAATCGTTGCTCGTTTCGTAGCCATCCACCAGCGGTAACCCGGCACTTGTTGCCAAATCCATTAGCGCCGGATGCAAGGTAAAGCTGGTCAAATCGTCGCTGAACTGCTCTGGCAGCTCCAGCACGGCCAACACCTCATTTTCGCCATAACAAACCTGCCGCAGATTCTTCCAGCGCGGACCAAAGTTGAGGTATGTTTCCTGTTTGGTTTCCTGCTCCATCGGGCCGTAGCTTACTTCGCGCAGATTACAGCGGGCGGCAATTTCTTGAATGTTGTGGATAGGTTGTTGGGACGAACGGCCGTTACCCACCTTGCCCCGCACATGTTCCTGCCAGGTATGCTCCGGCGTGCGGCTGGTGACGGAAAAGCCGTAGCCACTGCCATTCTTCTCCAGCGAGACGCGCACCTCGCGGGTTTCATCTTCATGCACTTCCAGTGGGGCCAGGAAGAACAAATCCTGAATCTCCACCTGACTATTGGGCATGCCTTTGGCCAGGGCCGCTTTGGCAATTTCCAGGTAGCCAGTGCCGGGAATCAGCGCCTCGCCATCTTTGATGCGGTGCTGATCCAAAATCCAGTGGGTGTCGGTGCGGTAATTGGTAGTGTAAATAATCTCATCGTCGGTATCGACAATCACCTTTTCCAGCAGCGGATGTGGGCCATCGGTGCCCACGGACTGCAATTCATCCGCCAAACCCAGGCGAACGGCCGTATCCACCGCCATCCCAACCTCTTGCCACACGCCCCAGTTCACGGCCACGGTGAAAACGTTGGAAGCGGCCGTTTTGCTCTCGGCAAACGCATTCAGGAACGCATTCGCCGCCACATAATCCACCTGCCCCGCCGCGCCAATTTCCGTACTGGTTGAGGAGAACAGCACGAAGAAATCCAGTGGTTCATTGGCCAGATACTCATCCAACAGCAGCGTACCGCGCGCTTTGGGTGCCAGCACCCGCCCCGCCTCCTGCGCTGTTTTGAGCTGGATCAAATTGTCGTCCAGCACACCGGCCGCGTGAATCACGCCATTGATTGCGCCAAAGCGCTGTTTGGCCTGGGCCACACCGTTCTTCACCTGTGCCCGATTGGTAATGTCCGCCTCAACCACCAACACCTCAGCTCCGGCAGCTTCCAGCGCCTGGATTTTTTGAATGCGGCGGCTGGTTTTGTCGCTGACGCTGTGGCTTTTGATCCAATCAGGCCACATTTCCCGCTTGGGCAAACCAGAACGGCTCAACAGAACCAGCTTGGCCTGGGCCGTTTCGGCCAGATGTTCGGCCATGACCAACCCAATGCCACCCATACCACCAGTAATGAGATAAACGCCGCCCGGCTTGATGCGCGAGTCAGCCAGAGCGCCTTCGGCCTGCGGGGCTGCTTCAAACTGCTGCTGCCAGCGACGGCCGTTCCGATACGCAAACAGACCATTCTGTGGCTCAGCCAGCAAATCAGCCTTGATGAGCGCAGCCAAGCCTTCAATCTGATCGGTCATCAGGCTGGCGGGCAGCGCCAAATCAACCAGTCGGGCCGTCACGCCGGGGAATTCGCGGGGCATCACCTTGATGGGACCCAGCAGCGTCGCTTTGTCCGGGTAAGGAACCTGCTCGTCGTCGATTCGCTGGCTGCCGTTGGTAACGGCCGTTACATCCAGCGTTCCTGGCAAACCTTCTTCACCCAGCGCCTGCGCCAGGAAAAAGAGGCTGTAAAAGCCCAAATCCTGATTCTGGTAATAAACACGCATCCGGTCTGGGTTTTGCGGTTGGTTGAGCGTCCACAAATGGGCCACGCGCTGCGGCAGCAGCGACCGACCTGCCAGTTCTTCGACCAGTGTATCGTAATCAATTCGGGCGCGCGGATTCACCTCATAGGCAAATTCACCCAGTTGGCGGAACTGCTCACCCACCGACACAGAAATGACGGTGTGCCCGGCGCTGCGCAACTGCTGCTGCACCTGCTCGCCAACACCTAACTTGTCCTTGAACAGCAGCCAGGTAAGCGGCTGCATAACGGCCGTTGCCGGTTTTTCCGCAAGCTGCCAGGTGCGTTTGTAGAACCAATTTTCCAGCTCTGGCATCTTGGCCAGGACGGTTTTGGTTACTTCGGCCCCGCTAAACAGCGTCGTGCCAGGGTCGATCCAGTGGCGCTGCCGTTCAAACGGGTACGTCGGCAGCGGCACGCGGTGGCGAATCTCGTCAGCATAGAACGCAGCCCAATCGGGCATGACGCCAGCCAGCCAGAGGCGGCCCAGGCTGGTGAGAGCAAATTGCAGGTCAGCCAACTCTTCTTTGCGATGGCGTAGGGAGGAAACGGCCGTATGTGACCGACTCTTCTCCGGGTGCATCCGCACCAACGAGCTAAGCGTTTGTCCCGGGCCGACTTCCAAAAAGACCCGATTTGGCTCGTTTAATAGCGTCGTCAGGCCATCGGCAAAGCGCACCGTGTGGCGCAGATGGCGCACCCAATAAGTGGGGTCCGTCGCCTCTTCCGGCGTAATCCAGGCACCACTCAAGTTGGAAATAAAAGGCATCGTCGGGGGATTAAACTGGATTTTGGCCAACTCACGACCAAATTCATCCAAAATGGGCTCCAGCATGGGGGAATGGGCCGCCACGTTGATGCGCACGCGGCGATATTCCACCTCTTTTTCCGCCAGCACCGCTTCCAGTTTTTCCAACGCAGCCACTTCGCCAGACACCACGCACAGTTCTGGGTTATTAATCACGGCAATCGAAAGCCCGTCGCTGAGCAGCGGCTCAATCGCTTCTTCCGTCAGCGGCACGCTAATCATGCCGCCTTCGGGCAGCGTCTCAAATAATTTGCCCCGCAGGGTCACGATGAACAGGGCATCTTTGAGCGACAGCACACCAGCCAGACAAGCGGCGGTGTATTCGCCCATGCTGTGCCCCGTCATGGCAACCGGTTCAATCCCCCAAGAACGCCACAGTTGGGCCAGGGCGTATTCGGTCATGAAAATGGCAGGCAGGTTGCGCGACGGCCGTTTTAATTCCTCCGCCGCACTTTCCAGATTCTCAGCTGTGGGGAACATCAATTGGCGCAGGTCGGTGTCGAGATACGGCCGTACCAGCGCCAAACAATTATCAATCGCTTCCTGGTAAACCGGTTCCGCCTCGTATAAACCCAACCCCATGTTCGGGTACTGCGCCCCGCCGCCAGGGAACATAAACACCACCGACGGCTCCGCATCGCTGGCCTGCTGGCTAATCACGCGCTTGCGGTCGCCGCTGGTCAAACTCTCGGCAGCATCAGCCGCGCTTTGCACCGCCACAACGCGGCGGTGCGGCATCGGTTGGCGACCCAGTTGCAGCGTGTAGGCCACATCGGCCAAGGGCACATCAGGATTTTCTTGCAGAAAAGCAGCTAGATTTTGACTGGCTGCATCCAAGGCTGAATTCGTCTTGGCGGAAAGCTGCAAAAGCTGCCAATCACGCGATTTACTCGATGGCTCCAACTCCGGCGCTTCTTCTACGATTATGTGGGCATTCGTGCCCCCAACCCCCAGCGAACTCACACCCGCCCGGCGCGGTGACTCATCCTGTGGCCAGTCACGCAGCTCGTGATTGACGAAGAAGGGACTATCCTCCAGGTTGAGCATCGGGTTGGGCGCTTTGTAATTCAAGCTTGCTGGAATTTGCTTGTGCTTGAGAGCTTGCACCACTTTAATGAAGGCGGCCACGCCTGCGGCCGTATCCAAATGGCCAATATTCGTTTTTACGGAACCCAAACCGCTAAACTGCTTCTTGTCTGTGGTCTGGCGGAACGCCTGCGTCAACGCCGTGACCTCGATAGGATCGCCGATGCGGGTGCCAGTGCCGTGGGCTTCAATGTAATCAATCGTGTCGGCGTCAATATTGGCTAAAGCAATCGCTTCAGCAATCGCACCCGCCTGGCCATCCACGCTGGGGGCTAAATAATTGACCTTGCCGGAGCCATCGTTATTCACGGCCGAGCCGCGAATAATGGCATGGATTGTGTCGCCATCTTCAATCGCATCGGCCAGGCGGCGCAGCGTCACCACACCCACACCGCTGCCAAAAATCGTGCCGTCGGAATCGGCGTCAAACGAGCGGCAGTGGCCATCAGAGGAGACAATTTCGCCTTCCTGATACAGGTAGCCTTGCCGATGGGGCATCTCGATGGTCACGCCACCCGCCAGAGCCATGTCACATTCGCCGCTGAGCAAGCTTTGCGAAGCCATGTGAATGGCCACCAGCGAGGTAGAACACGCCGTTTGCACGTTCACACTGGGACCGCGCAGATTCATCAGGTACGAGACACGGGTGGTGAGAAAATCTTTGTCGTTGCCGGTGTGGCGCAGCAGAAAAAAGCCAACGGAGGCCACCAACTCTGGGTTCGTGAGTAGATTGTACGGCATGTAGGCGTTGTGGCCGGAGCCACCAAACACGCCAATCACCCCAGCAAACCGCTCGGCATCGTACCCAGCATGTTCAAGGGCGGTCCAGGCCATTTCCAGAAAGTTGCGATGCTGCGGATCCATGATGGCCGCGTCGCGTGGGCCAAAGCCAAAAAAGCTGGCGTCGAACTTATCCATGTCGTCCAGCGGCGCGCCAGATTTTACGTAGTTGGGGTTGCGCAGCAGCCCTTCGGGGACACCATTGTTACGCAGCTCTTCATCATTGTAAAAGGTGACAGATTCAACGCCGTCGCGCAAATTGCGCCAGTATGTTTCGATGTCTTGCGCTCCAGGAAACCGGCCTGCCATCCCCACGACGGCAATTTCTGTGCCTTCTAAAGCGTCTAAAATGTCCTGATTGCTCATAAAAATCCTAACTGCCGTATTGTTTTGTTTCATAAATTTCCCCGGAAACGCGCTCGCTGCATAGAAGTCGGCAATCGGTTTCCGGGGAAATGATGGGTTTATTTAAAATGTATTTAGCGCACTCGCTGGCGTCTTTGGCGGCGCTGGGCCATTGCTTCACGGCGGCTGGCGGCGCGATCGACGCTTTGTTCAACGGCCGTTTGCGTTCCATTCCCGTTTGCATCCTCATTCAAATAATCGGCCAGCGTACGAATCGTGGGGAAGCGGAACATATCGGTGATCGAAATTTCCTTTTCCACCACGGCCTTTAATTCTCGATGGGCCTGCACGGTGAGCAGGGAGTGACCCCCCAGATCGAAGAAGTTGTCGTTGAGGCCCACCTGCGGCACATTGAGCAACTTCTGCCAAATTTCAGCAATCTTTTGTTCCAGATCATTGGTCGGGGCCACGTAAACCGTTTGCGGCTCGACGAGCACTTGATCCGGCGCGGGCAATGCTTTGCGGTCGGTCTTTTTGTTAGGCGTCAGCGGGAAGCTACTCATGGGCACATAGGTGGCGGGCACCATGAACTCTGGCAGGTCAGCCCGGAGCGCTTCTTTGAGCGCGGCTGAATCCAGCTTTTGCCCAGCCTGCGGGATGACGTAAGCCACCAGCCGTTTGTCACCGGGGGTATCTTCGCAGGCCACAACGACCGCTTCGCGCACGCCGTCCTGTGCGTTGAGCAGCGCTTCAATCTCGCCCAGCTCGATGCGGTAGCCACGTAGTTTCACCTGGAAGTCGGCGCGACCGAGGAAGTCGATGCTGCCATCCGCACGGTAGCGAGCTAGATCACCCGTGGCGTACATACGCGCAGCAGCATCGCTGCGGAATGGATCTTGCACAAAGCGTTCGGCAGTCAGTTCGGGGCGGTTGTGGTAGCCGCGCACCACACCATCGCCACCGATGTACAGATCACCAGCCACACCCACGGGAACAGGCTGCATTTGGGCATCCAAGATGTAAATTTGGGTGTTGGCGATGGGTGTACCAATGGGAACGGCCGTTTCCTCACCCGTTACCTCATGCGTTGTTGACCAAATCGTGGTTTCTGTGGGGCCGTACATGTTGATAACCTGGCCAGGCACAATTTGCTTGAGCTGCTGGGCCAAAGCGGCCGGCAATGCCTCGCCACCAACCATCATCGTTTGCACCTTGCCCAGCGCAGTGACGTTGCGCTCATCCAGCAGCAACATGCTGGCCATGGATGGTGTGCATTGGAAATGGGTGACGTTGTGCCGCTCAATCTGGGCCGGAATAGAGAAATCTTCAGTGGCCAACTTTGGCTCGGCCAGATTCTTTAGCTCGTTCAGGCGGTCCAAATGTTCCAGAACCACAGTGGACGGTACACCATAATCGATGAGGCAGGCGATGTCGTCTACGTCAATCTCTTTGAGACGATTGACCATGTGCAATGCAGTGCGCGGTGTGCCAAACAGACCGCTGGTTTCAAAATAACGTTCGAAGGCAAAGTTGAGCAGCGCGTCCACGTCTTCGGGCGTCAAGTCTTCTTCGTCGAACACTTCAAATGGGCTTTTACCCGTGGCTTCTGCTTTTTCTTTGAAGGTGGGGAAATGCCAGGCAGCGGCGCGTACCAGATTCATGGCGCTGCTGAGATATTGCTTCATCGGGCCGCGCACAATTTCGCGCACCTCGTCTACATCGTCACCGATAAAGGTGTGCAACATGAGGGAAACGGTGCCCTTGCCAGAATGACCAGCCTGCTCGTATGCCTCACGGTAAACGCGAATCTTTTCGGACAGTTCGTCTACACTTTGGCCCAGCAAATGGGTGAGGATGTTGTAGCCATTGGCCCCGGCTTCGCGGAACGTTTCGGGGTTACCCGCAGCTGTTACCCAGATGGGCAGCTCTTTTTGCACGGGATGGGGCAGTGTTTTCACTTCCACATCCTTGCCCAAATCATTTTGCATGGTGATGGAACCACCGCGCCACAGCTCTTTGACCACTTCGATGTCGCGGAACATGATTTCTTTGCGCTCGGCATAGTTGCCAGGCCGCAAGACAAAGTCGTTGGGCTGCCAACCGGCGGCAATGGAAAGGCCGACACGGCCGTTTGAGATGTTATCCACCACCGACCACTCCTCAGCGACCCGGATGGGGCTGTGCAGGGGCAGCACGCAGCTGCCGGAACGAATCTGCACGTTCTCGGTGATGGCGGCAATGGCAGCACCAGTCACGGATGGATTGGGGTACAAGCCACCAAAGGCGTGGAAGTGCCGTTCGGGCGTCCAGACGGCCGAAAAACCGTGCTTGTCGCCAAATTTAGCCCCTTCCAGCAGCAGGTGGTATTTGTTGGTCACCCCTTCTTCGCTCTCATCGCTGGAGAAGTAGAAGAGGCTGAAGTCGATATGTTTGTCGTTTTTGGGTGGCTCGGGAACGACCGTTACGTCATCCCGCGTCTTGTCGTCAAAAATGACAACTTTGAAGCCGCGCGACAATGTCCAGAACAGCTCCAACACAGAAATATCGAAGGAAGTGCTGGTGACAGCCAGCCAGGTGCCGGGCGGTGAGTGGGGGATACGTTCGTCCATGCCCACAAAGAAGTTAATCGCGTTGCCATGCTGCACCATCACGCCCTTGGGTTTGCCGGTAGAACCGGAAGTGTAGATGACGTAAGCCAAATTGTGCGGTGCGACGCCGCTGAAGACGTTCTCGCCGCTCTGTTCAGCAATCTGCTCCCAATCGGCATCCAGGCGAACCACCTGCGCCTGATGTGGCGGCAGGCTGGCCACCAAATGCTTTTGGGTGAGCAACACGGGCGTGGCGGTATCTTCTACCATGAAAGCGAGGCGATCTTTGGGATAGGTGGGGTCGAGCGGCAGATAGGCTCCGCCCGCCTTGTGAATACCAATCAGGGCCACCATCATCTCGACGGAGCGATCCATGAAAACACCAACGATGGTTTCCGGGCCGACGCCTAAATGGCGCAAATGGCGGGCCATCTGGTTAGCGCGCTGGTTGAGCTGACGATAGGTGAGCTGCTGGTCTTCGTAAACGACGGCAACAGCGTGCGGCCGTTCTTCGGCTTGGGCTTCGATGAGTTGGTGGATGGCAACGGCCGTATCGTACACCACTTCGGTATCGTTCCAATCCACCAGCAATTTCTGAATTTCCGTTTCGCTGAGGAAGGCGGTTTCGGCCAGGGTGCGGCTGCCGTTTTGGGCAGCATTTTGCAGGAAGGTGGCAAACTGGGTTTGCATGGCGGCGATGATGTCTGGGGTGTAAACGGCCGTATCGTACACCCAGGTTACGCTGCTCTGGTCTGGCATCAGCAGCAAAGCCAATTCTGTACCCGCCAGCGGCGTAAAGTCAGCAGCGGAATCAGCCGACTGCACCAAAACGGGCAGCAGGGCACCATCCAATTTGGGGCGCAGCGCTTCCAGTTCGGGTTGACGCAGGAACAGATCGCGGTTGAATGTTTTGCGCTTGTTTTGCAGCATTTCTAGATCGGCTTGCAGCACAGCGAGCGCGTCGGCCACCGTGGTGCCGCCAGCGGTTTTCACCTGGAAGGGCACCTGCGTGGCAAAATAGTTGGCGAAATCGCCCACTTCGGCAGTCAAAGCAGGCAAGCTCAGGGCAATGTCAAACTCGGTGCTGCCGCTAAGGCGAGCCAGGTAAGCGGCAAAAGCGGCCGTGACGGCGTGGGCGTCGCTAGAAACGCCTGCGGGCAGCGACATGGTGGCCGTGCCAAAGTTTTGGCCCAGCGCGGTGCTGCTGTGATCGGCGTAGGGCAGTTCCACAGCACGCATCTGGCTCAGGCGGCGCAGCCAGTAGCCTTCCTGCCGCACGATGGTGTCGTTCAGGGCAGTTAGCTCGGCAATCGTGGCGGTGTCGAGGCTGGGGAGCTGCTGGTTGACGCTGAATTCACCGGGGGAAACGGCCGTACCATCCAAGTTTTGCAGGCCGGAAAGCACAATCGAGCCGTTGGTGGTGGCGATGGTGAGTGATTCATCGTTTACAGAAATAATGGTGCCGGGAACGGCCGTTACGGGGTCGCCTACTTTTGCGGAATTGGCGATGAGAAGACGGCCGTTTGCATTCAACTTCGGCAGCGCCAGCGGATTGGCATAGCCGCCAAATTGCAGGGCATTGACCATCGCTACCAGTTTCTCTGCGGGCTGGGTCCAATCTAACGTGGCAGCCGCAGCAGGGCGGTCATATTTGCCAAAGTAAGTTTGCTCGGCCAAATTTTGGGCGCGGGGCTGTAAGCTGTTGTTTTCAATACCTTCGACGAGCGCGGTGAAGGTGGCAATGCCCGCTTCGTACGCTTTCACGTTGAGCGTAAAAGCGGTTTCGCCTTCGGCAATGTCAAAGAGCTGCTGAACAAAAATGTCACCCTTGTCGATACCGCTGCGCATTTCATGCCAGGTGACGCCGTGCTGATTCGCCTGGTGCAGTAGCGCCCAAGAAGTGGCGTACAGGCCAGCGAACTTGGGCAGTGGGCCATCGTGGAAGTTGATGGCACCGCGTTGAGGTAAAGCTAAAATAGCATCGGGAATAATAGCTAAGTTGGTAATGCTAAAAAAATAGTCAAAAGCTGGCTGTTGGGCCAGGGTCTCCGGCAAGCCTTTGCCAGGAGCAAGAGTGGGCAAATCTTTCTCAGACGCCCAGTTGGTGATAGCGGGAGATTTGCTAATGACGCCGCGTACAGTGTGACCTCGTTCAAGCAAAATCTCGGTGCATTGAATGAGTAAAGATTCTTCTCCCATCACATAACAGCTAAATAAAGTGCCGCTCATAAAAAATACCTACCTACATTAATTGGTCAGTGTTAATAAACACGGCCTGTCTACCTTTTACTGGGTCGCAAAAAGCTGGAGCAGGCCACAAATCTTTTTTCTAAACTAGTTGGCGAGGCTCACAATCATCAGGGGAATAGTGGCAAGAATGGTAATCGGGTTTGGGCTGAATGGCCCCTACCGGTCGGCAACAATGTGTTTTTAAAACTGCGTTTTCCTGATGTCAATCACTTCATATTGCAGAAACGCATTTTCTTAGTTGGTCTATTATTAAGATAAGTGACGGCCGTTTCAATAGGCTTCTTGTCTTGATTTTTTACGGCCGTTACCGTTTGCAATCCACCCAATTTTTAGCCGAGCATCCTTACGATTAGCCTTTCACGGCCAGCGCCGGAGCCAGCAAACAGGACCTATGTAAAAATAACCGGGCATAGTGCTTTTCCTGGGGAAATTGTAGTAAATTATGGATTGGGGGAGGCGGGATGAAAGGGCAACCGAACGGCCGTTTACAAATTGATACAAAGGAACAAAGTGAGGAAGAAACGAAGGGGAAGAGGGGGAACGAGCGTTCCCACTAAAAATTCACGATTCATCGTTCACAATGGCTTTGTTGCCTGAAAAACAACAAGGCCATTACCTGTTCACAATTAGGACGGCCGTTCCCCCACCCCCGCTCCATTCGTTCCTTCCTCAAATTCGTTGTTGTCTTCTGGAATTCGGCCGTTTCCATGCAACTGATTGGACTGGAAGGCAAGGTAAGCGGACAAAGCTGTTGCGCAACGCCACCCCCAAACAGGCGAGGAAAGCGGCGAGGCGGGACGCCTGCCGCAGCGCGAGTGCGAAGACCCGCCCAGAGCAAGGGTGAATACTGTTAAACTCACTCTTCAATGATAACTGTAATTTCATTTGACATGATATGTCCTAAAAAGACATCTTCATCCCAATTGATTGATTCTAGCTGATAAGGTTCCTCAAGTCGATATGCTATATATGCTTTTCCAGGAGAAAATATTTCTAGGTCTCTCACAGCATATAATAATTGGATTTTATATGTGCCAGGGTGATCCAATCCATAAAATCTAGGCAAAACTTCCACAAGTTTATAAGAATGGTTAGGTTGAATAGTGAATGTTTTGTCCTCAGAATAAATAGGGGGGGATGGAACATCGCCTATCGGGAAACTTAGGCTTTGCCCATCTTGATCTGTGACTTTAAACAAATACATTGGATAATGCACTCCCATATGGGAACCGTCTTGTGCCCTAAGAAAGGTCAATGGCTTGTTGCTTAAATTCTCAAAGTATATCTCGATATAGCGAGCATCATCTGCTTTATAGGTTGAGTTCGATACAATTGTCAATGCAACATCCTCTGGAGAAACATTATACTTATTCTCAATAATGTTAAATACTGCATCATTGCTTCTAACCGAACTTTCCGCTTCATCATCCAGTTCTATCCACAGGGTATATTGGCCTAATTGTAATAAGTCAACAACAGGTGATGGTATTCCTAAGGGTAACGTAGTTGTGCTTTGAGGTTCTATAATAAGTATTTTCTCTTGGTCTGCAATCTTGTTTATATTTATTTGAGAGGAGATATCTGTGTCATTTGGAGTAATTAAATGGAATTGAAATGGATACGGGATTTCGATCGGAATGTCATGGTTGTTTTCAATACTTATTAAAAAAGCAGGGCGTTCTCCAATCAAGATATTGTCTCTTAAAGACGTTATCACTATGTGGCTAGGTGTCAAGTTTGATTGCTCATTTGTTTCATTAAATTGACACCCAACTAAGAGGATACCAGAAAGGAAAAGAAGCATTAGAGAAAACAATAGTCTGTTCATGGATAATCCCTGCTGCGGCGCGGTCTTCGGCCAGCGCGAAACCCAGCCCCGCTGCGGCCAGGCGTCCCGCCGCGCCGCCTACTTTGCCAGTATAAACACGGCCGTATTTTAGCATACCCTTGCTTGATACGGCCGTTTCCTATTTCAGCACGAATAACCCAAATTTACACGAAGACGAACGGCCGTTCCCCCTTTCAGCCACGAATTCCGCGAATTTGCATGAAGGGTACGGCCGTTCCTCCATTAAAAATTCATGATTTACGATTCACGATTAGGACGGCCGTTTCTAGCTCATAAAGGACTTGTGGCAACAGGAATTATTTAGCCGCGAGGGCTGTTACAAAGGCATCGGCCAGGGCCTGAACGTGTGGCTCGTCTACAATTTGGTTGTGGTTACCAGCCAATGAATGCACATCCACCTTTTGCGACACGCGCTGCCAGCCCATGAGAGGGTCTGTGGTATCCCGGTAAATGTCACGGTAGCCTTCGGTGGACTTGAAGAGGGTTACTGTGCCAGGATACCGGGTGGGCACATAGCAATAATAGGCGCGATTGTTGATCATAGTGATTTTTTGTACGCGTTTATCTTCTTGCTCTTGAGCCACAGAGGCCATCCTTGCCTTCTGGGGGGTCTCTTTGCGGGTTAATCGATTCACCCGATTGGCCAGCATTTGCCGCAAGCCAACCCAGACACGATGCCGATTTTTGATGAATAGCTGCTGTTCCCGCTCAGGGGGTAAGCTTAGAATACGGGCAGTGAGTTTGGTGGCCAGGCGCACCCACTTCAGGATGGGATGCTGGGCAGGCGTGTCGATAATGCCGACAAAGGTCACTTGGTGACCACGTGCCGTGAGCTGCTGAGCCATCTCAAAGGCAACTGCACCGCCCATAGAGTACCCACCCAGTTGGAATGGGCCTTCTGGCTGATGGGTCAACATCGCTTCAACGTAATGGGCGGCCATTTCTTCTACAGAGGTAAACGGCCGTGTTTTGCCATCTAACCCCTTAGCCTGAAAAGCATACACAGGCTGGCTGTCCGGCAGGCGGCGCGCCAACTTGGTGAAGACCAACACATGTCCCCCACCCCCATGCACCAGGTAAAGCGGCTGCACATCGGCAGCACCCTCCTGAATTTGGACCAGCGTGGGCCATGCTTCGGTGCCAGACTGATCGCGTAAAATGTCTGCCAGCTCCGCAATGCTGCCCGCCTGAACCAGGGTGGCCAGGGGCAAGTAGTGGCCTGTCAGCTTTTCGATGTCGGCAAAGAGGTTCATCGCTTGCCAGGAAGTGCCACCTAAATCAAAATAGTTGTCGTGAATGCCAATGCGGGGTACGCCCAGCACCTGTTCCCACATATTTTTGAGATCGAGTTCCAGGCGATCTCGCGGGGGTACGTAGGCCTGCTGTCGCTGGGCTGGCGATGCGTTTTCTAGGGGGGAAACGGCCGTTTGCAAGGCAGACCAGGGCAGCTCAATTTCAGCCAGCGGCTGGGCCACGTCGGTGAGGAAGGCATTTAGCAAGGCATCAAAAATTTGAACGGCCGTTTCTCGCTGTTCCTCACTAAAAATATCGCTGTGGAAATCAAACTTAAAGATAAGCTTGCCACTATCATCAAATTCATGGATATGCAGAGCAAAGCTTTCGCTCCCATGACCAGGGTCCAGATGTTCGTGCTTAATCGATTGGCCATTAAAGGTGAGAGACGGCCGTGTATGGTAATTGAACATCATATCGTGCGCTTTGTTTTTCAAGGAAATGCTGGAGCCATGCTGAGAAAAGCGCATCACGCCACGGGTTTGCAGCTTCAGCTTTTGAATGAGTGAGGCAAACGTTTCATCTGGTTCAATATCCACCACAATCGGGCATAGCTCCATGAGCAGGCCAATAGTCTGCCGAAATGCCTGCGTTGGCCGATTGTGCATGGGCGTTAGAAAAGTCAGCCGCTCGTTACCAGCAAGGTGGTAAACCAGGGCAAAGTAAAGCGCCGCCAACAAATTGAACATGGTTAATTCCATGGTCAAATCCCGATATTCAGGCTGCTCCGCCATTGCCAGCAGTTTGGCAGTGCGCTCTTTATCCAGCACGATTTCGATCCGGTTAAGTTGGGTGCCTTTTTTGCTGCCCGATTGACCAAAAAAGCGCAATGGCTCTACATCTTTATCTAGCTTTTGTTGCCAATGCCGCTCTGCACGCTGAAATTGGGGTGAATCCCGATACGCACGCTCAAATTTTTGATAATCTGCATATGGGGCAATGGGCAGCATGTCAATGTCCCCGTCCGGGCAAAGCAGGCGTTCATACGTGCGGGCAATGACCTTATACACATAAAATGAAGAAGTGGCATCGGCAATGATATGATGTTGATTTTGCAGCCATAGGTATGCCTCTGGCCCTACTTTTGCCAGGGCAAACTGCACCAGCGAGGTGAACGGATCAAAGGGCGTATTCGCAATTTCGACCAGCCAGTCTCGCGCCATTTCTTTAGGATTTTCTTCCGCAGAAAAATCTTTAACCTTTATGGGGGCAATTGCCTGGGGCCGCACCACCTGCTGGGGTACACCATCCACAACCTGTATAACGGTACGCAACACGTTACTTTGATCCATTGCCGACTGCAAAGCAGCGCAAAATAATTCAACATCCAGCGCCTGGGGAATATCAAAAACCAGCGGCGCGGCATAAAGCGGCACATCTGGCCGCATCTGGTAACCGGTCCAGTACAACATCTGCATGCGGGTGAGGTTGGAACGCGCATACAGATCACCCATCGGGTCAGTTTCTGAGTCGGCCATCGGTTTTGTTAAATTTGCTTGCATTCCGTCGTCGCCTTTTTCTAAAAATTACGATATTGCCGCAGTTATCTGGCGTGCTTCACGCGCCTGATCCAAACTGCTTTGCAAATAGCGGGCCAATCCAACAACGTGTGGCTTGTGCAGCATGCTGCTGTGAGAACCAGCAACGGTACGCAGGGTGATGGGGCGAGCCACGTAATCCACCCATTCATTGACGCTGTTGCCTGGATTAAGTAAGGGGCGGCTTTGCGCTTCAAACACGATAACTTCACCATCGTAGCCAGCGTGGGTATAGTTCAGCAGCGCTTCCAAATGAGACTCGATCACCTGTTGGCGATGTTCAGGCAAATCATCCGCCTGGTCAATGACATCTGTGGCGCTCAAATTGTCATCTGATTTTGATCTGATTTTTTGCCAAAGGGAGTGCAGGGCCACTCGGCCTTTGCGCCGTACGCGGGAAGAAATTTCGTCACCACCCAGGCGCATGAACTCACGCAGCCAGTACGGACTGTTTTGCACAAAATCAATGATGAAACGGCCGTTTAACGGGGCGCGTTCATTAAATTTAGCTGGCGGCGGATCAATGACTGCCAAAATGGGGACTTCTTCACCGGCGGCCCGCAGCTGACAGGCCACTTCATAGGCAATATCGCCACCCATGCAGTAACCCCCTAAATAATAGGGACCTTCTGGCTGTACCTGCCGAATTTGTTGCAGGTAGTAGGCAGCCATTTCTTCCATGCGGTTAAATGGCTCTGCTTCACCATCTAAACCACGCGCCTGCACACCGTAGAAAGGCTGCTCATCATCCATGAAAGCGGCCAAATCTTTGAGCCACAAAATATCACCAGTAACACCATGAATGCAGAAAAAGGGTGGTTTGCTGCCCTGGGTGCGAATAGGCACCAAGGAAGTCCAGGTTTGGGCATCCTCACCTTGCCGAACAACGTCGGCCAGGGCGGCGATGGTTGGCGCTTGAAAGAGGGTAACCAACGGCAAATTGTGCCCAGTAACGGCTTGCAGTTCGCTAAAGAGGCGCACGGCCATCCAGGAGTTCCCGCCCAGGTCAAAGAAGTCATCATGAATGCCAATATCTTTCGTGCCCAAAACGGTTTCCCAGGTGGTCACCAGTTGTTGTTCTAGCTGGTCACGCGGGGCAACGTAGGCTGGTTTTTCAGCCAGGGTGTCATGAGGCTGGGTGATGCCATTGGCAGTTGATGTGGCGGAAACGGCCGTTGGTAAATCCAACGCATCAAGCGGGTCAGCCACATCTGCCAGATAAGCGGTCAAAATTTGCTTAAAGGCAGCCAACGTCAGCTCGCGTTCTTCCTGATCAAACACATCTTCATGAAAATCAAAGAAAAAGGAAAAGGATCCATCAACTTCAAATTCATGAATATGCAGGGCAAAGCTGTCGCTGCCAGCATTGGGATGAACAAGCTTATGCTCAACGGGTTGGTCTTCAAACTTTAGATCTGGCCGGTGGTGGAAGTTGAACATTAAATCAGTCAGGTTGCTTTCCATGGCAACGGCCGTGCCATATTGATAATGAACCAGCGTTTTCTGGAGGGATTTGCTTACTTTTTTAGTCAGGGTGGCGAAGGTTTCCCCCTCTTCAATCTCTACCAGTAAAGGGCAAATTTCCATCAGCAAGCCAATCGTCCGCTTCATTGCCTGTGTAGGACGATTGTGAAATGGCATCATGGTGGCCAGGCGACGATTTCCCGTCATGTAATAGAGCTGCGTAAAATAGATGGTCAGCAACACGTTCAACATGCCCAGGTCATGCGTCATATTAAAAACACCGGGCCGCTGCATGGCATCTTTTAGTTGTTGAGAACGTTCCGGATCGAGTCTATAGGCAATACGCTGCATGTTGTGGCTTTTTTTGCTGCGGGAACGGCCGTAAAACTTAAGTGGATCGATCCCGTCAGCCAATCGTTTACGCCAAAAAACGGCCGATTTCTCATACCGGGGAGAAGCACGATACCCTTTCTCAAACGCCACATACGCTTCAAAAGCAGGAATATCCGCCTTTGGCGTCATCGTCCCGCTTTCTTTTGCCTCCTGGTATAAAGCAATAACACGCCGATAAACAATAAAAACAGAGGTCGCATCTACAACCATGTGATGCTGATTGATATACCAAAAGTAAGCATCCTCAGCCAGCTTGATCAGCACAATATCATAAACACATTTACTAATATCCAATGCCAGCTCGCGGCGTTCCATCAACCAATGCTGTAAAGCAGCTTCAGGATCAGTGTCGTTGGAAAAATCCAAAATCTCTAAAGGTTGCGGTATTTCCGGCAAGATAATGCGCTGAGGCACACCGGCTTCCTGTCGTACCACTGTCCGCAAAGAATCGCTGCCCTGCACAACGGCTGCAAATGCTTTGGCAAACAGGGCCACGTCAATTGGCGCGTTCAGCCGAAAGGTAACAATCACGTTGAACAAAGGTGAACTCGGCCGCAAACTTTGACCTACCCAGTAGATCATTTGCAGCTTTGTTAAATTAGAATTGGTATATATATCTTTCTGACTTAACTTGGACATGGTGTCTAATGAAGCTGTTGCTTGCATAGCAATTCCTTACCAACACATTGAATTTCAGCCAGGATCAATACCTGATGTAACAGAACAAGGTTGGTTTACCAACAGCCTCCTGTCTAACAGCTACAGGAGGCTTAACTATTTAAAACAAGTTTATTGAGGTTAGCATGACGAACGGCCGTATCTTTGAGACCTTCTTAACCAAATGAGTATTTATACAGCTTTTTCATCGGTGAATGACTCACCAGACGCATCAACGCAAGGGGGACGCCCAAGGCAAAAAAGATCATAATGGGCTGATACAATATCTGATAGCCTAGAATCCAGGGAGTAAAGCGGAACATCAACGTTCCCACCAGCTCTAATACCTGTTCATGCACCAGATAAATACCAAACGCTTTGGCCCCAATATCCATAATCTGCGGCGTTAAAGGCAGCTTCAACTTATCAAGCGACAAGAAGGCCAACATAAACAAACCGGCATAAATATTGGTTGTGTAGGTTGAGTAAAAATCAATCCACGGCTGTCCAGATAAAGCAAGCAGAACTTCAAACTCAACCAGTGAGAGCAAGTAGAAAACGACCGTACCAACAACCAGCTTTGTTTTATGCCGCAACAGGAATGGTTTAAAATCACCAATGTGGAAGCCAAAGACAATTCCCAAAGCAAACCAAAAAAGACGACGAGGGAAAAACCAAAGCGGCGTCAATGAAATCAAATTAGAGACAATTGGTTGACCAACATCAAATAACTGGAAATACCGTAAAGTTTCTACAAACAGCATTAATATGGCTGAACCCACTAACAACCACTTCCAATGATTCTTGGCCAACGGTACCAAAATTGGCGAGAGTAAATACATTTGAATGAGCAACGGAATATAGTAATAGGAGCCAGTAGCCCCGCCAAATAACAAACGACGGCCGTACTCCCAAACACTAGGGTATATCCGGTGATAAAACAAAGCCTGACCGATAAAAATAATGATCGACCAAACCAGATAAGGGATCAATAATCCCACAACCCGCGCCTTCAAAATGGGCCATTTTATCCTGGCATCTTTGCGCCCTGCAGCAAACGCAATGAAGTAGCCAGAAACCATCAAAAAGACAGGGACGCCATAAGCAATAAAGCGGCGAACAAGCGTTAACCCCCAGTAGGTAGGAGAATGAACCTGGTCATAATTAGGACAATTAACCGGAGGGGTCAGGTCTTCACAAGAAGCAGCCACCTCTGGACGATAGTGCCAGGCCAAATCAAAAGTAGCCTGGTACCCAAAGGTGGCTGAGTGGTTCAGGATTAAACCCAAAATACCCAGTCCCATGAGTAGTAAAAATCTTCTGGTCATTTAGGGATGTATCCTTCTTATATGATGAAAATTTTGCTGTTTAGCTTTGAGAAGCAACGTAGTCAGACATCGATTTTACGCTCTGGAAGTTGTCAATCGTAACATCTTCATCGGGTACTTCAATGCCAAACTTTTCCTCAACAAAGGAAACAAGACGGAGGATACCTAGTGAATCGATAATACCGGCAGCTAACAAGTTTTCGCTTTCATCCAACTCGCCGTTGGAACCATTCATTAACTCTTCGCGGATGTACTCTTTCAAAACTACTGATGCATTCATTTTTATTAATCTCCCATTGAAAATATTAGGTACCAGGGGTGCTTTTGTCACGCTTACCTCTGGTGTTGTGCTTATAATCTACCAATCAATTCTTGAGAAAAGACTTACAATGTGTAAAGAAATTTCTAAACTACACTGATGAAACATCCAGGGGATCCAATATCCTGGATATAAAATTGACCAACCCATTCCGCTTCCTAATAATCAACACAGAGAACACAGGAGTCGCATTTTGAATGTTCAAATCTTAACTCTCTGTGTTCTCTGTTTTAGGATAGATTCTGCTCAAAGCTAACGGGCCAAACAGTTAAGCATTACTCAACAGGCACATGCTCAAACAGCTCTGGTTGCTCCGCTGCTAGCCGCGCCATTTTTGCATTAACCTTGCGTACCGCCTGTAAACCAGGTGAAGGTTCTGTTTGATAAATACGACCGGCAAAAATGTCAATGAAATCTTCGTTGTAGCGTGTGTGAGCAAAGAAGGCAAACGAAATTGGGCTAGACCAGAAGCAATCTAATACTTCCTGGATTGTATCCATGCCCAGCTCGCAATAAGCTTCATGTTCGGCAAAGGGGTTTTCCTGATCGCGGCCTACACCGTCGTGTAAATAGCCAGCAATGGCATCAGCCGCCAGGGAAGCTTCTTTTAGAGCAAAATGCAGGCCAAAAGAGAAAATTGGATCAATAAAACGATGTGCATCGCCTATGCAGATAAACCCTTTACCCGTAAAGTCGCGCACCTGGTAGGAGTAGTTTGAGGTTGCGCGCACTTCTTCAACCAATTTCACATCAGGAACTCTATCGGAAAGCGCCGGATTAATTTTGTGCATTTCACGCAAATAAAAGTCACGCATATCTTCATCGGAGTTACGATAATAATCAGACGGCGTCACGACACCAATACTAACGGTGTCTTCATCAATCGGAATAAACCAGGCCCAATGATTCTTTTGTTCATAAAAAATCAGCGTGTTATCTTGTTCATCACGCTTGGCACCTTTTACATGGGAATATATTGCAACTTGGCGATCATATTTGCCCCGTTCTCTTTTGCCAGCAACACCCGCTGTAGCCAAAAAGGTGGTCATACCCGAGGCATCTATTACTACATCGGATTCAATGGTTTCAGTATCGCCATTGTCCAACTTAACCTCAACACCATAAACTGTGCCATCTTCTTTTTGCAGCGCCTTGGTGACTTTGCCACGTACCAATTCGGCACCAACCTCGAGTGCCTTGTCCAAAACGATACGATCAAAATCGCTGCGCTTAACTTGCCAAGTAGGATTTTTGACCAACTGATTATTTTCATCCCGCTTCATGACAGGGAGCCAAAAGGTGCCTTTCCCCCCCTGACCGTACACGGTAACCCCATGCTTCGTAGTTTTAGGGATTCCAGCCATCTCGGCCTCAAGCCCTAAATCACGTACAGCCTGACCACACTCACCAGTCATTGACTCACCAATATGGAACCGTGGGAATGTTTCTTTTTCAATAATAATCGATTTAATCCCACGCTTAGCCAAATGTATGGCACTTGCTGCCCCACCAGGACCACCACCAATAATTGCTACTTCCGTCTTTTTCATAAATCTATCCTCATTGTGGCAAAAGAAAGCCATTTCTCCCTTTCTCCTGCCGAAAATAATTAATTGCCGTACTGACTTATTAATTAACTAGCAACGGCCTCTTCTAAAACTTGTTCAGCCATCGCCTGAAGCTCCCGGCGATTGATTTTTCCGGTAGAGGTTCTGGGAAAATCTACCATTACATGAATTTTAGTTGGCACAGCATAGGGCGGTAATTTCTCGCCCACATGCTTGGCCAACAGACTATGTGTTAGTTCTGTACCTTCGTTGGGAATAACGGCCGCTTCAATCAAATTACTGCTATTCCCATCAGAAACGGTGTAAACGGCCGCTTCCTTCACATCATCATGCGAAAGCAGAGCCACTTCAACTTCATCCAGCTCCACCCGATAGCCACGCGTTTTTACCTGTCGGTCCTTCCGACCAAAGTATAAAAAGTTGCCATCTGGCAGCTGTTGCACCAGGTCACCTGTTCGGTAGAAAACATCTTCATAATGACCAAATACCGAGCGGCGGTAAAAGCCTTTTTCATTCAGGTCAGGACGGCCCCAATAGCCACGCATGACCGTGCCGCCCCGTACCAGCAGTTCACCCACTTCACCTTGGGCCACTGGCAAATTCTCAGCATCAACCACCAACATTTCTTCGTTGGCGCAGGCCAAACCAATCGGAATGGTGTCTTCAAAATCGTCGGGCAGCTCAGGTACATGGTAATAAGTGCAAACGTTCGTTTCGGTAGGACCATACAGATTGCTAAACTTCTTGTCCGACCAAAGCTTCATCAATTCTCGCAAATGCTTCGTCGGGAACACCTCACCAGCAAACAAGACCCAGCGCAGCGCACTCAAATCACGCGACTCCAATGCGCCCCGCTCCATTAATTGAATCAAGGCAAAAGGCACAGTGTAAGAAACCGTAATCTTTTCATCCTGCAACAATTGCGAATGGCTGGCCGGGAATTTAGTGATGTACTCAGGAATAATCACCACTGTTCCCCCTGCCAACATCGTTGCAAACAGGTCAAAGGTAGAAAGATCAAAATGGTAGGGGGCGTGGTTGGTCACCCGATCTTCATGAGTCAGATCGTACTCAGCACAGGCCCACTCAGCAAAGCTTAAGGCGCTGCGATGGGTGTGCATAATGCCCTTGGGGGTTCCCGTGGAGCCAGAGGTGTAGAGAATGTAGGCTAAATCCTGCTCAATGACATGAATATCTGGCTTATTTTGCAGCTCAGGATCAGTCACCTGTTCCCAGGGAATGCAGGTCACAGCCAAATCATCTTGTGGGCCGACGCCAATCAGGCAACTCAAGGCGGTATCGGCTACCATGCTGCGCATCTGGGCCAGCTTGTTTTGCTTGGTAATCACCACATCAATCTGACAGTCGGTAATGACGTAGCTTAGCCGCTCCACAGGAGCAAATGGGTCCAGCGGCACATACGCGGCGCCGGCTTTCATGATGCCGTAAATAGAAACGGCCGATTCAATATCTTTATTAATGTAAATGCCAACCCGATCACCCCGCTTCACACCTTGCTGCTGCAACAGATAAGCCAGATTGTTGGCTTGTTGCTGGAGGGTAGCATAAGTAATGCCTTTCCCATTACAACGAATGGCGTCGCGTTCAGGATATTTTACGGCCGTTTGGTCAAGTGCTTGTGGCAAAGAATAAATCATCTCTACAACCCCAATAATCTAGAAATAATGTTTCGCTGAATATCCGAGGTGCCCGAATAGATCGTGCCCCCGATTGCATCGCGCAGGTCGCGTTCAATCTCAAACTCAGTCATGTAACCATAGCCACCTAAAATGCGAATGGCATCCTGGCTAGAAGCAACATACGCTTCGCTCAAGTACAGTTTGGCCATGGCCGCTTCCATAGTTGCCGTCTTCTTTTCCTTTTTTAGCCAGGCAACCTTGTATAACAAATTACGGGCCGTTTCCAACCGTACCTTCATGTCGGCAATGCGGTTAGAAATTGATTGGTATTTGCCGATTGACTGCCCACCCTGCTTACGGTCACGAGCATAGCGGATGCATTTTTCCAGCTGGAATTCCATCGCGCCTAAATGACTGCCCAAAATGCAGCTGCGTTCCCATTCCATGGAATGGGCAAAGATTTTGGCGCCACCACCTTCGCGGCCTAATAAATTCTCTTCGGGAATAAAGCAATCTTCCAATACCAGTTCGCCCATGGGCGAGGTACGCAAACCCATTTTTTCAATGTCACGGCTGACGCTAAAGCCAGGTGTGCCCTTTTCCACAATGAAGGCGGTAATCCCCCACATCTTCAGGCTCGGGTCCTTGGTGGCAAACACCACGGCAATATCGCATATGGGGGCACTGGTCACAAACATTTTGGTGCCATTCAGGCAATACCCACCATCTACTTTTTCATAGCGCGTGCGCAGGCTGTAAGCATCAGAGCCAGAATCGGGTTCTGTCATGCCATGGGCCCCAATGATTTCGCCGCTAATGAGCCGGGGCAGATATTTCTGCTTTTGTTCTTCGGTACCGACCGTTAAGATAGGATGTTGCACGCTCCACATTTGGGCGTTGAGGGCAAAACTCAGGCCATTGTCACGACTGCCATACCCGAGACCTTCCATGGTGAGCATTGTCGTGAGGATGTCCATGTCTGAACCACCATACTCTTCCGGGAAAGAAAGGCCCAAAAGGCCAAAATCAGCACATTTCTGCCAATTCTTACGGGAAAATTCACCCTCTTTGTCTCGCTCGACCATTCCCTGGTTAAGCTCCTTCTGGGCAAATTCTGCTACTGAGCGTTTAAACTCTAATTGCTCATCATTCCAAGAAAAATCCATGTGGTTTATACTCGCTTTTAGTTTTGTCGATTGGTTTTATGATTATTTGTTTGAATCAAGGATTTATTTACAGTAGCCAGGTTCGTCTATGTTTTGTCCAGGTTTCAGATTAAGCGAAAAAGCTTTCAAATTAGCTTACAATGTATTGTAAATTTGGCTTATTTTTCGATGATCGGGATGCTAGCCACATTGGGGAATTTGAGATTGAAACAAAACCTGTGATTGCGTACTGCTTTTTTGTAGCCACTACTTTTGGCAGCTTAGTTATAGAAATCGCCTTGGTTTTCAGCTGATTCTACCCACCAGCATGGTGCTTTTTGATGACAGTACCAGACTGAATTCAGGCTAAAGTTATCATTGTAAGGTTTCGTTTTATCTTACGGCCGTTTCCACCCAACTGCCCACAACGCACCTGTTTTTACGGGCGGAAGCTGACAAAATTTAAAGACTGCCAAGTGGATATTCAGACAATACCCACCCAGCATAAACGGTTTAGGAGGGATGCGAAATAAGAAGATAGGGGGAGTATGCGCTTAATGACGATACAATCGATCCAAAAGTCGGCGCATTTCGTGATAATCTGACTCTTCGACTTTACGGCCGTGTGATAGCTTAAACGATTCCGGCAAAGGACGTGTTACCTTAGCTGGCGCGCCATTGGCATCCATAAATGCCGCAATCCGTTCTGCTTCCCGCTGGGGGTTCTGGCAAACATCTTTGTAATGAACCGAGAGAAAGGCATGCTCACCAACCAGCGCACGCTCCCGCGCGATGTTTTTCTCCACGTAATACACCTGTTCACACACCTGTTCCAGCACACTTTTGCCATTAATATTTTCACATTCACGCGGGCGCGGCCCCAGCCAATGCGGATAACGGGTCGTGCGCGCTTTGTAAATCGACTGCGCCGTATCCAGCGGATCACGCATCACTTGAATGAACAACGCGTTAGGGAAAACCTTGCGAATCGCTTGAATGCGTAAGCTAAGAACGGTGGTTTTGTTAAAGAAGGGCAAACCAAAAATTTGCTCTGTGGCGGCCACGGCCCGGTACATGCCTTGGGCTTGCTGCGGCGACACCGCATCCGGTTCAACTGGGCCGTACCGGTTGCGGAACCAGTAAGCCCAAATCGTTTCCCCCTCAGCCGGGGCACCCCGCCCCGCTGTACGGCCGAAATTACTCTCAAACGATCCCAGATTCTGATCGCCCCCCATCCGCTTGGCCATTTTGGCTGTGGTGATAGGCAGGGGTTTCCCTAAATGAAAGCTGGAAATGGCCGTCAAGTTAGAAAAATAAGAGGTGGGAATGGCCCAGCTAACCACCTGACGCGTCAGCGTCGTGCCAGCCCGTGGTGGGGCCACAATAAAAGTAGGGCTGTATTGCAGCTTGTATTCCCCGCGCTGCACCTTTTCCAGCACGTTCAATCCGTAAAACATCACTTTGTCTTGAAACTTACTAAACCCAGAAACAGCCATCGCTGAAATCTCCTACAAAAAATAAAAAACGGGACACAGAGTCTCGCAGAGAATTTACAGAGTTACACAGAGATAGAGTGAAATCTGCGCGATCTGTGGATAAATGTAATTCATGAAGTTTGCTGAACGAGGCAGGTTTGGCGAATGATTTGCCACACGGCCGTTGGCACCTCGTGCAAATAAAAATGGTCACCTTCAAACAGATACATCTCACCAGGCTGCACCGTATGTTCATTCCAGGGCAACAACATCTCTGGCGGCACCAATGTATCTGCTTTGCCACCCAGAATGGTGATGGGGCACTGAATGGGATCACCCGCCTGAAATTGATATCGTTCGTAAATGGCAAAATCAGCGCGCAGTAGGGGCAATAGCAATGTCAGCAGCTCTTCATTCTCCAGAACGGCCGTTGGCATCGTGTCTAAAGCCTGCAAAGCAGCCACAAATTGCCCGTCAGCCAGGTGGTGCATCGGCGGCAGCTTATCTGGCAGGTGCGGCGCACTATACCCCGAAACAAACAGATGGGTCGGCACAACCCCCTCATTCTGCAAATGCCGAATCAATTCAAAGGCAATCAACGCCCCGAGCGAGTGACCAAAAAAGGCAAATGGTTTGTCTAAAAACGGCCGTAACGCCTCTGCCAATGCCCCAACTAAAGGAGCGATGGTAGTAAACGGCCGATCGAAAAAGCGCGTTTCCCGCCCCGGTAACTGCACCGGCAGCACTTCAATCTCTGGCGCTAATCCCGCCACCCAATCTCGGTAACTGCCCGCCCCGCCCCCGGCATGGGGCAAACAGAACAGACGCAGAGCCGCGCTGCCACTAGGCCGAGCATAGTCAATCCACGGCGAATCAATCATGCGCTTGCTGCACTTCATCCAAGCGCGCTTGCAAGGCCACTGCCACATCTTTTACATATGGCTCCTGGATAACACCAATATGGTGCGTGGGGAATTGGCACATCTGCACACCGCCTGTCGCCACTTTGTCCCAACCAAGCGTCTGGTTCATAAAACGGTTACGCCGCACCATAAACATATCAATCTGGCCCTCAAAACTGCCATCGGGCCGATACAACTTGCGCGACTTACCTGTGACAAATTCCATCAGATAATAATCCCGATATTTTCGCAAAATGGGTGCGCCACTGGCTACATAAAGCGCAAAAACCGCCCGCTTCAACTGCAAAAATGTGCGCATCAGCGTTCGCCGCGAACGCATCATGAGTCCATAACCAGCACGACGCACTTTGCCCATAAATGATTGCGGCACATTTTTGTCAAAGCCAAATAGCGGCAGTTCACCCACCTGCGGGCCAACCCCCTTGCGCTTGTCAGTGATCAACTCTTTCCGGCCTCCCAAAGCAGAGGGCTCAATAAGCGCCAACAAAGCAACCGTTTGTCCAGCCTCTTGCAGCAAGCGGGCCATCTCATACACCACCATCCCCCCAAAACAGAACCCACCTAAATAATATGGGCCTTCTGGTTGGAACTGGCGAAGCTCATTCACGTACTGCCGAGCTAAATCCTCAACCTTGGGTGGGTCCACCCGGTAGCCCGTCCAATCTGGCGGCTGCACACCATAAAACGGTTGGTCATCAGCCAGATAATCGGCCAGTTTTTGGTAGTTGAACACATGCCCGGCTCCACCGTGTACCATGTAAAATGGCGGCCGATTGCCCGCTTCCTTAATGGGCACCAGCGCAGACCAGGCGTCAGACGGCCGTTGCTTGTCAATCACCTCGGCCAGTTGAGCCACTGTTGGATATTGGAATAACAGCGTGATGGGCAACCCCTTCACGATTTGTTTGTCGATTTGGGCAAACACCTGGGTTGCCAGCAGTGAATGACCGCCCAGGGTAAAGAAGTTGTCGTGTACACCCACCTGTGGCACTTTCAAAATATCTTCCCAGATGGCGACCAGCTGCGATTCTACGCGGCTGCGCGGGGCCACATAGCTGCTTTCACGGCTGGCCACATCCTGGCTGGGCGAAGGCAAAGCCCGGCGGTCCACCTTGCCATTGGGCGAGATGGGGAAGGCGTCCAACGACACAAACGCGTTCGGCACCATGTAGTCCGGCAATGTTTCTTGCAAGAAGCTGCGCAACGTGGTGGGTGTGGGTTTGGACCCATTCGACGAGAGCAAATAAGCCACCAACCGCTTGTCCCCTGGATTGTCTTCACGGGCCAAAACGAGGGCATCGCGTACGGCCGTATGCTCCCGCAGCGCCGTCTCAATTTCACCCAGTTCAATGCGGAACCCCCGCACCTTCACCTGGTGGTCAATCCGCCCCAGGAACTCCAGCGAGCCATCGGGCAGACATTTCACCAAATCGCCAGAGCGGTAAAACTTGCGGTTTTTGATGTTTAGCGCGTCATTCAATGGCAGTTCAACAAACTTTTCAGCAGTGAGGTCGGGCCGATTCAAGTAGCCACGAGCCAGGGCGAGATCGCTACCAATGTACAGTTCGCCGGGTATGCCCTGGGGCAGCGGCTGCTGGTTGACATCCAGCACCAGCACCTGGAAGTTGTTGATGGGCTGGCCAATTGGTGGGGTGCGCTCGCCATCTTCCACAATGATCATCGTCGTGCAGACAGTGGCTTCGGTGGGACCATAGGCATTGACAAAGCGCCGTCCCGGGGCCCACCTGGCCGCAATTTCCGCCGAGCACGCTTCCCCAGCGGAAACAATTGTCTTAACGCCGCTCAGCTCATCAGGCGACATTACTGCCAGCGCTGAGGGCGGCAGCGTCACCACCGTGATTTCCTTGTCGCGCAGTAAATGGATCAGCGCGGGGCCGGGCATCATGCTGCGCTGGGGGGCCAGCACCAGCGTGGCCCCCGCCAACAGCGTCGTCGTCACCTCAGACACAGAGGCATCAAAGCTGAAGCTGGCAAATTGTAGGCAGCGACTCTCCGGCTTCAGATTAAACGTCCCGATTTGCGCCTCGGCCAAATTGGGAATGCCGCGATGGGTCACCAGCACCCCCTTCGGCTTGCCCGTCGAGCCAGAAGTGTAGATAACGTAGGCCAAATTTTCTGGGCCAACACCGCTGTCTGGGTTGCTGGTCGGTTCATTTTCTACTTTGTGCCAATCGTCATCTAGTAGGAAAACGGCCGCTTCACTCTCCGGTAAATCAGGCAGCAGCGGCTTCTGCGTCAGCAAGGTTTTCACGCCGGAATCAGCCAGCATGTAAGCCAGCCGCTCCTGCGGATAAGTTGGGTCCAACGGCAAATACGCCCCACCCGCCTTAAGGATGCCCAGCAGGGCCACCACCATGTCCGGCGAGCGCTCCACCGAGATACCCACCAACGTCTCTGGCCCCACACCTTGCTTTTGTAGGTAATGGGCCAGCTGGTTGGCCTTTTCATTTAGCTGGCTATACGCAAATTCTTCATCCTCGTAGATAAGCGCCAACTTGTCCGGCGTTTTTGCTACTTGCAGCTCAAACAGTTGATGCACGGTGGGCACGGGATGTTTGTAGCTAACGGCCGTATCGTTCCAAGCCGCCAACTGCTGCCATTCGGCTTCGGTAAGCATGTTGAGCTGGGTAATGGGCGTATCGGGATTGGCCACAATGGCAGCAGCCAGCGTTTGGAAATGCCCCGCCATGCACGCCAGCGTTTCCGGCTCAAACAAATCAACATTGTAGACAAAGGAGCCAACCAGCCCGTCATCTTCGGCGGTCAGTGACAGGCTGAGGTCAAATTTGGCCGCACCAAAATCCACTTCCAAAGAACGGCCGTCTACCACCCCATCCAACTGCAACGGCGTGCGTGCGGCCGTTTCCAAGGTAAACAACGTCTGGAAAATTGGATTGTAGTTGAGCGAACGTTCTGGCTGGAGTTCTTCCACCAGCTTCTCAAACGGCACGTCCTGATGATCGTACGCGCCCAGAGCCGCCTCTTTGACCCGCGCCAAAAGCTGGCGAAACGTAGGCGCGCCGCCCACATCTGTGTGCAGCGCCAGCGTGTTGACAAAAAAGCCCACCAGTCCTTCGATTTCGGCCCGGTTGCGGTTGGCCACGGGCGAGCCAACGACCACGCTTTCCTGCCCAGTGTAGCGGGCCAGCAGCACCTTAAAGGCGGCCAGCGCCGCCATAAACAGCGTGGCGCCTTCTTGCCGGGCCAGCGCTTGCAGTCCGTCGGCAATGGGCTTACCCAACGTCACTGGCTGCCGCTGCCCCACGAACGTTTTACTGTTGGGGCGCGGTTTGTCCAGCGGCAGTTCCAGCAGTGAGGGCGCACCGTGCAGGTGATCTTTCCAATAATTGATCTGCTCCGCCAGGACATCCCCTTGCAGCCAGCCGCGCTGCCAGTCGGCAAAATCGGCGTACTGGATGGGCAAGTCAGGTAAATTGGCGGATTCGTGGTGCAGGGTGGCGTTGTAAACTGCCGTTAACTCGCCAAACAACACGCCCATCGACCAGCCGTCAGAAATGATATGGTGCATCATGAACAAAATGATGAAATCATCATCTGCCAGTTGGAAAATAGTGGTGCGGAAGAGCGGGCCAGTTTGCAGGTTAAACGGCCGTTGCGTCTCGGCAAACAGCTGCTTTTCTGCCCCGGCTTCCCGGTTAGCCGCGTCACGCAAATCAACTCGCTTTAGCGGCAGGTCCATCTCTGGCAGCACTTTTTGGAACGGCGTGCCATCTTCGGCCACAAACACGGTACGCAGCGATTCGTGCCGCTGGGCCAGTTGGTTGAGGCTGGTTTGCAGAACGGCCGACTCCACCACGCCACGCAGCCGAAACGCCGCCGGAATATGGTAAACCGGACTGCCCGGCTCCAGCTGCTCTAAAAACCAGAGCCGCTGCTGGGCAAAAGAAAGGGGTGATTTTTCCTGATTAGACCGCTGGGGAATGGTTGGCCCAGCAGACGTTTCCACGCCTTCCTCGGCCAACATCATCTCCAGCAGGGCCAGTTCCTCCGCAGAAAGTTCTGCCGGATCAGGCAAGGTATCAAAATCCATTAAGTTGCTGCTCCCGCTTTACGCTTCGCTTCCAATAATTGCTTCATCTGCTCCGGGGTCATGCCGCCTAATTTTTGCAGCACACCCGCAATTTTTTCTGCCTGCCCCGACTGTTTTTCTAACGCCACGATAGCAACCGATAATTCGGCAACGGTTGGCGACTCAAACAGGCTGCGCAGCGGCAAATTGGTCTTGAACGATGATTTCAAACGAGAAATCACCTGCGTGGCCAACAGCGAATGGCCGCCCAAATCGAAAAAGTTGTCGTTCACGCCAACTTTTTCCACACCCAAGATTTCGCGCCACACTTTGGCAACCACGGCTTCAACGGCCGTTCTCGGCTCAACAAATTCCTGCACCACCGCTCTGGCCGATTCATCCGGTTCGGGTAGGCCGCGCCGGTTGATTTTGCCACTGGGGGTTAGTGGCATCTCATCAAGCAGCATCACCAGGGCGGGCACCATGTACTCCGGCAGGCGATCCTTCAAAAAGGTGCGCAGCGTCAGCGCATCGGCCGTCTGGCCAGGCTGGGTCACGACGTAGGCCACCAATCGTTTGTTGCCCTGCGCATCTGGTTTGGCGAGAATGGCCGTTTCTCGCACCGCCTCATGTTCACTCAAAACCGCCTCAATCTCGCCCGGTTCAATGCGAAAGCCGCGAATCTTCACCTGCTGGTCAATCCGCCCCAGGTATTCAATGTTGCCATCGGCACGGTAGCGGGCCAGATCACCGGTACGGTAAACAGTATTCAGTAGGTCAGTATTCAGTGACTGATCACAGTTTACTGAATACTGATTACTAAATACTGGCAACTTAATAAACTTCTCCGCCGTCAACTCCGGCCGGTTCAAATACCCCCGCGCCACGTTATCGCCGCCGATGAGCAGCTCGCCAGGCACGCCAATGGGCACCGGCTGCAGGAACGGATCAACCAGGTAAATTTGCGTGTTGGCAATCGGTTGGCCGATTGGCGGCAGCGCGTCCCACGTTTTCGGGTCGGCGGGCAAATCGTACGCCGTGGCTACATGTGTTTCCGAGGGACCGTAATGATTGGCCAGGCGGCAGTCTGGCAGCCGCTCAAACAGGGCCACGAGGGACGGCGTCGTTTGCAGCTGCTCGCCCGCTGTGATGAGCTCGCGCAAGCGCAAGTTCAAGTCAGGCTGAGCGGCAAATGCTTCGGCCAGCTGCTGCAAAGCGACAAAAGGCAAGAAAATGCGGTTCACTTGCTTGTCAGCCACTAGCTGGGCCAGCTGCTCCGGATCGCGCCGGATGTCTTCGTCGATCATCACCAGGGTACCGCCGCTGGCCAGCGTGGCAAAAATCTCCTGGCAGCTCACATCGAAGCTGAGGGTGGTAAATTGCAGCGTCTTGTCGCCCAGGCCGCAGCGGCTGTTTTGCAGCTGCCAGGCCAGCAAATTGGCAATCGCCCGCTGCTTCAGAGCCACGCCTTTCGGTTTGCCTGTCGAGCCAGAGGTGTAAATGATGTAAATCAGGTCTTCCAGCGTGACGTCGCTCGTCGGATTTTCTGTGCTTTCCTGAGCAATTGTTTGCCAATCACGGTCCAGGCAAATCAGTTTGGCTTGATGTTCTGGCATGGCGGGCAGCAGGCTGGTTTGGGTCAGCAACACCGTCGCGCCGGAATCGGCCAGCATGTAAGCCAGCCGCTCCTGCGGATAGGTGGGATCGAGCGGCACGTAGGCCCCACCCGCTTTGAGGATGCCCAGCAGCCCCACCAGCATCTCCAGCGAGCGCTCCACGGAGAGCGCCACTTTCACATCAGGGCCAACACCTTGTTTTTGCAGAGCCTGGGCCAGCTGGTTGGCACGCCGGTTCAGCTCAGCGTAGGTCACGTTTTGGTTAGAGAATTCGGCAGCGATAGCATTTGGCGTTTGGGCCGCTTGCTGTTCAAAACGTTGGTGGATGGGCGTTTGGGGATAAACGGCCGTTGTCTCATTCCACGACAAGATCACCTGGGCCTGTTCACCCTCGCCCATCAATGGCAGGGCAGCAATCGGCCGTTCTGGGTTCGCCACGATGCTAAACAGCAACGTATAAAAATGTTCCCAGAAACGCCACATCGTCGCCTCGGTAAACAGTTCGACGTTATATTCCAGGTAGCCCGTCATGGCGTCTGCTTCTTCGGCCAAAGACACAGCCAGGTCAAACTTGGAGGTGCCAGTGTCCACGTCCAGCGGCGTCACCGTGAGACCTGGCATTTGGGCTGAGGCCCCCGTGGCGTTGTGCAGCACAAACATCACCTGGAAAATTGGATTGTAGCTGAGGGCGCGCTCCGGCTGGAGTTCTTCCACGAGCTTCTCAAACGGCAAATCTTGATGATCGTACGCGTCCAGCGTCGTGTTTTTTACCTGGGCCAGCAGTTCCAAAAAGGTGGGATTACCGGACAAATCGGTACGCAAAGCCAACGTATTAACAAAAAAGCCAATCAGCCCCTCAATTTCGGCGCGGGTGCGGTTGGCAATCGGCGAACCGACGACGATGTCGTCCTGGCGGCTGTAGCGGTAAAGCAGCACATTAAATGCAGCCAGCAGCGTCATAAACAGCGTCGTGCCTGCTTCGTGGCTGACGCGTTTCAATTCTTCGTAAAGAGCCTGATCAATTTTTACAGGCAGGTGATTGCCGCGATATGCCTGCACAGCCGGGCGGGGAAAATCGGTAGGCAGTTCCAGGCGCGGCGGTGCCCCAGCCAGCTGGTTTTTCCAGTAGGCGAGCTGCTTGTCCAGCCGTTCGCCAGCCAGGTAATCGCGCTGCCAGACGGCAAAGTCGGCGTATTGGATGGGCAGTGGGTCGAGAGACGGCCGTTCCCCATTCAAAAAATCCTTGTACAACACCGACAGCTCATGCAGCAGCACGCCGCGCGACCAGCCATCGGAAGCAATGTGGTGCATGGTGAGGATGAGCCGGTGTTTGTTGGGTGCCAGCTTGAGCAGGCAAGCGCGCAGCATAGGGCCTTTTGTTAGATCAAACGGCCGTCTCGTTTCCGCAGCGGTCAATCGGGTAATTTCTGCTTCACGTTGGGCCACAGGCACGCTTTGCAAATCGTTTACAGGAACGGAAATCATTGCGTTTTCAGCGACTTGTTGGGAGGGTTGGCCATTTACGGCCGTAAACGTGGTGCGCAGCGCTTCATGCCGCTGCACAATCTCGTTCAGGCTGGCGCTCAGGGCGGGCACGTCCAGTTCACCGGCCAGATCAAAAATAGCTGGAATGTGATACGCCGGACTGCCTGGCTCCAGCTCTTCCAAAAACCAAAGCCGCTGCTGGGCGTAAGAAAGTGGCGCAGCATCACTGTCTTCACGACGTGTGACGCCCTGCGGCGCAGCCTGCGCCTGTTTTTGCTTTAGTTTCATTTCCAGCAGCGCCCGCTTGGCCGGGGAAAGCCCTGCCAGTCGATCGTTTAGGTCGTTCTGCTCAGTTGGTTGGTTTGTCATGAAACCACCTTGTGTTTAGTGAAAAGTAAAAAGTGGCTTTCACTTATCACTTTTTACTTTTTACTCTTTAGTCCTCAGCCGCCATTAGTTGAGCCAGCAGCGCCTCTGCTTCCTCATCGGACAGATCATCCAATTCGGCCATGAGGGCAGCCATTTCATCGTCTTCGGTTACGGCCGTTTCTGCCTGCAGCTGCTCAATTTCTACGGCCAGTTCAGCGATGGTCGGTATCTCAAAAAAGCGTCGCTGGGACAGCTCCACGTTGAGTTGGTCCCGCATGCGGGAGACCACCTGCGTGGCCAGCAGTGAATGACCACCCACGTCGAAAAAGTTGGCGTGAATGCCCAACCCGTCTCGTCCTAACAAAGATTCCCAGATGGCCGCGAGAGCGAGTTGGGTGGGTGTTGTGGGCAAAACGGCCGTTTCCACCACATCCACCTGTAATTCTTCAGGAGACGGCAGCGCCTTGCGGTTAATCTTGCCCGTCGGCCCCAGCGGCAGGCTATCCAGCAAGAAAAAGTCACTGGGAACCATGTAGCCCGGCAGCCGATCCCGCAAAAAGTCACGCAGGGCCGCAGGTTGCAAATTGTCAGCAGCCGGTTCAACGTAGGCGATCAACCGCTTGCGGGCGTTGTCTACGTCAGCCAGAGCAGCGGCACATTTTTTCACGCCCTCGTGTTCCTGCAACACGGCTTCAATGTCGTTCAGTTCCACGCGGAAGCCGCGAATCTTCACCTGATAATCCCGCCGCCCCACCAGCTCCAGCTGGCCGTCGCTGCGCCAGCGAGCGAGATCGCCGGTTCGGTAAACAGTATTCAGTGTGTCAGTTTTCAGTAACTGGTTACTGTTTACTGAATACTGATTACTGAATACTGGTAACTGAACAAACTTCTCCGCGCTCAGTTCTGGCAAATTCAAATACCCATCCGCCAAACACGCTCCGGAGACGCACAGTTCGCCGGTTGCGCCGATGGGGACGGGCTGGAAGTTGTCGTCGAGGACGTAGACCTGGATGTTGGGCAGCGGTGTGCCGATGGGAACGCGTACGGCCGTTTCCGGCAAAGTCGCCGCGTCGTACTGGGTGGCATTGGAAGAACATTCCGTGGAACCATACAAATTGAGCAGCGGCACGCCGGGGAATGTCTCCTGCCAGCGCTGCACCATCACCGGGGAAATGGGTTCGGCGCTGGTGGTGGCAAAGCGCAGGCTGTCCCAACGGGTTTGTTCGCGGGCAGCGGCTTGCAGCACGTTTTCGATGAGTGCCGGGGAAGAAAGCAAATGGCTCACTTTGTGCGTCGTTAACTGCTGCCAGAGTAAATCGGCGTCGCGCACGGCCTCTGGCTGGAGGATGAGCGTGGGCACACCTTGGAGCAGCCCGCCGAACAGTTCCCAGGTAGCGGCGACGAGGGCGTACGATTTTTGTAAGACGGCCGTATCCCCCGCCACAAAGGGATATTCATGCCACATCCACAGCAGCCGATTCAGCACGGCGCTCATGGGAATACGCGCCCCCTTTGGCTTGCCCGTGGTAGATGAGGTGTAAACGATGTTAATCAGATCGTCAGGGGTGGTGAGACTCGGTAAATTGTCGGCTGGCTGCTGAGCAATTTGTTGCCAATCGCGGTCCAGGCAAACTTTGGTGCCGCCAAAATCAGCAAAACGGTCCACCGATTCCTGCACGATGAGTAGTTCAGGCTGGGTGTCGTCCAAAATGTCTTGCAGGCGGACCATCGGGTAGTCTGGATCGAGGGCCACGTACACGCCACCCGCCTTCAGAATGGCCAGCAAGCCGACCATCATTTTGAAAGAACGCTCGGTGCAGATGCCAACAAAGCTGCCCTGCCCCACGCCATTTTGGCGCAAAAGGTGGGCCAGCTGGTTCGCTTGCTGATTCAAATCAGCGTAAGTTATCGTCTCGCCCTGGCAGATGAGCGCGGTGGCGGCTGGCGTTTTGGCTGCCTGCTGCTCAAACAGTTGGGCGATGGTGAAGCTATTGCCAAAATCTTGCGCGGTTTGGTTCCAGTCGTGCAGCACAATCCGTCGTTCATTTTCGGTGATGAGGCTGAGGGTGGACAACGGCCGTTCCAAATTTACCACCGCCTGCCGCAAAATCACCACCAGATTGGCCAACATGCGTTCAATTGTGGTGGCGTCAAACAAATCGGTCAGGTAGGCCAGCTGCAAAAAGATTTCGTCGCCATGCTCATGGGCATAAAGGGCCAAATCGTACTTGATGTAGCCGGTGTCCAGCTCGCTGAACGTCAGCGAGAGGTCATCGAGGGCCACGCTGGACTGCGGCAGGTTGAGCATGTTAAACATCACCTGGAAAACAGGGGAGATGCTTATGTCGCGGGCGGTTTTGGCCCATTCCAGCATCCAGCTAAAGGGATATTCGGCATTGGAAATAGCCCCGGTCACCGTGTCGCGCACCTGGGCCAAAATCTCGGCAAAGCTTGGATCTGCGCCCAATTTGGTGCGCAGCGGCAGCATGTTGAGGAAAAAACCCACCAGCTCTTCGGCATGGTCGTGGGTGCGGTTGGCCAGCGGCGCGCCCACAATCAAATCATCCTGCCCAGCGTACAGGCGCAGCATGATGTTGAACGCGGTCAGCATCGTCATGAACAGGGTCGCGCCCTGCTGCTGGCTCAGCGTCTTGAGCTGCGCGGTCAACTCAGCATCCAGCATCACCGCCTGGGCATCCCCCCGGTAAGTGGGTCGGGCTGGATGCGGCCGGTCGGTGGGCAGGCTGAGGACGGGCAGTTCACCGGCCAGCTGCTCTTGCCAGTACGCTTCCTGCGCCTGCAACTTAGTTTTGGTGATGGCCTCGCTTTCCCACAGCACGTAATCGGCAAAGGTGAACGGCACTGGCGGCAGCGGACTTTCTTCGCCTTGCTTAAAGCCAGCGTACAGTGCGCCCAAATCCTGGATCATGTTGGACCAGCCCCACAAATCGAGGGTGATTTCGTGGAAGGTGATGGGCATATCGTAGCTATCTTCCGCCAATTTAAACAAATTGGCCTGGAGCAGATTGTGCTTTTCCAGGTTCAACGGCTGCTGCCCTTTTTCGTACATGAACGCCTTGAGCTTGGCTTCGCGCTGTTCCGCGCTCAGGCGAGTGAGGTCGAATAGTTGTAAATTGTCTTGCCGCTGGGGGAAGGTTTGCACGGGACGGCCGTTTTCATCCACACTAAATTTGGCCCGCAAAATCACATGCCGGTCGATCAGCGCCTGCCAGGCCCGCTGCAAAACAGCCACATCGACTTCGCCACGCAGGTGAATGACACCTTGGGCAGTGTAGTAGGGACTGTCTGGTTCCAGCTTCCACAAAAACCAGACGCCTTGCTGGGCCACCGAAAGTGGATAATGACTGCGGGTTTCGTTTTGGATAGTTGGTTGGGAAACGGCCGTTTCGCCCAGCCCAGCCTGAACCAACTCGGCTAATTTAGCCACCGTCTGTCGCTCAAACAAATGGCGGAAGGAGAGCTTGGCCTGGGTGGCTTCGCGTGTGCGGTTAAGCACCTGCATCGCCAACAGCGAATCGCCGCCCAGCTCAAAAAAGCCATCTGCCACACCTACCTGATTAATGCCCAACACATCTTGCCAGATGTCGGCAATCTTTTCTTCTAGCTCATTGCGCGGTGGCAGGTAGGGCTGGCGCAGGTCAGGGCGCTGGTTGTGCGGTTCCGGCAGGGCGCGTAGATCCAGCTTGTGGTTGGCGTTGTAGGGTAATTCATCCAGCTGGACAAACTGCTGGGGAATCATGTGCGGCGGCAGCAGCTCTTCTAAAAATACGCGCAGTTCGTAGCCGGAAAGCGGCCGTTCCACCGTGTAATAGGCCAGCAAAATTTGCTGCTCGCTGGCGGTACTTTTGCTGCGCGTTTCCCGATCTTTGACGATGAGACGACTTTTGTCGCGGCTAACGGTACGCACGATGACAGCGCAGTTACGCACCGCTTCATGCCCGCGCAGAGCGGTTTCGATATCACCCAGTTCCACGCGCATGCCGCGCAGTTTGACCAGGTTGTCGATACGGCCGTAAAACTCAATCGTACCATCGGCCAGCCAGCGCCCCATGTCGCCCGTGCGATAAACGCGGTCAGAAGTGTCGTTGTGCAGCGGGTTTTGGATGAATTTAGCGGCCATCTCATCCGGCCGTTCGATGTACCCGTCAGTGAGGTACGGGCTGCGAATATACAGTTCGCCGCGCACGCCAATCGGGCACAGCTGCTGGTTTTTATCGAGGATGAGGATCTGACGGCCATCGATGGCTTGTCCCACGGAAATGGCGCGCTGCTCTGGGGCAACTTTAGGAATAGCGTGGTACGTCGCCAGCACCGATTCCGACGGGCCGTACAGGTTGAACAGTTTGGCCGGGTTGGGGAAACGATTTAGCCAGGCGTGCACCAGATCAACAGGCAAAATCTCGCCTGCCAGCAGCAGCATCTCCAGCTTGGGCAGCGGATGTGAGCCGTTGTGACTGGGCTCGCTCTCCAAAATTTGCAGCATCTGGCGGCAGAAGCTGGGCACAATTTGCAAAATGGTAATTTCCGCCTGGCGCACCCAGTCGATGAGCGCCTGCGGATTGAAGCGGGTCATCGCCGGGGCCATACAAAGCGTGGCCCCAAAGCAAAGTGTGCCAAAAATCTCGCAGTAGGAAGCATCGTAAGCGATGGAGGCCCATTGGGCAAAACGCTGCGGGGCCACGATGCCAAAGTAGCGGCTCTGCCAAGCGATGAATTGGCAGAAGCTCAGGTGGGATTGCAAAATCCCTTTCGGCTTGCCCGTGGAGCCAGATGTGTAAACGATGTAGGCTGGATCGGTTGGCTTCAGCGGCAAATTTGGGTTTATTTTGGCACAGGCCTCGATAAATTCAGAGCCAAAAACGGTTATCTCGTTTTTATTTAACCGCAGAGGGCGCGGAGTTTTTTCTTCTGTTTCCCCTCTGCGCTCTCCGTAGTTAACTTCTAAACCATCAACTGCCAAAATGTCGCAGCCAGTAGACAAGTTGGCCAGGAGATCTTCATGCCGTTCCAGGCAGGTTGATTCGAGGATGAACCGCGCAGGCTGGGCTTCATTTAAAATGGCTTGCAGGCGATGCGTGGGGTAATGTGGGTCCAGGCAGACAAAGACGCCGCCTGCTTTGAGGGCGCCCAAGAGTGCTTCCACCTGCTGCGGGCCGTTTTCCAGCATGATGGCGATGCGATCTTGGGGCTGCACCCCCATTTTGATGAGGGCGTGGGCGATTTGATTGGCACGGCCGTTTAATTCCCCGTAGCTCATCTCCCGATCTTCAAATGTTAACGCCAGGCTGTCGGGCGCATTGGCCACAACCTGCTCAAACAGTTGGTGCAGGCCGGGGTAGCTGTAGGTTTTGTCGTCGTTCCACTCGTTGAGCAGTTGGTCTTTTTCTTTTTTGGTGAGGAGGGGAAGCTGAGCAACGGCCGTTTCCGGGGCAACCTCAATCGCGTTCTGCAAGGTGTGTAAATGACCCACTAAGCGATTAATTGTGCCTGTGTCAAACAATTGGGCATTATAGGCCAACGCGCCGGTTTCGGGCGTGAAGGCCAAAATAGGTTCGTCGCTGGGGGCGGGCAATCGTTGGTTGAGGTTCTGCGCCAGGATGGGCAATCCTTGCGGATCGCGTAGTTCGAGAACGGCCGTTTCCTCATCAACCTTTTCCACTAACGCCGCAAACGGCGCTGTGCCGTCCACAGAAATTGTCACTGGCTGCCCATCGAGCCAAACGGTGATTTGTTCCTCACCACTGTAGCGATGCAGGAGCAGGGCAAACAGCGCCAGCCCCTTTTCAGTCGGCAAGTGAAGGGGGCGCTGGTTCATTTTATGGTGTGTGATGGATACGGCCGTTTTTCGCTGATCACTCATTTGAATTTCTGAGACCCAAAAACCTCCCGAAGTTGTTACCTTAATCTTCGGGATGGTTTCTTTAATTCATTATTAAGACCAAACTTTACGCAAGCTCGAATTGTTCAATCCATTTGGCACGGTTTTCGGCACAGTAGACGCGAGCACGTTCCATATCGTCGCTCATAACCCGATCCCGCTCCATAAAAGTGAACTGTTCACGGAATTCATCATACAGTTTTTGCGTAGCCGGAGAGAGTTTTAGCGGCTTGTTAAAATCAATTGCCTGTGCCGCTGTCAGTAGCTCAATGCTCAGAATATACTCCGCATTGTCTACAATCGTTTCCAGCTTGTAGGAAGAAGTGCCGCCCATGCTGACATGATCTTCTTGCAGCTGGCAGGTAGGGATGGTATCTATGCTGGCTGGGGTACACAGCACCTTATTTTCGTTCATGAGGGCTGCGGCCGTGTACTGCACAATCATAAAACCAGAATTGAGGCCCGGCTGGTTCACCAAAAAATCGGGCAACCCACGCATGCCGGACAAAAGCTGGTAGGTGCGCCGTTCGGAGATGTAAGCCATTTCGCTGGTAGCCATCGCCACAAAATCAAGCGCCAGCGCCGTGGACTCGCCGTGCAGGTTACCGCCAAACAGAATCTGGTCGCTTTCAGGGAAGAAAAGTGGATTGTCAGACACACCGTTGCACTCTTTTTCGATGATGTCGATGGCAAAGTTGACCGCCTGGCGAATGGCCCCATGCACCTGGGGGATACAGCGGAAAGAATACGGGTCTTGCTTGGATTTGTTGCAGGTGGGCAGTTCGTGGTGGTTGCTGCCCTCTAAAACTTTGCGGAAGTTGGCCGCAACTGTTTTGCGCTCTGGATGATAGGTGGTGTTGTGGTAAGGTGCCTGGTAGAACGTTTCTGAGGTGCTAAATGCCTGGGAACTCATCGCCGCAAAGAGATCGGCCGTTTTCATCATTTCTTCAATGCGCATCAAAGCCATTGCCCCACGGGCATTGATATACTGCACACCGTTCGTCAAGGCCAGCCCCTCTTTTGGCTTCAGCCGCAGCGGTTCCCAACCCATTTCTTGCAGCACACCAGCCGATTCAACAATTTCCCCTTTGTAATGCACTTTGCCCAAACCCAGCAGCGGCAAAGCCATATGCGCCAATGGAGCCAGATCGCCACTGGCACCTACTGTGCCTTTCTTGGGAATGGCCGGCATGATGTCATTATTCCACATATCCATCAGGCGCTGAACAGGGGCCATGGAGATACCGGTATGTCCAGTACGGAAGGTCAACAGCTTAATAAACATCATCAACCGGGAAAGCTTTTCTGGCACAATTTCGCCCACCCCAACCGCATGAGAAACCACGTGGTTAAACTGAAGCATTTCCATCTCTTCGTTTTCCACGCGCGTTTCACACAAGGAGCCAAAACCTGTATTTGTACCGTAGATATAACGATCCTCAGCGGCTTTTTCCAGCACAAACTGAGCCCCGGCTTCAATTTTTGCCGCGGCATCTGGGTGCAGTTCCAGGCGGGGAATCGTCTCTACAATTTTTCGTAAATCGTTTAGGGTATAAAAATCGAGCGTAACCTGATGGGTCTTGGAATGGTGAGTCATGAATCCTTCCTAAAAATTAGTATAAGATTTGCACTGCCCGGGAATGAAGCGAGTTCGTCGTGGACAATAAAAATGTCTTACAAAAAACAGCTTTTACATTGCGCTGTTAAACTAACCGGATCGGTTGTTTTTAGCTGGTGAAGCGCGTGGCTGGCTTTGCTTTTTAAATCACGATTGCCTAAACAGTCGCCCTCACATTTTGCCATTACCTTGTGATGAAAACGGAGGAGCTTAGGTAGAAGATATCATTTGTGACAAGCTATGGGTTAAGGCCAGCTTTTTTACTTTTGCGCGTTGTGTTTACGGACTATTACGTCTTGGGTAGTTTACTCAGGCTATCTTACTAGCATACTTACGGGCCACCGGAGATAACGGCCGTTTCCCCTCACACCATTTCCCCGAAAACAGTTAAATGGAGTGGGAAACAGCTTTCGGGGAATGGTGTTGATTTACTTTACATTGTCATCAGGCACGTAACGAATTGATCTGGTCACGAAGAGCCAACGCCGCCGCCCGCGCTGCTTCAGCAAAATCATCACCACCGGAAGCGTAAATGATACTCCGGCTGGCACTGATGAGTGGCCCAGCTACTGTGTCAGGACCATACTGAACGGCCGTTTCCAAATCCCCCCCCTGCGCCCCAATACCGGGAATAAGGAAATTAGCTTCTGGTGCCAGGCGGCGGGCGACAGACAGCTCTTCTGGGTAGGTGGCACCAATCACGTAACCTTTATGCCCAGCGGTCGGCCAGGTCTGGCTTTGGCGCAGCACCTCGGCGGACAAACCCTGCTCCTGCCGCAGTTCCCCCTGAAAGTGGGTCGCGCTTTTATTTGAAGTATGGGCCAAAATGTAGACAGCCTTGTCAGGCCGATTTTCAATCATGGGGAGAACCGCATCGGCACCCACAAAGGGATTCACCGTCACCGCATCCACCTGCCATTCATCAAACAGGCCATTGGCCCAGGCAGCTTGGGTGTGGCCAATATCGCCCGTCTTGCAATCCAGCACGATGGGAATATGACGCGGAATGTAGGCAATGGTGCGTTCTAGAGCAATGACGCCGGCTGCGCCCCATTGCAAATAAAAACCCAGGTTGGGTTTGTAAGCACAAACCAGATCGGCTGTGGCGTCGATGATGGCCCGGTTATAAGGCAAGATAGGTTCATCCCACTTACGAAAATCGACACGAAGCCGCGCCAACACGGGATCCAGACCAATGCACAGCCAGGAATTGTTTTGCGCTTGAACAGTTTTTAGTTTTTCCAGGTAGCTCATGCCTGTATTTTACCGAATTACGAGCCAGCAGCGAACGATTAACCTGCCGCTGAATCCGGTGGCTCTTGCTCATCTTCCGTACCATCTGGCAATTTTGGGCGGGTCAGGCCGCCCCATTGCAGATTATTTAAGCCAGAGACGCTTTTATCAGCCACATCATCCTTGTCCCGGCTAAGTGCATAGAGGGCAACGGCCGTTAAACAAAAGGCCAAAAAAGCCAGGGCAAAGAAAGCCACAATCAGTTCATTGACACCCATTTGTGTTCTCCCTGTATTTGTTACGGCCGTTACTGCTGCTGAGCAACCTTTGCTTGTTTGATTGATAGAAAGCAATGACCCAAAATTACATCAGCTTAAATGTTTCGCTCCGCTGTCGTTGTCTGACAAACCTTCGTGACGAAACACTATCTGGCCCTTTTCCTAAATAAAGCCTCCCCAAACGGCCATACACAATAGCACATGCGTTCTAAATTCCCAACAAATTATCTCCTTTCCTTTACACCTTTCTAAAGCGTTGTTAAATTTGATGGAAATTAGTGCTGTTTTCCCAAAATAGCGGCCTAGTTTAAGTATCATCTTCAGCATTCCCCTGCTATAATGGCAAGCACGGTTACAACTATTATGACGGTTACAGAAGAACCCACAACGCCGGAAGGCACCCTCAACCAAACTGAAGAACCAGGTCTGGAAGCCCCACCGGAACTAAATGGCCATGGTTTATTGGATCGACTGCGCTTTTGGCGACGAGGCCAAACCTGGCTAGAAATTGTTGGCTACCATGTGGAAGATATTCACGCCAATCAGCCTGTTGCTATTCAAGAAGGGGCAACGCTGGTAGGCAATGTGTTTGCGCCACGCTTGGTTGTGGCTGGATTGTTGTCAGGATCGGCCGTTTGTCGTGATATTCGCGTAGAAAAGGGCGGCCAGGTATTGGGGGATGTGTTCACCGTGGCCCTGTCAATCATCCCTGGCGGCAATATTCATGGCTGGATCAGCAGTGTGGATGAAGCGGATTACACGGCACTTGCCGAAGACGGCCGTTTGCCAGAAGACAGTGAATTTGCCCGGCAGGAAAACGGCAGCGACTTTCCTGAAGGGCAGCTGCTGAACCGGAATGAGGCTCAGATTGAAGCGCTGCACCATTTGCAAGCCCAGGCGGCTGTGGCCCTTTCCGCCCGCGCAGAGCTGGAGCAAGATTTCCAGCGACGCCTGACAGACTTAGCGGGTGAATCTACCAATACGATTGCCAACCTCAAGCAAGAACTGACTGAGCTGCGCACAGAGCTCACTACCAAACAAACTCAGTTGGATGAAGCTCAGGAAGCCTTGCGACACCGCAAAAGCCAGGTGGAGCGGCAGGCCAATGAGTTAGGCATTGCCCGCGATCTGATGACCGAGCAAAACGACGAACTGGCCAATCTGCGTCAGCAACATGCCCAGCTACAGGGCAGCCACACCCACCTACAAACGGAAAAAACGGCCGTCGATGACGAACTGGAAACGGCCGTGCGCGAGATTAATACCCTGCGCGACCGCATCCACAGCCTGGAAGTGGCCCACAAAGCCAGCCTGGTCCATACGTCCGAACAAGAAGAATCCCTTATTCGCTGGCAAGAACTGGCTGAAATTACCGAAAAGAAAGCCGAAGGCCTGGAAGCGGAACTGCAAAAAGTGAAGCTTCAAATTGAAGAAAACAACAATATCATCGACATGCAGCGGGAACAGCGTCTCGCGGCCGAAAAAGAACTGGAGAAAATGCTTGAAGAAGTAGGCTTGCTACGCGAACAGAGCAAAGATCCGCTGGCCAAAGCAGCCCAGTTGGCTGAAGCCGAAGCTAAAATCACCAGCCTGGAAGCAGAATTAGCAGATGCTGAACATGCTCACTTTGAACGCGTTTTATGGTATAAAGCTGAACTGGAAGCCAGCCAGGCGGCAGCAGCAGAAGCCCAACAGCAGGCAGTTGATCAGGCGGAGATGCTGACCAGGCTGGAAGAATCGGTACAGGCTCAGCAGAAGACAGTGACCGAATTACAAACGGCCGTTGCGGAAACAGAGGCAACGCTTGAAACCAAAGAAGCTGAATGGAACACTCTGCATGAAAAGTTAGTTGAAGAAAATATGGGGCTGCAAGCAGTTATTAAAGAACAAAAAATGCAGCTAGAGAGCAGCGAAACTGAATTAAAGCACATCCTGAATCAGACCAGCGCCCAGGGCGATCATCTAGCAGAAATTCACGCCCGTTTGGTTGAGCGAGAACTTCAGCTTAAGCAAGCGATTGCCCAACTAAAACAGGCACGCGCCATGATCGAAAAACAAAATCAGGCGATCAAACAAATTCAGCAAAAAGCAGGTGAACGCATTCGTGCCTTGCAAATGCAGCTGGGCAAGCGTTAACCGACTAAACGGCACCCCATCTGGTCACTCACAACCTTGCGAGAATAACAAAGTTCTGTTTGCAGCTAAAATGTTAGGGTGTGACGTGAAAGGGAGAAGAAGTTGTCCACAATTGAATTGGCAGTGATCGGTGGCAGCGGCCTCTATCAAATGGAAGCCCTCACCGAAACTGAAGAAATCACAATAACTACCCCATTTGGGAAACCATCAGACGCTGTCCTGGTAGGAAAACTATACGGCCGTCGTGTGGCTTTTTTACCGCGTCATGGGCGAGGTCACGTCCTTAACCCCAGTGAAATACCGCATCAAGCCAACATCTTTGCCCTCAAAACGTTGGGCGTACGCTACATTGTTTCTGTGAGCGCCTGTGGTTCGCTGCGTGAAGATTACGCGCCGGGCCACATTGTGATACCAGACCAGTTATTTGATCATACAAAAGGGCGGGTCAGCTCCTTTTTTGGCCAGGGCCTGGTGGCGCACGTCAGCGTAGCCCAACCGCTCTCCCCAGAAATGAGCCAGATCATTGCCCAAAGCTCCCGCAAGGCGGGCGGCACTGTCCACCAAGGGGGCACGTTTATTACCATTGAAGGCCCTCGCTTTAGCACCAAAGCCGAATCCAATCTTTTCCGGCAGTGGGGCATGAGCATCATTGGGATGACCACCTGTCCGGAAGCGTTTTTAGCCGCGGAAGCAGAGATCGCTTATGGCGTGATGGCCCATGTGACTGATTATGATGTATGGCATGAGAGCGAAGATCCCGTGACGGTAGAAATGGTTGTCAAAACGGTGCAGCATAATACCAAAATCGCTCAGGATGCCATTCGCCATATAGTACAGACGATGGATGAATGGGCTGGCGATTTCCCAGCTCATCACGGTCTTAAAGACGCCTTTCTCACCAACCATAACCATATTCCCAGGCAAGTTAAGCAAAGCCTAGCCCCTCTGGTTGGTAAATATCTCGATTAATCGCCACCGCCCGGATTTCATGCGCAGCCTCTCTCTGTCCTTTCACCAAGATGGTGAACACGGCCGTTCCGAACCCCTCCTGCTTCTGATAGCAGCGCTCTTTGTATTCAGCAATGCGCTGGCCCTGGGGTTGGCGCGTGATGGCTATATCAATGGCAGCACACTCTGGGGTCCCCTTTGCTGGTTAGTGGCCCAGGGAACGGCCGTCTGGCTGCTGCGCAAATACGCCCCGGAACACGATCCCTTTTTATTACCGCTGGTTGGGCTGCTCACCGGCTGGGGCATTGTGCTGCAAGATCGGCTGGCCCCGAATTTTTTGCTGCGGCAAGTGTTGTGGGTGGTTTTGGGAACGGCCGTTCTCGTTAGCATCACCCTTTTGCCGCACAATTTACGTTGGCTGCGTCGCTATCGCTACACGCTGCTGCTCCTGGGCATTGCCCTGTTAATTGGAACGTTGCTGTTTGGCATCAATCCCACTGGGGCCAGCGTGGCCCGTTACTGGCTGCGTCTGCCCATCCCCTTTCTAACACCTGTTTATTTTCAACCATCAGAACTGCTCAAGCTCTTGCTGGTGATCTTTTTAGCCAGCTATTTTGATGAGCGAGAAGCGGCATTGCGACTGACGCGAAACGGCCGTTTGCAACGCATCTCCTACCTGGCCCCTTTGCTGCTGATGTGGGGGTTCTGCATGGTATTGCTGGTATGGCAGCGCGATTTAGGTGCAGCGACGCTCTTTTTTATCCTGTTTTTGAGCTTGCTTTATCTGGCTACAGGCGATTGGCGCATTGTAGTGGGCGGCGTAGGGCTGCTGCTGCTGGCAGGCATCTTTGCCTACTTTGCCTTTGGCCTGGTCACCCTGCGCATCGACGCCTGGTGGAATCCCTGGCCCGATGCCGACAATCGCGCCTTCCAGATTGTGCAGTCGCTTTACGCCCTGGCGGCGGGCGGCATTTGGGGACAAGGTGTAGGGCAGGGCTTCCCACAGTACATCCCGGTCGTTCATTCAGATTTTGCCTTTGCCGCCATTGCTGAGGAATGGGGTCTGATTGGCAGTCTGGGCATTGTGGGCTGTTTTGCTCTGTTGGCTCATCGTGGTATGCGGTTGGCACTGCTGGCGGAACGGCCGTTTCGCCGCTACCTCGCCGCCGGAATTACGATTTTACTGGCCGCACAAGCATTTCTAATTATGGCGGGTGTCACCAAGCTGCTCCCCCTGACAGGCGTCACATTGCCCTTTGTCAGCTACGGTGGCAGTTCCATGTTAATCAGCCATGTTATGGCCGGGCTGTTGCTCTATCTTTCCACCAAAAGCCGCCAAATCTATTTGTAATTGCGTAATTGGGTAATTCAGCAATTGAGAAAATTACCCAATTACCCCATTACCCAATTACCGTTTATGAACAACCATTCGCCTCAAACCCATCTCCACAAAATGCAGCGTGCCATCTTGCTGGGCTTTTTGGCTGTGGCCCTGTCGCTGGTTTTCTGGAGCGTGGTACGCCGCGACGCCATCTTGGCCCGGGATGACAACCCCCGACTGGTAGAGTCTGAACTGCGCATTCAACGCGGCCGTATTTTAGATCGCAACGGCACAGTGTTGGCCCACACCGTGGGTGAGCCAAACGCGCTGACACGCACCTACCCTTTTGAAACAATCGGGCCAGCGGTCGGTTACTATAGCTTCCGGCATGGTACGGCAGGTGTCGAGGCTGGGTTTGACGCGGTTTTACGCGGGGAGCGTGCGGAATTTACGGCCGTTTTCAACCAACAAATTCTCCACACCCCACAAATTGGCCGTGACGTACAGCTCACTCTCGACGCTGAGCTGCAAGCCACAGCAGAGGCTCTATTTGGACAGACACAAGGGGCCTTGGTCCTGCTGGAAATCGAAACGGGTAATGTACTGGCAATGGTAAGCCATCCTGGCTACAACCCCAACCGGTTAGATGAAAATTTTGATGCCCTGGTAGCGGATGAAACCGCTCCGCTGCTCAATCGCGCCGTGCAGGGCCAATACCAGCCGGGCCTGGTGCTGCAGCCATTTATTTTAGCCGCCGCCCTGGATCAGGACCGAATTCAGCTGGATGGGGCGGTGCTAAACGCCAATCGTCCTGTGCCCGTCAATGGCGAAATCAAACGATGCCAAACCACCCCACCGGACGATGCCACCTGGGCCGACGTGCTGCGCCACCGCTGCCCTGGCCCCATGCAAGATTTAGCCGACCGGTTGGGTCTGGGCGGGCTGGATGATATTTTTATGCGCTTTGGCTTTACGGTGCAGCCAGAGCTGCCACTGAACACAGAAACGGTCGAGCTGGAACCCTTGGCCGATCCGCTGCAAGCGGGCATTGGCCAGGACAATCTAACGGTGTCGCCTTTGCAAGTTGCCCTGGCCCTGGCGGCACTAGGCCATGACGGCCGTTTACCCACACCTCGCTTGGTAACGGCCGTTCAGGATGAAGACGGCATTCTGCAACCCCAACCACTCACGACCACCCACGATGCCATCACCAGCCGCGCGGCACGAGCTATTCGCCAATTGCTCAATGCGGACGGCACCCTCAGCTTTGCCGTCTCCGCCCTGTCCGGGCCAGACAGCCGCAATGGCTGGTATCTCGCCCTCACCCCTGCAGAGGCACCACAGTACGCCATCGTTGTTGTGGTGGAAAACAGTGAAGATTTAGCGGTGGTGAGTGAGATAGGGATTGGATTGGAAACGGCCGTAATCGACAGCAAAGCGCCTTGAACATTCATTGGGGATTAGAATTTGGATTTAAATAGACCAGCCATTGCCCTTTGTTTTGAGGGAACCCAGCTCGAATTTCAAAAGCGTATTGACGAGGCGCGGCAACGGTACGCGGCAGCCTGGGATTGTGCCGCAGATGATTATGAGAAGTGTGTGGCGGCACATTACGTGGGGCACCTCGCTCAAACGCCAGCTGAGGCGCTTTTTTGGCACCAGACTGCTCTGAAACATGCCAACCGCGCCAATCCTCTACTGGACGAAAGCTTTTTGCCTTCGCTCTACGTCAATTTGGGCCACGCTTACGAACAAACGGGGGATGCAACCCAGGCAAAACATTTTTATGATCTGGCGGCAGCGTTGGGCTTGGTTCATGAGGAAGAGGAATTGTGAGGGGGATACGGCCGTATCCCCCTCACAATTCCTCTTAGCCAAACAGCTGATACACGTAGCCAGCCACAACTGCCCCAACCAGGGCAAAAGCCACGTACAGCACAAACACCCGTCTTGAAGCCAACTGCCACACAGCCGCCATCGCAGGCAGCGTCGTCGTGGGGCCAGCCACCAGAAAAGCCAGCCCGGCTGCCGGATTCATCCCTTGGGCCAGCAAGCCACTCACCATCGGCAGTGCGGCCAGATTGCTGGTGTACACTGGCACGCCAATAAGCGCCGCAAACACAATCGCCAGCGGATTTTGCTGCCCCAGCAAGTTGGTAATCCATGATTCAGGCACATAACGAATGATGAGCGCTTCCATCACAAATGCCAGCAGCATAAAGCGCAAAACCAGCGATGTGGCCGCCCACGTTTCCTGAATCAGCCGGGTCTTAAAAGGCTGCGGGACAGCACAGTTTGTGCCACAAGTAGCTGCCTCACCTTCAGCTGGTGCTGAGCAAACGTCAGCCGAACAGCTGGCTTCTTTTACCACCTCAGACGTTGGCGAACCAAGGCTGATGCCGCTGGCCGTCGCCAAAACATTTTGTGACGGTGCAAGTTGACGTGCCCAGGCAATGAATTTGCGCCAACCTACCACAAAACGGTCCGTCAACGAAACCACTGAAACGGATTGAGCCGATGCTTTATCGCGTAAAATCTTGTCGCCTAGCCAGTTTCGGGTGACGGCAAAATGGGTGATATAGCCAGCCGCCAGACTCAGGGCCAGCGTGGCGGCCAACCGCCAAACAGCCATGTTCCAACCAATCGTACCTACACTTAAAAAGAATGTTTCCGGGTCCATCGATGGTGAAGCAATCCAGAAAGACATTACGGGGGCCAACGGCACGCCACCAATGAGTAGAGCAGCCACAACAGGTATAACTGTGCAAGAGCAAAACGGACTAAAAGCGCCAACGGCCGTTGCCAGCACAATCGCTAGCAAGGGTCGGGCCGTTAATGCCCGCCGAATATATTTTGATGCCCCAGAAAGCTGCACAGCCACCGCCACCGGAATGGTAATCAGTAAGTAGGGCCAAATCTGAACCAGATTTTCGACCACAAAGTTAAAAAGAAACTGCAATTCAGTAAACATGATCTTGTCCCTTATCGTAATTTTACGATTATATTAACCAAAAAAATTGTGTACCACATAGGTGCGACGCACTTGCCCAGTGCGCCACGCCGCAAAATTCGCTAACAAACGTGCGTCGCACCTCCACTATAAAATTTAGAAAATATCGCCAACCTTATTTTTAAACCAGCCAATATTTTCTTCATGCAGGCAGTAGCTTGTAGCCGGGCCTTGCAAGGTGCCTTCAATCCAACCCGCCTCGCGCAACACTTTAAGATGTTGGGAAACGGTTGCCTGGGCAATCGGCAAATAATCCACAATGTCGCCAGTGATGCAGGTTGGGTGCGTCACCAGGAACTTCATAATTTCAAAGCGGGTCGGATTGCCAATTGCTTTGAACATTTTGACCAATCTATCTTGCTCCACACCGGAAATATCCAATGTACAGCAAGGTTCTAACAGCATTCTGTTTTCTTCACTCATATTCATTTCTCAATTTTGCTTGCCTTTAATCGTATTTTTACGATGGATATACTTTAACGGAAATGATACGCCTTGTCAAGCCGGTAATTTATTTCTTTCTGTCAGCAAATACGTTGCACTTCTGCAGCCAACGCAGGAAAATGTCGCTTAAGGAGAAAACATGTGGCAAAAACCATTATGAAATTCGCTAAATATCACGGATTGGGCAACGTTTACCTTGTAATTGAACCAGCGGCGGTGGCCCAGCCACTCAAGCAGTCGGCAATTCAACGCATTTGCCATCAGCACTTTGGCGTGGGGTCAGACGGCATTCTGTTGGGACCCTTGCCCAGCGAAACATGTGACTTTGGCCTGCGCATTTATAATCCTGATGGCAGCGAGGCAGAAAAAAGTGGCAATGGCTTGCGCATTTTTGCCCGCTACTTGCTAGACACAGGCCGCGTAACACACGCGCCGTTCACTGTAGAAACTCAAGGCGGTCCGGTTACCAGTACAATTGCGGCAGATAGGCAAACTATTCAGGTTGCTATGGGGCAGGTACGCTTTAACAGTGCCGAAATCCCCGTCACCGGCCCAGAGCGCGAGGTGCTGGATGAGAAAATGGTAGTCGCAAAGCGCACTTTTTGCTTTAGTGCGGCTACTCTGGGCAATCCTCACTGTGTGGTGTTGCTAGACACACCCCCTACGCCTGAATTAGCCCAAACTTATGGCCCGCTTATCGAGCAATCGCCGCTTTTCCCACACCGCAGCAATGTGCAATTTTTGTTTATTCAAGACCAACAAAACATTCAGATTGAGATTTGGGAACGAGCGGCAGGGTATACCCTGGCTTCTGGCAGCAGCAGCGTGGCGGCAACGGCCGTTGCCCATCGGTTAGGTCTGTGCGAAAACAGCGTCACGGTGCACATGCCCGGCGGCAGTCTGGCGGTCTCGCTGGACGACCAATTCTACGCAACCCTCATTGGCCCCGTTACCAAAATTTGTGAGGGCACCATTACCCCAGAAATGTTTGGAGCAGACAAACCATAAAAAAGGGTGATTACTTGTCTGGCAATCACCCTTTTTTCTTAGCCAATCGTCGTTAGTACGGCCGCTAACACCCCTAACAATCCCAACCCATTAAACAAATAATGAGCGATGAAAGCAGGCCAGTTATTCTTGGTGCGCTGCGAAACGTAGGTAATGGCCAGGCAAACCGGCAGCAATCCGATTAAATCCCACCATTTGAAGGCGTGAAAAGCAGTCCACAGCAGCCCATGCCACACCCAGGTGAAACGGCCGTATCGTTTTTCTTGGCGGGGCAGCAGGTAACCGCGCCACCACAATTCTTCGCCCACAATGTTGAAGCTCAACATGATGAAGTACAGCACCACCACGCCCCAGTTGCCCAAAATTTGGCCGCCGACCATCTCGTCGAAAGCAGCCGAACTTAGCGTCACGCGGGGGTCCAGCAGCGCAGGCAAATTTGTGGGCAGCGGCAGCCACCCTTGCCCAATTAACCAGAGGCTAATCTGATTGAACAGCCCATAACCCACCATTTGCAGGACAAACAGACCGAGACCTTGAAAAACAGCTCGCCCGGTCAACCGGGGGAAACGCATCCGCTGGCGAAAGGCACGCCATTCACCGGGAAACCCGTCCAGGCGGTAATAACTAACCACCGCAGCAGTGAGCAGCAAAGCCATTGGCACGGTGTGGACTACGACTATGCTCTCAAAAGGAGTCAGGCCAATCGTTTGCAGCCAGGGCAGCGCCCAATAAAAACTGAAGATCATCATCAAGGTGGGCAGGCCAAAGGCCAGAACGGTTTGCCAATTGGTTAACGGCCGTATCGCCCCCTGTCTTTTTTCTGCGCGATTGTCAACCTGTATTGTTTGAATTGAATGGTACATTTCCATCTCCTTTTTATTTATACATACATGCCTGTATGTAATTTTGATAAAAAAAATATCAGGCAACAATGCCTTCTAAAAATATCTGAGCAAACTGGGGCGCGCGCTCCCCTATTGAAAACGCCTGCCGGTTGGTGAGCCATAATGTGATGAGCCCATTCTGGTAAGCAATGAATGATCGGGCCACATCAAACGGATTTAAATCTGAACGTAAATCACCATTATCAATGCCAGCCTGCATCATTTGGGCAATCGCTGCCACCGTCGTTACCGCCTGCTGTTGGCGCGCCGCATCAAATTCAGCCAATTCAGGATCAAAACCGGTTTTAAAGAGGCTGAGTTCCATGATCTGTCGCATTTGGGTATTCGTCTCCAAAACGGTCAGTGAATTAATCAAAATAAGCTGGCAAATATCAACAAAACTGCTGCCGCTGTTCATGGCTTGCTGAATGGTGTCGCTGCCCATCGCGGCTGCCTCTCCTAGCAACGCTTCATACAACCTGGCTTTGTTGTCAAAGTGATGGTAGATTGCCCCGCGCGTGACTTCTGCTGCTTGGGCGATGTCAGCCAGCGTGGCTGCGTGGTATCCCTTCTGGCTGAATACTTTTAAGGCAGCATCCAGAATGGATTGTCTTGTTTGGGCGGCTTCTTCAGCTGTGCGTCTCATGATTTACATACTACCATGTATGTATGTAAGTGTCAAGCCCCAATTTTTGGGCCGTTTGCCCCCACAGCCCACTCTGATCTATCATTCTGGCATTGGAAGTATTAACTCGATCAAATTGAAACTGAAAGAGCAGCAACTCATGACAGGAGAAAATGCCATGCCTATTAAACATTTGACAATGGATGAGCTAGAAGCTGGCCTGGACCACATCCAGCAGTCACCGCAGGATGGTGGGGTATTGGAAATGATTGTGCGACGGCCGTCTACCGATGAGCGCGAACTGCTGCATGAAGGGGAACTGGATACGGCCGTTGGACTGGTCGGGGACAACTGGCAAACGCGCGGCAGCAAAGCCACCCCAGATGGTTCAGCCCATCCAGAGGCACAGCTCACTCTCATGAACAGCCGTACGGCCGCATTGGTAGCCCAAAGCCGAGATCGCTGGCCGCTGGCCGGAGACCAACTCTACGTTGATTTCGATCTTAGTGAGGCCAATTTACCACCTGGCACCCGCCTGGAAATTGGCGAAGCCGTGGTGGAAGTCACGGCACTCCCCCACACAGGCTGCAAAAAGTTCGTGGCCCGTTTTGGTATGGATGCGGTCAAGTTTGTCAACACACCGCAAGGCAAACAGCTTCACCTACGCGGTATCTACACGAAAGTTATCCAGCCCGGCACAATTCGCATCGGGGATCCCATCACCAAGGCGTAGTCGCTTTGCAAGGCATAGAGGCTCTGCGGGCAACGCCGCTACGCATGGACTTCCTGGATGCTACGAATGCCAGCCTGATCGAGAATAAGCCGTAAGTGGCGGTTTTCTTTATTGACGCCTGGCTGCACCGTTTTGTAGCGAGAAACCAGATTCACGTGATAAACCTTGTGGCACATCAAGGAAGTTAGCTCGCCATCCCGAATGACAAATCGCTCCTGAATGGGTTCCGCCATTTTGTTTAGAAAATGGCGAATATCGAAGCGCAAAATATCATTAACGCCTGTAATTTCGGGAAAGCCAGGCAGCACCTTCTCTGCATTTTTTATTTGCAGTTCAATTTCTTTGGTGTAGCAAATAATGTACTCCCCCCGCCCCTCATTAGAAATTTCGGTAATGTGGTCCCGATTGCGCGCCCGCAGCACCGATAACGGCACGTCATCTTCACTGATGAAACGCACCTTTTCCCGCAAAGTTCCCAGGCGATGCTGCCCTTCCGTGGTACGAATGATGATGCGCCGATCAAACAAATAAGCCTCCAGCCTTTTGGCAAACACAATGCGGCTGATCTCTTTAATGCGATCTTTAAACATGTAGCCAATCACCAGTGCGATAAAGAAGGGCAGCGTAAAATTGCCATAGATATTCTGAAAATAGAAAGCAACGGCCGTTGCAAAAATCATCGCCAACCCCGCCGCCAGCGACAAAATGAGCTGCTCCAAATATTGGCCATCCGGTTTAACATCCGTGTTCAAGAAAAGCACGCTGGAAGCATACTTTTTCAAAATGGAGGCGCGATAAAGATAGGTTTCATTGTCGCTGCCCTCAACCAAAATCGATTCGTAACCGCGCGTTTTGCGGTATTTTGTTTCGCGGGCGGTTAGTTCGCTCAACGCGTGTTTGTAATCTTCCCGATTGGTTTTCTTCAAATACTCATCCACAATCTGGAACATCTCCACAGCACTTTCTTCTATTAAAATACTAAGCGATTCATCTGTAAATATGAAAGCGGTGAACACAGCTGGTGGCACATTTGGCAGGTTAAAGTCGGCCAGCAAAGCACGATATCGTTCCGTGACGCGCGCTGCTTCTGTAATAAATTCATCCACCAGGTTGTGAACCAGATAATGGGTTTTGCCATGTGGGGTGGCCTGCACCTCCGCCACGCGCCGCTGAATCAAAATAAAATGTTCACGCAGAGCGCTCTTGAGCATGGCGCTGAGCAGCTTCATTTGAGTCACCAGCTGTGCATGCGCGTCTGCATCACTGAGCCATTCAGTATTTCTTACCATCTTCTCAATGATGCACAGTGGCGAGCGCTCACCCTCAGTGAACTCTCGCAGGTTTAGACTGGGAGTTTTCAGGCGAATATGGCTCTGAACGTCCTGATAAAACGTTTGCTTGGGGTAAGTTTGTGGCGTAACGCCCAGGCTTTGCGGCACAAAAAAATAAGTAGCAATTTGATAACGGGTTTTTTGATCGGCGTGCAATTCATAATCCAGCTTGATTTCGATCTGGTATTGATCATGATGCTTCACCGATTGCTGGATTGTTTCGAGCATAGGCTTGTTCCTCTAAAATGGTTAAGTTTATACTTGTCATTACTTCGACAGGCTCAGCACAAGCCTGACTGAAGCGCAGCGTAGTGAAGCTTTCCTAACCCATGTCCTTGCGGCGGACAAAGGTCAAATAATTATGAGTTCACAGGGATGCTTCACTTCGTTCAGCATGACAACGCCGCCTTCCATTTCCCTGAAACTTTCAAACAAGTAAACATTTTGAAAAATCGTTTCTGGGAGAATTTTTGGCGGGTCAGGTTCAAAAGGGATGCGAAAAGATCGTGGGGATGAGTTTATCCATGATTGCCTCGTTTAGTTGGGAAATTAAAAAATATCAGGGAATGATAAGCAATTGATTGGCGGATACGGCCGTTTCCTCCCACACCCCATCACGCCAGGTAACTCGCACCTGCGCTGCCTCGTCAAAATTGCCTAACCCAAAATGCAGCCGGGGGTCTTCAGACGCCAGGTAGCTGCTGCCCACATGCCATTCCCGCCGCAGCATACGGCCGTCTGGCAGTTCAACTTCCACCACCGCGCCAGGATAAAAGCCGCTGAGCTGAATTTGCAGCCAGTTACCGGAGGCATGGTTGTTTTGCAGCAGCGCGGGTACACCGCCAATGGTGTTGATCGCCACGTCCAGGTCACCGTCGTTGTCATAGTCGGCCATGGCACTGCCACGGGCCAGCAGCGGCCCCACACCATCTTCATGCAGCCCCACCGCACGCGTCCATTCGCGGAACTGGCCCGGCTTGCCTTCCTGCTGCATGTTGCCGTAAAAGCGCACCAGTTCAGGATCGCTGGCCAGGTTAGAGACGGGCACACGGCCGTTTACCGTCATCAAATCAATATCGCCATCCTGGTCAAAATCGGCAAAGTGGGTGCCCCAGCCGGTCATGTTGTTGCCCAGGCCGCTGATACCTACGCGGTAGGTGCTGTAACGAAAGACCAGCTCGCCACGCTCGTCTATCTCGTTGCGGTACAGCGCATTTAGCTCCGCTTCCCAGTTGGTGACAAACAGGTCAAAACGGCCGTCGCCATCATAATCACCGCCGGTCACTCCCATACCGCTGCCAGAATCGCCAATGTCGGCGCTGAGGCTCAAATCTTCAAAATGGAAACCGGCCGGGCTGTCGTCGGGAACGGCCGTATACATCCGGTTCGGTTGGCCGTCGTTGGCAATGTACAGTTCAAAATGGCCGTCACCATCCAAATCGCTAAAAATAGCCCCCAGAGCGCGCTCTTCTCGCCTTAGCCCCACGTCGGCGGTTACCTCACGGAAGGTGCCGTCGCCGTTGTTGAGGTACATTCGGTCTGGCAAACCATAATAATCCTGCGGGAATGCGCCGCTGGGGTGCGGAATCTGGTTTTGCAAACTGATGTACGCACCCACAAACAGATCGGGCCAGCCATCGTTGTTCAAATCGGCCACGGCGGCGGCGCTGTTCCACTCCGGCGCGGCCAGGCCCGCGGCTTCCGCGCCTTCACTGAAGGTGCCATCGCCCTGGTTCCACAGCAGCTTGTTAGGCCCGTCGGCGGTGATGTACAAATCGGGCCAGCCGTCCAGATTAAAGTCGGCGACGATGCAACCGTTACCGCGCAGAGCCAAATCGGTGCCGGTTTGAGCGGAAACGTCGCTGAACTGCCCTTGCTGATTGTGGAAAAGGGCATTTGTGGGCAGGCCGCCGTTATTTTGCCAGTAGCCCATTTCCTCCTCAGCGTAGCTGTTCACCAAATACAAATCCTGCCAGCCGTCCTGATCGTAGTCGATCCAGCACAGACCCGCACCCATCATGGCTACCGGATCGGCCGGGATGCCGGTACGGAAGGCACCGTGCTGGAAGTTTAGCCCCACCTGCGCTGCCACATTGCTGAATTGCAGCGAGGTGATTTCGCTGGGATCGGGTGTGTTATCAGATGCGGCCGTATTGCCACCATCAGCCACACCAGAAGGCACCGTCAGGCCTGTGGGCACCGGATCGAGCGGCAAACCGCTGGGCACCGCATCGGGAATGAACTCATGCAAATCAACCGCTGCCGGATCGGTGAGCGATTGCAAAAAGGCCACCAGATCGCCAATTTCCTGCTCAGTCAGGGGCAGGCCGTTGATCAGTTCTGGGGCGGCGGTGGTAAGCTGGTCTTGGGGATTGTACGGCCGTACGCTGCTGTAAAAAGCGGGCGGCAAAAATTGGCTGGGATCGTAGCTGGCGGCCATGTTGGCCATGTCGGCATGATGGGCAATTGCCAGTTCCAGCGTAGGATACGCCCCGCTGTGGAAGTACGGCGCGGTGAGTTCCACATTGCGCAGCGGCGCAGTGCGGAAGGTGAAGCGGTCACGGGCATCAAAGGTCACCGCCGCGTGGCCCCAATCGTCACGGCCTTCCGGCCCCTGCCCTTTGCCCGGCCCCAATTGGGGCACCAACAAATTGTAGAATTGCAAATCGGTGAACAGATCGCCCGCGTGGCAGGCGGCGCAGTTAACGGCCGTATTGCTTTCCCCATAAAAAATAAGCGCGCCGCGCTTCTGCTGCTCGGTCAGGGCAGTGGTGTCCCCGGCCAGATAATCATCCCAGGGCGCGTCGGTCATAATAAATTCACGTTCAAAGGCGGCGATGGCCGCGACAACGGCCGTAATGTCTGGATTCGGCGTACCAAAAAGCGCCTCAAACTGTGCCGCATAGCCAGGATATTGCACCAGGCGCGCCATCAAGTCACGGCGAATGCGCTCCGGCGGCAGATGGCCCAGCGTAGCCCCAGCCATCTCATGCAAGCTGGTGACGGGGAACATCGCCTGAGCCGCCAACGCATCCGTCAGCTGGCGCTGGTTGACCTGATTTTCCAGCGTAGTGACCACGCCAGCATAGCCATCAACACGGCCGTCCCAAAACTGCACAGGCAGCAGAGCACTGTTCAAAACGGTAGGCGAGTTGCGCGGCACAAACGCGCCAATAAATGGATTGTTGACGGTGAGATTTTCTTCCTCAGCGCCTAGATTCACCGTTTCCACAAATTCGCGCTGCGGCCCCAGCCCTTCCCCTCCCGTGCCGATAGGCAGTGCCCGGCCGTCGCCCATGGCCAAAGCGGGATGGTGGCAGGTGGCACAGCTAATGTTCTGATCACCAGACAGCACCGGATCAAAAAAGAGCTGCTGGCCCAACTTTACCAACGCGGGATCGTCTTCGGGGAGATCGCTGCCAGGATACGGCCGTAAACCTTGCTGCGCCACGACGGCGCGCAGAACCGCATCCAGATCCGTAAATTCCTGGCGTGTGGTGGCGACAGACTCACTGGCATCAGGGGCCGTCAGGCTTTCCTCTTCTGGCTGCCCCCAATACACCTCGATGATGTTGCCCTCAAACACCTGGCTGATGAGCAATGAGCCATCGGCGCGGGGCAGCACCGAAGTAGGAAAATCAAGCCCATCGAGCACCAGCTCCAGTTCGCCATTGGTGGAGACGCGGCTAAGGCGGCCGCTGTTGGCCTGGTAACCCATGCCGCTAAAGCAGGAGGCATCGGGGCGAAAGCGGGCAAATTCCAACAGCCAGAGGGTGCCATCCGGCCCACGGGCCACGTCGATGGGCATGTTCAAGCCATCCACCACAATCCGCTCGTGGCGATCTTCGTCGATGGCGACCAACTGCCCACTGTCCGCAGGGTACGGGCAGCCCCCAAAAAGCGTTACAAAATATTCGTGCCCCACGCGCTCAATGCCCGTTGGCACAGGATCGATGCTGCTGTTTTCAACTTTTATTGAAGAAAAACGGTGAAAAAAGCGCGTCGTGCCATCCTCCGTTTCTTTGGCCACGCCATTGCCGCTGGCGTCGCTGACCACGGGGATGCCTTGGGCATCAAACGTCATGTCGAATGGATTGATGAGTTGGACGTTGTTGAGTGGCTCCATCCGCAGGGTCATGCTTTCGGCAGTGAGGGGGGTTTCCGGCAGCGTGAAACCACCGGAGGCGGGCAGTGCGTAGAGAGCGCCAAGGTTAAAGTAAGCGGTGTAGAGGGTACGGCCGTCTGGCGATAATTTCACAAAGGGCACACCGGATAAATCGCCAGAATCCCGTCCGCTGGGTAGGCCGCTAATCAAACGCCCCACCTGCCCATCCGGCATAATCAGCGACACACCCGCCGAAAAATCATCCTTGCCCGTACCTTCTTCGGCTACCAAAACACCCCCGTCTGGCATTTCAGCCATCCCAGCGGGATTTAGCAAACCATTGGCAAATTCGCGGGTGAGCAAAACCGGGTCTGGCTCTGGCGCAGGCTGGCAGGCGGCAAGTAGAAAAATTAGGAACACAGAGAGCCATAGAGGGGATACAGAGTTGTGCAGAGAAAACCTCAAATCATGGGCTTCTGCTTGTTGCTGCTCAAAAGTTTTCATCTCAAGGTAAGTTTAGCAGGAGATCCGGGCGATCCGAAATAATGCCGTCCACACCCCAGTCGATCAGCCGCTGCATATCTGCGATCTCGTTCACGGTCCAGGGAATGACCAGCAGCCCTTCCTCATGCGCTTTGGTGACTAATTCGGCCGTCACATCTTTCTGATTGGGCGACCAAATGTCAAATTTGTAGGCAGCGTACACATCCACCTTGGCTTCCCCGCCAGTGGTAAGAGCCGCCAGGCGAATCTCACTATCAATGTCGCGGATGGTACGCAGGGAGCGATGGTCAAAGCTTTGAATGATGATGCGATTGGTGAGGGAACGGCCGTTAACGATTTCCAATATTGCCAGTTCAAACAGCCCTGCTTCACCACCGGTAAAGCCATCGTCAATATATTCGGGATGATCGGCCTCGCGCTTGGTTTCGATGTTGAACTGCACGGTGGCGGCGTTGCTACGCTGCGCCTCAGTTTTTAGCTCCGAGTTGGCGTACGCTTCCACAAAATCAAGCAGTTCCTTCAAGGTGATGATCCGATAATCATTCCCGGCGAGCTGGCTGGAAACGGCCGTTTGCTCAGGAAAACGCTCACTGTCCGGGTTCAAATCACAAATGTATGACTGCACCACCGACAGTGGCTGCTGGCTAATAAAAATGCGCCGCAACGGGTTGCGCGGATCGGGCGCGTCTGGGTCTGCCGGATCGTCTGCCAGGCGGCATTTGCTGTCATCAAGGATGGGATCGTGCCAGACCACCACCTCACCGTCCTGCGTGAAGTGCAAATCCAGCTCTAACGTGGTCACGCCCAAATCGAGGGCGGTTTCAAACGCAGGCAAAGTGTTCTCTGGACGCAAGCCACGCGTTCCGCGATGCCCTTCGGCATCAAAGTCGGGCGGCAAATTACCCACGCCCACAAAAGATAAAGATGTTGCATCAGAAGCCATCGTTTCTGGCTGCTCCGTCTGGCTGGCCGAACCACAGGCCAAAAGAAAAAGCGGCAGCATGAAGAAAACCATTCGTTTCATCCACTGCTGGCATTGTTTAAGCATTCACATTCATCCAGCGAGGCGTAAAATCCTCGGCTACGAAAAAGAAAGGGAGGCAGATCGGGTTCGATCTGCCTCCCTTTTTAAGCTAAATCCGGGTGATTATTCAAAGAAAGCGTTGTAGTCAGCCAGTTCCTGGTTGGCTTTTTCAGCAGCAACGTCCAGGGCTTCCTGGGCCGTCATGCCGTCATCCAACACGCCACTGTAAGCTTCTACAATCAAACGGCGAATGGCTGGGGATGGTCCCGCCCGGCCGCCCAACACAGCGTAGTTCGGACTGCCGTCGTCCAGCGTTGTTTTGGTGCTTTCCAGCTGGTTGATGGCGGTTACGAAGTTCGGGTTTTCATCCCAAAAGGCGGTCAACTCAGCATTGCCGCTGATGTCGGTGCGTACTGGGAAGTAGCCGGTGCCAGTGTGCCAGGTCACCTGCTGGGCTTCCTCAGCCATGAACTTCATGAACTGCCAGGCAGCGGCGTTGGTCGCCTCATCGCCAGAGTCGATGAGCCACAAAGCGGCACCACCGATAACCACACCATTGCGGTCGCCCGCGCTGTCAGCGTAAGGAATGAACATCGTACCAACTTCAAATTCAGCACCATCTTGCAAACCACGCGTACCGGCGGTGGAGTCAAACATCATGGCAGCTTCGCCAGAAAGGAAAACGGTGTCGGTGTCGGTCCAGGTATTACCCAGGTTGGGCGAGTAGCCATCAGCAATCAGGCCGGTAAGGAAGTCGAAGACCTCCACGCCAACACCCTGGTTGAACATGACCTCGGTGGCCCGCCCGGTACGGCCGTTGTCATTATTGAAGTACAAACCACCACTGTTGGCCAGAATCTGCTCGAAGTACCAGCCAACCTGACCCAAAGCGATGCAGTATTCCGTTTCGCCACTGGCCTGGATGGCATCACAAGCAGCCAGCATCTCGCTGAAAGACCAGCTCGTGCCATCTGCCGGGGGCTCAACGCCAGCCGCAGCAAACATATCTTTGTTGTAGAACAAGATAGGTGTGGAGCTGTTGAAAGCCATCGCCACCATGCCGGTGCCATCGCCATAGTAATCGGCCACAGCAGGCACAAAGACGCTGGAATCGTAGCCATCAGCGGCCATCAGATCGTGCGCCGGAATCAGGCGACCGGTGTCGATCATGGTTTGAGAAGCGAGATCGAAGTTTTGCACAATGTTAGGCGCTGTGTCGGTCTCAAAGGCGGCCAGCAAGGCGTTGTAGGTGTCATCGTAGCTACCCTGGTAGGTAGCGTTGACCACAATGCCGTCCTGGCTGTCGTTGAAGCGGCCCACCAGTTCATCTACCACGACGCCCAGATCGTCGGCCATGGCATGCCAGAACTCAAGGGTAATGACTTCGTCAGCCATTGCTTCTTCTTCGGCGGGGGCTGCAGTGTCTTCTGTTGCGGTGTCTTCGGCAACGGCCGAATCTTCCGTGTCGGCTGCCGTGTCTTCCGTGGTGTCGGCTGGTTCATCGGCCGTATCACCACCGCCGCATGCAGCCAGCACCAAAGCTAAAGCCAGCAGCAGCATCCAATATTTAAGCATTTTTTTAAACATAGTTCCTCCAGTTTAATTGACTTGTGCGTCACAAAATTGTAAACGCAACCACTTTTCCAAAGGGGTGCCAAATGGCAATCCCCAAACACCAGACACATCCCGGGTTAGTGTCCAGTGGTGAAAACATATTCCTTAGATTGGGCCAATCTGGCAGATTGGCCCAATCTCGGTAAGCTTTATCCTTTCAGCCCTGTCATGGCAATGCCTTTAACGAGCTGTCGGTTAGCAATTAAAAAGATTAACAAGGTGGGCAGCAAAACAATGACCGCACCAGCCATCAACGCCCCCCAGTTTGTGCCGCGTTCCTGGTTAGCTAGAAAAAAGCGAATACCAATCTGAACGGTGCGCATTTCTGTTTCGTTGGTAATGATAAGCGGCCACAAATATTGGCTCCAGGCACCTAAAAAGGAAAAGATAGCAAAGGCGCTGATTGAGCCACCACTGAGCGGCACCACAATTTGCCACAAAAAGCGAAAGTTACCGGCCCCATCAATGCGGGCTGAGTCGTGTAAATCTTTGGGCAGGGACAGGAAAAATTGCCGCAGCAAAAAGACGCCAAAGGCGCTGGCCAAAAAAGGCACCGTGAGGCCAAAGTACGTATTGGCCCCCACGTTGTTGCACAGATTGGCCGTTTCGCCGAGCAGGGCAAAACATCGCTCAGGCAGCTCACTGACCATGATAAAGTTGGGAATAAAGGTGAGCTGAAACGGCACCATCAAGCTGCCCAAAATCAAATAAAATAGCAGGTCACGGCCCTTAAACTCTAAAAACGAGAAGGCAAACGCGGCCAAAACGCTAAAAACAACCTGGCAAATTACAATCACGCCAGATTGAATGAAGCTGTTGAGCAAGTAACGGCCGAATGGCGTTGCATTCCAGGCGGTAACGTAATTTTCAAACGTCCATTCACGCGGCAAGAGCGTATGTGGATTCGCAGAGATGTCTTGCAGCGATTTAAAGCTAGTAAAAAGGGCAATGATGATTGGCGTAGCCACGATTAACCCGATCACCAGCAGAAAGATTTGCATGGACAAATCGGTTGGGGAAATTCTGCGTTTTGGTTTGGATGTGGGCATGGGAACTGTCATGAGTAATGGACCCTCCGGCCAAATCCACGGAATTGGATAATGGACATGACGAGGATAAGCAGCGCCAGCAGGTAAGCCTGGGCCGAAGCGTACCCTCGGAACGGGGTGCCAACAAAGGCATCCACAAAAATGGCGTAAATCATGTTGGTGGTGGCCTGACCTGGCCCCCCGTCCGTCAAAATGTTAATCTCGCCAAAGGTTTGCAGGCTGTTGATAACGTTGATGATGACCAGGAAGAAAAGCGTGGGCGACAGCAGCGGCAAAGTGATATGGCGCACGCGGTGCCACAGGTTGGCCCCATCCACTTTGGCCGCTTCGTAGTAGGTGGCATCAATATTTTGCACCCCGGCCAGGGCGATGATGACGTTAAACCCCAACTGACGCCAGACGACGGCAAAGGTGACGGCCACTAAGGCCCAATCCTTCGAGGTGAGCCAGTTGACCGGTTCAAAACCCAGCAGGCCAATCCAATGATTCATATAGCCTGTAGCCGGATTGTACATCCAGCGGAAAATGACACCGGTGACGGCGCTGCTGATGACAATGGGCACAAAAATGAGCAGACGATGCAGCCAGGAGAGGCGTGCCAATGGGTAAGCCAGGGCAATGGCCAAGGCCACGGCAATAATGATGCCGGTTGGCACAGTGCCTAGCGTAAACAGCAACGATACTTTTAGATTGTTATAATATTCGCCTCCGGTAACTAATTCATTCCACAGGCGCTGGTAATTTTCCAGCCCAACCTCGCGCACGACGCCGCCAAAAGGGGCGACGCGTGTCAGGCTCATCTGGAAGGAACTGATAATTGGCCAGAAGACGAAGATGCCCAAAATGATGAGCGTGGGTGCCAAGTAGATATATCCTTCTAAAGCTTTGAGGACCTTTTTCAATACTTCCTCCTTCTTTGTTAACGCCAGCCAAGTTCTGAACAAAATTGACGATACCGTGCTTTGAGGGAACGGCCGTCTTTCGGCAAAAAATAATCGACATGTGCCCCGTCACGCAAATCGTTCCAACCCTGGGTAAGATTGGCCGCCAGCCAAGCAATGCCCTGTGAGGTTGCTTGTTTTACCTCCGGCCGCAGCACGACGCGCTGGGTAAGATTGGCCAGCCGCTGGCACAACCCATCCAAGGCCGACAGGCCGCCGGTAATGCGAATGCGCTTAACGCTTTGCCCGGTATGGCTCATCGCCTCCAAATTAATGGCGATAAGAAACAGAATACTCTCAACAATCGCCACCGCTTTTTCTTCAACAGACGATTCACCCGAGCCATTTTCCAGAAAGTAAGGGTTTTGCTCGCTTCGCCAAAATGGAGAACCCAAGCCGCCAATGGTATTAATGAATACGGGTGGTTTCTTCGCTTCGTTGAGCCATCTTTCTAGATTGGTTATCAAGTCCAGCCCACCCCATTGGTCAGACGCCCATTTGATGGCAGCACCGGCCCCGTTTACCGTGCCTTCCAGCAGGTAGGTCACCTGCGCCTCGCTGCTGTTGGCGATGCTGGCTAACAGGCTGGGATGGTGCATAAGCTGCACGCCGGTAGACAGCAGCACGAAGGCGCCGGTACCAACGTTGACAATCAAGGTGCCATCGTCTAATTTGCCTGGGCCATGAATGGCGGCATTTTGGTCTCCGTTTACGGCCGTTAATGGAATCTCTGTGCCGCGAATGTTGCCAAAGTAGGATTGTGTCGGTTGGCAGTCTGGCAGCAGTTCGCGGGCAATGCCAAATTCCCGCAGCAGTTCAGACGACCATTGGTGCTTTTGCAAATCCATCAGCTGCGTGCGTGAGGCGTTGACGTGATCCACAATGGCAGGCTGCCCTTCAACCAGATTGGCGATAACGTAAGCAGCCAAAGGGCCAAAGATGAGTTCCTTGTTTTGCAACGGCCGTTCCAATTCCGGGCAGTTATCGAGCATCCAACGCAGCTTGCTGGCTCCGTAGTGGGGTGACAAAAAGAGGCCGCTCTTCTTTTTGATGGCCGTGCCTTTGCTGGCCAGCGGCACCAAATATTCAGCCGCCCGGCGATCCTGCCAGCTAAAAACGGGGGTCAATGGCTCGCCTGTAGTGCGGTTCCAGGCCACAATGCTGGAGCGCTGGCTGGCCAATCCGGCACAAGCAATACCGCGCTGCTGCACAATCGGATCAGCAAAAACCTGCTGCATGACCTGGTGAACGGCCGTTTTTATTTCTACCGGGTCCTGCTCAATTTTGCTGCTGCTCACCTGGTTTAATTTGATCGGCCTATCCGCAAAAGCCAGCGCGTTCCCGGCATAATCATAAGCAGAAGCACGCACACTTAAAGTGCCTACGTCGAGCGCCAATATTAACTTCTCAGTTTGCTGCGCGGGCGAAACCATCATACCAGTCGTCCATGCCAGGGAATTGTTCGGGTTTTTCTTCCTATCGCCTCTTTCTTACCAACAACCCGTTCTGATTGCAAGAAATACCACAATGCTTGCACAAATTTGCAGATGATAGCAAAATTGCGCTGTGAATCTGTGCAAAATGAATTATCACGAATGCCGAGGTTGACATTCACCACAAAGGACGCCAAGCGCGCCGAGAATAAAAACTTGGCCTGCTTAAGTAAATGCTGGAAAGTTGCTTAAAAACCGAAGGCCACAAGGCATTTACTTATAAGGAGAACGGAAGCGCATCTTTACACTTCGTTTTAAAGTTACTTTCCGTTCTCCACTTAGCCGCTCAACAAAAATTATGGATACCAAACAAAAACAGTTAGAAAATGCCCTGCACGCAGCCCAAATGTATTATTACCAAAACCTGCCCATGAAAAAGATTGCCGCCGAATTGCAGGTTTCCCACTCGACTGTTTCCCGGCTGTTGAGTTGGGCCAAAGACCAGGGGCTCATCGAAATCCGCATCAACGATATTCGCGGGCGAGCTGATTCCCTCGAAGAATCGATCAAGCTCCATTACAAAATCCAGAGTGCGCAAATTGTGCCCGTGCCAGAAATTGCCGGGGAGCAAGCGTGGCAAGAGCGAGTGGCCCGAGTCGCTGCCAGTTATCTCAATCAATACATGGAATCTGGCATGGTGTTGGGGGTTGCCTGGGGAGGCACCATTAACCGAGTAGCCGCCAATCTCACCCCAAAATCATTGGTTGGCGTGCAGGTGGTGCAGCTAAACGGCGGCGAAATTGTCTCAAATCCCAGCGTGAACCACGCAGGCTGGCTGGTATCGCAGTTTGCCAATAATTATGAAGCCAAGGCCCACCTCTTCCCCGTGCCTACCTTTTTTGATTACCCGGAAACCAAGCAAGCATTATGGCGCGAACGCAGCATTCAGCAGATATTGCAGCTGCACCAGGAGGCCGATATTTTGCTGTACACCATTGGCTCACCCCGAGGGCAGCTAATGAGCGCCACCTACATGGGCAATTATTTGCAGGAGCAAGATTTTGCCGAAATGGAGCGGGAAGGGGTGGTGGGGGACATTGCCAACATGATGATCCGGCAGGATGGCAGCTACCAGGGGATTCCGCTGAACGAACGGGCTTGCGGCCCCCAATTGGAACTGTTCCGCAAGGTTAGCCGGTCGATTTGTGTGGTGTCTGGGTACAACAAGCTGGCCGGACTGCGCGCGGCGTTGGCTGGCGGCTACGTCACTGACCTCATCCTGGATGAGCCGACGGCACATAAGTTGGTGGCTTCGATTTAGGGTCATGGTTCTGTTTGTAACGGCCGTTTCCAAACCAAATACAAAGGGACAAAGAGAGGAAGGAACAAAGGAACGGCCGTTCCTTCCCAAACCACTTCCATTACCCAACACCAACGCAACGGAGCGAAAAGTGGCACGATTAAAAACCGGCCACAGCACACCGAGAAGATCTGCCTGAAGCAGGAAGTTTGGTGGTCATTAATGCACATTTGAATTAAGGATTAGTGTTATCCCTTTCCAATACGATTTGAACATTTTCCCCAATTAAGATCAATGTATCATCTTGTATTTCATATTGAGAAGTACTTAATACCTTTAAATGTTCGGACTGCGTATCTATTAATTCGCCACAGTCTACAGTGATCATCTCTTGTGGACTGAGCGTGTAATGTTGTTCACCTTGAAATACAATCCCATACCCGATTCCCCTAACAAAGTTATCGGTGCCCTCGCAAGGTGTCGTAATTAGCAATGATCCCCTTTCCACATCAAACCGAAAGTAGGTCGGATACAGTGCGTCAACATCCATATTTTCGCCACGATAAATAACCGCAGACAATACCCACAGGTTTGCACTAAGAGTTGGATTGGGAGTCTCAGAGATCTCAGTAGCGATTGGTGTGGCACTTGTTGCAGGCACATTGGCTGGTGTTGCTGTTACTAACAGAGGTGCTTGAGTAGCCTCTGTGGATGAACTTGCTGTAGTTGAGATAGGATTGTCTGAATTATTTAACACACACGCAGTTCCGAATGACAGAATCAACAACCACAACACAGATAGGCCTTTCGAGGATATGTGTATGCTATGTGAAATTTTTTCACACATTTGTCACTGCCTTTGCCATCTGTAGGGTTTACTGGCTCCGGCAAACCTTACAGATGGCTATCAATTGCAGAATATGAGGGTTAGTTCATAAAAGCGGCAAATTAGTTCTGCTGTGGACAGGTCTTCGGCCAGCGCGAAACCTCGCTCAGCCACGGCCGTTTCTCCACCCCCATCCAAAAATTCCACAAACTGACACGAACGGGAATGGCCGCTTGTCATTCCCGCGCAGGCGGGGAATCCATTAGATTTGTACCGTTCACCTCTGGATGTCTGCCTTCGCAGGCATGACAGTTGATGTTTTACGGCCGTTAAAAACTCACCATTCCCCATTCACAATTAACTACGGTCCAGCAGCAGGCACCAAAAACTCCCCAACCGCCCAGCCTTCCGTGCCGTCGTCCAGTTGAAGCTGCCACCAGAGCCGGTCGTTGGCCTCATCCACTTCTGGCCCGTCGATGACCAAAACCAATGCAGCCTCATCCACAAGCGTAATAATGGCGTTGCTGGTGCTGGGGCCACCGCGCAAATTGATGCCAAAGCCGTCGGTGTTGGCCACCTGCGCATAATAGCCAACCGTAACTTCTGGGGGGGCAACGGCCGTATCCGGCGTGGGGATCGGCGTGAAGGTGGGAATCGGGCTAGGCGTGGGCAGCGGCGACGTAGGCGAAGGAATCGGGCTGGGCGGCGCGGTCAAAATGATCAGCGTCGGCTCGATGGGTGCTGCTTCCAGCGGGGGCCGGTCCAGCAAGGAATTGACCAGCGCCAGGGCAATAGCGATGCTGATGATAGTCACCAACACGCCCAGCCCCAGCCAGCGCCAGGGGATGGGTTCCTGACCGCCGTGCCCGGTATCTTGGCGCAAACGGCGCGGACGTTTCTCTGGCGAATCTTTTCGCTTGGGGTCTCTAGGGTCTTGAGGAATTTGGTATCTGGCCATCTATTTCGCTTCTAAAATCAATAAAGTTAAATCATCAAATGGATCGGCACTGCCCTGCCATTGGGCCACGTCTTTGATGATGTGGTCCACAATTTCTGCGGCCGTTTTTTGCTCACAGGCAGCGGCGGCGGCGGCTAACTGCTGGTTGGAGTAACCTTTTTCGGCTTCGTTGACGGCATCCGGCACGCCATCGCTAAACATGATGAGCCGGTCGCCCGGTTCCAGATCAATCGTCTCTTCGGTCAGGGTCAAATCGGGGATCATGCCCAGGAAACGGTCGCCGCCGGGCAGGGACATCACTTCACGACCGGGGCGCAGCAGTAACGGCCGTTCGTGGGCCGCCCGAATATAGGTCAACTTGCCGCTGGGTCGGTGCAGCACGCCGTAAAACGCCGTCAAAAAAACCTCATCGTTGTTGGCAATGTCAAACATGCCTTTGTGCACCGCCAGGGCCACTTCCGCCGGGGAGAGTGACTGCTGCCCCTCGCGCAAAAAGAGCGTGCGCGTCACGGCCATAAACAGAGCGGCATGAAAGCCCTTATCGGCCACGTCGGCAATCAGCACCCCGACGTGTTCCTCATCAATTTCCAGCACATCATAAAAATCCCCGCCAACCTGACGCGCCGGTTCCAGGTAAGCAGCAAAGCCGTAGTCGGGGAATTGGGGCAAATCCTGCTGCAACAGATTGCGCTGCACCTGCGCCGCCAGCTCCAGCTCACGCTGTAGCCGCTCTTGTTTTACCAACCTGGCTTGGGCTACCTTCAAATCGGTGTACGCTTTTTCTAGCGCCTCATTTTTGCTCTGCAAATCTTCGATGTAAATACGGTCCAGGTTGCGGGCGTTGGACAAAATGCGCTGGAGCAGCAGATTGGCCAGCGGCGGGCTGTTTTTAACAAAGCTGTCAAACGCTTCTTCGGTCACTTCCAGCACGGTGGTAGGCGTGATGGTGACGCAGTTGGCAGCGCGCGGTGAATCGTCAATGAGGCCCATCTCGCCAAAATAGCCATTTTTGCCCACCATGTTCAGAATGCGCTCCTCGCCATCTTCCAGCAGCCGAATAACGGCCACATTGCCCTTGACCACGACATAAAAGACGTGCTCGACTTTTCCTTGATGGCACAGCGTTGTATTGGGCGGATACTCAACGCGCTTAGCCACCTGACGCAGCAGTTGTAATGTTTCTTCATCTAGCCCAGCTAACGCCTGACGAATAATGGCTGTTGTTCCTGCATCCATAGCAATTTCCTAACTGTACAATAACCTTCCGGTGATTTGTAATTGAGTAATTGGGTAATTACTCAATCACTTAATTACCCAATTACCTGCTCTTCTCGGCCAAAAACGCCAGCAGTTTTTCCAATGGCCACGTATTAACAATTTGTTCGGCCGTGGCCCAGCCACGTTGGGCAGTGGCAATGCCGTAATGCAGCAGTTCAAAATGAGCCACGTGATGGGCATCGGTATTGATGGCCAGCGTCACGCCCAACTCCACAGCACGGCGCACATGGCTGTCACGCAGGTCCAACCGGTAAGGACTGGCGTTAATTTCGAGAATGGTTTGGGTGGAAACGGCCGTCTCCAACACCGTCTCCATATCCAAATCCGCCCCTGGCCGATCTGGCAGCAAGCGGCCCGTGGGATGGGCAATCATGTCCACATGCGGATTGTGCAACGCGTTCATGATGCGCGCCATCACCTGCTCACGCGGCTGGGTCAGGCTCACATGCAGGCTGGCAATGACAAAATCCAGCTTCGCCAACACCGCATCTTCAAAGTCTAACGAGCCATCTGCCTTAATTTCCATCTCCGTGCCGTGCAAAATGCGGAAATCCGGGCCCATTTTTTCATTGGCCGCCGCAATCTCTTCCGCCTGCTGCCATAGCCGCTCCGGGGTAAGGCCATTGGCAATGCCCAAACTCTGCGAATGGTCGGAAATGACGATGTGCTGCAAGCCGCGCGCTTGAGCCGCCTGGGCCATCTGCAAAATTGTCATTTTGCCGTCTGACCAGGTGGTGTGCATGTGTAAATCGGACACAATTTGATCGATCCGGATCACATCGGGCAGTTCACCTTTTTGGGCCGCCTCAATCTCACCGCGATCTTCGCGCAGCGTGGGGATGATGTAGGGCAGATTCAACACGCCGTACAAGGCTTCCTCGCTGGCACAGAGGATTTCGTCGCCGCCATCCGTGGGGGTGAAGGCGTGCTCGTTGAGGCTGAGTCCTTGTTTGAGGGCCAGCTCGCGCAGGCGCACGTTATGGTCTTTGTTGCCGGTAAAATAGGAAAGCAGCGTGCCCCAACGCTCAGCAGGCAAAACCCGCAAATCAACCTGCATCCCATTCAGCAGCACCACGCTGGACTTCGTCGGCCCGTGCCCAGACACCGATTCCACGCGGGGCATGTTCACGAAATAGTCCATGATGGGTGCCGCTTCATCGGCGGCTACAAGCAGATCCACATCCCCAATGCTTTCTTTCATACGGCGGAGGGACCCGGCAACGGCCGTTTTCTGTACGCCGGGTAACTGTTCCAACTCGGCCAAAATCTCCTGCGCTAGCGGCCACGCCTCGCCAATCGGCGTGCGGTCGTCGCCGTGGCGGGCCAACGTCTCAATCGCTTTCACTAATTTGGCCTCGGATTTGGCCCCCATCTTGGGCAACTCACGCAACTTGCCAGCCTTCGCGGCGGCATCTAGCTCTGCCAGGGTGGTAATGCCCAGCGTTTCATACACCTGCTTCACCCGCTTTGGCCCCAGGCCATCAACCTTGAGCATTTCCACCAGCGTGGGTGGAATTTCCTCAGACAGCTTCTCATAAAACGATAGCTTGCCCGTGGTAAGCATCTCTTCGATTTTCTCGGCCAGCGTTTTGCCAATGCCGGGAATATCGGTCAGCTCACCCGCTTCATACACCTGGTTAATGTCACGCCCCAGTTCCTGGATGGCTTCGGCCGCCCGCCGGTAGGACAGCACACGATGGATAATATCACCACGAATAGCCAGCATGTCGGCCACATCAGCAAACAGTTTAGCAACCTCACGATTATTCATGAAAGCGATTATAGCAGCAGTGGGGGTGGTGCAAAATGTTGCGTGGTGGGTTAGGTTAATGATTGTTAAAATACGGCCGTGTTGCAAACCAAAGTTATGAATCCCAGTCGGCATAATAAATGACCCAAGAAACAAAGATGATTCCGCAAATAATGTCCTTTTTTAACCTTGGAGAGCCAGTAAGAATTTCTCCAATCAAACAAGGCATATCCAATCAAAACTACTTCGTTGAAACGGCGAAGGATGTGTTTGTCATCAAATTTTTGGTGGGGCAAACGGCCGTAAATATTGAAAACGACATCGCTATCCAAAAACAACTATTGAGTTTGAACGTGACAACCCCAACCTATTTACTCAGCGCCAGCGGCACCTACATTTACAAAAACGAAGGTCTGCAAGCAGTTGTTTCTAGAAAAATTGCTGGAATCGTTCCCAGCAAAATGAACTTGGAACTGGCGTTCGAATTTGGGCAAAAGCTGTCTATTTTTCACACGGCCGTCACGGAATTGCCATATCCAAATGACAAAAGTTTAATAAATCCCGAAGTTTCTGGAGTTTCTTCTGTAATCTTTGCTCACGATTTGCCCAAAGGAATCATTCATGGCGACTTTCATTTAGGTAACGCACTGGTAAGCTCTAACCAAAATAAGGTTATTGCCATATTGGATTTTGAAGAAGCAGCTGAGAATCTATTTTTGGTTGATTTAGCTGTTACCATCATGGCGATCTGTTCTTCCACAGATGATTACGCTTTAGATGATGGTTTGATCAGAGAAACAATTCATGGTTACCAATCTTGCAGAATATTGTGCAAAGCGGAACGGGAATTATTGCCTGAAGCGATAAAGTACGCAGCAAAAACCTGGATTAATTGGTTTGAAGACAATAGTTTTGATCGCTATGCTCAAAAACATCGGGCACGGCTAAATAGTTATGTTGGCGGTATTTGTTAGGTTAAACGGCCGTATAAGTCCATCCTTCCACCAAACAAAAAATAAAAAGCGTGGTGTATTCTACAGTTGCCCCTAAAGTGTCACTAAAAAATCCTTTTATTAACGTTGTTTGTCAACAGCATCAAGCCATGCTACCATTATGACCCACACTATTTACCTCAGCATTCTACAATGCATTGCAACAACTTTACTTCAAATTCTCAATTAAGGAGGAGAATATGAAAAGCACCCGTAAATGGACAATTTTGATTACGCTTTTCCTCTTACTAAGTCTCTTCATTGCTGCTTGTGGCGGCGGTGGCGAAACGACAGATGAGGAAACGGCCGCCGATGACACGGCAGCCACAACCGAAGACACCTCAGAAGAGGACATGGCTGAAGAAGATATGGCCGAAGAGGACATGGCCGAAGAAGATATGGCCGAAGAAGATATGGCTGAAGAAGAGATGATGGCCTTCGAGCCAACATCTGTGGCCGCAGAAAACTGCGACTACGGTGGTCAAATCAGCTCCATCGAAGCTGTTGATGAATACACGGTCGTCTTCACCATGTGTAGCCCTGACCCGGCATTCCCCGCGAAAGCCGCCTTTACCCCATTTGGCATTCAACCCGCTGAATGGATCGCTGAAACCGGTGGCACAGGCGACCTGTTGCGGCAACCCATTGGTACAGGCCCGTGGAAACTGGTTGAATGGGCCGCAGGTGAAAGTGTTACCTTTGAACGTAATGACGACTACTGGGGTGAAGCAGCGCCATACTCAACCCTGGTCTTCCGTTGGGCAACAGAAGGTGCCTCACGTTTGCTTGAACTGCAATCAGGCACGGTTGACCAAATCACCAACCTCAGCCCGGATGATTATCAAATTGTACAAGATGATCCAAATCTCCAGTTCATTCCGGTAACCAACCCCAATGTCCTTTATCTAGCCTTTACGAACACGCATGCACCATGGGATAATGCGGATGTTCGTCGTGCTGTGGGTATGGGCATTGATCGGGGACGCATTGTAGATAATTTCTACGCTGATGGCTCCACCGTGGCTGATTACTTCACCCCTTGCTCAATTGAAAACGGCTGCGCAGGCGACCCCTGGTATGATTTCGACGTTGATGCAGCCAACACACTCCTCGACGAAGCGGGATTCCCCCGTGACGATGACGGTATTCGCTTTACAACATCCATCTACTATCGCGACGTTTTCCGTGGTTACCTACCAGAACCAAGTTTGGTTGCAGTAGAGTTCCAAACCCAATTAATGGATAATCTAGGAATCGATGCTGAAGTAGTCGTCATGGAATCTGGGGCCTTCATTGAAGCTGCCTATGCCCAAGAGTTAGATGGCCCTTACTTGTTGGGTTGGGGTGCTGATTATCCCCATGTCACCAACTTCCTAGACTTCCATTTTGGTCGAGCACAAACACAGTTTGGCGAACCCTACGCCGAAATCTATGAAATTTTAGAAGAAGCAGCGCAAATTGGTGATCCAGCCCAAGCCGAACCATTGTATGCAGCAGCAAACAACGCCATTCGTGACTTGGTTCCAATGGTACCGATTGCCAATGGTGCCTCAGCCTCAGCAGCGCTAGCTACTGTAGAAAACGCACACTTCCGCCCCTTTGGTGCGCCTCTCTTTGCCCACGTAAATCCGGGCAAAGACACCTTCGTCTATATGCAAAATGCCGAGCCAATCAGCCTCTACTGCGCTGATGAAACAGACGGTGAATCTTTGGCACCTTGCCAACAGGTTGTAGAACCGTTGCTGGGGTATGCCATTGATTCCGGTAATGTTGAACCACGTTTGGCAACATCCTGTGACGCCAATGAAGATTCGACAGTCTGGACCTGTACTCTGCGCGAAGGCGTTACGTTCCATGATGGCTCGCATTTCGATGCAAATGATGTCATTGCTTCATGGGCAGCAGGTATTGATGCCGCCAATGAATACCACACCGGTAACACGGGTGCATTCAATTACTTCGGTAGCCTATGGGGTAGCCTAATGAACGCACCTGCCACTGATGAGTAGGCACAAGTTCAGAATAGGTTGGCAATAGCCATTACCTTGTTATAAAGAATAAGAATGCGGAATTGTTTACTTAAAAACTTTACAATTCCGCATTCTTCACATCTACAGGAATTGACTAATGATCCAATATACCATTCGCCGGATACTGTTGGCCATTCCAGTATTATTGGCCATTATTACTGTTACGTTTATTCTGGCGCGCATAATACCTGGGGATCCATGTCGAGCAATTTTAGGGGAAAAAGCTACAGAGGAAGTCTGCGATCAGTTTGCCCGTGATTTCGGTCTGGATCAACCGATACACGTTCAGTTTGGCATTTACTTGCAGAACTTACTTAAAGGCGATTTAGGCAATTCAATTCGCTATGGGCGACCTGTTTCAATTATTTTGATTGAACGCTTGCCTATAACTATCGAATTGGGATTATCAGCCATGCTAATTGCTGTTCTTATAGGCATTCCAGCTGGTATTATTTCGGCCGTTAAACGCAATTCTATCATTGACGTTGTGACAATGGTTGGCGCGAATATTGGCGTATCAGTTCCTGTCTTTTTTTTGGGGCTTATGCTGATTTACATTTTCGCTGTATTTTTGAAAGATACACCATTCCAACTCCCCCCTTCCGGTCGAATTTCTGCGGGTTTATCAGCCACGCCATTTTATGAGTTTTTTGATATGCAAGTAGAAAGTGGAAGTCCCCGGTTTCTCGTTTATGAATTTCTGGCAAATCTTTATATTTTTAATTCAATCATTACCCGCAATTGGGTCATTCTTGGTGATGCCCTGAAGCATCTGATTTTGCCAGCTGTTGCACTTAGTACGATTCCTATGTCAATCATTGCCCGAATAACACGATCGAGCATGCTAGAAGTATTGGGCTTAGATTATGTGCGTACGGCCAGGGCAAAAGGGCTTACACGTTATCAAATCGTTTTTAAACATGCATTTCGCAATGCACTAATACCTGTAGTAACAATTGTCGGGCTTCAATTGGGTGGAATCTTAGGCGGAGCTGTACTTACAGAAACCATTTTTGGGCTGGCTGGTGTTGGTCTGAGCATGTTTCAGGCAATTACAGCCCGTGATTTTCCAATTGTTCAAGGTCTGGTCGTTGTGATTGCTTTTGTCTACGTGCTTTTCAACCTGCTTGTCGATCTATCATATGCTTTCCTCGATCCAAGAATCAGGCTAAACTGAAATATATAATTTGGGGTTTTTCCCGCTATCTTTAAGAAAAATCAATCATGAATACAACCAACACAGTAGCTGAGATATTTGATGACAACATCGCTGACATTGGCGATTATAAGGCAAACAGTCTTTGGCGTTTAACACTTAGACGACTTTTTCGCCAGCGTTCTGCAATCGTTGGACTAAGCATTCTATGCTTACTGTTTTTATTAGCACTTTTTGCACCTTATATTGCGCCTTATGAACCAAATCAGGTGCTTATTGGTGTAGAAGATGTGCGTAAACGAGACGCACCTTGTATTCATCTTTTTGGCTGTCCTAACGATCAGCCGCAACACATTATGGGCCTAGATGGCAATGTACGTGATGTCTTTAGTCGTATGCTATTTGGCACCCGTATCTCACTGCGAATCGGTTTTACGGTTGTAACTGTCGCCGTGATCATTGGGGTAACACTTGGTTCTATTGCTGGTTATGCCGGTGGATGGGTTGATAATGTCATTATGCGTCTTATGGACGTTATTCTAGCCTTTCCTTTTTTCTTATTGGCTATTGCTTTAGTGTTTGTTTTAGGGCCTAGTTTAACAAATGCTATGTTAGCTATTGCCGTTGTTAGTACTCCGGGCTATGCACGTGTAGTTAGAGCCACTGTATTAAGCGTGCGGGAAGCAGAGTATGTTGAAGCCTCCCGTGCTTTAGGCGCCAGCCATGCTCAAATATTATTTGGTCGTATTCTGCCCAATGCGATTCCGCCTCTTATTGTATTGGTGACGTTGGGCATTGGCACAGCTATTTTGGATACGGCCGCTTTGTCTTTCCTCGGTTTAGGTGCCCAACCACCAACGCCGGAATGGGGTACCATGCTTGGTTCTGAGCGCAACCAGCTTTTCAGTGCACCCCACCTGGTTTTTGTACCTGGTGTCGCCATTTCTCTTACAGTTTTGGCGTTTAATTTATTGGGCGATGGCCTACGGGATGCCTTGGACCCACGCTTAGTCAATGCTGGAGCTGGCGCCAAATCGTAAATTTTGAGGGAGGGAAACGGGTCACGCTTGGCTGAAAACGGCCGTTTCCTCTCTCATTTCAGCTCCCCCGCCACATCTCTACATAAGTAGTACCAATTTCTGACACTTGCTGTACAAACATATCCCAACATGACATAAATTTTGTTGACTTTACTTAATGTGAAGCTATAATGTTATTATTATGTCTCCTTACCTCAGGATGGTGCAATGGTTGCCAGACTGGTTTCGCATCTGGATACAAAATCAGGTAATACCAGCTTTAGGCTTGCAACCAAAATTAATCGCCATCAGTATGCTGAGAGGCATATTTGATTCACTTCTGTTTGTCATGCTGGCAACAGGGCTGTTAGCTGGTGGTCGCTACTACTTAGAAGGCCAATACGCCCTACCCAGCCAGATTCAAGAAGCAGTCATCAAATGGGCACCGATCGCTGATCACATTGCCCGTGAAGCTGATATCCCGCGTGAGGTGCCTCTTGTGCTGTGGTACAAAGAAAACAGCATGAAGGCAAGCAATCCTGAAAACTGTACTGGCATTATTGGGGCTTATGATTTGGTACGTTCTGGTGAGCACCCTTGCTTTACACCGGGACCCATTTCTAACCTAGAAGTAAGCGAACAATTGGCAATTGCTGCGGTAGAGTTCAAAGAGCGCTGCCCAGAAGTTACCTATCTGACCCACGATCCGGCAATGATCAAACGGTGTTATTTTGCCTACAATGCCGGCAAGGGGGCCGCAGCCCGCTTAGACGCCAATGAGTCTGCTTACGTGATGAATAATTATGATGAGAATTACGCCAACATGATTTATTCAGATGTAGAGTTAGGCACCGTTGCCGTAACATCTTTGGGCGCCTGGCCTACTCACTTGGCTTTTCAAAGCCTGATTGTGACGCAGATGGATATGGCGGAACGGCCGTTATCCCTATCCGTCCTAAACATCAGCACCCAAATCTACGATCTGGGTACTCAGGCATGGTATGAGTTTGCTGGAATTTCTACAGGGAACAGCGAGATGATGGCGCTGCCAAACGGCCGTTTTATAAACAATGCCACATGTCTCAGTGAGCCACACAAACTGGGCCGGTATAGTCTCAAACCCCGGCTAAATCCCGTCTCAGAATCACCGATCCTGACCCAGGATGTTCATGGCTGCGACTACAGCTTGCCCGGTTTAGACATCTCCAGCAGCAACCGTTCAGCTATCTTGCAGGCCCCCATGCCGGGGAATGTCACAACGTACACAGACCAATGGTACAACAGCACCATTCGCATTGAAAATGATGAATGGATAATCTGGCTACTGCATCCGCGTTCGTACTTCATAGAAGAAGGCAGTGTAACGCGCGGCCAGGCTGTGGGAGTTATGGGGGCCGTCGGTTACGCAACTGGCCCTCATGTCCATTACACCATTTACGATAAGGTAAACGAAACTTTTGTTGATCCTGCCGGGTTTTTACCTTAATCACAGAACTGCAGAGCAACAAGAAAACACGCAATCATTCTAGCTATGCATAACAGAAAGGAGTAGACGATGGATTTTCTGGAGCTTTTAAAATTTGCCCCTCTGATTTTAGGGTTTGCTTTTATAGCCTTTTTGCTATTTCGCAAAGACCCTTTTAGCTCATTCAATCTTGGCAAGCTGATCACTTACTTTATTGGGGTGTTAATTACCTTCTTTGTCGTCGGTTGGCTTGTCGATTCATTTGTTTTTGCCTGGGCAAACGATCGGTTGGAAAACGCAGATACCTCTGTTGAGTTTCAAGAGTTTAAAAACCGCAGTGAACAAATTCTTGATAACTCGTTTAATGATGAAACCAACACAACGGCCGTGCAGGCACAGCCAACCGTCATAACAGTCCAAACTGTTGTCACGGCGACGCCATCACCGGGGTCAACAGATCCGTCGGCACGTCCAGATACAGGGCCAACCCAATATACGGTTGTCTCTGGGGATACCTTATTTGGCATCGCCCAACGGTATCACACGACCGTCAACGATATTATGGTTGTGAACGGACTTACCTCACACACCATAATGCCTGGACAAGTACTGAATATTCCAGCACCTGCAAATTAGCCAAACATCTTCAGCTATTTATGAGTAAGCGAAGGCGCACAGAAGCGGGAACGGGCTTTACCGGGCTGCTTGGCAGCTATTGGCACCGGCTGCCTCAAAATTTTCGCTGGAACATTGAAGATACTTTTCAACCGGAAGACCTTGAAGCACGGCTGCTGCCAAATGAAGAACCCCAGCTAGAAATCCGTATGGCGTGGTATCGTGATATTGTTGGCGGAATTGTTTTCCACTATTTCAACTATGTTTTAGGTATTACGCTTCTGCTTGCCTCTGGGATACTACTCTACTCCTTGTTTAACCCCCTTGTTTCGCCTTATTTAGCTTTCGTCCCTTTTGGGCTGCTGCTGGTTCTAATTATTTATGCCGTGATGGAACGCATCGAATATCGGCAATGGCGCTTACTAAAAACCAATGCCCGGCTTATTATTTCTATTCCACAGCCAGGCTCACTATTCTTGGTGGATAACATAGAATTAAAGGGGCTGCCACAGGTTGTCGATACAAACTGGTCGCGTAACCCCGTCTGGCGGGTCTTTCAGTTTATCACCGGGGCCAGAGATTTGTATCTAAGCCTAGCAGCTTACCGCTTTGTAGAAGGCACAGCGCGCGTGGGGGATGCCTTGATCATTCCAGACGTGATGCCTGATGCAGTATTCGCCCTAAAACGGCTCATCTTTACCGTTCCCGGCGGAGGACCACAAAAGGTTGTCTTCCCTGGACCGCAAGAAGTGGTTTTCCCTTCACCGCAAAAGGTGATCCCAACCGATGAGTTGGATGAAGAAGAAGAGGATGAATAGCCTAATTACCCCATTAATGTGAAAACAAAAAGAGACCTGGCAATTACTTACCAGGTCTCTTTTTTATCGAGTTGTTCAATATTAAATCATCAGGCCAACAACGAGGTATCGCCAGCGTAAGGTTCCACATCTGTTGCTTCTGGCCCTTTACGAGTCTCCTCGACATCATACAAAATCCATTGACCCTCTTGAATCTGGTTTGGATCATGGGTTGTATTGGATTTATGGAAGAAGATCTCTTCACCACCGCCACGCATGATAAAACCATATCCTTTTTGGCTGTTGTACCATTTCATACGGCCGATATACTTCCCCGTCTGCGGATCGATTTGAATCGTATCAGGCATCTCAATATCATCAGCCTCTTCTTGAGCTGCACTAGATGATCCAGAGTCGGATTCATTCGTTGCTGCCTTCAGGGGAGGCAGCGAGGGTGTTGCAATATCCAGGTCTGCCAGGGAAGCTGGCTCTATGGGCAGGCCTGCCTGCTCCAACTGTCGCTGCATTTCAACTGTAAAAACAAATTGATTTCCGTCCTCGTCTGTCGCCCATTGATCCTTGTAATTCATGCTGAAAATCTCCGTTGGCCATTCATGCAATTTATCATGCTTTGTGCTTCATTATAGTACAAATTTTACTTTTTTTTCCTATTTCCGCCATTCGGGGAATCAATAAGTGACAGCTGCTGAGGCACAACGGCCGTTTCCTCTTCTTCATCCACAGCATCTGGGCGGCTCACCATACGCAACGCGCCGGTAATACGATTACGCTGCCCAATGGTCATGACAGCCCGTGGCTTTACGGCGCGGCTGCCCATGTAGGTCTCTTTCAATTTCAGTTTTTTGGTGGAGCCAATCCCTGTGGTAATCAAAATCTGCGTATCTTCGGCCCCAATGACGGCAGCCACAACTTCAGCCGCCTCTTTGGGAAGATTCATGTTGCGCACACCCTGACCATGCCGTCCCTGGGTAGGATATTCGCTCATGGGGGTTGCTTTAGCAAAACCATTGTCCGTAATGCTCCACAAATAACCATCTGCTTCCACCACAGACATGGCTACCACACCATCGGCTTCGTTGGCCAGTTTGATACCGTACACTCCGCCAGCAGGCAAGCCAGACGGCCGTACATCATCTTCACTAAAACGAATCGCCTGACCAGCAGCTGTCGCCAGCATCACCTCTTGCGCCCCGTTGGTCAACTCTGCCCAACCCAGGGCATCATCATCCGGCACATTCATCACCACAAATGGCTGGGAGGTAATGCCCGGCAAATCTTCCACGCGAATACGCTTAACCACCCCAGCCAGGGTGGTCAAGAAGACGTAGCCAGAAGCGTTCACCGGCAGCACCTGAGCCGCCGCCAGATGGTCACGGCGGCTAAAACCTGTCAGGTCGGCCCAATGGGTCCCCTTGCCGAGTTCAACCGCCTGGGGCAATTGATAAACAGGTAGGCTCACGGAACGGCCGTCTGCGGCAAACAAATACAAAATATCCTGCGTGTTTGCTTCCAACAGGGCAAAAGGCTGCTCAGTCGGTTTCAGCGGAATGCGCACCATCTCCGGCGATGTCGTCCGCGCCAGCGTCCCCTTCTCGCCAAGTAGCACCCACACCTGCTCATCCGGCAACAAATCAGATGCGGACAAGACCGTCTTCACATCCCCGCTATCAATAATCTGGGTGCGACGCACATCCTGATATTTCTCTTTTACCGCCAACAGCTCTTCCTTGATGAGTTCACGCATCATTGCCGGTTTAGATAAGAGCTTCTCCAAATATTTAATCTGATTCATCAGCTCTTTGTGCTCATCCTGAATTTTACGCCGCTCCAGCGCGGCCAAACGCCGCAGCTGCATATCCAAAATCGCCTGAGCTTGCATCTCCGTCAGCTTAAATTGCTTGATGAGATTATTCTTGGCCGTCTCCACCGTGCGCGAACGGCGAATCAACGCAATCACTTCATCCAAATTGTCCAGGGCAATCAACAGCCCTTCCAAAATGTGGGCCCGATTACGCGCCTTCTCTAAATCGTGTTCAGAACGCCGCCGCACAATTTCCTGGCGATGGTCCAGATAAACACGCAGCGCCTGCTTGAGCGTCAACACACGCGGCTCACCGTTTACCAGCGCCAACAGCGAAATGCTAAACGTACTCTGCATCGGCGTCAGGCGGAACAGGTCGGCGAGCACATCCTCCGGTTCCACGTTACGCGTCGTTTCCAGAATAATGCGCATGCCGTTGCGATCCGACTCGTCCCGCAAATCAGTCAGCCCTTCAATCTTGCCGTCCCGGTGCAAATCAGCAATACGGCCTAGCAAGTTGGTTTTGTTGGCCTGGTACGGCAGTTCCGTAATGACAATGCGCGATTTGTTACGACTCATTTCTTCTACGTGCGCTTTGGCTCGCACCGTAACCCGGCCGCGCCCCGTCGCGTAAGCGCTGAAAATGGCGTCTGTCTCCACGCCCTTCTTTTCACGGTAGCGGAAAACCAGACCACCTGTGGGGAAATCTGGCCCTTTGATAAAATGCAGCAGATCCGGCAAAGAAATATCATCCAGCTGATCCCACTTTTCCAACATAAAGGTAAGGGCGTCAATGACCTCGCCAAGGTTGTGTGGGGGAATGCTGGTGGCCATGCCCACAGCAATACCAGAGGAGCCGTTGACCAGCAAGTTGGGAATGGTAGCGGGCAGCACGGAGGGTTCGCTCAAGGAATCGTCAAAATTGGTGGTGAAATCAACCGTATCCTTGCCGATATCTTCCAACAAATCAAAGCCCATGTTAGAGAGGCGGGCTTCGGTGTAGCGCATGGCCGCGGCGGCGTCTCCGTCAATCGAGCCGAAGTTGCCTTGCCCATCAACCAGGGTGTAGCGCATGGAGAAATCCTGAGCTAAACGAACCATGGCATCGTAAACGGCCTGATCGCTGTGAGGATGGTATTTACCCAATACTTCACCCACCACACGGGCCGACTTTTTGTAGGAGGTATTCGGCCGTAAGCCCATATCGTACATGGCGTACAAAATGCGCCGCTGCACCGGCTTCAGGCCATCCCGCGCATCCGGCAGCGCCCGCGATACAATCACGCTCATCGCATAGCTCAGATACGACTCACGCACCTCGGAATCAATGTTTACTTGTTTTACCAGACCAATTTCCATATCGTTTTTACTTTCTTGAAGAGACCTGTCAGGTTTCTTTACCAGCGTTCATCAATCTCTTTTAGCAAACCTGACAGGTCTAAAGCCCGCTAGATAATTTAATTTTTGAAATATTTGTTCTAATTTTGAGGCTAAATATAGGCAATTTAAGCCAGACTGTCAAACAAAAAAAGGCGCTAATCGCAGCGCCCTTTATACTCTATTGATTTTCCACCAACAAACTTAATCGTCAAGGTTTTCGATGTAAATATCTCCGTTTTCCACTTTTACTTCGTAGGTTGGGATGGGTGCCGTAGCTGGAAAAGCCAGCACAGCACCAGTTCGCACATCAAAACACGCCCCGTGACGCGGACACTCAATCGAGTAACCATCTACTGGCCCATCTTCCAACGGCCCGTCATCATGCGAGCAGACATCGGCGATGCAATAAAATTCGCCGTCTACATTCAAAACGATAACCGTTTCATAATCAAATTCGTGGTATTTTCTTTCGCCAGGAGGAATATCTTCAACGCGAGCGATTTTTACAAATTCCGACAATGGTGGTTCCTTTTTCTAAACAACAGGCGTAGCTAAAGGCTTTTACGTGAGGAGCAGCAGTTTTAGAATGCCCTCTTTGTATTCTGACTAATCTTCTCGTTTTGTTCCGCGCAATTCTTCTGGGTCGGGCATGCCGTAGGCACCTGCCTTGAGCACTTTGAGCGAGAGCAAGGCACATTTCACCCGGGCCATGCTCAGCTGAACACCTACCAGTTCAAGCAGTTCATCTTTGTCAAAGGCGCGGACTTCGTCCAAGGTTTTGCCCTTAATCTCTTCGGTGAGTAAGGAGGCTGCGGCCTGACTGATAGCACAGCCATCACCGCTCCAGGCTACCTCGGCCACACGCTGTTGGTCGTCCAGCTTCACTTCGATGCGAATGACATCACCACAGAGTGGATTGTCTTCTTCGTATGACCAATCGGCCGTTTCTAAATGACCATGATTAAGCGGGTGCTCGTACAGGTCAATGATTTGTTCGCGATAAATTGATTCGTCCATGAGATTCTTCTTGAGATTAGAGATTGGAGATTAGTCCAGATTCTCCTAACATCACTTTTTGAAATTATAGTTCATTTATAACCGGAAAATTTTCTTGGCCCGGTTGAGGCTCTGAACCAGCTTGTCCACTTCTTCGGTGGTGGTGTGCAGGTAGAAGCTGGCGCGCGCCGAGGAATTGATGCCCAGTTCATGATGCAGCGGCATGGCACAATGGTGCCCGGCACGAATGGCGATGCCATCTTTGTCCAGCAGCTCAGCAATGTCGTGGGGATGTAGTCCTTCGATGGTGAAGGAAGCCACCCCACCACGCTGTGCAGCGGATGGCCCTAGAATTTGCAGCTTGTCCACTTCGCTTAGCGCCTCCAGGGCATAATTGGTAATGTATTGTTCGTAGGCGTGAACGTTTTCCATGCCTAAGTGGGTGAGATAATCAACGGCCGTTCCCAGCCCAATCCCCTCAGCAATACTTGGCGTACCCGCCTCAAATTTATGGGGCAGCTCATTCCAGCTAGATCCTTCCAGCGTTACCCGACGGATCATATCGCCGCCGCCCATGAAGGGGGGCATCGCTTCCAGCAGGTGCCGTTTGCCGTGCAAAATACCAATGCCGGTGGGGCCACACATTTTGTGGCCAGAAAAAGCCATGAAATCGCTGTCCCACGCCTGCACATCAACCGGCATGTGGGGCGCTGCCTGAGCCGCATCCACCATGGCCAAAGCGCCAACCTTGTGGGCGGCATCCACCAGTTGTTTGACTGGATTGACGGTGCCAAAAACGTTGGAAACGGCCGTAAAACTAAACAGTTTCGTCTTTTCCGTCAGCAGTTGGGGCAGCTTTTCCAAATCCAGGGTGCCGTTGGGCAAAAAGGGCAGATAACGCAGCACCACACCCCGCTCCTCGGCCAAAATTTGCCAGGGTACAATGTTGGCATGATGCTCCATGGCTGTGAGGAGAATTTCATCGCCAGACTTTAAATTTGCCCGGCCCCAGCTGTAAGCAACTAAATTGAATCCCTCAGTGGCATTGCGCACGTAAATCAGTTCCGCAGCATCGGCTGCGTTGATGAAACGGGCAATACGCGCTCGTGCGCCCTCGTAAGCGTTGGTGGCTGTTTCGCTAAGGTAATGAATACCACGATGAACGTTGGCATTGGTTTGGCGATAATAATCATTCATCGCCTCAATGACAGACAGGGGCTTCTGCGAAGAGGCAGCGCTGTCCAGATAAACCAGAGGCACATCTGGATACACTTCTTTCTGTAAAATAGGGAAATCGCTGCGGATTTTATTGACGTCTAGCATAGGCCAGATTGTAGTGCGGAAAAAATGATATGCAACTGCTGTTTGTCATATTTTAGAATGCACATTAACCAACAAATGGGCGAGGCAGATAGTGACAAGTTGTTTTGTGTGGTAATCAGTAACCAATCCTCAAAACTGATTACTGATTACCATTAACGGTTTACTGATTACCGACTTCTCGACGGATTTTCAATCGGCACGCCGACCAGGTTGCCCCATTCGGTCCAGGAGCCATCATAGTTGCGTACGTTCGGGTAGCCCAGCAGATACGTCAGCACAAACCAGGTGTGCGAACTGCGCTCACCAATGCGGCAGTAGGCGACCACGCTGTTGTCTGCGGAAAGTCCTTGCTCATTTTCGTAGATGTCGCGGAGTTGTACGGCCGTTTTAAACGTCCCATCTTCTGCCACTGCCCGACTCCAGGGCACATTTTTGGCCCCACGGATATGACCACCACGCAGCGCACCCTCTTGGGGCGAACCAGGCATGTGCAGCAGTTCTCCGCTAAATTCTTGCGGACTGCGCACGTCTACCAGCGGCTGGTTGGCCTGCACATGGGCCAACACCTGGTCACGGAAAGCCCGGATTTTGTAGTCGGCGCGGGCAGCGGGCTTGTAATTGGTTTGGGGGAAAGATGGTTTATCTTTGGTTAGCTCACGCCCTTCGTCGATCCATTTTTTACGGCCACCATCCATCACCCGGCAGTCGGCATGACCAAATAGTTTAAATACCCAAAAGGCGTAGGTCGCCCACCAATTATTTTTGTCACCATAAAAAACAACCGTCGTGTCGTTGGCAATACCGCTGCGAGCCATTAGCTCGGCAAAAGCTGCTTCATCAAGGTAATCACGGCGAATTGCATCATTCAGGTCAGCGACCCAATCAATGTGAACTGCATTTTTAATATGCCCGGTACTGTACAACAGCACGTCTTCATTGGACTCTACCAGCCGAATTTTGCTCGTTTTGTCCAAATTATCGGCAACCCATTCGGTGGTAACCAGCACGTCGCCATGCACATATCCTTTATCACTCATTCTTTAAACTCCTGTTTCTTTTTTTCTTTTTCTGATGTGTAAACAAATCTTAGCAGTTAATAAATTCGGGGAACAAAAAACGGTGGCTTTGCCATCCGTCCTGCTTGCGTAGGCGAGAGGCAAGGCCACCGTTTGCCATGATGCATTCTAATGGGCAAGCGGTTAGGTCATCCCTCTCGCCCGATACACAAGCACCGGTACCCATTGAAAAAATCAGGCATTTGTTTCATTTGGTTTTAGCCAATTTTCTCGACGATGCGGTCGAAAATGCGGTTGCGGATGCCTTCAAACGGAATCCGACGCATGAGTGGGTCGAAGAAGCCCTGGACGGACATCTCAACGGCCGTTTCTCTTGGAATACCACGACTCATCAAGTAGAAAATCTCGTCTTGGTCTAGCTGTCCAATAGCGGACGCATGGGTGCAGACCACATCATCGGCCTCAATCTCCAGCCCAGGAATGGAATCAGCCCGAGCCGTTTTATCCAGCATCAGGTTCCGGTTGGCCTGGAAACCATCGATCTTTTGCGAGCCAGGCAATGCTTTGATCATGCCTTGCCACACTGTACGGGATTTTTCGCGCAATGCGCCTTTGTAAAGCAGGTCACTCACGGTGTCGCCCGCGTTGTGGTTTTGCTGCGTGTCTAGGTCCAGATGTTGACGGCCGTTTGTGAAGAAAATCCCCGACATACGACCCCAAGCACCAGGCCGGTCCAGTTCCAGCGTTTGGAACGCCTTGGTGAGGCGGGTGCCCATCATGCTGGTGACCCAGTCCAACTTACCATCGCGGCCCACACGACCACGCTCATGGTTGAACTGCCACATATTCTGGCCGAAATCTTGCAGGCCAGCATAGATCAGGTTGGCATTGTCGCCAACCAGCAGCTCAATGACGCCATTGTGCAAACCAGCGGCTTCACCATTGTCAGAAGCGTATTCGTCCATGAAGATAGCTTCCGATCCTTCATCTAATACAACCAGGGTATGGGTAAACGTTTTACCATTCACCGACCAGAGCACGCTGTGCAGTGGGGCAGCTGCTTTCACATTTTTGGGCACATAAAGGAAGGTGCCGCCACGCCAGAAAGCACCATGCATCGCGGCAAACTTGCCTTCACTTACCTGCACGCCCTCCGTCATGAAATATTTTTTCACGAGATCGGGATATTCAGCAACGGCCGTATGCATATCACAGAATATCACGCCCTGCTCTTTTAAAGCATCGCTTAATTCATGCTGGCGCGTCACGCCATCAATTTGCAAAATATTGCCACCAACGACTTCACCCGTCAGTTCCTTGCCCAAAAATTCTGGAATTTCCCAGCTAGTGGCAGCATCGCCATTAACCGAAGGGCCAATTTCATCTGGCTTGAAGCGGCGGATGTTGGTGCGCCGCCATGCTTCATCTGCTGTCGTAGGCATGGGGGTATTTTCATAAACTTCAAACGCTTTTAGCCGGAACTCCAACATCCAGTCCGGTTCATTTAGCGCTGCGGATAATTGTTTTACTGCGTCTTTTGTAAATGTCATCATCATGATTTCTTAATGGTTAATGGTTAACTGCAATTGGTAAATGGTTAACAATTAAGAATTAACCATTTACCATTAACCATTCTTAGCCAATTGATCCTTCCATCTGCAATTGAATCAAACGATTCATCTCAATGGCATATTCCATGGGCAGCTCTTTCACCAAAGGCTCAATGAAGCCATTTACAATCATGGAAGTAGCGGTTTCTTCGTTAATGCCTCGGCTCATCAGGTAGAAGAGCTGTTCCTCACCCACCTTGCTCACCGACGCCTCGTGGCCAATGTTGACATCTTCCTCTTCAATCTCGATGTAAGGATAGGTGTCGGAGCGGCTGGCCTCATCCAACAGCAGGGCGTCGCACACCACATTGGACTTGCAGTGGTTGGCTCCTTTGTTGACCTTAAGCAAGCCACGGTAAGAGGCGCGACCGCCATCCTTGCTAATTGATTTGGAGATGATTCGGCTGGTGGTGTTTGGTGCCGCATGGACAACCTTGCCACCGGCATCCTGGTGCTGGCCTTTACCAGCAAAAGCAATGGACAGGATTTCGCCGTGAGCCCCTTCGCCTGTCATGTAGACGGCCGGATATTTCATGGTCACTTTGGAACCCAGGTTGCCATCGACCCATTCCATGGTGGCATTTTCTTCAGCAATGGCTCGCTTGGTCACCAGATTGTAAACGTTGTTCGACCAGTTCTGAATGGTTGTGTAGCGGCAGCGGCCACCCTTCTTCACGATGATTTCAACCACGGCGGAGTGCAGCGAATCTTCAGAGTAGATAGGAGCGGTACACCCTTCGACGTAATGGACGTAAGCGCCTTCATCAATAATGATGAGGGTCCGCTCGAACTGACCAACATTTTTAGCATTGATACGGAAGTAGGCCTGGAGCGGCATTTCTACATGGACTCCAGGGGGTACATAAATGAAGGAACCACCGGACCAAACGGCCGTATTCAACGCCGCAAATTTATTGTCATTGTGGGGAATAATGGTAGAAAAATATTCTTTTACCAGCTCAGGATATTGAGCCAGGCCATCGTCCATCCCCAGGAAAATGACGCCTTTCTCTTCCAGATCTTTCTTAATATTGTGGTAAACCACCTCAGATTCATACTGAGCGGCCACACCAGAGAGAAATTTCTGCTCCGCTTCCGGGATACCTAGCTTGTTAAAGGTATCTTTAATGTAGCTGGGAATATCTTCCCAGGTATCACCCTCACGCTCATTGGGTTTGATGTAGTAAAAAATGTCCTCGAAGTTGATACCACTCAGGTCGGACCCCCAATCAGGCATGGGCCGTTCCAGAAAATGCTTGTACGCCTTCAAACGGATGTCCAACATCCATTCCGGTTCATTTTTACGGAGAGACATGGCACGAATAAGGTCTTCATTCAACCCTTTTTCTGCCTTAAAGAAATAATCCTCAACGTCGGAAAATCCATATTTGGTGGCGTAATCTTGGTTGACCAGGGAAACAACTTCTTCTTCACTTAGTTCTGGATTAACGTCTATGATGTTTTCTGCCATATTAAGCCTCCTCTAGCGTGTTATACTTTTCGCGAAGCCAATCGTACCCTTTTTCTTCCAGTTTTAGCGCCAAATCTGGGCCGCCACTTTCCACGATACGGCCGTTCATCATAATATGCACATAGTCTGGCTTAATGTAGTTCAAAATACGCTGGTAGTGGGTAATCACCAGAGCACCCATATCAAACTCTTCGCGCAACCGATTGGCTCCTTCAGACACCACACGCAAGGCGTCAATGTCCAGCCCAGAATCAGTCTCGTCCATGATGGCAATTTTGGGTTCAACCGTCGCCATCTGCAAAATCTCGACGCGCTTCTTTTCACCACCAGAAAAGCCTTCATTCAGGTAACGACCAGCAAATTTGTGGTCAATGCCCAACATATCCATCTTTTCTTTTAAGAGGCGGCGAAACTGTGGAATCGAAATGCCTTTATCTTCTGGATCTTCAGCCTGACGGCGGGAATTAATCGTTTGGCGCAGGAATTTAGCTAGCGTCACGCCGGGTACAGAAGCGGGGTATTGGAAAGCCAGGAAAAGACCTGCTCGTGACCGCTCATCGGCTTCCATCTCAAATAAATCCTCACCACCCAAAATAACCTGTCCGGCAGTTGCTTCATAAGAGGGATGACCAGCAAGTGTGTAGGCCAACGTGCTTTTACCAGAACCGTTCGGCCCCATGAGGGCATGCACTTCCCCTTGCTTTACGAGTAAATCAATACCTTTCAAAATAGGTTGATCACCTATGTTAACGTGTAAATTTTTAATTTCTAAGGCGATTGTCATTGTTGTAATAAGTCTCCTGTCAAGTTTCTATGGCATCTATATCTTGCCCATATTCGCTGAGAAATTATAACATAGCCAGGCAGCATCGTCAATTATTATGATAAATATGATAAAAATAGCACAAATTGACAATTCAGTCTGGCATTGTTATACTTTTTGACAAATTTTTTAGTGAAATCTGGCTGAATTGGATAGCAAATCACAAGAAAAATCGTAAAAAGGCCAGGTTGTTTAAGTGATTTGCTGACGTAAAAGTGGATCATCTAGTAATCAAGCTGGGTTGAAAAATCTTCCGCTTTTACCGTAAAAATAGGCAAAGGATTTTATCGTGAAATCAGTAACAAGCAAGGGTAAACAAAGTACACGGGACCTCATTCTTCATGCCCTCAAGGCGTCCGCCCAATGTAATATTGAGGTGTTGGCTGACGAGGCTGATGTTTCCCCTGTTACTGTACGCCACCACCTGAATTCCTTACAGGCTGAGGGTCTTATTGAAGTGGAAAGCGTGCGGCGCAAGGTGGGACGGCCGTATTACGTTTACAGCCTCAGCGAAAAGGGGAATGAACTGTTTCCCCAAAAATATTTCAGTCTCACAAATCGCCTGTTAGAAGAACTAAAAGATCGCCTACCCCCAGAAACTGTTAATGAAATTTTCATCAGCCTGGTAGAACGCATCATGGAAGAACGTGCCGGTGAGTTTGAAGGGTTGCCGTTCGAAGAGCGGCTCAATTATGTGATAAACTTGTTGGGCAAAGAAGGGTTTCTGGCTCGATGGGAAAAGATGGCAGACGGCCGTTATCAAATCATCGAATACAGTTGCCCTTACATTTCTATGGGCCAACAACACAACGAGGTATGTACGCTGGACAAACAGTTGATGATTTCTGTATTGGGAACGGCCGTTGAACAGCAAAGCTGCATGTTACACGGCGACGACTGCTGCCAATTCACCCTCCCTTTGCGGCCAGCCGATATTCAAATAAATTCGTAACAACATGGTGGTGACAAGCACGTTAAGCAAGGCAATGTCAAAAGTCGCTGGTCACATCAATAAACTGATTAAGGAATAAATAAATGATTGCCAATAAAGAAGAAGAACTGATTGAATCACTGCGCAGCGTCATCGATCCAGAAATTGGGCTAAATGTCATTGAGCTGGGCCTGGTGCGCAACCTAGACATCAACGAGGAAACGGATGCCGCCCAAATTACAATGATCCTCACCACCCCATTTTGCCCGTACGGCCCGCAAATCATTGAGCAGGTACGCATGGTTGGCGGCCAGGTAATGGCTGGTGGTGTCAATGTGGAAATTGGCACTGAGTTATGGGATCCTTCCATGATGGAAGAAGGTGCTGGTGGCGACTGGGGACTATTCTAAGCTATACAGGTGCGACGCACTTTCTTGACCAAGTTGAACATCACGCCAGGGCAAGTGCGTCGCACCTCTACTACCGAATTACTGGTACGGCTCCCGCAATGGGAGCTTTTTCTTTTTATGGCGGCGGCTCCACACGAGCCGCTCAAACAAAAAGCCCAGGCCATTGGCCGCCTGCGTAAAAAAGAGCATCCCCGTTAAAATGTAGGCACGAATATCTTGAGCCATCGTCAGCGGATAGCTAATCAGTTTCAGGTAAAAACCGGGCGGTTCCAGATGAACAGCCTCTTGTTTACGCTGACTGCGCAGCCAGCGGTACAACCAGGCACCCCGACCATAATTAAAATGCTGCCGCCAAAATGAAAACAATTGCAAATAATGTTCGTGAAAGATGATCGCCCTGGGCAGATAAATCATTTCATAACCATGATCCAGCCAGCGGTCGCAAAGCTCCCGATCTTCACCAGCAGCTAAAGGCATCGTCTCATCAAATCCCCCAATTTGCCAAAACAGATTTGCGGCAACGGCAAAGTTGTTTGAGGTAAAAAACAAAGCCCGCGATTCAGTCTGGTTGTAATAATGGTACAAGAAGTCAATAAGAAGCTGACTGGTGATAGAAAACGGGTTGCGGTGGAGGGCATTTTTGGTGTAGCCGCCCACCATCTTGTTCGGTTCTTTTTGTAGCTGAGCAGCTAGCTGCCGCAGCCAGGTAGAAGTTGGCGCACAATCATCATCGGTGAAAGCCAGGAAACGGCCGTTTGCCCGTTTAGCGCCATTGTTCCGCGCCACCGCTGGCCCCTGGTTAGTCTGAAAGATAGCTTCTACATGAAGCTGCGTCTCAAATTCGGTGATGAGGCTGCTAATTGATTTCGAGCCACCATCATCCACCACAATCACCTCAAATCGATCGCTAGGATAATCCAGCGCAGCAATCGCCTTCAGGCAGCGCAGCAGCTGCTGAGGACGATTGTACGTGGGAACAATGATGGAGAAGGTCGGCCATTCTTCAGTCATGCGGTTGGCAGCAACATTATGCCCTTAGAGTTCCTGGGCTGGATCGAGTCGCCAGCGGAAAGGCGGCCGCAGCACGCCTTTATGCCCACTGCCGTCGGCCGTAATTTGTAATGGATAAAGATGCCAATGGTAATCGTAAGCATGGGACCAGTCAGGGGCATGAATGCCCACATCAACGTGATAAAGGCCCTTGACCAAATCAAGCCGATCAAATTCCAGCGTGAAACGGCCGTTTCCCGATAGCGCCATGGATTCTGTTTCACCATTTGTATTCACGGCACAGCAAACCTGTCGATCACGGGTGATAACCACGTTGAAAATGGGATTGGTGATAGGCTTAGGTGCCTGGTAAGCAACTTCTATGGTCAGTGGCTGCCCGGCGGGCAAAGATTGCACCAAAGCACCCGTTTCATCCCGCAGCAGAACGTCTGTGATCTCCATTTCCTGCGTCCCAAAGCGATGCACCTTCTTTTTGGCACGAAAAGTAGGATCATCAGCATCCTCTTCAGCCGTGACGACCGAACGCAGGCGTCGTTTTTTGGTAGCACTCATCTCCGTAGCATATTGTCCCACCACCATTTCGGGATCGCCATGGGCCACCAGGTGCCCATTGTGTAGCCACAAGACTTCATCACACAGCTCTCGCACCTGGTTCACCTGATGGGACACAATCACAATGGTAACGCCTTCCTCTTTAAACTTCTCCAGCCGATCAAAACATTTGCGCCGAAATGCCTCGTCGCCCACGGCCAGCACTTCATCAATCAGCAAAATATCTGGGCTTGTATGCGCCGCCACAGCAAAGGCCAGCCGCATCTGCATACCCGTGCTGTACGTCCGCAGGGGACTTTCGATGAACTCACCAATCTCGGCAAAGTCAACGATGGCCTCAAAGCGTTCGTCCACCTCGCGCCGTGTTAATCCAGAGATGACGCCACTGATGTAGATGTTCTCGCGCCCTGTCAGATCAGGGCGCAAGCCAGCCTTGAGATCGAGGAAGCCACCGATACGGCCGTTTACCTCAACCTTGCCCTCGTCGGCCCGCCCCACACCACCGAGCAATTGCAGCAATGTGGATTTACCCGCACCATTCTCACCAATCATGCCAACAATCTGGCCAGGTGCAATCCGGAAATTGATGTCGCGCAAACCCCAAAACACGCGCTCCGCACGCAATCCTGGCAGACCGCGCGCCAACATCTCCAAAACCGTTGCAGGGCGTTCCTTGCTAAAATGATAAAACTTCTTGCCTAAACCTTCGACAACAATTGCGTCTTTCATCATAGCTCCTCAACAAAACGGTAATTCACTCGCCGAAAGATCGCGTAACCCGTAACACACATAAAAATGGCCAGGAGGGCTGGCCACAGCAATGAACCCCAATTTAACGGCCGATCGCCCATCAGCACTGCCCGGTAAGCTTCTACCATAGCAACCATCGGATTGATCCGATACAGGCTGCCATATCGATCCGGCAGCATACTGGCCTCATAAAAAATAGGGGTCAGGAAAAAGAAAAGGCGCAAGATGACAGCTAACAAGTGTTGCGTGTCTCGGAACAAAACATTGGTGCTAGCTACCAGGTAAGAGAAACCCAAAATTAACAAAAATTGCAGAGCCATCAAGAATGGCAGCAACAGCAACCGGGGTCCAAAATGGGCATGTTCAATCAGCAATATCACCATCAGCACCGGCAGCGAAAAGATAAAATCCATCATGCGCGTAATGTTGGTCACAATCGGCAAGATGGCCAAATTAAAGCCGGGTCGCCTCACCAACTCGCGGTTACCCGTAATGGCATTAGCCGCCTGGGTCAAACCACCTTGCAACCACTCCCATGACAGCAATCCAATAAAAACGTGGGAGGAGAAGCGCTGCATGTCCAATGTCAGCACCACGCGAAAAATGAAATAGAAGACAAGCAGGTGCATCAGTGGGTTAAGCAAGGACCAGGCAAAGCCCATAAACGAATGCTTGTACTGCATGCGCATTTCGCGCAGCACCAGTTCCCGCAGCAGATCCCGCTGGTAGATGAGCGTACGACGCCAGCCGCCAGGTCCAGCCACATCCGCAATCCGCCCCCCAATAGAAATACGATTATTCATATAATTACTTCCTCTTCATTCATAAAATTGCAAAGTTAGCCAATTTGGCATCACTCTCGATTATGTACCGCCTGCGCAGATAACCCTTAATGCCACCATTCAATCACAAGCAACGGTACAGTGGCCCAAAAAACAATTCTCGGCCAAGCGATTTATCATGGCATCCTATTCAGGCCAAAAGGCTACTTATCCGTTGGTAGCGCACACCCCAACGGTAAACGACCTGCACCACGCGTACCAGCATCTGCACGGACAATGGCTTACCCTGCCGTCGAAGCGACTGCCACAACGAAGGGTAAAAATGTTCCTGATAGTACAGCTTCATCAACGGCTGATCGTGATGGAGTCGCTGCATCCGGGCAAAATAGTAGCCGCCACGCCCATACCGAAACTGCTGGCGTATATGCCCCCACAGGGTCAGACGATGATAATGCCAGATGCGCGCTTGCTCCCAAAAACGCTGATGATACCCTGCCCGCAGCAGTCGATAGCTCAACTCCATATCCTCGGCGGCAGCTAACGGAAATGTTTCATTGAAGCCCCCTACCTTCTCGAAGGCAGCACGCTGGTATGCCACATTATTAGAGATAAGCAACAACAAATTCCCCGCTTCGTCCCGCATGAACTCATATAAAAAATCGGTCAGATGCTGCCACGCTTGTTCCGCAACGTTTTGCTCGAACGGGGTCACAGCCCGTCCGCCTAGCGCGTCCCAATGTGGATTGGCGAAGCCCTCAGCAAACGCTTGCAACCAGTCGGGAAAGACCTGGCAATCGTCGTCGGTAAAAGCAAGGTGGGTGCCACTGGCCAACGATGCTCCTAAATTACGTGTGGCAGCTGGGCCAGCATGTGCCCCGTCCACCAAGCGCAAAGGGAGTTTTTCGATGAGTTGATCTGTAACGGCCGTAAACGATTCAGCTCCACCGTCATTCACCACAATCAGCTCCCACCGGTCAACCGGATAATCGAGTTGCAAAAAGCTCTGCAAACACGCCTTCAACCGCTTAGGACGATTGTAAGTCGGGACAACTACAGAAAAAAACGGCAGCTCAGACATACCCATAATGTGCCATTTTCTCGCCTGCTATCCGCATAATGTCTGCCACTTCGGCCTCTGTGAGCCCCTTTTTGTAGTTGCCCACGCTGGTCGCTTTCACGCGGTTCGTGGGAAAACCAGCCGGGTCTACACCAATCCACTCAGCAAGCGCGGCCAATGTTGCCGCTGGTTCCTGCACCAAGACTTCATATTTCATCGTGAAAATCTTGTCGGCATATTGTTCCATCATTTCCATGCGCTCCACCCAACGGTGGGCAAGTTTTTCAGCGGTATTGAACTTTTCAGCCCAGGCAAATCCAGCCCATTCCGTGCGTACTTTGTGTAAATATGAAGAGGCTACATCCCGACAATCCCGATAAATGACGACACAATCTAGCGCCGGGTCCTTGGTGATCTTGCCGAGGCCGGCACTATACTGAGGCAGTTTGTCACCAACGACGACACCCTTTGGAAAAAGCTGCTGCAGTGTTTGCTGCACGGCCGTTCCCGTAATCGGGCCCTGTTCAATCTCCCCTAGCCGTTGTAAGAACTGCTCAGTTAACGCCTCGTTTTCGGTACGGGTACGTTGGCTATTCTTGTAGGTTTCCAAAAAGCCCCAGCGGGCGCCAACAGAAGCGGTTCGCTCCCGCATGTTCTGTGCATATTCGTCATATGGTTGGCGCATAAATAATAACGACCCAAACTCATGCGTCACTGTCATTTGCGGGTGTGCATCGCACAAGTAGCGTAGCATAGTCGTTCCCGACCGTTGGTGTCCTGTAATGATAAGCATATGTTCTCCATGGTTGCCTGTAGCCCGTTCTCTGTCGTCCGATTACGATACACGACATACAGCCCTTCGACAGTCTGTTTCACATCAAGCTGCAAATAGTGCTCGAAAAAGCTCCAGTCATCTCATTCATAAATCAAGTACTTGGTTATAAAACGTTTCAAATTGGTCTATCAGGTTTTCTATACGAAAATGGTCGCGCACGCGCTGTCGGCCCGCAATCCCCATACGCTGACGCAGTTCGGGATTTTGAGCCAACAATGCCAGCTTTTCAGCAAAAACGGCCGTTTGCCGACGTGGCAGCACGAACCCAGTGATTCCATCCGCCACATTTTCCGCTAACCCATCCGCATCACTGCACACCACGGGCAAGCACATCGCCTGAGCTTCCAGAACAGCGTTACAAAACCCTTCCGAAACGGCCGTATGCAGCAAAACATCCGCTGTACCCAGTTGACCGCGCACAAAATCTCGAGGCTGTGCCCCGGTATACTCCACGACATCCTCCAGACCCAGACGATATGTCAGGCTCAACAAATCATCGGCTAGCACACCATCCCCGATAATAGTCAGTTCAGTCTGGATGCCCTGGGCCCGCAACGCGGCAACGACATCTAGCGCATAGGCATGTCCCTTTTTCCAGACCAATCGGCCAATGTTTAGCAGCCGCAACGGCCGTTCAACAGTGCCAACGGCATCCGTATGTTGCCGTTCAGCTGGATCAAAAAAGGTCGTATCAATCGCTGGCGGGATCAATGTATGGCGAGCTGTAGGCGGACAACCGCGTCGTTGAGCACGTTGCCACAAATCCTGTCCTAACAAATGAAGTCCATCCACTTCGTGCCATACGGCGCGATAAAAATCGGGCTGATCCAACCCTACATAGTTTAAATCATAGCCGCGAAAGCTAGCTGTGAATTTGCAGCCCAGTGCCTTTTTCCAGCCAACATGCGGAACGGCCAATGCACCAAATTCAAAATGAATCAACGTTGGGCGCAAGTCATGCAAAATGGCTTCAGCTTGGGTCGCATCGTTATTAGCCGCATGAATCCGCGCAGCCGCAGTCGGCTCGAGCAGATCAGGAAAATAGTCAGGCATTGTCTTCTGCTCGCCTAAACAGAGCAGTTGCACATCCCAACCCCGCGTCAGTAAACCCAGAAACTTGCTCACAAGAAATGTCTGGGAAACGGTGGGAAAGTCGTCAACGATCAAGACAACAGTCATAAAGCTCCTTAAACAGCCGATTCGTCTGTGACCAATCCAATGGAAGGGTTCCTTGCCGCGCTTTCTCCGCAAGTGCAGCCCGCTCCGCAGCAGTTTGCTGCATAAGCAAGCACAGTTGATTGGTAAGCCCAGTCATGTCGCGATACTTAAACTGGATGGCAGAGTCTCCTAGCCAATGCAACGCACCGTTGTTAGCATGTGTGGCTACTGGTATACCACAGGCCATAGCCTCTAATGCTTCTGGCGTCACATCGGTAGTTCCATTCAAATCAAGATAAATATCCGCCTGCTGCATCAGCTGCCGCCGACGAGCCAACGGCAAACGGCCGTTTACCTGCACCACTTCCTGCAAATTCAGATCATCCACAGTGAACAGCACCCACTCTTTTTCCAGATAGCCGTTCACCCCACCCAGCCAAAACCGGATCGGCACACCTGCGTCGCGCAAATGGTGCACCGCTACCAGCGCAGTTTCAATATCCGTCTGCCAATTTACGTCAGACGCAGACAGCAAAGTAAACGGCCGTTCCACGCGATTTTGTACATCTAACTTTGCAGGCGCAAAAAAAGCGGTGTCAACACCAGGAGGAATCAGATGTAACTTGTCATTGGATATACCCGCAGCAAGGGCTATTTCCTGCGTCATTGGCGTTCGTACCAACACGCCAGTCGCCGTTTGCAATAAGTTTATCAGCACCTCTGGCTGCCGTAGACGAACTGATTCCCAGCCAGCATCCCCTATGAGCAGAGGAGCCTGCAATCGATCCAGCTGCTGATCCAGCACAGTCTGTATATTGGGCGCAAACAGCAAAAATGGCAGATCTTGCGAAGTTACAAATTCATCCAGTTCATTCCACTGTATGTGGCCACCTTTTTCCGCTGCTACCTGCACCTCAAAACCAGCCTGACCTAACTGATAAGCCCATTCCGCCAGCCCAGGCATATCACCATCTGGCCAGGCAACTAACACGCGGCGCACCGCCGGCTGGTAAGCACGGGCGGTTTGCACAAAATCCCGCCACGCAGGCCAAGCACGTGGTCGCCGCACCGTATTCAGCACTGCACGCCCCAGGCTACCGCCAGCTTTTCGCCAATACTTTCCTAGCGCCGCCTGCCCAAACTGAGTCAGGTGCAGCTTTACAAAACGCGGCGCATCTCCCGGCGGCAGCAAACCCATATGGACGGTGGTTTGCCAAAAGTAGTCGAGTAGCTCCGCATCGACAGCGTCAGGATTGTAGACAATACATTGCTGCACCAGCTGCACAATCTGGTCCGAAGGCATTTCGAGAAATGGTGCAAAGTTAGCCCGGGGAATCATTGCTTCATAGTGAATAAAGTAGCGCCAAATTTGGTCCCACCAAAGCAAGAAAGTCTCGGCAGGCAGCCCGGTTTTGAATTCAATTGCTAATGCATGCTGCCAAAACGGCCGTTTCTGCAAAAACAGGTCGATATCCTCTTCACCGATAGGGTATCCATGCTGCAACCAGTAAACGAGCAGCCGCTCCAGCCACCGCCACTCGTGATCGGGCAGATTGGCGGCCTGAGCCAGTAATGGCCAAACTTGATGCGCTAGCTGATCGGAAAACGGCCGTTCCCGTGTAAAAGCAAATGCCCAATCAATCACCATTTCCAGAGGTGCGTGAGGCGAATAGCGTGCCGCCTCAATCAACGGAGCCAGCATCGGCTCTACCAAACCAGCACCATATTGATGCACTGCTAGCCAGCGTAAATTGTAGTAGCGCACTTTGCTTTCAGAGACGATAAGTCGCCCCGGCAAATCAGGATGGGCAAACAGCTTGTCCAGCACGAGATCCATGTATTGATAATGCTGCTGCGCCTGGCGGCGGATGGTGCTTTTGGCGTGGATACGATAGCAAAAAGTGGGGCGATAATGCCAAACGGCCGTCATCCCAGCCAATGCCAGCCGAAAAATCAAGTCCACATCCTGCGATTGCCGCAAGTCCGGGTCAAACCCTGAAACACCATCTAACCAAGATTTACGAAATAGCATTGCGCCCATCTGCACTGGTTTGTACCAAACCCAGCCGTCAATATCCAGAGTTGGCACTTCGTGCCACGGCTCAACCGTTTCCAGGGGATCCCCCACCTCATCAACTAACTGCCAGCCGCTATGCACCAGCCCTACGTCTGGCTGAGCCTGCAAAATGTCGGCCTGCTGCTGCAATTTGCCAGGCAATAACCAATCGTCGGCATCAAGGAAAACAACATACTCGCCCTGCGCTTGGGCCAGCCCAGCATTACGGGCAGCGGCAGATCCAGCATTCTCTTGGTGAAGGTAGGTGAGGCGATCGCGATACGGCCGTATTGCCTGTAGCGTCTCATCTGTCGAGCCATCGTCCACAACGATAATTTCTACCCAGGGATAATCCTGCGCAAACACTGAATCCAATGCTTGTGGTAAGAAGCGGGCACTGTTATAGGTGGGGATGATGACGCTAATTCCCGGTGTCATACTGTTCCTAAACTAAAAAATCTCAAGGGCGTATTGGGTCTGATGGTTTGGTTTTATCATGATGCACCCCGAAAAATAGTACGCAAGCGCACTTACATCATGGCTTACCACAAGCAGGCAACCTAACACGATAGGAGGAAAGTACCATGCGGCCCGATTGTGTGGCAAGTGGCCCAAAGATTTTGCAGAAATATCCCAGGTGATTAGGCCAATTTTCTCAGCAAAGGTAGGCGCGTTGGTCTTTGTCAATGTAAAAGCATTTCCTGCTTTTACCTGATGGCTTTCAGAGTATAATGAGTTGCATGCAGCGCCGTATTGGGTTTCTTTTCCTCAGCTTAACCATTGCGCTAGGCTTGATAGCGTTTCTTCTCTGGAATGCTGCGCAGTTTAGCATTGTTTACGCTGCCCCGTCAGTAGAAAAAATCGAGCCAGCCTTGCTGGACGCCCTGGCTGAGGGCACGGCCGTTCGCTTCATAGCCGACTTGGCTGAAACGGCCGCTTTGCCATCCCCCACCGCTGCTGATCCCGACGCACAACACACGGCCGTTCTCCAAACCTTGCAACAAACCGCCGCCAACAGCCAAATCAACGCCATAAACATATTGGACAAGCTAGCGGCTGAAGGTAGTGTTACGGCCGTTCACCCCCTGTGGATTGTGAACAGCATCGCCGCTACTGGGAATCTAACGGCCGTACAAACCATTGCCAGCCTGCCAGAAGTGGCGCAGGTACGGCTGGATGCCATTGTGCAGCAAATTAGCCCGACAGATGCGCTCACCGACACCCTGTTAGCCGTGAACGCCGCTGTTGTTACCGGCCCGGTCGCCAGCTGGGGCATCGAAAAAATAAACGCCCCCGCTGTCTGGCACGGGTTGGGCATCGATGGCAGCGGCGTCGTTGTGGCCATCATGGACACAGGCGTGGATTGGCAACACCCAGACCTGGCCGAAAATTATCGCGGCAATCAGGGAGGCACGGTCGATCACAGCGGTAGTTGGTTCAACGCAGTTCTCCCCACGGACACCGTCCCAGTCGATAACTTTGGGCATGGCACACACGTAGCCGGAACGGCCGTAGGCCACAACGGTATCGGGGTCGCGCCAGGGGCCAGTTGGATTGCCGTCAATGTGGCCGATTCGCAGGGCTTCATCTGGGAAAGCGATGCCCATCGCGGCTTTGAATGGCTGTTGGCCCCCAATGGCGACATCTCGCTGGCCCCAGATGTGGTCAACAACTCCTGGGGCAGTGGGCTGCCCAACACGATGTTTGTAGAAGATATTACGGCTTTGCAAGCCGCCAACATTAACGTTGTGTTTTCAGCCGGCAACAGCGGCCCGCTTCCTGGAACCGTTGGCTATCCTGCCGGGAATGCTGGTGTGCTGTCCGTGGGGGCCAGCGATGAGATCGACGAAGTTGCCTGGTTTTCCTCACGCGGGCCATCAAGCCTCACTGATGAACAAAAGCCGTGGCTGGTGGCGCCCGGTTGGCAAATCTGGTCCGCCCAGCCCGGTGGAACATATGGTTTCAACAGCGGCACTTCCATGGCAGCCCCGCACGTCACAGGAGCCATTGCTTTATTGCTGAGCGCCAATCCCAACATGACACGCTCGGAAGTGAATCAGATTTTGGCGGAAACGGCCGTTCCCCTCGCCCCAGACTATCCCAATAATGACAGTGGCTGGGGCCGCCTGGATGCCTATGCTGCCGTTACCAGCCAAGCCGCTGCCGGGCAGCTCACCGGGCAACTTTTGGCCGATGGTGTGCCGCTGCCCAACGCCGTAGTCACCATCACCACCCCGTCCGGGGCAATGCTGCCTTTTGTGACGGATGGAAACGGCCGTTACACAGCCAACGTACAAAGCGGCAGCTACACCCTCACCAGCCAGCCGTTTGGCTACACGCAAACCACGATCAACAACGTGATAGTAACTGATGGGCAAACCACCACCCGCAACATTTCAGTAAATTTACTGCCCAATGGTCGGGTGGAGGGTATCGTGCGCGCCGTCAGCGGGTATGCGCCTCTGGCCAATGCCCAAATCGAGGTGGTCGGCACGCCCATCACCATGATGACGGATGGAAACGGCCGTTTCGACATCACCCTACCTACCGGCAGTTACGAACTCATTGTCCGCAAAACGGGCTACCAGCAGCAGCGGGCTGAGGTGTGGTTGGCGGACGGAACGGCCGTTACGCAATATTTCTTCCTGGCCGATGCGCCCACCATCCTGCTGGTAGACAGCGGGCACTGGCATTTTAGCAGCCAGTCTGACTTATACAGCGAAGCGCTCAATGCCCTGAACTATAGCTTCGATACCTGGACCGTGCGCGACCCCATTGCTGACACACCTGGCCTGGCTGATTTGACACCATACGACTCAGTCGTTTGGTCCAGCCCGCAAGATTCCCCGGGCTATCTGGGCCTCAACACTGTAATCACAGATTATTTGGGCTTGGGCGGACATCTGTTCATCAGTGGACAAAATGTGGGGGTTTGGGATGGTGTGGGCCTAAATACGCAACTATGGTGGTACCGCGATTTGAACGCCAGCTTCTTGGGCAAAACGGCCGTTACCAACACCATCTCCGGCAGCAGCGAATCACTTTTTAGCGGTCTCAGCTTTAACTTAAACGGCGGCAGCAGCAGCAATAACCAAATCTCGCCGGATATTTCTGGACCACGCCTCGACCTTTTGTCTGATCCTGCTTTTGTTTATGAGAATGGCCAGGCTGCTGGATTGACAGCGGGCTACTGCACCCCGTTCCGGCTGGTTTATCTGGGCTTTGGCCTGGAAGGTGTGCCAGAAGCCACTGATCGGGCGGATATTTTAGCCCGCAGCTTCACTTATTTTGCGCAGCCACGGGTGCAGCTAGGCGTACAGATTTTCCCCGAAGCCATCGACGAGCTGGCAATTCCTGGTGAGCAAATGACCTACACGCTGAAACTTTTCAACCGCAGCGAGACGCTCACGGACACGTTCACGCTCTCCATTACCGGGGCCGATTGGCCCACCAGCCTGCTGACCAAAACGCTCACCCTGGGGCCGTGCCAATCGGGCCTAACGGTGCTGTCGCTGGACGTTCCGCCAGATTTGCCACCGGATGCGGTGGACAGTTTGCGCGTTACGGCCGTTTCCCAAAACAATCCAACCACCAACGCGCAACTCACCGTGCAGCATAAATCCCCCGGCAACATTTTGTTTGTAGACGATGATCGTTGGTATGACCAAACTGATGAACTGACCGCCGCGCTAGACAGCATGGGCTTCACCTACGATACCTGGGACACAGGACACGCTGCCGATTCGCGCAACGGGCCACCGCTGCCGCTGCTGGCCCAGTATGATTTTGTCATCTGGTACACGGGCTACGACTGGTTCCAACCAATCACGCCTGCCGAAAATCAAGCATTGGCGGCGTATCTGGCTCAAGGGGGACGATTGTTCCTCACCAGCCAGGATTTTCTGTATTATCATCATCAGACAGCCCTGGCGAAGACCTATTTTGGCGTGGCAGATTATTGGGAAACGGTAGAGCCGACGCAGTTGATTGGTGCCGGGCATACGGCCGTTTCCGCCGAAGCCATGCCGCCCGTCCCACTGGACTTCACCCCCTACCAAAATCACGCCGACGGCATTGTGCCCGCGCCCCACAGCCAGCCTTTCTTCTGGCACGATCGGGCGCTGCCTGCTGGCACTGCCACGGCGGGCGACAATTGGCGTGCCGTCTTTTGGGCCGTGCCTTTTGAAACAATCACCCCCACCCGGCAGGCGGAGGTGATGAACCGGGTAATAGGCTGGCTGAGCGATTTAGGCGACTCTAGCTTTACGGTGGATCAGCGTGTGGGGCTGATTGGCGAACCGCGCACGTACACGATTACGGTGCAGCAAATGGACAATGGGGTAAGCAATGCAGTGTGGCTCACGAACACGCTCTCCACCTGGCTGCAAATCGATCTGGATACGGTGACAGGTGGCGCAACATACGATCCGGCCACACGTCAGCTCACCTGGTCTGGCACGCTACCCAGCGGCGGCAGCCATACCATCGTCTATCAGGCTACACCGCAAGGGCCGCTGCCGTGGGGCCAGATGCTGGAAAACACGTTGGAACTGCACGACGGGCGGCACGATCTAACATTCACACGCAAAGCAACCAGTTGGGTCAATGCCCCGGAAATTGTGGCCACGATGACGGCCGTTCCCAACCAACCGTTAGCGGCTAATATGTTTATCTACACGGTGGGACTGCAAAATATGGGGCTGGCCCCGTCTCAGCAGATCTCCACCGTGGTGAGCCTACCCAATGCCTTCCACATCGTCACCGACACGCTAACCAGCAGCGCAGGCAGCGCCGCTGTGGGGGATCGTCGTCTGTATTGGAGCGGGGATTTAGCCGTAGCAGAATCGGTGACGCTCACCCTGGTACTCACGCGGGAAATAACGGCCGTTCCACAGCAGGTTGCCGTCACCGCCTTGATAGATGATGGGGTCACCTCACCGGCATTTTTTATTCAGTGGGAGCAGCTGCCTGTCTACACGCAATATTTCCCAATCGTTTGGCACGTAAAAAATCCGTGAGTATGCTGCTTAACAGACCCAAAGACCCATACACAGTCCCTATACAAAATCAAATGAATCAGATATGATCTAGGCATTGCTGAATCCAAGAACACTTAAGAGGCAAAGATGCTGAATAACACGATGCAGGAAAATGTAAAAATAGCCTATGTAGAAGACGAGCCAAGTATTGCGCAGTTGCTGGTCAGTGGCTTGGGGTTGTTTGGCATCGAAGTTAAGCCTGTCTTCATGAGTGCCGAGGATTTGCTGAGTAAAGTTGAAGGTCCCGAACTGGCCGAAGTAGATCTGTTTTTCTTTGACATTCGCCTACCAAAGATGACGGGCATGGAGTTGGCTAACAAATTACGCGAACATGGGGAGGAACGGCCGTTTGTCCTCGTGAGCGCCTGGCCCGCGCCTGCTGCAGAGGATCTACAAAAACTTGGGGCCGAGTTCCTGCCCAAGCCCTTCGACTTCCCCGACGTTATTCAAACCATCCAAAAACTAGCCAAACAGACCAAGTAGTCATTTGGTAATCCGTATTCGGTGATCGGTAATCAGTGAATCCACTGGTCACCCGTCACTTTTTGCTGAATTACTTTCCTCCTACCCAGACGATACATCTGCTAAACGCGCCCCGGTGAGCTTATGCAAGTCCGCAGGAGCCAGCTTGATTTGCGTCCCGCGCTCGCCAGCACTCACATAAATCTGCGGCTGTTCCAGTGCCAGCTCATCCAAATAGATGGTAAACCCCTTGTTAATCAGTGCCAACGGCGAAATACCGCCAACCTGTAAACCCGTCATCTCTTCGGCTTGCTGGTGTGTGGCCATCTTCAACTTCTTAACCTTGTTTAGCTTGGCCAGCTTTTTCAGGTCCAGTTGGCGATTGGCGGGGATGACAACAAGGAGGGGTTTGCTGGGGGAACGGCCGTCTTGCGGCGCAGCCACCACTAATGTTTTAAACACCTGCTCTGGTGGTACATCCAGCTGCAACGCAATTTTCTCCGCATCACGCTCACTGGCATCATAGGAAACAGCGTCATAGGAAACCTTTTTACCCTCTAGCAAACGCATCGCCAACGTTTTGTTCACTGCCATCTTGTCACTCCCCTGGCAAATACCCCAGCTCACGCATGGCATTACGCAGAGGTGAATCGTCTGTCAGCACCATAGCACCGACGCGCCACTGCCCATGCCCACCCATAAAAAGATAGCGCTGGTCGGCATGCGTGCCATCCAAGGGAACAAGTAATTGGGTAACGCCATTCATGCGTATGCGGCTATTAAAAGAGATGTCTTGGCCATAGTACGACTCAATCACCAATTCCTCTTCCGCATAGCGGCGCAAGGTTTCATCTGACAGGCCAATAGAAACCAAGGCATTGTTATCGAAGCCATTAGAAAACGTTTCGGTCAAGGCTTGAGACAGCTCCGTAAATCCAGGTGCGCCGGGCTGAAGCTCAATTGTCTGGCCATATTCCCGTACCACAATGCGCGTTGGCTGGAAAGTGGGCTGAATCGGGAGAAACCAAAAAATGTTGCCCGTGTTTAAAGCATTGATTGCCCAGAAAATCAGAAGAAAGGCGAAAACCAAAATAAGCAATGGCTCACGCAATTTAAATTTCGGTAAAGTTTCCATATAAAATATAATCCTTTGGTAGTTTAACCGGGCAACAACAATTCCTTAAAACAATACAGGTTCAAACTACAAATATTGGCATTTTGTCAAAGTGAGCAAATTGCTTTCCTATAATTTCAACAATTTTTCCGCATTTACTCGGATAATCAGCCAAATCGTTTCGGATTTTCCACCAAAACGCATTGCAGACTACATAAATTGGTACTCTTTCCTTAAAATAGATCATTAATCATTATAGAAAACGGCCTATAATAGGAGCATGAGGAGACTTGTTAAATGAGCATTACAACCCCAGATTGGGTGAAGGACGCTGTATTCTACCAAATATTTCCCGATCGTTTTGCCAAGAGCGGCCGTTTTGGCCAAAATGGGTATCTACCCAAGCCAAGCAATCTTCAGCCTTGGGGGTCTACGCCAACGTTTCATGGGTTTCAGGGGGGTGATTTACTCGGTGTCACAGAAAAATTACCCTATTTGCAAGATTTAGGCATCAATGCCATTTATCTAAATCCGGTCTTCGCGTCCGCTTCCAATCATCGTTACCACACGCACGACTATTATCATGTTGATCCGATCCTGGGTGGGAATGAAGCATTGACCCAACTATTGGATGAAGCGCATAAGCGCAACATACGGGTGATCCTGGATGGCGTTTTCAATCATGCCAGCCGGGGCTTTTTTCAATTTAATCATTTGATGGAATGCGGTCAGGAATCGCCTTACACTGATTGGTTTAATGTTCATGGCTGGCCCGTGAATGCCTTTCGTGAAGACCAATCGCCCAATTTTGATGCCTGGTGGGGTATTCCTTCTCTGCCAAAGTTCAATACCAACACACCTGCTGTTCGTGAGTTTCTGTGGCGTGTGGCTACCCATTGGCTTAAGCAAGGGATCGATGGCTGGCGGCTGGATGTGCCTAATGAAATTGATGATGATGATTTTTGGCGTGAATTTCGTCGCCGTTGCAAGAGCGTAAATTCCGATGCCTACATTGTGGGCGAACTATGGGGCGAGGCCAATCGTTGGCTGCAGGGCGATCAATTTGATGGCCAGATGAACTATTTATTTACCCGAGCAGCCCTTGGGTATTTCTCTGGTCACAACATGGACCAAACAGACACGGTACGAATGGGGTATGGGTATATTCAGCCGCTAAACGCCACGCAGTTTGCGACAGAGCTAGACCGTGTGTTTAACAAATTGTATGACCCAGAAATTGTTCTGTCGCAAATGAATATGCTGGGCAGTCACGACACTCCCCGCACGCTGACCATCGCCCGTCACGACAAAACGGCTCTGCGACTGATGTATCTGTGCCAGATGACGGTACCAGGTGCGCCAAACATCTACTATGGCGATGAAATTGGTATGTCGGGTGCCCATGACCCTTACTGTCGCGGGGCATTTCCCTGGCATGATGAAGGCAGCTGGGATACAACGTTGCTTGAAGATATTAAACAATTTATCCAGTTGAGGCATGATTTCCCGGTGCTACGTCGGGGCAATTTTAGCATTATGTATGCCAATGAGTGTGTGGTTGTTTATCAGCGAAAGTACCGGGGGCAAACGGCCGTTATTGCCTTTAACCTGGGTGAACAAGAAGAATTAATCATTGCCCCACCTGGCTTTGCCCTACATCTAGAAGAAAAATTGAATCCAAATGGACAACCATTTACGGCCAATTCCACCATGACGTTGCCGCCAAGAAACGGCCGTGTCTGGATTGATGACCTTCAGTAAATTGATTCTTCACTTTTTGCGTATCCTTAACGGCTTTATTGTTGGAGAATCGCTATTATTTGAAGATACCGGTTACCTGTTCAGGTAAATGTGTTTTATTTTGCACAAATTTTGGTGGGAAATGGCCGTTTACTTGAACCAAATTGCAGCACCGTTTAATATAGACGTTAATCCAGAAAGTAAGCCGCCATCGTTTTACTTATGTAATTGGCTTAAATGGAGCCTTTGATCCGCCATACACATGCCGCAAAAATGTAATCCGGTTTTCTAAATATAATAAAAAGGTAGACACCCTATGAGTAATGCCTCCGTAAGAACGCCAGTTGATCCCAAAGATGCCTACATTCTTGTTGTTGAAGATAATGTTTCCAACTTTGTTCTAATTGCCCGCCTGCTCGCATTTATGGGCGTGCAAAAATGCGAATGGAAAACAACCGGCTGGGGTGTTGTGGATTTTGCTAACACAATGTCCCGTGTCGATTTAATCCTCATGGACCTCCGCTTACCTCATGAAGATGGCTACGAAGCCCTCAAGCAAATTCGTACGGATCCCCATTTGCAAAACACGCTGGTTGTTGTAGTTACCGCTCACGGCAGCAGCGTCGAGATGCAAAAAGCACGCGACGCTGGTTTTGATGGCTTCCTATCCAAACCATTAGATGCCGATCGTTTCCCAGAGCAAATCAAGCAAATCCTAAGCGGAGAGTCTGTGTGGGACTTGGGAATCTAGGCCATTATGTTTGCCTCGGTCAATCTTCTTAAAATCAAAACGGATGACATCGAAATACAGCGCAAAGGCGCGCTGCTGCAAGGTCTGGTTGTCGCCCTAATCAGCCTAAGTGTTCTCCGTGCAGTTTTAGAGATTTTCCAACCAGTTGAAATTACGCCCCAGGCCGCGATCGGCCAAATCTTTACCTCCATTTTGTTTGGGCTACTTTGCCTGTGGGTGATCCGAACGGGCAACATTCGCTTTGCCGCGCATCTCTTTTTTAGCGTTCTCAATACGATTTTTTTTGTTCTCCTAATCACAACCTCTAGAAATCTGTTTTTCCCTTACTTGATGCTGATTTCTGTTGTCGCCATTGCCACGCTAGATTCAGTGCGCGCCTCGGTGCTATACAGCATCATCACCCTGACATCAGTTTCTTCATTCTTTCTTATTACAAACACGTTCGCGCTTTTAGCAGTGGTAGAATTTGCGGTCACCTGTCTGGGTATTAGCCTGGTTGCCTGGGCTACTTCCGATTATCTACAAACGGCATTGCGCAACTCCAAAACGTTGGCGGGGGAACTGCTCAACCAAAGCAATTTGCTGCAGCGGCGGGCACAACAGCTGCAATTTAGTGCCGAAATTGCTGAGAAGGGAAGTAGCTCTCTGGATTTAGCCCAACTTTTGCGGGAAACGGCCGTCCTCCTTAAGTCGCAGTTTAGCTTTTACCATGTCTCTATTTTCCTCACAGATTCCAGCAGAACTTCACTGCATTTACGCGAAGTAGCGACAGACGTCCATATTGATTTGATCAATTTGCAATATGAGCTCCCTATCGATAATCATTCTATTGTGGGCTGGGTTGGGCTGCATCGTGAGCCACGTATTGTGGATGATGTAGAAACCGACGAAGCATACAAAGAGGAACCGTTTCTGCCCCACACCCGTACAGAATTGGCCCTACCCTTGGTTGCTCGGGGAGAATTACTGGGAGTGCTCGACGTTCAGGGAGACCAGCCAAACATCTTCGCCCAGGAAGATGTTTCCATTTTGCAAATCATCGCCAACCAGATTGCTATCAACATTGACAACGCCCGACTATTCGCTAAAACCGAATCTCGCCTCAATGAAACGCGCATTTTGTATGAATTTAACACCCTTCTTTCTAGCACCTTGGATGTAGGTGAGCTACACCGACGAGCGGCACGTGCCTTAACCACCTGGTTGCATGCCTCCCGCTGCATGATCTATTCCTGGGATGTAGAAGAAAAAACTGTGACCGCCCAAGTTGACTTTATTTACGACCTGGTAGCTGGTTCCATTGATCAATATCTGCTTGATTTACCAACGTATGATCTGGCTGATTTTCACGGGATACAAAAGGTGCTGGCGTCTGGACAACCAAAAGTATGGCGCCTGGAAGATGAGCAGCTCGACAAGACTGAACGGCAATTCCTGGAAAAGATTCAACTGCACAGCTACTTGGATATTCCCCTAGTACGGGGGAAAGATACGCTGGGATTCATCCGCCTGTACCGCAGCCAATCTCAAGGGACGTTTACCGACAGCGAAATCCAACTAGCTCAGGCGATGGGGAATGAAACGGCCGTTTCCCTGGCCAATGCCACACTCACATCAGAAACCCAGGCCAGAGTGGCCCAGCTCAGTTCACTCAACCGGCTCAGTCTGGCTTTATCGGAAGCCCCCGACCTTGAGCAAGTTTATAAATCAACGCGCCGCGAAATTCTATCGCTTGTGGAAGCTACCGGTTTGGCTATTTTCCTACTGGACGCAGACAAGGAACACCTGAATTGGCTGTATCTTTATGATTACGGTGAAGAGGTCGATCTATCCAATGTTCCGCCGCTCACCCTGGACTCAGGTTTTAGTGGGTACGTCGCCCGCTCCCGCTCATTACTACATATTCAATCCACAACTGAAAATCGGGCTAAATATAACTCTTTTCAGGTAGGTAGCTCCGATGATGCACACGAATTTTGGCTTGGGTTACCGCTTATTGTGACCAATGAATTAATTGGGGTTGTCTCGCTGCAAAACCTGGAGCCGTTTAGCGACAGAGACATTGAATTACTGACAACGATTGCCGGGACATTGGCCATTGCCGTGAACAACCTGTTGCAGCTAGAAGCTGTGCAAAAAGCGCTGGCGATTCAGTTCCAACAGCGCCTGCAAATGCAAACGGCCGCAGAGGTTGCCGCGGCCGCAACGACAGTTCTGGAACAAGAGACCCTGGCTCAAGGGGCCGTAGAACTTATCAAAGATCGGTTTGATCTGTACTATGTAGGCTTGTTCCTGGTAGAAGATGATTATGCCGTACTAAAGGCCGGTACTGGCGAGGCTGGTGAAGCACAGCTGGCTGCCAAGCGACAGCTGAAAGTAGGTGGGCAATCCTTGATTGGTGGGGCCACCAATGATGGCAACCCCCGTATTACCCAAGATGTAACAACCGACCCCGAATGGCTGCCGAACCCACATTTGCCAGATACCCGTTCAGAATTAGCCCTGCCCTTACGCGTACGCGAACATACGATTGGCGCGCTCACGGTTCAAAGTACCAAGCCCAATTTATTCGCTGAGGATCTGATCGAAGCACTGCAAATTATGGGTGACCAACTTGCTGTTGCCATTCAAAACGCCCAACTTTTGGCCAATGCGGAATCACGCGCCAAACGGCAAGCGTTCTTAAATGAGATTAGCACCCAGCTGCACCAATCGGCCGATGTAGAAACAATTGTAGGCATTGGCCTGAGCGCCTTATCCAAGCAGCTAAATGGAACGGCCGTCGAGCTTCAGCTTGGCCGAAAAACAAAAACATCATGACACAGGCAGATCAAATAGACAGCCCAGACCAACCCAATACGTCCGCTTTTTTGGATACCAGCTTGCCGAACGTGGCCCGCATTTTTGATTATCTAGTGGGCGGTACGGCCAATTTTGAAGTGGATCGTCAAGCCGCAAACGAGATGCTTAAAATGATGCCTTCTTTACGCAAATGGGTGCGGCTGCGCCGCGCTTTCATTCAAGAGGCCGCCCAACTTTTGCGCCGGGAAGGGTTTACTCAATTCCTGGACATCGCCTCCGGCATGCCTTCTGACGACCACCTGCATACCATTGTTTCCGACAGGCGGATTGTGTATAGCGATGTCAATCCTGTGGCCGTGAGTTACGGCCGTAGTTTGTTCAGTAATCATGAGGATATTGCCTACATTCGGGGGAATGCCTTGGAGCCAGAATCTATTCTGATGGCACCCGAGGTGCTCAAACTGATACATTTAAATGAACCGGTTGCCATTGGACTAAACGGTATCCAGCTATTTATAACACCTGAGCAAATACAGCATTTAGCCCAATCGCTCTTCGAGTGGGCACCTGATGGCTCCAAACTTTTCCTGGTTTTTCAAACACATGGCGAAATGGATAACCCCAAAGGGTATTATGACTTTTTAGAATTATGCCGCAGGGCCAATTTGCCAATTCGTTTAAACACGCTGGAAGAATCTGTGGAAATCATCAAGCCGTGGCACCCTAGCCTGGTCGAACCAATCACCCAGTTTTTAGGGTTACCCGCAGATTTCATCACCGAAGACGACCGCTCCGGCATCGGGATGGCTTTTTATGCTGCCTTTTTTTTGAAGCAAGAATTCGCAGCCAATTAAACAATGCAAGAAAAAAAGCAAGCGCAAGATACAGTAACCGTTTGGGGCATTGAGCCAATTGCATTAGAAACGGCTCTCTATAATGCCTTCATTCGGCACGCCATTGATAATCGTGGGGTGCTCACTTCACCACGGCGTGGGCGGCAAGTGGCCAGCCAGATTTCATCTTTGGTGCAGCAATACCTGGCATTTGAGGCCAACGAATCAGATATTACGGCTGCCGCCACCCAGCTGGCTGAACAAGGCATGGCCATGGTCACGGCAACACAAATGATGCGTGTTCTGCATCGCTCTGAGCCAAATTTACCGGATACGGCCGTTACCCGCCGCCTCAATGATTTCCAAATTCTTTTCCTAGAAAAGATAGCCAACGCCCGTGAAATTGTGCAGCAGCGCTTTCAGGAAACCGCCCAGGCAGCCTTACAGCGCGCCCTGCATACCCAGCTGGAGCAGCAAATCTCACTGCATGAAGTTCAAAAACAACGGAACGATAACCTAAACCAGATTTTGTATTTAAATGCCCGCCTAAGCCAGGCAAATGATGAAGCCACCCTGCTGCGGGAGGCCGTGACCGGTATTTGTCAGGCGCTCGATATTACCAACGTCACCTTATTTGAAGCCCTGGACCAACCAGATGTCTGGCGTGTCATTACAACCACAGCCCCCTATCTGAACCAGGGCGACAATGCCCCAGCCATGACCACTGACATGCTGGCCACAGCGCTTAGTAAAGAAGGTGAAACGGTACGCGCTTACCAATCTGAAGATGGCGAGAATGGCATTTCCGTGGGCATTATTTTGCGGGTTGGGCAGCGCTTGTTAGGTGCAATGGTGGCCAACCACAATGACTTAGCCACCGAAAGCTACGAAGAATATCTGATCCTGATTCGCACCTTTGCCCAAAACCTAGCAGCCCTTTGGCACAACCTCTACTTGCTCAACGAAACCCAGCAGCGCGCCCATGAGCTGGAGATTTTGCACGGCCGTTATTTGGATAGCATTTGGAACACACCAGAAGCCAGCTTGCAGGCTCGTGCCGACGACAGCAGCCTGAATATCGTGCGCGAAGTTACGGAGCAAACAACACCAGCTTCATTTGAAGCATCGCTAGGCTATCCCTTGCAAATTGGCGACAACAGCTTTGGCAATGTCCACATTCCTGGCCTGGAAAGTTTGTCCCAAGAGGAACGCGACTTTGCTCAAGACTTGATTCGCGAGATGGGCAGCGCCCTGAACAATGCTCAGTTTGTGCAAACGACGCGGGCCTATTCCAACCAGCTGCGCCTGGCGGCCGAAGTGTCTCGTGCGGCCAGCACCATTCTGGATCGTGATCAGCTTATTCAAGAAGTAGTAGAATTGATTCGCTCCCGCTTCAATTTGTATTATGTTGGTCTGTTTTTGGTGGATGAAAAGGCGAATACGGCCGTTCTGCGTGCGGGTTCTGGCGAAGCCGGTCGTCTGCAAATCGAGCTAAACCACAGCCAGGAAATTGGGGGCGGCTCTATGATTGGTACGGCCGTTGCCACTGGCGAAACACGCGTCGAGCAGAATGTACGCCAGGCCACCGCCTTCAAACCAAACCCCCTGCTGCCAGATACCCAGGCAGAATTGGCCCTGCCGCTTAAAACCGGCAACAGAGTCATTGGTGCCCTGACCGTGCAAAGCAACCAGCAGGGCGCTTTTGCCAGCGAAACCGTTACCGTCCTGCAAAGTTTGGCCGACCAGCTGTCCATTGCCATCGAAAACGCCAACCTGTTTGCCCAAACCGAAAGCACGCTGGATGAAACAAACCGACTGTATACGGCCAGCCGTCGCATTGGGCAAGCCACCAACGCCTACGAAATCTACAAAACGTTGGTCGATTTTGCCCGCAACGCCAACATTGCCGACGTCGCAAAAATCATCATTGCCGATCCCAAAGCGCCTGACTTTGTCATCATCCCAGTAGCCTGGAGTGCTGTTGAAGTCAACATAGAACCAAACCTGCGCATGCCCCGCGAAACATATAGTTTTGCCGATAGTCTCGTTAATACCGATCTCCTTGTTGTGGCCGACGCCCATACCCAACCTGACATTGATGAACATTCCACACAGCTGTTTTTGCAAAATGATTTGCACGCAGCGGCTCTCATCCCCATTTACATCGAGCAGGAATGGTTAGGCACGCTGGCGCTGGCCCACAAAACACCAAACGCCTTTGCCAACACCTCGCTGCAACCGCTGCGCACGCTGGCCGACCAGGCCGCAACCATCTTGGCGAATCAACGATTGCTGCGCCAATCCGATCTGCTATACCGCATTGGTCGCGCCCTCAATCAGGCCATCACCCGTGACGACGCCTTGGATATTGCCGTGCGCGAGATTCAAGCATACACCGGGGCCTACCAGTGCCGCTTTGTAATCTATGAACAAGGTGAAGGCAGCGGTAAGCTGCTGGCAAACTCTAGCAGCCCACGGATCGATAAAACATACCACCTCCCACTGCTGGGCGACTACACATTTGAACAACTGAGCCAGGAACAACAACCGCTGCTGCTTTCACCTAAAAATGAGGATTTTCCCAAAGAAACCATTCAGCAGCATGTGGAGCAGTTTGGCGCATATGCCTCTCTGCTCATTCCGGCCGCCAGTCAGCAAGAACTGCTGGGATATTTGGCTATTGATTCAGCGAGTGGTGAACGGCCGTTCACCCGTTCCAACATCGTTTTTGCCCAAACTGTGGTGGACCACCTTACCACCCAGCTAGAAAATATTAAGCTGCTAGATGAGGCTTTGCATCGCGCCCAAGAACTGATCACCCTCAACCAGGTGCAGTCCAATATCTCGCGCGCGCTGGAACTGAAACGATTGGCCAGAATCATCTATGGCGAAGTCGGTCGTCTGCTGGACAACACCATCTTCCAACTAGCCCTATACGAATCTAAACAGAATCAATACCGGCCTATCCTCACCATGGTTGAAGACAAACCATTCGCCAGGGAAGACCGCACCCTCATGCCGGGTGAGCCGCTTTTTGCCTTTCTCAGCCAGGACAAGCCACTGCTGCTAGATGCCAGCGCCCCGCTTGCCCGGGCTGAACAGATTAGTGGAAACGGCCGTCTCGCTCAATCAAGCCTGTGGGTGCCGCTGCTGCAAGATGGCGTGCCCGTAGGTCTCATCAGCGTACATTCCTATGAACCGTACGCTTACGGCGAAAGCGATACCCAATTGCTGCGCAGTGTTGCTACCCAAACCAGCCTGGCCATTGCCAATGCTCAATTGTTCCAGCAAACCCAGCAGCAAAACGAAGAGCTGCGCGAATTAGACCAGCTCAAAACCCAATTCCTGGCCAACATGTCCCATGAATTACGTACGCCACTGAACTCAATCATTGGTTTCTCGCGCGTGATTCTCAAAGGGATTGACGGCCCAACAACGCCCGCCCAGGAAGAAGACCTGCAATCAATTTATACCAATGGGCAGCATTTGCTCATGTTGATTAACGAGATTCTGGATATGGCTAAAATTGAAGCGGGCAAGATGGCGCTCAATTTTGAAACAATTACGCTGCACGCAGCCATTGCCCCCGCCCACGATACCATGCGCAGCCTGATTGACAGTGAACGGGTCAATTTTATTTGGGATGTCCCTGACGATTTGCCAGAAATAGAGGCGGATTCTATTCGGCTAAGACAAATCTTATTGAACTTGCTATCAAATGCCGCTAAGTTCACTGAAGATGGAGAAATACGGCTGCAGGCCTATGCTGAAGATGAGACGATCCATCTTAAAGTGTCGGATACAGGCATCGGTATTGCGGCAAAAGACTTTGACAAGTTATTTATGCCATTTGCCCAGGTAGACAGTTCGAATACCCGTACGTCTAGCGGTACGGGTTTGGGTTTGCCCATTACAAAATGGCTCATTGAAATGCACCAGGGCAGTATTAACTTTACCAGTCACCTTCATGAGGGCACGACGTTCCATGTGATTTTGCCGGTTCGTCAGAACAAAGATAAGCCGACGGAAATCCCTTTCGTACAACCGACTGCCGATCAGGCAGGCTAAAGATGTAACGTAAGAAGCTTACTGCAAACTTAGCCGTATATGTCGAGGAGATTTCTGCGATGAGCAACATAAAAATTGTATGTCGCGCCTGTGGCGCTCAATTTGAATTTGAACGGCCGTTACCCGCCTGCCCCAACTGCAATAACCATTGGCTAGACGCCGAATACGAACTCACCCATCCACAACAAAATGGCCATCTGGCCCAAAAAGGGCATGATTGGTTGCGCCAGCTAGACGGGCGTGGCGCAACCTTGTGGCGCTACCGTGAGCTGCTACCCATCCACGATGATGAAAACATTATCACCCTCGGTGAAGGGTGGACGCCGCTGCTGCGTGCCCATAACCTGGGCCTCATGCTGGGCCATCCCAATATCTACATCAAAGATGAACGCCAGGGGCCAACCGGTTCATTTAAAGATCGGCAGGCAGCCATTGCCATTAGCGTCATGAAAGAAGCCGGCATTAAAGAAGCCGTTGTTTCTTCCACCGGCAACGTGGCCATTGCCTATTCTGCCTACAGTGCCCGGGCAGGCATTAAACTATGGGTCTTTGTCACCAGCTCTGTACCAGCCGACAAAATGCGTGAAGTGGCCCTGTATGGCTCCGAGGTTATCAAAGTTGCCGGAACCTATGATGAGGCCAAGCGCATTGCTGCCGAATTTGCCGCCAGCAAAAATCTCTTTCTGGATCGGGGGATTAAGGGCATTGCCGCCAAAGAAGCCATGAAAACATTGGCGTTTGAAGTTGCCGAACAGTTGGGCAGCATCCACGCTGGGCAAAATTCGACCATTCTCAACGGCAGCCACTATCCTTGGCGCACACCGGATTGGTATTTGCAAGCCGTCAGCGGCGGGTTGGGACCGGTCGGTGTCATGAAAGGATTTGCCGAATTAAAGCGGCTGGGGTTGGTAGAAAAGCTGCCCAAGATGGGGCTGTTTCAAACCAGCGGCTGCGCCCCGATGGCCACCTCATTCCACAAGGGATTATCCGTAGCCGAAAATGTAAAAGAACCACGCACGGACATCACGACCCTGGCCACAGGCGCACCGGGTGAAGCATATGAGGTCCTGTATGAACTGCTTGCCCAGAATGGCGGTACCATTGACGCCATCACCGATGTAGAAGCATTTAATGCGCTTCATCTGGTAGCCAAGATGGATGGGCTTTCAGTGGAACCGGCAACGGCCGTTACCTTTGCTGGTCTATTTAAGTTAATTCGCGAGGGCAAAATATTGCCCCACGAAACGGTGGTGCTCAACTGCTCTGGCCATACCTTCCCCGTAGAAAAACACATCATCGGCGAACATTACAGCCGGGATATGGCCTTGCCCGACACAGCCGAGTTAAGCCGAAGCAACCGCAGCCGCGAAGAAGGGCTGCTGACCGCTCTGGAAGAGCTAGACAGCCGTGTACAGCGCATCACCATCGTAGAAGACAATCTGGACGCCGCCCGCCTCATCCGCCGCATCTTACAGGCCCAGGGCGACTTCCTTATTGATGAAGCCCATGATGGACACGCTGGTCTAAGGCTCATTCAAAACACAAGACCGAACCTAGTCATTTTGGATTTGATGATGCCCGAGCTGGATGGCTTTGCCGTTGTGGAAGCGATGAAAGCTGATCCCAGGCTAAGAGATATCCCCATCATCGTCATTACGGCTAAAGAGCTGACCGGTGATGAAAAGGAGCGGCTGGATGGTCAAATTAAGGCCTTGTTGCAAAAAGGTTCATTCATGGATTCCGATCTTTTAAATGATATTCAACAAGCGTTACCTTGACTCCCACAAATCGCCAGCGATATGGACATAAAAGAGGGGTGAATTACGGCCGTACCTCACCCCTCTTTATTCCTCCCAGTACAAACGCACCATTTATTTCGCTTGTCCAAAAACCAAAATAGGACCACAATGTGAATTGCAAACATATTGTCATCTATGGCACAATAATCGTGCTTGATACACACTAACTTGGTCACCGAACTGTATGTATATGGACAAAACAACAATCCCGCTTGCAAAAATCTTGTACATTGAAGACGATCCCGCCAGTCGGCGACTGGTGCAACGTGTGCTGGATAACAAAGGATACGATGTGGTTGTGGCCGCTGATGGGCTTGAAGGCATATCCATGGCCCGCGAACACCATCCAAATCTTATCCTCATGGATATTAATCTACCCAGTATGGATGGCCGCGAAATTACGACCCGTCTGCGCAGCCTGCCCAACTTTTCAGATACGCCCATTGTAGCCCTCACAGCCAACCACAGCCCAGGGAGCCGTGAATTAGCTCTGGCCGCTGGCTGCACCGGTTTTCTGACCAAGCCTATTGATGTTTCCGTTTTCCCCAATCAGGTGAATGCTTATCTCAATGGTCACGCCGAACCCTTATCGAAAGATGAACAAAGCGTACATCTCCAGCGCCATGCCCAAAACTTGGTGGAGCGACTGGAAGGTAAAATCAATGAGTTGGAAAGCGCCAACAAACGTCTCCGCGAATTGGACCGGCTCAAAAGCGATTTTATTATTATGGTATCGCATGAGTTGCGCACACCGCTCACCTTAATTAGTGGCTATGCCCATTTACTGGATGAGCAAGTAAAGCAGACCGAGAACACGTTGCCAGCAGAGATGGTATCCGGTGTTGCGGAGGGGCTTAATTTAGGCGTCACACGCATGCGTGATGTTGTAAACGAGATTATTAAGGTTGCCCGTATTGCTTCCGGCACGCTTGACCTGGCTTTGGGTCCGGTACGTATTTCCGAAATTGTTCAAGATATTTTTGAAGAGTATGATGAAATTTGTCAAAAACGGCGGCTCAACGTACAGGTTGGGGATCTTTCCAAGCTGCCTATCATTCAAGGGGATGGCGAACAGTTAAAGTCGGCCATTTACCATATTTTTAGTAACGCGATAAAATACACGCCGGACGGTGGCAGTATTTTTGTAGTAGGACGTGCGGTTGGTGATACAGTTGATTTGATTATTCAAGATACTGGGATTGGCATTCCCGACAGCGAGCACCGGCGCATTTTCGACCAGTTTTACACGTTAGGTTCAATTGAGCATCATTCCACCAGTAAATTTGCGTTTCAGGGTGGCGGCTTAGGCCTAGGGTTGGCTATTGTGAAGGGAATTATTGAGGCACATAACGGCCGTGTTTGGGTAGAGAGTGAACGTCGCGATCCTGACCAATTCCCAGGTAGCACCTTCCATATTTTGCTTCCTTTGGAGCAAGTCAACCAGGCAGCACAACTTTAGTTTTAAGCACAACGATCAATCATTTAATACGCGTTCTCACTTGTTATTATATCCTTGCCCACCTACTCATTTGCACGCCTAATTTTTAAGTCTTAAACTCGTTGGCAAATTTGTTTTCCCATTTTTTCATTTTTTCAGTCTACATGGAGAAACATGGCAACGCCATCCAGCAAACCTCCAGCAGAAAGCGTTCCATCCAAAAAAGAAAAGCCGGAAACGTCTGACCACGCAACCAGCCAGCAGTGGCAGTTAGGGCTGCTTTGGGGATTATTATCGCCTCTCTTTTTGGGCCTGGTGCCAATTTTAGCGAAGGTAGCCTATGCTGCTGGTGTAAATGTTTTAACGGTGGTTGCTTTTCGAACAGTCATTGCGGCCGTTTTTTTGTGGCTGGGCATGTTGCTGTTCAAACGGCAGCTCATTCGCAGTTCACTTCCAGCCGTCCTCAGCAGCATGATCGCCGGAGCGATAAACGGCCTGGGATCTATCTTCTTCTATACCAGCCTTACGCGTATTGATGCATCTCTGGGCCAATTGGTCAATATCAGCTATTTGGTATTTGTAACGGTCTTTTTGCGGCTGGCCGGGCAAACTATTTCCTTGCTTACCATTTTGCGCACAGCGTTAACCATTGGTGCTATCTATTTACTCACACGAGGTAGTGCAGGCTCAGCGGACTGGCTGGGAGTGGGCATGATGCTTTTTGCGGCCGTTACCTATGCCATTCAACTGGTGCTCAGCCAGCGCATCATGTTGGACATTCCCGCCCCCACCATGACCTTGTATGCCATTACGGCTATGGCTGCTGTGGTAACAGTTGCCTGGTTTATTGCGCCTGTAGACTTACGGTTGGTTAGCACAGACGGTTGGCAAGCCATCGGCCTGATGGCCCTGGTGACGGCCCTTGCCCGCCTGACGCTCTTTTTGGGGGTTAAAGCAATGGGCAGTATTCAAACGGCCCTGCTGGGCGTGTTTGAGGTCGTGGTAACGATTGCGATTGCGGCCGTTTTTTTGGGAGAGCGTTTAACGTTATTGCAATGGGTGGGAGCGGCCGTTTTATTGGTAAGTATCTTCCTGGTACGATTCGAAAAAGGGGTACCCCGATTCATCGACTGGTGGCAATTCCTCTGGCGTCGTTTTTTGCCAAAGAAATAGCACATTCCTTGCCATTGTTAATTTCCCCTGCTTTGCAACTCCCACGTAAGATCTTTTAGCCAGATGACATCTCAGATTAGATATTGTTCGACCTTTATCTAATGTATCAATGAGATTTTATTGTGTCCTACACGTTCCCAGCTATAATGAAACTGTTTGCCGAAGAGCACACAACTCAACACATAACATTACACTATGTTTGCAGATTTCAATCTTACCAGAGATCGTGTCATACCCGCGCAGGCGGGTATCCATCTTGCTTGCTCACCAGAGTGGATTCCCGCATTCGCGGGAATGACAAATCAAAAGTGCAAAGATGGTGACATTAGCAACTTGCAACAAAAAGGATATTTTGCACCACGATGATTACTGAATTGATAAATGGCAGTGATGCATTCACATTGTTAGCCGACGAGTGGGATGCATTAGCCCAGCGCGGCATGACCGATACTCCCTTTCAAACGTTAGCTTACCAAAAAGCGTGGTGGACCCATTTGCATCCTGAAAACGGCCGTCTCCACACCGTCACCGCCCGCAACGAGCAGAAAGAGCTGCTGGCCATCGCCTGTCTATATAATCTTGACGGTGCACTTTACTTTAATGGCTGTGTGGAAGAAACAGATTATCTCGACCTGATCACCCGCGCCGAACATGCTGAAGCCGCCTGGCAAGCTATCCTCGACTGCTTGTGTAGCCCCAACTTTCCTGAATGGCACTCAATAGACCTGTGCAATATTCCCGAAACCTCCCCCTCGCGCACCATTTTGGCCACAGAAGCGCAGCGGCGAGGTTTTTTGTTTAACGAGCAAGTCAACGAAGTATGCCCCGTTATTCCCCTTGCCGATACGTTTGAGGGTTATTTAGATAGTATCGACAGCAAACAGCGGCGGGAAATTAACCGCAAGCTGCGCCGTGCCCAAGGGGCTGATGCCGAACTTGTTGTGGTGGGGCCAGAGGATGATGTGGATACGGCCGTATCCGACTTCCTGGACCTGCTGCAAAAAAGCACCTTTGAAAAACGAGACTGGCTCACAGACGGCCGTCGCGCTGTATTCTACGACGCCGCTCGCGCCGCCCAAGAAGCAGGCACCCTCAACCTGCTCTTCATTGAGGTACGCGGCAAAAAAGCGGCTGGCCTGTTCAACTTCGACTATAAAGATCGCATCTGGGTTTACAACTCTGGCCTGGACCCCGCCCTGTTTGGCGCTCTCAGCCTGGGCGTCGTCATCACAGCCAAAGCGATTGAGTATGCCATTGAAAACGGCCGTAAATCCTTCGACTTCCTGCGCGGCAACGAAACCTACAAATACCGCTTTGGTGCCCAAGACACCACCATTTACCGAATTCATCTGGAACCAGCTTCCTGATTCCTTTGGAGCAAAAAATGACACAAGCAGCCACACCAAAAATTCGACGCGTTGCCTTGCTTAGCGTCCACACCTGTCCGCTGGCCATGCTGGGCGGCAAAAAAACCGGCGGCATGAACGTCTACGTGCGCGACTTCAGCCGCGAACTAGGCCGCCAGGGCATCCTCGTTGACGTCTTCACCCGCTCCCAGGATGACTGCGCCCCCCGTATCGTGCACGATTTGGGCAATGGGGGCCGCGTCATCCACATCGTGGCTGGCCCGGAAAGACCAATCCCTGTTGACCAGGTGGGCAACTACCTTGATGAATTCACCGCAGGTGTGCTCACTTTCGCCGCCAGCGAAAACATTCAGTACGATCTCATCCACAGCCATTACTGGCTCTCTGGGCTGGTCGCCGATAAGCTGCGCGATGCATGGCAGGTGCCTATCGTGCACATGTTCCACACCCTGGGCCACATGAAAAACAAGATCGCCCAAAGCGACAGCCAGCGCGCCTCAGATGCCCGTCTGGCTGGTGAATATCAGGTGATGACCCTGGCCGATAAGCTCATCGCCGCCACCCTTGCCGAAGAAGCGCAGCTTATCGAGCTGTACGATGCCGATCCCGCCAAAATTGCCATCATTCCCCCCGGCGTTGATTTGGAGCGGTTCCAGCCCATCATTAAAGAGACCGCCAAGAAACGCGTGGGCATTCCCTGCGGCGACACCAACATCCTGTTCGCCGGGCGCATCGAGCCGCTCAAAGGGATCGACACGATGCTGCGGGCCATGGCCCTCATCCAGGAGCGCCGCCCAGAAGTGCTGCACAACGCCTGCATGGCCATCATTGGCGGCGACCCGTGGGCCGACGACCTGGACGAAGAAATGGCCCGCCTGCAACAGTTGCGCCACGACTTGGATATTCACGATTTGGTCACTTTCTTGGGAGCCAAAGACCAGGATTTGCTGCCCAATTATTACGCCGCCGCTGAGATGGTCGTCATGCCCTCGCACTACGAAAGTTTTGGCATGGTGGCCCTGGAAGCAATGGCGATGGGCACCCCGGTCATTGCCTCAGAAGTCGGTGGATTGGCGCATCTGGTGAAACATGGCGTAACGGGCTACCACGTGCCCAGCCGCGACCCAGAAGCGTTAGCCGCGCGCATCTACGAGCTGCTCTCCAATAAAGATTGTCGCCAACTGCTTGGCCAACAAGCCCGTGACTATGCTCGGCAGTACGCCTGGCCCAACATTGTAAGCCGCATGTTGACAGTTTATGAAGACGTGGTGGCGGGGGAAATGGTAATTGAGTAATTAGTAATTGGGTAATTGAGCAGCAAAATTACCAATTACTCAATTACTCAATTACCCAATTACATTCTTCTATTCCGGTTTAATCAGTTCCAGACCGCCCATATACGGCCGTAACACCTCTGGCACCACAATTGACCCATCCGCCTGCTGATTATTCTCCATGATGGCAATCATGACGCGAGGCAGCGCCAGGCCGCTGGCGTTGAGCGTGTGCGGGTATTGCAGCTTGCCGCCTTCTGTAGGCCGATATTTGATGTTCGAGCGCCGCGCCTGGAAATCTTCCGCATTACTGATCGAGCTGACTTCTAGCCATTCGTTGCAACCAGCGGCCCACACCTCAATGTCGTACGTCTTAGCCATCGAGAAGCCGACGTCGCCCGTGGCCAAATCGACAAACCGATAACGGAACCCCAGCGCGTCGCAGATGTCCTGAGCGTACTGCTTCATATCTTCCAGCACTTCGTAGCTCTTGTCCGGATGGACAAACTGGTACATCTCCACCTTGTCGAACTGGTGGCCGCGCTTGATGCCGCGCACGTCCTTGCCCGCGCTCATCTTCTCCCGCCGCCAGCAGGGCGTGTAGGCCACGTACTTCAGCGGCAGATCGGTCTCATCAAGAATTTCGTCGCGGTGCAGGCTGGTCAGGGCAATTTCGGCCGTCCCCAACCACATGAAATCTTCCTCGGCGTCGCGGTAGATGTTGTCGAAGAATTTGGGCAACTGGCCCGCCCCCTCAAACACGTACGAGCGCACCATAAATGGCGGATAAATTTCGGTGAAGCCGTGCTTCTCCAGGTGCGTGTTCAGCATGAACTGGATGAGCGCCCGCTGCAAACGTGCCCCAGCCCCGCGCAAAATGTAAAAGCGGCTGCCGCTCAGCTTCACCCCACGCTCAAAATCAATGATGTTGAGTTCTGGCCCTAAATCCCAGTGGGGCTTTGGCTCAAAATCAAACTGCGGCTCCGGTGCGCCTTGCGGCTCGTGGAACACGTTGTGGGCTTCGTCCGGGCCGATGGGAACACTTTCGTGGGTCAGGTTCGGCACCCATAGCAGATTCTCGTTCAGGCGGGTTTCCACTTCGCGCAGTTCCTCATCATAAACAGCAATCTGCTCACCAATTTTGCGCGGAGCGTCTTTGGCGTTCTCAGCTTCGGCAGCCAGCTTTTTAACCTCCGCCTTCAGGGCGTCGGCGGCTGGCCCAGCTTCGGTGCGCTTTAGCTCCGCCTCTTTTTTCTTGAGGTTCCCCATAAAACGGCCGATCTGTTTGGAGGCACTGTTCCGCTGACGACGCAGCTCTTCCACCTCCTGCAAAATCTCACGGCGACGGCCGTCATCGGCCAAAATCTGATCAATGGGGGCCTCGGCGTTGCGCTTGGCAACTTGTTCTTTGACCCACTCTGGTTTTTCACGAATCAAGTTAATATCTAGCATCAGGTTCTCCTAAAAGATTTAACGCAAAGGCGCGGAGGCGCAGAGAATAATTTGAAACTGTTTGGGACGCGCTTTGCTTTCATTACGATTTGTAAAGTTTGGTCAATGTATGTGGCAACTAGATATGGAGGTGGCGGCGGTGGCAAAACGGCCGTTTCGCATCCATCGTGCTTGTTTTGGCATAATTTGTCTCATCACAAACCTCCATCAGAAAATAAAAAGCCCCCTCGTCTGATTATCCAGGACGAGGGGGCCCGTGGTGCCACCTGGTTTCATCGGTATTCAGTTTTCAGTAGGCCAGTATTCAGTTTTTACTGATTACTGTTTTACTGATCACCGATTACTGATCTCAAAAGCTGTAACGGGCTGACCCGGCTGACCTTGTTTCGGCAGCGACTCTGGAGTGGATTTCTGGCTGGCCAATCATTCGCTTGCACCGTCCGCGAACTCTCTGGGGATTGATACGGCCGTACTTGTCTCTGTCATCGTCGGTGTGTATCTTGTTGCTGGGCATTATAGCTGGGGGAGAAACGGCCGTCAACTTCACAAAATAAACACGAATGTGACGAATAGACGAATGACACGAATTTTTTTCTTGATTCGTATTATTCGTTCATTCGTGGGATTCGTGGTCAAAGAAATAGTATTCGTGGAAGTCAGCAACGGCCGTATAGCCAATCTTCTCATAAATGTGATTGGACACCGGATTGCTCAAGTCTGTAAACAGCGTGCAGAACTGGTAACCGTCGTCCAGTAGCTGTTGGCTAAGCGTAGCAACGCAGGCGGTAGCGTAGCCGCGGCCACGCAGGTCGGCGGGGGTGTAGACCAGCGAAACAGTGATGCCGTGCCGCGTGGGGCGGGCTTTGGCGGCCATCGTGACCGGCTCGCCGGCTTCATTTTCCCATAAAAACAAATCTTCGTTTTGCATCTTGCCCCGCGCTAACAGCTCTGCCGATTCCAAATCATCCCGAATGTGGGCATCTTCATGGAATGCCTGAACCCAACCCACCACCCGCTCAAAATCATCGGCTGCGGCTAGGCGGAGTTGGCCGGAAGGCAAAGTGAGCGGCTGAACCTGGCGCAGTTCAAAAACGCGCTGCCGCGTGCCTGGCTGGGGGGAACGGCCGTTTTCCTTCTCCCACATTTCCGCCCAGGCATCCGCCACATTGGCTGGCCCCAGCACCGCGGGCACCGTCCAACGGCTACCCTCTAAAACATCCCACAATGCTTGCACCACCGGCTGGCAGTTGGCCAAATGAGTGTAGAGGATCATTTTGCGCGGCGGAGTCATCACCGCTGCCCCGACCAATTCGCCGCCATCCTCCACCACCGCCAGAAACGGCCGTCTCCGCCGCCGGGGTGCGCTGTGACTCAGCCGAAAAGCGATACCCAGCATAAGGCCATTTAATGATTCGTGCTCTTCTAGGTATGTAAGAGCAGTTTCTAAAAAGTTACTGGCATTGTTGAATTTGGTCACTTTCATAATTGTTATGAGAAAATTCAAGGTGCAGGTTGTAACTGAGCCATGAATTCATTTACGGTCGTATCTGTTAATTTCACCCGTTCAGCACCGTCAACAGCCACCATATAAATATCTTGCTGGCCAGCCTGGCTCCAAGTAAACAAAATGCCTGTACCATCAGGCAACCAACCAAAAACACCCTCAAATGGTTCATCGTTTGTTAACTGGTTAATATGAGATCCATCTGCATCCGCCACAAAAAGATCATACGTTCCATTGCGGTTAGAAACAAACGCCATCTGGCTGCCATCTGGCGAAAAACCACGCAGGTAATCACCCATGCCCAAAGCCGGATTACGTACGAGAGTCATATCATTCATGTTAAACATTAGTGATTCAGTGGGGAAATTATCGTCATCCAAATCAGTTACTTGACCAAATAGCAGCATACCATCTGAAGACCAGTTCCAATTGCGGCCAACCCAAGAAGAAATCTGGATCACTTCCTGGGGTGACTCATGCTGATAAAGGTAAACACCAGATTGTAAATTCACAATCCATGCGCCATCTGGTGACCAAGCAAGGGCAGGATCGCCCCAAAACTCTGTCGTGTTATCCTCAATCGACACGGGTGTAGGTCTCGTGATTGTTGTCAGGGTGGCATCATTTAGATCGAGTGACATGACATTCCTATCCCAAACAAAAGCAATATGATTTTTATCTGGAGACCATGCTGGTGAAAACGCAGAACTAACTCCATTGTAATCGGGCTGAGATTTTAAAGCAGCTACACTTTCTACCAGGGTCAAACCTGTGCCATCTGCATTGACAATATAAAGTTCCCCATCTGAAACAAGAGCCAATTGCATCCCATCAGGTGACCATGTATAAGACGGTGCTGCTCGATAAACGTTAAAATCTACCGGTATGGATAATTCTACCAGATTAGAACCATCTGCGTTCATAATTCCCATTTGAAACTGCTTGTCTCCCGAATTGGATGAGTTTGGGGACGTAATGCCGTCATTCATAAAAGCGAACGCTATTCGTGACCCATCGGGCGACCAAGAAAAATTGACACCATAGCCTAATCGCTCCGGATAATAATCTTCGGGCAAGGTGCGGCTGGGTGCAGCAAATTCTATACGCTCTGAACCATCGGTATTCATCACCCCTAACTGATAAGCATGGCTTTCTTCATTCCAAAAGGCGAAGGCAATCAGGCGATTTGGCGTTGGTGTAGCTGTGGCCGTAGCCGTTGGTTCTACGGTGGGAACTTGTGTGGGCGGCAAGGATGTTTCTGTTGGTTCACTAGTTGGCGTTTCTGTAGGCATGGCTGTAATGGTAGGCTGGGGCGTGTGTGTGCTGGTGGAAACGGCCGTTGCCAATTCTACAACTTCTTCTGGATTATTGGTGTTGGCACAAGCTGAAATAAGCCATGTCAACATGATAATGAGCACGATACTGTATTTTTTCATGGTTTTTACCCGTCTGTCATTTGTTATATCGTTAATCGAAAATTTCGAGGCACTATTTTGTTATTTGATAATCGTAGGCAGATAAACGTTTACTTGATTACGCCATTCATAGGCACCTATGTCGCAAACGGCCGTACTATCGCCATCGCCATCCACAGGCCGAACGGTACCAACCTGGTCTGAGGCTGCACAAGCGGGATAAGCTCCACCCGGAGCAGCGGGGTCGCCTGCATCAATCACGGGGCTGCTGGCCAGGAGAGGATAATAAGCTGGCGACCCCGTTAATGTATCTAATTGAGGATCAAGAGGGCTGGCAATTGTCCCAACCTGGTCACCAGTCGTAGAACTCCAGTTACAACCATTATTTTTGCCAACAAAATTATGACCTGCCGACACAATTGTTCCTGCTAAACCACCACAATCTGGAGATTCATCACCCATATCTATATTTTCTGCAACGATGCTATTAGCAATATTTAATGTGCCGCCATCTGCAAATATCCCCCCACCATCACCAGAGCTATTGTTGTCGCTGTCAGCGGTATTGTTCACAATCGTGAGATTATTTACCGTTGCCGTGCCATTATTGTTTACAATCCCACCCCCTGAACCAGCAGCAGAGTTGTTGGCAATCGTCACATTCTCCAACTGCAAAACCGCGCCCGACGTACTGTTGTAAATACCTGAACCGCTTCCCGCAGTATTGCTGGTGATAGACGTATCGGTAATTGTTGCTTGCCCCTGGTTAAACAAACCGCCACCATTAGCGTCCCCTGGCGTTTGGTTGTTGTGGATTGTGCTAGACATGATGGTGATTGTGCCAATATTATCAATTCCCCCTCCGGCATAGAACGCTCCGGATAGTTGATTATTTGCAATTGCACTGCGCTGCACCGTAAGTGTGCCCCAATTGTATATTCCAGAACCAAACGAGCTGTTGCCATTTTGGATGGTGACATCTGTAATTTGAACATTAACGCCCGATGCAACATAAAAAACACGATCAATTTGATTACCATCAATATATGTTGCTGTTGCACCATTGCCACTTAGGGTAAGATCATCTGTAATATCTAGATCGCCAGTGGCATCGGTGTCACTACCACCACTCACCAGGGTTAACGTGTACGTTCCTGCGGGTACGGTAATTACGTCGCTTCCAGCCAGGGCATTGGCTTCTTGAATAGCGGCTCGCAAGGTACAAACATTTCCACTGGTGGCACAGGCACCATCACCAGGGTTGCTATCAACAGCATCAATAACACTATTTACGGTAAAATTGGCTGCATGTACGGCCGTTCCTCGGCCACTCGTCAGCAATATTAAACCCAGCATAAACCCAGCCCCAACAATTATGAATGTCAACATTTTTACTTGTTTCATTGAATGCTCCTTTTCTTGGCTAAAGCAGCCGTCTCCCATTAATAAATACGCTGAAGTAGACCCCCCAAACTGATCACGCGCTGTCCTGGCATTTGGGTAACTCCTCTGTTTATGGTATATAATTCAGCTACGAAAAGTTTGGGGAAGCGCTACGAATGTGGTACGAAAAAATGTAGGGAGTTTTATGGCCATCCAATCCAAAGAAGAATTTGCCCGCTTGCTATCTGAAGGCATTTACCGCATCAAAATCCAGCACTCAAAATCTATTCAAATTGTTCAGGATGAATTGGGCTATGCTCTAGGTCGCCAGGGCGGCACAGCCATAGAGCATTGGCGGCGCGGCAATATTCCCGCCAATCTGGCTGATTTAGAAAATTTGGCCAAAGAACTTGTGGTACAGGGACAACTCAACCAAAGCTGGCTAAAACTTTTTCTTTTACACGGTGGGCATCCTAACCCAACTCAGGTCGTTGGAGATGTATTTCTTGCCAATGATTCGCAGGCTTTGCCGCCTTCATCAGTTAACCTGCCAGGTAAAAATTATCGAGAATTGGTAGGCCGCCAAACATTACTTGCCCAAATAAGGGAAGCTCTAGAAGATAAAAACGGCCGTTGGCTTATCACGATTGATGGGCAAGGCGGTATTGGTAAAACGGCCCTAGCCCGCAATATCGCCGAACAATGCCAGCTATCTTGTCATTTTACGGCTGTGGTTTGGATCAGTGCGTCACGGAATGATTTACCAGGTGCGATGGTTCCAGAAGGTGGGTTAACATTTCATACTTGCTTAGACGCAATAGCCGCCCAATTGAACCAACCAGATATAGCCAAATTGCCCCCAGAACAAAAGAGCAAACGCCTGCAAGCATTGCTTCGCAGCCAACCGGTACTTATCATCCTGGACAATTTAGAAACGGCCGTTACCCCCCAAAACGAAATCGTGACCCAGTTACGGCCGTTTTTAAACCCCAGCAAAGCCCTCTTCACCAGTCGGCAGCGTTTTCGTGGTGATTTATTTGCCATTCACCTCGATGGCCTGGTTGAAAATGAAGCCGTCCAATTTATTCAACAAGATGCAACTGAAAAAGGAATAAGCCACGTTGCCGAGGCCATGCCCCAGCAGCTATTTCCCGTCATCACAGCGACTGGCGGTTCACCATTAGCCCTAAAATTGATCGTCAGCCAACTTGCCCATTTTGACCTGCCTATTGTTTTACAGCACCTCACCGAGGTGAATATTCAAAACAGTACTCAAAACGAGTATATCAATTTCTACAAACATGTTTACGGCCGTTCCTGGTCATTGTTATCTGAAACAAACCAGCAACTACTCATCACCTTAGCCCACTTTGCCCCTGGTGTTGGCGGCAACTTCAAAGCGATAAAACAAGTAAGCCAACTACCTCATGCCAACCTCGTTGAAAGTATTGATAAATTATGGCAATTTTCCTTCCTGGAAATAGGCGCTATCGCCAGCCTGCAAGAAAACATACGATACTATCTTCACCCGTTAACCCAACACTTCGTCCTGTCGGACGTCATTCAGCTCTTATGAGACCGCCATGCAATCATTAGCCGCCCGACAACAATATTTTCAAGAAACCTCCCACCGCTTTGTCCATTATTGGTCAAATTATGTACAAACACATCAGCATGAATTCAACCACCTGGAACGGGAAATAGAGAATATCCTGGCGGCTTTGGGCATTGTGAAATCCACGGATACATCTTACCCAACGCTTGTCCTTGGCATTTATGACTATTTCGAGTTTCGTGGTTTTTTAGATTTAGCCCAAACACAATTACAAAAACTCCTCAAAAACAATCAGGTCCAGAATAACACGGACCGGGCAGCAGCCCTGCTAAATTTAGGCCGCATTGCCGAAAAACACAGTGCTTTTCCTGAAGCTGAGGCATATTTACAAGAAGGATTACAACTTGCCAGACAATTACAAAATAAAGAGATAATTACGGCCTGCCTAAAATTCCTGGGGCGCAGTGCCTGGAAACAAGCTAAATTTAACGTTGCCCAAGGATATCTTGATGAAGGATTGGCAATGGCCATCGCTTCCCAAAACAAAAAAAGCGTCTCGGAACTACACGCCGATTTAGGTGCCATCTGTTTTAGAAAAGGATTATTGCAAGAGTCAAGAGAGCATTTCAAGACGTGCTTGGCCATTGCTCAAGAAATCTCTTATGAGGCACAGATCGCCATAACTCTGTCAAATATCGGCGCAATTTCAGAAAAACTGGGGGAATATGATATTGCCGAGAAATATTATCAGCAGGGGCTTGAATTTGCCCGAAAGCGTGACCATATTGAAGCCTTAGCCTCCATACTGGGCAATCTGGGGATTATCTACGGAAGGCGTGGCAACTATGTTGAAGAAGAGAAATGCTATCGTGAAGCACTCATTTATGCTCGTCAACTTGGCCTACAGGACAGAATCAGTTACTTGTTAACCAACATGGGCATCGTTGTGATGGAACGTGAAGCTTACGACGAATCTGAGGCATATTTACAGGAAGCCTTAACCATTGCCCGCCAGTCGGGTATGAGCAGCAATGTTTGCTATATCATTTCCACGATGGGCGATTTAGCCCTTACCAGGCAACAATACGAAACGGCCGTATCACATTTTCTTAACGGGCTTTCGTTAGCAAGACAAATCAATGAAAAAGAAAGAATTAGCGTGCTGCTGGCCGGTCTGGGGGAAGCTTACCTGGAATTAGGGAAGCTAAAACTAGCTGAAGATGCTTTTTCAGAAGGCCTTCAAGTATCAGAAGATGTTGGCGTAACTGAAGCAATTGCAAGAGCATTATTTGGTTTGGCGCAACTTTCTTTATTAAAAGGCGATATTGAAGCGGCCAGGAAAAGTGGGACCCGTAGCCTCGCTATTTTTGAAACCGCAAACGTTATGAAAGCCGCCAAAAATCGCCATTGGCTCACTCAACTGCCCCAAGCCTAATGCGGTTAGGAACCCCTGAAGCAAAGGGAATAAATTACAAGGTTCGCTCTACTCCCTCAAATCATTTACAAACTGCCGCTCATAGAGCTCCCGGTACAGGCCGTCCTGCGCCAACAACGCCTCGTGGATGCCTTGCTCCACGATACGGCCGTCTTCCACCACACAAATCAAATCGGCGCGACGAATGGTGCTGAGGCGATGGGCAATTACAATCGCCGTGCGCCCTTGCAGCAAGCGTTCCAACGCCTCCTGGATGAGCGCCTCGGTGAGCGTATCCACGTTGGCCGTCGCTTCGTCCAGAATCAGCAGGCGTGGATCGGCCAGGACGGCGCGGGCGATGCAAATAAGCTGCCGCTGCCCCAGCGAGATGTTCACCCCGCCCTCCAAAATCTGCGTCTCGTAGCCATCTGGCAGGGCAGCGATAAATTCATGGGCGTTGGCTAGTTTGGCGGCTTGGATAACGGCCGTATCTCCCGCCCCCTCATTGCCAAAACGAATATTTTCCCCGATGGTTCCCGAAAAAAGGAACGGGTCCTGCGAGACGATGCCCGTCTGCGCCCGCAGCGACTGCTGCTGCACCGACTGCACATCAAGGCCGTCAATCAGCACCTGCCCCTCGGTGGCGTCGTAAAAACGGGCAATCAAGTTGGCGATGGAGCTTTTGCCCGCTCCGGTTGGCCCCACCAGGGCCACCGTCTGCCCGGCGGCGATGTGCAGGTTGATGTTATGCAGCACCTCCGGCGTTTCTGGCCGATAACGGAAGGAGACATCGCGCAGTTCCACTTCGCCGCGCACGCGAGGCATCTCGCTGGCGTCCGGCGCATCGGCCACGGACGGCTCCGTGTCGATCAAGCGGATCACCTGCTCTCCACCGGCCATCGCCGACTGCATCGTTGTGTACAGCTGGCTCAACTCCTGGATCGGTTGAAAGAAGCGGGTCACGTACGCCAGGAAAGCGACCAGCACACCCAGTGTCACCTCGCCCCGGCTCACGGCCACGCCACCAAACCAAAGCACAACGGCCGTTGCCAGCATCCCCATAAACTCAATCGAGGGCAAAAAGACAAACGAGAGCGACATCGCATCCACATGCGCCTCTTTGTTCGATTCGTTGATGGCATCAAAGCGGGCCTGGGCCACCTCCTCCTGAGCAAACGCCTGGATAACGCGCATCCCGGCAATGCCTTCCGCCAGATCGCCCACCACGGCGGCCACGCTGGAACGCGTGCGCCGGAAGGCCACCTTGGCCCGCCGCGAAAAGATCACCGTCACCAAAATCATCAGCGGCAGCACGGCAAAAGCAATCAGCGCCAGGCGTGGACTCATCGACAGCATGACAATGATGATGCCCAGCAGCACCAGCAAATCGCCGGCCAGGGTTATCAACCCTTGCGACAGCAAATCGTTGATCACCGCCACATCATTCATCACCCGCGAGACGGTGACGCCAACGATGTGGGTATCGTGGTAAGCCAGCGGCAGCGCCTGAAGATGGCGAAACATCTCGTCACGGATGTTGGCCAGTACCCGCTGCCCCACCCAGCCCAGCAAATACCGCTGCCCGGCCGAAGCCACATACAGCAGCACAAACGAGACGGCAATATAAATGGCTACGCGAATTAATCCTGGTGTGTCCCCCTGGGCAATCGTCTCGTCGATGGCAATTTTCATCAGATAAGGCACCAACAGCGTCATTCCGGTCGCCAGCAGCATCAAAACGGTAGCGATGGCCATGTAACGGCCGTATGGCTTTAAATAAGCCAGCATCCGCACCACGACCCGCTGGTCAAACAGCTTTCCCGCCTCTTCCTGTCCAAAGCGGTGTAATGCCCCGCGCGGCCCCATGTTCGGGCCAGTTGATCCAATTGAAAAACTCATGTGTAAAAACCTTTGTATGCCAGTTTGCGAGTTTGCGTGTGGCGAGTGGGCGGGTTACTTGCAAACTCGCTTACTCGCCTACTGGCAAACTTCTCTCCTGCGGCCTTAACTGCTTGTTATAAATTTCCTGGTAATGGCTCGATTGCGCCAGCAGGTCATCGTGCGTGCCTCGCGCCACAATTTGTCCTTTTTCCAGGACCAGAATCAGGTCGGCACGGCGCACGGTGCTCAGGCGGTGGGCAATGACGAAGGTGGTACGGCCGTTCATCAAATTCCCTAGCGCCGTCTGAATCAAGCGCTCCGTTTGCGTGTCCACGCTGGCCGTGGCGTCGTCCAAAATGAGAATGGCCGGATTGGCCAGCAGGGCACGAGCAATAGCAATGCGCTGCTTTTGCCCGCCAGAGAGCGTCACGCCCCGCTCGCCCACATGCGTCTCGTACCCGTTAGGCAGTTCGCTGATGAACGCATGCGCTTGCGCCGCCTGGGCCGCCGCGATGATGTCCGCTTCGGTCGCATTAGGCTGGCTAAAGGCGATGTTTTCGCCGATGGTGGCGGCAAACAACGTCGTCTCTTGCAGCACAATGCCCATCTGGCTGCGCAGCGAGGCCAGCGTGATTTGGCGCAAATCGTGGCCATCCACCAGCACCCGCCCACCCGTCGGGTCATAAAAGCGGGGCAGTAAATTCATAATGGTCGATTTGCCTGAGCCGGTCGCGCCCAGCAGGGCAATCACCTGCCCCGGCGCGGCCGCAAAGCGAATGTTTTGCAGCACCTTATGCCGCTTTAGATAGCCAAACGAGACATCTTCAAACTGGACGGCTCCCTTAATTTTAGGCAGCGCCACCGCATCCGGCGCATCCTTCACATCGGGAATCTGGTCCAGAATTTCAAAGATGCGCTCGCCGGAAGCAGAGGCCATGATGATGGCGGGCAGCACCAGCCCGATGCGGCGCACTGGCGTAGTGAGCTGGCCCAGGTAGGTGGTGAAGGCCACCAGTTCGCCCAGGGTCAGCTGATTTTGGGTTACCAGCCAGCCACCGTAGCCAATGACGGCCACCGTACCCAGGTTGGCAATTAAATCCATCATGGGGATGTTGAGGGCTTGCAGCCGAGACGACAGCGCGGAGAGGGCAAACCAACGTTCGTTTTGCTTTACAAAACGGCCGATTTCCGCATCCTCCTGGGCAAACGCCTTCACCACCCGCGCCCCACGCAAATTTTGCTCCAGGTTGGTGGTGAGCACCGCCAGCTGATCCTGAATCGCCAGCGAGAGCGGACGAAAGCGGCGGCCAAAGTTCAAAGCGCGCCAGAGCAGCAGCGGCGTGGTCAGCATCACCAGCAGCGCCAATTTCGGACTCATGATGAAAAGGACAACGGCCGTTGTCACCAACAAAAACGCGCCGTCAATGATGCGAAACGCAGCCCGCCCGGTGAGGAAACGCAGCCGCTCCACATCTTGAATGGCGCGGGAGAGCAGCTGGCCCGTCTCAGTGCGATCGTGGTAGGAGAAGGGCAGCACGGTGAGCTTGTTCTGAATTTCGTTGCGCAGGTCGTAGGCGACGGTTTGGGAGGCCACTTCGGTCCAGCGCCCCTGGAAGTAGGTGAAGATGCCCTTAATCAGCGTCAGCCCCAGCAGCGCCAGCACCGACCAGCCCAAAAAGCCAATCTCCTGCTGGCGAATGCCCCGATCGATGATAAACCGGATAAATTGAGGAATCACCAGACTGAGCGCGTCGATGACGAGCATGGTGAAGTAGGTACCGATGACAAGTTTGCGATACGGCCGTAAATAGCCAAACGCCCGCCACAAAATGCGCCAGGTGTCCCGATTGCCCCGTTCCACCACCGGCACTTCAGGCGGTTCTAAAGTTGTGTTGATGGATGTCATAAACTGGAACGTATCACGAAAAATAGTTTTGACAAGAGGGTTTGAGCCTAAAAACGGTGAGCAAAACTGGTTACGAAATCCCCCACAAATGAATGAGCCCATCAACCGTAGCGACTGCCAAAAAACGGCCGTCTGCTGAAAAAGCCACGCTGGAAATTTCAGTCTCTCCATAGGGCAATGTCGCCATAAGCTCGCCGCTTTCCGTTAGAAAGAGTTGATTTTCTGCGATTAGTAACTGTCCATCAGCGGAAAAAGCCAGATTCGCTGAAACATAATGCTCTGAAATCCAAAGAGACGAGTAAGAGAAATCATCATTCAGTTTCCAGACAGACAATGGCCCATCGAGCGCCAGGTAACGGCCGTTTTCAGAGAACACAACCCCGTCAAAATGGGCCGGGAAATCATCCGTAACCTCAATAATTTCACCATCTGTCAGATGAAACAATACAAAATTGGGGTGTTCGCGAAAATCAGAAGGAAAGTTGGATAGTGTCAAAGCGACGGCTCCGCTATCTCCTAAACTGGAAATGTGGCGAATGCCTGTTGGTCCGGCTGGCGTATCGGCCCAAATGCTTGGCGAGAGATAGGAAGTTAAGGATTGCACGAGAGCCCCACCCTGCCACATCGCCCAACGGCAATCAGCACCGCTTGATAATAGCGATTCACTTTGTGCCACAAACTCAAGGCCAAACACACTGCCAGAATGCGCCAGGACATTGTTCAAAACCTGGTTTCCGTCAAGTGAGCGCCACTCGACTGTTCCATTGGCATAACCAACGGCATAAGTTTTATCCAAATCAGAAAATGACAGAGCTGTGGCTGAAGGAAAATCGGCGGCAACTGAGCCATCTGATGTTTGGTAAAGGTTGATGCCGACATCAGACTTGGCTGCCAAATATTGTCCATCCTTGCTGAATATTAATTCAGTTGTCATGGCTGCATAACCAGCCGCAGTTTGTAATAAAGCAGCTGTGTTTGCGCCCCACAATTGAACAAGCCCCTCTGGTGAACCGGTGACCAGCATTTGACTATCTGGGGAAAAGGCAATGTTTTCAATGCCCGGATTAAATTCATGGATGAAAGCACCATCCTCCACCCGATACAGCCTTGTCCGCGTTGGGGCAAAATCTGACCAATAGCCGAAACTGGCAGCCAGGAAACGGCCGTCTGGCGAGAAGATAATTTTCTCAACCATCGCTGGCGCAGGCGGTTCAGCCTGGTATGTTTCATCGCAATGAAAGTCAGAGACAAAATCATCAATATTGCTTTGGGGCAATTGAAGAACCATTTGACCATCGCTAACTTGAAAAAGCTCAATGGCACTGCCTCCCCGCGTCACGTAAGCTGAGGGTTGCATACCAACAGCTAAAACAGCTCCGTCGGGAGAAAACGTCATTGTCCGCACTTCTCGACTATAGTCATGCCAAGCAAGCTCTTCAGCAGTTGTGGTTTCGCTAGGAATAATGGTGCCCACAATTTCTAGCGAAGGCCAGTGGTAAATAGTGACAATATTGTCATCATTTGCAGCCAACAATGTTTGGTCTCGTGAAAATGCAACAACTTTTCCCTCAAAATCTGACGGCAATTCAGGATTGTCATTATTGAAATATTCATCAACAGAATCAAGCGTGAAATCCTGGCCAAGCATCGCTAAATCAGCGGCATTGTGGATAAAAACACCCAACTCGGTACGCACAAAAATCTCCTGACCATCGTCCGACAACCGAACGTCTTGAATCACCCCACGCCCCCAGCGGGCTAGTTCGATTACCTGGCTCACGTTTTCCGGGACGATGGGGGAGGTTGAGGGTGGTACGGCCGTTCCCATAAAAACAGGCACCAGCGTAGGCGATGGCGTTGGGGTAACCGTGGGGTGCAGGGTGGCGGTTGGCGTGTGGGTTGGTGGCGGAGAGGTGGGGGTGGAAACGGCCGTTGGTGTGTCCGTTGACGTCACCGCTGCAACTTCCGTCCGCACCAAAGTGGGTTCTGACGTTGGCGCAGGCGGTTCCGCACAGGCGATGAGCAAGCAAAGTATGAGGCAAAAAAGAGGAAATGATTTCATGACTGGACTCCTTTCCTCAGAATTATACAGCGGGGCGTTCAGCTTTCTCATCTGCAAGCAAACGATTGCTATTCGTTTAGCCCATCAACTTTCGCCCAGCCGCTGCCGCACAGGATGACCCTCTTTAAGCTGAAGCAAATCCCACAGGTTACCGTACAAATCGGTAAAGACGGCGACGGTGCCGTACTCGGCTTCCTTCGGTTCGCGGATGAACTGGATGCCTTTGGCCCGCATGGCATGGTAGTCGCGCCAAAAGTCGTCGGTGTGCAGAAAGAGGAAAACACGCCCACCCGTCTGGTTGCCGATGAACGGCTCCTGCTCTGGTTTGGAGGCACGAGCCAGCAGCAGCGCGGTGCCGCTACCGCCGGGCGGGGCGACCACCACCCAGCGCTTGTCTTGTTCTGGCTGGTAAGTGTCTTCGATGAGCGTGAAGTTGAGCTTTTCCGTATAAAAGGCGATGGCCTCGTCGTAGTCACGCACAACCAGGGCAATGTGGATGATTTCTTGTTTCATTTTGCACACAGTTCCCTAAAAGAATGGGACGCTGATGAACGCAGATAACGCTGATTTTTGTTTTCTATCTGCGTAAATCCGCGTTTATCAGCGTCCTATAATTTCTGAAATCATGGCAGGGATATCCTGGTTAATGTCTACTACAACGGCCGTATCCGAATCCGGTTCTTCCAAAGCATCAAACTGGCTGTGCAGCATCTCGGCCTTCATGTAGTGGCCTTCGCGCTGCTGCATCCGCCGCCAGATGAGATCAAAGCTGCCTTTGAAGTAGACAAAAATTACCCAGTCTTGGCCGCGTTTTAGGCGCTGGCGGTAATTTTCTTTGAGGGCGGAGCAGGCGAGTACGGCCGTTTCCCCTCTCCCTAAATGTTCCTCTATCAAATCGGCCAGCCGATTCAGCCACGGGGTGCGATCGTCGTCGTTGAGCGGGATACCCTGGCTCATCTTGGCCACATTTTCGGCTGGATGAAAATCATCACCGTCATAAAAAGGGCCGTCTAACTGCTGCGCCAATGCCCGTCCCACGGTAGATTTACCACAACCAGATACCCCCATCACCACATACACTCGCCCTGCTTGAGGCTCACTCATCACTTACTGCGTCCTTTATTCAGGTCTGTTACTCAATACCTAATGTTTTGCGGTCATCTTCGTCTAGGTAGCGAAGAATAATGCGCCACGCACCAGCATAAGTGATTAAAGCAGCGGCAGCAAAAGCAACGGTGAGGAAGAATAAGCGGGGCAAAATCAGGCCAATACCTATGGGAATAAGGGCCACAACAGCTATTAGCACACCCCAAAATGGATGAACCACCGTCAGTCGCAGCCCATTTTTGAACAAGCCTCGCAGCGGCGGATCCAGCGTAACGAGCAGCGGCCAAATATACACGTTAGCCAGGATGAGAAAGATGCCCAGCAAACTGGTCAGAATAAAGGCCGGCAGCGCAATGAATTGTTCAAAACCCATTTGCCAAATGACATACAGGTTCAGCGCCACCAGACTGCCTAAAACCAAATCCACAACGCCAACGACAGACGCCTTAAGCCAATAACGCCGTACGGCCGTCCAAAATACACTCAGCGGCGCGTCCAACGATTGCCGACGCCCCCACGGGGCAACGGAAGCAAACAAAGCGGCCGTCATGGCCGGAATCGTCACAATGAACAGCGACCCAAACAACCAGAGCATGTTGAACAGAATGAAATTAGTCAGGGTGCCAAACAGTTCCAGCCAGTCAATTTGCGGGGAACTGCCGTTTGTTCTACTAAACACAGGGTTCCTTTGTCTCTTTCAACTTAAATCTTATATCCCGAACATATGTGGGCAAAATTATAGCAGCACCAGGTGCAACTCGCGCGGGCCGTGCATCCCCAGCACAAGCTGCATGGCAATATCGGCCGTGCGGCTGGGACCAGTGATAATGGCAATGTTGCTGTGCTGCCGCGTCTGAGCCAGTCCAGCCGTTTTTTGTGCCACCCACCAGCTTTCCAAATCGGGCACAATCTGACTGGCGGTGAGCACGGCAATATGGACTGGGGGTAAAAGAGATGAGGCACGGAAACGGCCGTTGCCACTCAGCACCACCAAGCTCCCCGTCGTGGCTAAGGCTGCATCTACCCCTGTAATACCCACACGCACGTCGGCATCCTGCCCTACGCGGCGGATGTTGGCTTTGTCCAATGCATCGGCAAAACCGGGCAGCGGAATGTAGGCAGCGTCCCAACTAGAAACGGCCGTATCCTGCCCCACAATCTGTAAAATGACCGCAATCGCAGCGGCCGCCCTATCTACCTGATGCACCACGCAGGCTACCTTTTCCGCTTCCTGCACAAAGCGAGCCTGCAAAGCCGCAGGAGATGTATCGCTGAGCGGCACGACCGCTTGATGGACGGCAGGCGGGGAGATGGTGGGGAACGGCCGTTTTGCTTCTCGCAGCTTGCCTAAAATTTGATCACGACTGCTCATTGTCATCCCTTCCTTGCCGCTCCCGCCAAAGCTGGTGGAACGATTTGGGGGCAAATTTGGGCGTGGCACGGTACCTCGTCCAACCGCCCAGCGGCCCCGGCAGCGATTTTGGCTTAAGCAAATTGGTCGCCTTCGCCGCCACCTTGCCACCAAAAACAAAACGTCCTGGCGAGCGATTGCCAAAGGCCCACGCCTTCATTCCCACGTTCCAAACGGCATCGCTTTGCCCCCGCTGCACCAGCTCATGACGCAAATCCAGCAGCATCCGGGGAATATCGATGTCCACCGGGCAAACTTGCTTGCACATGCCGCACAGGGTACTGGCGTGGGGCAGCGGACTGGCATTTTCCAGTCCGGTGAAAAGGGGTGTCAGAACGGCCCCAATCGGCCCGGAATAAACCCAGCCGTAGGCATGCCCGCCAGCCACCTGGTAAACGGGACAGCCGTTCAAACACGCCCCGCAGCGAATGCAAGCCAGCGCCTCGGCATAATCCGTATTGTAGATTTGGGAACGGCCGTTATCAACCAAAATCACATACACATGCTCTGGCCCGTCCGTTTCACCGGGCTGGCGCGGACCGTTGACCAAGTGGGTGTAAACGGCCAACTGTTGACCCGTGGCGCTGCGCGGCAGCACCTGGGTCAGCAAGGCATAATCGGCTACCGTGGGCACCATCTTTTCGATGCCCACCAACGCCACATGAACGCGGGGTAGGCTGGTAACCATACGGCCGTTCCCCTCGTTCATGACCAGGCCGATGGAACCTGTTTCGGCCAAAATAAAGTTGCCGCCAGAGACGCCCATGTCGGCGGCTAAAAATTTTTGACGCAGCGTCTTGCGGGCAAACCGGGTCATCTCGTTGACGTCGTCAGTAGGCGGCATGTCTGCTTTGGCGATGAGCAAATCGCGGATGCTATCCTTCGTTTTGTGCACGATGGGGGCCACGATGTGGCTGGGCGTTTCTCCCCCCAACTGCACAATGTATTCCCCCAAATCGGTCTCCAGCACGTCAATGCTGGCCGCTTCCAGCGCGTGGTTTAGCCCCACTTCTTCAGTGACCATACTTTTGCTTTTGACCACCGAGCGCACGTCGTGCCGTTGGGCAATTTCTAAAACGTGCCGATTGGCTTCGGCGGCGTCAGCCGCCCACAGCACCTGGATACCGTTGGCCTGCATGTTGGCTTCAGCCTGCTCCAGCAACTCTGGCAAATTATTGAGGGCGTACCGCTTGATGGCTGCTGCCTGCTGGCGCAGCGTCTGGCCATGTTCCTGGCTGACGGCGTACATGGCTGCCTGCCGCTTGGTGAAAGCGGAATCGGTGCCAGTGGCTACGGCCGTTTGCAAATCAACATCATTTATCGCAATCCGCGCCGCCGGAATAAAATTTTTCGATTGAACCTTCATAGCAACTCTTTCCAAAATGGGACACAGATAAACGCAGATGACGCAGATGTAAAGAAAAAAATCTGTGTGCATCTGTGAAAATCTGTGTTCTATTCTCTTTTTTGTTGGATGCCCTCGGCCAAAACGTCGGCGATGTGGCGCACGGACGGCCGTTTCCCTTGCTTTTCCAACCCGCCGTTCATGTGCATCAAACAGCTGATGTCCCCAGTGACCACACAATCCGCCCCGCTGTCGGCGATGTGTGTTAGCTTTTTGTGCAGCATCGCCCCGCTCACGTCGGCCATCTTTACAGCGAAGAGGCCACCAAAACCGCAGCAAATTTCGCTGTTGTCCCACGGTTGTAAAGTGACATTTTCTGTGTTTTCCAGCAGCGTTTCGGCAGCGTTTTTCAAATGGAGCAGACGAAGTCCGTGGCAGGCATGATGACAAACGGCCGTTTGCCGTTCAGGCAATCTCCCATGCAAATCGGTAATGCCCAGGCCATCAACAATAAATTCGCTAAATTCCCAGGTGATGCTGGCCAATCGTTCCGCTTCGGCCAGCAAAGCCGGTTCGTTGGCAAAAAGATGCGGGTATTCGTGGCGCACCATCGCCGCGCAGGAGCCAGACGGGGTGACAATCACCTTGGCCTCACGGAAAGTTTCGATGAAGTGCCGGGCCACCTGCCGCGCCTCGTCACGATAACCAGAATTAAAGGCTGGCTGGCCGCAGCACGTCTGCCCTGCCGGAAAATCAACCGTCAGGCCCAAATGCTCCAGCACCGCCACCACAGACATTCCCGTTTGCGGCGAGAGCATATCCACCATGCAGGTCACAAACAGCGAAACGCGTTTTCCTTTTGGCGATGGTCTGTCTATCATGTTTTAGTCCATTATCAACAAAATCCTTATCCGATGAGCCAGAAAACAACCATGCAACTTCCGCGAAATACCTTAACTTGTCATTTTGAGCCGCTTTTGGCGAGAAATCCCTCTAAATCTGGCCAATTCATTCTCTGGCAATGGCCTCAGGGATTTCTCCCGTTGGTCGAAATGACAATCAGGTTAACGCAAAAATGCTTCGTGCAGGCCACCGTCCACGCTAATGATTTGCCCCGTTGTTTTGCTCAGCTTGCTGCTGGTGAGCAAATAGGCCGCTTCAGCCTGGTCAGCCAGGGTGATGGGCAATTTGGTCAGCGTGCGCTGGGCGTAAAAGTTGGCCAGCTTGTCGCGCAATGCTTCGGTCTCCTCGCTTTCGTCAAAAGCGATGGCGTACTTCGTCAGCGAACTGATGACCCGGTCACGGGGAAACATACTGCTGCCTTCCACCACGGTGGCTGGAGCCAGCCCGTTCACCCGCACCAGCGGGGCCAGCTCGATGGCCAGTTCACGCACCAGATGATTAGCCGCCGCTTTGCTGGTATCGTACGCCACGGAGCCTTCTTTGGCTACGGCCGCATTCACGCTGGTCGTCAAAACAAGTGTACCTGACAGTCCCTGTGCTTCCCAAATCTGGCGGGCTTCATCGGCGATGAGGTAGCCACCTTTCACATTCACAGCAAAGGTCAAATCCCACTGTGGGTCGGTGATACGGCCGTCTTTTATCGGCGGCACAAACACCCCAGCGGTCACAATCACATTGTCGATGCCGCCATAAGCCAAAATGACCTGGTTCAGCATCGCCTGCACCGATTCGCGCCTGGTGATGTCTGCCCCCAGGCCAATGGCCGGGCCACAGGCAGAGATGCCGGTCCCAGCCACGCCAATGCCCATGCCGTACTTGTTGGTGAGTTCAACGGCCGTTTCCTGCGCCGCGTCCGCGTTCAAATCCACACAAACCACATGTGCCCCTTCCTGGGCCACCCGGTGCGCCGTTGCCTTGCCGATGCCGCTGCCCGCCCCCACCACAACGACCACGTTGCGCGCTAATTCCTTTTCTGGCGGCATGCGCTGCAACTTGGCTTCTTCCAGCAACCAGTACTCAATATCGAACGCTTCCTGGCGGGGCAAGCCCTGATATTCGCTAATCGCTTCAGCAGCACGCATTACTTCGATGGCCAGGGAGTAAAATTCGGCCGTGACGCGACTTTCGCTTTTGTTTTTGCCCCAGGCAATCAGCCCCACGCCAGGAATGAGAATGACGGTTGGATTGGGGTCGCGCATCGCGGGCGAGTTGGCATGTTTACATGCCTCGTAGTAAGCGGCATAGTCGGCGCGATAGGCAACCAATCCGGCTTCCAGCTTGCCCAGCAAGGCGGCAAAATCTTCCGCTTGTGGATTCCAATCCACATAGAGCGGTTTGATTTTGGTGCGCAAGAAATGATCCGGGCAGGATGTGCCAATCTCCGCCAAACGCACCGCATCATGGCTGTTGACAAACCCCAGCACGCTGTCAGTAATGTGTACGGTGCCGACAAACCGCTTTTGCTGCGATACCAGACCGCGCAGCGTGGGCAATAGTTGGATGAGCAGCGCCTCTCGCTCCGCTTCCGGCAGCGATTGGTATTTGGCCCCACCAAATGTTGCTTCGCCCTTGTCATGTTTTTCGATGTAAACGGCCGCTTTCTCAATCAAATCGAGCGTCAGTTCGTAACAAGCCTTGTCGTCATCGGCCCAGTTGATGAGGCCGTGCTGGCCCATCACCAACCCTTTGAGCTGTGGATTTTTTGTGGCCATTTCGCCCATCACCAGCCCCAAATCAAAGCCGGGGCGCTGCCAGGGCACCCAGCCAACCTCATCACCATACACCGCTTGCGTGAGCTGCTCCTGATCTTTGCAGGCAGCAATGGCGATGGCGGAAATGGGATGCATGTGGTCCACATGCCGCGCGGGGATAAAGCCATGCAGCGGGGTGTCAATTGAGCTGGCGCGCGGGTTGAGGTTGAAAGTGGTGTGCGGATACATCGCCACCATTTTGTCCTCAATTTCGGTTTTCACGCCTTTGACCTCGGCCGCATCGTAAATGTTTTGCAGGCCAAGCAGCTTCTCCATGTAGAGCGAGGCAAAGTTGGCGCGGGTGGCGGTGCGCAGGTCGCCGCCAGAACCTTTAACCCAGAGCACGTCTACTTCCTCGCCAGTCAGCGGATCAGTCATCATGACTTTGGAGGAGGTGTTGCCGCCGCCGGTATTGGTGATGCGCTGATCATCTCCCAGGATGTTGGAGCGATAGCGCAGCCGTTCAACAGGGTCTAGCTGGTCTGCGGTAGCATCGTCCCAGCTGTAGTTTACATGTTTGTACTGTTTTTGGGTCATCATTTCCTCTTTTTCAGGCGCGGGGCCTGATAGGTTGTTTAATGCGTGAGCTGCTGGTAACGGCCGTACGCGTCATCCCAAACGGCCGTATCCTTTGGTTCATATCTTCTCAATTCAGCCAGGCCCGCTACAATTTCACGGGCTTGCTGCCAATCGCCAATCTCGCCCAGTGTAATAAGCTGCACCAGGGCATTGCCCATCACAGTCGCCTCGATGGGTCCGGTAACGACGGGCAGTCCGGTGGCATTGGCCGTGAGCTGGTTAAGTAATTGGTTTTGCGTGCCCCCGCCCACAATGTGCAGCACAGAGACCGGTTGGTGGGCAACGGCCGTTACCTGTGCCAACACTTCACGATAGGCCAGAGCCAAACTTTCCAGCACGCTGCGCACCACAGCACCGACGGTTTCTGGCACAGGCTGGTTGGTGCGTTGGCAAATACTACGGATGTACTGCGGGTAATCGCCTGGTTGCAGGAAAATGGGATCGTTGGGGTTAAAAACGGCCGTTAACGACTCTGCTTCTTCTGCCAATTTCACCAGCTCTCCGTAGGAATAGGATTCACCAGCAGCCGCCCAGATGGCGCGGCACTGCTGCAAAATCCACAGCCCTACGACGTTTTTTAACAGGCGGTACGTGCCGTACACGCCCCCCTCATTGGTGACGTTGGCTGCCAGCGCCTCTGGCGTGAGGATCGGCTGCGCAACCTCCAGCCCCACCAAACTCCAGGTGCCGCTGCTGATGTAGGCAAAATCCTTGGTCATTGTGGGCACAGCGGCCACCGCACTGCCCGTGTCGTGGCAAGCAGGGGCAATCACCGGGATGCCCTCGTAGGTGCCCAATTTGGTCCCTGGTGGCACAATTTCGGGGAAGATGTGGCTGGGAATACCCAGTTTGTCCATCAGCTCCGTGGCCCAGGTGCCAGTGGTGGGATTAAACAGCTGAGTGGTTGTCGCGTTGCTAAACTCGCATACCGTGGCCCCGGTGAGCCAGTAGTTGAGCAGATCGGGCGCGGTCAAAAAAGTGCCCGCAATTTGCAGCTGGGGCGAATTGGATTCCACCAGACTAAGCAGCTGGTAAAGGGTATTGATAAGCATAAACTGGATGCCAGTTTGGGCAAAAATGTCAGCCTGAGAAACCTTGTTAAAGGCGCGTGACATCATTTGGTTGGTACGGCCGTCGCGATAATGTACCGGATTGCCAATCAAACCACCCTGCTCGTCCAGCAGTCCAAAATCCACACCCCAGGTATCGACACCAATGCTGGCCGGATTCAACGCCTTGCCTTTGCCAATGCCTGTCTGGATGTCAACCCACAGGCGCAAAAAGTTCCAGTGCAACGTGCCGTTGAGGGTGACGGTTGTGTTGGGGAAGCGATGCAGTTCTTCGAGGTGCAGGGAACGGCCGTCGAACCCCACCGCCATCACCCGCCCCGATTCAGCTCCCAAATCCACTGCTAAAACTGTGATTGATTTCATTTCATTCTTTATTCGTAAAACTTCCCAGCATGGAGAAAAATGGCAAACTTTTGCCAGGGATTTGTTTTATCTGTGAACTTTGGATGATCTTTGGCCCAGGCAATAGCAGCTTCAAGAAAACCGTCCAAGTCAGCATTTTGCCAACCATTCGCTCCGGCACTATAGGCAGCGCTAGGGTTCTCTTTTTCTCTTTTGCGTTCCTCTAGCAAATCTTGAAGAAGTGCCTCGGCAAAGTTTAAAAAACTCATCTCATCTTCGACATCTTCCGTCAACAGATGCAAGTTTGTGTTTCCGGTCATGTTTACTCTCTTTGGGCGAGCACGGCCGTTTCATATGCTTTAATCTCATCCATAAACGCATAGCCTACAGGCACATTTTGCTGCTGGCAATAGTGGTCCCAAACCGCGCCAAAAGGCATCCCTTTGAGTTCTTCCAGCAGGGCCAGCCGGGCCGTAAAATCGCCATCTACTTCCAGGCTGCGTAACTGCTCGATTGGCTCCAGCAGAGCCATGAGCAGTGCCCGCACCGCGTTGCGCGTGCCGATAGTCCAGGCCGCCACCCGATTGATGCTGGCGTCGAAAAAGTCCAGGCCGATATGCGTGCGCTCCAGGAAATCGCCACGCACCAGCTCTTGCATAATCGCTTGCAGATCGTCGGTGAGCGTCACCACATGATCGCTGTCCCAGCGTACCCCCCGGCTAACGTGCAGCAGCAGCTCCGGCACGTATAACATCACCGAGGAAATCTTATCGGCGATGGTTTCGGTGGGATGGAAGTGGCCCGCATCCAGGCAAAGCAGCGTTTGCCGCGAACAGGCGTAGCCCATGTAAAATTCATGCGACCCAACAACGTAGCTCTCCGAGCCAATGCCGAACAGCTTCGCTTCCACTGCATCCAAATTGTGTTTGGGATCCAGCGGCGGCGCAAATACCTCATCCAGGGCTTGCCCAAGCAGCTCGCGATGAATACGGCGGTTAACGGGCGTATCTTTGTACCCATCGGGAATCCAAACATTGGTCACACACGCCGTGCCCAACTGCTGGCCAATGTGTGCCCCAATTTCACGGCTGAGGCGGCAATGCTCGATCCAAAAATCGCGCACGCCCTGGTCTAAACTGGCCAGGGTAAAGCCACTGTCGGCCATCGGGTGGGAAAAGCAAGTGGGGTTAAAGTCGATGCCATGATTGTTTTCTTTGGCCCACGTAATCCATTTGTCAAAATGGTGCGGCCGCCAATCGTTGCGATCCAGCTTGGCCCCATCGGCATCGCCGTAGATGGCGTGCAAATTGAGGCGATGCGTACCGGGAATGAGACTGTACGCCATGTCCAAATCCTGGCGCAGCTGCTCTGGCGTGCGGGCTTTGCCGGGGTAGTTGCCGGTAGCCATGATGCCGCCGCTCAGGCCGCGATCCGGGTCTTCAAAACCAATCACGTCGTCCCCCTGCCAGCAATGCAGGCTGATGGGGATGGCGGCTAATTTTTGCAGCGCAGCGTCGGTATCCACACCCAATGCGGCATATCGCTCTCTGGCTAAGGCATAGGCCTGTTCAATTAAATTACTCATCTTTCATCCTATCTTGTCGTAGCCGCGCTTTCTTAGCGCGTTTTTAAATGCGCGGAAAGAATCCGCGGCTACAATTTTGGGCGGCTCGCGAACCGCCCTTACTTAATCAAGGTGGAAAACTTCTTCGAGTTCCACCATCGTTTTGTCGGGATGTGCTCCGTCGGGTGATTCAAAGTATGGGGCCATGAACTGTTGCCATTTGGCGTTGATCAGTTCGCCGTCCATGCCATCGAGGGCGGCCTGGAAACTGTCGGGCGTTTCAAAATAGCCAAACAACATGCCGTCTTCGCGCATGAAAAGCGAGTAGTTGTGCCAGCCGTGGCGGCTGAGCGCTTCTAGCATCTCTGGCCAGACGTCTTCATGATGCTTTTTGTATTCTTCAATCATGTCTGGTTTGACTTTGAGCAAGAACCCGATTCGTTTCATGTTGTCTCCAGTTTTTAGTGGCTGGTGGTTAGTTGCCAGTTGTTTTACCAGCCACCAGAAATTAGCCACTCGCCACTATTTATTAAAAATTTTTGCCAAGTGGTAACGCGGATGGGCGGAAAAGGCGTGGCATTGGGAGCCATCGGGGAAATCGACGTTCCAATTTTCCCAGGTGGTGGGAAAGCCTTGCTGCACCCAACGTCCCCAGCGCAGTTTGATGATGTCGAGGATAGCTTGAGTACGGCCGTATCTCCCCAAGCTCTCAAAAATATAATGATGCATAAACGGACTGGCCAGCACCATCTCCCCGTCCTCGTACTCGTCGCGCTCGTTTAGGGAGCGAGCGATGATTTCAGCCAGCAACTTGTCTACTTCTGTTGGCGTGGCTGCGCCGGTGAGCAGGGCCATTGCTGCGCCCAGTTGGGAGTGAGTGGTGTGGGACAGGTCATCGTAGAAACGGCCGTTACCCCAAAACTTCTCCCGACATCTTTCACACAATTCAGTTGCTTCTGCGTGCCAAACGGCCGTTTGCGCCGGGGCAAACTGTTCAGCCAACTCTGCCGCCATTTGTAATGCCAGCACCACGTGCAGATTAAACACCAGATGCGGATCGCTCTGTGCCGTGGCCGACCAATCAATGTAAAAACGGCGTCCCGGTGGATGCACCAGCAGGCCCTCTTCATTTTGCAATGCCAGCAGCGCGGTGAGCACTTTCTTAAGCGTGGGCCAAAGCTGGCGGACCAGCGCCTCATCGCCCGTTTGCTGCCAGTAAAACGCCAGCAGTTCCAGCCACATGGCGCTGTAGCGCGGAATGGTGTAGGCGTGCACTTCGGCGGGGGCCACGCTGGGCAAAATGCCATCTGTATAAATGCCTTGGGCGGTGTCGAGGAGGATGGTTTGTAACGGCCGATAATCATCCCCCATTGCGCTCAAGCCCAGCGCCTGGGGCAGCGCATCCCCCAACCACTGCGAACTTTCACGCCAGACGCAATCCACAAAGGTGTCTTGCAGGCAGGCGTGCAGCGTGGTTTCGCACAGGGTCACGATGCCGTCCAGTAACTCGTCGCCCGTGGGCAGCGGATTGGTGACGGTAAGCGGATATTCGGCAACGCGCACATGTGGTGTGAGCTGCACACGCTCATCTGCGCCAATCAGTTGGAAAAGTACATACCGCCCGCCGCGCATTGAAAATGGCTCGATGGTTTGGCTGCCAGGCCGCAGTGTAAATAAGTCCGTGGGTCGCATCCGGCAATAGGTGGCTGGGTCAGAGATGATCAGTTGATCATCCGACATTTTTTCGGCATAGCTGATGGTCAGCTGCTCACCGCCGCTGGCGTTGACCACTTCTGCCCAGCCCTGGCAGGTGTAGGCGCGGCCTAGATCAAATAACCAACTTTCCACCCTCACCCCAGCCCTCTCCCTTGAAGGGAGAGGGAGCTTTTTCCCTCCACCTTGAAGGGGGAGGGTCAGGGAGAGGGTAGACTCTTCCCAAAGCCTCTTCACCGTTTCATGTGTCAACTCGCTTACTTTAGCCTGTCCGACGCGCTGCTCAACCAACGTCAGCGCCGCTTCGCACTCTACCAGCAGGGGCGTGATGCGCCTTTGCAGACCGGACCAAATGGGGCCGTTGGCTCCGGCCACCACGCGGGCGGGTGACCAGTGGCTGTCATCAAAATCAGGTGCTTGCCAATCCTCCACCTTGTGCCCATCGTGCCGCTCAATGCCGCTGCCGTAGATCGAGATGCGCGGCACATCACTGGCAAAGGATTCATCGCGCATGGCACGCCAACGGCCGTTTGTCACCAACCCAACCTCGCCAGCCACTGCTACCCAGGCCAGCAGCCCTGCTGCCCCACGATGCACCGCGCTGAAGTGGGAGTACCCTGGCTGGTACACTTGCACCGCCAGCAAATTTTCGCCCACAATGAGCCGGTCGGTGATGTCTAGCTCATCTACTTTTTGGGCGTGGGGCCAGCTGCGGGCGGGGCCACGATTGTGGAAACGGCCGTTCAGCCACAACTTGTAACGCGAATCGGCCGTGATCCACAAAGTCACCTGGCCAGAGCCATCCCATTGCCACTGTGGCGACCGGAAGTTCAGGTACACTTCATGGAGGTCAAAAGGATGAGGCGGTGCAATCCAAACGGCCGTTTCCGGCGGTGTCACCTTAAAACCGTCAGGCAGGGACAAGGGTGCCATACTGCTTTGCCAAATCGTTGACCACTTTGTACGCCCCAAGCAGCCGCTGTGGCGGAATGTCTGGCTGCACAAAATGGCCAGTGTTGAAGATAAACCCTCCACCCGGCGCATAAATCGCAAATCGTTTGGTAATGTACTCTGCCAGCTCAGCGCCATCGTAGGCAAGCAAGCCGTCTATGACGTCCAGCGAGCCGTAGCACACAAATTTATCGCCGTAGCTGTCCTTAATTGTTTGCGGGTCCATGCCCGAACTTTCTTGCAAGGGATGCCAGCTGTGGTAACCAATTTCCACCAGGTCATCCAAAATTTGCATGATGTAACCATCGCTGTGTAAATTGACATAAAGTCCAATGGAGCGCGCGTATTGCACCACGCGTTTGGCGTACGGCTTGATCAGCTTGCGCCACATGCGCGGCGAAAAAAGCATTGTCTGGTTGCTGCCCCAATCATCGCTAAGGGTGACGATATCCACGTTGGCCGCTTTCAGGCTGTCCATCAGGCCGCACAGCCAATCGGCGTAGCGGTCGAACCAGGCGGCCATTTTCTTGGGTTCACCGGCCAGGTTCATCCAGCAGTTTTCGATGCCAATCAAACGGCTGGTACCTTCGATGATGCCCCAGGTGTGGGCAATGATGGCCCGTTTACCACCCTGCTGCTCCAC
>CAJQMR010000014.1 GCA_905479495.1 uncultured Anaerolineae bacterium
GCACTCTCTGAAAAGTGGTGCCATCTTTTTGCAGATGGCGATGGAGGGTGCGGGTACTCATCGCCAGTTTTCGCGCCACATCGGCCATGGAGTATTGACCACTGGCCAGAATCTCCATCAGGCAGGCCCGAACCCGCTCATTGAATGAGGATTGCTGCGTCAAATCTTGCAGCCGTTTGGTGAGTTCAGGCTCAAAAATGGACCACATCGCCTGATTGGCCGTCAGAAATGGTTTTCGGGCAGTCTCGGCTGAAAAAGCCAGCCCGTTGAAATCACTGCGGGTTAGCTGCGTGCCAAAAAACTGCTCGTACGCGGCTACCTCAGGCAGATTCAGGGCCACATAAACTGCCAGCGGATTGATCCGTTCCCGGGTCGCCAAGCGAGCCATGTGCACCCAAAACGCCAGCTCAAACAGAATCAGAATGGTTGGGAGGGGGCCATCCTGAGGCAGTCCGGCAATGGCAACGCGGGTGGTTTTTTTGTTCTGCTCGATGTTCATCCGCAAGGGGCCAACGAGGGGTTTATAGTGGGAAAGCCGATGGAGTGCCGTGTTCAGGTTATCGCTGCTCAGGGCAGCAAACAGGGGCGGGCTAAACATTTCGGCCGTTATGGTTTGTGTCAGGCGCAGTGGAAAGGTGGGTTCTGCTCGGGTCACGTGGGCCAAGGCGTGCCAGAAGCGCAAATAATCGTCGGCCGAAACGGTCGGTGCTTTGCGGGAAAACAAGTCGAGCGGCAGTTGGGCGTGGCGCAGCACATCCTGAGTGGGAATACCCAGGTCCTGGAAGAGCAAACGCCACCCCTTTTCCAATGTGTACCTTGTTTTCTTAAGTTCTGTCATTGGGCACCGCCTATTCTGTGATTTTATGATCCTTTGGTGGGATCACCGGAACTCCAGGCAACGCCGTCGCCTCTGTCCATCTCCGCAATCGCCGCCATATCCTCCTCATCAATCGCAAATGAGAACAGATCGATATTCTGCCGAATTCGCTCCCGGTTTGCGCTTTTGGGGAGAACCGCATACCCGTTCTGGACACCCCAACGGAGCAGCACTTGCGCCTCAGTAACGCCATACTTCTGAGCCATTGCCTTAAATGGCGAGTTGGCGCTCGCGCCGTCAGCTTTCATGCTTTCTGTCTTTGCACTCGCCTGGCCCGCCGCCGCGCGCCACGTTGACAGCGGTACAAGACTGCTATAGGCGGTGATGGCAATGTTGTTTTCAGCGAGGTAGGCCACCAAATCCGGCTTTTGCGACCAGGGATGCAGCTCTATTTGGTTTACATCAGGCAGCGGTAGTCCCGCAGCCTTGATCTCTTCGATGTGTGCCTCTCTAAAATTACTGACGCCAATGGCCCGCGCTTTGCCTTGTTGTTGCAGTTCAAGCAGCGCTTTCCATTGTTCCAGGCGCTGCGCGTCGCCGAAGGGCGCATGGATCAAGTAGAGATCAACATATTCCAGCTGAAGCCTGGCCAGGCTGCTATTCAAGGCTGCGAGCGTCGCCTCATACGTTTTTGGGGATTGCCCCCAGGCTTCATTGCCCGGCCACAGTTTGGTCGTCACGAACAAGCTCTCTCTGGATAGCCCCAATTCTTTAAGCCCCGATTGGATACCTTGACCCACCCCATTTTCATTGCCATACGCTTCGGCCGTATCGATGTGCCGGTACCCGGAAACGATGGCTTGCTGGACAAGTTCTGCTGCGTTTTCGTTCTCAATGAGATAGGTGCCAAAACCAACCATTGGCATTTCGACCTGATTATTTAATGCGAGATATTTTTGTTGGGTTTGCATAGTTTTCCTTATCGTGCTTTTGTTAGTATGCTTGAATGATCCCATCATAAACCAAATCTGCGCCTACTCTATCATCATATCCTGCCAAATTTATATCATATCTTGCCAGATTTTGATGATGTCAAGGTGAACAGCGCGGCGAACGGCCGTTTCCTTCACGCAAGAACGCAACTTACTCCAAATGAACTTATACCCTATAATGGCCCCCATGTCTGGCGATTTGTTACAAACCAAATTGTATCTGCCCCGATTACGGCCGTCTCTCGTCCCACGTCCCCGCCTCATCGAAACACTTAACCAGGGTCTGACCGGCAAGCTAACGCTCATTTCTGCCCCGGCCGGTTTTGGCAAAACAACGTTGATCAGCAGTTGGCTTGATGCCCTGCAAACAGAAAAAGATGCCCCAAACTCCGTGCAAATCGCCTGGCTATCGCTGGACGAAAACGACAGCGAGTTGGCTCGTTTCCTAGCCTACGTCATTGCTGCTTTACAGCGCGTTGATCCGCAAATTGGCAAGTCGGCGCTGCCGCTGCTGCAGGCGTCGCCGCTGCCAGTTTCCAGCGTATTGACCACCCTACTCAACGACATTGCCAGACAGCCAGAGTCGCTCATGCTGGTGTTGGATGATTACCACGCCGTTGATTCGCAACCGATTGACGAGGCGTTGACGTTCCTGCTGGATAATCTGCCGCCACAGCTGCATCTGGTGATTACCTCGCGTGAGGACCCCAACCTGCCGCTGGCTCGTCTGCGCGTGCGCGGCTTGCTTACGGAGCTGCGGGCGGCTGATTTGCGCTTTACGGTGGCGGAAACGGCCGTTTTCCTCCAAGAAGTCATGGGGCTGCACCTCGCCGAAGATCAAATCGCCGCCCTGGAAACGCGCACCGAAGGCTGGATTGCCGGGCTGCAAATGGCTGCGCTCTCCATGCGTGGGCAGGAAGATGTGTCTGGGTTCATCCAATCTTTCACTGGCAGCCACCGGTTTGTGCTCGATTATTTGCTGGAAGAGGTGCTGCAGCAGCAGTCGGAACACGTACAGGAATTTTTGTTGAAAACGGCCGTTCTCAACCGACTCACCGGTTCTTTGTGTGATGCCCTTACTGGCGACGACGATGGCCAAGAAATGTTAGAATCACTGGATCGGGCCAACCTGTTCCTCGTGCCGCTGGATAATGAGCGGCGCTGGTACCGGTATCACCATCTCTTTGCCGAATTGTTGCAGCAGCGCTTACAGCAGGGGACCGAGGAATTTGATGTTGCTGACTTGCACGTTCGGGCCAGCAGGTGGTACGAAGCGCATGGGCTAGAAGTTGAAGCGTTTCAACACGCGGCAGCGGCCCAAGACGTTGACCGTGCTGTACGTCTCATTGAGGGAGATGGGGTGCCGCTGCATTTTCGAGGCATGGGAACGGCCGTGTTAACTTGGCTAGCATCACTTCCTCAGTCGATGTTAGATGCCAGACCTTCGCTGTGGGTAATCTATGCCTCGGCATTATTTTTTGTCGGTCAACACACCGCTGTTGAACAGAAACTGCAAGCGGCCGAAGCTTGCCTGGCAAGCTCAGCGGCTTTGCAAAGCACAGAACCAGACGAAACAACGCAGGACTTAGTCGGACGCATTGCTGCCATTCGTGCCACTTTGGCTATCATTCAGCAGGATGTGGCAACCATCATGCGCCAATCAAGCCGGGCGCTGGAGAATCTGCACCCCGACAACCTGATTTTCCGTTCTGCAACGCTTTGGACGCAAGGGTATGCTTATTATTTACAGGGAGACCATGTTTTAGCCAGCCAAGCTTATGCCGAAGTCTTATCTATCACGCAATCGTTTGCGGATTCCATCTACGCCCTAGCGGCGGCAATTAGTCTCGGTCAATTACAGGAAACAGATAACAAACTGTTGTTGGCGTCAAAAACATATGAACGTGTTCTGCAAGTGGCAGGTGATCCGCCGCAGTTGATTGCCTGCGAAGCGTTTCTTGGTCTGGCTCAGGTGCACTACCAGTGGAACGATCTGGATACGGCCCAACAATATGGAAAGCAGTGTGCTCAATTGACGCAGCAGATAGAGAGTATCGACACCTTCGCTGCGTATGGGGTGTTTCTCGCCCGGCTGAAGCTGGCCCAAGGGGACGTTTCTGGCGCGGTCGCTGCTTTGGCTGAAGCTGAAGCGTTCGCCCGTCAGCATAACTTCCTCTTTCGCATGCCTGATGTTGCTGCAGCACAGGTGCTTACCTTGCTGCGGCAGGGCAATCTGACGGCGGCGGCGCAGTTGGTTGAGCAACATGACCTCCCCCTCAGTCAGGCGCGTGTTCACTTGGCCCAGGGTGATACACACGGCGCTTTAGCCCTGTTGCAGCCGTTGCGCCAGCAGATGGAGGCCAAAGGGTGGCATGATGAACGGCTCAAGATAATGATTGTACAGGCACTGGTTCTGCAAGCGCAGGGGGAAACGGATGCGGCTGTGCAACTGCTGGGTGAGGCGTTGGCGTTGGCAGAACCGAATGGCTTCATTCGCATCTTCGTGGATGAAGGGCTGCCGATGGCGCAACTGTTGTCGGAAACGGCCGTTCGCGGCATCATGCCGTCCTATTGTGAAAAGCTACTCGCTGTATTTGCAACTGAGGGGCACCCTGTCGAGACAGAAACGTCCCCAGCCCCTGCTCAATCCCTTGTTGATCCGCTCACAAAACGAGAGATGGAAATTTTGTCCCTCATTGCCACTGGATTAAAAAACAAAGAAATCGCCGCCACCCTTTTTGTCAGTGTGAACACCGTGCATTATCACACCAAAAATCTCTACAGTAAATTAGGGGTGAATAGTCGCACACAGGCGATTACCAGAGCAAAAGCGCTGAATTTGTTGGCGTAACGGCCGTTTCTCCCTCCCAACCTACAACATCCCCCAAACAGACTACAAATTTTCTCGCCGCCAACTACCAATTTTGGTAGGGACTGATGCTGCCATCTGCCATATCCTGTGTACACAGCAAACAAACACACCCGCCACAAGGAGAAAAAGTAAACATGAACAATCAAGGCAACAATAAATCCGAGCAAAACATTGTTGGAGCAGGCCTCGCGATTGGTGTTGGTCTGGGCTTAATCTTTGGCTCTGTCATCGGCAATGTCGGTGCGGGACTGGTCATCGGTATCGCCGCAGGCATTGGCTTTGCCACCGGAAAACAACGCAAGAAAAAGTCAGAATAAACGCCAATCTAAGTAGCCGTTCGGAATTAACATAGCGGTTTCGTACCGAACGGCTACTTTAAGCCCATTCGTCAATTCCATATTTTATTTGCGAATGGGCACTAATCGGAATCAAAACAAGGAGATATGGGAAACATGAAACAATTACAGAAGTGGGGCGGCGCGGCCGCATTGTTCGAAGCATTGGCGTACATCATTGGTTTTATCGGCTTTATTGCCGTGGTCAACGTCGGCGGCATCACCGACCCGCTGGACAAGGTGGCGGCCATTGTCGCCAATCAGGGGATGCTGACAGCCCTGATGCTGATTGTCTACGTCGCCTGGGGCGCGTCGCTGGTGGTGCTGACGCTGGCGCTGCACGAGCGACTGAACGGCAAGAATTCCGCCCTGGCGCGCACCGCCACCGCCTTCGGCATCATCTGGTCAGTGCTCGTCATCGCCAGCGGCATGATCTACATCGTCGGCATGGAAACGGTGGTGGCCCTACAGGCGACCAACCCCCAACAGGCGGCCACCGTCTGGCTGGCGATTGGCTCCATCTTTAACGGTCTGGGCGGCGGCGTGGAAGTGGTCGGCGGCATCTGGGTGCTGCTGCTGAGTGTGGCCGGGTTGCGCGGCGGGTATTTCGGCCGTGGCCTGCACTATCTGGGCTATCTCGTCGGCGCGGCCGGTGTGGTCAGCGTCATCCCCGCCGCTGCCGAAATCAGCGCCAGCATCTTCGGCCTGACCCAGATTGTCTGGTTCGCCTGGCTGGGGATCAACATGCTGCGTCGGCCGGTGTCGGTAACGCAAGGTGCGGCCGTAACGGCATAATGCGAGGGATTCAATTTATTGTCAATGGGGTTGTCCCCGTTACGACATATCATACGAGGAGAGTACGATGAATTATTTAATCGTTGGTGCAACTGGGGCAACGGGCCGCTTGCTCACTGAACAACTGCTGGAACGGGGCCATTTTGTAAAAGTGATTGTGAGATCACCGGAAAAATTGCCGGAAGCCGTCAGAAATCATGCCAATTTGACCATCATCCATGCCGCCGTTCTCGATTTAAGCGATGCGGATCTGGCCCAGCATGTTCATGGGTGCGATGCAGTCGCCTCCTGTTTGGGTCACAATGTGACCTTCAAGGGCATGTATGGTCATCCGCGTAAACTTGTTTTGGATGCGACCCGTCGGCTGTGCCAGGCCATTCGCGCCAACAACGCCGCTACGGCGACGAAATTTGTCTTGATGAACACGGTGGGAAACAGCAACCGGGACCTGAATGAACCGCTTGCCTTTGCTGAAAAAGCGATTGTTGGCCTTTTGCGCCACCTGGTGCCGCCGGTGGCCGATAATGAACAGGCGGCCGATTATTTGCGAACCGAGGTGGGGCAAAATGACAGGTTGATTGCGTGGACGGCCGTTCGGCCAGACACGTTATTGGATGAGGCCACCGTTACAGAGTACCAACTGGTTCCATCCCCAACCGAGAGCCCGCTTTTTGGTTCAAGAGAAACCAGCCGCATCAATGTGGCGCATTTTATGGCGGACCTGATGACGGATGAGGCTTGCTGGGCGCAATGGAAAGGGAAAATGCCAGTTATTTACAATCAGGCGGAAGCAGTTGCCCCCTCTCAAACCGACGCCAGTGAACGGCCGTTGCTGTCCTAACCGTGGAGCAAAACAGCTAATGACAACTCATAAAATGGCAAACAATTTGGTCGATGTAAAGATAATCCTCTCCGCCCTGTGGGTGGCCCGCATGTTAACCGGCTTTGTCGGTGATGTGCTGAAATTCTATGAACCGGGAATGGTTGCCCAAATAGCGGCCGAAGCGGTGGATGGCATGTTATTAACGCCGGGATTTTTACTGGCTGCTGCAATCATCTTTGTGATTCCAGTTTTTATGGCTTATTTGTCTCTGATACTACCTTACAAAGCGAATCGCTGGGCAAATATCATCGTAGCTGTCCTATTTTTTGGTCTGAATTTAATTGGAGAATTGCCTACATACGAATACGCATACCGGACATTTCTGGTCATTGTCGAAATGGTGTTCCTTGGCTTGATTGTCTGGACTGCCTGGAAATGGAATGAGTCGGGAATGCAAATAGGACGGACGCAATGAGCAAAGAAAAATTTTTAACCATACGCTGGAATAATGTCCTTTCACTGGGAGTAGGAATTCCCACCTTGATTTATATTGTCGTCGCTTTTTCCACCTCGATTTGGTCTGGACAGGGCGGCTTAATCGGACTTTCGATTTTCGGGGCGCTTTTTTGACTGGTTATCGAGCTACATACCGTCATGCGGTTCGCATGGCTTCGGGAGAAATCAGATAACGACGTTTCGGTCAAACAGGCAGCCACGCACCCACTGGCAATTATTCGTCGGGTTTACAATGCGGTATTTTGGGTATTCCTGCTGCCCTTTTTCACAACGATGGCCTACAGCACGGGCTTTATAACCTTTACCGTCGTTATTTTTATTCGACTGACGCTTAATTTTTACACGAATAACTTTCTCAATCTCACACCAGCGCAGCACGAACGTTATCCGTTCCGCATTTAAAAGGAACTATTCAGGTGCTGTGGCCGGTGTCCCCACCGTGCCACGCAGGTAGCTCGGTCTGGAGAGCAGCCCTTCGGGACTGAGATGCGGCCACAGCCAGAGTTACAAGGAATTAATCTCATGAACAAGATTCAAACAGACAAACCAGAGGCGGCACGGTGGCAAAGCTACACGCTGGCGGAATATGTCGCGTTTCGTAATGGTGTTCCATTGGGAGACGGCCGTTCCCTACGCAACATGCTGCAACGTTCTTTTGGTGCCGCTTCCTTTGCCGGGTTCTGGCAATATTGGAATCCGATTTGGGGGTATGGCCTGGGGCGGTATGTGTATGCGCCGCTGCGCCGCGTGCTGCCGCCAGCGGTTGCCTTCATCCTCACATTCGCCATCTCTGGTGGCTTGCACGATTTGGCCACGATGGCGGTCAGTTGGTCGCCCGCTTTTTTGTTCACGCCCTGGTTTGCGCTGTTGGGCATGGGGGCTGTATTGGGTCGCGCTGCGGGGATGGATTTGGGGAAACGGCCGTTTTGGGCAAGAGTCGGCGTTAACCTGGCGTACCTTCTGGTCTGCCTGCTGCCCGCGCTGGCAGTTAGAAATGCGATTTTGTAACGGGCGTTTCCCCACAAATCACCACCTCAATCACCAGATGTGGTGATGACCACTCACCACATTAATTTGTATTCTCCAGGCAATGAAATCAACGGTTTTGACGGAGCACGAGATGACAAACACAAACACAACAGTTGAGAACCAAAAGCAACCAGACAGTTACGAAATTCGCCTCAAAGGACATCTGGATGCGCGTTGGACTGGCTGGTTTGATGGCTTCACCATCACCCTGACCGAGAACGGCGAGACGGTTCTCACCGGTTCGGTCGCTGACCAGGCCGCCCTGCATGGTTTGCTCAAAAAAGTGCGTGATCTGGGTTTGCCCTTACTCTCCATCAACCCAATCGAACAATAAGGAGAAATTCAAATGAAAACCAATATCCGTGAAATGTCCCCGTCCGCTTTAGCCCGTTTTGCCGGTGTGCTGTATCTGGTCATCACCGTCGCCGCCATCTTTGCCCATATGGTCATCCCCGAACAGTTTATTGTGGTGGGGGATGTGGCAACCACCGCCGCCAACATCACCGCCAACGAAACCACCTTCCGCCTGGGCACGGTGGGCAGCGAGCTGCTTATTTTGCTGAGCGAAATTGTGCTCGCCGTGGTGCTGTACGTGCTGCTGAAGCCGGTGAGCAAGACCCTGTCGTTGATTGCGGCCGTTTCCCGCCTGGCCATGACGATCATCCACGGTTTGAACCTGCTCAACTACTACTTCGTCTTTCAGCTGCTGAACGGCGGCAGCATTGCCACCGCCTTTAGCCCCGACCAGGTGAACGCGCTGGTGACGCTGTTCCTTGACGCGCACAGCATCGGCTTCACCATTGGCATCGCCTTCCTGGTCCCCCACGTGCTGATTTTGGGCTACTTGATTGTGCAGTCGGGCTACTTTCCCAAGGTGCTGGGCTTCCTGTTCATCGCCGCCGGGATTGGTTACCTGTTTGACGCCACGGGCCTGCTGCTGGTCTCCAGCTACACCGCGACGCCCGGCGCCATTGCCGCCGTCATCGCCATTGCCGAAATTGCCTTCCCTGTCTGGCTGCTGGTGAAAGGCGTGAACATGGACCGCTGGCAAAGACGCATCCTGACGCTTGAAACTGCCTAAAGAACGCCTGAATAACTCGACGAAATGACGATGACTACTCCAAGACCTGGCAGGAAACGGAGCCGCTGGGTCTTGGAGAATAAGGAGAACCACATGAAAGCAATTGTTTATACCGAATATGGATCAGCCGATGTCCTGCAACTCAAAGAGGTGGCAAAACCAACACCGAACGATAATGAAGTTTTGATACGCATTGAGGCGACAACGGTAACGGCCGTTGACAGCACCTTTCGCCAGGGAGCATCATTGAGCGGCCGTTTTTACACCGGCCTCAAACGCCCTAAACGGCCCGTGCTGGGGTCTACGCTGGCCGGGGAAGTGGAAGCCGTAGGCAAAGATGTCACCCTATTTAAAAAAGGCGATCAGGTGTTTGGGGCGACCGCCGATTTTGGCACCCATGCCGAGTACATCTGTTTGCCTGAAGATGGGGCGCTGGCGCTCAAGCCGGCCAGCATCAGCTACGAAGAAGCAGTCGCCACCAATGCCGTGCTCACCGCCCTGCCATTCCTCCGAGACGAGGGAAACATTCAAAGCGGTCAAAAGATTCTAATCAATGGGGCTTCAGGCAGCGTCGGTAGTTACGCGGTTCAGCTGGCCAAACAGGCAGGCGCGAAAGTCACCGGGGTTTGCAGCACCGAAAAAATGGCATTTGTGAAATCTTTGGGCGCTGACAAGGTCATTGATTACAAGAAAGAAGACTTTACCGATAGCGGCGAGACCTATGACATTATTTTTGATGCGGCCGGGAAGAGTGGATACGGCCGTTGCCAACACCTCCTCAAAGAAAACGGCATCTACTTGTCTACCGTGCTCTCTCCCAGGGTTGTGCTGGACATGCTCTGGACCTCAATTGTGGGCAGCAAAAAAGCAAAAATTGCGTTTGCTGGCCTGCGGCCCGCCAGCGAACAGGCCAAAGACCTGCGCTTCCTCACACAGCTGATGGAATCAGGCCAATTGAAAGCGATTGTTGACCGTTCGTATCCGTTGGCAGAAACGGCCGACGCACACCGGTATGTCGATACAGGACGCAAAAAAGGCAGTGTTGTCATTACCGTTGCCTAATACCAGGGCTACCGAATCTACAAATAGGAGAAATCATGTTAAACAAAGAAAAACAATCCAAATCTATTGGTTTAGGAATTGCCGTTGGCACAGCCTTAGGCGCAGTTATTGGCCAAGTCGTTTTCAATAATCTGGCCCTTGGCATCGCGTTAGGCATCAGTTTGGGCGCTGCCATTGGCACTCTGATAGCTAAACGTTAGCTAATCTTTAGGTAAGGAAACGGCCGTTCCCCTACAATCTTTGCAGTAAACAAATTTAAATCTATCGAGGAAACCCCCATGAACAAAAAAATTATTTTGAGCTTAACCGTATTATTGCTGCTGCTGATTGGTTGCAATAGCAGCACCCAGGACGAACCACAAGCATCTCCACCCGATAACGCGACGGAGACGGCCGTAGAAATAGACGATGCGACCACCGAAGACGTCGAGCCGACCGCTCCTCAAGAGGTCGCTACGAAGACACCGGCGGAAATCGACGAAACAACCTCCGAAGACGCCGAACAGACCGCCCAACCAGATGTTGCTGTGGAGGCACCAGCGGAAAGCGACGACACCATCGCCCAGGATGACCCGCAGGCATTCCCGCCCGAGGTTGTTGCCGAGCTGCAGGCCGAAATGGACGCGCTGACCGCAGAAGGGTTTCCGCCTGGCGTGATCATGTGGATCGACGCACCACAGTACCAATTTGAAGGTGCCAGTGGTTCCGCCAACCTGGTGGACGGCACCCCCATGCCCCCAGAAGGCGCGTTCCGCATTGGCAGCATCACCAAAATGTTCACCGCCACGGTGATCATGCAGCTGGTAGAGGACGGCGTGCTGACCCTGGACGATCCATTGGCGCTGTGGCTGCCAGAGGTGGCCGAGCAGCTGCCCTATGGCGACCAGATCGCGATCCGCCACCTGCTGACGCACACCTCTGGCCTGTTTAACGTCGTCGAACACGAATCTTACTATGCGGATATCTTCACGGAAATGGTCGTCGATGAAGCCACCGGGAACGTGACACTGGACTGCGTTGAACGGGACCCCAACGACACGCTGGCTCGCTACGTTTATGGCAAAGAGGCCCAGTTTGAGCCAGGAACCCAGTGGCGCTACAGCAACACCAACTACACGCTGCTGGGTATGATCATCGAAACGGCTGCACAAATGCCCCTCGCCGAAGCGTATCGCACAAACATCTACGAACCCCTGGGCATGATCTCTACCTTCCTGGACTGCTACGAAGCGCCGCTGGCTGATGTGGTGCACGGCTACACCGCCTCTGGCGACACCATGACCGACGTCACGGCACTGCATGAATCGGTGGGTTGGTCAGCGGGTGGCCTGGTTTCTACAGCGCCGGACCTGATCGCCTTTGCTCGCGGCTTGTTCAGCGGGGCCATGTTTGATAATCCAGAAACGGTGGCCGCGATGACGACCCCCGCTCCCAACAGCGCCTATGGTCTGGGCATCATGCTTCAGGATGGCTACCTGGGGCATGCTGGTGGGATTGCCGGTTTTCGCTCGGTGCTCAACTATTCGCCTGAGTTCGACACGGTCGTGGTAATGCTTTATAACACGGATGCAGTCGGTCCCGAACAAAGCCAGGCAGATATGCTCAATCCAGTGCTCCCCCTGCTGCAAGCGGCCCAGTAAGAAGCCGGGTTACGGAAACGTTCACAAACAAATTTATCGTGATGCGTGAAACGTGAAACGCTCTTCACGCATCATTCCATCATTGCCCCCGAAATTTTAAAGAACCATAACCGATAGTAAGGATGAAAAAGTCATGGAAAATCTCAATAAGACCCGTATTGTTCGAATACTTAGAATAATCGGGCCCATCATAGGGCTAATCACCATCCTCGTAATCCCCCCCTTGGACCTGGTACCCCCATTGATAGCACCCTTACCAGATACGGTACAGGAGCAGGTCGATGAGGCGATTGATTATGGGCTGGATGGCATCATCGTCTATGTCGATCAGGCAGGCAAGGAACCCGTATTTTATTCGGCAGGCTGGAAAAATAAATTGACGCAAGAACCGGCGGATCCGCACGCCTTTTTCAAAATTGGCAGTATCCACAAGCTGTATATTGCTACGGCCGTTGCCAAGCTGGTTAGCGAAGGAAGTCTTTCTCTGGAGGGCACCCTCGCCGATTACTTACCTGAACTTGTGGGCAGAATCGAATATGCCGACCAGATCACCCTGAGAATGTTGGTGCAGCACCGCAGCGGCATTCCGAACTTCACTGACGATAGCGAGTTCGACTGGTTCACGCCGCTGACGGACGAGGAGAAGGCGCTTGACCTGGTGTTAGATGACCCCGCCGATTTTAAGCCGGACACGGATTACAGCTATTCCAACACGAATTATCTGTTGCTTGGCCGCATTCTTGACCGAGTGCTGGGGTACAGCCACCATCAATATGTCTATAATGAAATATTGGCGCCTCTTGGGCTAACGCACACGTTCTTTACGCTCGACGAGGTGGCATACGACGATGTTGTCAGCGGGTACTGGTATGAATATGACGATGATCTGCGGTTTTTGGAGGGGTCTATGATCGCCACGGCAGAGGACGTTGGCATATTCCTGAGAGCCTTGAATGACGGCTCATTGCTCAATGATGACGAGCAAGCGATCTACTCCTCAATTTACGAATATGATCATGATGGGTGGGTGCCTGGATACCATAGTATGGCCCGCTATCATGAAGATATTGACACAGTCGTTGTTCAGTTTGTGAACACAACCGGCGGAGAGACCTGGGGGATGGCGAATATCATCGGCGGAAAGGCAACGGCCGTATCAACTATCATCTATAATCGTATTGTTCGGATTCTGCGCCGGTAATCGATTAGGAAGACGTTGTCGTTGGTAACGGCCGTTTCTCGCCCCCACCTTCCTTTCTAAATATAATGAAGCCATGAATGGCTCCCTGTCCGGCGACTTGCTGCAAACGAAACTGTATGTGCCCCGATTACGGCCGTCTCTCGTCCCTCGCCCGCACCTCATTGAAATGCTCAACCAGGGACTGCACCGCAAACTGACCCTCATCTCAGCCCCGGCTGGTTTTGGCAAAACGACGCTGGTTAGTGAATGGCTTGCCGGTGCGGAACGGCCGTTTGCCTGGCTCTCCTTGGACGAAAGGGACAGCGATCTCACCCGCTTTCTGATTTACTTCATGGCTGCCTTGCAGACACTTGCACCCTCGCTCGGGAAAAGCGTGTTGGGGATGCTAGAATCCCCACAGCCTGCGCCAGTCGAATCCATCCTGACAACCCTGCTCAACGATATTGCCGCTTTGCCGGGGGAATTTGCCCTTGTTCTGGACGATTATCACGTTTTAGATGCTCCTTCTGTCGATCAGGCGCTTGCCTTTTTGTTGGAGCATTTGCCGCCCCAGCTGCATCTGGTCATTACCACGCGCGAAGATCCGCAGCTACCCCTGCCCAAGCTGCGCGTTCGTGGCCTGCTGAGCGAAGTGCGGGCGGCTGATTTGCGTTTTACGGTGGCAGAAACGGCCGTTTTCCTCAGCAAAGTAACCGGTCTGGAATTTTCCGCCAACGAGATCGCCGCCCTGGAACTGCGTACCGAAGGCTGGGTCGCCGGACTCCAACTAGCCGCGATTGCCATGCAATCGCCCCTCTCCATGCAGGGGCGTGCCGACGCGCATGACTTTATCCAGGCGTTTGCCGGTGACAATCGGTACATCGTAGATTATCTCGTTGATGAAGTTTTACAGCACCAACCGAAACACGTCCGGCGCTTCTTGCTGCAAACATCTATCCTGGATCGGTTGAGTGGGCCTTTGTGCGATACTGTGCGTTGGGGAGAGGCCAGCATGCCCTCTGGCGAAATAGATGGCAGCGTGTTGTTGGAACAGTTAGAACGCGGCAACCTGTTTGTCGTCCCCCTTGACGACAAGCGTCAGTGGTACCGTTATCATCACCTGTTCGCTGACGTCCTTCAAGTCCATTTGATGAAGGAGCAGCCCGAAAGCGTGGCAGCGCTGCATCAACGGGCCAGTGCCTGGTACGAAGACAATGGCTTGACGGCCGATGCCGTCCATCACGCCTTTGCCGCCGATGATTTGGCGCGGGCAGCCCGAATTATCGAGCTGGCCTGGGCCGACATGGATAGGAATCGCCAGGCGGTTGAATGGCTGGGCTGGGCGAAAAAACTGCCGGACGATCTGGTGCGCACCCGGCCGGTGCTCAGCGTTGGCTATGCCTGGGCGCTCTTGGATACCGGCCAGCTTGAAGCGGCAATGAGGTGCCTGCAGGATGCCGAACAATGTCTGGAAAACTGTGCCAGCATGGTTGTCGCTGATGAAGCAGAATTTCAGGTTTTGCCGGGGACAATCGCCGCTGCCCGCACCTATCATGCGCTGGCCCTTGGCGATTTGGCCAACACCATCAAACATGCGCAACAGGCTCTTGACCACTTTCCTGAAGAAGCGCATCTCCGGCGTGGCACCCCGGCGGCGCTTATGGGCCTGGCCGCCTGGACCAGCGGCGATCTGCCCGCCGCCGACCGCGCCTTTTCCCAGGCTATGACCAGCTATCAAAAAGCGGGCAATATCCTTTATGTCGTTACCGGTGCTTACGTCCTGGCGGATATGAAACTGGCGCAAGGCCATCTGCGCGAAGCGGTCAAAATTTATAAAGAATCCCTCCAGCTTGCCGAGGAACACGGCGAACCGGTGCGGCGCGGCATGGCCGACCTGTATACCGGCTTGAGCGAGCTGTTTCTGGAGCAGAACGCTCTGAAAGCAGCTAAAAAATACCTGCTGAAAAGCAAAGTGCTGGGCGAAGAAACGGCGCTGCCGCGCTGGCACTATCGCTGGTGCCTGGCGCAAGCACGCATCATGGCGGCGGAGGGCAAACTGGACAAGGCGCTCGTTGCCCTCGATGAGGCGGAACGGCAGTACGTTCGGGGGCCGGTGCCTGATGTGCGCACTTCAGCAGCCTTAAAAGCACGGGTCTGGCTGGCCCAGGACCGGCTGGCTGAAGCCCAACGTTGGGCCGATGCGCAGAGTTTATCTGTTGACGATGACCTCAGCTACCTGCGCGAGTTCGACCATATTACCCTGGCCCGGCTTCTCCTTGCCCAGTACAGACGAAACCCGGCGGAACGCGCCATTCATCAGCCTCTGACCCTGCTGGAACGTCTGTTGGAAGCGGCGGAAGCTGGGGGCCGGATGGGAAGCGTGCTTGAAATCTTGGTGCTTCAGGCGCTGGCCTACGAAGCACAGGGAAACATTTCTCAAGCGCTGGCTTCGCTGGAACGTGCCCTGACCCTGGCTGAACCAGAGGGCTACGTCCGTATTTTTGTGCGTGAAGGGCAGCCGCTGGCCAGACTGTTAGGTGAAACGGCCGTACAAAAGAGTGCCCCAAACATTGTCCGCCAGCTGCTGGCAGCCTTTGCGGCCAGGGACCCAGCGCCAGCACGCTCTCAGGTGGCGGTTGATGAGCAGCTGCTTATAGAACCATTGAGCGAGCGCGAATTAGAGGTGTTGCAGCTTGTGGCTGAAGGGCTCAGCAATCGCGAGATTGCCCGGCAGTTGTTCCTGGCTTTGAGCACGGTGAAGGGGCACAATCGGATCATTTACAGCAAGCTGCAAGTCAGCCGACGCACCGAAGCGGTGGCCAAGGCACGTGAGCTGGGGCTGTTGTAAGAAACGGCCGTTTCTTTCCCAAACTATTTCCTCAATCCGACAAAAGCAGGCACAGATTGTCGGGCAAGACATTTCATCTTCCCTTATTCTATGGAAAACAGGAGATCAGACCGTGGATTCGCTGGAGAGAATGAACCAGGCCCTGGCCTACATTGAAGAAAATCTGACTGACGAGCTGAACATGAAGCAAGTGGAAAAGCTGGCTTTGTGTTCGGAATATCATTTTCGCCGCATGTTTTCTTTCCTGGCCGGGGTGCCCCTGTCGGAGTACATCCGGCGCAGGCGGCTGACGCTGGCGGCATTTGAGTTGCAGCACAGTGCGGTGTCGGTGATGGATACGGCCGTTAAATACGGCTACAGTTCACCCGACGCATTCACCAGAGCTTTTGCCAGTCTGCATGGCATCACCCCTAGCGAGGTCAAAACCACTGGCCAGCCGCTCAAGGCGTATCCACGCGTGACCTTCCAATTAACCATCAAAGGAGTCAGTGAAATGAACTATCGCATTCAAGAAAAAGACGCTTTTGGCATTGTTGGCCTGATGCGGCGGGTGAAGTTGATCTACGAAGGAGTGAACCCAGAGATCGCCGCCATGTGGCAAAGCCTGGATGAAGCGACGATTACCACGTTGAAAGCCCTGTCTAACGTGGAACCCAGGGGCATGATCAGCGCCTCGACAAACTTTAGCGAAGATCGTCTGGAGGGCAGCGAGCTGGATCATTACATAGGCGTGGCCAGTACAGAAGCCGCTCCGGATAGCCTGGTGCGGCTGGAAGTACCGGCTTACACCTGGGCTGTGTTTGAGTCAGTGGGGCCGTTCCCGGAGACACTGCAAAATATTTGGGGCCGCATTTACGCCGAATGGTTTCCTACCTCTGACTATGAGCAGGTGCGCGGGCCGGAGATTCTGTGGAATGAAGGCAAAGATACCGCCTCGCCCACGTTTCGCAGCGAGATTTGGATTCCAGTGAAGAAAAGTTAAGCTCATAATAGTTGAGGCGGGGGACAGATACGGCCGTTCCCCTTTTAGAACCGGCAGATAACCAATTATCTGCCGGTTTTTTCATGAAACGCTGCGAAACAATACCCCCAACAATACTTTCGAACCTATACGCCAATACCCCCCAGACGATAAGGTAGAAGCACATTGAGCAAGCGGCCAGATGTGAAGTGCCCAGCCCAAAAAGGATAGAGAATGTCGAAAAAGCCGAATTTAACCCAGCCAACAATCTATCAAATTAGAATTGGCGGTCAGCTTGGCGAGCAGTGGCAAACATGGTTTGCCCAAATGATTCTCACACAGGCGGATAATGGCGACACCCTCTTAACTGGACCAGTCGTAGACCAGGCAGCGCTGCACGGCCTGCTGCGCAAGGTGCGCGACCTAGGTCTGCCCCTCATCTCCGTCATTCAGATTCAATCAGGGCAGGCAGATGCACTGGATGCTTCATCGTGAGCGGCTTCTCAAAAATTTTAATCACATGTTTTTGTTCAAAGGAGAAACAAAATGAATTCCGTTAAAAAAACTGCACGTACAACAGGTGTCCTCTATCTGGCTATCTTTTTCGCCAACTTGTTTGTCTTCTTGTTCGTGAGTGGCAGCCTGAATGTAGCAGGCGATGCCACGGCAACGGCCGAAAACATCCGGGCCTCGGAATCGCTGTACCGCAGCGGCGTGGTGAGCTACCTCATTGTCTTTTTGAGTGAGATTGGCACGACGATTCTGCTGTACAAATTGCTGGCACCAGTTAACAAGACCCTGTCTTTGCTGATGGTGACGACGCGGTTGATGCAAGCGGCCGTTCACGCCGCCAATCTGATCAACTTCATTTTCCCATTAATTCTGATCAACGGCGGCGATTACCTGGCCCCGTTTACACCTGACCAAATCAATTCCCTGGTGCTGTTGTTCACCGATGTGCACTATTACGGTGTGCTGGTTTCCGAAGCGTTCTTTGCCGTGAGTCTGTTCTTGCTCGGTTATCTGGTTTACAAATCCGAGCTATTCCCTGGCATTCTGGGCATCATGCTAGCGATTGCCGGGGCGGGCTATGTGCTGGACAGCTTTGGCATTTTCCTGATGCCCCAGCACCAGGCGCTTTTTGCCAACATCATGATTGCCCCGGCAATTATTGCTGAGCTGTCGTTCACGCTGTGGCTGCTCATCAAGGGCATTCGCACCCCGAAGACGGCAAGCCGCAAAGCGATAGCCACGGCCTAATCCAATCGAATAGTAGTCTCAGGTAAGGCCAGCGCCCGCTAAGTTGAATCGGGCGCTGGCCTGGCAAAATGACAGGGAATCTGAACGGATGAGCAACATTCAAGTAGAGAAGACAGAGGATCGGCAGCAGCAAAACCTAAAATTTTTCAATTTTGGCGTTGGCGGCGAAGAAGGAGTTTTGGGCATGACTGAAAAAATGAAGGCAATCGTACACTCAAATTACGGCACACCGGATGTTTTGCAGCTCAGGGAAGTGGCAAAGCCGATGCCCAAGGCGGATGAGGTGCTGGTGAAGGTGGTGGCAACGGCCGTAAATCAAGCCGACAATCATCTCCTCAGCGGAATGCTGCGCTTTAGCACAGGCTTACTCAAACCCAAACACCCCATCCTTGGTTCGGATATTGCCGGGCGGGTGGCAGCGGTGGGCAAAAACGTGACGCAGTTTCAGCCAGGTGATGCGGTGTTTGGTGATTTGTCGGGGCACGGTCGTGGTGGGTTTGCCGAGTATGTGGCGGCCCCTGAGAGTGCTCTGGCGCTGAAGCCAGTCAATATCACCTTTGCCCAAGCAGCGGCTGTGCCGATGACGGCCGTTACCGCCTTACAAGGTTTACGCGACAAAGGACAAATTCAGGCAGGGCAAAAGGTCTTGATTAACGGTGCTTCTGGGGGTGTGGGCACATTTGCCGTGCAGATTGCGAAGGCGTTGGGTGCGGAGGTAACGGCCGTTGTCAGCACCAAAAAAATGAACATGGCTCGTTCCCTTGGGGCCAACCATGTACTCGATTACACGCAGGAAGATTTTAGCCAAAACGGCCAGCGGTATGATCTCGTATTTGATACCGTAGGCAATCGCTCAGTGGCCGATTATCGGCAGGCGTTGCAGCCGCAAGGGGTTTTTGTGACCAGTGCCTTCCTTCTGGGACTTGTCTTCCAGAAGCCGTGGTTGGCAGTTACTGGCGGGCAGAAAATGAGTAACATGATGGCCAAGCCCAACAAAGCGGATCTGATATTTTTGGCAGAGCTGCTAAAAGCCGGAAAAATTGTCCCCGTTATCGACAGATGCTACCCGCTAAATGAGGCAGCCGAAGCGCTTCGTTATCTTGGCGAAGGGCACGCCAGGGGCAAGGTGATCATTACGATGCGTGACCAGTAAGATTGGACTAACCTTGCCAGGGGAAAGGCGTCACGGGGGTGATGCCATAATACAGTTCCACCAGGCGGCGGAAAAGCGGCGCAGAAACGGCCGAACCTTCCCCCCCATGTTCCAAGATGATGGCAATGGCAATTTCTGGCTGGTCAGCTGGCGCATAGCCTACAAACCAGGCGTGGGAATCGCCAGGCGGTGCTTCGGCCGTACCCGTTTTGCCGGCTACTTGCAGTGGCAAGCCGACAAAGCGATGTGTGGCCGTACCGCTGGGATCATTGGCCACTTTCCACAAGCTGTTCTGCAGGATGGCTAAATTTTCTGGCGACAGTGGCAGTTCACCGTTGGCCTGTACTGGATAAGGTTCCTCCGGCGCACCAGCGCCAGCCCCAATGCGATCTATTAAGGTGGGGCGGTAGAGCGTGCCGCCGTTGGCTACAGCCGCAATGATGTTGGCCATTTGCAGCGGCGTCACCTGCACATCCCCCTGACCAATGCCCATATTAACGGCGTCACCGCGCACCCAACCTTCGCCCCGTTCGGCCAGCTTCCATTCTGGACTGGGCACGGTACCGCTGGCTTCTACCAGGCCCACGGCTCCCGTTGGCTGCCCCAGACCAAACTGGAGAGCCGTATTCGGGAAAAAGTTGGGGTCCATGGCGTCCATTTCGAACGCGGCGTCGTAAAAACAGGAGTTGCAGGACACAACCAGTGCCTGCTTAAGCGTAATGGTGCCATGCCCACCATCTAACCAATCTACCTTCACGAAGTTATCCCCGAGGCGGCTCCAGGTGCCGGTGCTGGTGTAATACGTGTCTGGGGTATACAAGCCGCTGTTGATGGCCGCCGTGTAGGTCACAATTTTAAAGGTGGAGCCAGCGGGGTAGACGCCCTGCGCTGCCCGGTTCAGCAATGGGCGATCCGGATCGTTAAACGCGGCACCCAAAGCTACGGCCGAATCCTGAGCAAAGGGATCAAAAATGCGCGGATCGTAGCTGGGATAGCTGGCCATCGCCAAAATCTTGCCGGTGTTTACCTCCAGCACCACGGTCGCACCCGCCCGGACAAAGCCTAACGACTGAATTGCTTCGGCCAGGGCTTGCTCAACGGCCGTTTGGTATTCCAAATCCAGCGTGGTGAAAATGCTGCGCGCCTGTTTTGGCTCCTGCTCTTGCACCGTGGTGATGTAATCCCCATTGGGACCCACCACGGACAGCGTACCGCCGCGCTCGCCGTTGAGATAATCCTCGCCCCAGCGTTCCAGACCGGCTAGCCCGACAATTTCATCCCCGGCAAACCCTTGGGCCTGGTAGTCGGCCAGCTCCTCGGCGGGAATGTAGCCCGTGTAGCCAATAAGGTGCGGCGCAGCCCCCGAATCGGAGAAGAGGCGGGCCAGACGGGGCTTTGGCTCGGCCAACCCCTTGCCGATGAACGGCTGGATGGCCGGACCGTACTGCTGCATCGTTGCTTCGGTCACATCGCCAATGGGCCAATACCAGTCAGGCAAAGCGGGCGCATAAATTTCTTTAATTTCCTCTGGGGTTTGGTTGAGCATCGGGCTGAGGGCAGCCAGCATGGCCGGTTCATCTTCAATTTGGCCAGGAATGACACCCAGGGTGAGAATGGTGCCCTGGTAGGCCAACGCTTTGCCATTGCTGTCGTAGATATTGGCCCGCGCCGGAATGCGCTGCTGCATGACGAGTGTGTTGCCCCCAGCCAGCTCGGGCAAAATCAACCCTTCATCCCAGACAATGCCCCAACGGCCGTTTTCAAAAGCCAACGGCACCGTGTATTCGCGAACGATGGTGCCGACTGCGGCCGTTTGCCAGATGACCCGCACTTCCATTTGCGCCGTGTTACCATCTTGCAGCGTGCCCAGCGCCTGGGTGGAAATGTCCGTGACGGTGGCGGTATCCATCGCCTCTTCATAGCGGGCCACAAAGGAAATATTGTCTACCAATGCCTGGCTGCTGGGAGTAAGCAAGCTGTACATGCCCAGATAATCGTTCAGCTCCCAGGCGCGATAAAAAGCCAAACCAAAGCCGTTGGCATCGTCGCTGGTAGGGATTTCTGTGGGGTGGGGCGTGTTGGTGGGCAGCGGCGTTAGCGTCACCAGTTCGCTGGAATCTTGAATGGGGGGAATGCCACCATCACCGCAAGCGACCAACAAAGTAAAAAAGAAGAGGAGCAGTAGATATTTTTTCATAGGTAAGCATGAATTATAGCTGAGTCTGGGGCAGACAAAAAAGGATAAGAGGATACTTACGGCCGTTTCTTATCTTTATTGGTTTTGGTTATACCTTCCATAATTAATGGTAATAAATGTCACAGACCTTCGATGACATTTGGTACTCCAGTACTACATAAAAATTCTATAAAGTTTTTTTAGAATCTTTTTAGCGACTTGTCAGTGCCTAAATATCAAATCATTGTGGTTTTTGATGGCGGTTGTTGGATTTATCACCGTCTACCTGGGAGAAAAAGCTGCACTTGTTTTCAGCATTGACCTCACATTACAGGAGTGTTTTACCATGATTAATAGGCGGGAATTTTTTAAGTTAGCTGGTGCTACCAGTGCCGCTATGATGATTGCCAGGATGCGTTGGGCTGGCGTTTTGGCTGATACGGCCGCTGCGAGCTTAAGCGATCCGGCAGTACAGCCCAAATTTATTAATGTTGTTCCAGATGCAATGGCCCCTAGCTTCATGTACATCCCCGACAAACAAAATAAAAATAAAAAATCATTTACCGTTGGTGTAGGTCCATCTGTGCAACAAACGGGCCTTGTTGATGGCTCCGGCGCATTGTTGTCAACGCCCGTTTGGGGATATGGTCAGGATGGCGTTTATACATGGCCAGGAAAAACTTTTGAGATTCAGAGCGGTGACAAATTAGAAGTTAACTGGACGAATGATTTGATGGGAATCACCGAGCATCTGCTACCTGTTGATACATCATTGCATTGGGCTTATAGCTTACCAGGCTACGAGCTTAACAGCATTGCTGCAGACGGCGTGCCTGTTGTGCCCCATTTACATGGCGGGCACACAAATTTCCAATTTGATGGCAACCCTGAGTATTTCTTTAGCCCGGGATTTTCTGTTCTTGGCCCACGCTGGATGGACGCGAAGTACAGCTACAAAAATGATCAGCCTGCTGGTAATCTCTGGTATCACGATCATGCTTTGGGCATTACCCGGCTCAATGTTTATGCGGGGTTGGCTGGTTTCTACTTTGTGCGTGATGCTGTGGATACTGGCAAGCCGGATAATCCCTTAGGCTTACCTGCCTGGCCCTATGAAAAAGCTTATGCGATTCAGGATCGGATGTTCTACGATGACGGCCGTCTTTTCTATCCTGCCTTCCCTGGGGACCCGTTTTATGATGATTTCATAACGGGTGAAGGGGCTGTGCTGCCACCAGATTTATTCCCCGATGGTGGGCCTACCGCGCTGGCTGAGTTCTTTGGGGATCACATGGTGGTGAACGGTTTGATTTGGCCAAAAGAAAATGTTGAGCCGCGCCATTACCGGCTGCATTTGTTAAATGGCACCGATAGCCGCTTTATGGTGGTTCGGTTCCGTCTGGCTGCAGCACCTGATGCAATGGATTTGGAGGGTGCAGGAGCGCCGTTGCCATTTTATGTTGTTGGCAGTGATCAGGGCTTGGCATCTTCTGCAACCCCGACAGATGTTCTCTTGTCTGAGCCGGGAAGCCGCTACGATATTGTCTTTGACTTCTCACAGGTTCCAGCCGGTTCACGCGTGATTATGGAAAACCTGGGTGGGGATGCTCCCTTTGGTGGTGTTTTTGGTGATGATCTCGATCCAGATGAGGATTTCTTCCCCAATCGCCAGACGGATCGGATCATGGCGTTTGATGTGACGGTTCCTTTGGATACGGCCGTTCCAGATAACTTTAATGGCGCTACCTTTGTTGGGCCGTACACATTGAACCCCAAGCCGGTGGATCGCGTGCGCAAAGTTGCCTTGTTTGAAGGAATGGACGAGTTTGGGCGTCTGCAACCTCTGTTGGGCACTGCCGAACCGGCTACGGATTATTTAGGTAATCCAATAAACTGGCCCGCAACGTCAGCTTATGCAAATGCAGGTCTGGTTGGCCCCATGCAAGGGTCTATTGCCTGGCACAGCCCTACTACCGAAAATCCAGCCCTGGGTTCCACTGAAATCTGGGAAATCTATAATGCGACAGGTGATGCCCACCCGGTTCATCTGCATTTGGTGCATTTTGATGTTGTAGATCGACAAGAGTTTACGGCTAATGTGATTACCCAGCCCGTAGTGCAGCACAATGGTCTGCAAGGTACAGGTTTCCGTCTGGAAAACATTGTGCTAGGGGCAATGGTGCCTCAACCCGCGGGGTATGTGGAAAACACACCCAAAGATATGGTTACTGCACTGCCTGATCAGGTGACACGTATTAAGATGACTTTTGATAAGCCGGGTCGCTACGTCTGGCACTGCCACATTTTGTCCCATGAGGATCATGAGATGATGCGCGTCTTGCATGTGGGTCCGGGTGCCTGATAGCCTGTTAACATTTGCGTAGGGAAAATAGCCAGCACCTGTTGCCAATAGAAATGGCAACAGGTGTTTTTTGCAAATTCTCCAGTGACTGACGGTTAAAGAATTCATAACAACTTATTTATCAACGGCTGGAGGAAAAGGTTGTCGATGTACTGATGGGGTGATTGGGGTGCGTTCTGCCAAATTTGCTTATGAGGGCGAAACGTGAAAGTTATGATGAAAATCATGTGAGTTTGATGCTGGAATTTACTGTTGGGTGGCGTGGCGTTTTGAGTAAGCTGTAAGCATACGTGGACCGGGTTTATGATAGCAAGCTGCTAGGCTTGCAGGAGGCGAATGATGAAGGTCAGATACGCTTTAATCGTCGATGTCCTGGTTTTGCTAGCCGTTGCCATTGGCTGCTTTTTTGATATGAGATGGGTACACAATATGCTGGGCATTTACCATGCCCCGGATTCTGTCTTTTTCTGCCAGCTGTTGGGTGCGGCCATTTTTGGTCTGGCGCTGCAAAATTGGCTGGTGCGCAAGGTTGATGATTTGGAGAGGCTGCGCATTATTTTGTTGGCCAATTTTGTAGGGCATGGTGCGGCATTTCTTATCATTCTGGCCAATAAACTGAACGGTGCTGGGGATGTCACCGCCTGGCTCGCGGTTGGTTATACATTAATTGCCACGTTGTTGTTTGGCTACTTTTTAGACCGGCCTCGGTTGCAATCTCAATCTCAATCTCGCCACGCCTGAACGGCCGTATCCTTCATCATTATGAAACAACCATGCAGATGGGACGCTCGTCGTCATTTGCATGGTTGCTTGCTGGTAGGTGGCCTGGTGTTTGGGAAACGGCCGTTTGGCTCCACGAGGTAATTCCATGAAGCCCCTGCAAATTTTCTCCCATTGGCAGCAAATACATGCCGATCTTCTCGCTGTCCTTGATAAATTCGATGATGAAGCGTTGGCCTTCGTCCCTTTTGCTGGATCCTGGCCGGTAGGTCGCCTGATGCTGCATATTGCCGATGCCGAAGAAGGCTGGTTTCGTTACGCTGTCAGGCGGGAGCTGGATCAATGGCCAGAACCGTATCAACTTGAAGATTATCCCACAATAAGCGCTATAAAATCCGTGCTAATTGCTGTACATGAACAAACGGAAGCGTATTTAGAATCATTAACCGAGGCAGACTTGACGCAGATCATTGAACTGCCGTGGGGTGAAAGCGCGCCAATGCTGTGGATCGTTTGGCATGTGGTAGAACATGAAATTCACCATCGTGGTGAACTCTCTTTTATTCTTGGCCTTTTGGGCCGGGAAGGGTTAGACGTTTAGTTCATTCCATCTTCCTATAAATGGTGAAGCAGATTCGCCTAAATTCCCCGAACGTGATAGAAAAACAAATAGAAATTCTACTAAAAAATCGGTTAAGGAAGGTCGCATGAACCGTACAACATTTGCTTCAATTTTGCAGGAACATTTTACGCTTAATCTGCCAGACTATTTGGCTACGCTGCGGCAGATGGTAGACATTAACAGCTTCACCGCTTACGCGGCAGGGGTAAATGAATTGGGTCGGATGACGGCCACGCTGTTTGCTCAGCTGGGGTTTGAGGCTGAATTTGTTCAGTCAGCTATTCCTCACTACGGTAAACATTTGGTGCTGACGCGAAACGGCCGTACCCAGCAAACCATTGGCCTCGTCTCCCATCTGGATACCGTTTTCCCCGCCGAGGAAGAAGCGCGCAATAATTTTTCTTGGCGTGAAGAAGGTGAACGTATCTATGGACCGGGTACCGTCGATATCAAAGGTGGTACGGTGCTTATCTACATGATGCTGGATGCCTTATGCACGCATGCGCCAGAACAGTTTGAGGCAGTCAACTGGGTTATTCTGGTCGATGCTTCTGAAGAGGCTGAGGCAGAGGATTTTGGTCGGCTGTGCATCGATCGACTGGAAGGGCCAAATACACTGGCCTGCCTCATCTTTGAAGGGGGCAGCAAGGTGGAAGACACGTACCAGGTGGTTGTGGCCCGTAAAGGTATGGCCATCTTCCAAGTAAAAACGGAAGGGCGTGCTTCCCACGCTGGCAGTTTCCACCCGAACGGAGCCAATGCCGTGGTGCAGATGGCCCACACTATATTGAAGCTGGCAGCTATCACCGATTACAGCCGGGATGTGACGGTCAATGTAGGCACGATGCGTGGTGGCGTGGTTACCAATCGCGTTCCTCACGAAGCGGAATCCTGGCTGGAAATGCGCACGTTTAAGCCAGAGGTTTTTGCTGAAACGGTGGAGCGGATTTTGGGGCAAAATGGTGAGGCGGATGTGGTTAGTTCTGTCGATGGTTACAGCTGCTCCGTTGATGTGAACCTATACCGCAAAACGCCACCCTGGGCGCGCAATGAAGCTACTGACCACCTGTTTGAAGTGTGGCGTGAAGCTGGGGCCGAATTGGGTTTTACGGTGCTGCCGGAGGAGCGGGGCGGGTTGAGTGATGGCAATCATTTTTGGCAGCGCATCCCATCTCTGGATGGGTTAGGGCCATCGGGCGGCAATGCTCACTGCTCGGAGCGCAGTGAGGATGGCAGCAAGGACCAGGAGTTCGTCTTGGTAAGTTCATTTGTGCCGAAAGCGACGCTGAATACGATGGCAGTCTTACAGTTAATCGGGGCGTTTGATGAATCGTCGTAAGGAAAAACGAGGTGGTATGAATCTAATTGGCTGGTTGTTGATTGGTTTGTTGGTAGTGGGCGGGGGAACGGCCGTTTATTTTGGCAATCGTTGGGTGGGGCAAAGTGCTGACGCGCTGCTCTATCCCCGGCGCACGCAGCCCAGCCAAACCCCGGCTGATTTAGGCATGACCGCCGAAACTGTCCGCATTCCCGTGGATGGTATTGAGCTGGTGGCCTGGTTTATTCCGCCCACGGAAGCGGTCAACGGGGCGACCCTAATTTATGTGCATGGCTTTGGTGGCAATCGCGGGGCGCTGCTGGAGCAAGTAGCCGCCATGCACCAGGTGGGGTATGGTGCCCTGGTGCTGGACATGCGCAATCACGGTGAAAGTGGCGATGCCATCACTACCTGGGGGCCAGCTGAAGCCAACGATGTCATAGCCGCCTATAACTATCTGCTTACCCGCTCAGAAGTTGATCCAAGCCGGATTGGTCTGGTGGGCAAGTCGATGGGTGGGGCAGCGGTGGCCCTGGCAGCGGCCCAGCTGCCTGATCTGGCCGTGCTGGTATTGGAAAGTACCTACAGCAGCTTTGAGGAAAATTTGCCAAACATTTTGCCTGGGATTGCCCGTGCTCCTGGTTTTTTGGCACCCTATGTGTTTAATCGCATGGACGCGTCCACCACAGAGCCACTCACTGACATTCTGGTTGCTGACACGGTGGCCAGGTTAAATATGCCGCTGCTGGTTGTCCATGGTGAGCGGGACCAACTGGTCCCCACAGAGCAGGGACGGGCTATCTTTGCTGCCGCCAACGAGCCGAAGCAGCTTTACACGGTCCCTGGTGCGGGTCATCTAAATATTTTCACAGTTGATCCGGCTACATTCACAACGCAAATGCGCGCGTTTCTGGCGGAATATCTGCCATGAGTCTGTCTTGTGAACCGAACCATGAAGAAAAAAGGACGCAGATACGCCTGATCAGGGAGATCAAGCGTATCAGGGTAGTCTGCGTCCTATTCTTACAGGAAGGAGTGGGAAGGAACGATGTCTTATAATCGATTGGGTACATTGGCGGCAGGATTGTTGGGGTTAGGGTGGCTGGTTGCGGTTGGCGTGAATTTGGGTGTCTGGTTCCCAATGATTCGGGAACTGCCGCCTGGCTTCTGGGATGATAGCGACCTCTTTCTGGCCTTTGTGCGAGACAATGCGGTGTCCTGGCAAATCTTCCATATTGGCGCAGCGGTTGGCTTGTGTGCGGCCGTTTTCCTCGTAGGGTTATTGGCAGAGTTGGGGGCGGGAGACGGCCGTACCCGCGCCTTCACTACGTTGGGTACCGTTGGGGCTGTTTTTGGGTTGGTTGCCAGCCTGATTGACCAGCTAGGGACGCCTGTGGTGGCTCGTTTTGCCCAGGGCAATCCGATGTTTGTGGCCCAAATCTGGGATTACGTGGAACCCATTCGGGATTCTGGCCTGAAAACGATTAGCTTTGCCTTTATGGGGCTGTGGCTCATCTGGTTGGCGGGCAAGCTCATCCTGGATTCCCGGCGTTTGGGCCAATTTACCCTGGCAACGGGCATTGCCCTCACGCTGCTGGCCATTATTGAGATGCTGGTGCCTCCGCCGTTGGCTTACACCGTGGGCGAGACGGGCATTGGCGGATTGGCCGTGCTGCTGATTCCAATTTGGGGCTTTTGGCTGGCGCGCTGGTTTTGGCAGCGGGAGCTGGCAGATACGGGGATGGGTGAGTGAGTCATTGGGTAATTTGATAGGGTTTTGGCAAACGGCCGTTCGCCTATTAGCACGACTGGTTACGGGTCTCATGGCCCTGGCTATTTTGCTGGGTTGGTATGCGGCCACCACCGTCTTTTTGTTTTCGTTAAAAGATGAAACGCGTCCGGCCGATGCCGCGATTGTGCTGGGTGCGGCCGTGGTGCGAGATCGGCCGTCGGCCGTTTTTCGGGAGCGGATCAATCACGCCATCCAACTTTACCAAACGGGGATGGTCAACCGGCTCATTTTTACAGGTGGTGTCGGCAATCGTGACGAATTGGCTGAGGCTGAAGTGGGGCGCAATTATGCGATTGCTCGCGGCGTCGATCCGGCTGATATTTTGTTGGAAGTGACCTCGACCTCAACCTACGAAAATCTAGGCAATGCGCAGATGGTTGCCCAGCAAAATGAGTTGGAGACATTTCTTATCGTCAGTACACCGAACCACATGCGGCGGGCACTGGCCATTGCTGACGATTTGCATATGGAAGCATATAGTTCACCCACTCGCTCCATCCGCTGGATTAACAATGTCACTCGCACTTATTCCTACCTGCGGGAAGTGGTGGCGTATTCGGTTTATTTGTTGAATTTAAGTTAGTTGTGGGTGGTTAGTGGTTGGTGGTTGGTCAAATCGCCAGCCATTAACAGCCAGCAACTGTTAGCCAAGGAAAGAAAAATGAATCTCGATTGGGATGTGTTGTTGCAAGATTGTGTTGATTTTACCCAGCGGTTGATTCAGACGCCGAGTATGCCGTTTGAGGAGGCACAGTTGGCGGAGCTGATTGCCGCTGAATTGCAGAAGCTGAATTTTGACCAGGTGTGGATCGATGAGATTGGGAATGTAAACGGCCGTATCCGGGGCACGGATCCATCTCTAGGCACACTGGTTTTGAATACACATCTCGATCATGTTGATCCGGGTGATCCGAGCCTGTGGTCTGTGCCCCCATACAGCGGAACCATTGTGGCTGATCGCATCGTGGGCCGAGGTGCCTGCGACATCAAAGGGCCGCTGGCTGTGCAGGTGTACAGCGTGGCGGCGCTGCTGCGCGCGGGCCTGCGTCCTCGGCGGGATATCGTTTTTAGCGGCGTAGTGCAGGAAGAAATTGGCGGCGCAGGGGCTAAACATTGGGTTGAAAACCTGGATTATCCGGTGGATTTGGTGGTTTTGGGCGAGCCGTCGGACAACAAAATCGCCCTGGGTCATCGTGGCATTGCCCAAATGTGGGTGCAGTTTAACGGCCGTTCCGCCCATGCCAGCGTCCCGGAAAAAGCCGTGAATCCAAACTACGCGCTGGCCCAATTTATTCAAGATGTGCAGGCAGCCAAGGGTGAGCTCTCAGCCCATGAGCTGCTGGGGCCGACAACCATTTCGCCAACCATCATTGAAGTGGATACCAAAAGCACCAATGTCACCCCGGCCTGGGCGCGCGTCTGTCTCGACTTCCGCACGGCCAGTGAGAGCCTCAGCAGCTTGCGCGATTTTGTAAAGCGTCTGGTAGGTGACCAGGCTGTTTTGTTGGAAGATGCGATGTGCACCCCACCCACAATCTTTCCCGATAGCGACGAGACAATCTACGGCTTCTACACGCCGCCCACCGACGAAACAGTGCAGCGGGCGCAATCACTTATCAGTGCGGGCATGGGGCGCGAGGCCGAGTTGAGCAGCTACCAGTTTGCTACAGACGGCCGTCATTTTGTGCCGTATGGCCTGACAATGATCGGCTACGCTGCCAGTGAAGAAGGCCAGGCGCACGTGGTAGATGAATTCATCTCCATCCCCAAAATGATGGAAAGCCTGCGGGGCCACGTTAAGTTGTTAGAAAATTACTGATTGATTTTGCAGAAGGGCAAAATGAATTGGAAAGAACGATTTCGGCCAAGGAATGTGACAGAAGCTGGATGTTTAGTATTTTTAGCGGCAATTCCATTTTTGGGAGTTGCAATTTTTCTGGGTGTGCTTGATTACATTCCATACATTGCAATGGGTTCGTGGTTGATTTTTTATGCCATGAGGTTTGGCTTTCAGGCACATACAGCTTATGAGGTTCCCAAAAGAACAGCGGTCATAATTTCGGGAATACTTGTTTTGGCTTATTTCCTGCTCTGGCTTGGTATTTTAGTGGCTCTTGCCTTTGGCTTTTCAGATTTCATAAATCAGGTAAATAATTGGCTTTTCTTTATATTTGGGATTGCGTTAGCTATTGGTATGTATATTCATTTGATCCGCTTCAAGCAAACTGTGTATGAAAAATGGTTCGGGTGGCAGCCCAAAGATGCGGATGGCCAAAGATAGCAAGCAAAGAAGTCTATTTTCGGCGCGGATGAGTGGTCGTATCAATTGGGGAGATAGTGGGGGATGGGGCGTTGATGAGTGGGCGGTGGCGGTAAACGGCCGTCTGCAAGAGGGTAATTGAGTAATTGGGTAATTACCCAATTACTCAATTACGTTTCTAGCCAGCAAGCAAGCGCCAAATTTGGGCTACAAAAAAGGTCACAATAAAGCCCATCGCCAGCGGCAGCAGGACAGAAACTGCCGTCCATTTTTTGCTGCCTGTTTCCCGGTAAATGGTGTAAATCGTCGTGCTGCAAGGATTATGCAGCAGGGAGAAGAGCATGAGGTTTACGGCCGTTAACAGCGTCCAGCCACCGGCATGAAACAACGCCAGCGTATCGGCTTGCGATTGCAGCTCAAACATGACGCCTGCGCCCGCACCGCCGCCAACGCCGGTAACCAAAACCGTCAGCATCAAAATGGTGGGAATGACAATTTCGTTGGCTGGAATGGCCACGATGTAGGCCACCAGGATAATGCCGTTTAACCCAATGAGAATGCCCAGCGGGTTGAGGAAATTAATTAGATACTCGGCAATGCTGGTGCCACCAATGGTGATGTTGGCGCTGAGCCAGATGACTGCGCCAGCAGGCAAAGCAAATACCACGGCGCGCCACAGTACAATCAGTGTGCGGTCAATCACCGACGTGTAAATGGTTTGCCAGACGCGTGGCGGCCGGTAGGGAGGCAGTTCCAGGCTAAACGTAGAGACTTCGCCTTTCAGCATCGTGCGGGACAATCCCCAGGAAACGACAAAACTGAGCAGCACCCCCAGCAGAGCAATCCCCACCACCGACAAGGCTGAAATGAGGCCGCCCAGATAGGCAGGCACCAGCCCCCCCATAAAGATAGAGGCGATAAGAATTTGCGTGGGCCAACGGCCGTTGCACAGCGCAAAATTGTTCGTAATGATGGCAATAATCCGTTCGCGCGGGCTGTCGATGATGCGTGTTGCTACCACCCCCGCCGCGTTACAGCCAAAGCCCATCATCATGCTTAGTGCTTGCTTGCCATGTGCCCCAGACTTGCGAAAAATGTTATCCAGGTTAAATGCCACGCGGGGCAGATAGCCAAAATCTTCCAGCAGGGTAAACAGCGGGAAAAAGATGGCCATTGGCGGCAGCATCACGCTGACCACCCAGGCGGTAGCCAGATACATGCCATCTATGAGCAATCCGCTAATCCACCAGGGTAGGCTGAGCCAGTTGGCTCCCTGGTGGAGCAAGGGAACAGCTTTATCGATGAGTAGTGAGGACAACATTGCGGAGGGTACGTTCGCCCCGCTGATCGTCAGCCAGAAAACAACTGTAAACAGCAGAAGCATCATGGGGAAGCCCCAGATGCGGCTGGTCACAATCCTGTCGATGGTGCGGTCCAGGTCGAAGCGCGGCTTTTCGTCCGGCCGGGTCACCGCCCGGTCAGCCAGATGCGTCGCTTCGGTGTAGATGCCTTCCATAAGCTGTTCATGGAATTCTGGGCCGATTTCCCAACGCAGGGATTCGGCCGTTTGCAAAATGTCATTTGGATTGGCTGTTGATGATAGGGTTGTCATGACAGCACCTCCAAGGGGATGGCCTGATTGGCCGTTGCCGTTGGTGAATTCAAACTGACAATTTCTGGGCGCGTGAGGTCCCCTAGTTCGCCCTGGCGTACGGCCTGCATGAGTCGTTCATCGCCGTCCAATAGCCTTAAAGCCACCCAGCGGGCATTGGGCAAGCCGGGAAAAGCTGCCTCAATTTGTGGTACCAAGGTGGCTAGCGCCTGCTTAATGGCCTGAGATTCTGTTTTGATGCGATAGGGTTTGCAGATGATTTGGCCGGTGGCGACGTCGTGAATGGCGGCCAGGAGATCTTGTAACCCTTCGCCTTGCCGTGCGGCCGTGGGCACTACAGGCACGCCCAAATCACGAGCCAGTCGCCGCTCATCAACCGTGAGTTTGTGGCGTCGGGCCTCGTCAATCAGGTTCAAGCACACCACGGCGCGGTCCGTAATTTCTAGCACTTGCAGCACCAAATTTAAGTTGCGCTCCAGTCGGGTAGCGTCTACGACAATCACGGTCACATCTGGCTGACCGAACAGAATGAAGTCGCGGGCCACTTCCTCGTCCAGGCTGGTGGAAAGCAGCGAATAGGTGCCGGGCAGGTCAACCATTTTATACTGCTTGTCGCCGTAGCTGAAGCCGCCTTCGGCGCGGGTAACGGTTTTGCCCGGCCAGTTGCCGGTGTGCTGCCGCAGCCCGGTGAGGGCGTTAAAAACGGTGCTTTTGCCGGTGTTGGGATTGCCTGCCAGGGCAATGACAAAATCTGAATTTTCCATGTTTACGCCCAGCTTGCGCAAGTTGCCTGCATTGTGCATGGGGCAACCTTCGCAGCCTGAGGCGGTGGGTTGAGGTGTTTTTAGTTTTGTTTCCATAGTGTTTCCTAGAGGTGCGACGCACTTCAAAAGTGCGTCGCACCTGTGCAACTAAGCTTGCTTTACATAAATATAATTTGCTTGATTAGGTCGCAGGGCAATGATGGCGTCGCGTATACGATAGGCGGTGGGTTCACCACTGGGGCTGCGCATTTCGGCGGTTACGGCCGTTCCTGGCAATATCCCCAAATCCATAAAGCGGCGTCGTTCTGCCCCGCGACAGTTGGCGGAGATACGAATCACTTCGGCCGTTTTGCCCAGGGGCAGTTCAGAGAGCCGGGTGCCCTGAGGTTGGTCTGCAACGGCCGTTTCTTTTCCATCTGCTACCGGCAAAGGCACCACCGAAATGTTGCGGGCGACGATTGGGGCGAGCACATGTTCATTCCCATTGGCCCAAAAGCGAATGCGGGTGCTGTTGCTTTCGATGAGACGCACTATTTGACCTGGATGCAGCCCTTCGGCTGCAAGCTGCGCATAAACCGCTTCCGGTTCATCTTCCAGGTGCACAATGCGGGCTGGCATATTGACAGACAGCTGGTTTAGCGGTTGCCCCCCGTGGTAAACGTAGTTGCCATCTGCACTGGGAATCGGATCTCCGTGCGGATCATGGGTAGGGTGGCCCAGGCGTGCCGCCAGCGCATTGGCTGCTTCTGGGGTTAGCTGGTGCTCCTGCCGCTCTGCCTGACTGTGCCATTCTGCTTCATCGAAGCCGGTTTTTTCTGCCAGATATCGTTCCCACAGCCGATGTGCCCGAATGATGTGCAGGGCAGCTTCCATGCCATCGGTTGTCAGGTCGATGTCGTCGCCTTGCAGACGCAACAGTTGGCTTGCCTGCATGTGGACGACCAGCTCGGTGGCATCATTTGTGCTGATATTAAGCGCACCGGCGATGCTTTCGACAGTCGGGTGGCGGCCTTTTTGCTGTAATTTGTAAATATGTTTGAGGGCATCTTCTTGCCTGGCCCGATCCGTCATTTGGCGGGCCTGCTGCCAGCGGGAAAAGAGACCTTTTTCTGGCCAGAGGATAACGGCCGTTATCCCCAAAACCCCTATCCCAATTAAAAGTAGAATTGCTGGATTGCTTATCATGTGTCACTCGATATTTTGATACATCTAAAAATTATTTTCACTACATCGTATTTTATGCAAAATGTGGCTCATGTCAAGTAAAAATAAGAAGCAGCATCCATTTGTTTCAGGATGCTGCTTCTTCAACTATTTTCTGAGGGGCGCTGGGCATCCTCAAATGCCTGGCTCTGCCATATATGTGCTAGGCAGCAACTTTAGGTTTGTAGCCCAACATGCGCAGGCCATTGAGTGAAACGAGTACCGTGCCACCTTCGTGGCCGACCACGGCGGCAGGCAAGGCCAGGCCAGAGAAGAAGATGGTGCCCAGCATGAGCAAAATCATGAAGATGGCAAAGCCAAGGTTTTGCAGCAGCGTTTGCCGCGTTTTGCGGCTGAGGCCGATGGTGTAGGGCAGGTTGTGCAGGTCGTCGGACATGAGGACGATGTCGGCCGTTTCCAGGGCGACATCGGTGCCAGCCGCGCCCATGGCGATGCCGATGTCGGCTGTGGCCAGGGCAGGAGCATCGTTGACACCGTCGCCCACCATGGCGACCGGGCCGTACTGCTCACGCACTTTTTTAACGGCCGTTACCTTATCTTCCGGCAGCAAATCGGCAAAATAGTCATCGACGCCTACCTGAGCGGCAATCTGCTTGGCTACTGCTTCGTTGTCGCCGGTGAGCATGACCACATGCTCCACGCCGTTGGCATGCAGGGCACGAATCACGTCAGGCGCGTCGGGGCGAATCACGTCGGCGTAGGCCAGAATGCCCAGGAGGGCGGCCGTTCCGGTCGTCTCATTAACTTCGGCCATAAGCACGCTGGTTTTGCCCAGATTTTGCAGCCGGTTCAGTTCGGCTTCAGCTTTGTCTAGCCCTACAGGATTGAATTTTTCGAAGAAACGGCCGTTGCCAATCCAGATGTGCTGCTCGGCGACGGTGGCCTGTACCCCTTGCCCGGTTGTAGCTTCAAAATTGGTGGCTTCGGTCCAGCTCAGTTCGCGCTGCTGGGCTGCTTTCACGGTGGCTTGGGCCAGTGGATGTTCTGATTTGGCTTCGACTGCAGCGGCCAAGGTCAGCAACTCATTTTCGCTAGTTTGGCCGTCGAGCGATACGATGTCGGTGACTTCCGGTTCGCCTTTGGTGAGCGTGCCGGTTTTGTCGAAGGCAATCACTTTGATGGTGGCTGCGTTTTCCACGTAGACGCCACCTTTGAACAAAATGCCGCGCCGTGCGCCGTTGCCGATGGCGGAAAGCACGGTAGCGGGCGTGCTGATGACGATGGCACAGGGGGAGGCGGCGACCATGACGGTCATTGCTCGATAGAATGCTTCGCTAAACGCCTCTTGCCAGAAAACCATGGGTATGACGGCGACCAGGGCGGTGAGGACGATAACGCCGATGGCGTAATATTGCTCGGCGGTGTCTATAAAGCGCTGTGTTTCGGCTTTTTCGCTGTGGGCTTCTTCCACCATCTGGATGAGTTTGGCCAGGGTGGAATCTTTGGCTAGCTTGGTGACGCGAATCTCCAGGCTGCCGTTTTTGTTAATGGTGCCCGCAAACACGGTGTCGCCAATTTCTTTGCCCACGGGCATGGATTCTCCGGTGATGGAGGATTGGTCGATGGCGGAACGGCCGTCTACGACCACACCATCCAGCGGCAATCGTTCCCCTGGTTTCACAATAATACGGTCGCTGACAACCACTTTTTCAATGGGCAGCAGGTAGGTGTTGTTGCCGCGCCGCACCAAGGCCTGTGCCGGACGCAGTTCCATCAGCGCCTTGATGGCGTTGCGGGTGCGGTCCATGGCAAATTCTTGCAGCACATTGGAGAGCGAGAAAAGGAAGAGCAGCATAGCGCCTTCAAACGGCTGGCCCACGAGGGCTGCGCCCACGGCGGCTAAAATCATAAGTAAATCGACATCGATGGTGCGGTTGCGCAGCGATTCGAGACCGCCTTGCAAGCCAAAGGTACCGCCTGTGATATAAGCAATCACAAACAGCACAGTGGCAACCATAGCGGCTTCTTGCTGTTCGGCAATGAGGCCGCCAATCATGGTGATGAGGGTGATAACGGTAAAGATGGCTTCGAGACGACCGTCTGTTGTCCAGTCCCAGGCGCGTTGCAAAAGGGAGGCCGGGGCAGCGGGCGCGGGTTCATCTGGCGCTATTGCGGCAGCGGAAGGGGTCACCGTCACGCCCATTTGTTGCACATGGTGAGAAATTTCGTCCGGGGAGATGATCTGATTGTTGTAGGTGACAGAAAGTGAGCCTCCCAGATAGCTGGCGGTCGCTCGGCGCACACCGGGCAGCTGGTTCAGGTTTCTTTCTAGCCCTAAAGCACAGGATTCACAGGCCCGTCCACCCTGACGGCCTAGCCGCATGGTGCAGGTGTGCCAACGCTCCTGCAGAATGGGGCTAACTTGCTGAGCCACTTTTTCCACAGCAGGTTCAGATACTTTGGTAGGGTCATAGTCGATTTCGAGACGGCCGTCTTGGGGATGCAAGCTGACCTGCACAATGCCTTCTTGATCCGTAATGGCCTCATTGATCAAGTCGGCACAACTTTCTTCATGATCTATTTGGGGTTTCGTATTCATATGTTTAATCCTTTCCCCTTATTTTAGGCGCGGGTGTCCTCAGGAGTTATTGATTTTTGTACTTTTTTGCGGTGACAAAGAGCACAGCTTTAACCTTTGCCAATCCTATAGTTAACATAGGTTTATAACAAAAGTTAACCATAGTGACAAATAAATTTAACCTAGGTTAATTTTTTATTTTTTTACTTAGTTTGTAGAGAATATTGTTCGTGAAACTTGCTGTACAGGAAAATTGATGGGAAGTACGTTTACTGAGATGAGGAGGGCGAAAAACCTATCTTTTTGTCCCCTACTTGTGTTATGATGTAATACGGAAAACCGATTGGTACGAGTGAACCCATTAGATTTGACCAACCTTCAAAAAATTTCGACTCTTGCATCACCTTACGTATCACAATCGAATTAATTGGATGTTAAAATCAGTGAGTTTGCGCTCGTTCCGTGGAGTATCCTTGAATGCTTTCCCCGGAAGAGGTTGTTGTACGCGAGCCTGAAGATAAGCGTGGAGCATGGCATTCACTGCTGGCCAACAATCAATATGAACAGATCTCAAACTGCCTGGAAATAGCCTATACGCAGGCAGTAAATAATGATGAAGTAGAAAAGGCTGCATTGCTGTCTGCTGCCCGGCAGCTTTGTGCCAGCTGCGATCAGCTTCAGCAGGAAGTGTCGTTTCATGAGCAGGCGTACCAGCAGGTTGAAACGCGCCGGGATCAGATGGATGCTGAACTGAGCAAGTTGTTGGAGAAGATGGAAATTAAGCCAACAACGGCCGTTGCCACACCACAATCCACCCTCTGGCAGCGCATAAACCGTTTATGGCATCGAGAAAAGCAGCCGCTTCCCAAACCGCCGGAACCAGGCTCCCCAGCACGAAAAAATGGTACCGTGACGTTAGAAACGGCCGTGCGGCCCATCAGCCAACCATCCCTGCCAGAATTCCCTTTCAGCAACACCAATCCAACATGTCCCCAGCTCACAATTTACTGTCTGGGTACGTTTCGCGTCTACGAAGATGAGCATCCCATTGAGGATTGGCCCAGCCGCAAAGGCAAAGCCATCTTCAAATATTTACTGCTGTATCGGCAGCAGCGCATCACCAAAGAAGTGTTGATGGCCCAGTTCTGGCCAGAGGCCACGGCCGATGCTGCGCGCAATAATTTAAATGTGGCCATTTACGGGCTGCGGCAGGCGCTGCGTAACGGCTACCCGGACTTTTCACACGTCTTGTTTCAGGATGATTGTTACTTTCTGAACCCGGAAATGGAAATTTGGGTGGATGTAGAGCAGTTTGAGACGATTTACAAGAAGGCGTGCCAGAAAATACAACGGGGGGATACGGCCGTTGCCCTGCCAGATTTACACGCGGCCGAACTGCTTTACCAGGGTGAGCTGCTGGCGGAAGATCGGTATGAGGATTGGCTGACAGTGCGGCGGCAGCAGTTACAGCGGCACTATTTGCAACTGCTCGCCCACTTATGCGACCATTATTTTGCCATGCAGCAATACGCCACTTGCACCACTTTTGCGAACAAGCTGCTGCATGTTGAACCTTGCCACGAGGCCACCCACCGGCTGCTAATGCGGGCCTATGCGCGACAGCGGCAAGGATACCTGGCTCTGCGTCAATATCACCAATGTGTCGAGCTGCTGGCGGAAGAGCTGGCCGTTCCCCCAGATCCAGCAACGACCCGGCTTTACGAAGCCATCCGCAACCACGAACCCATTTAGTAAGAAAATCAGCAGTTAATCAAGAAAATCAGCACTTAATTTAAGAAAATTTCAAATTAAGTGCTGATTTACTGTTGCTTAAGTGGCCCATGTTTTTATGGTGGTGTGCCGCGAGTCAAATGGATGGCTCAAGGCCAATAAAGTCACCGGAGACTTAATCGAATCTTATTGTTTAAAGAAAATCTACGTGTACTGTAAAAGGAGAAAGCTAATGCCATTTGAAACACCATTTGCACCATCCGTATTTGACGCCACCATTTCTGCTGTAGAGCATGAGCATGGCGGTGCACCTCCGATGTCGATTATTCGCACAAATCAAAGCTGGGCTGTCAACGTCAGCTGGCAAACCACAGGTCTTGCAACGGGTATGATTACCGGAAACTGGCACCTTCATTGTTATCTGGAATCCCTTGGTCCCGGCGCAGATATTGATCTTGTCGATCCTGGTGATCACATCATTCCTTTGACACCAGGGCCATCGCCCGTTGATTATTTTGTTCACTTTGACGTACCGGCGGGTGCGGTTGGTCCAGTCCCCGCTGCTGGTCGGCTCTATCGGTTGGTTGTTTCCTTAACCTATCGTGAGCCCGGAGGTGGCCCTGGCCCAATGGCCGGATTTGTTGAAGGCCCGGTACTTCAGTTCTATCAACCCTAAGGAACCTCGGTTTCCCTAGAATCCCACTGGCTTTGGCTTCTGCCAGGGCCAGTGGGATTATCATTTGTTTTAAAAATGAAGGCTGTTAACGCATGAAGCAGCATCGGGATTAGAGCATATTTTGAACTTGATATGCTTTTGACTAAGATGAACCACAGTCACAACAAATAAGAGGCTCTTATGAACGAAAAAAACAGAGAATATGACAACTTAATTGTAATCAAGTATATCGGTCCTAAGATGCAATCATGGCTGAGAGAAAAGCTACAAGTACATACTTACCATGACTTGGCAAATCTTTCAGTAGATCAGATCCAATCTCAACTACTTGTCGATAAAAAGACGGTGGCAACGAGCAATGTTGAAGCCTGGATCCAACAAGCAAAGGAGTTAGCCTTAGAATCCAAGGCAGAAGATAACGCAATGCCGCCAGAGCCCGTCGAGTCCGGCGCTAGCGATCGGGTAGACATGCCCAAAAAGGCTAAAGATTGGGAAGAGTACGCTTCCTTCATGGTTTACTTTGAAGCGAGAGAAATTAATGGCAAGCGGGAAAAGCGCGTTAAGGTTTTTCACATTGAAGCAGACAAGAGCAAGGTTTGGCCAGAATTGACTGCAGAGCACTTTGTCTGGATGCTTGATCAGGCCGGGGAAGGACCTTTCCCAATAACATCTCAACAGCTAAGTGAAGAGCAGTCCGAAATGGAGAAAAAGCAGCCAGTCGGAGAAGCGCAAGTAAAAATCAAGCAGGTACGACTTTTTCAACCGCCTGAGGCTAAGAAACCTGTGGCTATAAGTAACGGCAAAATTGAGCAGCACACACTCAAGGCTGGCGAACCATTTTCTTTAGAGGTGCTCTTTTCACTTGTTGGAGAGGCGGCAGAGTCAATTGTTGAACAGCATGCCAATTATAGCGTACAAGTTGTCGCCAAGGATACACACAAAAAAGTGGGCACTGAGTTAGGCTGTTTGGAGCCGAAAGCACTTTCTGAGGGGAAATTTGATTATAAGATTAGGATGCCAGTGGCAACTTTAAATACCGGTGAGCACCGGTTATGGGCTTTGGTCTCCGTCCAGGCGACCAATACCATCCCCAACTTTTTAGAAGGGCCATCAGTTAAGGTATTGTGATCTTGTTTCTTGTTCTTGAATAAATGATGTTACGAGATCTGTTTTCTTTTATGTAAAAGCTAAAAAGAGTGCTGAGCATCTATCAATCGCCAAAATCAACCTCTTTTAGAGCATCGTCAAGCAGAGATTTGAGTTCATCTGAAAGAGTCTGATCATCCGTTTCGCTAATTTCTGGGGCTGATAAAATTAAGCCCCCCTTGCTGCCACTGTGAATAGCGTATTCGTCACCGGCAGACAAAACAACTTTTTTAAATTTGGGTGACCATTGCACAAGAAGATGCCTACCACAAGTGGGGCAAAGCCATTCTTCAGCACCTGATTCATGGGCTGTTTCTAATAACATGCCGTGTTGAGATTGGTGATCCATTACAGGCTCCTAATGAAATAAATAATAATTGTAAAATCAATGATAAGATTTATACGGTCCTATACCTATATTAAATTTAAACGAAATTTGAGGGGTAGGTAATAGGAAGGTATATCTAGGTTAAATGGCCTAGTAGTTTGCCAACAGGCGGGAATCCAAACTTGTGGATTCCCGCCTGTGTTGCAATAATGAGCTAAGCTGCGTTTTCTTTTTTCAGGCGATTTTTGCGATTGCGGTACAGATTGGGGTCAACCACTTCGCTCATGGCCTCGGTATTCATGTTGCCACCCAAAAATTCATTGATTTGGGCCACCTGGGGCACGGGGTTGGCCAACATGTCGCTGTAATGAATATAGATTACAGAGACATTTGGCTGGGCGGCCATCCAATCCATCACGCTGTTGAGATGTTTTTCAAACAGCGCGGAAATTTCCTCATCGCTGGCCTGCTCTGGGTCTTCGCCTCGATTGATGAGCATCTTCTTCTGCGAAGCTAAAATTTCGGACATGTTGCGCCGCATGAAAATCACTTTGTATTCATATTCTGCGGGCATATAGCGCAGCAGCTGGGAGATCACTTTAACGGTTTTGCCCTGAGCATCGACCATCCATGCCGTGTCACCCTTGTCCATCTGTTTGACGCGTTCAAATTCGTAATAGCCTTTGGGATTGTCGTCATCGGCGGTGCGAATTTTGTCGGTGAGTGGGGGAATGCCACCCGCCTCTAACATCTTCATCATCATGGAGGTGCCAGAGCGAGGCAGGCCACTCACGACGGTGACGACGGGTTTGCTGCCAAATAACTTTTTGAAAATACCTTTCATTAAACGTTCCTTGTTGCCATATTATTTAGACACAGCTTTTGTTGTGATGGGTCTGTGTTTGCTGTTTTTTCTATGGCCTTCTCTGTTTGGTTAACCTTTTTAATCGTAACACAGGTGCATGGGATGCAAAATGGGACGGTTGTTACCTGTGATACGGCCGTTCCTTTTATACTTGCTCCTGCTTAAGGCTTGGCTTAAAGATGCAGCCGTGCCCCCAGCTGTTGAATAAATTTCTGTCCGGCGCTGTCCAACGGCTCGTCCAGGCCAAAGGTGAGCGTGTGCAGCTGTATATCGCCAATGGCTAGATGCAGCGGGTGCGGCAGCGGCTGCGGGTAGATGAGCAGGGCGTGGTGGCAGCCTTTGGCCTTGGCATACGTGATGACCTGGCTGATGTCTGCCTGGCTGGGTTTGTCTGGCGTTTTGTATTTGGTATCTAGCACGGCCAGGGGACGGCCGTTTTCCCCATACAGTGTCAAATCAATCTGGAAGCGTAATTCAGCGTTAGAACCAAGGGTGGTGCTTTCTTGGGCTTTGATACGATAGGGCAGGGGCAAATGGGCTTGCAGCCAGTTGGCCACGCAGCGCTCGTACAGCTGGGCCATGTTGAGCAAGAATGGCATGAGCTGATGGCCGCCATCGGCCAACAGCGGCCCGGTGTGCTCCAAGAAGAAGCGGCAGAGCGCATGCAAAATGGCGTAATCCTGGTTGAGGCGGCTGTAGCTGCGGTTTTGGCAGTCGATGGGTTGAAACGGCCGTATCGTTACCAATGGTTGCAGTAAATGATAGGCGCGGCGCACGGCCGTTTGCGCTGTGGGGCTGCATTGCCCACTGCGAGCAATCTGGTGCAGGGTGTAGGCTATCATCTGATTGTCAGGAATGTCGGTAGTGTGGGCGTCGTAGCGGCAGGCGAGCTGCACGGTGGGGCTGCTGTGTGCCAAGGCGCTTGGTAACAACTTGCCGCGCACGTAGGGGAGAACGGCCGTTTGGGGCAAATACGCTTGCTGAAAGCCTTGCCGCCCCCGACGAATGACGCGCTGGGCCAAGATGTGGGCCAACAGGCTAAAAAATTCTGGGACCGAAGCGACGTCTGTAAGGCCCTTGGCCAAATCAGCCAACCGCAAATCGTAAGTCATCTCCCACAATTGAAACAGTCGGGCAATGGGCACCTTGGGCGTGATGGTGAGGGTAAGCTGGTGCGGCACCTGAACCTGCCCTACCCAGCCCTGGGCCGTTAGCTGCCACTGATTTTCTGTTTTGGGAGAAGGGAAAGAAACGAGCAACTTTTTGCCATTTTGGTCCAGCGTGCGCCATAGCTGTTCTCCTACGTGGGTTGGCAGCTGTGCGGCAGGCAGGGTAATCGTTTCGTATTCGCTCAGGCTAAAGGCTAAGTGCGTGGCTTGGCGTTGCATCTGATGTTCCATTACAAGGATGGTATCAAACAATGGGGTTGGGGCAACTGCGTGGGTCATCATTCCTGCAAGGCAGCGGGCAAAAAGACGGTGAAGGTGCTGCCCTGGCTAGGGGTGCTGTTGACGCTGATACGGCCGTTGTGCAAAGCAACAATCTCGTGCACAATGCCCAAGCCCAAACCGGTGCCCATCAGCTTGTCCCGATCAATTTGCGAACCCCGATAAAACCGATCAAAAATATAGGGTAAATCTTCTTCAGTAATACCCATGCCAGAGTCAGAAATACGTAAGATGATTTCCGTATTTGCCTCATTCTCTTGCTGACCCGTTGAGACAGTTACGGTGCCTTCGGCCGTGTAGTTAAGGGCATTGTCCAATAAATTTGTCACAATTTGGGTAATCTGGTTTGGTTCACCCCATACCAGTGGGAGGGGGGTGGTGGGGGCAAAGTGCAGCTTAATCTGTTTGTTTTGGGCGCGTGGTTTGTGGGCCACAATAATCTGTTGGATGAGATAGTTAAAGTCAATTGGTTGGTATAAATGCTGATGGTTTTGATTCTCTAGACGGGACAGCGTTAAAATCTCTTCCACCAGGCTGGAAAGACGGCGTACCTGATTGCGCAAAATGCCAAAATATTTGGGTCGTTTTTCGGGTTTGGCAAATTCCAGTAGCTCCAAATAAAGGGTTAAGTTCGTGATGGGGTTGCGCAGCTCATGGGAGACGTCGGAGACAAACTTTGATTTAAGTTTATCCAGCGATTTGAGCTGCTCGTTGGCCTCGGCCAATTCCCGGGTGCGTTCCTGTACACGATCTTCTAGTTCACTGGCATAGGCTTGTAAACGGCCGTGCAAACGAATCTTTGTTAAGGCCAGTTCAACTTCTTCGGCAACCATCGCCAATAGGCGTACGTCGCTGAAGGCAAGGTCGTAGGTAGGTGGCAAATTTAGCACCAAAAAGCCAATGTTTTCCCCTTCTAAAGTGAGTGGATGAATGATCGCTTTGCTCTCTTTCGGAGAGCTAAGAAATAGTTTCAGGCTAGCGGACAGATGAGGACAAATTAAGGTTTGCTGGGTTAAAAGAACGGCCGAAAAATTCTCCTCGGCATCCAGGTCAATCTGACTGTACGTTAAAGGTGGCATGTCAGGATGATGATGTTCTGCCTGAACTGTGACAAGCGAATCTTGATGGTGGCGCACCAGGACTAAGGTGCGCAGGGCATTGTAAAATTGCGCCAATTCCAAACAAGTAACATCTAGAATCGATTGTTCATCATTGCTGGCTGAAGCGGCCGAGATGATGCGATTGAGTAGATTCAGCTCACCCGCCTGCCGCCGGTAAGCTTTCTGGCTGGTACGCATCTGTTCTTCATGAAAGTGTCTTTCCAAGGTATAGTGCAAAACGCGCCACAAATTTGCTGGATCAAGGTCTTGCTTAGTGAGGAAATCGTGTGCCCCAGCTGCTGCTGCATCGGCCGCCACCTGTATATCATCCAGGCCAGTTAATACCACAATGGGAACCCTGGGATAGGTTGTGTGCATGGTGCGGATTGTTTGCAATCCGTCGCTGTCGGGTAGGGTCAAATCGAGGAGGATAATCTGAACGGGTTGGTTAGAAAGGGTTTGATGTGCTGATTTTACCGAATGGGCGGTGTGTAGCTGGTAAGTATCCTCCAGCATATCGAGCATCAGTTCAATGCGCCGGATGTCACCGGGATTATCTTCAACCAGCAGAATATCAACATTACGGCCGTTTGGCACGTCAGCAACCACAACACTTGTCCTGATTTATGGTAAGGTGAATTTTTTCTCTGGCAAGGTGAACCAAAAACAGCTGCCAGCCCCTTCTGTACTGTCTACGCCAACATCGCCACCACATTTATTAATAATTCGCCAGCAAATAGATAGTCCCAATCCTTCCCCGCGAATCTTTTGAGACGTTAATCTGGTATGTGGTTTAAACAAGCGCTTTTGATCCATCTCAGAGATACCGGGGCCATTGTCTGCCAGCCAAAAACGAATCATGCCATTGCTTTCGCGCGTGGCACTCAAATGCAAAATCGGAGGTATATTTTCATTGCCGCTGTATTTTAGGGCGTTGCTCATATAGTTGAGCCACACTTCTTCAATCCAGGGTGCATACCCCATTGCCACTGGCCACGAGTCTGGTAAGTTGATTTTAGCCTTGGTTTCTCGAATTTGATAACGCAGCCGCTTCATGACCTCTGAAATGATACGGCCCGTATCCAGCTCATTTACCCGCACCTCTTCAGAGCGCATACTGGCCAGGAAGAGCAACTCGGTGATGACATTGTTCATCTTGTAGCCACTTTGCATGATCTGGTCAACGGCCTGCTGGGCAGGCACGCTTAGCTGTTCCTGATAATGTGAATCAACTAAACTGGCATAGCCAACCATTTGGCTTAGCAGGCCTTGAATTTGGTGCGCCACGGTATGGGCAAAATCATTAAGCGCCAGATTTTGGATTTCTAATTCTTCTGCCCGCCCTCTGATTTCTAGCAGCAAGCGATGTCGTTCTATTGTGTAATGAATTGTTTTGAGCAACAGGTTTGCGGTTAAGTCGTTCTTGGCTAAATAATCTTGAGCACCGTGATGGACAGCTTCTACGGCCGTTTGGTTCATAGCTTGGCCACTCAGAATAATAATGGGTGTTGTAGAATGATTTTCTTTGAGCTTCAAGATGGAATCCAGACCACTAGAATCTGGTAAAGAGAGGTCTAAAAGAATGACATCATAGGTGTGGTTTTTTAGAAGAGCCAAAGCGGTTTGTAGGCGGTCTGCATGGGCAACGTTGATAACTGTCGTTGGATTGTCTGCAAACGAAGCCTCGCCTAGCATCTTTTTTACCAGTCGCGCATCACCTGGATTATCTTCAATCAACAATACGTTTATCTTACTGTCATTCATTATTTTAGTAGTAGAAACAAAACTTACTGGTCGAACCCTATCAACTGATCGCTAAAATGAAATTTTCTTTTGTGAGAAGCTGGCTTGTTGGCAGAAGCTCTACTGCTTGCTGTTCTTGGCATAAATCCTGGTAAGTTTCTTAAAATGGGATAGTTGAGATGGGAATTACTTATTCAGGAAAACAATGGCGATTCTCGTTGCTTCCGTTTAAAGTAACTTTCCATTCTTCACTCAACTATTATGTTTCTTAAAATCTGTCAGGACAAATGGCACATCGAGCAAACTTCAATCAATAGAAAGTACCAAAAATTATACAGTAATGTACCTAATCCCTAAGAAATTTAGCAAGAGCCGGAGGAGTGGCGCAGCTGTTTCAAAGAACTTCCTTACTTTTGCATAGGACTTTTGTTGTAAAGTTACAATGTTGACATTTCTTCCTGAACAGGGCAAAATAGAACGCATGGTCTAATTCATCAGGAGGAAAAATGTCTCGTTTGGCTTCAAGAACATCTCGCTTACGCCGTATTGAACAGCTGCTGCTGCTAACGCCAGATGGACTGCGCGCTACCGATATGGCGGAAAAACTGGCGGTAGATCGACGTACCGTATACCGTGATGTAGATTTTTTGTGTGAACAAGGCTTGCCGATCTGGCAGAAAGACGGCCGTTTTGGCCTGAATCGCACCCGTTATCTTACCACCGTTCACCTCTCCTTTCATGAAGCCATCGCTCTGACGTTGGCTGGCTTGCTCCTGGCCCGCACTATCGACGAGCGTAATCCTCACGTCACCTCTGCCCTGCGCAAACTGGCTATCACCCTGCCCAAAGCAATTTCTCCCCACCTCAAACGAGCCGCAGATCGTGTGCAAACCCTGCACGATGGCCAGCGGCAGGTGGCCGTGCTGGAAGCTTTGGCCGAGGGTTGGGGCACCGGCTATAAAGTGCGTGTGGGCTACCGTTCACCCCGCAGTGGTCAGCTGCGCGAACGCGTTATTGCGCCTTATGCCCTGGAACCGACGCCCTCCGGCATTTATGTGATTGGCCACGACGATTGGGCCGACGATATTCGCACTTTCAAGCTGGACCGGCTGGAAAGCGCCACGCTGCTCAAGCGCAGCTTCACCGTGCCGGAAGCGTTTGATCTGGAAAGTCACCTGGCATCTGGCTGGCGCATCATGGCCGGCAGCGAAATTACTGATGTGGTGCTGCGTTTTACGCCAGAAGTGACGCCCCATATTCACGAGCGGCAATGGCATCCCACGCAAAAGCTAGAAAAAACAGAAGATGGCGGCTGTGTACTGCGGGTGCAGGTAGCCCAACCACAGGAAATGCAGCCGTTTATCCGCAGTTGGGGCGCGCAGGTAGAGGTGTTGGCCCCCGACTGGCTGCGGGCGCAAATTGGCTCTGAACTCCAGCGCGCCGCCGCCCAATATTCGGAACGCTCTTTATAGCGAGAAGGCTCTTTAGCCTGTACGCAGTCGTTGCAGACGCTTGGCGGCTTCGGCCAGCGTTTTTTCCTCTTTGCAGAAGGCAAACCGGGCCAGGCCAGCACCGTCAGCGGGGGTATGGTAAAAAGCGCTGGGCGGGATGGCCGCCACACCAATTTCTGTGGTGAGAAAGCGGCAAAAAGCGACGTCATTCGCAAAACCCAGACGAGAAATATCGACCATCACAAAATAGGTGCCGCTGGGAACGATGGGGGAAAGTCCGGCGCTTTTTAGCGCATCGATCAGTAAATCTCGCTTGTGGGTGTAAAATTGGGTTAGCTTCGTGTAGAAATCCTTTGGTTGGGAAACGGCCGTAACCGCCGCTTCTTGTAAGGGAGCCGCTCCACAAAAAGTCATAAATTGATGGGCCCGAAAAATGGCCCGAGACAGCTCCGGTGGAGCCACCGCCCAGCCCACCTTCCAACCTGTGACGCTAAATGTTTTGCCTAGACTGGAAACCATCACCGTGCGTTGGGCCATGCCGGGAAAGGTGGCCAGCGACAGGTGCTGCTGCCCATCAAACACAATGTGCTCGTACACTTCATCCGTCAGGGCAAGCACATCATGCTTTTGGCATAAATCGGCAATCAGCTCCAGCTCTGCCTCATTAAAAACTTTGCCGGTGGGATTGTGCGGTGTGTTGACGATGATTAGTTTTGTTTTGTCGCTGAACAGCGCGGCAAGTGCCATCTCGTCAATGTGCCAATCTGGCGGGCGCAGTGTGTAAAAGCGGGGAATGCCGCCTGCCATTTGAATCGCAGGCACGTACGAGTCGTAAAATGGCTCGAACACAATTACCTCATCGCCTGGGTTGACCAGGCCCATGACAGTGGCAAAAATCGCCTCAGTGGCCCCATGCAGAATGGTGATTTCCGCATCGGGGTCAACTTGTAAGCCATAGAAATTTGCGACTTTTTGGGCAATGGCCTGGCGCAAAGCGGGACGGCCGTTTGCTGGCGCATACTGATTAATGTCAGCTTGAATAGCAGCCACCGCTGCCTTTTTCATGAAGTCCGGGGCGGCAAAGTCGGGGAACCCTTGCCCCAGATTGATCGCCTGGTGTTCGTTGGCCAACGCGGTCATCTCAGAAAAAATAGTGGTGCCAAAGCCAGCCACCCGCTGTGCCATATAACTCATGCTTTACTCCTCATGTGGGAAAACCTTCCGCAGGTTTAAAACAAAACCAAGGTCATTTAAGGAGCCTACGGAGGTTACGGTTTTGGGCGTGTTGTTGTGGGGGAATTGTGGCAGAGAACGGCCGTACCGGCAACAACTTTAGGGAGAAAAGGCCAGGCAGGTACGACCGCGTAAATATTGGGCACATTCATCTGGTGTCAGGGAGCGTGTTACCAGTTGTTTGGCCCGCTCAAACAAATTGGCAACCGTTTCCAACGTGTTGATGCGGGCAGTGCGGTCAGCGCCGGCGGTGGCCAAACGGCCGTCGTCAGGAGCAAACACAACAGCATTGACGGCCGAGGTGTGACCCAAAAAGGTGCGACGCGTTTGCCCAGTGGCTGTGTCCCACAGCTTGGTCGTGCGGTCCACGCTGCCCGTGGCCAAACGGCTGCCATCTGCACTGAGCGCCACAGAAAGCACCGGGCCGCTGTGGCCAGAAAAGATGCGCAATGTTTCACTTGTGTTCACATCCCAGAGGCGGGCGGTGCCATCGCTGCTGGCGGTGGCCAGCCAACGGCCGTCGCCGCTAAAGGCCACATCGTTCACGGTTCCCTCGTGCCCGCTAAGAACTTGCACAATCTCGCTGGTGACCACGTTCCAGATAACGGCTGTACCATCCACAGCCCCAGCCGCTACCAAACGGCCGTCCGGGCTAAAGCTCACTTTGGTTAAACCCGCGTCATACGGCAGCCGAAGCAGCAAGCTGTTGTCGATTGGATTCCAAAAGCGCAAAAAGCCATCATCGGCGGTGGTGACCAGGGCGGTGCCCTCCGGGTTAAAGGTGACGCCGTTGACCGGCGCGGGATGGTTCATCACCGGCAGCTGAATCTCCCCGCTGGCAATGTTCCACAGACGCGCGTTCTGGTCATCGCTAACCGTAGCCAGCAGCGTGCCTTCGGGATTAAAGGCCACATCGTTCACGATGTTGTTGTGGTCGGCAAATTGGGCGATTTGCCGTCCATCTTCGGTTTGCCAGATGCGGGCTGTTTCGTCTGCGCCAGCCGTTGCCAGGAAACGGCCGTCGGCACTAAAAGCAATCGCCAAAATAGTGCCCGTATGCCCAGACAAGATTTGCGGGGAAAGCCCTGCTTCGGTACGCCACAGGCGGGCGGTACCGTCGCTGCTGGCAGTGATAAGTTGGTCCTCAGTGGGATGGAAGGCAACGGCCGTTACCCCGTTACTGTGCCCGGTGAGCGTATACAAGGCCTGTCCTGTGGCGGCATTCCACACTTTGGCCGTGTTGTCGCTGCTGGCGGTGGCAAAAAGCTTGCCGTCTGGACTGTAAGCGACATCCTCCAGCGGAACGGCGTGCCCGGCTACCCGCAAAATGAGCGTGGCATCACTGGTGTTCCACAAGGCGGCGGTGCCATTGCTGTTCGCGGCCAGCAGGCGGCTGTCGTCTGGGCTGTAAGCCAGCGCGTTGATGGCGATTGGCCGGTCGTCATTGCCCAGGAATGGCTCAATGGAGAAAAGGGAGGCACCGGTGTCGCTGTTCCAGATGATGATACGGCCGTCTTGCCCGGCCGACGCAAAGCGATTGCCATCATGACTAAAGCTCACGGCATTGACGCTGTCTTCATGCCCCAGCAGGCGCAGCTCCGAGCGCCGGTTGCTGATGTCCCACAACCGCACGGCGCTGCTGGCGTAGGCGGCTACCAAACGTTGGCCATCGGGGTGAAAGGTGATGTCGTTGACGGCTCCATCCTGCCCATTTAAGGGGGTGATGAGTGCCAGGCTGGTTGTATCCCACAAAATGATGAAGCCGTCGTTGCCTGCCGTGGCCAGGCGGCTGCCGTCCGGGCTAAAAGCGACGGCATTTACCGGCTGACCATGGCCGGTTAATGTGCCAATTTCCTGCCCAGTCGCCACATCCCATAATTTGACGTCGGTATCTTGACTGACGGTGGCCAGGAAACGGCCGTCGGCACTGAAAGTGGCATCGTTGATGCCTTCGGTGTGGCCCGAGAAGATGCGCCGCAGCTGGGACGATTGCATGGCGCGGAACAGGGCGTCCTCGGCTGATTCCGGCGCAGCCAGATCAACGGATTGGGTCAAATTAACGGCTTCCAGCGAGAGCAGCAGCCCCAGTTGTGGATCGCTGTTGAGCTGATCGGTGGCAATGCCAGCCAGTTCGCGGGCAAGGACAAACCGAGATTGGTTCTCGGCCGCACGAAAGTTTTGCTCGGCATCGATAACGGCCGTTGCTAATTGATTGGCGCTGAAAACGGCCGTTTCCTGGGCGGCAATGGCATCCTGGGCGTTCATTTCAGCAATCTCACGCTCTTCTTCGGCGCTAAATTCGGCCGTGGCCCGCAGGCCCGCATCGGCGCGGGCGGTCGCTTCGGCGGCGACTGAAGTTGCCTGGCTAAACTCGGACGCCTGGCGCAGGGCGATGGCGGTGGCTTCGTTGGCGCGGGCGGTAGCGGCGTTCCCCTGGGCAACCTGATTATTGTTTACGGCCGTAAAAGCAAAAATCAACACCAGAACAATCGCCACAACCAAAGCCCCTGTCAGCCAGGCCAGCCGCCGGGCAAAGCGCGCTTGGGCAGCGGCATGTTGTTTTTCTAACCGTTCCTGTTCCAGCGCCTGCTGCTTTTCAGTGCGCAGCTTGAGGCTTTCAGCAATAAAAAAGCGTTCTTCACGGCTTAAAAATGATTCTCGCTCAGCCAGCCAGCTTTCGGCTTCGGCCAGGAGCGTGCTGCGCAGCAAGGCTCCGCTGTCTTGCTGACTCATCTGCCATTGGCGCAAGGCAGCCCGCAGCCGCTCTTGCCAGGCGCGGAAGGCACGGTCCTCTTCCATCCAGGCGCGCAGCTGGCCCCAGCCTCGGATGAGCGCTTCGTGAACCACTTCGACGGTTTCTTGCCCATTGGGTGCCAGGCTGGTGACGACAAGGCGGGCATCGGCCAGCTTTTGCACCAGCTGCCAGTTACTTTCGCCTAGCTCATTACGCGTGGCCAGCCGCCGGGTGTCTTCGGTGCCGGACCCAGGGCGCACCATTTGGATGAACACCTGACGTGCTTGCTGCTGTTCGGTGGGGGAGAGTTGGTTAAATTTCTTATCGGCATAGCGGGCCAGGGCCCCTTCTACGCCGCCGATGGCATCGTACCCTTGGTGGGTCAGGTAACCTTCGCGGGCCTTTTCCCACAGCTCCGTCAGGGCAAATTGAAGCAGGGGTAAATTGCCCGGCTCATCGCCGACATCGTCTAAAATGCGGGCAACCAGGCCAGTTTCAAACAGCAGCCCGTAGCGACGGGCGGGGGAGGCAATGGCCTGGCTCAATTCGCGGCGCGTCATAGGGCCAAGTTTGATGTCGGTGTTTTGCAGGGCGTCGGCAAAAGGGCGATAGGTGAGTGCTTGGCTCAAAAAGTCAGTGCGCAGGGTGAGGACGAGGGTGAAGAGCGGCAGCTTACGAAATTGGGCCACGTCAAGCGCGTCAAGAAGCAAATCGAGGAAGGCACGGCGCACGGCCTGATCGGCACAGAGGGTGTAGATTTCCTCAAACTGGTCGGAGACGATGAGAAGCTGCTTGGCTGGCTTGTTTTCGATCAACATCTGGTGCAGCAGGGGGACGAGTTGGACCTTTTTTTGTTCTAATTGATCGGCCAGCTGACTGGCGGCTTGTTGCCGTTCTTCCTGACTGTGTTCCGGATTTTGCTCGGCGACCAGGGCATCAGCCAATGCCTGGAAGGGATGGGGGCCGGGCCGAAAGGTGAGAATGTGCCAATCCGGGTTGTGGCGCAGCCGGGCGACCAATCCGGCAAAAACAACAGATGATTTGCCGCTGCCGGAGGTGCCGACAATGGCCACTAGCCGCTGCCCTTGCACGGTATTCAATAATCGTTCGGTAAACGCTTCTCGGCCAAAGAAGTTGGTGGCATCATCTTCACCAAAGGCAAACAGCCCGCGATAGGGTGATTCGTCGGGCATTTCGAAGGTGAGCGGGTAGTGTGGGGTCTCCGGATCGTTGGGGGCGGTTACGGCCGTTGCCAATGGCTGAATGGGTGCGGGGGTGTGGCTGGGAACGGCCGTATGCCCTAATGCTTGCTGTAAGGCAGTGGTGAGAGAGACGGCCGTTTGGTACCGTTCATCCGGGTTTTTGGCCAGGGCTTTGTCAATGACCTGGGATACGGCCGTGGGTATGTTTTTGGACGTTTTTACCAGCGGTGGTGGTTCATTAATATGTTTCTGGATAATTTCCAGCGGCGTGTTGCCTGTAAACGGCGTATGTCCGGTGACCAATTGATACAGGATCACGCCCAGTGAGTAAATGTCTGAGCGATGGTCGCTGGTGAGCGAATTGGCCTGTTCTGGAGCCATGTAGGCCGGGGTTCCGGCGATGACGCCGGTTAAGGTATACCGTGGCAGGCCTAACATGCGCACGATGCCAAAATCAGTCAGGACCACTTCGCCATCCCGCGTAAACATGATATTGGCCGGTTTCACGTCGCGGTGGATAATGCCGCGTACGTGGGCATAATCCAGAGCATTGGCTAGCGCGGCAATGATGTTGAAAATTTCGTCGGCGGTAAATGGGTTTTCTATGAATTGACGGTGATCGAGTTCAGCCTTGAGGGTGGGACCTTCGATGTACTCCATCACCATGTAATGGCTGTCGCCTTCGGTGTCGTAATCAAAGACCTGGACAATGTTGGGATGGCGCATTCGGGCCACGGCCGCGGCTTCACGCTCAAAACGGCCGATAAATTCATCTTCTTCGGCCAGATTGCTGTGCAGCACTTTGAGGGCGACGTATCGGTCCAGGTTTTCCTGGTAAGCTTTGTAGACACGGGCCATGCCACCCGCGCCCAGGCGATTGTAAAGTTTGTATTTCCCGAAAGTGCGTCCGGTCAGGTCAGATTCGTTCACAAGATTGATTCAGTCAGGCTACAATGTGGTTGCTGTGGCTGCTGCTGTGTTCTGCGATGTGTGATAGACGATGGCACAAAGGTGATGGGGCAACCTGGCCCCAAACAACCAGGACTGAGGCGAAAAAATCTGCGCACTTCTATTTTTAACCTCTCCCGATGCGGGTATTATACCTGTAACCAGGTAAATTTTGAAAATGAAAAGGAACGGCCGTTATGAAGCTAACAATTTCTTTAGGACAGATGGACGTGAAGCTAGGCGATCCGGCAGCCAATTGGGAAACGGTGCAAACCATGACCGCAGAGGCCAAGCGGCGTGGCTCTGATCTGGTGGTGTTTCCCGAGCTGTGGTCTACGGGCTACGATTTGGAAAATGCCGCTGCGTATGCCACGGCAACGGATGCAGGGCTGTTTGCGCAGGTGGCCGCATTGGCTCAAACGCATCAAATTGCCATTTTGGGATCATGTTTGTCGCTGTTAGGAGAAGGGCAGTTTGGCAATACGGCCGTTTATTTTGATGGAAACGGCCGTTCCCTGGGGGAATACAGCAAGCTCCATCTGTTCCGGCTGATGCAGGAAGAGCAGTTTCTCACTGCCGGGCCGCAGCCCACACTGATTGAAGCCGCCTGGGGCAAAGCGGGCCTGACAATTTGTTACGATTTGCGCTTTCCCGAGCTGTTTCGCCGCTATGCTTTGGCCGGGGCGCAGCTGGTTTTTGTGCCGGCTGAATGGCCCCATCCCCGGCTGGCTCATTGGCGCACGCTGCTGCGGGCCCGGGCCATCGAAAACCAGATGTTTATGGTGGCTTGCAATCGGGTGGGTCACAGCAAAAACACAGACTTTTTTGGCCATTCTTGTATTGTTGATCCGTGGGGAGAAATGGTGATTGAATTAGGTGAAGGGGAGATGTTGGGAACGGCCGTTATCGATATTGCCCAGGTAGATGAGGTTCGCGCCAAAATACCCGTCTTCGAAGATCGCCGCCCCGATGCTTACTAGCCACAGAGCGCATAGAGGAAAAAGAGAAAAATCTCTCAATGCTCTGTGTCCTCTGTGGCAAATTTTCTAGGAACGGCCGCGCAGGCGATCCAGGAAAGAGCGTCCACCTTCACCGCCCTGCTGGTTAACTTCTCCTTCCATCCGGGCCAGCCGGGCTTCGGCCGTGGAGGCGCGGGATTGGGCGTTCATGCGGGCCTGGCGCTCTTCAGAAAGCAGGGTGTCTAATTTTTGCAAGCTTTGCACCTGCACTTCCAGCGTTGCTTTTTCCCGTTCTAGCTGCACCCGCATTTGCCGCTCGTCTACCAGCTGGGCTGAGGCTTCTTCGGCACGCTGGGCGATAACTTCCAGCGTGGCCAGACGCCGTTCCAACTCCAGCCGTGATTTCCGTTCTTCTTCCAGGGCGGCGGTTGCGTGGCGCACCTGCCGGATTTCCACTTCCATGCCGGCCATTTCCCGCTCCAGCTTCAGACGGATGTCACGTTCAGCTTTAAGCTCTTCAATGGTTTCTTTGTGCTGGGCAACGGCCGTTTCCAATTCCGTATTTCGCTTTTCCAGAGCGCGAATCTCGGCTTTGAGCGCAGCGACATCTTCGCTAGGTTGGCTGTTGGGCAGTGGCGTGGTTAGCTGTGGTGGGGTAGGGACAGCTTGTGGTGGTCCCAGTGGAGAAATCGGTTTTCTTTGGCTGCGAACGGCCGTTTCCTTCTCCACTTGCTTTGGATCAAACGTCTCTACATTGCTCAGCGGATCGGCTGAATTGTCTTGTTGGGCTGCTTTGCTGGTTTTCTTCTTAGCCATAATAAACTCTGTCCACTAATGCCTGGTAAGCGATGGTTGCCGGGTTTAGAAACCGCGCGTCATATTCAAAGATGGTTTGCTGGTAGGCGGGCGCCTCAGCCACTGTCTGGCTACGTGGAATTGGCTGGCTCACCATATCGCCATACTGTTCGCGCAGCTCATCTACCATTTGCTGGTCCAGATTTTGCCGGGCCACGTTCAGCGTGGGCACAATGGTATGAACACGAATATCAATGCCCCGCGTTTGTGCCTCAAAAATGGAGGTGATGTGCTGCCCCGTCCCGGCCATCGAAAAATAATCTGGTTTTACGGGCACGATGGCCGAATCAGAAAACTGGTACACGGCCTGAGTAAAGGTGTCCAGTGCCGGGGGGCAATCCAGTATGATGTAGGTAAATCGCTCTAATGCCACTGCCAGACGATCTTCCAAAATGCGTACCAGGCCATAATTTTTGGTACTGGGCATGGCAAACGCCTGGGCACGCAAAATATCCTTCGCATGTTCCAAATTGTCAGATGCAGGCAAAATCCATAAGTTGGGGCGGGGAAAGCCTTCAGCGGCCCGGTCGGCAGAGACGACGGCTTCAGTAATGTGGCGCTGCTCCAGCAGCACATCGCCGATGTCGGCTTTGCCCGTGTCGATGCCCAGACCGCGTGCGCAGTGCCCTTGCGGATCAAAATCGATCAGCAGCACATGCCCCATCAAATAGTAATGCGTATCTTGATATTGATACAGGTTGTCGGGATCGCTGATTTTGTCTAAATCTTTGGTGTCCACGCGCCGCATCAGCTTGCGCGATAGGCCATGCGCCAAATTGATAGCGGTCGTGGTTTTTGCCACGCCCCCCTTTCGGTTGACGATGGCCAATACTTTGTCTTGCTTGCCTGAATTTTGCGCCATGATTTGCTATAGAAGTCGCTTTATTTACCTGTTTGGGGACTACGGTGTGATTTTACCATATGCGTGGTGAGAGGCGAGGGGAACTTATCAGTGAAAAGTAAGAAGTGAGATGTTGCAAGTGGCAGTCATCTTCTTTGCCACCTGCAACTTGCCACTCGCCACTCCTTCCCCATGACCGTGGTGTAAGTGACTTTGTCATAGGCCGCTTTTACAATGTGGGTATGACTGAAGCCAACAATTCCCAGAATCAATGTCCAATGTGTGGTGACCGGCTGGTGTTTTCGGCAGACGGCCGTTTCCGCCAATGTGAACGGTGTAACCATAAAATAGCCATCGTACGCCAGCGGGAATCGCCGCAGGCGTTGATGCGTCTCCAACAGTATTCCACCGATGAGAGTGGTTTTGCCAACGTGCGCACGGCTGGCGTGCGTGAACTGCTGCGGCAAGGTGTGGCCGCGGCCAAAGCGGGTGACAGGGACGAAGCGTTCCATTACCTCACCTGGGTGCTGCGAACGGATTCTAACGAGAGGCAGCAGGCGCAGGCGTGGCTCTGGCTCAGTGAAGTGTATGAGGAGCCAGCAGACAAGCGACATTGCCTGGAGCAGGTGCTGGCTTTTGACCCCACGCATGGGGTGGCGCGGCGCGGCCTGGCGATGCTGGACGGCCGTCTCCAGGCCAAAGACATCATCGATCCCAACCAGATCAGTCAGACAGTTAGCGAAGAACCGGAACAGGCAAGTGCCGAACAGTTTGTTTGCCCACAGTGTGCCGGAAAGCTGCAATATTTAGCGGATGGGTCCACGTTACGCTGCGGCTTTTGTGGCTACGAGCAGGTGGTGGGTGATGACGCGCCCCGGCCGAAAAACGGCCGTTTTGGCGAAGGGTCCTTTGAGCAAGAGTTCACCACGGCCTTGGCCCAGGCGAAGGGGCATCTGGCCCCGGTGCAGATGCGCACCTTCCAGTGCAATGGCTGTGCCGTGGAGTTTGTCCTGGCCCCCGAAGCCATCTCCATGACCTGCCCTTACTGCGATTCGGTGTACGTGACGGAAACGGCCGCTTCTCATGAAATCATGCCGCCTCATGCCCTGATTCCCTTTAGAATTTCACACGAGCAGGCGGAAAAAGCGATTCAGAGCTGGTTGAAGGAAGGTGAGGTGGAACGGCCGTCCCTCTCGCCTATCGTAGGTATTTATTTGCCGCTGTGGACGTTTGATGTGGGTGGCGAGATTCGCTGGGGTGGCCAGGTGAAAAAGGGAGACGATTGGGTACCCATTTCTGGTAATCACCTCGCCTTTAGCGACGATGTGCGCGTACCCGCCAGCACCCGGTTGGATCGTGATCTGGCCAAAGGCTTTGCCGTCTTTGATCTAGATGGCCTGGTGGCCTACGACAGCCGTTATTTGGCTGATTGGCCTGCCGAGCGGCACACCATCCCGCTGGCCGACGCTTCTTTGCAAGCCCGCAAGCAGGTACTCACAGAACTGCGCCGTAATCCGCACCGGCTAACGTTGGATGATGTACGTAATCTCAAATTGGGCTCGCTGGGGCTGGTGGTAGAATCGTTTAAGCTGGCTCTGCTGCCCGTCTGGCTGGCTCATTACCAAGTGGAAGGGGAGACGTTTCATTTGATGGTGAATGGGCAAACGGGGGATGTGGTGGGAAAACGGCCGTCTCGCGGCGTGCGCGGCTTCTTCGCCAAACTGTTTGGTTAATTCCCCAATTGTCATTTTGAGCGCAGCGAAAAATCCCTCTAAACCGTCAATTTAAAGGATCCTCGCCTAGCAAGACAACTATTGCAGTCTCTCCGTAGGGATGCTTCGTTTCACTCAGCATGACAAGTGTGGTGTAGGCGCGGTTTCTTACCGCGTTTTTTGCGCACAAAGAATGTGCGGCTACTAGGGGAGCTGGCTGGCGATTTTGGCCCAGCGGAACGCTTCGACCTGATCTGGCTGGTCGAAGAAATATTCTTCCAGATACGGTTCAATTTCTAGCTGCCAGATGTCGGGCAGTTGAGTGGCAAGGTCAGGTTCCAGGAAGAAGGTGATGCCCACAAAGTAGTGCGGATCGGCGATTTGGCGGTTGAGGCGCTGCAGCAGCTTGATGAGCAGCTCTGGATTGTAGCTGGTGCTGGTGTGGAACTGACGCAGGACGTCGTAGTTGGGCGGCAGGTGGATGAAGGCGAAGCGGCGGCGTAAGGCGTGGTCTACCAGGGCAATGGAGCGATCGGCCGTATTCATCGTACCAATCAACCGCACATTGGCCGGAATCTGGAAGCTGCCGCCGCTGGCCAGCGGAATGGATGCCTCACGATATTCCAGCAAAACCATGAGTTCCCCAAAAACGGCCGCTAAATTGGCCCGGTTAATCTCATCAATCACCAAGACACAAATGCCGTCGTGCTGGCTGGCCCGCTGGCAAAAATTGAGGAAGCGGCCAGGCACGAGGTTGTAATGAAGAATGCCATTATCGTCGGTGAACGGCCGTATGCCCTGCACAAAATCTTCATAGGCGTAGGCTGGATGAAACTGCACCATCTCCCAGAAGCCATCTTGTGCCTGGGTGAGGTGCTGGGCCAGCTTTTGTGCCAGGAAGGTTTTGCCCGTACCCGGCGGCCCATACAAAATCGCCTGCCCTTTGCGAGCGATGGCCCGCAGCCAGCGGCTGAGTTCGGTTTGGGGCAGGCCCGTGTCACTGGCGCATTGGTCGAGGGGGTACGGCTCGGTTGAGGGTTGGTAATCGTCGTTGGGGTCGTGGAGAACGGCCGTTCCCACAGCAGGGGCATACCGAATGGGACTGGTCGTGGACGGCGGTACATCCAGCTCAATTTGCCCTTTGTAGTTCAGCCGTCCCGTTTGGTCCTTGCTGATTTGCTCGCACACCCAAATGAGGCTTTGCACATCCACCATGTCGCGCACGCTGTAATCTGACAGAGATTCGTATAGCGAGTTGGCCGGTTCCCGCAGCAAGGCGTAGCTGCTGGCTGATGGTTCCAGGGTGATGAACAGTTTGGTTTGGGGGATGGTGGGATTGCTGCCGTCGTCTGGCTGGATGAATTTGAGGAACCAGCGAGCGGTGCGTGGCTTGACCAATATTTCTTTGTGTGGATGGCATAGGAACAAAAAGTAGGTGGCAAACGGCCATTTGTTGGGCAGCGCGTTGGCGCTGAGGTAATCGGAAAAGGTTTGCAGGCGATCCGGCGAGGGGCGGTCACCGTAAAGCAGATTGCGCAACTGGGTGCAGAAGGTGGGTTTGTCGAGGTCGGGGTGGTGGAGAACGGCCGTATCCCCCGAAGAAGGCACCGAGCGCCACAATAAATTATTATCCTGCGCCAATTTGTTCAGTCGGTCGATGAAAGTGTCATACGCGCCGTCGGCCAACAGTTGGTCCAATGCCGATTGGCTGAGCCAGTTTTGCGCTTTGGCAATGGTGGCCTGCTTGTAAGAAATCTCATCCGCCATGAAATCTGGGTGGGCAAAGTCTTCCCAGTCCGGATACCGCTGACGCACGAGTTGAATGAGTTCTTGAACCTGCCATTTGGGAAGCATGTCTTGAATTGCCTAGACCTTGAAAAGCGGATTATGCAAAATAATTGGACGCAGATGATGCTGATTGCTGATTATTGTTTTAATCATCTGCGTTAATCTGTGTCCAAAAAATATCTATTGTTCAGCCGAAATTGACAGATAGACGTTACTGATTGAAGTGGGATCGGCTGAAAAGAGCCGTCCGCCGGTGACGTTGGCAATACGGTTGAGCACGTCCTGATCGGCGGCCTCACCAAAAGCAATGGGGAAGATTTTCACACCGTCGGCTTCGGCATTGGCGGGCAGGCAGGTGGCAAACATCTGGTTTTCGGTGATGCTGCCCACGGTATCTTCGCCGTCAGACAGCAGAATAATACCGTAGAGGCGCGTTTCCCCAGCGGCCAGGTCTTCTGCTTGCTGTGCTGTGGTGGTTTCTACGGCCTGGCACACAGCTTCATAAAGTGCCGTGTTGCCCCCGGAAATCAATTCGGCTACACGCCGACTCAATCCTTCGCCTACATTACCCACCCGCGTCACTGGTGACAATTCATTGACGCTGTCATGAAAGATTAACAGGCCCACCTCGTCGTTGGCGTCTAGACGGCTGAGGAATTCGACAGTGGCGTCACGGGCCGTGCGAATGCGCTCACCTTCCATGCTGCCGGAGACGTCGAGCACAATCAAAATGGTGGCCTTGCGCTTGGTAATATTAAACAGGTCGATGACGGCGGCGCTGATGTCCACGTTTGGACTGGGCAGCGGGGCGACGGTTTTGGGGGTCACGCTGGGGTCTGTGCCGTTGTCCAGATTCATGGGGGCGTGGAGAGGGATGTTGGTGTCTAACGGCCGTAAATAATTATCAATCGCCATCTCTTGCTGATCACGCGCCAGCAAATAATCCAAAAAGATTTGCGCCGCTTCAGCCTGTTTCTCCGTGACCCACTCAGCATTGTCCAGAATACAGTAAGGGTGATCAGCCCAGATGGTGCCGCCTGCGGGAAAGATGAAGGCCAGGGGGAAGGTAAGCTCATCGCCGCGCTCAATGTTAAAGCGCACCACTTCGGCTTCCGGTACGGCGGCAGCGTGCAGGTAGCTGGGACCTTGCTGGGCCATCGCTTCCAGCAGGGCCGGGGCTTGACGGCCGTATTTCGACGTGTTTTCTTCCAATTGGCGCATGGCCTCTTCCACGTTAGGCGCATAAATTTCGGCGGGGGTCAGCGTGTCTGTTTTGCCCGCGATGCCGTAGACAAAGCTGGTCATGGAGAGCAGCCCGGAGTTGGCGTAGGCCGGATGGGTATGCCCAAAGCGGAACTGGCCCCATTCAGGACGGCCGTAACTGGCCCAGCCTTCAGGGTCTGCCGCGAGTTCCACAATGGTGTCCCAGCCGATGGGGGTCTGGGGCCAGCCCAAGGTTTCGGCCATGGGACGCCACATGGCAAAACCCAGTGGGGCATACACGGTGGGGGCGCAGCTCTGGCTGGCCAGCGGTTTGTTGGTGCGCTGCCGCCAGGTGTCGTTGGCCTGGTCTACCCAGGATTGGTCGCCGGGACTCCAGGCCGTCGGTTGGCTGCTGCCATCTAGAATGGCATTCATTGATCCGCCAGAAGTTACATGGCTGACGCTGACGACGATGGGGCTGCCGCCGGACGTTTCCACCTGCTCGGCGTTAAATTTTTCCACCACCTGATTGAGCCAGTTTTGTTTGGTATTGGAGGAGGCCAGAGTGACAAGCACGGAGCCTTTAGGCACCTCAATCTCAGTGGAGTTGGATACGGCCGTTTCGCCGCTATCTTCGGGACCAAAAAATCGAATGACTACCACAGACAAGATGACACAGGCAGTAACGGCCAAAATGCCAAAAAAAATGATGCGAGTGCGGTTCATTATTTTCCTCTTATTTGTTTATTCCACCACGCGTCCGGCCTCTTTCCAGGCCCGTTTCATGTCGTCGTAACCCATCTGGTACAGCTTTTCATGCCACTTCTCTGTGTAACTTACAATTTGTGCCACCGGGATAAAATCTTCCGGGGCGGCGATGATGGGCACATCCAGATGCTTATAATCTTGTTTGATGTTGGCCCCCACAAAATTGTTCATGTCTTGCATGTATTGGTTCACGATGTCAGGATAGTCTGCCTGGAGCCGGGTAAATTCATCGCGAATAGCGGCCAGGCTGTTGATGAGGTCAAACATTTTCATGTCGGCCTGGAAGGAGGCGAGTAAGGCCCATTCCAGGGTCATGCTGGCGGCTTCGTACAGGTTGGTGGGCGGGTCTGGCATGATACGGCCGCTTCCTGGCAGTGGCGTCATGACAGCGACGATGATGTCTTCTGCGCCAGCGGCGATGGCGGCGCTGAGTGGGGTGTTGGCCACCACCGCCCCATCCCAATAGAGTGTTTCGCCGAGGTGCGTGTGCGGGTAAATCAGCGGGATGGAACAGCTGGAGAGGATATGTTCAATGGTAATGTCGGTTTTGTTTTTGAGGCTGTTGCTGAAAATGTGCAGCTGTCCGGTGGTGATTTCGGTAGCGGTGATACGTAGGTGAACGGCCGCTTTCTCTGCTGAGTTAATCCGATCAAAATCGATCCAGCCATCGTTCAGCAGGGTATCACGTAAAGGAGCGGTGTCTAATAGGGAAACGGCCGTAAATGGGTTCCAGTTTGGCTTTTGTACATCCTTGGTACGCAGCTGTCGCCATAGGGCCCATAGCGAATTGGCGTTGTGGCCAGAAGCAAGCGCGGCCCCATTCACCGCGCCGATTGATGTGCCGACTACCACATCAGGATACCATTCATGCTCTTCCAAAAAGCGCAAAACGCCCACATGGTAGGCGCCACGTCCGCCTCCACCAGAAAGCACCAGCGCCCGTTTTGGGTCTTTACTTAACATAACGCACTCCTCTGATGACTAAAGCTCCAGGGATTTGTCAGTAAATGTTGCACCTTTTTTAAGCAAACCCTTGGGGTTTAATGGACGAATTACGATTCCCCTTCTACCACTTTCCCTGCCGCTTTCCAGGCGCGTTTGGCGTCTTCGTAGCCCATCTGGAACAGCTCTTCGTGGCCATCCCGCGTGTAACGGATAATACGATCGACCGGAATCGCTTTTTGCGGGGCCACGATAATTGGTTCAGGCAGCGCCTGGAACTTGTCTTCAAAAATGTCGGGGATGCCGTTGCCATCTTTATCTTCCAGATTAAGTTCTTCACCGCTCAGTTGGCTCATCAGCAGCCGATTGGTCGCTTGCAAGCGGGCATTTTCTACCTGCAAACGCACCAGTTCGTTGATGCGGCGGAACATTTTGAGGTCTGATTGGAAGGAAGCCAGCAGGGCCCACTCCAGCATGGTGCTGGCGGCGCTGAGGATGTTTTTGGGTGTGGGAAGTTTGGTGTCGTCTTCTTCATCACCTTCCCAGGGCGTCATGATAACCACGACAATTTCTTCTGCCCCGGCGTCGATGGCTGGGCCGAGCGGGGTGTTGGCCACGGTGGCCCCATCCCAGTAAAGGGTGTCGTTGAGCTGAGTAGCGGGGTAAACGATGGGGATCGAGCAGCTGGCAATGATGTGATTCAGCTCAATCTTTTCCCGGTGCATTTTGCTGGGGTAGATGTCATTGCTGTTGCCAAAGACATGCAGCTGGCCGCTGTTAATTTCGGTAGCGGTGACACGCAGGTGAACGGCCGCTTCCTCCGAATTGATCCGATCAAAATCAACCCAGCCTTGTTCCTGCAAAGTGGTGCGCAGGGGAGATGTATCCAGCAGGTAGTTGCCTTCCAGCAGGTTCCAATGACGTTTTTGCACATCATCGCTGGTGAGCCGCTGCCACAACGCCCACAGCGAGCGGGAATTGTGCCCAGAAGCAATCGCTGCGCCGTTCACCGCCCCAATGGAGGTACCAGCCACAATGTCGGCAAACCATTCATGTTCTTCCAGGAAGCGCATGACGCCTACGTGGTAAGCGCCGCGACCCCCGCCGCCAGAAAGGATCAGGGCATTTTTACGATTTTCTGATGGCATGGGATGCCTCCTGTGATTTGCTTAACCAATAAGATAGGCGGGACGAACGGCCGTTTCGCCATCAATAATATCTTCAGAACCAGGTGGGCGAATGGGCAAAACAATATTGAAGCTGCTGCCTGGCAGTCGTTCCTCATCCTCTGCTTCAGACTCAACCCAAATACGGCCGCCATGTGCTTCAATCACACCTTTGGCAATGGGCAGCCCCAGACCGGGACCAGCCCCTTTAAACTTGGTATTACCTGTAGAATGCAGCTGTGGATCGCCAATGCGGAAGAACTTTTCAAAAATGAGTGAATGGAATTTAGGATCGATACCAATGCCAGTGTCTCGAATGACAATCTCCAAAAACTCTTCTTCAAATTGTCCCGGTACTTTGGTGGCTTTCACGTAAATATGGCCGCTGTCTGGCGTATATTTCACTGCATTGCCCAGCAAATTATTAAAAGATTGTACCAGCCGCTTAAAATCGGCATAGATGGGCGGCAGCTCCTCCACACCCTCAATTTCCAGGTGAATGCGCCGCTCGCGCATGGCCTGGATGAGTGGCTCCACGGCCAACCGCAGCACGGTGTCTAGCTGGGTTTTCACAAACGTGAGCTGCATGCCATCCACATCCAGCTGGCTGGCATCCAGCATAGCGGTGATGAGCCGTTCTAGCTGCAAGGTAGCCCGGTTAATGTGACCAACAATCTCGCGCGTTTGCTCTCGCGTCAACGCGTTTTCATCATTCATGGCTGACAAAATATCGGCGTAGCCCTTTACCTGGGTGAGCGGCGTGCGCAGTTCATGAGAAGCAATTGTGATGAAATCGGATTTCACCCGGTCCATGATTTCCAGCTTTTCGTTTTGCTCCACCAGGTCAATATTCAGATAGCGAATGTGCTCGTTTTGATCATTTAGTTCACTGTAGAGGCGGGCATTTTGTAAAGCCACCACAGTCTGGTCGGCCAGGGTTTGCATGAGCTCCAGTTCATTCGGTTGGTAAGGTACGGCCGAAACCTTAGGACCCACGGCAATCAACCCGACAATTTCATCACCACTGCTAACGGGCACATACACTTCCATCGTCATTTCAGCTAGCCAACTGCGTTCCTCGTCCCGCAACCCCTTAAAAGCAGGGTTAAAATCTAGCTCATATTGCAGTAATGGCTGGTGCTGATCTGCCAATGTGTTAATAAACAAATCGTCGTGGGCAAAACGAATGGGGTGGCGGGGCACAATGCCCATGGCCGGAATGGGATCAACTTCATAGCCTCCATCTTCCAGTTGCGTCACCAGCATCAAAGCCCCACGATTTGTTTCCAGCAGCTCGCTGAGCGTGCCCACGATGAGAAGTGACAATTGCTGTACGTCCAGGGTGCGCGAGATGGCCTGACTGTAGTTGCGCACCACCAGGCCCGCATTCACACCTTCGCCGCGCATGTACCGGTAAACCACACGGCCGATTAGCTGCCGAAAGGGTTGGTAGAGGAAGAAGCCCAGGGTAATGACCAGCGCAATGAGGCTGGCGGTGATGATGTTGTCTCCCTGATACAGCGCTTCGCCGAATTGAAAAACGATGATAACGGAAAGAATCAACGGCAGGGCTGAAAGCGTGTTGATGATGATAAAGGCAATGCCCCGCTGCGCGCGGGCACGTACGTCGAAAATGCGGAAGGAGGCAATGCCGTAGGCCAAGCCCGCCATGCCCATAAAACGCAGTATTTGCCCGGCAATAATAAATCCCAGGGCATCAAAAAATTGCAGAAATTCGCCCAAAAAGAAGATGCTGAGGACAGAAAACCAGAAGAGCAGTCGGTTGGCATGCCAGGGGAAACGGGTTTTACGGTATTCGCGCCAGGTGGTGATGAGCAAGCCACCAGTCAAACCAGCCCAGGTCAGGTAAACAGCCAGTGTGCCATTGGTGATATTGTTCGGTTGTCCACCGGGCAGCACAAAAACTCGGTTTGGTGCCAGTAGATTGATCAGAATGGCTGTTAAGACGGCCGTTCCTCCCAAAATCAAAAACCGTGGCCTTGGCTGCCAATCTAAATAGGCGCTGGTGGTTGCTGCCAACGCGCCAACTGAGATCAGCAATACCATTGTCGAAAAGTTAGCAAAGGGAATGCTGCGGGCAAAGAAGAGGGAAAATTCCCAACCAATAGAAACAACAAGTGCGGCAACCAACCAGGCGGCCTGGTTTTTTTCTGGTCGGCGACGAATTTGGGGCAGGATTAATATCCCCAAATAGAGACCCGCAGCAATGAGTGGAAGGTAGAGATTGGCTTGGTATGCATCCATAGGCGCAAGCTATTGTTGTTGCAGCGCAGTTAAAAATTGGTTACTGGCTGATGAAGCAAATCACAGAAAAACTTTTGAAATATTAAATGAGGTTTCTTGTGATTTGCTCAAGTAAAAGCCAAATGTGAGAGCCTTTTCATTCAAAAATCTTATTGGCTTTTACAGAAGCAGGTAAATGCAGCATTGCAATGTCGTCTATTGTAATGGTTGGCACACTCTGTGGCAAAGCGGGTTTAGAAGAATAGTACCAGTGTACCAGTTAGACAGACATCACTTCAGGGTCTCGAAATTTCCCGAAAACGACTTTCAAATGGATTCATCTAGCTGAACGTTTCCGGGGAAAGTTAAGCAAGATTCTTGCAGAAAGGACGGTTACTTTGTAGCAAGAAAAAAGCACAGCCGGCGGCTGCGCTTCTATGTGGCGGAGAGGGCGGGATTCGAACCCGCGATACCTTCCGGTATACACGCTTTCCAAGCGTGCGCACTAAGCCTCTATGCGACCTCTCCGAATCGGATGGGAATTATAGTACGAGATGGCAGGTTTGCAAGGGTAAGTCACCGTTTGCAATTGATAGAGTCGAATCAACTGGCGACTTTAAGCCCTTTGCCAAACCCATTTTTATTTGCACATGGGCGCAAATCACCAGCCAACGGCCGTTCCATCATTGCGCGGTTCGCTGCCGCCAATCAATACACCGCTCTCTGGATCACGCACAATTACCTGCCCGCCACCGTAATGGAGCGCTTTGCCTTTTTCCCACAGCTCATGGCCACGTTGCTGTAAAATGTGGCGGATGTCGTCGGAAACGGCCGTTTCCAAAGCCACTTGCTTATTCTCCAACCAGTTAAAACGGGGCGCGTCCAGTGCTGTTTGCGGGTCCATGCCAAAGTCGATCATATTGACCCCGACTTGCAAATGTCCCTGTGGCTGCATAAAGCCGCCCATGACGCCGAAACTGCTCCATGCCTGGCCATTTTTACTGATAAAGCCGGGGATGATGGTGTGATACGGCCGTTTGCCCGGCGCGGCTTCATTAGGATGTCCTGGTTCCAGACTAAAGTTGGCTCCCCGATTTTGCAGCTGCACCCCCGTGTTGCCCGCCGTGACGCCGCTGCCAAAACCCATGTACAAGCTTTGAATCCAGCTCACCATGTTGCCGTGGCCATCGGCCACGGTCAGGTAAACCGTGTCGCCGTGCGTTTGGGGAGTGCCGGGCGTGGGCTGCAAGGCACTGCCTGGCTGGATGAGGCCGTAGCGGCTGCGTGTGTAGCTGTCGCTCAAAAGGGCCTCAATAGGCATGTCTGCCTGGCGCGGATCCGCAATGTAGGCGTGGGCGTCGGCAAAGGCCAGCTTGGTGGCTTCGATGAGGGCGTGATAATAATCGGCCGTACCGTAGCCCAGTGCGGGTAAATCGAACTGTTTGGCGATGTTGAGCGCCAGCAGGGCGGTAAGCCCTTGTCCATTGGGTGGAATTTCATGAAAAACAAAACCATTCTGGTATGCTACGCTGATCGGCTCTACCCATTCCGCCTGGTAGCTGGCTAGATCCCCCTGAGTGAGTACGCCGCCATCAGCCTGCACGGCCTCGGCAATCTGGCGGCCAATGTCGCCCAAGTAGTAGGCATCGTAGCCATTTTCGGCGATGGTTTGCAGGGTGCGGGCGAATTCGGGGTTTTGAAACAGTTCGGCGGCACGGGGGGAACGGCCGTTGGGCAACCAGACCCGTTTAGAATCCGGGAGACGGCTCATCTTTTCTGTCGAGCGTTCCCAAGATTGGGCAATGCGTTGGCTCACCGGATAGCCATCTCGGGCATAGGCGATGGGCTGTTGTAACAGCGTGTCCAATCCCATGCTGCCAAATCGCTCCAGCGCCAATTGCCAGCCACGCAGACTGCCGGGCACCGTTACGGCCAGGCCCCCAATTGGCGGAAACTGATCATGCCCTTGGCTGCGAACGAATTCGGCCGTTAGCCCCTGAGGTGCGGGGCCACTGGCGTTTAATCCATACAATTTTTGCTCATCGGCTACCCAGATGAGGGCAAAAGCATCGCCGCCAATGCCGGTGGAGCAGGGTTCAACCACGCACAGAGTGGCAACGGTGGCAATGGCGGCATCAACCGCATTGCCACCTGCTTTTAGCACGTTTAAGCCAGCCTGGGCGGCCAATGGCTGGCTGGTAGCTACCATGCCACTGCGCGCAATAACGTTAGAGCGCCTGCTGGGGAAATGAAAAGTTTCAAATTTCATGGGGAATTCCTTAAAAAATTGTACCAGATGACAAGCGGCAAATTTGCCTTGACACCGAACAAGTGTTCGTGTATACTGCACCCAGAACAAATGAGCGATTGTCATAAAGTATGCAAACTACATAATCTCCCAGGTAGTTTATCAGATTCAATGGTATCGCGGCATGTGCATTAGGAGATAGCCACAATGGCCAAGAAAGGTTTATCTGAGCGCCAAAAGAACATTTTGGCATACATTCAAGAATATGTCGCTGAGTTTGGGCGACCCCCCACAATCCGGGAAATTGGTAGCGCGGTAAACATTAGCTCCACCTCGGTTGTCAATTACAATCTGACAAAACTCAAAGAAAGAGGCTTGCTAGAGCGAGATGCCGAAGTATCGCGCGGTTTACGGTTGACTGATAAGGTTGTAGAGACCACTGGTCAGGCGCGTGAGGCCATCGGTAAGGTTGCTGAAAAGGTGAGTACGGCCGTAACCAATATGTTCCGTGTACCGCTTGTTGGCAACATTGTGGCTGGTTCCCCGATTGAGGTAGGCAACGGTGATTTCTCCGTTTACGATGAAGAAGATGCCATTGAACTGAGCAGCTCCATGATTCCGGGGCGGCACGAGGATTTGTTTGCCCTGCGCGTGAGTGGGGATTCCATGATCGATGCGATGGTCAATGATGGTGACATTGTCATCATGCGGCAGGAAAACGATGCCCGAAATGGGGATATGGTTGCTGTCTGGCTTAGTGATGACACCACGACATTGAAATATTTCTTTCGTGAAGGCAACAAAATCCGCCTGCAACCGGCCAATCCCACTATGGAACCTATCTATGTGGATCGGGAAGAAGTGCAGGTTCAGGGTAAAGTGATGATGGTGCTGCGTCAGACTGCGTAGCATAAATAGTTTAGAAGTTGATGGACGGCAGAAACGGCCGTCCATTTTTTTTACCAGGTTTTAGAACAGATGTGCTCATTAGTTCCTTGGAAAAGATTATGAGTGAAAAAGAAACATGGCAAAGAATGAATAAGGAAGAGCGGCTGCGCAATCAGCTGGAACTGCAATCCAGGCAGATTGAGCGCGTTTTTTCAACACATCAAGTATCGGCACGCGTGGCTGGCGGTCAGGTAGAAACACAGTCAATCCGCTTTGACCTGCAATCTCATCTTGAGTCTGGTTTGCACCGGCTGCGTGGCTTGAAGCGTGATTTGCTTTCCGTTTTGGGCGTGGCGGATGTGAATCTGGTGAAGGATGAGCACGGCCAGTGGCGGTTGGATATTGTGCGACCTCATGAGCCACCGGTAGCTTTGCTGGATTTGTTGCCTTTGTTGCCAGAGCTGCCCGAGAGTACGGCCGTTCTCGGCATGGATGAAGAAGGTGCTCCCCTGCTACTTCCTTTTGCTGATCCGGACATCACCCATGTGTTGGTCGCCGGGGCGGAAGGCAGTGGTAAAACGGCTCTCCTGCGCACCCTGGCCGTTTCGCTGGCCATGACTAATCGGCAATCCAAATTGCAGCTCCTGGTAATCGATCCAGATCGTCCAGGAAAAACCAATCGCCAGTTAGCGCCGCTCATGTTTTTGCCCCATCTGCTCAGTCAGGTCATTGCAGAGCCGGAAGAAGCCTGGCAGACTTTACAGATATTGGTCGAGGAAATGAACCATCGCCTCAAGTACGAGACGATGCTCCCGACGATTGTGACTTTAATTGACAATGTTGAAGCGTTGTTGGGTTCTGGTAGTGAAGAAGTGCAAGCCGCCTTGGCGGCTCTGCTGCAACGGGGCGCGGATGCCGGGATTCATTTGGTTTTGAGTACCAGTGCTCCTGCGGCAGATTGGCTGAGCAGTGTGATGCGGGCCAATTTACCGTTGCGGCTGGTGGGGCAGGTGCGTGATGAAGCGGAATCCCTGGCAGCAACGGCCGTTGTCGGTGCTGAAGCGGATTACTTGTTAGGTGAAGGCGACTTTCTGGCAGTGGCTAATGGCAGCCAGGTTCATTTTCAGGCTGCATTTATTGGCAACTATGATTTGCACCTGACCTTAGAAACCATTCACCGCAATCGTCCTCGCCCCTTGTTGGCGCAGCCGTTGGAATCGCTTGGGACCTCAGCAGCAGAGGCACCGCAGATGCTTTGGCAGCGAAATGATGACCTCTTTAAGCCGGAAGCGAATCCTGATGACGATGCAGATTTAGATTTATTTGAAGATGATTTGGAGGAAGACTGAGATGAACGTGGGCATGTTGTGGCTAGATGATGATCGCAAGCGGAGTCTGGATGAGAAGGTGAACCGGGCTGTGGAGTATTACCGCGAGAAATACGGCCGTATGCCTGAAATGTGCTTGGTTAATAAGGGGATGCTTGCAGAAGAAAAACAAGTGGGGAAAGTAAGCGTGCAGCCGATTGGAAATATTTTGCCGCACCACTTTTGGCTGGGAATGAAGCCTGCCTAAATTTATTCGTCTTCCTTTGCTACCATCAAGATTGAACGACTACCACCCTCGATAAACGTCATGCGTGCCTGGTAGGAACGGCCGTCTGCGCCTTGAATTTCCATAGTTGCCTGCATTTCATCGGTATCTTGCAGGATAAAATCAATGGCTGCCTGGTTTTTCAGCAGCTTGTTGATAGGATGCCCGACAACTTTGGCGTCTGGCAGTTCAAAAACGTCGCGTGCTGCCTGGTTTAACAACAATAACTTATCTTCGTGGTCAACGACCAAAACGGGATCATCAATCTGATCAACTACAACTGAAAGCGTCACGCGCTGCTGTTCGATGTCTGTGTAAATGTTGGCGTTGTTAATGGCGATGGTGGCGTACCCACCCAGCGCAGAAAGCGCCCGCGTGTCGTTGCTGTCAAAAGAAGTTTCTTTGAGACGGTTGGTAACACCCAAAACACCAATCGGTTTGTTTTGCAGAATGAGCGGTACGTAAATAAGCGACTTCACCAGCAAAGCCGTATGGGTACGCTTCCATTGGGAATCATTGCCGATGGCGATGGCCCGCTTGGTTTGCAACACTTTTCCGGCCAAACTGTCGTTAACGCGCTTACGCATGGATTGGGCTTTGGAGTCGAGATTTTTTGAGGCTCGAATGTAAAGCTCCCCTTGCTCTTCATCCAGCAGCATAAGGGACCCTTCTTCCGCTCCGACAACATAAACGGCCGCTTCCACCACGCGATGCAGCACTTCTTCTAAATCCAAAGACGAAGCAACCGATTTGCCGACGCCATACAGCACATTCAGCTCTTGGGCGCGACGTTGCAGCTGGGAATTGCTTTCCATCAGCTGCTGCACTAATTGGTCGCGTTCTCGTTGTAGACGGCTTTCGCGCAAGGCGCGGTCTACGGAGTCACTAATTTCGTCAGCGTCAAATGGTTTGATCACATAATCACGAATGCCAAGACGAAAAGCGGCAACGGCCGTTTCTTCAGACCCGTGCGCTGTAGCCAAAATGGCGGGGATTTCAATGCCGCGCTCCCGCAGCTTTTCTAATACTTCCAGCCCGGTCAGGCGAGGCATTTGCTGATCCACAATCATCAGGTCTGGCTCTTTGGCAATTGCCATTTCCAGGCCCATTAAACCATTAGAAGCTTGCAAAACTTCAAAGCCTTTTGGTTGTAAAATATATTCGCAAAGGAAGTCGCGAATTTCTTGTGAATCATCAATGATCAGTACGCGTTCGTACATATATTCCTATCCTTAGCTGGGAGGTGTTAGCTTCACTATATTACTACTCGCTCTATAAGCATGCAACCACAGAAATTTATCTTATTTTGTCTGATGCTGGCTGAAAAAGATGTAACCTATTTACTCAACGGGTGATTAAAAAACTTGTCACCCTGTTTTGCATGGGATAGCATGACGCCGTGATAGAAAAAAAACGTAACAAGTACAGCACAACTTTCCTGTTAAGCGTCGCAGCGTCCATTATAAGCGGAATTATTCTGTTTTCGGCATGTCAGGATAGCCAAGAAGTACCACCGATTGTGGTGACAGAGGTTTTCACCATTGCTGGCGAAGAATTGGTGGTGACTCGTATTTTGGAGCCGACACCTACGCCTACCGTCGTTCCTACACCGGTAGAAGACAATTCTCCTGTGATATTGGATGTGAGCTTTGTGCGGGAATCGGTGCCCAACATTGATCCACAAACCACTAATGATCCCGATGGCATTGATCTTGTTGAAAATTTGTTTGTGGGTTTAACTCGGTACAATCATGCCACAAACCAGGTAGATCCGGTGTTGGCGCAAGAATGGGAGGTGTCAGGCAACGGCCGTACCTGGACGTTCCATTTACGTGACGACATTTTTTGGGTGCGTCCCAGTGAGCAAATCATTGATGGCTATGTTATTTCTGAGCCAGTGAGGCCGGTTGTGGCTGGTGATATGGTGTTTGCCATTCAGCGTGCCTGTGCCCGTGAAACAGATACACCAGATGCCTTTGTGCTCTTTTTAATTGAAGGATGTGAACAGGCCCATCAGCAAGCCGCTGCCACGCCCGCCGATCTGGCAAATATTGGCGTTCAAGCATTAAATGACACAACGTTACAAGTTGATCTAAATCGCCCGGCGGCTCACTTTTTGACGATCACCAGCCTTTGGTTTATGCGGCCGTTGCCTCGTGAACTTTTTGAAATTGGGGAGGGTGAGGAAGCAATTGATAGTGAAGATTGGCAAACGGCCGTTCAAGATGGTGCACCCTTATTAACCAGCGGTCCTTTTATGCCCCTGAGCGCCAACTTCACGACCTTACAACGTAACACGTTGTGGCCTATTCCTTTCCAGGGAAACACCGAAATTGTCAAAATTAACTATGTAGATACTGACAAGATTGCTTTGGGTTTATGGGAAGCGAAATCGCTGGATGTGATTGATGCCACAAATGCCGATTTGACCGACTCGCCTAATTCAACCTTGCAGCAGTTACAGGTGGTCAACCAGCAAACGTTACTCTATCTGAACTTTAACTTTCAGAGTGGTGTTTTTAGAGAACCCACAGTGCGCCGGGCATTTAGTGCCGCCATTGATCGGGAGGCGTTGGTAGAGGAAGTATACGGCGGGGATGCTATCCCCATGCGCCACCTCATTCCGCCAGGTGTGTTTGGTGCGCAGCCTGTTGATCAGGTTGGCTTAGGGTACAGTCCTGATTTTGCTCGCATACAAATGGCAGAGAGTGGTTTTGGCAGTTGCCGCCTGATGCCAGATATTCGTTTTATGGTTTCTTCTTCAGACCTTTCTTTGTTGCAGGCGGAGCTAATGATACAAATGTGGGTGAAAGAGTTGGGCTGCGCCGAAAATCAATTCCAGATTGAACAGGTGCAATTTGGCACGCTTTTGGCTAACACGCGTGCCGATGCAGGCGCAGAGCGGCCGGACATCTGGGAGTTGGCCTGGGCGTCTTACTATCCAGACGCGCACAATTGGATGGGCGATCTAATACATTGTGAGGAGAGTGAGAATCGGGAAAGACGGCCGTGTGGCGAGGTGGATACGTTGATTCAGCAAGCAGCGACAACGATCGATATGACCGAGCGGAAGGAACTTTATCGGGAAATTGAAAACATGCTGTTTGGCGACGAGGGGATTACGCCTTTGATACCTCTTTACGTGCGAGGTGATCCGATCTTGGTGCAAAACTGGCTCACGTTCCCTCCAGCCCGATTTGGCGGTGAACAATATGATAGCTATGAAATTATCGTGGATCGTAAAGAGCTGGAGCGCAGTCGTTCACAATGAAACTTTCATCAGACTGGACTGAATTTAGTCAATCGGCTGAGCGGCTAGGCGTTTCATTAACTGCGCACCAATTGGCCCAATTTGCTCAATACCAGGCGCTGTTGCTGGAATGGAACGAGCGCATGAATTTAACGGCCGTTCGCCAACCAGCAGAAATTCGTGTGCGCCACTTTCTGGATGCGTTAAGCTGTGCCAGAATGATGGGGGATTTAAACGGCCGTTCCCTAATCGATGTGGGTACCGGCGCTGGTTTCCCTGGTTTGCCCCTCAAAATATTGTTTCCACAGCTCAAACTTATTTTGGTTGAAAGCGTGGCGAAAAAAGGACAATTTTTACAGGCGGTGATAGATGCGCTGGTGTTGGACAAGGTCACTGTGCTGACCGAACGGGCGGAACTGCTCGGTCAGTCGCCACAGCACCGACAGCAGTACGATTGGGCCGTGGCGCGGGCGGTGGCGGAACTGCGGGTGCTGGCGGAATATTTACTGCCGCTGTGCCGGGTTGGGGGCAAGATATTGGCGCAAAAAGGGGAAGGGGTTCACCAGGAGATTGAAAATGCAGTTGATGCAATTAAGCTGTTGGGTGGCTCGGCGCCTGAGCTGGGAGAGGTCACATTACCAGAAAGAGAACAGGTGCATTATTTGGTGATGGTGGAGAAAGTGGCTGATACCCCGGCTAAATATCCGCGTCGGGTGGGGGTGCCGAGTAAACGGCCGTTATGATTACAGTTTTGCTATAGCTTAAGCACTATTCATGGCGCATCTGTTCACGCGGAATTTCTACCCGATAGAGCCGTTCTGGCTCGTCTTTCCCTCGAATTTCCACTTCACCCATTGGTTCTAGTGGATTAATTTGCAAGAGCGCGTTTGAATCGATTTCTAGATTTTCATAGACGCTTTCTGAAATGACAATTTGGCCATCGGCGGCAATGTCTACTAAGCGGTGGGCTGTATTGACGGCATCACCCACCATGCGGAAAGTCATCCGGGTTTCGGCACCCACATTGCCAACAATCACATTTCCCTGATCAATCCCAATCCCCATACCAAAGCTAGAAGTGAGCCCCTCAAACAGTTCGACACGCAGGGCATTAAAGCGTTGGTGCATGGCAACGGCCGTTTCCAACGCCCGACTAGAAGCATCTACCTGATCAAAGGGGGCATTAAAGGCGATCAAAATTTCATCCCCTGTTAGTTCAAAGATAGTACCCTCAAATTTGTAAACCACTTCCGTCATTTGGGTAAAGAAACGATTCAGGCGGGCAATGACGTCATTGGGTTCCACCAGCCGGATAAAGCGAGTGGAGCTGCGTAAATCGGCAAACATCACGACCGCATGTCGTCGCTCCCGGCGAGCCATCAGCCCTGGTTCATGGGATAATACATAATCGACCAGGCTCGGACCCATGTAGCGAGAAAACGTCTCTTTGATCTCTTGCTTTTTTCGGCGTTCTTGATCCAGGCGAAATTCTTCAATGCGTTTGAGTTCGGTGATGTCTTGCAAAACGGCCGCATACCCCACACCATGAATAGGGGAAACACTGGTATACAGCGTGTTGCCATTTTCTAGATTGATTTCCTGCGCGCTAGCATGGCTGCTCCCGTTGCTGTAAAGCTTTAGCAAGGCACTCAGGGGCTTCACATCACCAATATATTTCCCAGCGACATCTTTTGCCCTAAGGTCGAACAGGCGCTCTGCTGCTTGATTAAACAGGGAGATATTCCAATTTTCGTCAGTGGTGACAATGGCATCCGTTGCCTGACCCAGGATGGCTTCTAGTTTACGTCGTTCTTCACTAATTTCGGTAAAGAGATGGGCATTGGCAATTGCTGTGGAAACAGTGCTGCCCAAGGCAATTAACAATTCACGATGTTCCTCTGTAAAGTAGCCCACATCAGGATGATTCAATATCAAAATGCCTACAATGCGATCTGAGCCAATGAGGGGTACGCCAATGGCAGAACCGGTTTCTCCCTCATCATCTGGCAAAGTGACCCAACGGGCATCTTGCCGGATGTCGTGAATAATTTCGCTCCGTTTGTGGGTAACCAACCAGCCGCCAAGACCGCGCGTCATGACCTCTTTGGTGACCCGGTCACTAATTTCGATGGGAGAGCCAGCTCGGATGATGAACTTGTGGTATACCTCCTCCAGCTCATTCAACAGCATGATATTGCCTTTGGTGGCACCTACGGCCGCTTGCGTTTGGGTGATGATGGCGGACATCATCGATTCCAGGTCAAGCTGGGTGCTAACAGCCCGGCTGATGTTGTACAGCAGCTGGAGGCGATGACGTTCTTCTTCCAGGTTGGTGCGAGCACGCTTGAGCTGAATCAGGGTACGAACGCGTACCAGCAGCTCTTCACGGATGTGGGGACGAGAGAGGAACTCATCGGCACCGGCTTTTTTACCTTCAATGCGCGATTCCACCTTGCTTAAGGCAGTAATCATGATGATAGGGATAAGATGCGTTTGTGCGTCGCCTTTAAGGATTTTGCAGACTTCAAACCCATTGAGGTCAGGCATCATCACGTCCAGCAAGATAAGGTCTGGATCGTGCTCCTTGGCCATGGCAATACCATCCTGCCCGCCACTGGCTTCGATGATATTGTGCCCATCCAGCCGAAGCTGGGATGAAAGCAAAAGTCGGTTTTCGCGCATGTCGTCAATAATTAGCACGACAGAGGGTTCATTGTTGGTGTGGTTCACGATACTATTCACTCGTTTAATGGGTGCATACGAATAGATAACACCAGGTTTCTTGATAGCTACATTACATTAACACGGCCGTTTTCAACTTCCATGCGCGTTGCTTGCTGCAAAAACGTATCAGTAAACATACCGGGGTCCGTGGCTGTCAGAATGGCTTGCGTGGTTTCGGTAATGGAACTGAGTAGAGCGGTTCGGCGCTGTTCATCTAATTCTGCCACTACTTCATCCAATAGTAAAATAGGTCGTTCGCCGGTAAGATTTGTCATCCAGTTGATCTCGCCCATTTTTAATGCAAGGATAGCGGTGCGTTGCTGCCCACGTGAGCCAAAACTGCCCAGGGAACGGCCGTTTAGCTGAAAAGACCAATCATCCCGATGTGGACCAATCGTTGTAGCCCCACGCGCAATGTCTGTTGATAAAGATTCTTGTAACAGTTTAGCAAAACGATCTGTAACAATTTCTGACTGTCCTTGATGAGTTTCCAACCAATCGCCCAATTCAGTGGGCTTAGGGTCACTTCCGGGAGAAATTTTGCTCCTTTTGACGTGTAAACGGGGCAAATAGACCAGGCGAATAGATTCGCGACCTTCGGTTAATGTTTCATAATGAATACGCTGGGTTTCCCGGCTAAGGTCGGCCAGAAATTTAGCCCGTCGTAAAAACACAGTGCTGCCTAGCGTGATCAGTTTTTCGGTGAAAATTGGCAGCACGTCTCGGCCTGTTTGCTCCTCGGCAATTTGCCGCAAAACAGCGTTGCGCTGCTCCAGCACTTTATTGTAATTAGATAAGGTGCGGCAGTAAACTGGATCGATCTGGCATAGAGTAATGTCCATATAGCGGCGACGGTTTGCGGGTGAGCCAGTGAGTAATTGAATATCTTCTGGCAGAAACAGCACAACGCGCATAGCGCCCAACAAATCCATCAAACGCACTTTGCGCCTATCCAGCAATGCCTGGCGGCGAAAGCTAAAGTTGCGATTGCGGGCGATGGTGGGTTTTTGTTCCTGAATCAGCCGCATCTCCAATTGATGTGTTTGCTGTGCCGTGGCAATGTTGGCCACGAGGCGTCCCACAACCACGGGCTCCTCAGATTGGGCGGCGTCCCAGTTGATCAGCTGGGCGTCATTATCAGCATGGGGCGAGCGGGTGGTTGCCAAATAATAAATTGCTTCAAGGAGGTTGGTTTTGCCCTGGGCGTTGTTGCCATATAACAAAATTGGCCCTTGTGGGAGAGCGAGTTCAAGACGGCCGTAATTACGAAAATTGGTCAACGAAAGATGGGTGATATGCATGAGTGTTTGCTATTGCTTACATTGTTATGCCATTTGACTTGAATAGGCAGTAGGCTATTATGCATTTTAACATAATGCCTTGCCAAATCATAAAAAAAATTGCCGGTGCAGCCCTGCTCCAGGCAGGCAGCGTGCGTGTTGCCATGCCTATCTCAACATGTTATCCTACAGGCGCATCATCCTATTACACAGAAAAAGGAGTTCATATGGTGCAAGATAACGGCAACGGCCGTTCCCCGCTGCGTTTCATTCTCTTGTTCCTCATAGTTATTGTGGTACCGCTGGTGCTTGGCCTTTTTCTGGCTCCCCGGCTTGTGCCTAAACCCCAAATTGGTGTCATTCGCCTGAATTACGAAATCTCCAACGCCACTGCTTTTGAGTTTCGCGAACAGCTTACCTTTGCGCGCAATGACCCGGCCATTGAAGCAGTGGTCATCATCATCAACAGCCCAGGTGGCACTGCCTCCGACAGTGAAGATTTGTATTTGGATGTTTTAGCCGCTCGTAACGATCTGCCTGTCGTATCTACGGTTGACTTTTTAGCTGCCAGCGGTGCTTATTACATTGCCTCTGCCACAGATGCTATTTATGCCAAACCGGGTTCTGCCATTGGCAGTATTGGTGTCATTAGCTCCTTGCCAGACGCCCCCTTTTTAGAAGAAGAAGTCTTGACGACTGGCCCCTACAAATCATTTGGCGGTACGCGAGATGGTACCATTCGCCGCGCTGAAACATTGAAGTTTGCCTTTTTGCAGGCCGTGGCCAACGGTCGCGGTGAAAACTTGAACGCAGACCTCGATTTGCTCTCCCGTGCTGAAATTTTTGACGGGGTACGTGCCCTGGAATTGGGTCTGATTGACGGCATTATTTCCACCAGCGAAGCGTTTGACAAAGCAGCTGAACTGGCTGGCATTCGCGACTATGAGGTTGTGGAATTGTATCCGTTGACGTTTGGCGAAGATGGGCCTGTGGCCTTTGGCACTT
>CAJQMR010000015.1 GCA_905479495.1 uncultured Anaerolineae bacterium
CACTTCATCGAGCCAATCTTCGCCCCCCATCCAGGTGAGGTAGGCTAGGTAGACTGGTTTGTTGAGGCCGAGGGTGGCTTCCAATCGGGCGATGTCTTCCTGGCTGAGCCGTTGCTTGGCGTCAGCTGCCAGGTTGAGTCCGGACAGTGGCCCGCCCGGTACGGCGTTGAGCAGTCCGTAGATGGCTATCGTGGCCAGAATCACCACCAATACCATTTGGAACCCCCGTCTGATTAGATAATTCGTCATATTAATTCTCCTTCTCTCTGTCGTTGGGATTTAGCTTTTTTGACATTTATCAGTTTAAGTAAAGATTAAGAAAAGAACTGCCGATGATCTGTATCAAAATCGTATCAAACTCTGTTTGGACCTGTTTCAATTGTATTAATTTGGTAACATGCAGGGGAGTATGCATGGGCAGACAAGGGGTTTACCGTGGGAAATCCGTTTCAATTAGCCGATTTATTGACCCAATTCATTAAACGATCTGGCTACACGCCGGGGCAGCTAGAGAAGCTGTCTGGCGTGCCCAAGCCGACGATTGTGAATTGGATGGAAGGGCGGGTACGGCGGCCACGGACGTTGAATGATTTGGTGCGGCTAACGGCCGTTCTCCACCTCACCGAAAAAGAAGCATCCCAACTGCTGCAATCCGCCGGTCATCCTACCATCCCCGAACTGCGCCGCGATTTGCAGCAAAAGCCAGACGAGACGCTGGCCAAGCTGCTGGCCCATTGGGCGCAAATAACAGAGACAAAACAACAATCCCCGGCACCGTTTCAGGCGATGGCCCATCTACCTTATTTTGTGGGGCGCGAAGCGGAGCTTGAGCAGCTTAAAGAGACGCTTTTGGCGGGGGAACACGCCACGATTTACAGCATTCAAGGCATGGGCGGTGTGGGCAAAACGGCGCTGGCGGCCCATCTGGCCTACCAGCTGCGTCGCGTTTTCCCGGATGGCGTGTTGTGGGCACGGGTGGACACCTCAGACACGATGTCGATTTTGAGTACGTTTGCCAGCGCCTATGATTTAGATGTGCGCCAGTACGGTGATGTGGGCAGCCGCAGCCGTATTGTACGAGAGCTGCTGGCCAACAAGCAGGCGCTGATTGTGCTGGACAATGCGCAAAGCAGCGAACAGGTGAAACCGCTGCTGCCGCCGACTGGTTCCTGTGCAGTGCTGATCACCACACGGCGGCATGATTTGGCGGTGACGCGGGGGGCAATGCGGTTGGTGCTGGGGCCGTTTGCCAGTGATGGTAAGGAAGCGATGGCGTTGTTTGCTGAAGTTTTGGGGGAAAAGCGGGTTGAGGCAGAACGCGCACTTTTCCTTACATTAGCTGATTTGCTAGGGCATTTGCCGTTGGCCGTGGCCATTGCCGCTGGTCGGCTGGCCTACGAGCCGGGTTGGTCCACGGCTGAATTTGTGCAGCGCGTGCAGCAGGAACGGCGGCGCTTGGCCGAGTTGGAAAGCGAAGATCAGAGCGTGCGCCTGTCGTTTAACACCAGCTTCCAGCACCTTGAACCGGAGCAGCAGCAATTTTTTGCCGCGCTGAGCGTGTTTGCCGGAGATGATTTTAGCAGTCAGGCGGCGGCGGTTGTGGCTGATTTTCCCCATGACGCCGCCCAGGATTATTTGCGCAAATTGTATGCTTTGTCGTTGGTGCAGGCGGGGCGGGAAACGGCCGTAAAACGACCCAATCGCTACCGTCTCCATTTGCTGCTGCGGGATTATGCCGGTCAGCAGTTGGTGGATGAGACGGCCGTACAGCAGCGTTTTGTTCATTATTTTGCCACCTTTGCCCAAAAGCATAGTCGCGATTTTGCCGCGCTAGATTTAGAGCAAAAGAACGTGCTGACGGCACTGCAACTGGCACAGCAGCTGGTCCAAACGGCCGATTTTGTGTCTGGCGTGCTGGCGTTTTATCTCTTTTGGGAGGCTAAAGGGTTGTATGATGTGGCCGGGGATTATTTGGCTGCGGTGGAAACGGCCGTTGCCCAACAAAATGATCCGGCGCTCCAGATGCAGCTGCACCATTACCAGGGGCGATTAGCCCAGCGGCAGGGCGAATACATCGAGGCTGAAGCCCAGTTTGAAGCGGCCTTAGAACTGGCACGCTCGCTGGAAGCTGAAGAGGCATTGAGTCACCTGCTGCGGGCGCTGGGCGTGCTGGCAGCGCGGCGCGGCGATTATGTGCTGGCAGATGCTTATTACAAGGAAGGGCTGGAACTGGCCAAAACGTTGGGTCACGGCGGCATTGTGAGCAACTTTTTGCGCGGCCTGGGCGTGCAAGCCTACATGCGCGGTGATTTTGCCCGCGCCGAAGCATTTTACGAGGAAGGATTGGCACTCGTCGGAATGCTGGATGAGGAAGCACCAGATGCCAAAGGGCAGGGCGGCATGTTGTGGGGGCTGGGCGTTCTGGCCCAGGAGCAGGGCGATCTGGCTGGAGCGAAAAGCTATTATGAGCAGTCGCTGGCGCTGGCGCGGCAGGTGGGGCAGCAGGAGCGAGTGATTTTGCTGCTGCGTATGTTGGCCGACGTGGCTGTGGTGCAAAATCAGCCGGAGCAGGCCGCTGCCTACTGGCAGGAGGCGCTGACGCTGGCCCAGGACATTGGCCACCGTTGGCAGATGGCGCGGGTGCTGAGTGAGTGGGGCGAGTACCAGATTCAGGCGGGGGAAACGGCCGTTGCCCATGAAACGTTCCAGGAATTGTTTAGATTGGCCCGCATTTTGCAGAGCCAGGAATTGGTGGCAGTGGCTTTGTATGGATTGGCCAGGGAAACGGCCGTACGCGGCGACAGCGACGCGGCCAGAGAATATGGCCACGAAAGTTTAGATACCTTCATTGCCATTGGCCATGCCAAAGTGCAGGAGGTGAAGGATTGGTTGGCAGGGCTGGAATAGGAGATTAGAGACTGGAGATTGGAGATTAAGTTAGCCAATTACTCAATTACAGTTTCTTCATCGGGCGGGGGATTGTAAACCACATCATCCAGGTCTAAATTCATGGCGCGGGCGATGGCTTGGAGAACGGCCGTTTTACCTGCACGTTTACCCGTTTCAATTTGAGACAGATACGCCGCACTAATCCCCGCCGCTTCAGCTAACTGCTGCTGCGTCAATCCACGGTACTCTCGCCAAACCTTCACCGGATTTTCCCCATCCATGATGGCGAAAGGCACATGTGCAGGAATGAGTTCTTCTTCACCGCTTGCAATGCGAGCTTTAATTTCTTCAATATCACGTATGTCTTGCAAAGTTTCGGCATCTTCCACTAACTGCTCATACAAATCATAAGGAATTACCGCATATTCAGGTTGTCCTTCTTTAAGAATTAATTGACCTTTGCTCATTAGTTAACCTACCGAATGGAGTTCACTGCACTTCCAAAACAAAAATAATAAGCCAACCATGCCATTTGGGAGGTTTAGCCATTGTATACTTTGGCGATGCCGGGGAAGGTGCGCAGGGTTTCCAGGAGTTCGGGGCAGCTGCGGGTACGGCCGTTTGGGAAATCCATCTTCAAATCTTGGCCGCTAATCAATATCGTCAACCCATCTTCACCTTCATACTCATTCACTTTGTTCAATACTCTGCGGCAAGCGGCCTGCCAGTTGCCTACCGGACGTACTTCCACAACGACTGTTTTGTGAACGCCATTGGTTTGGCGTGTAGGGGCTGGACTGACCAACGGCTGCTTGATTGGGGTCGCTGGCTGGGTCGGCTGCCCGCTGCCGTTGCCATTGCTGGTGGCTTGCGCTGTGGGACGAACCGGCTGAGCGATGGGCTGCGCTTCCATTTCTGCTTCAAAGTTGGGCGGCGGTGGGGGCATGTGGCTGCTGCTGGCAACGGCCGTTTCTGGTTCGGCTATTTTTGGCATTGCGGGCTTGGGTTCAGCGATGTAAGTGGGTGGTGGCGGTGTGTGGCCATTGCCGTTTCCGTTTCTTTGGGGAGGAACGGCCGTTTTAGGCGCAGACTTGGTCACTTTGGGCATGTTTCGGGCGGCATCCGCATCCTGAGCTATCTCCAGATTGGTTTCTACCCGATCCACGATCAGGTTCACATCCTCACCTTTTACCTGTACCTTGCCCGTAACCAGCATTACTTGATCCACCGTCACATCCTCGCGACAGGCCTGCCAGGTGCGGGGGAACAGCACCAAATCTATCTTGCCGTCCAAATCTTCCAGCGTGGCAAAGGCCATCGGATCGCCTTTTTTGGTGGTGAGGGTGCGCAGGGTGCTGATCATACCTGCCAGCCGCACCTGTTTGCCATTCCAGTTCACATCAATATCGCCAATCGTAGCGCTGGTGCGCGATTGCAGCGTGGCCAACGGCCGTTCCAACGGATGTTCAGACACATGAACACCTAATGCCTCTTTTTCCCACTCCAGCAGCTCTTTATGCTTGATGATGGGTTTAATTTTTTCGGGATCGTGCAGCAGATCGACAGCCACTTTGAGCGCAGGTGTGCTGGTTCCGCCACCAAACAAACTCATTTGCCCAGAAGAGGCAGCTGCTTGTTCACTGCTACTGAAATTGACGATGCGGTCAAGGGCATCCACAAATTGCTCTGGGGTTCCCCAGGCGTCGAACACCCGCCCTTTGGCCATGTATTCAAGCGGCCGTTTGCCCACTCGCTTTAAATCCACCCGCTCGCACAAATCTTGCAGACTCTTGAACGGGCCATTTTCTTCCCGCTCCTCGATGATGGTCATGAGGGCGGCGGCCCCGGCATTTTTGATGGCTCCAAGACCAAAACGGATGAGCGGCCGTTCGCCACCATCCTCAATGGTAAAGTCCAAACCAGAGGTATTGATGTCCGGCGGCCCCACATCAATGCCCAAATTTTTCGCCTCAGCGAAGTAGCGGCGCACCTTGTCTGTGTTGTCCCGTTCCACTGAGAGCATGGCGGTGAGGTATTCCACCGGGTAATGTGCTTTTAAGAAAGCGGTCTGGCAGGTCACTTTGGCATAATCGGCCGCGTGTGCCTTGTTAAAGCCGTACCGAGCAAAAAACTCAATATCGCCCCAAATCGCTTCGCATACTTCCCGACTGAACCCTTTGGCCATCGCCCCATCTGTAAACTGAGTGCGATGCTTCTCCATCAAATCTTTTTTCTTTTTGGAGACAGCCTTGCGGATCATGTCTGCCTCGCCCGGCTCGTACCCGGCCAGGTCGGAGGCGATGCGGATGATCTGCTCCTGGTAGACCAAAATGCCGTACGTATCCTTAAGGATCGGTTCCAGAGCCGGCGTGTGGTATTCCACTACGTCTTTATTGTCGTAAATAGCTGAATGCATCCTGCGGATGTATTCGGGGATGTTTTCCATCGGGCCGGGGCGGTACAGCGAAATGGCCGCGATGATGTGGTCAAAGCGGCGCGGCTTCATCTCCATCATCAGGCGGCGCATGCCCGCGCCTTCCACCTGAAACACGCCGGCCACGTCGCCGCGTCCCAGCATGTCGAACAGCAACTCAGGGTTTTTGGTGGGGTCAGGTCCCACATGTCCCTCATCATAAGGGATGTTGTCCATGGTGTAGGCGATGCCGTACCGATCTTCGATCAGGCGAGCCGCCTGGCGCATGACGGTGAGGGTGCTCAACCCCAAAAAGTCCACCTTCAGCAGACCGATCGATTCCACAATTTCCATGGGCCATTGGGTGACGCGGTCTACGCCGCCCAGCCCTTCATCGCCGCTGGTAGGTTTATTCAAAGGCACGTATTCGTGCAGCGGCCGGTCAGAAATAATGACCCCGGCGGCGTGGCTGGAGGCGTGGCGGGCCACCCCTTCTAAATTACGGGCAGTGTCCAGGAGATCACGTACGGCCGTTTCCCCCTTGTACTTCTGCTCCAACTCCGATGAATAAAACTCATGTTCCTTGTCCAGCACGTTTTCAATTTTGACTGGCTTGCCGGGGATGGCCGGCACCATGCGGGCCAGCACATCCACCTCTTCCAGCGGCATGTCCATCGCCCGGCCCACGTCGCGGATGGCTGCACGTGCCCCCAGCGTTCCAAAGGTGATGATTTGGGCCACTTTCTCAGAGCCATAGCGTCGTTTTGAGTAGGCTACCATCCAGTGCCGCACGTCGTCTGGGTAATCCAGATCGATATCTGGCATGGAAACGCGACCCGGATTCAGGAACCGCTCAAAAATCAGGCCGTTGGCCAACGGATCGATGCTGGTGATGCCCAAGGTGAAGGCCACTACCGAACCGGCACCAGAGCCACGCACATTCCACCAGATGTCGTTTTCTTTCCACTGGCTGTAGCTGTCGTACGGGTAAGGGTCCTGGTACTGTTCCCACCATTCATCGGTGCGGGCGGCCCATTCACACAAATCCCACACGATCAAAAAGTAGGTCTCAAAGCCCATCCGGCTGATGATGTTCAGCTCATGGTCCATGCGAGCGCGTAATTCGACATCATTTTCAGCCCGTTCGGCACCGTAGCGCCAGATAAGCCCTTTCTCGCAGAGCTGCCGCAAATAGGAATGAGGATCGTGCCCTTCGGGAACATCAAACTCGGGCAGATGGTATCCTTTGGAGTCCAGGTTTACGTCGCACATTTCTACAATACGCATACTGTTCATGAGCGAATTGAGAATCACATCTTCCTGGTACCCAGTTTGCTGGAAAAGCTGGAACATCTCATCGCGAGACTTGACATAATACCCTTTATCGGAAAAGGTCAACTTGGGTGCGTTTACCGTGGAACCTGTCTGGATACAAAGCAGCACCTCATGCGGATCGGCGTCGCTGGCTAATGTGTAATGCACGTCGTTGGTGGCCAGGAAGTTGTTTTCCAGGCCAAAATGGGGGGCCATCTCGATGAGCTGCCGATTGATTTCGGTCAGCTCGGGGATGGTGTGCTCTTGCAGCTCGATGAAGAGACGATCTTTGCCAAAAATATCTAAATATTCGCCCATCAGCTTTTTGGCCAGCTTGGGGTTGCGGTCGCCTAGGGCGCGTGGAATTTCGGCCGCCATGCAGCCAGTGGTAGCGATGAGGCCATCTTTGTGGCTGGCCATGAAGGCGCGATCGATGCGTGGTTTGTAGTAGTAGCCATCCAGCTGAGAGGAGCTAGCAATTTGCAGCAGATTTAGGTAGCCAGTTTGATTTTCAGCCAGCAGCAGCATGTGAAAGCGGGCTTTGTCCAACTGCGGGTCGCGATCCTGCATGGTACGCTGGGCCAGGTAGGTCTCTACGCCGATGATTGGCTTGACGCCAGCGGCTTTGGCAGCACGGTAGAAGGGCATCGTGCCGTACATCGCGCCGTGGTCGGTGAGGGCGATGGCCGGTTGGTCTAGCTCGGCGGCGCGGCTCACCAGGTCTTTAACCCGGCTCAGGCCATCAAGCAATGAATATTCGCTGTGGCAGTGAAGATGAACAAACTGGTTGTGATTTTCACACATGGTGGATAATGTTCCCTTAAATTTTGTTCGGCGAGGAAGGCTATCAGTACAGTTAATTGAGTGGCAATTGTTGTATTGCCCCACATGGAGACAAGTATAACACAAACGATTGGGTTAAATGTTAAAAAATCAAAATTTTAAGGGCGAATTTTTCAGGTGCCACGCACTTGAGGGCGTGTTATTAGCTGGCAATGCCTTTGGCGGAAAGTGCAATAAAACTGCTGCAAATTCGGTATTGATATTGCTTTGCCAATATGGTAAGATGCTCAAACATCTGATTAATATGATTTATTGGATCATTTGGATGAATAAACCCACTCCCACTATTCATAACCGTCGTTTTTTCCAACACAAGTTGGGCTGTGTACCGCTTGCTCAGCGACAGCTCTTATCTCCCTCATGCGCCTCAATAAGCTAGACTCTCCCTTCCTTCGTTACCTGGTTGATAGCCAGGTGGCTCCCGGCGAAAGATTGCCAACCCTCAACCAAATTGGACAAGAATTGGGTATCAGCGTGGGCAAGCTGCGTGAGCAGCTGGAAATTGCCCGTGGCTTGGGCCTGGTTTCGGTACGGCCGCGTGTGGGTATTGTGCGCGAATCGTTTGATTTTTCTCAGGCGGTGTTGGCTGCTGTGTTGTTTGGTTTGGGGACGGGCGAGGCGCATTTTGAGCAGTTTAGTGAACTGCGCCAGGCCATTGAGATTGATTTTTGGGAAACGGCCGTACGCGAACTCACCCCTGATGACAAGCAGCTCTTACAACGATTGGTCAGCAAGGCATGGGCTAAATTAAAAGGCAACCCAATTCATGTGCCCAATGAAGAACATCGCCAGCTGCATCTGACCATTTTTCGCCGCCTGGACAATCCCTTCGTTCAGGGGATGTTGGCCGCTTACTGGGATGCCTACGAGGCCAGTGAATTGACCCGCTTCTCGCCTTATGAATATTGGCTGGAGGTGTGGGAGTATCATGGAAAAATTGTCGAGGCGATTGTGCAGGATGATTGTGCAGCAGGGCTGGCGTTATTGAAGGCTCATTTCGATTTGCTGCCGCATCCCACAACAATGAGTTCAAACAACAGTAAGATCCCGTAACTTTATTTTAAGAAGCTTTTTAATTGGAGCGTCATAGGGTGGCTCCAGCAGGAGGTTTGACCAGATGAGTTTGAAACAAGAGTTAATGAGCGAGCGGGTCGCTCATCTCGATTTATCTAAATTTTGCCAGGTGCCTGGGGGAACGGCCGTACGCGCGGCCCTAGCCGAAATGCGGCAAAGCAATACCAATGTCTGTCTCATCACCGAGGCGAACAAGCTCGTTGGCATCTTAACCGAGCGGGACGTTTTAACCAAAGTAGCGACAGCGCCAGAAAAGTTGAACGGGGTTGTTGACGAGATCATGACCGCCAATCCTATTACCGTAACCCCAGACATTGCCGCAGCCGAGGCGCTCTGGCTAATGGATGATAAAAAGTTCCGCAACCTGCCCGTAATTGATGAGAAAGGCAAAATTGTGGGCAATATGACCCATCAAGCAGTCATCGGCTTTTTGGCAGCCCGCTATCCCGTTGAAGTGCTTAACCGCCCACCGCGCCCAGACCAATTCCCGCGCAAGCAGGAAGGCGGGTGACCGTTATCGGTATGCGGTAATCGGTAATCAGTCATCGGTAAACCGTTCACCGATTACCGTTCACCGACTACGGATTACCGAAATTTAGGAGAAACCCATGAGTGAAGAAACCCAATTTAAAGAATTAGACTCCATTGTTATCCGCTTTGCCGGGGATTCGGGGGATGGGATGCAGCTGACTGGCACCCAGTTTACCAATACTTCGGCCGTTTTAGGTAATGACATCAGCACTATGCCCGACTTTCCTGCTGAAATCCGCGCCCCAGCCGGGACGTTGGCGGGTGTTAGCGGCTTTCAGGTGAACTTCTCAAATAGCGACATTTTAACCCCAGGCGATTCGCCACAGGTGTTGGTTGCTATGAATCCGGCGGCGCTCAAAGCCAGTTTGAGAGAGCTGGATGAAGGCGGCACTATCATTGTGAATACCGACGCTTTCAGCCAAACCAACTTGCGCAAGGCCGGGTATGAGGAAAATCCGCTTGAGAATGACTCCTTGAGCCGTTACCAGGTCATTGAAGTGCCGCTGACGTCCATGAATCGGGAAGCGCTGAAGGATATTGAATCACTTTCAACGAAAGAAAAAGATCGCTCGCAAAACTTCTTTGCCCTGGGTATTGTTTTTTGGATGTTTGATCGCCCAATGGAAACAACGTTAGAGTGGGTGCAGAAGAAGTTTGCCAAGCGTCCTGATCTTATCGCGGCGAACACCAAGGCGTTGCAAGCTGGTTACTTCTTTGGCGACACCACGCGCACTTTCCAGCAACGCTACCGGGTTCGTCCGGCTGAACTGCCCCCCGGCACCTACCGCAAAGTGACGGGCAATGAGGCGATGGCCATGGGACTGGTAACGGCCGCACACAAAATGGGCAAACCGCTCTTTTATGGCACCTATCCCATCACCCCGGCCAGCGATATTTTGCACGCCCTGGCCCCGCTGCGTAACTTCGACGTGCGCACCTTCCAGGCAGAAGATGAAATTGCGGCGATGGGGTCGATTATTGGCGCGGCCTTTGGCGGTGCCTTTGCTGTCACCGGCACCAGTGGTCCTGGTGTTGCCCTCAAAAGTGAGGGGATGGGGCTGGCCATTGCCCTGGAGCTGCCCATGGTGATTGTGAATGTGCAGCGTGGCGGTCCCAGCACCGGCCTGCCCACCAAAACCGAACAGGCTGATTTGCTCCAGGCGATGTTCGGCCGTAACGGGGAAAGTCCCATTGTGGTGGTGGCGCCGCAAAGCCCGGCCGACTGTTTTAACATTGCCGTGGAGGCGGCCCGTTTAGCCATTCGGGCCACCACGCCGGTTATGATTTTGTCGGATGGTTTCCTGGCCAACAGCTCCGAACCGTGGCTGGTGCCCAACCCGGATGATATTGCGCCCATTCCTGTAACGCATCCGGCGGCGCGGGACAATGGCAGTGATGAACCCTTCTTGCCCTACCTGCGTGACGAAGAAACGCTGGCGCGCCAATGGGCAATTCCGGGCACCGTGGGCTTAGAACACCGTATTGGTGGCTTGAGCAAAGCACCGCTCACCGGCAATGTTTCTTATGAACCGGCCCACCATCAACAAATGGTGAGTGACCGGGCGGAGAAGATTGCCCGTCTGGCCGAGTTCTTGCCGGAGCAAGAGGTCTTTGGCCCCAGCGAAGGCGATTTGCTGCTGCTCAGTTGGGGGGGCACGTTTGGCGCTGTTCGTTCGGCCGTCACGCAGGCTCAGCGCAACGGCCGTTCCGTGGCCCATGCCCATTTGCGTTATTTAAACCCGCTGCCGCGCAACATTCGTGACATTTTGAGCAACTACAAGCAGGTTGTGGTGCCTGAGCTTAACGGGGGACAGCTGGCCTTTTTGTTACGCGGCCGTTTTGCCCTGAACATTCAATCGTACCCCAAGATGCACGCACGGCCGTTCAAAATCAGCGAAATCACCAACAAAATTGAGCAGATGCTTGGCTAAGGGTGTCACTTGACGCCCTAAGATTTGGAGAAAATTATGAGTATTCCACTTACTTTAAACCGCAAAGATTTCGTTTCTGACCAAACCGTGCGCTGGTGCCCCGGCTGTGGCGATTACGCTATTTTGGCTTCTGTGCAAAAAACGCTGCCCGACATTGGTGTGCCCAAAGAAAATATCGTTTTCATTTCCGGCATTGGCTGCTCCAGCCGCTTTCCTTACTACATGAACACCTACGGCATCCACAGCATCCACGGCCGTGCGCCCACGCTGGCTACTGGGTTGGCTATTTCTAATCCCGAACTCAGCGTTTGGGTCATCACGGGTGATGGGGATGGCCTGTCGATTGGCGGGAACCACCTCATCCACGCCATTCGCCGTAACGTGAATTTGAACATTTTGCTGTTCAATAACCGCATCTATGGTTTGACCAAAGGGCAATATTCGCCTACATCGCGGCAAGGTGCCAAAACAAAGTCTTCGCCGATGGGCTCGCTGGAACAACCGCTGAATCCGATTGCCCTGGCGATGGCAGCTGAAGCGACCTTCATTGCCCGCTCCATTGATGCGCATACCAAGCATCTGGGCGATATGCTGTTGCAAGCGTCGCAGCACAAGGGCATTTCCTTTGTTGAGACTTACCAGAACTGCGTCATTTTTAATCCGACTGAGTGGGAAGGGCTGGATGACCGCCGCATCCGCGACGAAAATATTTTGTACCTGGAACACGGTAAGCCCATGATTTTTGGCAAAGATATGGATAAGGGTATTCGTCTGAACGGCTTCCGGCCAGAAGTGGTGCAGTTGGGCAACGGCGTTAGTGAAGATGATTTGCTGGTGCATGATGAGACCTCAAAGCAGTTGGCCTTTATTTTGGCCAGCATGGAATATCCTGAATTCCCGGCCCCAATGGGTGTGATTCGCCGTGTACAAAAGCAAACCTACACGGATGGGTTGATGGAGCAGATTGCCACCGCACAAAAGATTAAAGGTGTTGGTGATTTGCGCACCCTTTACGAATCGGCCGATTTGTGGACGGTAACTGCGCACGAAGAAAAACCTGTTAAATCGAAGCAGACAGGGCGGTTGTCGCTGGAGATGGACGAAGAATATGTCGATGAGATGGATCGAGAGCGGGAACCGACGACCGAAATGCAGGACCGGTTGATTGAAGACACAATTGCAGAGTTGGCTCCCAAAGCACCCATCACAATTGATGCGCGCGCCTCTCTCGCCAAGGCGGTCCGCCAGATGAATACGCATGGCATTGGCTGTCTGCTGGTGACGGATGCCCACGACAAGCTGGTAGGTATCTTTACGGAGAAGGATGTGCTGCATCGGGTTGTGGGGTTGGTGGATGATTTGGAAACGGCCGTTGTCGCTGAATACATGACGCCCGATCCCATTGCCCTGACGGCTAATTTACCCATTGCTCAGGCGCTGCACGAAATGCATGTCCACGGTTTCCGGCATTTGCCGTTAGTGGACGGTGAGCATCGCCCAGAAGGTATTGTTTCGTTCCGTGATGTCATTCATCATTTGAAGGAGACGCTTGCTTAGCGACGCTTGCTTAGCGACGCTAGCTTAGCGTAGGCTAAATTTGTTACCCATGTTCAATTAGAGAAAGTTAAACTCGTAAGAGAGGTTTGTCCGCTCTTATGAGTTTCTTTTTTCCCAGTTGGGCAAACCTGTACAGTGACCAAGGAGATTTTTATGGGTGTTATAAAAATTGCACCAGATGAAGCCGCAGCCGCAGAACGGCCGTCTGTTGTCAATGATTTTTCAATTGTAGCTGCCACTGCCAACGGCACCGGCAGCCAGACCGCTAACCTGACCATTTTGCGGGCCTTGTTTAAAATGGGGATTCCGGTTAACGGCAAAAATATTTTTCCGTCCAATATTCAAGGGTTGCCTACCTGGTACCATATTCGCGTTAGCCACGAAGGTTATGTGGCCCGGCGGCACACTTCTGAAGTGTTGATCGCCTTTAACGCGGCCACCGTCAATGAAGATATCGAGATACTGCCGCCAGGCGGTATTTGTATCTACAACGACGATTGGCGTTCTTTGCCAGAACGGGAAGACATTACTTACTATGGTATTCCGGTGAACCAATTTGTGCGCGAAACCGGCATGAAGGGCAAGCTCAAGGATTACATTTCCAACATGGTCTATGTTGGCGCTGTGGCCCAATTGTTAGAGATCCCCCTGGAAAAAATAGAAGATGCTTTGTCGTATCATTTCAAAGGGCGGCGCAAGCTGGTCGATTCCAACCTGGGTGTTGTAAAAGCCGCCTATGAATGGACGGCCGAAAATATTCACAAAAGCGATCCCTATCGCGTGGCTGAAATGGACGCCACTGCTGGCAAACTGATGATCACTGGCAACGAAGCAGGCGCTTTAGGCTCTGTGTATGGCGGCGCTACGTTTGTGGCCTGGTATCCCATCACCCCTTCTACCAGCTTTGTTGATGGACTTAATGAGTATCTGCCCAAATTAAGACGTGATCCTGAAACGGGTGAGAAAACTTACGCTGTGGTGCAGTCCGAGGATGAGCTGGCCGCCATCGGTATGATTTTGGGGGCAGGCTGGGCCGGGGCGCGTTCCGTCACGGCTACTTCTGGCCCTGGCATTTCGCTGATGTCGGAATTTGCCGGATTGGGCTATTTTGCCGAGATTCCGGCTGTCATTTGGGACATCCAGCGGGTTGGTCCCAGCACGGGCTTGCCGACCCGCACCGGGCAGGGAGATGTGCTGTCTACCTACTATTTGGGACATGGCGATACCAAAAACGTCATTTTGTTACCAGCCACTGTGGGCGAATGCTTCGACTTTGGCACCACTTCCTTTAATCTGGCCGAGACGCTGCAAACGCCTGTGTTTGTCTTGAGCGATCTTGATTTGGGAATGAACAACTGGATGACAGAGCCATTTAGCTATCCCGAAGAGCCAATCACGCGCGGCAAAGTGCTGACGGCTGATGAGGTGCAAGAAAAAGGGTTTGCCCGCTACAAGGACATTGATGGCGACGGCATTGGCTACCGTACGCTGCCTGGCAATGAGCATCCTTTGGGTGCCTGGTTTGCCCGGGGCACGGGGCACAATGAAAAGGCCGTTTACAGCGAAAAGTCTGAAGATTGGCTGAACAATATGGCTCGGCTGGAGCGCAAGTTTGATACGGCGCGCCAGCTTGTGCCCGCCCCTGTGGTGGCGCATGTTGATGGGGCCAAAATCGGTATTATTGCTTACGGGACAACCAAGTTTGCCATCGATGAAGCACGGGATCGCCTAGCGGCTGACGGTACGCCGACCAGCTTTATGCGCCTGCGTGCCCTGCCGATCAATGATTCTGTGAAGGAATTTGTGGCCCAGCATGACCGGGTGTATGTGGTTGAACTGAATCGCGATGGCCAGATGCACAATATTTTGCAAACAGAGATGCCTGAGATAGCGACAAAGCTGGTTTCGCTGGCTCACCTGGACGGCATGCCGTTAACGGCTCGCTGGGTGGTTGAGGCGATTTTAGAACATGAAGGAAATTAATTATGGGTAACAGACGAGCGGCACGCGTTAATTTAATAGGATTGTCGAAGACAGATTATAATGGCAACCCTTCTACATTATGTCAAGGTTGTGGCCACAATTCAATTGCTAGCCAGATTATCCAGGTGGCGTATGAGTTAAGCATTCAGCCGCATGAGATGATTAAGCTGAGCGGCATTGGCTGTTCCAGCAAATCCCCAGCCTACTTTTTGGGTCGGTCGCACGGGTTTAATTCGCTGCACGGCCGTATGCCTTCCATTGCGACGGGTTCATTGATGGCTAACCACACGCTGCACGCCATTGGTGTGAGTGGCGATGGTGACACGGCCAGTATTGGCTTGGGCCAGTTCAAGCACATGATGCGGCGTAACGTGCGCATGGTGTACATTGTGGAAAACAACGGTGTGTATGGCCTGACCAAAGGCCAATTTTCGGCTACGGCCGATGAGGGCCAGGAGCTGAAATATGCTGGCCACAACGATCTGCCGCCTATTGATATTTGCATGGAAGCCATCCTGGCAGGCTGTGGTTTTGTGGCCCGTTCCTTCTCCGGGGATGCACAGCAGGTGCGCGAACTGTTGAAAGCGGCGTTGAGTCATCGCGGTACGGCCGTTCTCGACATCATCAGCCCGTGTGTGGCCTTTAACAACCACGACTCTTCGACCAAAAGCTACGGTTATGGCAAAGAGCATGAAGAGCAGCTGCAAGAGATTGGCTGGGTGCCCCCGGCAGAAGAGATCGTCATTGAAGAGTATGCTCCTGGCGAAATGCAGGTGGTGGAGATGCACGATGGTTCGCATATTCAGCTGCGCAAGCTGGAAGAGGATTACGATCCGACCGAGAAGATGGGCGCGCTGCACCGGCTAATGTGGGCCCAGGAAAAGCAGGAGTTTATCACGGGCCTGATTTACTACGATGGCGAACGGGAATCTTTGGCCGAGGCCAGTAATCTGACCGAGACGCCGCTGGCCCATTTGACCGCCGAGAAGATACGGCCGTCGGCCGACTCGCTTGAAGAAATTATGGCCGGTCTGATGTAATTTAGACAAACGATGCGCTTGAACAGAGAGGCCGTAGACAGTTTTGTCTGCGGCCTTTTTTATTTTCCAGAGGCCAAATCTCGTAGGGGCGATGCGATGGGGTGTTTGCCTTGCCACGCTCGCAACCACCTCTTCCATCGCGTCGCCCTGGTGGCCGGGAAATGGGCGAGGCAATCGGAGATATGGTTGTTTGTTTTTCGGTGGTAATATCCGATTGCCTCGCCCCTACAAGTCGGTCTATATTTTGAATTGTTGGCAGGCAAAACGGTGTTGACAGAAGCTGCTAACCTGCGTAGTCTTGACGCCGAGGTTATTACGAATGAGCAGCAAGGACTCCCCTAAATTGACAGACCCAACCGGCCGCACCCATGCCTTAACTGGCGAGGTGACGACGATTGGTCGGGCTGTGGAAAACGAGATTGTGATCAGCGGCAAGCGCGTTTCGCGCGAACATGCGCGGGTGCGTCGCGAGGGCTGGCGGCTCATTCTAGAAGATTTGGGCAGCACCAACGGTACGTTTTTAAATGAGCAGCGCGTTTTGGAGCCAATGCAGCTGCGTGACGGCGACCATATCAAAGTGGGGGATGTGGCGTTTGTCTTCCACGATCCGGAAGTGACCTACCAGGACACAATGTTGCCGGAACTGGAAATGGACATTGCCGCCGGATTGGTGCGGGTGAATCGCCAGCTTGTTGAGTTGGCCCCCAAAGAATTTGAACTGCTCGCTTATCTATTTTCGCAGCCAGGCCTAGTTTGCTCGAAGGATGCGATTGGCACGGCCGTTTGGCCGGAATATGAAGACAGTGTGTACGATTATCAAATTGAAAACCTGGTGCGCCGCCTGCGCATGAAACTGGAGCCAGACCCCACCAATCCCCAACTCCTCCTTACCGTGCGTGGGAGAGGGTATAAACTAATCTTGTAGGCTGGTGTGAACGGCCGTTGCCAGAAAGGTTGTGGTGGGATACGGCCGTATCTGGTGGGTAAAGTAGGCGGCGCAGCAGGACGCCGTGCTGGAGCAGGGAAAAATGCACACACTACAGACAGTTAAAAAACGAGGATCGATAAAAGATGGTAAAACTTGTTCTTAGTAGAATAATATTTTTGCCTTTGGTAACAATATGCTCAATGTGCGCTGGGATTGGAATTAACGCATTATTTTTTGGCGGTCTGGTAAGTACCCTCTCAACACGCGAAGCAATCATTTTAGTAAATGTGTCCCCTCCATTTATGGTCTGGATTGGAATTATCGGGTTAATTTCAAGCTCAACGTATATCACCAAAATATATACGCTAGAGTCCTATACACAAGGCAAACGTACAATAACAATAAATGGCACACTAATATGGAGAGTGGTGTTGGCAAGCTTTTGGGTCGGGATGATAATTTACTACCAATTTTTCGCTCCGAACCTTCCGTAGGAATTGTCCCACGCTGGGGCAAGTTCTTCTTGTTAGTCGTGCCAGAAACAGACTTCGGACAGCTTTTCTAAAACTTTAGGGTATTGGCTGGGGGTACGGCCGTAAAGACAACAACGAATTTTAGAAAGGAATGAATGGGGCCATTGTTATTGAGAGTTGTTAAGAGGGGAACGGCCGTTCACCCCTTCATCCCCTCACCTTGGCATCCTCATTTTAGATAGCCAGTTGTTAGCTAACCGATAGGCAGCCTTCCCCTGTGTTTGGTTACCATGCCTTCATACAAACAAGATGCTATTTGAAGTGTGGAGGTTACGATGAAACACGATGTGGTACGTCAAAATGAATCGTCAAACGGCTTGTCCTGGCAAGAGATGGCTGGGGGGACGCTGCTTATTGTAGGGTTGGTCTTTACGGCCGTTAATCTGCTAGGTATCGGCCGTTTGGAAAATTGGTGGAGCTTTTTCATTTTGCTGCCTGGGCTGCTGTTTTTAGGGTTGGGGCGGTTGATTGGGTCGCGTAACGGCCGTTTCTCTTTTCTCTCCCGTTCTAACATTGGGATTGGACTGGTGCTGGTTACCGTGGCGCTGATGTTTCTGCTCAACCTGAACTGGGCGGTTTGGTGGCCCATGATGATCATGATGCCGGGGGTCGCTGTCTGGCTCATGGGTGGGGTACAGGCAGGTGTGGGGGGAACGGCCGTTTTCCGCCTGGGTCGCTGGCTTGGTTTTATGATGGTCTTATTGGGCCTTACATTCCTGGCCGATCAGCTCAACCTTATTAATTTGCAAGCCATGTTTGGCAGCTTCCATTGGTGGGGCTTCTTCATCTTTATTCCCGGTATTGGCGCGTTTGTGGAAGGCCTGCGCGTCATGCGCCAATCAACCTGGGCCTCTATGATTTTGCTCATTGCCGGTGTCTGGATTGTGAGCAGCGGGTTGATGGAAATATTTGCCCCAAACTGGCAATCGTGGCAAGGTATGGTGGGCATTGGCCTCATTGGAACCGGTTTGCTGAGCCGAGGCTGGCTCCTCATCCGGCCGGGTACTGATTCTGACTAGAGTTCTCATTTGACATTTTAGGTATTAACTTTATGTCACGCAAAGCCGCTAAGGCGTAAAGATTTTTCCCTTGGCGACTTTGCGGCTTTGCGTGAGATTTCTTATTTCCAATGATCTTTTTCTTGTAAGGGGAAACTGTGGCGCGCACATCATTGTCGGGGCAAAACTTAGGGAAGTATCGCGTTTTGGAACCGTTGGGCAGCGGCGGTATGGCCCGCGTTTATCGTGGTTACCATCCGCAGCTGGATCGCTTTGTGGCCATTAAAGTGCTGCGCTCTGATCTGGTCGAAGATGAAATGTTTCTGACCCGTTTTCGCCACGAAGCCCAGGCCGTGGCTGCCCTACGCCACCCCAACATCATCCAGGTTTATGATTTTGATGTCGAGGACGATGTGTATTTCATGGTCATGGAGCTGCTGGATGGGGATACGCTGCACACCCGCCTCAACGACTACCGCGTGCGTGATGAGCCGATGCCCTGGGGGGAAATGGTACGCATTTTGCTGGACGTGCTGGACGGGCTGACCTATGCGCACCAGGAAGGCATGATCCATCGCGATATTAAACCGGCCAACATTTTGCTGACGCGGCGCGGCCAGGCGGTGCTGGCCGATTTTGGCATTGCCCAGATTGTGGGCGGGACGCGGCATACGGTCTCCGGGGCACTGCTGGGCACGCTCAACTATATGGCCCCCGAACAGGGGTTGGAAGGTGTCAGCGATGTGCGCAGCGACTTGTATTCGCTGGGGGTGGTGCTTTACGAGATGCTCACCCGCCGTCCCCCGTTTGATGCCGACACGCCGCTGGCCATTTTGCTGAAGCACGTGAATGATCCGCTGCCGCTGCCCACAGAACTCAACCCTGACGTGCCTGCTCCCCTGGAACGAATTGTTTTAAAAGCAATGGCTAAAGAGCGAGACGGCCGTTTCCAATCCGGCACAGAAATGGCAGACGCCTTAAAAAGAGCTGCGGCCGAAGCCCACATCGAGCTGCCATCGCGCATCTCGCTGCCGCTCTCCTTTTCTACGAGCGAGGCTCCCACTGATTCGGTGGCCGTGTTTTCTGGCACGGCCCGGGCCAAACTGGCAGATGTGGCATTTGCGGCGCAGGATACGGCCGCAACGACCAGTGACGCCATTGCCGCTGACCTGGCTGCCTTAAAAGCGCAAGAGCTACCTGTTACGGAGCTGCCTGCGGCGTCTACGGCCGTTCCCAATGAAGCCCAACCATCTGCCCAGCGTACCCTTCTCATTGGGGCAGGCATCTTCCTTCTGTTCAACATGTTGATCATCATGTTTTCTGGTAGATCGGGGTCCTCGTGGTTTTTTGCTCAAGGTTGGCCCATCGAGCTGATGTTGATTGCCATCCCCTTTTTCCTGCTCATGATCAACCGAGGCAATCTCTGGCTGCTGATTCCTGCGGGGCTGTTTTTCGGTGAAGGTGTTTTGCTAAGTTATTATGCCGTCTCAGAACGATGGGAAGATTGGGCGTTTTTGTGGCCGCTGCAAGTCTTTCTGGTGATGATTGTGCTCTGGTATACCATTACCCGCGCCGTTGCCTCGGCCCAGGCTGGAGAATTGGCGGTTTTGTGGGGTCGTCGTTTGCTGCGCCTGGCGGCCGGGGTCATTCTTGTGTACCTCCTGGTTTTGATTGTCCGTTGATAGCCGATGGTTAGCTAACGGTTAGGCAGGGATACGGCCGTTCCCCTAAACTCCTTCATATAGAAAAAACGCAAACAAAAATCCTGTTTGAAGGAGTAAAACATGAAAAATAAAACGGCAAATATCGGTGGTTTGTTATTAATTCTGTTGGGCGGCCTGGCGCTGCTGGATGGCACGATTTGGCCTTTACTCGGCTGGGAATTTGGCCTTTGGCGTCTGTGGCCTTTGCTGGTTGGGGCCATTGGCTTAAGTTTTATTGCTGCCCCCATTATTTTCCCAAAGGAGCGTGGCTTAAAATGGTTGTTCATTCCCGGATTTCCTATCCTGGTAAGCGGCTCCCTGTTGCTCTTGGGCAGCATTTTTAGAATTTGGGGCATTTGGGAACATCTTTGGCCTCTGGTAGTTTTAGGGCTGGCGATTGGTTTTCTGGTTACGGCCGTATTTGTACACAATATCTGGCTGATGATTCCCGCCATCATTATTGGCATGAATGGACTCATCTTCCAATTTTGTGCGGTTACCGGTTTGTGGCATTGGTGGGCCATTCTGTGGACGCTAGAACCATTCTCCGTGGGCCTGGCTTTGCTGGTGGCCAGCGGCGGCACGCGTCCCAGATTGATGCGGGCTGGCCTCATCGTCTGCGTGGCGGCTGTAGGCTTTTTTAGCTTGATGAGTTTTGTGCTGTCTGGTTGGGTAAGCGTGGTCGGCGCAGTGCTGCTCATTGTGGCCGGGGCTGGCCTGATTGCTCAGGGTCGTGCCCCGCTGGTATTGAAAGAAAAATCCCCAGATGAAAAATTGGTGGATGGCTATCTGTAAAAGTGAGATTTTGATGTGCTGTGCGTGAAATATGACAACGGCCGTTCCCTTGCGAACGGCCGTTTTTTATCCGCGGATTACACAGATTAACGCAGATTTTTCTTTGTTTCTTTGTATTAAATATTGGAGCTACTGAGTCTGCTCAGCTTTGATTTTCAGCTTATGTTCAATGATTTTCTTCCAGCCTGCGGCCAGTTCAGGCAAAGCCAGCATTTCTTGCGCCACGGTTTCATCTGGCTCGCCAAGGGTGTGTTGGTTGATGAGCTGGATGGTGAAGATGGGATTCGGCCGTTCTAGCAGGCGCAGTTCATCACCCGCCTGCACGTTTCCTGGAGTCAGTACCCGTAAGTAAAAACCGGTGCGCTGTGTGGCCAGCACCTCGTTGAAAAAGCCCGGCAGCTTGAGCTTGCGTTCTTGCTTGGTGCAGGGGTAGCGAGGGGCGCTGACTTGCACCACCGCCTCGCCCACCTGGAAAATATCCCCCACCGCAAAATCAGCTTCGGTGCTGTCGGTCAAAGCCCAGTTTTCCCCAACGCTGCCAGGGCCAAGCTGGGCCTCTTCACGGAAGAGCTTGTATTGAGAATTCCAAAATTCGTAATGGGCCAGCGGTTGGCAGCAGACTGCCTGGTCCAGCGAGCCATGATGTTTGGTATCAGCCACTTGGTCGCCAGCGAGGCCACGCGTTTGCAAAAACATGGGTTCGCTAACCGGCGTGCGAAAAATGGCGGAACGCCAGGTGCCACGTTCATCGGTCATGGTTTGGGGTTGGCCAATCAGCTGGGTGTGAATGGTTATCATTGTGTGTTTACTCCTTGTGGCCGTAGATTTTAGCACACCATGCACCGTACAAGCAGCAAAAAACGGCCGCTTCTGCCCGGGAAACGGCCGTTTTTTGAAAACAGGAGAAACTCAATATGCTTATTACATTTATGAGTTACGAGATGTCGAAACGATAAAAGAGCCCTTTACGACGGAAAAACCCGGCACGTCGTCCATCCGCTCTAGCAGCGAGAGAATTTGCTCGCGTGCCCCGCTGATTGTTAAATTTAAAACAACGTCCTCTTCACAAACCACAGAGGGAACGGCCGTTGTAGATTGGCTTTCTTTTTGCATGATGCGGTACTGCTCCCCTGAAATGTATAATTCACAAAAAGTATTTTGACAAAAATAAGTCATAATTTGTGAATTACTTGAGTAAAAGCGGGCGCATACATCTTCCTTAAACTCAGAACTTTCCGCTTTTACAAATTTGTTGCTTTTTAATCATTTAAATCAATGGGAGCCTGGATTTATCAATAAGTCGCTTACTAATCCAAAAGGCTCCCCAACCATTACATCGTTATAGATGATAATTATTTGAAACGGCCGTTACCAATACAGTACCGGGAACAAAGCTAAAAAAGTTTGGGTGATTCTCGGAAAATCAAAATGTGCGCTGGACGCTCGAATCCGAGAACCACCAAGCAAAAGCAGGGCTCGATGTTAACTAATGGTGGCCTTTACTTTTAAATAAACAGAACCCGTGATGTTTTATAAAGATGAAATCTCCAAAGAGTGGTTCTGCGGCTATGCTTTGTTCAGATTTGGACCTATGCTAGATGATTGTAAAAGAGAATGGGCATTGGTCCGTTCCCATGAGATAGTGATAGCATAGAAGAAAGCGGAGCGGGTGCCAATTACAAAAAAGTCATGTACCGGAATTCCTATTGGCGAATGATTCCAGTAGAGAATTTGCCATGATTGGGCTAAAATGAGCGGGATTGGAATAGGAGAGAATTATGCAGAAAAGCTTATTTGATGAATCTGGTGAACAATATAATTCTTTAGATGAACTCATCGACACCATGATGAAAATGGATGATGATCCGTTGGCTGACGCCGGGACAAACGTGGTTATTTGCCGGGGCAATCCGCAGGCAAAACTGATGCTGGTTGGGGAAGCACCAGGGCCGCAAGAAAATATTCAAGGCAAACCATTTGTGGGCCGTTCTGGGCAGCTATTGGACCAGATCTTGCAATCAGTGGATTTTGACACAGAGCAAGATGTTTTTATTAGCAACTCCGTGTTCCGTATGCCGCCAGGGGAAGGGGGCAAAAATTTCCGTAAGCCCACCACGGATGAGATTGAGTATTATAAACCGTACCTGTTTGAGATTATCCGGCTGGTTGATCCGGCCATTATGCTGCTTACCGGCAACGTGGCCACGCAGTCGCTGCTGGGGCTGACGGGCATTACCAAGTTACGGGGACAATGGCATGATTGGAACGGCCGTCGGGTGATGCCCATCTTCCATCCGGCTTACCTGCTGCGTAATCCCAGCCGCAAACCAGGCAGTCCCAAATCCCTCATGTGGCAAGACATTCAGGAAGTCCGCCGCGTCTATGATTCGCTTACCTCATAAATTCTCCAACATTCTATGACACATTCAGACAAAGCTGCTTTGCGCGGCGAACCGGGCTACGTGTGGCGTTCTGGCCAGGAGCGCCGCTTGCATATGATTCAACAATGGGTCGATCTCAGCAATGCGGTGATTTTGGATAACGGCTGTGGTTTAGGCACCTACCTGGACGCGTTTGCGCCGTTTACGCCACACCGTTTTGGCCTGGAGCTAGAGCTGGACCGGGCGCAGAAAGCGCTGGCGGTTGCCCCCGGGATTGTGCAAGCAATGGGTGAGACGCTGCCTTTTGCCAGCAACAGCTTTGATTTTGTCTTTAGCAATGAAGTGATTGAACATGTAGAGGATGACCGGCTGGCGCTGGCAGAAATGGTTCGGGTGACCAAACCAAACGGCCGTATCCTCATCTTTTGCCCCAACCGTTGGTATCCAGTGGAGCAGCATGGCATTTATTGGCGGGGTCGCTACAAGTTTGGCAATATCCCCCTGGTCAATTATTTACCAAACGGGCTGCGCAATCGGCTGGCTCCCCATGTGCGCACCTACACCAGGCACAACTTGCTGGCTTTGCTGCATGGTCTGCCGGTACGGGTGGTGCACCACGGCCGTATTTTTGGTGGTTACGACAATATTGAACGTCGTTGGCCGCGATTCGGCCGTTTTATCAAAAACAGCTTATACACTGCCGAAAAAACACCGTTGGCCGTATTAGGCATTTCCCATTTGCTGGTTTTGGAAAAACAGCGCTGAGTTAAACAAAGAAGGGTGGACCAGTGACCAGGTAACGGTCGAAGTTGCCAAACGGCCGATCGCCCATAAACATCGCCATGAAAGCGTCAATTTTGTAGTTGCGGGAGAGCAGGTAGGTAACGGCCGTTTCGTTCACCATCGGTACTTCTAAACCGAATTGGGTCATTCCTTCAGCATGGGCAGTGCTTTCGGCGTGGGCCAGCACGGCTGGGAAGTCGGCAGCATCAAGCAAAGCAAAAGGACCACTGGTTTCACCCACGTAGCCATAGCCTACAGGACGGCCGTTTCGCACATATAAAAAGCCGCGCCGCTGCGCCAAAAACCAACGCTGGTCTACATCTCGCCGAAAGCCAATGACTGCCTTATCAATGGTGGCCAGGGTCGCGACTGTTTCTTCGCTATTTGTCAGTGGGTCAAATTGCAAATCAGTCTCAAACGGAACCTGTTCTGGCTGACGCCCAAAGTAATAAATAGGAAAGCGGGGAAAAACACCAGATTTCAGGTAAAGTGCCTGGGCCCGAAAATCGGGCGTGGCAATAATAAAGCGCCGCTTTGCCGATTCCACCGGGAATGCGCGGGCAATAAGCTCACGTCCCACACCCCCAGACTGGACGCCTGGTTTGACAAAAAGTTCGGTTAACTCCTGCCCGCCATCCCGCCTAATTGCCCGTGAAAATCCCACAATGGTGCCATTTTGTTTGGCCAGCCAGAACTGGTCGCTGGTTTGGGAAATATGCTCGTAAAGCGGCCGTCTCTTTTGCCACATGCTGGCCAGCTTGTCTGCGTCTTCCCAACTGGTTGTGCCTGCAAAGCCAAAACGGGACACTAAATCTGCCAGGGCTTCTTCAAAAAGTAAAAAAGCGGCGTAATTGTCATCAATACTTCCCAGTTCATAGGTAATCGTACTCATAATTATTTCTCCTAAATGGGTTTACCTGACCGTCGGTGTTGCCAGTGATGTGAAAAGGGTAACGGCCGTATCATTTCTAATTCAGTTGCAAAAGTTGCTGTTTTGCTAGTATTTGACATAAATAAAAACTATCATATGCTAACCCGGGGCGTGTGGTTAATACCAATTCCCTTGTATTGCGCGATCATGCTGATTAAAATCTTAAATAGGTAAATATGCAAAAGTTGCTGTTGTTTTTGCTCAAAGCCGCAGAGGCAATCAAGATAAACAGCGCACAAAACAAGCGGAGGTTAAGATGGGCGAGAATGGAAATATCAAGCAAAATGGGCAGAGTGAAGTCGGCAGCTTCAAAGTAAAAGCTGGCTTGGCCCAAATGTTAAAAGGTGGCGTGATCATGGATGTGGTGACGCCAGACCAGGCAGTCATTGCTGAAGAAGCAGGTGCCTGTGCCGTGATGGCCCTGGAGCGCGTCCCAGCCGACATTCGCCAAGATGGCGGCGTGGCTCGCATGTCTGATCCCGGCATGATTAAAGAGATCATTGCTGCTGTAAGCATTCCGGTGATGGCCAAAGCCCGTATTGGCCATTTTGTGGAAGCGCAGATTCTGGAAGCGATTGGGGTTGATTACGTGGATGAGAGCGAAGTGTTGACTCCGGCCGACGAGACACATCACATCAACAAGCACAACTTCAAGATCCCGTTTGTGTGTGGCTGCCGCAACCTGGGTGAAGCGCTGCGCCGCATCGGCGAAGGCGCGGCGATGATCCGCACCAAGGGCGAAGCGGGTACCGGTGACGTGGTAGAAGCCGTGCGCCACGCCCGCACAGTGCTGGGCGAAATCCGCCGTTTGCAGCTGATGCCCGATGAAGAGTTGATGACCTATGCCAAAAACATCGGCGCGCCGTATGCACTGGTGAAGCAAACCAAAGAGCTGGGCCGCTTACCCGTGGTCAACTTTGCTGCTGGGGGCATTGCTACCCCAGCTGATGCGGCATTGATGATGCAGATTGGCGTTGATGGCGTTTTTGTTGGCTCAGGCATTTTCAAGAGTGGCAATCCGGCCGAACGGGCCAAGGCGATTGTAGAAGCGACAACTCACTTCAACAATCCTGAAATTTTGGCCAAAGTTAGCGAGAATTTGGGCGAGCCGATGGTGGGCATTAATGTGAGCAGCCTGCCAGAGAGTGAGCATCTGGCCACGCGTGGCTGGTAGGTCTTAAAAGTGTAGCCGCAGTTTCTTACTGCGCCGCAAATTCGCGGAAAGAATCCGCGGCTACAAGAAGATCTTAATGAAAATTCGCGAATTGGACCCGGCGCGGGACATGACGGAATGGCTGCGGCTGCGGCAGGGATTGTTTGACGACAGCACGAACGCAGAGCATCGGCAGGAGATGGCTGAGATTGTAGCTGAGGCAGTGGGCTGTGTGTTGGTGGCGGAACGGCCGTCTACTCAATTAGCTGGTTATGTGCATGTGGGCAGCCGCAAATATGCCGAAGGTTGCACGGCGTCGCCCGTGGCCTACCTGGAAGAATGGTTTGTTGATGCCGATGTGCGTCGCCAAGGGGTAGGCAAAGCGCTAATCGCCGCTGCCGAAGCGTGGGCGCAGCAAAATGGATTCCACGAACTTGCTTCCGACACGACCATCGACAACGACATTAGCCTGGCCAGCCACCTGGCTCTTGGCTTCACTGAAGTCGAACGACAGATCAACTTTATCAAGAAACTGGATTAGTTGGCCACAGAGGGCACAGAGAATAAAGAGGAAATCTCTTATCCCTCTGTGCCCGCTATGGCGAAAATGAAAACTATGAAAATTGGGGTTTTGGCGCTGCAAGGTGCCTTCATTGAACATATCAACATGTTGAAGTCGCTGGGCGTAGAGGCGGTGGAAGTCCGTCTGCCGGAGCAGCTAGCTGATTTAGACGGCTTGATCATTCCTGGTGGGGAAAGCACAACCATTGGCAAGCTGGCTCGCCGCTTTGGCTTGATGGAGCCGCTGCGCGACTTTGCCGATGCCAAGCCGGTTTGGGGTACCTGTGCCGGAATGATCTTTCTGGCTAAAGAGATTGGCGATGACACAGCCGGACGCGATCAGCCGCTGCTGGGAATGATGGATATTGAGGTGGCGCGGAATGCGTTTGGGCGGCAGGTGGATTCGTTTGAGACGGATTTGGACGTGTCTGTGTTTAGCAATGGCGACAAACGGCCGTTTCCCGCCGTCTTTATTCGGGCACCCAAGCTGGTAGCGGCCAAAGGAACAGCTAAAGTGATTGCTACTTTGCCCGATGGAACGGCCGTTGCCGCTCAACAAGGTCACTGGCTGGTCACTTCCTTCCACCCAGAACTAACTGGAGACGGCCGTTTTCATGAATACTTTTTGTCGTTGGTGTAGCAGGAAGCACGTGCGGCATCAGAGGCAAATATAGCAAAAGATTGAGGATGTACTAAAGTTAGTTACAATACCCCGATGGAACAAGATACCAGAACTATCTCCAGCCCATATGGTAAGTTTACTCGCGGGGAAAATGGTCTTATTTATTTTTATAAGATCGATGATCTTTATATTGATAAACAAACTGCAGAAAAGTTTGTAGAGATCATAAACCAATTGGATAGAGCGAGGACGCCCAAGGTAATTGTGATTCAGGGGCGGCGCGTGGAGTATAGTTTTGAAGCGCAGCGTATTTTGCTGGCCAGTGGAATTTTTGCCAAAATTGCTTATGTGATCGAGACCTCAGCCCAATACCTAACTGCAGAAGTGCTGCAAGATATTGCCAAGACCTTTCGCTCAAGTACAGAAGTTAGAATATTTTCGCATATTGAAGAAGCGGAAGCGTGGGGACTGGAGAGCTAAGTCCCCGCACAAAGACAACGATGTGATTTGGAGTTGAATAGGTACGACTCACTGTTTTAAGCGTTTACAATTTTCGTGGTATGACAACCGTAAACGTTGCCCCGCCTAACTCATTATTTTCTGCCCAGATACGGCCGTTATGCTGTTGCACAATTCGTTTAGCAATAAATAAACCGAGGCCAGTTCCTTTGCCCGCACTTTTGGTAGTAAAAAATGGTTCAAAAATGCTGTCTAACATGCTTGGTTCAATGCCGTTGCCGGTATCGCTGACGGAGAAAGCGTACATTTCTGGGTGGCTGCCGTTGCCATTGTAGGAAGTGTTCACTTGCTCATCCATTTGCCACGAGCGGATTTCGACCGTGCCCCCATTGGGCGCCATCGCATCACGGGCATTGATGAGCAGATTGATTAACACCTGTGTCATTCGATTGTGATCCAGCACAGTCGTCTTCAAATTTTCATCCAGCTTTTTCACAATCTGAATATTAAATTCACCCTTAAATTGATGCTGTACCAAAACCAGAGCATCCTCGATGATCATGTTGAGATCGGTAACGGCCGTTTGCATCTCATCAGTATATGAATAATTGCGCAGCACCTCCACGATACGGGCCGAGCGCCAAGCGCTTTGCTCGATCATTTCCACGTAACGCATGAGCTGTTCCATCCCCAGGCTGTTCTCTTCTATCTCGTGCAATAGGTTACTGCACGTGGCGGCAATAATGCTCAGCGGCGTATTCAGCTCGTGGGCCACGCTGGCGGTGAGAATGCCAATGCCTGCCAGCCGCTGGGTGTGCAGTAGCGCCTCGTTGAGCTGCTCCATTTCTTGCCAATGGGTAAAGGAAACCATGGTGGTGCTGGTGATGTGGTCAGAAACGGGGGTGATGGCCAGATTGACGGTGACGGAACGGCCGTCTGGCTGGCGCAGCGTGGTGCGATGAGGCGGGCAAGCAAGCAGCAGTTCGTCGTTAGCCCCCAAATCAGACCAGGTGCGCCCGATCAACTGCTCGGCTTCCCAGCCTAAAATGCGGCCTGCTGCCAGATTAGCCGAAGTCACAATGCCGTCGTCGTCCAAGACCAGCACGCCTGCAGACACAGCTTGCAGCAGATGATCGTAAAATTCCCCGGTTGTTTTTGGTTGCGCAATTACCATTGATTGAGTCCTATCTTCATCCCAGAGACATTTTTGCGGGCATACAACTCCCAGAAAAGATTGTCCAGTAAACGGCTAAATTTTGTGCGTAGGTCTGCGCTCAACCGTTTACTTCGTTGGGCTGGCGAGTTGCAGAAAAATGTTCTGTTCATAGGATACGTGAGGGGGCAGATCGCGTCCGTATGTGTGCCGTAAAATCATCGTGAACGCCGCGTGAACGGGTTTTCTTCACCGGATATGCCCTGGTGCTTACCCAGTACTAACTTCCTAGTCCATTTGCCCTAGAGATTTGCCGTTGGGAATCGGGTACTATGCAGGGTGAAGAAGCAACTTATGCCTTGAGCAAGCATAGGCTGTCCCATAAAGGAGCTGTCATGGATAAGCGTCGCCCTCTGTCTTTTCTCGTTTTTTTGAGTTTAAGTTGGATTATTTTTGTTGTTTTTGCGGAAACGGCCGTTTCCGCGCCCACTCATCGTCCAGAATTATCTGCTACCGCCGTGACCCAATGTCCCTCTCTAGCTCCGCCCAGTGGCAACGTGGTGAATGTGGCCACGGTGGCTGCGCTGGAAAATGCGGTAAATACGGCCGTTTCTGGCCAAACTATCCTCATTGCAGATGGAATTTATAACCTGAACGGCGTCTATTTGCGCATAGACGTGCCTAACGTGACCCTGCGTTCTGCCAGCGGCAATCGAGAAGCAGTGGTTTTGGATGGCAACTACGACACCACGGAAATTATCCAGATTGTGGCTTCCGATGTGACCATCGCCGATGTGACCCTGCGCGAAGCGTATAACCATCCCATTCATGTGATGACCACCGACGCAGGCGACACCCTCAACACCCTCATCTACAATGTCCACATCATTGACCCCGGCGAACAGGCCATCAAAATCAATCCAGCAGTGGACGGCACTTACCCTGATGATGGCGTGATAGCCTGTTCGCACATGGAATTGACCGACGCAGGACGGCCGCACATTCGCAACAATTGCTACACGGGCGGTGTTGATGCCCACCAGGCCGAAGGCTGGGTGATTCGGGACAATTTGGTTGAGGGCTTTTGGTGCGACAACGGCCTATCTGAACATGGCATTCACCTGTGGCGGGGCTGCCGCGATACGCTGGTGGAGCGCAACGTGCTCAAGGAAAACGCACGCGGCATTGGCTTTGGCCTGGCCGAGAGCGGCGATGCCCGCACCTACAACGACAATCCCTGCCCAACCGCCAATGGCGGCTATGTTGATCATTACGGCGGTATCATTCGCAACAATTTTGTCTTTGCCAGCGATACAGGCTTGTTTGCCTCTGAATATGGTTTTGACTGCGGCATTTGCCTCTGGCAGGCGTGTGGGGCGCAGATTTTCAACAACACGGTCGCTTCCACGCAGGCTCCCTTTTCCTCGATTGAATGGCGCTTTGACAACACTGTTGTGGAGCTGCGCAACAATCTGGTGAGCCACAATTTACGCGACCGGGGCGGTACGGCCGTTCTCAGCCACAACCTGGAAAATGCGCCACTTTCTCTCTTTGTCGATGGGGCCAACGGGGATTTGCATTTGATGAGTACGGCCGTATCCGCCATAGATCAAGCCGCCACGCTCAGCGCCGTCACCGATGATGTAGACGGCGACACACGTCCTTACGGCCCTGCTCCTGACCTTGGTGCCGATGAGCTGGATGCCCCACCCTTTGTACCCACAAACTGGATCTATTTACCCTTTGCAAATAATTCTCAATGAGAAAGCTCTTGTATCTGTGTGAACGGAGAATAGGACGCTGATGTACCTGATTTGCCTGATTTTTTCAATCAGGTCGATCAGGTAAATCTGCGTCCCATCAACGAGGAACGATATGGTATTTCCCAAATCTAAAATGTATTTCGGTTTATTTTTATTATTGATTCTGGGCGTATGGCCGCTGGCCCAACAAATGTGGGCCGCGCCGCAAGGTGGTGGCACTTTTTACGTGTCTACTACCGGCAACGACAGCACAGGTGACGGTTCCAACGGCAATCCCTGGGCGACAATCACCAATGCCCTGGACAACGTACCGGATGGCAGCTTGATTTTGGTGAAGGCGGGGGTGTATAACGGCCGTATCCGCATTCGCGGTACCTTTCCCACGGGTGTTACCGTTCGGTCAGAAGTGCCCTACCAGGCCATTCTGCAAAACAACGGTACCGTTATCACGGCTTACACCCATCCCGATGGCGTGCAAGGGATTACGCTTGAGGGGTTTGAGATTCGGCACGATGGCTCTGGCGCGGCCCCGCTGGTGGTGCACATCGACGGGGGTGGCGATGGCAGCGTCAGCCACATCACCGTCCGCAACAATATCCTGCACGACAGCTACGACAACGACATCCTCAAAATCAACAATGCCACCCACGACATTTTGGTGGAGGGCAACCTCTTTTACAACCAGACTGGCTCCGATGAACACATCGACGTGAACAGTGTGGAAGATGTGATTATTCAGGACAATGTTTTCTTTAATGACTTTGCCGGAAGCGGCCGACCCAATAACAACGACACCAGCAGCTATATCGTTATCAAAGACAGCAACGGCTCCAGCGACATCTACACTGGCGACGACCGCGTCACCGTGCGGCGCAACATCTTTTTCAACTGGCAAGGCAACACGGGCACTAACTTTGTGTTGATTGGCGAAGATGGCCAGCCTTTTTTTGAAGCGCGCAACGTGCTGGTGGAAAACAACCTCATGCTGGGCAACTCCGCCAACGTGATGCGTGCCGCTTTTGGCGTGAAAGGGGGCCAAAACATCACTTTTCGTAACAATACCGTCGTGGGGGATTTGCCCGCGCTGGCTTTTGCCTTTCGCCTCAACACTGAGGGCAGCAATCCGGCCAATCAAAATATCCAGTTTTTCAACAATATCTGGTCTGACCCCACCGGCACCATGGGGGCCAACGGCGGCGGCAGCAACGACTTTTCCGACACACCGTCGGGAGAAACCAGTTCCTGGACGCTGGATAACAACCTGTACTGGAATGGCGGCTCAGCCATCCCCGAAGATGCAAACGAGCTGATCAACTACACGGATGACGCCAACCGCCTGGTAGCCAATCCACAGCTGCCGGGGCAGTCTGGCCTGGTTTTGCCGCGCTGGACTGGCAGCCAGTTTGCCGATGGCTCCAGCACGATTGCGGATGTCTTCACGAATCTGGTGCTGCTGTACGGCATGCCGTCGGGTACAAGTCCGGTGGTGGATACGGCCGATCCGGCCAACGCCCCGGCTGAAGATATTTTGGGCAACGGCCGTATCAATCCCGACATTGGCGCAGTGGAGTTCATTCCCCAATTGCAGCTCACTGGCTCGCCCAATGACCAAATGATTGTGCTGAACTGGGAAGTGAATACGGCCGTTGCGCCCGGCACCACCTGGCAAATCAGCTACAGTGGCCCGGCAGGCGATCAACCGTCGCCTATTACTGGACTGGCCTCAGGTACGCGCAGTACCACACTCACCGGACTGACCAACTACACCACCTACGACATCACCTTGAATGCGATGGTCTCTGGTTCACCCGTTCTCACCGACACGGTCAGCGTCATGCCCACCGATTTGCTACTTTATTTGCCCATCGTAACCCGTTAGTTATTCTCGTTCCCGCGCCGTGTGGAGGAGATGTGATAAGAGGTAAAAGTATGAAAGCGTATCGTTTGATTTTCTCGATGATTCTTTTGTTTTGCTTTGTTTTATTGGTAATTGGGTGGCGGGGAACGGCCGTACAAGCTGGCACCATCTCATCCCCCGTGTTGAAATGGCAAAATGGCGGCTGTTACAGTTCCTGGTGTGAAACCGGCTGGTATTCCTCACCGGCAGTGGCCGATCTGGACAATGATGGTAAGCCAGAAGTAATCGCCTCTGCCTACACCCTCGTTGCCATAAATGGTGAAAATGGCTCGTTACAGTGGCGAGCTGGCACAACCGATAATCGTACCTGGCCGGGTGTGGTCGTGGCCGACATCGACAACAACAACGATTTGGAGATTGCCGTGGCGCAGGGCAGTGGCTACCTGACCGTGTATGACCATACGGGCAGCCAAGTCTGGTCTCGCCGCCCGGAAACCAATGAGCTGCGCGGTCTCTCCGTCTACGATTTAGATGCCGATGGCACTGATGAATTAGTGGTGACAGCTACCGGCGATGAGGTGAACACCTACGTCTACGAACATACCGGCACGCTGCGCAGCGGCTGGCCGCAGCTTAGCAATGACAGCGGCTACGGTTGGGGCGTCTACAACGACAACGCCGCGCTGGGAGACCTGGACAATGACGGTCAGGGCGAACTGGTCGTTCCCTCAGACGTGCACTACATCAACGCCTACGAAGCCAACGGGGCACAAATTGCCGCCAACGGCATCTACGGCGGGGTGGGTTGGGGCAAAGTGGGCATCTGGGAAAGCCTGGTGCCCGAACTGCGCGGCTGGGGCGCTTGCGATGGCACGCGTACCGAAAGCTACCGCACCAACTTCGCTGATGGCCCGGCGGTCATTGCCGATGTGAATGGTGATGGCGTGGTCGAGGTGGTGGTGACGGGCAACGTCTACGACTGCAACGCAGGCTATCCGCCCAGCCGCTACATAGGCGTCTATATTTTTAATGCCGACCGCAGCCGCTTTAATGAAGATGGCTACAACTGGGAGACGGTGCCTATCAACACAGGCGCGCCGCTGAGTGAAAGCTACAGCGTCATCGAAAGCGCCATGCCCAACCCGGTGGTGGCCGACCTGGACAACGACGGGGAAAAAGAGATATTGTTTGCTTCGTATGACGGCCGTCTCCACGCCTTCTGGTTAGACAAAACAGAGCATCACAATTGGCCATACAACGTCAGCGCCACTGGCCCCGGCATCCGCTTTGCATCGGAACCGGTGGTGGCTGACCTGGACAATGACGGCTTTGCTGAGGTCATTTTTGCCTCTTGGCCGCAAAAAGGGAGTAATTACGTTGGCAAGCTGCACGTCTTGAACTACCAAGGCAGTATGCTGTACGAAGTTGATTTACCTGCGCCAGTTGGTAGTTGGGATTGGAACGGCGCGATGGCCGCGCCCACCATCGCCAACATCGACGCCGATGCGGACATGGAGCTGGTGCTAAACACGGCCCATTCCGGCGTGGTCGCCTACGATTTGCCTGGCACGGCCAATGCCCGCGTATTGTGGGGCACGGGGCGCGGCAACTACCAGCGCACCGGTTCGTTTTTGCTGGGTTCATTGGATGGTTCGAGCATGGGGACCACAAACATGCTGCCCGGCGCAGGCGATACGCTCGCAGTACAAATCACGCTCAAAAATCCGGGGCCAGACTTGCCCAGCGCTTCGTTGACCAGCTCAATTCCGGCGCAGGTAACCTATGCAGGCGGTTTAACGGCCAGCAGCGGCACGCCCGCCTACGCTGGGGGCGAGGTGAGTTGGTCGGGGGCAGTCCTGGCAGGTGTTCCGGTGACCATTGAATTTGATGTGACGGTGAATGCAGGGGTGACTACGCCGACGCCGATTGGGTTTACGGCCGTTCTCGACGACGGCGAAGGCAACCAGGATACGCTCTCAATGATGGTTATTGCCAACGGTCTGCCTACTTATTTACCCTTCATTTCTAGACCATAACGCCGCGATCCAGGTGACAGTCACTTCCGGAAGTGACTGTCACCTGGATCGCAAAATTTGGTATACTTTTGGGGCTTCAATTTTTCCAGTCAATCACAAAAGTTTACATAATTGCGAGCGCGTGCATGACAGAATTGGTCTTCTCTCAAAATAAGCCACCTAGAATCAAAGTTACTGAATTCCTGTTTAATAAGGGACTCATCTGGTTTATCTTTCTCTGTTTTGTTATTTTTTTTGATGAGGAATTTATCAATCGATGGGGATTAACGGCCGTTCTGCGAACAACTCTCATTGCGATTGGGCTTCTCTTACTGATACCCAGTTTGATCATTCTTTGGGTCAAATCCGACCGAGTGCAAAACCGACTTCCTCCAACCTTGCACATTGAGAATGACCAGGTCGTTTTTCATGGTTATAAAGGTAGCCAGCTTGTGAAATTCGATGCGATTAAGCGGGTGACGGTTTACCGTAAACCAAATGGTGCCATTGCCAACATTGTGCTGTATCAACGGCCGTTCCACATGCTGGCCTGCCAAAATTTTGACGATATGCTCGCTTTGTATACGGTCTTAAAAGAACGGCTGCCGGCCTCTGTGTTCTGGTTTGATCCCAAACCAGGGCGCTGGCTTGTTAAACCGTATCAATTTGCATTTTTTCTTGTTTTTATTGGCTGGCTTTTCTCCGGTATGTTGAACCTGGCCTTTATGTCCGGCTTAAACCTGGGTCTTATGTTGCTCTTGGGGATTCAGGCAACCTCACAGCTATTGCAGCAGAGCCAGAATGCATCACACAGGGCAAAAGTGGCATTGATTGTGGGTGCCACCGCCATTTTTGGTTTTTTGCTGTTTGCAATAGGCGATATTCCTAAAGTACTCTACCACCCGTGCGGCCTGGTGCATCGCTGGCAAAGCGGCTGCCTGAATGCGTACCCCGACAGCGAAAACTTGCTCTTTTTGCCCGATGGCCAAGTGGCACGCTTATCTAGTAAATCAATCGTGATTGAGCCGATGGATGGCGGCCGCTTTATCAATTTGTTTCGGGCCACGCGCCTGCTGAATGACAGATATGCTTCTAACTTATCGTTTTCGGCCGACGGCCGTACGGCCGTTGCTGGGAATTATGGGTCCGGCATCTTATTTTGGGACGTGCCCACACAAAGCGTGACAACGCAAAATATTCCCGACACCTCCAGAATGGTACTTTCTCCAGATGGCAAATTGCTTGGCCCAGGTGGGCCTAGGGGAACCATTACTGTTTGGGATACGACTACCTGGGAGCCTGCATTTACACTGGAAACCGAAAAGCATGGTGAGACTGCCTTGGGAGCAACGCTATTAGTAGTAGATATGGATCAGGCATTACATTTTTATGATGTGCGGAGTGGGCAGGAAACGGCCGTTTTCAGCATCGAAGGGATTGATGACCAAGCTTTTGTTCAACGCATAATCTTCTCTGAAGATGAGCAGCTATTGGCGGTGATGACAAGCCAAAGCATCTTGTTAATTTTGCGGCGAGATGGCACCAATTGGCAGGAAATACATCGAGTGCAATTAGATCCTTCGTGGCGGGGAGGTGATGGGCTTGCTTTTTCAACTGACAACACATTGCTAGCAACTGTACAAGAATATTACGGCATTTCGGAAAATCGGGGACAGGTTCTTATCTTTTCAGTAGCAGATATGCAATTGCTGCAAACGTTAGATATGGGGCGAGGGCAAGGCCAATTGGGTTCAGTTCGCGTGTTGAATTTTTCACCAGACAACACCATGCTGGCCGTTTCTCGCTCCAATGAAGGTGCAGTTTTTGAGCTGTCTTTGGCAAAATAACTACATTGTCATTTCAATGCCAGGGTTCGGTTTGGCCTGGGCGAGCTTGAGCTTCACAAAAACCCAGGGAGCGTAATACGTCACCCACAGCGTGAGTAGGGTATAGCGCAGCAGGCGCAGCGGCAGTGCCAGCCAGAGCGGGTCATCAGGGAAAACCTGCCCCAGCCCGGCCCAAATGGCCCCGGCCACCGCAATGCCCAGCAAGTAGCGCACCGCCCGCTGCCAGATGGGCCCATCCACCAGAAAGCGGATGCGGCTTTGTTCCAGCACCAGCCCAATGCCGGCACCTAGCAAGCTGGCAACGGCCGTTACCACCCCTTCCACGCTTTCTAGTTCAGCAACAGGGATAAACGCTGCCCACTCAACAGTTGTGTCTGGTTCGCCAATGATGAGCCGAATGATGAGGTAAACGGCCGTTAACCCAACCGGAACCGCCACGGCAGCCAACAAGCGCTGCCCCATGATTCGCTTGCCAAATCCGCTGGCATAGCGCCGCTGCCAGAGGAAATAACCGCCTAGCACCAGCAGGCCTAGCAGAAAACCGACAACCACATCCTGAATAAAGTGGGAGCCCAGGTAAATGCGGCTGATTGGCATCAAAATGATGAGCGTCAGAGCTAACAGCCAAACCCAGCGGCGACGAACCCAGATAGCAATGAAGAGATAAATGGTGACAGTGAATTGCGTATGTCCACTGGGAATACCATACCCATGATCCGTAAATCGTTCCAAAGTGGGATCGAGCCAAAACGGCCGTGGCTGCCGCAAAGCATGTTTGAGCATGTTGTTAAAGACATTGCCTAGCAGAAAAATATAGGCCAGCGACCGGCCAACTTCCTTGTGCACGCTCCAATAAATCAGGGGCATCATTGCCAGGTAAAATTCTTCAAGTCCCAATGTGCTGATAAATTGGAAAAATGACTCCAGCTGGGGTAAGGTTGTTTGCAGCCAATGGGTGGCATTCAGACCAAACTGAAAAAGAGCATCCATGTGTAAACTCCAAAGGAGCAAGTAAGCGGTGCTTAAAAACCACAACGCCTGCATTTGCCCAAGGATGGCATCCCATTATCTTCATCAACATGGATGAGAGATTAAGAAATACCCCTATTGGTAGACGAGTGAATCACTCATTTGTTACTATCGTAGATTAGAAATATATGTATTATTTATCCTGTTGGGCAACAGGGTCCGGTTGAAATGTTGATTTATTCTGATCTTCCCATCAACCATTGTAACCTTCCCCCAACCAAACAGACAACCTTTTTTGGGCAAAATTGGTGCTGAATTTACAATATAATTCATCATAAACCAACATTAAAAAGACAACTTTACGCAGATATTCCTTGTGTATGTCGGGCTGCGCATAACTTTTGGAGGACAATATGACCGTTCGCATTCTCGTGATTGAAGACGAAGAACGAATTCGACAATTTTTACAAAGAGGCTTGAGCTTTGAAGGGTACCGGGTAGATACGGCCGCTGATGGACAAACGGGTCTGGATTTAGCCCGTGAAAATCCGCCGGACCTGGTACTGCTCGATCTTATGCTGCCCGGCATGGATGGCATTGAAGTGTGCCGTCGTCTGCGCGCCGTAAGCGATTTGCCGATTTTGATGCTCACTGCCAAGGAAACGATCGAGGACCGCGTAACTGGCCTGGATGCTGGAGCTGATGACTATTTGGTGAAACCGTTTGCTTTTGACGAGCTGATGGCCCGGGTGCGGGCGTTGCTGCGCCGATCGCAGCCTTCGCAGCCACAGGTGTATCGCTTTGCCGATTTGGAGCTGGATACTGGCACACGGCAGGGGCGGCGAGACGGCCGTATCTTCGACCTCACCGCCAAGGAGTATGAACTGCTGGAACTGTTCATGCGCCATCCGCGCCAGGTGCTCACCCGTGATCTCATCTTTGACCGCGTTTGGAACTATGATTTCGGCGGCGAAAGCAACATTATTGAAGTATATGTGCGCTACCTGCGCCAAAAGACCGAAGAAGGGGATCTGCCTCGTCTGATCCATACCGTGCGCGGTATCGGCTACGTGCTGCGCGAAGAGTCGTAACCTTTTGTCAATACAAAACCGTCTCCTTTTTGTCTATACGTCTATCTTTATGGTGGCTTTTGTTTTGTTTGCTGCCATTGTCTACCTGCTGCCGCGCAGCCGCATCAATGCGGAGGTGGATACAGATTTGCACACACTTGCCGCTGAGCTGCGTTCTGCAGAAGTGTTCACTGAGCCAGACGGCACGGTTCGCTTAGGCATTGCGGCAGACCTAGACAATCTGGAAACGGCCGCTTCCTTCTTTATGGTTGTAGACACAGAAGGTGACATTAGTTTACGTTCGCAAAATATGGGCACCTTGCCTCCAGATTTTGGCTTGCTTGACGAAAATGGCTTGCAAGGCGAAGAGACGTTGAACTACGTTATCCAGGGCGATAGCACCATGCGGGTGCTTAGTTCTCCTTTGTACGATAATAAGGAACGGCTGATTGGCTATTTGCAAGTTGGCCGCTTGGTAGACAGCATCGAGAGCTTCAATCGCTTTTTAGTGATTGCCCTTTTTGTTGGCTTTGCTGGCGCTTCTGCCTCCCTCTTTTTGGCCGTGTTGCTAACCCCCAGCTCCTTCAAGCCGCTAGAAGACATGGCCGCCGTCACACGCCAAATCACCAATGCCGATGACCTTAGCCGCCGCGTGCCTAACACGGAACGCACCGATGAGATTGGGGTGCTGGCCCGCTCTTTTAATCAGCTGTTGGAACGGCTGGAGCGACTGTTCCAAACGCAGCAGCGGTTGCTGGCCGATGTGTCGCATGAACTACGCACGCCACTGACCGCCATTCGGGGCAATGTGGACCTCATGCGCCGCATGGGAGATGCCGATCCAGAATCGCTGGAGATTATCCAGGAAGAGATTGAGCGGATGACGCGGCTGGTGGGGGATTTGCTGCTGCTGGCTCGGGCTGATGCTGGCGGTTTGCCGCTAGAAAAGAAAAAAGTGGAGCTGGATAATTTGCTCTTCGAAGTGTACCGGCAAGTTCGGCTGCTAGAAAAATCGGTTGAGGTGAAGGTGACCGAGGTGGATCAGGTGTGCATGATGGGAGATGTGGATCGCCTGAAGCAGCTCCTGCTAAACCTGATTAGCAATGCCATTAAGTACACGCCCGATGGCGGCACGGTAGATGTGAGCCTGTCTAAAAAGAATGGCTGGGCATATTTAAAAATTTCGGATACGGGGATGGGGATTCCGGCTGAAGATTTGCCCTATATTTTTGATCGATTCTATCGCGTTGATAAAGCACGGGCGCGGGCTCAATCGGGGCAGGGTGGTGCTGGGCTGGGATTGGCGATTGCCAAATGGATTGCCCAGGCACATGGTGGCAACATTGATGTGACGAGTCAGGTGGGTGAAGGGACAACGTTCACCATTATCTTGCCCGTTTTAGTGGAGCCAAAGCCTACCCCGATGGACAGTACGGCCGATGAGCTGACGAAAACGCGTCCTGGTTTACGGGCCTTGGGTGCCTCTTTTCGACGATCTTCATCCTCATAGAAAAATGAAAACGGCCGTCTACAGCAGACGGCCGTTCCTCAAAACCCCTATAAAACGCTTGTTTACCTTGTTATGATTCTTCGCGGCGCATCAGCATGTAAGCGCCTGCCCCAATGATCACAATGGGCCAGAAGATGGCCCCGTTTAGCCAGTGGAACCAGCCAGTTTGCGAGAGCAAAAAGTAGATGCCAAACAAAATGAGCAAGGTGCCTACTGTGCTGGGGCGATTTAATCGACCAACTTTATCCGAGACCGTTTGGCTTAGATCATCAAAATTATCTTGCAAAACGGTGTTGCCTGGCTCCCCAGCCACTGCTTCGCGGGGCATGATTATCCACAAAACCAGGTAAATGGGTGCCCCGATGCCACTGGCAAACAGCAGCAAGACAAACATGAGCCGCACCCATACCGGGTCTAAATTGAGATATTCAGCCAAACCGCCACATACACCGGCTATCATTTTGTCTGTTTCGCTGCGAGTTAATCTGCTTTCAGACATTTTTGCCTCCATACAAGGCGCTGTTGTTGATTTATTGTGTGCATCAGCGCCATTATTCTTTGAACTACCCGCCTATACGTCATGCTGGTTTGAAAGTTTCGGGCCGATTTTGCCACGGGGGCAGATGAGCGCGGGCTAAACGACAGGTAAATGCCAGACTAACGTTTCTTGTTTGGCCTTCACCTTATCTGACGATAAGATTGGTTTTTGCTATACTGTGCCGTTGGTAAATTGCTGCATAGTTTACCAACGGTGCATAGGGAAAGAGGCTGATTTTAGGCATGAATGTCAATATGGTCCCAAATTGAGAATGTATTTGCAAAAAGGATCCGCGGGGGAACGGCCGTTGCCGCTAAAAAGAGCACAATTGTGGAAAATGAAAGCGGCAAAATGGATACGGAATCCGCTGATTGGTTGGTTGATGGGGCTGGCAGTTCGGCTTGCCGTTCCCCGGCAGCGTGTGGGTGTTGCGTTAATTGCCTTGAATGAGGCGAATGAGGTTTTTATGCTGCGGCATGTCTTCCATCCTCATTTTGAATGGGGGCTTCCTGGCGGCTGGCTAAAGAAAAATGAAGCGCCTGAGTCTGGGGTGCTGCGTGAATTGAGGGAAGAAACGGGGTTAACGGCCGTTTTAGGCCGGGCTGTTTCTATATCACATAGTTTGCATCCCCCGCACATTGGCATTGCTTACGTTGGGCAGCTGAATACAGGCAAGGTGCAGCTAAGCCATGAAATTATTGAAGCCCGTTGGTTTGCCTTGGATAATTTACCGGTACCATTGAGTCCACATACCCAGCAAGCCATTCATGCGGCCGTACAAGAACATTTAGGAGAACAATCCGCAACATGAATCGTCGTTCAACACCCGGTGCAGGACAATGGTTAACCGTTACCATACTTGTAGGGGCCTCTATTTTTCTCTTGATCAAGCTTTTTCAATATGCTAGCTTGCGAGGCAATTACCCTACGGGGCTTACGGTTGCTGGTGTTGATGTTGGCGGTTTATCTCCTGATCAGGCCACCGATGTGTTGACCAACCGGTACATAGAAGCGCCTGTCATCATTTATCATGGCGAAGACCGATTTGAAATTAGCCCGTCTGACGCTGAATTTGAGCTTGATTTAGACACGATGCTGAGCCGGGCCGATATTGAACGTACCCAGCAAGATTTTTGGGCTGGATTTTGGGGGTTTTTGTGGGGTCGTCCTGTGGAAGTTTCTCCAGTAGAGCTTTCGGCCACGCATAACCGGGAAGCGCTGCGCCGCGTCTTGGGTGATATTGCTGCTTTGATGGATGAACCGACCCAGCCTGCTCAGCCTGTGCCCGACACGTTTAGCTTTCAATATGGCGAGACGGGCACGGCCACAAACGTGGACGCCAGCTTTGCTGATATTGAAGGGGCGCTTTACCGGGCCACCAATCGGGAAGCCCGGCTGGTTGTAGAGGCCAGCAGCCCAGATCGGCCGCAAATCAATTTACTTACACGTCTGCTGGTGAACAATTTGCAAGATTATGAGCAAATTACTGGCGGTGCTGCCAGTATGTTTGTTATGGATCTGAATTCTGGTGTGGACGAGATTGCCGTCAATGCCGATTTGCCCATGTCGGGGATGGATTTGTTGAAGCTGCCTATTGTTTTGGAAACCTATCGCCTGCTGGATCAGGAGCCGACGTTAACCCAATCGGGCTGGATTTCCAGCACGTTGTCGGCTGATCTGAGCAACGAGGGAGCGAATCAACTGCTGCGTTTTATTGCTGGGCAGGATGATCCCAAGTTAGGGGCAGAGTTAGTAACGGAAACGATGCAGCGACTGGGTCTGGTCAATACATTTATTGTGTTGCCGTATGACGCCGATCCCCCTGCGGGCACCACACGGCCGTCTACGCCTGCCAATTCCGTTGAAGATTTACGCACATCCCCGAATCCCTACCTGCAAACCACAGCTGAGGACATGGGCACACTGCTTTCTATGCTTTATTACTGTGCTGAGGGCAATGGGGGGGCGCTGCTGGCCGTCTTTGAAGGAGATATCACTCAGACCGAGTGCCAAACAATTTTGGCCTTTATGCTGCAAAATAAGATAGGCAGTTTAATTGAAGAGGGCATACCGGCGGAAACGGCCGTAGCCCATCGGCACGGTTGGATTAGCGACACACACGGCGATGCGGGCATTGTCTTTTCGCCTGGTGGGGATTACGTGATTGTCCAATTTTTGTATAAACCGGATTGGCTGGAGTGGGAAATTAGTTCGCCACTGCTGGCTAACCTATCTCGGGCCACCTACAATTACTTCAACTTCGAAGACCCCTATTTAAATGATGCCCGGACGAATTAACCCATGTTAAAAACAATCCAGAGATTCCTCACAATTGTTTTGCTGGTCATTGGGCTGCTCTTTTTGGGCTACCAGGCCTTTTTGTACAGCCTGGTGCGTGAAAAGCTGCCTACAGCCACTACGGTTGCTGGCGTGGATGTGGGGGGCATGTCTCGGGAAGAAGCAGCCAATGCTATTCGAGCGGCGTATATGGCCCCGATTACCTTGCATCACCTGGAAGAGCAGGTAGAGATTAATCCAGGTGATGTGGGCTTTAACGTGGATGTTGAGGCGATGCTGGATCAGGCAGAAGCGGCCAAAGGTGAGCAGCCGTTTTTAGAAGGCTTTGTGGAATATTTGCTCAAGCGGTCGTTTGAGCAAACCAATATACGGCTCATTGCCGGGCATGATCAGGCAGCCTTGCGCATGCAGCTAGAAAATGTGGCCAGCTTTTTGGATAAGCCAGCGACTGCACCGCAGTTATTGCTGGGGGCGGGTGCCTCTTATCAGCCAGGGGAGACGGGCTATGTAACGGATGTGGAGGCCAGCTTGCCCGCCGCCGAAATGGCGCTTTATCAGGTCGATCCCGCTGACCGCCAGGTTGATCTGGTTATTGAGATGCAAGATGCGGTTGAGTTAAATATGGATGTGCTCAAGACGCAGTTGAACCGGGTGATGGAGAATGATGGTGCTGGCTTGCTGAGTAGTGTTTTTATCATGGATTTGGACAGTGGTGAGGAACTGGGCATCAATGCGACAGAACCGGTTTCTGGGCTGAGCATTCTGAAAATCGCCATCTTTGTGGAGACATACCGGGTGCTGGACGGTCCGCCAAATGAATATGTGGAAGAGTTGTTTTATGAAACGGCCGTTCAATCCAGTAACTTTGCCGCCAATTTGCTGCTTCATGAAATTGCTGGCGAAGCCAATACGTATCTGGGAGCAGAACTCCTGACAGAGTCGATGCACCGCCTGGGATTAGTGAATACGTTTTTGGCTATTCCCTATGATGCCAATGAAGTTGCCACAAGGCCCAGCACCTATGCAACACCAGCTAACTCGGCCGCAAATCTCATTTTTGAACCGGACACAGCCCGACAAACCACGGCTGAGGATATTGGCACCTTGCTTTCGATGATTTACCATTGTGCCAACGGCGGTGGGGCATTGTTGGCGGTGTATCCTGGCGAAATTACCCCAGACGAATGCCAGGCGATTATTGATTTAATGATTCTCAATGATGAGGGTAACCTGATTCGTTTTGGTGTGCCGGAAGATGCGCGCGTTTCGCATAAGCATGGTTGGGATGAAGTGACGCATGGGGATGCGGGCATTGTTTTCTCACCAGGTGCAGATTTTGTTCTTGTTGAATATTTACATTACCCTGATGGTGATTTTTTGCTGCATGATTTTAGCTTCCCCATCTTGCGCCAATTTGCCCAGCTTACCTACAATTATTTTAATTTTGAAGAGCCCTACACGGAAAACGTGGAGGACCGGGCGATACGAGAAGCGGAAGCACGCGCTGCCCTGGCTGCGGCCGAAGCAGAAGCGGCCGCTGAAGAAGCCGCAGATGCAGAGGTGGCCGAAGATGGCGCTGTGGAAGAAGTTGACGATACGGCCGTAACCCCAACCCCCACGCCCACTCCTTAATTCAACTCATGAAGGCCACGAATCAACGAATAGCTCATAAACAATTCGTTTCATTCGTCTATTCGCCTAATTCGTGATAAATATCCTACACTTGCTTGCCATGAAAGAGCCGCACTCCTTATAATGCAGGGCATTAATTGCTTTCAACCCGATCCCAACAAAAAAAGAGGTGACCATGCTCAGTTCCGACGGTTTTTTAGCGCCTGCCAGCTATTTTGGCGCAGACCTTGCCTTGGTAGGCGAGCTTGTTTTCTATGTGCTTATCTGCATTGCGGTGGTGGCTCAACGACAGGGAAAGTATCATTGGCATGATCGGATTCAGACGCCCGTTGTGGTGCTGAATCTCTTTTTTGTTTTGGCGATTATGGTACTTTCTTTGCGCTATGAAAATGTGCCAAGCGAGTTTGTGGAACGGCCGTTTGAACCGTTCTATCTCGTCGTGGTCATTCATGCTGTGTTGGGGGTTATTGCTGAATTATTAGCCATTTACTGCTTGCTGGCCGGACACAAAATTTTGCCGCGTAAAATCGGCCGTTTGCGTTATTGGATGTGGGCGACCTTTATTGTTTGGACCGCTGCTGTGGTGATGGGCGTGTACACGTACTATATTTGGTACATCGTCACGCCGGAACGGCCGCATCTTTTTTAGAGGACGTGGCTTGGAGAGGTTCTGCCGTGGGCATAGGCAATCATGGCATTTTTCAATCCTTTTACACAACGAATGAGATCAAAGGGGTTATAGAATGAACAGCAACGAGCAAGACGAGACAATGGTTTATAAAGTCGTCATCAATCATGAGGAGCAATATTCAATCTGGCCAGCCGACCGGGAAAATCCATTGGGTTGGAATGATGTTGGTAAGAACGGCACGAAGGATGAATGTCTGGCTTACATCGAAGAAGTTTGGACCGACATGCGCCCGTTGAGCCTGCGCAAAAAGATGGAAGAGAACGAGCAAAAATAGTGGCTGATACGGCCGTTTCCCATAAACGACAATTAGAAAAGATGAGGAGGATATTGTGCAACGTATTGATGAGCGGAAAATGTTCTTGTGGCTACTATTTCTCTCTTCATTGACGGGCCTCACTATTTGGTACGTGAAGCGGCTCACGTCTGTCACTTTCGGCGAATGGGGCGATGCCACTGTGGTGATGTTCAGCTTCTTCACCAACCTGACTAACTTGATTATCATTGTGATGGCTGGTGCCCTGTTGGTGGGACGGGGCAGGCTGTACCGCTGGTTCAATTCTCCGGTGGTGCAGGCGGCCTGCTGTCTGTACATCGCTTTTGTGGGGCTGGGTTTCTGGTTCATCCTGGGCGGGCCAGGCGATGTGGCAACCCTTCTGGATTGGATACCGCAGCTCACAGCACACACCTTGTCCCCAATTTTGGGTGTTGTGTTTTGGCTGCGTTGTGTGGAGAAGGGGAAATTAAACGGCCGTCATCCCTTCATCTGGCTGGCCTATCCCATTGCCTACCTGATCTACTGGCTTATTCGTGGGCCAATTGTAGGGTATTACCCTTACTTTTTTGTGGATGTGAACGCTTTGGGCTACTCAGGCGTCGCCATGTGGTCCGGCGCGCTCATCGTCCTGTTTCTGATTCTAGGCACCATCATGTGGCGCATTGACCGCTGGCAAGCAGGTCGGCAGGTACGTTTGTCGGCAACGGCTTGATAGTGTGAACACGTCTGTCACTATCATCATCCGCCGTCCACTTGAGGATGTTTTCAGATATTACCTGGATCCAGCCAATCGGCCACGCTGGTCTGACCACGTGCTTTCTAGCAGCTGGGTGAACGACAAGCCGGTAGGCGTTGGGGCTATCTTTCAGATTACCCTCAGGCAATGGGGGCGCGTGCTCTGTACCGAGCGGGAAATCACCGAGTACGAAGCCAACAAAAAAATGTGCTATGAACTGAACATGAACGTCATGCGCGTCCATAGCTGCCAGACGTTTGAGGCGCGCCCTGAGGGCACAAAGTTCACCATCCAGGCTGAGATGCAGCCAAAGGGGTGGTTGCGGCTCATTTTTCCCTTGATTGCCAGGGGACAGGCGAAACATTTACAGGAAGAAGCCGCTAACTTAAAAGCTGCTTTGGAGGCCATCGAGCCGTAACCTGAAATTTGGTATTGCCCCGGTTAAACCAGCCGAATTTGTCATTTTCCGCATTAGCCAAAAGACAGCAGATGCTGTTGTTTAGGAACGGAATTTAAATAAGACGACGAAGTCGTTTCCTTACCGTAAAGGTATAATGTAGGCAGATGCTAGATAGGTGGTGACTGTTTTTGCAGAGGATTTGCCGGATTATGAGTTTGAACTCGAATCTGGCGAAAGCGGGAGGTGCCCCATGAAACAATTTACGAAGTGGGCGGAGAAAGAATATGGTATTGAGCAGCGGATTTTTGCCACACTGCTGGCTGGCATTCTGTTTGTGGTTCTCATTCCGCTGTTTTTAAGGTGGATTGCCGCCAATTTGGATCAGCGGCTAGGCCTGCCATCGCTTGAAATCAGTCTGCTTGTTTTTGTTTTTGGCCTCATCCTTGTGCTGCTGGGTCTCACGTTTGCACTCTGGTCGATCATTGCCCAACTCATCCGCGCCCGTGGCACCCCGCTGCCGATGATGGCCACCAAGAAGCTGCTGATAACCGGGCCATTCAAACATTGCCGTAATCCAATGACATTTGGCACCATTTTGCTTTACTCTGGTATTGGCATCCTTCTTGAATCCGTATTTGCCCTGATTGTTGTCTTTTTAATTTCCACGCTTCTCATTATCTACCTCAAACAAGTTGAGGAGCGGGAGCTAGAAGCTCGTTTTGGCGAGGCATATCTGGCTTACAAGAAGGAGACGCCATTTCTGATTCCCAAGATTTTCTCTTGAGGGGTTTGATTGGGAATCAGGCTTGCTGGCTGGCAACGGCCGTTTCCTTCAAAGATTGCTGCAAATAATAAATGTTCACCAGCACAATAAAAGCGTTCACCACGGCCACCGGGTAGGCGCTGATGATCAAGCCATAGGCAGTAAACAGCAGCGAGCCAATCAGGTTGATCACCCGCAGCTTGGTCAGCGAGCGCATTGTCAGTGAAACGGCCACAAAAACAGAAGCGAAATAGCCCAACATTTCAAAACTCATCACGGTATCCATGACAAACTCCTTTCAGGTAATTACCATTCACCAATTGATTGAACATCACTTTAGCGGGGTATCGTGACGGGAGCGTGACGGGTTGTTTGTGGGGGATACGGCCGTTTTCCAGCCCCAAACTTTTTAGATCAAACGGTTTACAAACGGCCGTAATCACGCTATCTTTTTCATCATGAATAACGAAATCATAACCACTACCCTGATCATTCTCGGTTTTTTCATCATCTTCCCCCTTTTCTGGAGCACTATCGTCTATCTCATTTCCCGCATTGGCGGCTGGGGCAGCATGGCGGAAGCGTATCCGTACCGCGAACCGCTGGCCGCCAACTGCTTCTCGCTGCAAAGTGCCATCTTGCGGCTTGCCTCCAATTACAATGGCGTGCTTAAAATTTGCGCGGATGAGCAGGGGGTTTACTTTTCGGTGCTGTTTCTCTTCCGGCCAGGGCATTCCCCCTTCTTTGTGCCCTGGGAAGAAATCAGCGGCACCAAAAAACGCTACTTTTTCTACAGCGTGATTGATCTTCGTTTCCAGCGTACGCCCAATTTGCCGTTCCGCATTTACCAACGCACGGCTGATAGATTGGTGGACGTGGCGAACGGCCGTTGGGCTTACAGTGAATGAGGATGGTTTGTGGACGGACGTTTTTCATTTGCCAGTTGGTTGGGGATAAGGCAAGATTCCAATTAAAATCGAGTATAATCTTGGTGCGTAAGTCGATAAAGGTAAGCTGCTAAAGCGAATTTGAGCGGGGAAACAGAGATGACTGTACAAACGCTAGACCATTACATCGAAAAAACAGAAGGGGTGGTAGGCGGCAAACCCCGCATTGCCGGGCGGCGCATTGCGGTGCAGAACATTGTTATCTGGCACGAATGGTTGGGCATGAGTGCGGATGAAATTGCCACTGAATACGATTTAACGCTCGCCGAAATTTATGCCGCTTTGGCTTATTATCACAACAATCCAGTCGAAATTGACGAGGCAATCAAAGTCAGTGAAGCCTTCGTCGCCGAAATGAAAAAGCAGATTCCTTCTAAGTTGCCCATTCAGTTTAATGAGTGAAATTAGATTTCAAACGGATGAACATATTCCCAATGCGGTTATTGCTGGGTTAAAACGTCGCCGTGTAGATGTGTTAAGCTCGCTAGAGGCGGGTTTGCTGGGTGCTGCGGATGAAGCTCAGCTGGCGTTTGCAGCCGAGCAAGGGCGTGTTTTCATCACCGAAGATGACGATTTTTTAACGCTTCATGCGCAGGGCGTAAAGCACGCCGGAATCGTTTTTGTGCAGCCGAGACAGCCCATAGGCTACATGGTGCGTGGCCTGCATTTCATTTTCCAGGTGCTTTCTGCCGAGGAAATGGAAAATCATGTGGAGTTTTTGTAAAGGAAAGCCGTTTTTCATTTGCCAGTTGGTTGGGGTGAGATGTTGAGGGGAAATACGGCCGTACCCCACCAACAAAACTAGCTGCACGACTTGTGTAGCTACAACTAAGCGATATTTTGCAAGGAAACGAGGGTGCCTAAGAAGAGGGTCAACAAATAATTGGCGGAGTTAAACATGACAAGACAAGCAACCACTATTTTCGATTTGTTGGATAATTTTTTTGGTTCGGAACAATATCCGATTGCCAAACCCCTTAATAATCGACAGATTCGTGAGCTACGTGAACACATTCTGAATTTCCATAACAGCTTTAAACCTTTTTTAAATGATGATTATAAAACCCGATTGTTTTTAGGCAGTTTTCTTTCATCCCCACCATTTACGACTGAATCATCTCCCTATATATCGTCTGCCTTGTTATGTTCTGACTCAATTATCTTGTTTGATCCCCTCCACTATTGGTTTTGTGAAGAACAGTACAAGCGCACGCGATTATTGAGTGCTCCGACTGGCTGGAAAAATATGGATAATAGTAGCAAGGACTATGGCCGACCCAATTACAATAAAACAAAACAATACTTAGCTTGGACTTTTCCCTGGCTATACAGTTTACGATCCTTAGTGGAAACTGGGAAAATTGTATTGATTCCAGCAGAGCAAATCGTTTTTTCGAATTCGGGAAAATTCACAGCAATTTCAAAAGAAGTGCAAAATATTACAAAGCCTGTAGAAAAACTGGCCGACATTTTTCTTCCAAAAGAGGTTACAGTTGATGATAATTGTAAGGGCTTATTTGTATTTGCTGGAGGAAGCAAAAAAACGCAAATACGAAAATCAATTGTCCGAGGAATTGAGCAATTTGCAAAAGACGTGACGATAGCGAATGCGACTAACTCAATATATACTGCTCCGTTTCGTTGGGAACAGTATTTAGGCAATGCTTCTTTTAATGAATATGCAGCGATAAAAAATCATGCGAGGATTGTAGAAGGTATCCGAAACTTAAGACTACCTATTCTTGCTAATTTATCTCCTCATGTATTAAACGAAATTCATCAAGATTCAGGGTTTAGTGAATTTCGAAAAGGCTTGCAAGAAGCCATTCAGCAAATTGATGTAGAGATTGGGTCTGAAGAATTCGTAATTCGGACGAGGCAAATTGAGCAGGAAATATTGATACCAAAAGTAGAGGCATTGCATGAGGAAGTGAAGTCGAGCAAATTCAAAAAACTGACAAATGCATTTCAAGAGGGAGTGATGACATTTACTCAGACTTTTGGGGGCAATTTGGCAAGCGGTGTAGATATGAAGAGTAATATTCCTGCTAGTGCAATATCAGGTGGGGTATCAGTTTTAATGGAGCTTGTTTCCCAACGAAACACCTCCTCAGATAAGCGGATCTGGACAAAGCTATTACCAGAAAAGGCCGAATTGCCCATTTATGGATCTTCACTTACTTTAAAGGAAAGTCCTGAGAATATAAATGGTTGGAATATACCTCAAAAACCTTCAATGACCGTCACTGTAACATCAGGCATCTTTAAAATTCCTTGGGAAGCTCAACCTTAATGGTGAAATGCTTTTTTGCTAAGGCTGTTTAACTCATTTGGGATATTCTGATTAAACAATAATAGGCATGGTTCATTGTAAGCCAAATCATCTTTACAATTTTTCGCCCGTAGCCGCGATTTCCAATCGCGTTTACTCTGGCTACGAAATTGTAAAGGTCGTTTCGTCGGTTCTGTACTATGCCCAATAATGAATCATTACTCCCTCTCAATAAGACAGATAGATACGGCCGTATCCTCTCCTCCCCCTTGATTCCCCGCCGCATCAATCGCCACCACCCGGAAGCTGTGGCAGCCCGGCCCCGGAATGTCCCACTTCTCCGTAAATGGCGGCACCGTGCTGATGGCAAACGGCACCTCCGCCCCATCCACATAAAACTCCACCCGCTCTAGCGACACATCATCCGCCACCTGCGCCTGGACAATCACCCACTCCTCGTCGGTGAAGATTTGCTGGTCGGGCAGCGGGAAGAGGATTTCGGCCGTGGGCGGCGTGTTGTCCACCGTCACCTGCACGCTGTACTCCTCAAAGCCGCCATCCTGGCGCACCACCGTCAGCAGCAGCGTGTACAGTCCCTCCAGCTGTGACACGTCCCAGACGGCCAGCTCCGCGTTTTCGCGCGGCTCCGTCACGTTGTCCGCCAGCGTTTGCAGATTATCGGGCGTCAATCCCTCGAAATAGGCCAGCCGGTAAAAGGCAAAATTGTCGCTGCGCGCCGTGCCGGTAATCACCACCTGCCCCTGCACGTAGGCAAACGGCGCGGGCGCGCTGATTTGGATGTTTTGGTCCGGGCTGTCTGGCGCGGTGATCGTGTCGTACTCGTCTGGCGGCTGGGGAATCTCGTTTTCGCGCACCCAGTCGGCGGCCGCTTCGGGGTAGATAACAAATAGTTCCCGGTCGATCAGCTCTGGCGGGGTGTAAATCGTGGCCAGACGACCCGTTTCCCGGTTGATGGCAAACTCCTGGACCATGTTGTCAAAAATGGTTGGCTGCGTGCCGTCGATGAAAATCTCGGAGACGGTGGGGCAGAACGAGGTGGGCAGCAGGCCAGACAAATTGCACACCGGCTGCTCCACGATGCCGCTGGGACGCGGCCAGGTGTCCAGCGGTTCATCCTGCAGCGCCCAAGCCATTAGCGCGTGCCAGATGGGGGCTGCCCCTTTGGAGCCGGGCACACTTTGCATCGGGCTGTTGTCACTGTTGCCTACCCAGACGCCGGTGACCAGCTGCGGCGTATAGCCGACGGTCCAGGCGTCACGGTAATCGTTGGTGGTGCCGGTTTTGGCCGCAGCGGGGCGATTATCCGGCAGTTCCAGGGCGTTGGGGCAGCCAAAGCCAGCACAGCGGGCACTGCGGTCAGACAACATATCGTTCATCACATAAGCCAGCTGCGAGGTGAGAATTTCGCGTCGCTGCGGCTGGTTGTATTCGTACAAGACGTTGCCGCTGCGGTCTTCCACGCGTAAGATGGCCACGGGGTCCAGTGTGCGGTAGCCAGGCCGAATTTGCTCTGTTGGGCGGGGCTGGCCGACCATCACGCCCATGTTGTCCATCACTGAAAAAGCGTACACCATGTCCAGCAGCGAAACTTCGCCGCCGCCGAGGGTGATGGAGAGGCCGTAGCTGCTGTTGCCCTGGTCCAGGCTGTTGATGCCCAGGCTGTGGGCGGTGCGCAACACTTTGTTGACGCCCACCCAGCTCATCACCTGCACGGCGGGCACGTTGTAGCTGTTGGCCAACGCCTGCCGCAAGCGCATGGGGCCGTGGAACTGGCGGTCGTAGTTTTGCGGCACGTAAGGGATGCCGTTGTTGGCCGCGCTGAAGTCGGTTTCCACGTCCAGCACCATGCTGGCGGCACTGTACCCCTGGCTGAGGGCGGTGAGGTAGGTGAACGGCTTGAAGCTGGAGCCGGGCTGGCGCAGGCCATCGACCGCCACGTTAAACGAGCCGTCGATGCTTTTGTCCCAATAGTTCAGACTGCCCACCATCGCTTTGATTTCCGCCGTTCTGGGGTCCAGCATGAGAACGGCCGCATTGCCCACTTCCCGATCCACCCCTTCATCACTTGCAGCCAGCGGCGGCAAAAAGTCGAGCGCGTCACAGCTGGCTTGCTCGTCGGCGGGCAGGCCGGGGCCGATGGCACCGGAGAGCCGGTTGACCTGGGCACGGGCCACACATTCGGCTTGCTGTTGGTAGGTGAGGTCCAGCGTGGTGTAGACGCGCAATCCGCCGCCCAACACCAGCTCGGGGCCAAACATTTGCTCCAGCTGCTGCTGCACGTACAGGGCAAAGTGAGGGGCAATGATGTCGAAGCGGTCGGCAATGGCGTTGACGACGGGGACGGGGAGATTTTTGGTGGAAACGGCCGTTTCCTCACTAATCATCCCCTCGCGCACCATTGCCTCCAGCACCAGCGCCTGCCGCGCTTTGGCTGCGTCTGGGTTGTTGATCGGGTTCAGGGCGGGGGATTGAGGAATGGCGGCCAGCAGGGTAGCCTCGGCCAGCGTCAATTCGGCAGCAGGCTTGTCGAAATAGATGCGAGCGGCGGCTTCAATGCCGTAAGCCAGATTGCCGTAAAAGTTGGTGTTGAGGTACCACTCCAAAATTTGCTCTTTGCTGTAGGTTTGGGTCACCTGCCGGGCCAGCAGCAGCTCTTCCAGCTTGCGCTGGTAATCGTCCAGCCCCACTTCACTGCCCACAAGGCGGCGCTCCGGTTCGATCAGGTTGTTCTTGACCACCTGCTGGGTAATCGAAGAGCCGCCCTGGATGTCGCCGCCTTGCAGGACGTACTCGTTAAAGGCGCGGCCAATGCCCACCATGTCGAAACCCTGGTTGGTCCAAAAGGTGCGGTCCTCGATGGCGACGGTGGCGTCGATGAGCTGCTGCGGAATTTGGTCCAGCGGAACCCACTGCCGGTCGCCGCCGAGCGGATCGATGATTTCGTAGATGAGGGTAAGGTCGCGCTGGTCTGGATTTGCCTGGGTGGGATCACCCCAGGCGTAAATTTTGGTGGTTTCAAAGGTGTCGCTGTTGTCCTGGCCCAATTGTTCCAGCTCGGTGAAGTCGGGCAAATCGCGGCTGAAGCTGGCGAAAACGGCCGTTACCCCCACCGCCCCCAAGAGTAAAAAAGTGAAAACGGCCGTGGCCAAGCCCAACACACTCACACTGACCCAACGAAAAACGTTGAGACCACTGCGCTGTCTGCGCTGCTGACGCCGGATGCGCCATTTGATGACACGGGTTGGCTTTGGCATGTTTCCGTAATCCGTTATCGGTGGTCGGTAATCAGTTTACCGTTTACCGATTACCGGATTGTCGCAGGATTACAGGCGAGGAGCAAACGGTAACGGGCCATTCTGAGCAACGATTTAAACAAGAATGCGTAACTTGTTGAGAAAAGAGAAGGCTAGGGATAAAATTAGCCAGTTGTTCTGCCAAACCCCGATGGTTTGTTTATCAGGGAAGATATTTTTTAATTATTAATTTTCTTTGGCTAGAACACAGTTGTTCAGGCAATTCGGCGACGGCCTGAACTTATTTTGTGTGAAGAGGAGAAATCAATGATTGGTGAAACCACCTTAAAAAGACCGGGGCTTATCCCGGAAATGTTGTGGGATGTAGAACATTACAAGGAGGTTGGGCTTTACTTCTACCTGGAAGCAACACAGGATATTCTGCCAAACGGCCGTGTGAATGTAGAAAATCACGGCGAAATGATTATGCTGGGGAGCTACTCCTATTTGGGCCTGATCGGCCATCCACAAATCAATGCCGCAGCGCAAGCAGCAATTGACCATTACGGCACCGGAACACATGGTGTCCGGCTTCTGGCCGGTTCCCTGAAGCTGCATAATGAGTTGGAAACGCGTATTGCGGCGTTTAAGCAAACGGAAGAAGCCATTACTTTTTCCAGCGGGTATGTGACCAACCTGGCCACCATTTCTAGCCTGCTGCGCAAAGGGGACACGGTGATTTGTGACAAGCTCAATCATGCCAGCATCGTGGATGGTTGTTTGCTGGCGATGGCCAAATTTGTGCGTTTCCGCCACAATGATATGGATCATTTGGAAAAACGGTTGCGCGAGGCAGATGGCGACGGCCGTAAGTTGGTCATTGCCGACGCCGTGTTTAGCATGGACGGCGACATCATCAACTTGCCCGAAGTCGTGCGCCTGTGCCGCAAATATGGCGCTTACCTGATGATTGACGAGGCCCACTCCATTGGCGTGCTGGGCGAGACGGGCCACGGTATTGAGGAGCATTTTGGCCTGGCCCCAGACAGCATCGACATCAAAATGGGCACCCTGAGCAAGACCATTCCCAGCGCTGGCGGCTACGTGGCTGGAAATCATGAACTTATTCAATTCCTTAAGCATGAAGCGCGCGCCTTTATCTTCTCTGCCGCTGTGCCGCCAGCCTCGGCTGGAGCGGCCAAGGCGGCCTTTGACGTGATTGAGGCCGAGCCGTGGCGGGTGCAGAAGTTGCAGGACAATTACAATCATTTTGCCGGACGGCTGCGTGAGGCTGGGTTTGATTTGCTCTACACCGAAACGGCCATCGTGCCGGTGGTGTGTGGCAGCACCGACCGGGCGGCATTATTGGCCAAATATTGCCAGAATCATGGCATTTTTGTGCAGGCGGTTGTGGCCCCGGTGGTGCCCGAGGGTCAGGCCCGTCTGCGGGCTTGTGTCTCAGCCGCCCACCAGTTGGAAGACATTAATTATTGCGCTGACACGATCATTGAAGGTGGTCGGCAGCTAGGGGTTATTCAGTAGGATGTAATTGAGTAATTGGGTAATTTGGTAATTACTCAATTGCTTAATTACCCAATTGCGTCCCATGAGTCGCTTAAACGGCCGTCTCACCATTGCTGCTGTGGGGAAGATCAAAAACAAAGCATGGTTGGCGGCTCAAGATGATTATGTCAAGCGGCTGGGACGCTACACCAGCCTGGATTTGATTGAAGTCAAAGATGTGGTTGGCCGCAGCATTCCAGACGACGTGGCGATGGCCAAGGAAGGGGAGCAGCTTTTGCAAGCCGTCGCCGACAGCCATCGCCTCATTGCCCTGACGCCAACGGGCAAGTTGCGCAGTAGCCCCAACATGGCAAGATGGCTGCAAAAACGGGTGGTGGATGACGGCCGTATCGCCTTTCTCATTGGGGGTCCTTTAGGCTTTTCCGACGAAGTGCTCATCGCCTGCCACGAACAAATCTCTCTCTCCCCACTGACCTTTACCCACGAACTGGCCCGCATTTTGCTGCTGGAACAACTTTACCGTTCTTGCACCATTTTGGCGGGAGAGCAGTATCACAAGTGACCGAATCGGTTATCGGTAAACGGTGAGCGGTAATCGGTAAAAATTCCACGGAAAACGGATTACTGACCACCGATTACCACGACGTATTCGCCACGCGGATCTTCCTCTGCAAAATGGACAATCAGTTCAGAGAGTTTGCCCCGGTGGACGGATTCATACAGCTTGGTGAGTTCGTTGCAAACGGCCGTTTCCCTATCCCCAAAAACTTCCAGCGCATCTGCTAAAAACGCCTTCAGCCGGTAGGGGCTTTCATAAAAAATCAGCGTGTGCGGCGATTCAGCATCAACGGCCAGGAAGCGCTGTCGCTTGCCGCTTTTGCGCGGGGCAAAGCCGCGAAAAGTGAAGGCGTGGGCGGGCAAGCCAGACAAAACCAGGGCCATGATCAGCGCTGTGGGGCCAGGAATCATCGTCACGGGCAGATTTTCTGCCACGGCCCGCTGCACCACCGAGTAGCCTGGGTCAGAAATACCAGGCGTGCCCGCATCCGTCACCACTGCCACCGACTTGCCCTCCTGCAGCAGGTTGATGATTTTGTTGCCCGCCTTCGCCTCATTATGCTCATGAAAGGAAAGCTGCGGCTTGCTGATCTCAAAATGTTTGAGCAGCAGGCCCGTTTTGCGCGTGTCTTCACTGGCGACCATATCTACCTGGCGCAATGTTTCCAGCGCCCGCAGGGTGATGTCACCAAGGTTACCGATGGGGGTGGCTACAAGATAAAGCATAGAATTTCCATGGAGATCACGCAAAGTCGCAAAGGGTTGAAAATATGCCTTTGCGACTTTGCGTGAAATTTATTACCCTTAGGCTAGATTATGTCTAGTTCATGCAAGACGAGGGCTGAGGCAACCAGTGCGGCCGTTTCTGCCCTTAATATCCGCTTGCCCAAAGTAATAGACTGGATGCCTACCGCTTGAGCAGCTTCCACTTCTTCGGCCGCAAAGCCGCCTTCTGGCCCAATGAAGAGCGAGATGTGAGACGGCCGTTCCCCACCAGCCAACGCCTTTCGCAAGGTGAGCGCATCTTCGTCTTCCCAGGCGATGAGGCCAGGCTGTGGCGGATGTGCGGCCAGCGCCTGGACCAATGTTTGCGGTGGGTGCAGTTCGGGCAGGCAACCTCGACGGGATTGTTCGGCCGCTTCGGTGATGATTTTGTGCCAGCGCGCCTGTTTATTTGCCTTTATGTCAACATCCTGCACCAAACTGCGCTGCGTTACCAGTGGCACAAAGCAGCTGACACCGATTTCGGTCCCTTTTTGCAAGACCCACTCAAATTTGTCTCGCTTCATTAGGGCCTGGTAAAGGGTGAGGTGGACGGTTGGTTCGTTGGGCGACGGCCGTTTGGCGACTGCCTCCCCCACCACCTGCTGCTTATCTACCTGCCGCAGCACCACCTCATACTCCGCACCGCTGTTGTCTAACACCAAAATGGCGGAGCCCACGCGCAAGCGCAGCACGTTGCGAATTTGGTGCGCCTGCGCTGTTGGCAAAATAACCCGGCTACCTTGCAAAATTTCTGGGTCTACAAAAAAGCGGTGCATAAATGCTATTTTAGCAGATAAATGGTTGGAATTGGGGTGTTCTTTGCGGGCTTTTCAAAACGAGGAGTGAGCATTCTCGAATGCGAACAGGGTTAGTCGGGACGCATTTGAGGATGCTTACTCCTCAGTTTTAGAACAAAACGCTATTTGCTCTGTGTTCTCTGTGGCGAAATATTTAATACAAGAACATCGGTTTGCCCATGACGTGGCGGATGCGTGGCCGGTATTTTTTAACATCATACAGTTCGTCCACATCCACCCGCTTGACACCGCTGGTGACGGTGCTCATGGGGATATGCGTGTATTTGCCGTCCCGCAGGGCGACCATACGGCCGCTTACATCATTTTTGATCAGGTTGACGGCCAGGTTGGCGTAGTTGGTGGCCACCATCAGGTCCAGGGCATCCGGTGCACCAGAGCGCATGAGGTAAGAAACCTTCTGATTGATAATACTCTCGCCTGTGATTTTCTTCAGCGCTTCCCCGGTGATTTCGCCGATGCCGCCCAGTTTGCGATGGCCATAGGCATCTGTCTCGCCATATTCCACCACCTTGCCACCGACCATGTGTGCCCCTTCGCTCACTGTGACCATGGCGTAGTTGCTGGGGTTGTCTTGCTTATCTTTCAGCACCAGGTCGGCCAACAGTTCCGGGTCAAAAGGCACCTCAGATATGACGGCCCGATCCACCCCGGCCAAATAAGAGCTGATGAGGCTGGTTTCGCCGGAGTTACGACCAAACAGCTCGATGACGGCAATGCGCTCATGGGAGCCGGTACTGGTGCGCAGTTGATGAATAAACTGAACGCTCCGGGTAACGGCCGTACTAAAGCCAATGCAGTAATCTGTACCGTACACATCATTGTCCATTGTTTTGGGAATGGCCAGCACGTGAATGCCTTCACTGTGCAGCCGCTCACCGTAGCTCAGCGTGTCGTCGCCGCCAATGGGAATGAGCGTGTCGATGCCCAGGTACTCCAGATTTTTCATAACGTGTGGGGTAAAGTCGCGTAGGCTTTTGTCAGCTTCTTCCGCTTCGGGATGTTCCGGATCTTTTAAGAAGTCAGGCACTGCGTTGGGTCTAACCTTGCCGGGATGGGTCCGGCTGGTATGCAACATGGTACCGCCCGTACGGTCGATGGTGCGCACCGCATTTTTGTTTAAAGGCAGCACATGTTTCTCTACCGAAGTCGGATCGTCCGTGTTGAGTTCTAGCAAGCCGCCCCAGCCACGCCGAATGCCAACAATTTCATACCCTTCATCAATGGCCCGATTGACCACTGCTTTAATACATGGATTCAAGCCGGGCACATCGCCACCGCCTGTCAAAATTCCAATTTTCGTCATCTTTTGCTCCTTTTCTTAAAAATATACTCAAGTCTATTATTCTAATGTGGGGATGGTTTGGCAAGGATTCGGGCAATGGGACGTAAATCCATCCACCATTGCTTTTTCGGCCGTTTTTTCTCCATGTCAAACATGCGCGGCACATCTTCCATATTGGTAAATACCAACGAACCGCCAATTTGTCCAATGCAGGCACAGGTGGGGTCTGCCGCTGCGATCTGTGTCTCCAATTGGTTAATCGCGTAAGAGGTCAGGCGCGTGGCCAAAATGCGATCAAAGGGAGAGGGATCACCCCCTTGCTGTAAATGCCCCAAAATCGCTTCACGCACATCAAATAGCTCGCCACCTTCCTCCTCAAACAACGCGCCGATGAATGCCGTGGTGTACACTTTGTTGGCATTCTCGTTGCGAATCATTAGGCCCAGCCGTTTCCCTTTGCTAAAGCCGACAATCAGCTCTTTTACATCTCCAACCAGGTTGCTGGATGTGATGCCTTCTTCATTGATGTAGACGCGCTCGGCACCGCTGGCCATGGCGCTCATCAGAGCCAGATAGCCACAGTTGCGCCCCATCACCTCAACCACGAATACGCGGCGAGAGGCCACGGCCGATTGCTTGATTTTGTCTACCGCATTCACAATGTTGTTCAGTGCGGTATCAGCGCCAACGCTTAATTCTGCGCCCGGCAAATTGTTGTTGATACTGGCCGGGACACAGATGATGGGAATGTTGTTGGCCGGGAAGGTGTGGCGATTTCCCATCATTTTAAGAACGCTTTCATAACCGGTCCAGCCACCGATCATCAAGAGGCCATCAATTTTGTGCTCTTCCAGGCTGCGGGCGATGGCGTAAAAATCGCTGCCCTCGGGCATCGTGCGATTGGTGCCCAGCTCTGCGCCACCCCGGGAAGCCCAGCCGGAGACGCTCATCCAATCCATTTCCCGAATATCCCCGTCTACCAGACCGGGGAAACCGTTTTGCACCCCGAGCATAACGTGGCCTTTGTCGGTGCCCAGGCGTACGGCCGTTCGTACGGCCGTATTCATTCCTGGTGCTGGACCACCCGCATTCATCACCGCAATGCGCATTCGCTGTTGGTCTGGCGCAGGCGGATGGGGCAAGACGCGTACCATGGTGCGGATAATTTGGAAAGATTCGTTAAAGCTGCTGCCGCGTAAGTGCATCGCTTCGGCAAAATTGTGCGCCTGCATTTCTTTAGCCACAGCGTGCGTTTTTTCTAAGGCTTCATCCAGCGGCGTGCGCGTGATTTTGTTGCTGCGGATGCCCATGACAAACGGTTTTTCATTTTCCGTGGCCGCCAGTAAATGGTCTACGGCCGCTGCGCCCAACAACGTACTCAGGTTGCGGTCGAAGGCACTGGGCGCGCCGCCACGCTGCACATGCCCCAGCACCGTGATGCGCGTGTCTTCTTCCAGGCGATTTTCCAGCACTTGCTTAATGTATTCGCTGGTGATGCGGTTACCGTGCCGGTCTTGCGCCCCTTCTGCCACCACCACAATGATGTCGCGACGGCCAGCTTCGCGCCCCTGGTGCAGCAGGTCGCACATCTTCTCTTCCCAATTGTCAGCATCGGGTGGGTTTTCGGGGATGAATACCCAATCGCCGCCGCCGGCCATGGCCCCCATCAGAGCCAGGTAGCCACAACGACGCCCCATCACTTCGACCACGAAGATGCGCTGGTGGCTGGCAGCCGTGCTGGAAATGGCGTCAATGGCTTCGACAATGCGGTGCAGCGCCGTGTCTGAGCCGGTTGTAACGTCAGAGCCAAACATGTCGTTGTCGATGGAGCCGATGATACCTGCAATTTGAATATGCTGGTGTCGATCGGCAATCTCCTGGCTGATTTGGCCGCATTCGGCCAGTTCGTTCACCAGGCTGGGCCACTCATCATAGAGAATTTGTGCGCCACTCAGGCTGCCATCTCCACCAATAATAACCAAACTATCCAATTCGTGTTCCAGCAGATGATGGACGGCCTTGAGCCGCCCGGCGCGTTCGCGGAACTCGTTGCAGCGGGCAGAGCCAATGATCGTGCCGCCCTGTTGCAAGATGCCACCAACATCGTTCCAACCAATTGGCCGAATCTGATCACCGCCATCGACCATGCCCTGGTAGCCTTCATAAATAGCAACGGTTTCTATTCCTTTGTCTAATGCCATACGCACGACGGCGCGTACCGCCGCGTTCATTCCCTGGGCGTCGCCGCCACTCGTTAAAACCCCTAAACGCTTCATAGCATCTTTAATCCCTTTAAGTTAGCGATTTGGTAATTGAGCAATTAAGGCTGTTATGTAAAAGCCAAAAAGAATTTTGAATTAGAATGCGCGCACATTTGGCTTTTACTTGAGCAAACCACTAAGAAATCATGCTTCGTGTTTCAAAATACTTTCTGTGGTTTGCTTAATTACTCAATTACATAATTACTGAACGCTCAGTTGGGGTAAATAAATGGGTTGATTGTTCCATACCTTCTACTACCTCATCCAGCATACCCGCTATAACCCTCCAGCGAGATGTGACAAACATCATAATCTTTTCCCGTCCATTGTAATGGCTTGGTCTTTCTGCTCGCTACTATACTATTTTATTAGACCGCCTGCCTTCATCTACTTGAAGATGGTGGTATATTTCTTACGTGTGAATTGCCAAAATATAACTGGTATAAATTGGCTTAGATTTTAAGGAGACAAACCCATGAAGGTTCTGGAATCGGTAGATCTGTTGTTTGAGGCCATCGCAGGTGGTGCCTTGGTTGCTGATAGCAAAGTGACGGTGACAAATGAGTCGATTCTTAAGGATAAGATTGACGATGTGGTGTATACGGCCGTCTTTGGCAAAGGTCTGGTGCGTGACACCGCACGCTGGCTGTTGTGGGAACTGGGGCAGGTGCTGGGTATTTATCCCGCCTCGATTCATGAATTATACATGGCTATTGGCCGTGGCGATGTGGCCCACAATTTCACTGTCCCGGCAATTAATGTGCGGGGCATGAATTTTAACACAGGCCGGGCCATTTTCCGGGCAGCCAACAAATATAATGCCGGGGCCATTCTACTAGAAATTGCCCGCTCTGAGATTGGTTATACGGGGCAACGGCCGTATGAATACGTCACCTCGCTCATTGGGGCAGCCATCAAAGAAGGTTTTCGTGGCCCGCTCTTCATCCAGGGAGACCATTTTCAGGTGTCGGCCAAAGGATACCAGGCAGATCCCGACAAAGAGTTAACGGCCGTTAAAGATTTAATGAAAGAAGCCATTGCTGCTGGTTTTTACAACATCGACATCGACACCTCCACCCTGGTAGATTTAGACTTTCCCACGCTGGATGAGCAGCAGCGCCTCAACTACACGCTGTGTGCCGAGCTTACCCGCCATGCCCGCGACCTGGAGCCAGATGACGTGACGGTTTCTTTGGGTGGCGAGATTGGTGAAGTGGGGCATAAAAATTCGACGGTGGAAGAGCTGCACGCCTTCATGCAAGGGTATCGGCGCGCGCTGGATGGGGTCACGGGCATCTCTAAAATTTCGGTGCAAACTGGCACCAGCCACGGCGGCGTAGTGCTGCCCGATGGTACCCTGGCTCAGGTAAGCGTCGATTTTGAGACGCTGCGTGCCCTCAGTGCAGCGGCACGAGACACGTACAGCATCGGCGGGGCGGTGCAGCACGGAGCCTCTACGCTGCCGCAAAGTGCCTTCAATAAATTCCCCGAGGTGGGCACGGTGGAAATCCATCTGGCCACCGGCTTCCAAAACATGATCTACGAAAATGCCCCGGCGGGAATTGTGGAAGCGGCCTATGAGTACATTCGGGCTAACTTCACGCAGAAAGAAGGCCAAACGACGGATCAATTCTTCTACAAGGAGCGCAAACGGGCTTTTGGTCCGCTGAAGCAGCAATGGTGGGATTTGCCCGCCGAGGCACAGGCGCACATTGGCAAGCTGTTGCAAGATCAGTTTGAGTTTTTGTTTGACCAACTCAACATCAAGGACACTAAAAAAGTTGTGGCCGATACGGTCACTGTACCCAAGCACCACCGCGTGCGGCCGACAAAGGCCGCTGAAGAAGGCAAACTGGAAATCGCGGCAGATCTGGCTGACTAGGGAAGGGACGCAGAGACTTGGAGATGGACGGCTGCGCCGCTTAGAACGCTGAGTTTTTTAGTTTTGTTATTTCAGGGCGAAGTGGCGGATGCCGTCTTTCATCATTTTGACGTTGAAGTTGAGCAATAAGCCGGCCTTGCGTTGGGATAGTTTGAGGTAAGAGAGGACTTGCGCTGCGTGAACAGGCAAGATTTTGTCTACGGCTTTAGCTCAACGACGACCTGATCGTTGACCAGCAGGTCAATGCGGTAGGCGTTGGGTAGCTGGAGTTCTTTGTATACGACGGGTAAGACGACCTGCTTTTGTACAGAAAGCTCCAGCTTTTCCAGCTCGTAAACTAGACAAGATTCGTAGTTCTCACAATCCCTCACTGCTCTCTGCGTCCTTTTTCTCAATCACAAAAACCAACTCCCCTTCGAACAACAATTCGGTGACGGGCCAGTTCAGGCCATCGATGAGCTGGTGCATAAAGTCGCGGTAGCGGTTGGTGAGGTTGCGGCCGCCGTGGGTACTGACGCTGGGGTAGGAGAGGACCAACCAGCGGACGTTGAGCGCTTGCAGCAACGGCCGTCCCAAATCCCCATAGTTGCGGGTAAAACGGGGCATCTCTTTCAGGAACAGGGCCACATCTGCCTGCTCTTGCGGAAAGTTCATGGCCACATCTTGCACTCGCGCCAACGGTTCCAGCCCTTCCAGTTGAAAGTAATGGTTAATAAACTGAATACGCGGCTCATGAATGTCATACGCATAAAACTGCAACCGTTCACCGTTTACCGTCCACTGTTCACCGACTTTTGGGAACATCCAGCGCAGCGCCAGCGGATTCAGGGCACAGGCAATGTCTAAAATCGATTGGGGCTGGCCAGTGATGGCAAAGATTTGGGTGTAAAAGTCGGTCATGATGGGCAGCCTCTCGCGGGTGGAGAGGTGGGCTTCCAGGCTTTGCAGACAGAGTTGGTTGATGCGCTCTTCATCGTGGGCGGCAAAGGCTTCGCTGAGCTGTTGGGATACGGCCGTATAATCCGGGTCGCCCAAATAAGGTGCCATGATGCTGTGCAGCTTAGCCCGCACCGCTTTGATAGCGGCTTTTGGCTTTTTATGTTGGCGGGCGGCCTCTTCGGCCAGCTGGCGAATGGTCACTTCACTGGTGTCACCATATTTGCGGGAGTTTTTGATGGCGGTGGTAACGGCCGTAATCAATACTTCATCTTTCTTGTCCATAAACCCCATCATACCAGCGGTGCCAGTGAGAGACACATAACTGCCATCTGTAATCTTCACATGAGGCTTGCCTGGGGAAGGTAAAAAGTCTACCATGAGTCCGAAACAAATTCGTTTGTTAATAGAGGCTTTGCGAATGTCCTTATCCAAGAGATTGTTGTTCGCTGCTCTTTCTATTCTCGTGTTGGCTGGCGAGTACGAAACAGCAGGCGTGGTTTGGGGCATTGATGTGGTGGATGGTTATGCTTATGTGGCCAATGGCAACCACGGATTGCTCATTGTGCAATGGACGGCTGAATAATCAAAGATGCAGACTCTTGTTGAAAACGAGTGACAATGACTAACTACAGTATCCACAAAATAGGAGAAAAAAATGACAGCAACTGAACCTGATGAATTACGGCAGTTTGATTTTTGGCTGGGTGAGTGGGCGTTAACCTGGGGTGAAGACGGGCGGGGGACAAATCGGATAACGGCAGTTCTCGACAATCGCGTCATTAAAGAGGAGTTTGACGGTACGCCCTCTACCCCGCTGCAAGGGCTGAGCGTGTCTACCTACAACACGCAGTTAGGCAAATGGCAGCAAACCTGGGTGGATAATTCCGGCAGCTATCTTGATTTTGTGGGGGAGTTTATGGACGGGAAGATGATCTTTTCCCGTGAGACCACACTTGAGGGCAAACCGATCATCCAGCGCATGGTGTGGTACAACATTGCCGAGAAGACATTGGATTGGAATTGGGAGCGTTCCAACGACGGGGGTGAGACGTGGCAGGTGGTCTGGCAAATTCACTACCAGCGGAAGTAGTGAGAACAGGTTGACTTACTTTGGAATGAACGGCCGTCCCCGCAAACTCAAGCTAAAATTCAGAGGTTCAAGTTTCATAAGAGGAACCGGCAAGTTAGACGTATAGATTCCCAAGATAATGATTGTAAACTCTGGTTTGAGGTAATAAGACGAATGGCGGGTTGTTTCACTCTCGTATTGTACTTACTGGCCGTATTTCTAACACTTTTAGTGCCACTGGCGCTGCGCAGTATGGTAATTTCTGCTCCCATTCAGCTTGTAAGTGCGGTCTTTTGCTGGCTGGTGCCAGTAGGGTTCTTTGGCAGCTTCTGGTTTGGGCGGCAGGCACTGTTTAAAAAGTTCCCCGAATTAGAAAGGCAAAAAGCAAAGTTCGAGGAAACGGTGCCAATGACAAAGGCGCAACGCGTTGTTCTTATCTGGCTGACGGTAGACGCATTTGTACTCTTTATCTGGCTAACCCTGGCAATGGCTTTTGGACAGGTAGAGGGTAAGGCGGCGGCGTTGCTTGCTTTGTTTGTTGTTTCTGTAGCTTTTCTTTCGGCCTTTATCGGTTACCTTCTTGGCAAGCTGCCGCTTTCTGATCAGCGGAAGTTGGTTGTAGTTATCGGAGGGTTGTTTGGTATCTGCTCTGGGGCCGGATTTCTTTATAAACTGATTGTTGGATGGCAAGAAGACCCCTTGGTTCGATGGGGTGCAGTCGCGGGAGCTTGTGTTAGTCTGTTAACGGTGTACTATTTCCATCGGCGGTGGGATCCGGCAGCTCTGGAAATGTTCGACCATGCTCGTGTGGAGCGATATTTGGATGTCTTGTATCTAACTAATGGCTGTTTTCGTTTACTGTACATTGCCGCTCTTTTGGGCGGATGGATACTTTTGAACGCCATCGGTGAACAGTTTGCTTTGATGGTGGTTACTGCCTGGCTATCAACACTTTTTAGTTATATGAGTGTACAGGTATGGCGACACCGACCGCCGCTAAGCAGGGAACCAATTTACAAATCTGGAGTAGGGTGAACGGCCGTTTCCCCCCACCCCACGCTAAAATCCAAAAATCAATTCACAAGCCAAATTTATTTTATGCGTTTCGATATTCAAAAAAATATTGCCATACTGTATGATATAGGCAATATTGGGTTCGGGAGCCAGCATCATCTTCATATCAATTGTATTTCGTCAGTTGTGTTTCTGGCCCCCTTTTGAAATTCAGGAGCATAAAATGAAACAGAATAAGTTTGACTTCATCATACTGTTGGTGAGTTTGACTGTATTTCTTATCGTTGGCATCAGGAATACGATGGCCAGGGCGGCAGAACCAGAGAAAAGCACCTTTCAACAAATTATGGCGCCTGCCGCCGGGGGCGGACCAGGCACAGTGCCCAACTGGTTTACCTATCAAGGGTATTTAGAAGACGACGGCGCTCCAATTAATGACACCTGTGATTTTCAATTTAGTTTATGGGATTCTTCCGGCTCTGGCACACCGCCCGCCGGTGGTATCCAAATTGGTACCACGGAAACCGTTAGCAGTATCTCCGTAATCGATGGTCTTTTTAGCTATCCCTTAAATGCAACAGGCGCATTCGGCGATGACGCATTTAATGGGCAAATGCGCTATTTGCAAATAGCCGTGCGCTGCCCCGCTGGTGGGGGGGCTTATACCACATTGGCACCACGTCAGCTGTTGACCGCTTCCCCTTATGCCCTCAGTTTACGGCCTGGTGCAGTCATCTCAGACGCCCAAAACAATGCGCTTTTATCCGTTGTGAACACCTTTGATTCAGACACACACGGCAGCGCCATCTCAGCCCATGGCAGCTCGCCCACGGCACCCGTCATTGCTGCCTATCATGAAGGCACTGGCCATGCGCTCTATGGGTCCTCTGACAGCAGTTATCCCACTGTAGGCGGCGTCAATTATGGCAGTGGTAGTGCCATTGATGGCCGGAGTACAAGCGGTACTGGCGTTTATGGCTCTACCAGCAGTACTGACAGCGTCGGTGTCCTCGGCGTACAATCCGGATATACCATCAGCGATTTAAGCACTTATTTCAAGCCGGGCGGTTTTTTCGGCGGCCGAAATGGTGTTGTGGGTATTGCCAAAGCAGATGCCGGTTTTGGTGTCTTTGGATGGGATCAATCTACTTCGGGCGGTTGGGCAGGTTACTTTCTCTCGACCAATGGGAGCGGTGTCTATGCTTCCGTGCCTGCCGGGCATGTGGGCTTAAATACCAATGGCACAAAGCCGGCTGTTGTGGCTACCGACGATGGTGCCCGGCTGATGTATGCTGAAGAAGCGACCGAAGTTTGGTTTACAGAGTATGGCTTTGGACAGCTTGTAGGGGGAACGGCCGTTATTACCATCGATCCCACCTATGCCCAGACAGTCAACCTTGCCGAACCGTATCATGTCTTCTTACAGGCCTATGATGACGCCGATCTGTACGTAACCAACCGGACCGCAAGTAGTTTTGAGGTTCAGCTGCGAGAGGGCAACAGCAGTGCCGAATTTTCCTATCGCATTGTGGCCGCACGCCTTGGCTATGAAGCAGATCGCATGGAGCCTGCGCCCTGGGCCGATAATGATCCAAACTTGTACCCGGAAAAAGCAAATAACGCAGCCGCAATGACGCAAGGAGGCCAATAATGAACCGGCTGCTGATTATCTTGTTGCTGTTGGCCCTCTTCTTAGCCGGGGGACTTGTGTTGGCTGCGCCAAACGCCACCAATATTTCCTGGTGGACTGTGGATGGCGGCGGGGCTGTGCCTGTGCTGAGCGGCGGGGCTTATGGGCTACAGGGAACATCAGGACAGGCAGATGCGGGCGTGTTGAGCAACGGCCGTTATACACTTAACGGCGGCTATTGGAACAGGACCATGACAACCTACACCGTCTATTTGCCCATCACGCTCAAACCATAAAGGTTTGCGCAGAGGCGATCCACCGATCGCCTCTGCGCAAATTGAACATTCTAAACAAATCGGCCGTATCCCACCAACCACATCCAAAAATCCACAGAACCAATTGTAGGGGCGATGCAATCGGAAACGGCCGTTCCTCACCCAACTTATGCTAAAATTCAGAGATTCATAAACCAGTCGTATCAAATATAGATCAACTGTGAAGCGCTCCCTGTCTACCTTGGGTTTGCTCTCTCCACTTTATGGATTGATAGCTGATTGTTAGGTTATGGCTAGGTAGTCGTGTTTATGATTGTTTACGCTGCAACAGAACTATCATTATTTCTGTTGGAGGTGCTTTATGAACAAACGACTTGCAGGCAAACTTGTTTTTGGGTTGGGGATTCTGTTTTTGCTTTACGCTTTTGCCGGTAATTATGTGGCCTTACCCGGCTTTCGTAATTTTATGACCCGAGGGGGAACCTCTGAAGCAGGCAACACAATGGACATGGCTGTCATTATTGGGGCGACCAAGGTGATCCTTTGGTTGTTCTCCTTTCAGTTGGGCATCATCTTGACTGTTGTGGGGGCGATGTTATTTCAGGGCGTTGCCGCTAAATATGTCCGACGATTTGCGCTGGTTGGCTTGGTCTATCTCATTTTTGCTGGTCTTCCTCCTGTGCTGGAAGAACCTGTCAATGCTGTTTTTGTGGTAACGGGCTTGGGCATTTTAATTCTCTTACCGTTTATTGTGTGGTATTGGGCGCAGCGACGGGCCACCTTATCTGGCTCCTGGGCGGCGATTGCTGATTTGCAATTGCTAGGATATGCGTTTTTTGCTTTCGCTACCTGGAACGTCTGTGGTCTGGGAAGCGTGGCGCGGATTTTGCACCCGGAACAGGTGCAGTTATTTGGCACGCAGGCCATGATCAATACGCAAATGAGCAAGATTGTGCTGGAATTTGCGCTGGCCTGGCTTTTCATCTTGTTGGCACAGCGAAAAGCGTGGCAGCAGGCTGCACAAACTGTACCAGAACCTGCTTCCAACAAAACTACTTTAGCAGCAGCCGCGAGTCGGTCTGGCTGATCGCGCTGTAAAACCCGCCACGCAAAAAGGATACTCCGGCACCATGCCGAGGCTCTATGTAGGCACAACATGACTTAGAGCACCATGCCGAGACGCTATTTAGATGTAACACGGACCTGGGCACCGTGCTGTGAAGCATCTTAAGCAAAATATGTATTGCGGCACCGTGCCGAGACTCTGTTTAAGCGTAACAACTATCTCGGTACGGTGCCGTGGCATTGTTCATGTACAAACCGTACTTGGGCACGCCGCCTGCGCCTTATTTATGCCTAAACAGCCTTTGGGGAAAAATTTTATACCTGCTTTTTGTGCGCCATACCTGTAGTTGAAAATGCTTCTTTGTGCTGATCGCTAACGGCCGTTATTTACCCTCTCCACACCTCTTTACAAGCCCGAAAAAATCAATTATCCTGTGCCCAATCGTTAATCTCTTGCCGAGAATTGTATATTTCAGGCAGCCAAACCAGTTTGGAGGAACTATGTTAACCATTGTACTTGATCCAACCAGTTCTCTTTCTGTCCGTTGGCCAAAATCGCACCGAACGATTGTGGCCCTGGGCGAAGCGTATGTGGCCTATGAGGGCAGTCTGGCCCCGGAGGCGCAGCTAAAGGATGTGCCGCTAACGGCCGTTCAAACAGCCCTCGATGAAGCCCAAGCCGCCATCAGCGCGGCGCGCAGCGGGGAACAGGGCCGCGCCTCGGCGGGTGAACGGGTGCAGCAGACGTTTGCTGCCCTGGAGCCACTGCTGGATAAAGCATTTATCCAGCTCAAAGCGAAGCATTTTGATCATCTGGCTCTGCTAGAGCAGTGGGGGCTGGATACGATTATAAGTCGGGGCAAGGTACAGGTGCGCAAGCCGAGCAAAAACCAGCAGCAACAGTTGGCGTTTTTGCAGGCGTATGTGGCCAAAGAGGCCAGCCTGCCGCCGGAAGAGCAGCTCAGCGACCCGCCCCTGGCCACGATGCAGGCGCATTTAGACACGTTGCAAACCAGCCTGGCGGAGCGCACCAGCGGCCGGGACCAGCGGGAAGTGAATGTCGAGGTGCGCAATACGGCCGTTGCCCGGCTGCTCACGTTGCTCAAGATGGCGGCGGCGATACGGGTGATGGCCACGCACGGCGGCATGTTGACGAATGAGCTGCAACTGTGGGGCTTCCAGGTAGTAGCTCGCGCCACCAACGGCAGCAGCAGCCGGGAAGATGTTGAGGTGGTTGAGGGGTAGGGTTGTGGAAAGGGAACGGCCGTTTCCCCCACAACAACACGCATGTAGGGGCGATGCAAGCGGGTAAGGTCTGCGAATGACAAACGGCCGTTTCTCCGATTGCGTCGCCCTTGTCCCGGCCAGCCAACGGGGATAATTTTGTGTTTTGGATTTTGGGGGAACGGCCGTTTACCCACCCAACTTGTGCTAAAATCCAGGCGTTCCAAATGACAAAGTAGGCGGCGCGGCTAGAGGACGCAGCCGGGTAGGGTTTTGCGCTGCCTGAAGATCTTGCCGCAGCATGGAAAGTCACCGTTTTTAAAATATTGGTTTGGGGTAAAAGTAAATGGCACAAGTAAAACAAGAAAGTAAATATTGGGGATTTTACGATAGATTTGGTGTAACCATCGGCTTAATTGTGGATTTGGCTGCTATCATCTCTTTTTTGTTTAGTGTTAGACTAAGAAGTAGCACAGTTAATAGCAACGAACTCAGCGATACGGCTCTTGGCATTATGGCGGTTGCTCTTGTTTACTCACTTGGTTTTATGAACTATCAAGTCTATAAGAGGTGGGAGAAGGTAAAAAAGGTGGAGCAGGAAGTAATACGTAGGTTTGTTCTTGCTTTAGTTACAAATTTTCCATTTACCACTTTGTATATGCACTTGGTCACAAATAATCATGCGGAAATGCTTTCTCCTTTCGGAGCAAGTGTGGTTCTTGCTTTAATATCACAAGCAACTTTATTGCCATTAGTTTTATTAATTGCTTATGGGTTTGAATTGATTGGTTCTGGTAAAAGCAACTTTTCCATTTAAGCAATATTTATACACTGCTTTTCCCCTTGTGCAGGCGTAGGGCGATTCACGATGATGACAAAAAATCGACGGAATAAGGATTCCTATGGTGAACGACAAATATTATGTGTATGGTCTTATAGATCCACGAACTGACAGAATCCGTTATGTCGGTCAAACCAATAATCCATTAAGAAGATACAATGAACATGTGAAATCAACGGAGTTCACTTCAAAAGGAAAATGGGTTCAAGAATTACGTGATCTTGGTTTAAAGCCCCGTATCGTCTTGCTGGATGAGGTAGACAGCCAAAAAGATGTAAATATCCAAGAATATAGATGGATGTATATTGGACGTCAAAGGAATTGGGACTTAACAAACGAAGCGGGAATGAAAACAGAATATACGGGTTTACATGAAACTTTAGCACGATTGATAGTAGAGTTTGACATGCCCGGAGGGATTGAGCGTTTGCTTCTCAACTTGCTAACATCGATTATTGGCTCAATTTTTGCCTTTAGGTGGGCTTTTGGTGAAATGGGAAGTTGGTTTATTCCAACAGCATTCTCAGGGTTAGTTTTTTGTTTCATTTTTCTTCTGTATTCCTTAGCTACCAAGACCAGTCTCCGTAATCCTCGAAGTCAAGCATCTTTAATATTCGCAGGTATATTTATTTTAGTTGATGTTCTATTGATTTGGACATTTTAGTTAACTCACCACGGCCGATATTCCAGCGATTGGTGGCGGAAGTAAGTAGTGTACAGTTCGGCGTAGTGGCCGCCCTGGGCCAGCAGCGCGTCGTGGTTGCCTTCTTCGATGATCTGCCCATCGCGCAGGACGATGATCCGGTCGGCGGCGCGCACGGTGGAGAGGCGGTGGGCGATGATGATGCTGGTCCGGTTTTGCAGCACTGTCGCCAGCGCGTCTTGCACCTGGGCTTCCGTCAGCGGGTCGATGCTGGCGGTAGCTTCGTCCAGCAGCAGGATGGCCGGGTTTTGCAGCAGGACGCGGGCCAGGGCCACCAGCTGCCGCTGCCCCAACGAGAGCCGCGCCCCCCGTTCCCCCACGTCGGTTTGTAAACCATCGGGCAAATCTTCCAGCCAGCTGCCGTCGCCTAGCTGCCGTGCGGCCGTTTCCACTTCCACATCTGTTGCTTCAGGACGGCCGTATTTCACATTCTCCGCCACCGTCCCCGAAAACAAAAAGGGCGCTTGCGGCACCAGCCCCAGCTGGCGGCGGTATTGGCTCAGGTCTAAGGTGCGGATGGAACGGCCGTCTACCAACAAATCCCCGTCCTGAAACTCATAAAAGCGCATCAGCAGCTTCACCAGGCTCGATTTACCCGCGCCCGTGTGCCCCACAATCGCCAGCGTCTCCCCCGCCGGAATGGTGAGTGAAAAATCTTGCAAGACGGTGCTGCGCCCAGTGCTGTAGTTAAACGTCATCTTGTCGAACACAATCTCGCCGCGCAGCCGCCCCACCGGTTCGCTGGCCGTCTGCACCACCAGCGGCTCGTCGTCAATCAGGGCAAAGACGCGCTCGCTGGCGGCCAGCCCCTGCTGGAACTGGCTCCAAAACGAGGCCAAACTGGTGATGGGATAGAAGAAAATCGTCAGCCCCTGCACAAACAAATACCATTCCCCCACAGAAATGTCCCGGCTGATGGCCATCAGCCCGCCCACGTAAATAATCACCGACACGGCAATGCCGGAGACGGTGTTGAGCAGGGGGAAGATGCTGCCAAAGACGGCCACGCGGGTGAGCTGCACGCGGTAGGCCAGCTCGTTCACGTCCTGAAAATCGTCGTAGATGGCCGCTTCCTGCCGGAAGTTTTTGGCCACGGCAATGCCGCTGACCGTTTCCTGGATGGTGGCGTTGACCGTGGCCAGGGCGCGCTGCGCCTGCTGCATCGCCTCGCGCGCCAGCCGCCGGAAGACCAGGGCAATCGTTACCACAATCGGCCCCACGGCATAGGTGATGAGCGCCAGCCGCACATTTTGCGTCAGCAAGACGGTGCCAATGACCAGCACCAGCACAATCTGGCTGAGCAAATCAATTGTCAAGGTGACAACAGTGGAAAAGTCCTGCGTGTCAGACGTGACCCGGCTGACGATGCGGCCGGAGGCGAACTGGTCGTAAAACGACAAATCGCGGCGCATGACGGCCTTAAACGCATCTTCGCGCAGCGCCAGCACCACGTCGCCCACAGCTCGCGCCGAAAACCAGAGGCTGACAAAGTTGAAGCCCCAGCTCAGCGCCCCCATCACGGTGACGACTGCCGCCAGCGTCAGCAGCAATTGCAGCTGCGGATTGGACGACAGGGTATCAATCCCCCGCGAGATGATAATCGGCGTCGCCGTGGCCAAAATGGAGATGAGCGACACCATCAGCGACACCAACAGCACCTTGCCGATGTGTGGCCGAAAATAACGCACAATGCGCCGTACCAGTTCCCGGTCGCTGTAATTTCGGTCGTATTCTTCTGGGTTTAAGCCGCCGGTGATGCCCATTTTTACCTCAATTGGGAGATTGGAGATTAGAGATTGGAGATTAAAAGCAGCCCAATCTCCAATCTCTAATCTCCAGTCTCCTTCCTACTCTCTTACAAAAATCTGCCTATAAACCGCACTCTCCGCCATCAGCTCCTCGTGGGTGCCCTGGGCGATGAGACGGCCGTTTTTCATCAAAAGTATCAAATCAGCACTGCGAATTTGCGATAGGCGGTGGGTGATGAGCAGGGTGGTGCGCCCGGCCAAAATGCTGTGCATGGCCCGCTGAATCTGGTCCTCTGTGTTGCTGTCGATGGCGCTGGTGGAATCATCCAGCACCAAAATACGCGGATCGCTAAGGAAGGCGCGGGCAATGGCCAGCCGCTGCCGCTGCCCGCCAGAGAGCATCACGCCGCGCTCGCCAATCTTCGTTTCATACCCGTTGGGGAAGCTCAGGATGAACTCATGCGCCTGCGCCTGCTTAGCCGCCGCTTCAATCTCTGCCTGGGGCACGTCGGCCCGAGCACCAAAAGCAATGTTTTCGGCAATGGTGCGCGAAAAGAGGAAGATGTCTTGCTCGATGGTGCCAATCTGGCCGCGCAGGCTGTCCAGGCTCCAGTCGCGCACGTCAATTTGGTCGATGAGGATACGGCCGTTTGTCACATCAAACGTCCGGTTCAGCAGCTTTGTCAGTGTGCTCTTGCCCGCACCCGTCTGCCCTACAATCGCCACCGTCTGCCCCGGCTTCGCCCGAAATGAAATGTTTTGTAAAACCAGGGAGACCTCAGAGGTTTCCGAAACCTCTGAGGTCTGGGCGGTGCCATAGCCAAAACTCACATCCTCAAAAATCACTTCCCCGCGCATCTCCTGCGCCACGCCTGCTTCATTCTGATCCAGCTCCGTCTCTGTCAAAATCATTTCCAAAATGCGTCGGGCGCTGGCAAAACTTTGCTGGAAGGTGGCAATGTTGCGCAGCAAAAAGCGAATGGGCATCCGCAGCGTGCCCAGCAGCCCCATAAACGCTATTACTTGCCCCACGGAAATGACCCCCTGCATAAACAGGTAGAGCGCATGGCCAAAACCCAACCCAATGGTCAATCCGTAGAGCAGCAGCGGCAGGTAGCGTGCCGTTACTTCGCCTTCAAGCACAAAAGCGTCGCGGTACGCCCCGGCGTTGTGGCTAAAGCGGTCTTCTTCGGCCGGTTCCTGGGCGAACCCTTTCACCACCTCAATGCCGGAAATTGTTTCCGCCAGCCCGGCGTTCATCTCGGCAAAGGTGCCGCGCAGCTGGGTGGCGACGGGGCCAAGATTGTCGTTGTAGCGGCGCAGGGCAAAATAAGTGCTGATGAGGAAGACAATCGGCACGATGAGCAGCCGGACATCCAGCGTGGTAATGGTTACCAGCGGCACCAGCAGCGTCAGGATCGATTCCGTCGTTGTGCCCAGCGCCGGACTGACAAACAAATTGAGCTGCTGCACATCGTTGGTGGCCCGGGCCATTAAATCGCCCACGCGCTGCTGGCCGTGAAAGGTTTGGCTTTTGCTGAGCAGGCTCAGGTACAGCTCGTCGCGGGTGTTGCGCTCGACCCGCTGGGCCAGCACCCGAATCGCCAGGCTGTTGACAATGTCAAACAGGCCGTAGCCCACGTAAGCAGCCACGACGTACAGCGCGGCCACGGTCAGCCCGGCGCGCCCCTCGTTTTGAATGACGCTGTCGAAGGCCCAGCCCACGGTAACGGCCGTCATGCTTTGCGCCGAGGCCATACCCACCGTGGTCAGCAAAAAGGTAGTTAGCAGACCCTTGTAGCGCAAAATATGGGATTGCAGCCAGCGCAGCGTGGAGCGATGGTCGTAGGTGTGGGCGTCTGCCACGGTAAATTCAGATCGGGTCATCAAGTTGGTTCCTTTAATCCGTTGAGGATCGTATCAGGTTGTGAGTGGTTGTCGAGGGGAAGCACACTGGTCAATCGTCCAGTTCTTGAAAAATTGGACGCAGATGAACGCAGGCTTGTGCTGAGCGCAGCCGAAGTATAAACGCTGATTTTTCTTTTTAATCTATGTTGTCGATGTTAATCAGCGTTCTGTAAATTGACAGTCTGTCAGGCCAGCCAGTATGATTGGCACTCGGAGATGTTAGGGATGTTTCAGGTACGTAGGGCAGAAGAGCACGATCTAAATTTTCTTGTCTGGATTGATATCAAAGATGAGGGTGTTCGTTCCAGCTACATGGCCAACTGGACCGACGCAGAATGGGCAGCCCACCGCGCCCAGATTGCCGCGTATATTTCTGGCAGCGACAAGATTGCCTACGTGATCGAAGAGGCTGAGAGCCAGCGCCGCATCGCGGGCATTTATGCCGATATTTTGAATGTGCAGGATGTTGCTGACCGGTGGCCCATGTTTCAGACGGTTTCTACCGACCTTTTCCCGGCAAACGGCCGTTTCTGTGCCATCTTTCAACTATGGGTCGATCCAGCCTACCGGCGGCAAGGGCTGGGGTCCCAACTTAAACAAACGGTTGAAGCTGAAGCACGCCGCTGCCAGGTTGGGGCCATGTATACGCATACCGAAGCCCGCAACTTGCATGTCATCACGCTGAACAAAAAGCTGGGCTACCAGGAGATCTATCGTGGCCCGATGTGGGATGAGATAGAGCGAGTGGCCTTGTTAAAACGGTTGGACGAGTTTGCATGAAAGCACAAATTGAGATTTTGCAAGACGGCCGTATTCAAAAATATCAAAGCGACGAACTGTTCCGCAGCTTCTTCATCAAGCTGCTGGCCGATGCGCCGTTTGACGCTTACTTTTGGGAAACCTCGCCCCTGACCAATGAGAGATTGGAACGGCCGTTTGAATTTGCCCTTCAGCAATACCCCCATTCGATTAGCAGCAGTTAAAATTATATTTCTCTCATATGTTACAATAGCGTTATCACCGTTGTACCCAGTGTAATCACCATTGTTGTCGAAAAGCTCATATTGGAGTCCAATGAATTCATCTCGCTTGAACGAATTACCCCAGCAATTAGACAAAGTTCTGGATAATTTTCATCCAGACAATTGGTCAGATATCATCTCTTTACTTAATCAGCTAAAAAATACAAAAAAGCCTCCTTTACCCCCTGCTGAAGCCCCGCTGAAATTCTTTGCCAGAGGCACAGCCTTCATCACCTTCAGTTATGGCATTGATGGTGTGACCATAGAAATGTCTAAATATGCCCATACGCTAAATAATCTTTTTGCATCAGACAATCCCTCAATTCACTTTATCGGTGGAAGTTTCCGGCGACAGGCTTCATCAATTCTTAGCCCTGAGTGGCATCAGCTACAAATAGAGGGAATAGATGGTTGGAACAAATGGGACAATGGCAAATGGTTTCAAGCGCTTTTCAAGAAGAAGATAAAATCATTGAGTCAGGAATCAGACCTTCTGGCAAAGGAAATATACCGACAAGCTGTTTTAATCGCCAAACGTTTAGGAACATATTTTTTAGACAATCAAATATCTCTGGTCTTACCAGTCAACGTTGCCTCTAATCCAGGGAACCTTGCTTTGACCCTTGGTTTAGTTTTTGTTACCGAAATCCTCGGCATTCATGTTTTGAACTCTAACCATGATTTTTATTGGGAGGCTGGGAAACCGCTTTCGAAAAGAAGGCCAGGAGAAGTACCAGGTGTGCGCGACCATTTTTTCCGCAACAGAAAAAATAAACCATTTTTCTCCTTGTTTAAAATGCTTTATCCTTGGAATGGAAGTAAATGGTTACAAGTTAATATCAATGCGCGGCAGTCCCGACGGCTAATTAAAAAATTTGGTTTTCCAGCGGAAAAGGTCAGCGAAATTTCAACCTACATCGCCGATGCCTTTTTCAAGACACACTGCAAAAAAGACGTAATTGATAGCCGGTTAAGGATGGGACATATCTTATCCAGTGGGCAAAAAATTATGGCCCCGGTTCCTATTGCCAACCACTTGTCTGGGGTTGATAGTTGGATGAAAAACCAACAACCGATCATTATCGGAGCGCGACCTGGGTTATTAGTTGATCCAAGGTCCGAAGATTTGATCATTATGCTCCAGCCAACTCGAATTGTTGGCCGCAAGCGGATTGAAAAAAATCTTGAATTGATCAGGACACTCTTTCAGAAAAGCGACCTGAAAGAAGCATTCCTAGATAATCCAACTCATCAGCTGATTTTGCATATTACTGGCCCAGTGCCAAAAGAGCATCAAAAGGATTTAGAAAAAGTTCTTTTGGCTTACAGCAAAACCGTTCTTACCTTGCCAGAAACATTTGCGAATCGAATCTTTATCGCATTTTCAGTAGGTCAAAGAATGCATGCCTCTTTCCCAGCTAAACAATTCCAGCCATTGACCATTGATGAGATTTACCGGATCGCAGATGTTGTTGTATTCCCCAGTAAGACAGAAGGTCGCGGGCTACCAATCATAGAAGCCAGTGCCAGCGGAATCCCCATCATTTGCAGCCAATACCGTCCTAAAAAAGTATTTAGAGAGGTGGTTGGCAAGAAGCTGCCCAAAAAAATGCAGATTCGTTATACATTATTCCCTGAAGGCAAATTTAACAAAGCCTTTTTAGACGAAGTAGCAAACTTGCTTATTCATCCAGGCTGCCAGCAAGAACGAATTACTCATAATATAGAAGCCGTATATGCGAGATACAGTCAGGTAGCCTTCAGAAAAAAATTAGAACGCTTGCTGGCGCAACTTCAGCAAATGAATTAAGGAGATTAAATGCACATCGGATTTATTGAGGATACCCATTTGCACGGCGGTACACAAATATGGGTAGCGGAAGCAGTACGAGCATTCATTAAAAACAACCAGGAAGTTTCATTACTTGCCCCCAAAGGAAGTTGGATTGTTGAACAATGTCGCGATACAGGGGCAATTATTTCTACCTATGATTGGGATGAAGTTATTCAAGAAGACACACACAATCGCGAAATATGGACAAAAGCACTCAGTCGATGTGATGTGGCGGTTTGTACAGTTCATCCGCCCAGGGAGGGGTTTCACTGTTCGGTGTTTGCGGCTCGTTGTATCAAAGAGGGGGGCTTAGAAACCCATTTAATCCCCAAGACGGGGACAATTGTGCCAGCCTATCTTCGGTCGTTTTATTTGCCTGATGAGACCATTCGGTCCACAGTTATTGCAATTACAGATTTCACTCGAAAATATCTCATTGAGACATACAAAATACCGGCTGAAAAGGTTGCTTTGATTTACCAGGGGACTGATACGCAAAGGTTTCAGCACTCAAGCATTGCCAGGAAAGAGGCGCAAAAGCGATATCCTCTGCCGGAAAATGCTTCCCCGATCCTTGGTAGCATCGGTTCATTCGAACCGCGAAAAGGACATCCGGTCCTGTTTGAAGCGCTAGAAGAGCTCGTTAATAATTCATTGCCAAATGCTCATTTGATGATGGTGGGTGATGGACCAGATGAAACGATGCTAAAGGAGATGGTGAAAGCGCATGGACTGACGCGAAATGTTTCCTTCTTTCCGTTTACTGATGAGCCAAACTATGTTTTTGAACGGCTCGATGTAACAGTTTTACCAAGTCTGTATAAAGAAGGCCTCCCTAATGTGCTACTAGAATCTATGTCGATGGGGGTGCCGGTTGTTTCAACCAATATTGGGGGCATTTCCGAGATCGTTATTGAGGGAAAAACAGGCTTCATGGTGAAACCAGGGGACAAATCAGCATTGGCCAACGCGATCAATAAAGTTTGGGCAAACCCGGACCATTACCAGGCTATGAAGCGGGAAGCGCGAGCGCTGATTGTGGATCAATTTGATAAAGTAACGCAATTTGACAGATTTATCGACTACTTTTTTAGACTGTAGACACCAACTGAATGATAATTAGTTTATTCTCGGTAAGATGCTGAGATGTGTAAAAGCCAAAAAGAATTTTGAAATAGAATGAGCGAGTATTTGGCTTTTACTTAAGCAAATCACAATCACAATGTAGCTTGAGGCAGTCATGGTCAAATTGTTGGGCAGATCAATTAATATTGGATTTATTTCTTTTCGATTTCAAGGAACGGATGGCGTTTCTTTGGAGACTTCAAAATGGGCTGACGTATTAGAGAAAATGGGACACAAGTGTTTCTATTTTTCTGGATTGTCGGATCGCCCTTCTGATCGGTCGATGGTGGTTAAGGAAGCCCATTTCCTTGAACCTGAAACGCGCGAATATTATCATAAGTTTTTTGGCTCAACCAAACGAACGAGAGAGGAAACGCAGTGGATTCATAAAAGAAGAGAATTTTTTAAGGAACATCTTTATGCGTTCATAAAAAAATTCGATATTGATTTAGTTATTCCCCAAAATGTATTGTCCTTTCCTCAAAATATTCCGCTCTCGATGGCTTTGGATGAGATGATTGCCGAAACCTGCATCCCTACAATTGCCCACCACCACGATTTTACCTGGGAGCGTAAACCACTCTTGGTCAACTCAATTTGGGATTATATTAATATGGCGGTGCCACCACACTTACCATCTATTCAGCATGTGGTCATTAACTCTTCGGCTGGCCACCAACTGGCCCGCAGAGTAGGCGTTAGCTCAATAAATGTTCCCAATGTGATGGATTTTGAAAACCCTCCGACTAATAATGATGAATACTCAGCAGATTTGCGGGATGCACTGGGTATCGAACCAGATGAACTTTTTATATTACAACCTACCAGGGTGGTGCAACGGAAAGGGATTGAGCATGCTATTGAGTTAGTCAGCCGTCTTAAAAGAAAAGCTCGCCTGGTTATCTCCCATGCCTCAGGTGATGATGGCTACGGCTATGAAGCCAGAGTGGCTGATTTTGCAGAGCGAATGGGTGTAAGGACAATTTTTTCTTCCAAGCGCTTTGGCGAAACTCGCGGCACAACTGAGGATGGCAAGAAGATTTACAGTCTTTCTGATGCGTATCCTCATGCCGATCTGGTTACTTATCCATCATTGGTTGAAGGCTTTGGCAATGCATTTCTGGAAGCGATTTATTACAAAAAACCCATCGTTGTTAATAATTATACGATTTACGCTACCGATATTCGACCAAAGGGTTTTAAGGTCATTGAATTTGATGATTACATCACAAAAGATACGGTTAAAGAAACGGCCCGAATCTTAGATGATGCCGCGTATCGGGAAGAGATGTGCGAGTACAATTACAATCTGGCCTTGCGCCACTTCTCTTATAAGGTTTTGCGAAGTCAATTCCGAGTTCTCTTAGCCAATGCCTTTGGGGTTAATGGTGAGTGACTTTGTATTCCAGAATAACGTCGGTTAACGGCCGTAATTCTTTCAACAACCTGGCAGGTAGAACCGGCTGGTGGTAGACACAAAACGTTAGCTTAAAATGAAAGCAGAAGTTGAATTGTTGGCCGGGGGGCGAATCCAGCAGGTGGCACTGTTGGCTGGGGAACGGCCGTTCTCTTACGCAGACATCATCCAAAAATGGCAGTCAGACAACGCATTCCGTGATTTTTTTATTGACTTGTTAGCCCAGGCACCTTTTGTTGCCTACTATTGGGAAACCCCACCGATTACGCAAGCCACGCTCAAACGGCCGTTTGAATGTGTCTTCGTCAATGCCCCCTCACTGGCCAATGTGCCTGCCCAGCGCCGTGCGTTTGCCAACTATTTCAATGACAATTCAGTGGTGGATTTCCCCAATCTCGGCGGGGATGCCCATCTGGTAGTGCCTTGCCCGCAAAATCCTGGCGATGCGTTTGCCCATTTAGCCACGTTTAGCCGCAATGCACCGCTGGCGCAGCAGCACCAGTTTTGGCAGCGGGTGGGATTGGCGGTGGCAAATGCGGTGGGGCAACGGCCGTTGTGGGTCAGTACCTCCGGGTTAGGCGTGTACTGGCTGCACGTGCGGCTGGATTCGCGGCCTAAATATTACACCTACCAACCTTACCGGGAGTGGTCATGATTTCACATTATCTGCCTGGTGTGTAGATGATGTTTATCACTTGTTCGCCAGCTACCGTCCCTGGCATACTAATTCCTGAATTAAACGTGGGCCGCAAACATAGTCTCTGCTGTGCTTGCGCCGGGAATAAAAAGTGTGCTGAAATCTAATCTGCTGGCAACCAAATTGCATCGACCGGCTCTACCGACTCAGTGGGTGGAACGGCCGTCTCTCACCCAGCGACTCCAAGACGGGCTGGCGCTGAACCGGCAGATCACCCTCGTTTCCGCTCCCGCTGGCTTCGGCAAGACCACCTGCATCACTGAATGGCTTAACACGTTGGCTGATTGGCCGGTCACCTGGCTCTCTCTAGACGTGGCTGATGATGAGCCAGGGCGTTTTTTCACCTATCTTATTGCCGCGCTGCAAAAGGTAGACCCGACCCTGGGCCAGGAGATCGAGAATTACTTGCGTGCTGGTCCACTTCCCTCAGGCGATGCCGTTAGTGCTGCCCTTATCAACGATATGCTGGCCGTGGACGGCCGTTTCCTGCTTGTTTTGGATGATTTTCATACCCTCCATGACCCGTTTATTCTGCAAGTCCTGGCGGAACTGGTGTCCAACTTGCCGCCAACGCTGTACCTTGTCCTGATCACCCGCGAAGATCCGCCCCTGCCGCTGGCCCGACTGCGGGCCAACAACCGGTTGACCGAAATTCGCGCCCGTGATTTGCGCTTCACGGATCCTGACGCAGACTACTTCTTAAACGAGGTGATGGGGTTTGCGCTTTCCCCGGCGGAAACGGCCGCTCTAAAAGAAAAAACCGAAGGCTGGATCGTGGGATTGCAGCTGGCTGCCATTGCCATGCAGTCGCTTCTGGCCCGGCCAGAGCACCGCGATGTAGCTGCTTTTGTCCAGGAATTTACCGGCAGCCATCTTTATGTGGCCGAATATCTGCTGGAAGAAGTGCTCAGGCAGCAGCCAGAGGAGATGCAAACTTTCCTGCTGCACACCTCCATTCTAGATCGACTGAACGCCGGGCTGTGTGATGCGGTCACCGACCGCCAGGATGGACAGGCGATATTGACCACCCTCTATCGAGCCAATCTATTTGTTACGCCGCTGGATACCGAAGGGCAATGGTTTCGTTACCATCACCTCTTTGCTGATTTGCTCCAGGCCCGCTTGCCGCAAAGGGTGGCCAAACAGATGGTTCGCGAGCTGCATCTGCGGGCGGCTAGCTGGTATGAGCAGAACGGATTCATGGGCGATGCCATCAAGCATGGACTGGCGGCGGAATCAGATGAAAAAGTAGCCGCATTGGTAGAACAGGAAGCTCGCGCCATGATGTTTTCCGGCCAGGCCAACACCTTGCGCAGCTGGTTGTCGGCCCTGCCGCGGGCGGCTTTTCAGACTCATCCTCGCCTTAACATTTACCGTCTGTGGATTGAGCTGATGCAGGAAAAATCAGACATTTCTGCCCAGGCTCTGCGTGACAAGGAGATGATGCTGCATACCCTGCCATCTACGCCGGAAAATGAGCGGTTGCGCATAGAGTTAACGGCCGTTCTTTGCCGTTTTGTTGCCTTTTCTGGTGATACAACCCGAGCCATTCAGCTGGCTGAAGAAGCTTTGACCAGCCTGCCTGAAAGCGAGACGGGCCTGCGTGCCCGCGCCTACTCGGCTTTGGCCATTGCCCATTGGTTAGAGGGCCACCGTGAAAAAGCGAGACAGGCATACGATGATTGCATGCCCCTGGCTCTGGCCAGCGGCAATTACACGCTGGCTGCTCACGCCACGATGGTGCTGGCTATGAGTCAGACCGACTATGGGCAATTACATCAGGCTGCCCGAACTTACCAATCCATTATTGATATGGGCGAACAGGCAGGCCAAAAACTGTTTTTTCCTGCCGGTCAGGGCTATATTGGCCTGGCTGGTATCTACCTGGAATGGAACAAATTGGAAACGGCCGCAGCTTACCTGGAGCAAGGAATGGAACTGTGTCGCCGGGGCGGGCTGGCTGGCCTGTCGGCTGGCTACATGCTGCGGGCGCGTTTGCGTCAGGCGCAGGGCAACCTTCAAGCCGCCGCTGGCGAGCTTGATTTGCTTGGCCAAACGGGCGTCGATCCAACCGGGACGGCCCGGCGGATTTTGCTTGGCATAGCCATGGGTGACCTGGACGAAGCCACCCGCCGGGCCAGGCCGTGGCTTGGTGCGCTGGCCGCTGACCCAACTTCTACAAGTCCCCCTCTGTTGATTGCAGAGATCATGAAAGTGGCCCTGGCGCATCTCTTTCTGGCCCGAGGCGAGCTGGTGCAGGCGCGGCAATTATTGACCGAGGTGGAGAAGACGGCCGTTCCTGCCAAACGTTACGGCCGTTTGATCGAAGTTTATTTTCTCCAGGCGCTGGTGCATCAGGCAGAAAACCGGGGCCAGGTAGCGGCTCAGACCGTTGCCTTATTCCAGAAGGCATTGGCGCTGGCCCAGCCAGAAGGGTACGCTCTGTTGTTTTTGGAGCGGGGAACGGCCGTTGTTTCCTTGTTGCAGGCCGTCATTAGCCAGGGGGAACCCACCACTCCCTTAAAGCAGTATGCTCAGGCGTTACTTAACGCTTGTCGCGAGTACGGCCACAAAGCCTTAGCTCCGCCTTCGGGGACAGCGGCTGAGTTGGTAGAGTCGCTAACCTCTCGTGAAATGGAAGTTTTGCAGCTTGTTGCTGCCGGTGACTCCAATCAGACTATTGCCGATAAACTGTTTATCACCGTCCGCACCGTCAAGAAGCACATCACCAACATCCTGGGCAAGCTGGGCGTCAGCAACCGCACTCAGGCTGCCGCCCGCGCTCGTGAACTCGGGCTTTTACCTGCGGACTAACCTTTTTTTTCACAATCCACGAAATGAAAAGGGCAGTAGTGTACCAAAGTACACCGCTGGCTTTCTCGTGTTTCCTGTGAAAAGACAACTTTAGTACAAGGACAAGCCGTGCCCCCCATTGTATTCTGAGGTCAGAAAAACAAATGAACAATTAAGTTCAAAGGAGACCAAAATGAGTACTTTAACGAACACCTTTTCATCACCAAAAATGATGTACTGTGGCCTGGGTTTTGTCCTGACGTTGATTTCTGGCGTTGTGCTGAGCAACTTTGGTCGGCCGCTTAACAGCGCCATCTTTGGCATCCACAAGATCATTGCTGTGGCGACAATTGTTCTGCTGGGCATGAACATCCGAACGCTCTATCGGATGGTGGATGTTCAGACGCTTAACCAGGTCCTTATTGTGGTGACTGCCCTATTACTTCTCGCTCTGGTTGTATCCGGTGCGTTGTTGAGCTTCGATAAATTGGCTGTGCAAGCCGTTTTGCGGATTCACCAGGTGATGCCTATGTTGGCGCTGGCTTTTTCAGTACTTACCGTTTACCTGCTAATTGGCAATAAATCCTGAAGGTAAGGAGAGTGGGGTGCTCTGCAAGGTGGCACCCCACAGCCATTTGAATGTTTCCGGCAAAATAAGGAGATTGTGATGAAGTACAAAAGTGTGGTTGTTACCCGGCGAGGCGGTTTGGAAGCGGTGCAAATTGTGGAAAATGAGCTGCACCCACCAGCACAAGGGGAAGCACGGATTCGCATTCTGGCGACACCCGTGTGTCAGGATGATATTGCTATTCGTATCGGCAATCGGCCGTTTTTGAGGAAGCCGCCCTTTGTGCCCGGTTATGCTTTTATCGGCACAGTGGAAGCGATTGGCGAGAACGTTACCGACGTGGCTATCGGTGACCGCGTGGCGGCACTGACGCAGTTTGGCAGCCATGCGGAGGTCATTTATTGGAAAGCAAGCAAACTGGTTCATGTTCCTGACTCCCTCAACATGGCCGAGGCGGTGACGTTGCTCCTGAATTACCTGGTTGCCTACCAGATCTTGCATCGCGTGGCACAGGTCAAAGCGGGAGATAAAGTGCTTATTGTTGGTGCCAGCGGTGGGGTAGGAACCGCCTTCCTGCAGCTAGGCCAGCTGGCCGGGCTAAAAATGTATGGGCTCGCTTCTGTCAGCAAGCATGCGCTCCTGGCAGAGTACGGTGCCACGCCTATCGACTACCGAACGCAAGATTTTGTGGCGGTGATCCGGCATGCAGAACCGGACGGCCTGAACTTCGTGTTTAACGGAATGGGCGAGGAGTATTTTGAGCGTGGCTTAGCCTTGTTGCAGCGCGGTGGGGCATTGATTCACTATGGGGCACCGCAAAGTTTTGCTCACTTTCTGCTCTTGGTAAGTAAATTGCTTGTGCACAATGTGTGGCCCAACGGCAAAAAGATCGAAGGCTACGGTACCCACCGGCTAGGGGTTGAGCTGTTCAAGGAAGATTGGCAAAAATTGTTTGCGCTTTTGGCAGAGGGCCAGATTAATCCGCTAGTTGTGCAAACATTTCCCATTTTGGAAGCAATGAAAGCGTATGAGTTGTTAGAAAGTGGCAAGGTGGCTGGAAACTTAGTCTTGCTGGCACCGGAGTTGTTGTAATGGACGATCTGCACGTTTATGAGATCCGGGTTGAAGGCCATTTGTCGGATCGCTGGTCTGATTGGTTTGCTGGGCTGGCGATCCACCATGACCTGAGCGATGAAACGATTTTGAAGGGTGTGCTGGCTGATCAGGCGGCTTTGTTTGGCGTACTGACAAAAATCCAGACGCTTAATCTGACCTTGATTTCGGTGAACAGAGTGTTGTTGCCTTGAAGGTTTGTTTTTTAGCCTTGCATTTCGTTTTTTGCGGCCTGTGTTAAACTAAGCGCGATTGGCATACCGTTAGCTGAGTTTTGAAAAAGAGATGTGCTGAAATCTAATCTGCTGGCAACCAAATTACATCGACCGGCCCTACCGACTCAGTGGGTGGAACGGCCGTATCTCACCCAACGACTCCAAGAAGGGCTGGCGCTAAATCGGCAGCTCACCCTCGTCTCTGCCCCTGCTGGCTTTGGCAAAACCACCTGCATTAGCGAATGGCTCAATGTGCTGCCCCATTACCTGGTTGCCTGGCTGTCGCTGGATGCTGCCGACAATGATCCTGGTCGCTTTTTTGCCTATTTTACGGCTGCTTTGCAAACCGTGGATGTGCTTTTAGGCCAGGAGCTTTCTGGTGTCTTGCAGTCGGGGCAGCTACCCGCTGCCGAAATGGTCGGGGCCAGCCTCATCAACGACATCCTCAGCATAGAAAAACAGGTTTTACTGATTTTGGATGACTTTCATCTGATTCAGGACGCATTTGTTTTGCAGGTTTTAGAAACGATCCTCACCAACCAGCCGCCCCCGCTGCATTTGGTCTTGATCAGCCGCGAAGATCCACCGCTGCCATTGGCGCGATTGCGGGCCAACAACCAACTCACGGAGATTCGCGCCAAAGATTTGCGCTTTACCAATCAGGATGCGGCCCATTTTTTGAATGACGTGTTGACTCTTTCTCTCTCAGCTGCAGATGTGGACGCGTTGGAGGCCAAAACCGAAGGTTGGATTGTGGGGCTTCAGCTGGCTGGGCTCTCCATGCGCGACCGGACCGATCCTTCGGATTTCATTGCTGCGTTGAGTGGCAGCCATCGCACTATTTTGGACTATCTCACGGAGCAGGTGCTCAGCCAGCAGCCGGACGAGATTCAACATTTTTTACTCCAGACCTCGATTTTAGATAAGTTCAACAGTGAATTGTGTGATGCGGTGACCGGAAGGAAAGACGGCCGTTTCCTCCTGGAACAACTCTTCAACGCCAACCTCTTCCTCATTTCTTTGGACGATGCACAGCAATGGTTCCGCTACCATCACCTGTTTGCTGATTTACTGCGTGACCGGCAAGCTGCGTTGGGTAAGGCGGCAACGGCCGTTCTGCATCAGCGTGCCAGCCAGTGGTATGCCCAGGAAAAGATGATCAATGAGGCGATGCACCATGCGCTGGCAGCGGGAGATTTTGAAACGGCCGTTGCTCTGCTGGAAGATCACGCTTTGCACCTGATTATGCAGGGGTATGTGAAGACGGTTAACGGCTGGGTGGAAGCGATTCCTGAACAGTGGCGCTCGCAAAGCCACAGAACCAACCTGGCGTTTGCCTGGATGCATTTGCTACGCGGGGCTTATTCGCAGGCCGAACCCTACTTGGCGCAGTTGGAAAGTGCATTTTCAGGCGCTCCGGTAGCAGAAGATGCCGAACGATCGGTTCGGGCTGAATGGCTGGTGATGCGGTCATTGCTGCTGAACATGGCAGGGAAACCAGAGGAAAGCCTTGTTTTGGTGGGCGAGGCGTTGGCCACTGTGCCTAAGCAAGATAGTCGGGTGGGCAGCCTGGCCTATTTTGGGTTGGCCAGCGCCCATCAGGCGATGGAAAAATACGAATCGGCGGCGGACGCTTACCAAAAAGCGATTCAGTACGGCCAGGTGGCAGATAACCGCATTGCCGAAATGCTCAGTGTGTCTGGTTTGGCGATGATGGCTTTTGAACGCGGTCAGCTGCATCTGGCTTACGAAATTGTTGCGCCGGTTAGTGATCGGCTTGAACAGGCGGGGGCGCTGTCGCCCATCACCACCGTTGTGTACGGTATTCTGGGCGAGATTTATTATCAATGGTACGAGATCCAAGAGGCGCGAGAGCAATTCCAGCGTGCCCTGGTGCTGAGCACGCTGGGCGGTTACAAATCGGGCATGGTGAACTGCCGGGTCTTGCTTTCACGTCTGGCCCAACTTGAAGGTGATCAGGAGACGTCGGCTAACAAAATTAAAGAAGCTGCGACTTTGATGCAAATGGAAGTGCCTGATTACGTTCGGCAAGAAGTTGCTGCCCAGCAGGTTTGCGTCTATCTTGCCCAAGATCGGGCTGCGGCTGCCCAATCGGTTTTGCATGGGTTAGGGTTTTCTTTTGCCGAGCGGTTTGCATTTCCGGCGCTGCCTGCGGACCAGACGTTATCTTACTCGCCGGGCTTGCTGTACAACAGCAGCCTGCGTCTTTTGCTTTACAAAGCCCAGACCGAACGCGATTTAACGCATTTGAATCCTGGCATTGAGTTGGCGAGTCAGTTGATTGATCGGGCACGGCTGGGACGGGCAACGGCCGTTGCCCTGGAAGCCCTTTTGCTGCGCGCCCAACTGCAGGCCGTGTTGGGGAATCATCGTGCCAGCCAGCTGGACTACCGCAGTGCCCTGGAATTGGCCGCACCGGAAGGGTTCATCGGCGTGTTTGTGGAACAGGGCCAGCCTGTGGCCGAAGCGCTGGCTCACTTGGCCCGACAGCATCAGCTGGACGGTATCCAACCCGCTTACGTGGAGCGCCTGCTGGCCGCTTTTGCCGATCAGCCAGCCATCGGCAGCGAACATGGCGCGGCTGCTTTCAAGCCGGCAACTTCCAGCGAGATGTTGACCGATCCCCTGACTGAGCGAGAGTTGGAAGTTTTGGGTTTGATGGCTGAAGGTTTGAAGTATAAAGAAATTGCGGCCAAGCTCATCGTTTCTGTGAATACGGTGCGGTACCATGTCAAAGCGATTTACAGCAAGCTTCAGGTGAATAACCGTACCCAAGCCATCGAAATGGCTCGCCAACACCACCTCCTGTAAATACGCCTGCCTCAGCTGCCTAAAGCTACATATTTTTCCTGGCGCAGACTACATTTTTATGTGGTCTGCGCTTTTTTGTGTTGGGGTATGCTGCGGTTGTGGCTGAATAAGGAGCATCAATGGACGACATTTGCACTTATCGTATCGAAGTGGAGGGGCGCATGAATGAAAACGGCCGTAACAGCAGCAGCCCCCTGGAGATGGTGGTTTTACAGGCCGATGAGGCTGCTACGTTGTTCACGATCTGTACCGATCAATCAGGCGCTATTGGGTTGATCCGGTACCTGCATGGGCGAGGCTACGTGCTCTTATCTGTTGTCCGAGACTGCTAAATCTTTGATATTCTAAACAGCATGGATTAGTTATGTTAACTAAACTTTCAAATCGTTTTTATGCAGGCACACGAGGCTGGCTGATTGTACTGGTTTTTGTGGCGCTGGTTGTTTTTATGATGGTGACGCTGCCGGGGTTAACGGCCGTTTCCAACAACATAGAAGGGCTGGACACCATGTTCTTCTACACGCCAGAGGAGGCGTTTGCCAATGTAGCGGCTTACAGTGCCGAGGCACGTCAGACGTTAAATAGCTTCCATCTGACGGTCGATATTGTCAATCCGGTTCTTTATTCCGCTTTCTTGATCATGACGATATCTTGGCTGTTCCAGCACGGCTTTGCGCCTGAAAGCAAGATGCGGCCGTTGAATGTCATCCCACTGGGCGCGCTGCTCTTTGACGTACTGGAAAACATCTTCATCACGATCATGATGTTAGTTTATCCGGCCCAACCCAGATGGGTCGCCTGGCTGGCCACCGCCAGCACAATGGCCAAGTTCAGCTTTATCTACGCCAGCCTGGCCCTGGTACTTGTTGGCCTGGCGGGCGCGATCATGCACAAATTCAACAAAAATGCGGCAGGAGAACCTGCTTCAGCGATCAAATAGTGAAAGTATCTACAGGTGCGACGCACTTGCCCTCGTGTGAGGTTTAGGAAAAGAAAGTGCGTCGCACCTCTGAATAAGGAGGACTGTTCACATGAAGCAAGGCACATCAACGTTTGACAATCTGAATGCGACTCGAGTTACAGCAACTGTGATTGGCGTGTTCTTCGGCTTATTTTCCGGGGTAAATCATGGCCTGTTTGAACTTTTGCAGGGCAACAAGCCGACCGATGGATTTGTCATCCAGGCGATTGGGGAAGCACAGCGGTTCTGGCCGTTAGGCACGGAGGATGCCTTTACGCTCATTCCCAACTTCATGATTACCGGCATTGTGTCGATGATTGTGGGGGTGGCGATCATCATCTGGTCAATTTGGTACTTGCCGACGAAATACGGCCGTACCATCTTCCTTGGACTGTTCATTCTCAGCTTCCTGGTAGGTGGCGGAATGGGGCAGGTGTTCTTCTTTATTCCGGCCTGGGCCTTTGCCACGCGTATGGGCAAGCCGCTAACCTGGTGGCGCAAAGTATTGCCACAACGCAGCTGGCCTTTCTTGTCCAAGCTCTGGCCGGTGATGCTTGTACTGGCAACCCTCGTCATGCTGATTGGGTTAGAGATGGCTATTTTTGGCTATTTCCCTGGCCTGACAGAACCGGAAGTTATTCAGAACACCGCCCTGCTCTTCGTGCTGGCTTCGGCTCTTCTGTACGTCGTATCGTTCATCGCCGGATTTGGTCATGAACTAAACAGGCGGAACCGTGTTAACGCTGTCTCGTTTGCTTATTGATTTAAAGAACCGTTGGAGGAAATCTTATGGCTCGAATCATTTTTGGTGTCTTTATTGTGCTGCATGGCTTGGTGCATTTGCTCTACTTTGGCCAAAGCCAGCGTCTGTTTGAACTGCAACCGGGCATGGTTTGGCCGGATGGCTCGTGGTTGTTTGCCAGGGTGCTTGACGTAGCGGGCAATCGCGTGCTGGCGACACTCTTTTTAGTCTGGGCTGCAATTGGTTTTGTGGCCGCAGGTGTTGGGATTTTTGCCGGGCAATCCTGGTTCCGGCCCGTACTGGCGGGTACGGCCGCTTTTTCATCATTCATTTACATTTTTTTTTGGGATGGTGGCTGGCAAAATCTGGATGACAAGGGTGGTGTGGGGCTGCTGATTAATATGGCAATTTTAACGGCCGTTCTCATCTTCCATTGGCCCCAAATTGAGTAACAAAACAGGAGGTACAAATGACTGTTTCCCCAAATGGATCCTGTGACTTTGTGATTCAGGTGCAAAATCTGATGAAATCATATGGCAAAGTTACGGCCGTTGCCAACCTGAGCTTTAACGTACACAAAGGCGAAATCTTTGGCTTTCTTGGCCCCAACGGCGCTGGCAAAACAACTACCTTGAGCATTCTGGAAGGGCTGCAAAAGGCAGACAGCGGCCAGGTCACCGTATTGGGCATGGATATCAACACGCAGGCCAAAGCGATCAAGCAGCAAATTGGCGTGCAGCTGCAAAGCACCAGCTTGCTGCCTGATTTGACTGTGTGTGAGCAGGTACAGCTTTTTGGCCGGTTATACGGCCGTCAACCCACCAACAGCGAAATCATGCAGTTATTGCAGCGGGTGGGGTTAGGTGAGAAAACGGCCGTTTTCCCCGAAAAGCTAAGCGGTGGTCAGAAGCAGCGGCTGGCATTGGCGTTGGCCTTGATCAACCAGCCGGAGATCATCTTCCTGGATGAACCGACGACCGGCCTCGATCCCCAATCCCGGCATGTCCTGTGGGACATCATTCGCAGCTTACGTGATCGGGGCAAAACAATTGTCTTGACAACACACTATATGGAAGAAGCCGAGACGTTATGCGACCGCGTGGGCATTATCGATCACGGTAAATTGGTGGCGTTGGACACGCCTGGCGCGCTCATTAACCGACTGGCTGGCGTGTCATCCATCACCACCTCAGCTATTTTGCCGTTCGATGGCCTCCAGACGCTGCCGTCCATTAGCCGCGTGCAGCGCAGCGGGACTCAGCTGCAACTGCAAACCAAAGACGTGCCGACAACCTTGCGCACCATTCTAGACCTGGCTGAACAAAACGAACTCAGTTTGAACGACCTGCATATCAAGCAGCCAAACCTGGAAGACGTTTTTCTGAATTTAACCGGGCACGCCATTCGTGTCTGAACGAGGAGGAACTAATGAATATCGCGCAGCCAATTGACACTGTTCAGCCGTCAAAGGCACAAAAGCCAACCTGGCAGTTTGCTCTGGCGCTTTTACGGGCCAATCTACGCAATGTGAAGGCGTTGGCCATTACGCTGGGCATGCCGCTCTTCATGCTCTTTACCATCTGGGTCCCCTCGCTGGCTGGAGATGAGGAAAGCCAGGAATTGATGCAGCTGCTTTTTCCAGCCATAATTTTGCTCAGCGTGATTATGCCAGGTCTCACCCAGGCCACGCGCCTGACACGCTGGCGTGAACAGCGCATTTTTCAGCGGCTGGCACTGACGCCGGTGCCGCTGGCTAATCTGATGGTTGGCACGGCATTCATGCAGATCATTATTGGCGTGGGCCAAGGAATGTTGATGCTGCTGTTTGGTATCTTTTTTGTGGGACTGGCGTTGAGCTGGAAGAGTGTCTTGCTGGTATTGGTAGCCATGATGCTGGCCGGAGCCACGTTCATCGCCTTTGGCTCGCTGATCGCTGCTTTTAGCCGCAAATCAGACATCGCTGGCTACGTTTTCTTCTTCACCATCATGCCTCTTACATTTCTAGCCAGCTTTCCTCCTGAGATGATGCCCGATGCACTCAACGCCGTGACGCCCTGGCTGCCCACCGCAATGGCTCTTGAACTGATTGGCCCATTGTTTTTGAGTAATCACCTTTCTGATGGCGCGTTGTGGGCTGGTTTGGGATTGTTCGTTTACACGATGCTTTTTACGGCCGTTAGCACCAAAAAGTTCCGCTGAGAAGTGTAGTACATCATTTCCCCGGAAACTCCACTCTAGCTTCTTCATTCATTTGAAAGTTTCCGGGGAAATGTGGGGAAGTGATAAAAATCACTTGTCCGTTTGCGTCACTTCTTGGCATACTTGGTTTGTAAACACAACAATATTTTCCCCAAGGAGTGAAAATGGATAAGCAACAACTGATTGACAAGTTGAACGAAGATTTGGCCGGTGAATTTAGCGCCATCGTGCAATACATTACGTATGCTGCCAAAGCGACGGGCCCCTACCGGCCACAGCTGGCTCAGTTTTTCCTGACCGAAGTAGCGGATGAACAGCTGCACGCCCAATTTTTAGCCAACAAAATTGTGGCCCTGGGCGGTGAGCCAACCACCACGGCACGCCCTGTCCCGCCAGCCAAAAATAATCGTGAAATGCTAGAGGCTGTTCTAACTGCCGAGCTTCAGGCGGGCAAAGATTACACCCAGCGCGCCCAAGATGCCGAGGCATACGGCGACAAAGGGCTGGTTGTAGCCCTCGAAGATATGGTGCGGGATGAAATGGGTCATTCGGAGGAAACGGAGCGGATGCTGCGCGACTGGCCCCTTTAGCGATAGAGAAGCATAGGACACAGATTTACGCAGATGAACACAGATTTTTATTCATTATCTGTGGAAATCTGTGTTTATCTGTGTTCCATAAAAAAGGGTTTCGATCTGGAGCTAACTTCGCCCAACGACAAGCTGGACGCCGTCGAGAACGCTTTCTAAGATGAAGTTGGGTACGGTGCCGACGTATTCTGTGAGAAAGCGGCGGTCGATGGTGAGTATTTGGGCCACGTTGGCCACACACGGATGGGGTAAGCCAGAGTCGGACTGGGCAATGAGGACATTGCCGGGGGCGGGGGCCAATTTCCAATCTGGGCTGAGGGTGATACACACGGCCGTTTCCATCAAGCTCCGGTTAAAGGCATCACTTTGAATAACGAGAATTGGCTGTGGCTCCGGGAGTTCTGGCGGCTGTGACCACCAGATTTGACCTTGCTTGAGCGATACGTTTACTTCCATGATTTTGGGTTTTTATACAGAGTTTGTTGCTGGGCCACGCGCCAGGGATCGGGCAGGCGGGAGGCGCGCTGCTGATAAATCGCGTCTAGCTGCTGGGCCACCGCGTCGCTGTCCGTTCGCTCTAATTTGCGGCTGATGTGCTGTTTGGTGAGCCGTGAGTGCTGGCTGTGCCGCTGTGCGGCCGTTTCGGCTTGTTGTAAAAGGGAGTCTAATAAAGCAAAGCTATTGTTCATAGATACTTCGGCAAGATTGTTCTAGCAAAATACATTACAAATTCTATACAAACTGTGTAGAAGAAGTGTAAACAGCTTTACCACTTCCCGACATAGTACCAAAGGGCTATGACAGTCAAATTGTGCTAGGTCTAAGGTCAGTGTTCAGTAGGCCAGTAATCAGTCTTCAGTTTCTACTGACGTACTGGTTACTGGTTCACTGATTACTGTCTTGCCACCAGGCGGTAGACCAGGTCACCGCCTTATGAATGCCCTCGCGCAGGGAGGTGGTGGGTTGGTAATTCAGCAGGGCGTGTGCCTTGCCGATATTGGCTACATAGTGCGTCACTTCGCCTACCCGGGCTGGCTCAATGGTCATGTTTGGCTCAATGCCCAGCGCCTCGCCGATGAATTTGGCCATGTTCACCAGGCTGTTGCCCTGCCCAAAGGCCAGATTGATGGTGTGGTTACCAATCTCGCCGCTGACCAGTTGCTCCAGCCCACGGGCCACGCCGCTGATGCAATCATCGATGTAGGTGAAGTCCAGCACTTTGTCTTTGCCATACACGGTAATTGGTTCCCGATTGCCAATTTTGCGAATAAACAGAGGAATGACGCGCTCCATCCGTTCGAGGTCGTTGTCGTAACGGCCGTACACATTGCTAAAACGGAACACCAGATAGCGCAGCCCATAACATTGCGCGTAGCTGTAAATCAGCGCCTCGCCAGATATTTTGCTGGCCGAGTACGGGCTTTCTGTGAAGGCAAAATCGGCGTAGCTTTCCTCGGTGATGTAGCGGTGGATGTCGCCGTACACTTCACGTGAGCTGCTAAAGATAAGCGGCAGCTTGTTCTGGCGGCAAAATTCCAGCACGTTGTAGGTCATCGTGATGTTTTCCAGGGCGCGGTCTGGCTGCTCGACCAGTTCATGCACCTTGGCGTGGGCGGCAAAATGGACCACGGCGTCCAGGTCTGGTGGGTACTCCACGTGGCCAATGCCTCGTTGAAAATTGTGCTGCGGCGTGCTCAAATCTTGCAGCAGCGTTTCGATCTCGTTGGTCCAACTGTTTGGTCGTTTGTCGATGCCAAACACATAATGTCCCTGACTTTGCAAATGAAGTCCTAAATTGGTGCCAATCTGGCCGCTAGAGCCGGTGATGAGTATGCGCATGGAAGCCTCTTTTTTGTTGTGAATTATCAATCGTGGGGGCAAGGCAGGTGGGAAACACCGTTGTTTAGCAAAGTAGCGTTGTCACCACCTGCCTCGCCCTCACCCAAATTTTGTGAAAAGCCCTGAAAAAACCTAGCAGCGAGTATACAATAGTTTGGAAACGGCCGTTACCTCTAAAATTTCATTATTGAATCTGGAGAAGCAAATGTACGCTTGGACACACCCACAAAACTGGCAACAAATCACCGTCATTGATGCTCATTCGGGATAACGCACAGGCCACCGGTTGGCTCGTAAAAATAGCTGCCGTCGCCTCCATCATTCTTATATTAATTGTTTCTTGTTTTTTGCCCCAGAGAAAAAACCTATGCAAATGGCCCATTCGGGAATCTAGCATAAAGGTACCAGATGCTCCAAATGTCCTGCTGAAGTAACATTATTTTGGAGGCACTCGGTGAAAAGATATATATACTGACAATTATATTGTTAGGTGCTTTCCCTAAATATCTACGCGGAGGTAATATATTGTGCTAATTTCACTGGTTTATGTGAGTTCTGCTTTCCATCTGATGAGCGAAGAGGATTTGCTGGAACTGCTGCAAGCAGCTCGAAAAAAGAATCAGGAGCTAAATATAACCGGGATGCTGCTATACCATCATGGGAACTTCATCCAGGTTTTGGAGGGCGAAGAGGCGGATGTGATGATGATGGAGCAAAAGATTAAGCAAGACGTGCGCCATCACACTATGATTATATTGATTAAAGAGCCGATTTCAGAGAGGAGCTTTCCTGATTGGTCAATGGGATTTCGGAATATTGACAAGCTAAGCAAGGAAGACCGCGAAGGTCTTAATGACTATTTAGACTTGCCATGGACATTAGAATACTGGAGTTCAAACCCCAGCAAAGCTCAAAAGCTTTTGGCCAACTTTAAGGCAGTGTTACGTTGAAGCAAAAAACTGTAAGGCTACCTAGCTTGGGTACCCTAAACAACTGGCAACAAATCAACGCCATTGATGCACACACAGGCGGGGAACCGCTGCGGATATTCACCAGCGGCATTCCGCCCATTCCCGGCGATACCATTTTGGCCAAGCGACGGTATGCGCAGGAAAACCTGGATTGGCTGCGCACGGCCACCATGTGGGAACCGCGCGGCCATGCCGACATGTATGGCGCGCTGCTGGTCGAGCCGGATCTGCCCGGCGCCGATCTGGCGGTGCTGTTCATGCACAATGAAGGCTATTCCACCATGTGCGGCCATGCCATCATCGCGCTCGGCCGCTACGCCGTGGACCAGGGACTGGTGCCGCCGGGCAAGGACGTGACCCATGTCAACATCGAATGCCCCTGCGGCCTGGTCCGTGCCGAAGTCACCATGCGCGATGGCAAGGCCGCCGATGTCAGCTTCGAGAGCGTGCCGTCCTTCCTCTATGCCAGGGACCAGACACTTACTCTCGCTGGCTGCGGCGAGATCAGCTTCGACATCGCCTATGGCGGCGCCTTTTATGCGCTGGCGGATTGCAGCCAGTTCGGTCTGGAGTTTGGCCGCGATCCGGTCGCGGGATTTGTCGATGCCGCCGATCGGCTGACCAGGGCGGCGCAGCAGGCTGTGCAACTCACGCATCCCGATGCCGATGATCTGGCCTATCTCTACGGCACCATTCTCACCGACGGCAAAGATGCGTTTTCGGATCAGCCGACCCGCAATGTCTGCGTCTTTGCCGATCGCCAGGTCGACCGCTCGCCCACCGGTTCCGGTGTGACAGCACGGCTGGCGGCGATGCATGCCCGTGGCCAGATCGGACGTGGCCGGGAGCGGGTCTTTGAAAGCATTGTCGGCAGCCGGTTTTCCGGTGCCGTCGCCTCGGAGACAACCTGCGGGGAGCACCCGGCGATCACCGCGCGCGTGTCGGGCCGGGCTTTCTACTCCGGCAAGGCTGAATTCCTCGTCGAGGCGGATGATCCGCTGGCGGGTGGTTTTCTGGTGCGCTGATCCGCTGCCGGGATTGAGCGGCGCCATGATGATGGTGAATTCGCCCAGTTGCTTTCCTCCCGGACATTCGAAAAACGATCGAACCGGCATCTGGGATGGAATTTCATTCTCATTCTGGCGGCGCAACAGGAATAGTTTCGCGCCACAGGCGCGGGCGGCTCGATTGCGATGGCTGGCTTGGCAGCGGCACCTGACCTACACTCGCGTCAACCAAAAGGAGCTATGCCATGTCAGCCAATACAGCTGGAACACCCGGTCGCGGCCGTATCTACAACTCGATCATCGACACCGTAGGCAACACGCCGATCGTGAAGCTCGGCAAGCTTGCGAGCGCCGACGGGGTGAAGGCCGAGATTCTCGCCAAGCTCGAATTTTTCAATCCGCTGGCTTCGGTCAAGGACCGGATCGGCGTCGCCATGATCGAGGCGATGGAGGCCCAGGGCAAGATCGAGCCTGGCAAGACCACGCTTGTCGAGCCCACCTCCGGCAACACCGGCATCGCGCTGGCCTTTGCCGCCGCCGCCAAGGGTTACCGGCTGATCCTGACCATGCCCGAAACCATGTCCATCGAGCGCCGCAAGATGCTCGCACTTCTTGGCGCCGAACTGGTGCTGACCGAAGGCCCCAAGGGCATGAAGGGCGCCATCGCGAGGGCCGAGGAACTGCTCGGCGAAATCCCCGGTTCGGTGATGCCGCAACAATTCGAGAACCCGGCCAACCCCGAAATCCACCGCAACACCACCG
>CAJQMR010000016.1 GCA_905479495.1 uncultured Anaerolineae bacterium
TGGGTGTGTCTGGCTGCTGCATTAATTTGCCTAAAAGATTGACATAATGCTGGCTGAACCGCTCGATCCGCTCTGAGGTAAACAAGGCGGTGCGGTAATCGACAAAGCCGTTGATCTGTTTTTCCTGCCTGGCCAGCGACATCATCAAATCAAATTTGGCCGTGTTGGTTTCAATCGGAACCGGTGCAATGGCAATCCCTGGAATTTCAGGACGTCCTTCGATGGCCTGCACGGTGAAAAATGTTTGGAACAGCGGTGAAACATTTTCTCGCCGGGTGGTTTGCACGGCTTCGACCACCTTGTTAAAGGGCAAATCTTGATGATCTTGCCCACCCAGCACGCGTTCCCACACCTGGCCCAGCAGCTGGCGGAAGGTCATGTCTGGCGTAAAACTAGCGTTCAGTACGATGGTGTTGGTGAAAAAGCCAATCAATTTTTCTGTGTGGGTTTGGTGCCGGTTGGCAATAGGCACGCCAACATTGATTTCGTCTTGCTGCGTGTAGCGGTGCATCAGGGCGTGGTACGTGGCCAGCAGCAGCATGAAGAGCGTGACGCGTTCCTGCTGCATGAATTGATCGGCCTGCTGAATCACCTCATCCGGCAGCTGGAAGGCGAAGTTGGCTCCTTCGTCACCTGGTTTGTCGCTGCGTGGTTTGTCGGTCAGCAGCTGAAGCGGCTGGGGATCGGGAGCCAGGATGTTTTTCCAGTAGGCCAGTTGTTCGGCCTCGTGCTCAGCCAGCCAGCCTTCTTGCCAGGCCGCGTAGTCGCTGTACTGGATGGGCAGCTCCGGCAGCTCTGGCGTTTTGCCTGCCTGGTAGGCGCGGTAAAGCGTGGTAATTTCCTTGATAATCAGCTCAATCGACCACAGATCCATAGCGATGTGGTGCAGCGTGAGCAAAAGTACCCAGTGGTCTTCGCCCAGGTGCAGCAGTTTAGTGCGAATGGGAATCTGGCTGGTGAGATCAAACGGCCGTTGATCTTCTTGCCCAATTTGGTTAGTAACGGCCGTTTCTCGTTCCTCTTCGGGCAGGTGGCGCAAGTCCGAAATGGGGAGGGGCAGTTGGTCGATGGGTTGGATACGGCCGTAAACATCATCTTCTTCAAAATAGACCGTATGTAGTACCTCGTGCCGGGTGACCATGTCGGTTAAGCTTTTTTGTAGCCACGATACATTAACCGGGCCGCGCAGACGAATGACAATGGGTTCGGTGTAGGCTGGGCTTTGCGGATCGAGCTTGTAGAAAAACCAGAGCCGCCGCTGGGCAAACGAGAGCGTGTGTTTCTTTTCATCGACAGCGGCGGTGGCCGGCGCGGCACCTGTTTCTTGCTCGCTATCAGCTACAATAGCGGCCAGTTCCGCAATGGTTTCGTGCCGGAACAGGTCACCAACCGACAGTCGCACGCCTGAAACCGCTTGCAGCTGAGAAATAAACTGGGTGGCCAGCAGGGAGTGTCCTCCCATATCTAAAAAGGAATCGTGGATACCGATCTGTTCAACGGAAAATAAGTCAGCCCATAGCTGGGTTAACTGTTCTTCTAAAGGAGTGCGTGGAGCGGTATACGGCCGTTCCTGACCTCTGGATTCTTGCGGCGTGGGCAATGCTTTGCGGTCTACCTTGCCGTTGGGCGTGGCGGGCAGCTGGGGCAACTGCATAAGGATGCCGGGAACCATGTAGCTGGGCAATGTGCTTTTGAGTGCAGTGCGAATCTGGCCCGTGTCTACGGGGTCACCCGATGATGAAACGAAGTAGGCGACCAGCTGCTTGTCATTGTTAGCCGGATTGGTCCAGGTGCTGGCAACGGCCGTTTGCACCTCGGCCAACTCTTCCAACCGGCTCTCAATTTCCCCCAGCTCGATACGAAATCCATGTACCTTCACCTGATAATCGGTGCGCCCCAAATATTCGATGATGCCATCGTGCCGGAAGCGGGCCAGATCACCCGTGCGGTACAGTTTCGCCTTTGGATCGTTGCTGAAGGGATGAGTGACAAAACGTTCGGCCGTTAATTCTTCGCGATAGAGATAGCCCTGGCTTAGACCCGCCCCGCCAAGATACAGCTCGCCCACCGCGCCAACTGGCAGCAGGCGTTGCTGATCATCTAAAACGTAGGCTTGCATGTTGTGGACGGGGCGGCCAATGGGTAGGTCATCCCGATTGAGCTGCTCGATTTCTTCTGGCAGAACGCGGTGGCCGGTGGCAAAAATGGTGGCTTCTGTGGGGCCGTAGAGGTTCCATAATGCCTTGCCCCGTGCCAGCAGTTGTGTGGCCAGATGGCGCGTCAGCGCTTCACCACAGCTAATCATTTTAAGGCCCGGTGTGCCGGACCAGCCAGCCGCCAGCAGCATTTGCCAGGTAACCGGTGTACCCTGTAAAAAGGTGATGTCCCCTTCCGCCAGACGGTCACTCAGCAGGTGCCCATCCCGCATCATTTTGTCTGAGGCAATTACCACTTCACCCCCTGCTACCAGGGGGGAATACAGTTCATAGCCCAAAATATCAAAAGAAAGGGCGGTGATGGCCAGGAATTTATCATCGGCGCTCATGCCTGGTTCTTGCTGCATGGAGGCGGTCAGGTTGACGATGTTACGATGGCTAATCGGCACCCCTTTCGGTACACCCGTGGAGCCAGACGTGTAGATGATGTAGGCGGTTGTTTCGGGCGGGTAATGATAATCGGTCAGCGGTTCTAGATTGGCAATGTCTGCCCACTGACTGTCCAGCTCGATGTGGGGAAGATGGCTGGGGAAATTGAGGGCGAGTGTGGTTTCGGTCAGCAGCAAGGCAGCTCTGGCGTCTTCCAGCATAAATTTGATGCGTTCGGCGGGGGATTCGGCCGTTAGTGGCAGGTAGGTGCCGCCCGCTTTGAGGATGCCCAGTAGAGTAACCAGTACACGAACAGTGCGCTCCTGCGCAAAAGCGACAACTACACCGGGCTTGACGCCGTGCTGCTGTAAATAGGCAGCCAGCTGGCCAGATTGGTGATCCAGTTCGCCATACGTTAAGGTGGATTGGCCATCGGATACGGCCGTTCGTTCCGGTGTCTTCTCGGCTTGTTGGGCAATCCATTCATGCAAACACAAATGATGGGGTGTGGCCAATGCCGTTTGGTTCCAGGTGTGCAGCAGATGGTCGCGTTCGGCCGGGGGCATCATGGCTAAATCCCTCACCGAGCAGTTGGGCGTGGCGGCGGCTGAACGCAGGAGTGTTTCATAATGGGTGGCAAACTGCTGAATGTGTTGTTCGGTAAACAGGTCGGCGCGGTACTGCCAGCAGCAGCGCCAGCCATTCACGTCTTTGTTGACCACCAGGGTTAAGTCATAAAGCGAGCTATAAGCTGTTTCCGATAGGTCACCCGTGGCAAAGGCTGCCTGGAACAGCGGCGCATAGCTGTCATCGTGGGCCGGTTGCAAGCTTTCTACCAGCGTTGGCAAAGGCAAAACGTTCTGCTGGGTCTGTTGCAGGGCCTGGGTCAGCTGCCCAACCAACTGGGTAAAGGTGGTTGTTTGGCTGATTTTGGCGCGCAGGGGGAGGAGATGGTCGGCAACGGCCGTACCCACCACCATATCATCTTGCTGGCTGTGGCGTGAAAGCAGCAGCGCGTAAGCTGCCAACAAATGTGTCTCTGCCGCTGCCCCTGTTGGTAAGATGTCAATCGGCAAAGCGGTGTGATGAACGGCCGTTTGCAGTGTCGCGTCGGCCAATCGCTGCTTGTCGATGGGCAGGGTTAACATTGCTGGCGCGTTTTCCAGGTATGCTTGCCAAAAAGCTAACTGTGTGGGGTTAATCTGCATACTTCTATACCTTTCTTTCTCTGTGTTTTCTGTGGTGAATTCTTATAACAACAGGTCAATTTCATCGTCGTCCAGTGCTTCTACCATTTCCAGCATCTTTTCTTCAACGATAAGGGCCATGTCTATCACGGTGGGATGCTCAAACAGGGTGCGCAGCGAAAGCTCTACCTCAAAGATGCTTTGGATGCGGGAAGCAAGCTGCGTGATGAGCAGGGAATGTCCACCCAGCTGGAAGAAGTTGTCGTAAAGCCCCACTTTTTCTACATTGGTGAGCTGGCTAAACAGGTCTGCAATGGTTGCTTCGATGGGCGTCCGTGGTGCTTCGTAGTGTGCACTGTCCTGCGGTTGGAATGTCGGTGTGGGCAGGGCGCGATAGTTGATTTTGCCATTGCTGGTTTTGGGGAAGCTGTCCACCGTGACAAACGTGGCGGGAATCATGTAGGCGGGCAGCTGCTGCCGCAGGTAGCTGGCCAATGTTTGTTGGTCAGGCACAGAGCCGTTTTTGGGGATGAGGTAGGCGACAATTTGCAGATTGTTCTGGCTGTCCGGTTGGGTGGTAACGGCCGTATCCGCCACATCCTCATGCTGGTTCAGCAGCTGTTCCAATGTTTCTGGCTCAATGCGATGCCCGCGAAGCTTAATTTGCCGGTCGGTGCGGCCAACAAACTGCAAAATGCCATCATCTAAAAAGCGCACCCGGTCGCCGGTGCGGTACACCTTGCCCTCTTCGGCAAACGGGTCGGGGATGAATTTTACGGCCGTTTCCTCTGGCAGTTGCACATAGCCTGAGGCCAACTGTGGCCCCGCAATAAGCAGTTCACCCGGCACGCCCACCGGAGCCAGCTGATTGTACTGGTCCACCACATAGACGCGCGTCGAGGGCAGCGGCTTGCCAATGGGAGCCAGCTCTGAACATGACACGGCATCGGGGCCAGCGATGGTGCAGTTGGTGGCGACGATGGTTGTTTCCGTCGGGCCGTAGGTGTTTAGCAACACGACCTCATCGGAAGCTACGCTGCGCCAGGTGGCCAGATGTTCCGGCGAGGCTTTTTCACCACCAATGATGATGAGGCGGATACCTGCTGGCAGCTGTAAAGACGGATCGCGCTGCATCTCAATGGTGAGTGTGTGCCAGAATGCCGTGGGCAAATCCAGCACCGTGATCTGATAGCTGTGGCAGAAGTTGAGGAACGCTTGAATAGAACGAAGGCTTTCTTCCGTGCGCAAAATGAGCGTGGCGCCACTTAAATGGGCGCTGCCTGTTTCTTCCAGCGAGGTATCAAAGCCAATGGAGGCAAATTGCAGCACGTTGTCGCTGGGGGTGAGCTGGAATTGGTCAACGGCCGTACGGGCATACGTGTGCAAAGCTTGGTGGGGCAAACGGACGCCCTTGGGCTGTCCAGAAGAGCCAGATGTGTAAAGGATGACGGTCGTTTCCGCCATGTCCACCGCAGCTAAAGCGGGCGCGGTTGCCAGTTGCGCTTCGATTTCATCAATTAGCAGCACCGGCTGTGTTACTTCTGGCAGGGCTGCTTGCAGCGTGGAATGGCTGATGATAGCGTCCAGCTGCGCGTTTTCGATCATAAACGCCAGACGCTGCTCGGGATATTTAGCATCGAGCGGCACGTATGTATTGCCGCTTTTAAGGATGGCCCAGAAACAAACCGGGAAGTGATAGCTGCGTTCAAGATGGAGACCGATACGGCCGTTCTGAATCCCCAGTTGTTGTAAATGAGCCGCCAACTGGCTGGACGTTTCATCCAGTTCCGCATAGGTTAGCGTGCCGTAGTCTGGGTCAATGACGGCTGCCACGTTAGGCTGCGTGGCTGCCTGCGCTGCCAAATCGGCCACCAACGAGCCTTTGCTTACGGGCGATGGCCAGTTGTTCCACGTCTCCAGCAGCAAATTGCGTTCAGTTGTGGGCAGGATGGTAAGGTCGGCCATGCGCTGTTCTGGCTGGGCCACGATGTGGCGCACGATTTGCATCACGTGGGTGAGCATTCGTTTGATGGATACGGCCGTAAACAGCGTCGGATCATAAGAAATTTGCCACACCTCTTTCGGTTTCAGATAGAAGTTCAAGGCGTAGTTGGTCTTTTCTTGTACAAACAATGGCCGACTGTCAGTTGGCGGCGGCGGCATGTTATCGGTAGCCGGATTGTTGTTGATGAACAACGAATGGAACAAGTTTCGCTCACGGGGGAAGCCGCCCCACTGCTGAATTTGCTCCAGCGAGTTGTGGGCAAATTGGGATTGGTCGATGAATTCCTCATGGCTGTGCTTGAGCCAGGAGAGGACCGAATCATCTTTCTGGAACTGCAAACGCACGGGCAAGACGTTGATGAACAGCCCTACCATGCGATCAAACTGGGGCAGTTCGGCCGGACGGCCGTGGACCACCGTGCCAAACAACACATCATCCTCACCACTGTACCGGTTGAGCACAATGCCCCATACTGCCTGCATGAAGTTGTTGTAGGTGATTTTGTGTTCATTTAAGAGTTTGTGCAGCGCATCCCCAAGCTCTGCCGACAGCGTCATGCTTTGCTCGGCGTAATCATCAACTGCGCCGTACACGCCCTGGTTCATTTGCTCGGCAATGGGGATCGGCGTGGCCTCCTCAAAATTGGCCAAGTAGTTTTGCCAATACGCTTTGGCTGCCGCTTCTTCTTGCTGGTGCAGCCAGGAAATATAGTCACGATAAGGTGTTGGCGTGGGCAGATCCGGCGTTTCGCCGCTGCGGAGGGCGTCATAAATGGCGCGCACTTCCAGATGAATGACTACATTCGACCAGCCATCTAACAAAATATGGTGGTAATTCACCAAAATGAAATGACGTGTTTCATCGACCTGGATGACGTACAGACGCAGCAGCGGCGGCTGTGCCAGATCAAATCCTTTGTGCTGTTCTGTGGCCATCAACTCTTGCAACTGAGCCATTTGCTGTGCCTCAGTTTGGCCGCGCCAATCCAGATGGGTCAAGGGGAAGGGCACTTCTTGAACCACCATTTGTAAAGGTTCTTCGATGTTTTCCCAGAAAAAGGCAGTGCGCAGCAGTTCGTGCCGCTCGAGCATTTGCTGCCATGCCTGAGCATACAGATCTGCGTCCAGATTTTCCATCTCAAAAGCATTTTGCTCCACGTACACGCCTGTTTCCGGGGCGTACAGCGTGTGGAACAAAATGGCGCGCTGGGTGGGTGTTAACCCATAAAGGTGCTGAATCTTTTCGGGATGTTCCAGAAATGGTTCAGCCGCTGGCGTGTCAGCCAGAATGCTGAAATCGGTGATGTCTTTTAATGTTTGCGTCTGGCTGGGTGTGGGGGAAACGGCCGTTTCCTCTTTTACCAAAGCAGCCAATTCCGCCACCGTCTGGTTTTGGAATAGCTGGCTGGGACGATAAACGAAGCCAATTTCTTTGGCTTGGGCAATAAAGCGAATGGCGGAGATGGAATCGCCCCCCAGCTCGAAGAAGTTGTCGTGAACCCCAACTTGCTGCACCTTGAGCAGCGTTTGCCAAATGCCAGCTAACTGCTGTTCCCTTTCGTTGCGCGGGGCGGTGTACGTTTTTGTGCCTGCCAGCACTGTGCCATCTGGCGAGGGCAGCGCTTTGCGATCCACCTTGCCGTTGGGCGTGAGGGGATATTCTGCCAGAAAGAGAAAACGATGGGGCACCATGTAAGCAGGTAGCGTTTCCTGCACATGGTCGCGCAGGGTGGCCACATCCGGCTGGGCCTCGCCTTTGGCAATGAGGTAAGCGACGAGCTGCTCGCCTTGTGGGTGGACTACTGCCTGAGCCAGCGCCGGATGCTGTTGCAAGCTGTTTTCGATCTCACCCAGCTCAATGCGGAAGCCGCGAATCTTGACCTGATGGTCAGAACGACCCAGGAAGTCAATCGAGCCATCTTTCCGATAGCGGGCCAGATCGCCCGTGAAGTAAATCCGTTCTTCTGGCTTGAAGGGATGCTGCGGAAAACGCTCGGCGGTTAAATCGGGTTGGTGCAGGTAGCCACGGGCCACGCCTTTGCCGCCGATATACAGATTGCCGGTGACGCCAATCGGCACCGGTTGCAGATGGTCATCCAGCACATAAACGTCGGTGTTGCCAATGGGCTTACCGATAGAAACGACGCCATCGGTTTCACATTCTTCTTCTGTCACTTGCAAGCAAGTGGACCAGACGGTGGTTTCTGTGGGGCCGTACATGTTCCAAACGGCCGTTCCCCTCTCCAACAACTGCCGCGCCAAAGCCACCGGCAACGCTTCGCCGCCAGACAAAATCTTTAAATTTGGCTTACCTTCCCAGCCAGCAGCCAGCAGCATTTGCCAGGTGGCTGGTGTGGCTTGCATCATCGTCACGGGTTGCGCTTCAAGCTGCTTCAGTAGCAGAAGGGCATCCTTGGTTGTGGCCTGATCCGCCAGGAGTACCCGCGCTCCAGAGATGAGAGGCAAATAGAGTTCCAGCGTAGCGATGTCAAACGAGAGCGTAGTTACGGCCAGCAGCGTATCTGAAGCGCTGATGCCTGGTTTCTCTTGCATGGTACGGAGGAAGTTGGCCAGGTTGCGGTGGGTGATTTGCACGCCCTTGGGCAGACCCGTCGAGCCAGAGGTGTAGATGACGTAAGCCAGGTCATCCAGCCGCGAGAAATCTTGCGCGAGTGGTTCAGCTATTTCAATCTGTGCCCAATCCGCATCGATCAAGATCGATTTTGCTTCATTGGCTGGCAGCGTTTCCACCAGTTCTGAATTGGTGATGAGCAGCGGTGCCTGGGCATGATCCAACATGTACTGGATGCGCTGGTCAGGGTAGGTGGGGTCGATGGGCAGGTAGGCTGCACCCGCTTTCAAGATACCCAGAATGGCCACGAGCATGGTGGTGTCACGGGGTAGGGCCAGGCCAATAAGCGTGTCTGGCTGGATGTCGAACTGGTGCAGGTAGGCGGCGAGTTGGTCGGATTTGGCATCGAGTTGAGCGTAGGTCAGGTTGCCGTCGCTGGCGGAAACGGCCGTCTTCTCTGCTGTCTTCTTTGCTTGCTGTGTGAATAACTGCGTGAGAGTGTGGTGGGGAAACGGCCGTTTCGTGGCGTTCCATTCGGTCAACATCTTTTGCTGCTCTTCAGCGGAGAACAACGGCAATTCAGACACAACCTGGTGTGGCTGCGTCAGTACATTTTCCAGCAGATAGACAAAGTGAGTGGCTAACCGGGCAATTGACTCCTCGGAAAACAGGTCTGTGCAATATTCCCAATGCAAGCGGTATCCGTTGGGTGCGTCCATGATGGTGAGCGTCAGGTCGTATTTGGCTGTGGTGCCTTCGGCCGGAACCACGCTCATTTTCACCTCGCCCAAATCAATTTCGCTGCGAGGTGTGTTTTGCAGGATGAAGGCCACCTGGAAAACCGGCGAGTAACTCGTGTCGCGGGGAATGCTGAGAGCATCGACCAACTTTTCAAACGGAACATCTTGATGAGCATAACCATCCAGGGCATGCTGACGTACCTGGGCCAACAGCGTGTTAAAATTGTCGTCGTTCCCGATTTGCGTGCGCAGAACCAGCATATTGACAAAGAAACCAATCAGATTTTCGACTTCGCTCCGGTTGCGGTTGGCAATGGGCGAGCCAACGACGATGTCGTTTTGCCCTGAATAGCGAGCCAGCAGCAGCTGGTAGGTGGCCAGCAAGGTCATGAACGGTGTGGCGTTAGCCTGGCGGCTAAACTGGATGACGTGCTGGCTTAAATCATGCGGCAGGTCGTGCCGGTAGATGGCCCCCCGATAGCTTTGCATGGTCGGTCGGGGGAAATCGGTGGGCAGATTTATGGTGACCGGAGCACCGGTGAGCCGCTGCTGCCAGTAAGCTAGCTGCTGTTCCAGCACGTCGCCTTGCAGCCAGTTGCGCTGCCAAGCGGCAAAATCTGGGTATTGAATGGGCAGTGCTGGCAGCGGATTGGGCTGTCCGGCATTAAACGCATGGTACAGCGTGGCCAGTTCCTGCACCAGAATGTTCATCGACCAGCCGTCAGAAATAATGTGGTGGATCACGATGACCAGCAAGTGGTTGTCTGGTTGAATTTGCAGCAGTTCGACACGTAGCAAAGGGGGACTGGTGAGGTTAAACGGCCGTTTCACAATCTCTTTCAACATTTCGGGGACAGCTGTTTCGGATACGGCCGTTACCGGAATCTCCGATGAGACGTCATCGTGCACCACCTGAATGGGATCCCCTTCTGGATTGACGGCAAAGGTGGTGCGCAGTGAGGCATGCCGTGCCGTCAGCTCGTTGAACGCAACCTGCAATGTTTCCACGCTCAGCGTCCCTTCCAGCCGGATGACCGCTGGAATGTGGTACGCAGTCAGGTTTGGCTCGATTTGGTCCAAAACCCATAAGCGCTGCTGGGCAAAAGACAGTGGCTTGGCTGCGGCACTGTCTACCACCTGAATGCGTGGGGCGATGGGGGCATCTTGCGCTTTTGTTACCAATTTGGCCAGTGCCGCTACCGTGCCAGCCTCAAACAAAGAGCGCAGGGGCAGCTCCACATTCAGCGTTTGGCGCACGCGAGAAACCAATTGCGTGGCCAGCAGCGAATGCCCGCCCAGCTCAAAGAAATTATCTTCAATGCCCACGCGCGGCACGTTGAGTAAATTTTCCCAAATAGTGACGAGTGCCTCTTCGATGGGGGAGCGCGGCGGTACGTAGTTGTCAGCGCTCAAGGCAAATTTGGCTGGATCAGGCAGCGCTTTGCGGTCCACCTTGCCGTTGGGTGTGAGGGGGTATTCTTCCAGAAAGAGAAAACGATGAGGCACCATGTAAGCGGGTAGCGTTTCCTGCACATGGTCGCGCAGGGTGGCCACATCCGGCTGTATTTCGCCTTTGGCAATGAGGTAAGCGACCAGCTGCTCCCCCTGCGGATGAACCACCGCCTGGGCCAGGTCAGGATGCTGTTGCAAGCTGTTTTCAATCTCGCCCAGCTCAATGCGGAAGCCGCGAATCTTGACCTGATGGTCAGAACGGCCCAGGAAGTCAATCGAGCCATCTTTCCGATAGCGAGCTAAGTCCCCAGTGAAGTAAATCCGTTCTTCTGGCTTGAAGGGATGTTGCGGAAAACGTTCGGCCGTCAGGTCGGGTTGGTGCAGGTAGCCACGGGCCACGCCTTTGCCGCCGATGTACAGATTGCCGGTGACGCCAATCGGGACCGGTTGTAGATGGTCATCCAGCACATAAACGTCGGTATTGCCAATGGGCCTGCCAATAGAAACGACGCCATCTGTTTCGCATTCTTCGGCGGTGACTTGCAAGCAAGTGGACCAGACGGTGGTTTCTGTGGGGCCGTACATGTTCCAAACGGCCGTTCCCCTGCCCAACAGCTCCTTGCCCAAAGCTGCTGGCAGCGCCTCGCCACCGGACAAAATAGTCAAGCCAGCCTTGCCTGCCCACCCAGCAGCCAACAGCATCTGCCAGGTGGCCGGTGTGGCCTGCATCATCGTCACGGGTTCCGCTTCAAGCTGCTTCAGTAGCAGAAGCGCATCCTTGGTTGTGGCCTGATCTGACAGGAGTACTCGCGCTCCAGAGATGAGAGGCAAATAGAGTTCCAGCGTAGCGATGTCAAACGAGAGTGTAGTTACAGCCAGCAGCGTATCTGAAGCGCTGATGCCGGGATTCTCTTGCATGGTGCAAAGGAAATTGGCCAGGTTGCGGTGGGTGATTTGCACACCCTTTGGTAGTCCCGTCGAGCCAGAGGTGTAGATGACGTAAGCCAGATCATCCAGCCGTGAATAATCTTGGGCAAGCGATCCTGCTGCCTCGATCTGGGTCCAATCCGTATCGATCAAAATCGATTTTGCTTCATTGGCTGGAAGCGTTTCCACCAGTTCTGAATTGGTGATGAGCAGCGGAGCCTGGGCGTGATCCAGCATGTACTGGATGCGCTGGTCGGGGTAGGTGGGGTCGATGGGCAGGTAGGCTGCACCCGCCTTCAAAATGCCCAGAATGGCGACCAGCATGGTGGTGTCGCGGGGCAGAGCCAGGCCAATGAGCGTATCGGGCTGGATATCGAACTGGCGCAGGTAGGCAGCCAACTGGTCTGATTTGGCATCGAGTTGAGCGTAGGTCAGGTTGCCATCGCTGGCGGAAACGGCCGTTTTCTCTGCTGTCTTCTTTGCTTGCTGTGCAAATAACTGCGTAAGGGTGTGGTGGGGAAACGGCCGTTCCGTGGCGTTCCATTCCACGAGCATGTTGCTTTTTTCCGCTGGGGAAAGCGCCGACAGCTGGGCAATGGGTGTGTCTGGCTGCTGGCCGATGTGGCGCATCAGCTGCTGGAAGTGGGTTACAAACCGGGCCATTGTTTCATCGCTGAACAAGTCCGTGTTGTATTCCAGGTAACCGCGCATACTGCGTTCATCGTCCCACATGGTAAGCGTAAGATCGAACAGCGAGCTGGCCTTGTTTGGCTGCAACGTGGTCAAGGTCACGCCAGGTAAGGCCACGCTTTGCATCGGCGCGTTTTGCAGGATGAACAGGTGTTGGAAAAAAGGCGTACGGCTGGGATCGCGCGGGGGATGCAGCTCTTCGACAAGCTTTTCAAACGGCACGTCCTGGTGGGCGAAGGCATTCAGCGTCGTTTGGCGAATTTGTTTGAGCAAGTCGCGGAAGCTGGCTTGTGGATCAATCTGATTGCGCATAACCAGCGTGTTGATGAACAGGCCGATGGTGCTTTCTAGCTGGTTGCGGTTGCGTCCGGCCACAGGTGTGCCCACGCTGATGTCTGTTTGGCGGCTGTAGATGTGCAGCAGCACGTTAAACGCGCCCAGCAATCCCATAAACAAGGTGGCATTTTCCGCATGGGTGAGCTGGTGAAACTGGTTGGCAATGTCTGGGGCAATGGTGAAGTAATGACGCGCTCCGGCAAAGGTTTGCACAGTTGGACGGGGATAGTCGGTGGGTAGATCGGTAACGGCCGTATCTGCCAATTGTTCTCCCCAGTAAGCTAGCTGCTTTTCCAGCGTTTCCCCTTGCAGCCATTCGCGCTGCCAGGTGGCAAAATCAGCGTACTGCACGGGTATTTTGGCCAGCGGCGATGGTTGGTTGGCCACTTTTGTCTGGTAGAGCGTGGCAATTTCGCGAATCAGGATGCCAATCGACCAGCCATCGGAAATGATGTGGTGCATGGTGAGCAGGAGAATGTGATCGTCATCTTGCAACTTTAGGAGCCTGGCGCGGAAAAGGGGGCCATTGGCCAGATCAAACGGCGCTTGTGCTTCGGCGTCGCTTTGCTGCTGGACGGCCGTTTCCTGTGACTCACCTTTTAAGTCGGTCAGGTCGGTGATGGGCAGCGGTGCGGTCATCTGTTGCTGGATTTGTTGTTGCGGACGGCCGTTTTGGGACACAATCTTGGTGCGCAAACTTTCATGCCGATCAACCACTGTTTGAATGCTGGCTTCCAGAGCCGGCAGGTTGAGATTACCTTGCAGGCGAACGGCCGTCCGCAAGTTGTAGGCAGCATTGGCGCTGTCCAGCTGGTGCAAAAACCACAATCGTTCCTGACCAAAGGAGAGAACGGCCGTTTTGTCTGGTTTTTTTGCCTTCTTTTCTTGCAGCAATTTTTGCAGTAAGGCGCGTTGTTCTTCTGCTGAAAGCCCTTCTAGATTGGCGGCTAGCGTTTTATCCATAACCTGAATTCCTAAAGCGTGATACGTGAAACGTGATTGAATGCTTCTCCTGCCTCACGTTTCACGCATCAATTAATAGTTAAACTTGTAAACTTCCAAAGATAAATTAATTCCCCGGCTGCAAAACCAGCGTCGATTCCTGCACTGCTTCCACCTCGGCTTCGGTGAAGCTCATGGGGAACGGACTGCCTTCTTGCCACAGCTTGACCACATCTTCTCGGTGCGGACTGAGCAGGTTCATGTTTTGCCCGGTAGAACCCAGCATCACGGAGTTACTAAAGTCGTTTAGGTCCGTGATGTGCCGGGCGCTGGAGACAATCCACACTTTGAATGGGTTGGCCCAGTCGTACGAATTGGTATAGACAGAGAAGTTGCCGCCGCGCATGGGGTAAGTGTCAGAGTTGAAAATATTTTTCAAAACCGCAACTTGATTAAACGGTTGGTGGGGGAAAGTGACCGAATGTAGGCGGCCCCAATCCCAATTGGCAATATCATCTCCCTGTAGCTGGGTAAGCTGGACAACCGCTTCTGTAAAAGCTTGCTGAATGATGTCGTCCCGCGTTTCCACTTCTGGCGTGTTTTTATTGTCGAACCAGGGGTGATTCGGCTCGGCTAACATGTCGATGAGCATGGGCATTTGCTGGGTAGCGTGGCGCACGTAATGGCCGCTAATGTAAAGATTGGCTGTTTCAGGCCCTAACTCATCGGTGATAATGTCGGCCAAAAACCTTTGCTGCCACGCTTCATAAACGGATGTGCCCGCGCCTTCAATGTCCGTTTGCAGGTTCCAGTTCAGCAGAGCGTCCAGGGCCGCTTCCTCCAATGGGGTGTTGGCCTGAATCACATCCAGATAGGGCATGATTTGTACCGCTTGCGGTGAGTAAGTGTCTTCCTGAATCAAATCCATATCTGCCACGGAGAGAGGCGCGTATTCTTTCAGCAAATATTCAATTTGTTGGGCACGGTAGCCCGGCGTGTAGCTGTCGCTGATGTAGTAGGGATACCCTTCTGGCTCAACGCGGTTGTTGGTCGAGAGCAAGAAGCCTTGTTCGGGGTTGTAGGCACTGGGCAGCTCTTCGTAGGGAATGTAGCCTTCCCATTCGTTTTCGCTTGTCCAGCCAGGTACCGGGAGACGGCCGTTTCCATTCGGCCGTATCGGAATCTTGCCCACCGCCTGGTAACCTATGTTTCCTTCCCGATCTGCGTAAAAAATATTTTGTCCAGGCGTGTCCCACCCCGCCAGGGCATCCTGAAACTCGTCCCAGTTTGATGCCATATTGAGTTTAAGGATGGAAGTGAATAGCGTACTGCCTTCCTGCTGCACCCAGCGCAAAGCCAATGGGTGACCAAAAGAAGGATTCTCCAAAACATAGTTCATAATGGGGCCATGTGGGGTCACGTAAAAATCAACCGTTACCGGAGCGCCACCGCGCACCTCAATGGTTTGTTGGATGTGTTCCAGGTCCAGCCATTCCCCGTCATACTGGTACTGTGTGGGTTGTACTGTGTCATCCAGGCGTTCGATGTAGAAATCCTGGGCATCAGAGCCGAGATTGGTGATGCTCCAGCCAATGTCGGCATTGTGCCCGGTGATGATGCCAGGCACGCCGGGCAAGGTGAAGCCAACTACATCAAAGCGTCCCCCGTGCAGCCCTACGGCGTGCCAGATGGAAGGCATGGTCAGGCCAATATGAATGTCGTTGGCAACGATGGGCATCCCGGATTCGGTCATCGACCCATCCACTACCCAACCGTTGCTGCCAATGCCATCCAGTGGTGTTCCATACACAGCATCTGCCTGCAACAGTGCCGTTAGATCAACTTTGTCGAATCCGGCGAAAGCAGCGGCGGTATCCTCGGGAACGGTAATCGGGGTGTCCTCGGCCGAATAGGGATACAGCAGGTTCATGCCCTCTTCACCCACCGCCGCAAATACTTGCATCCGAATCAGCTCCAGGCGGCGATTCCCGCTCAGCTGTAAAGAGATGGCATTGCCCCAAACCAGGGAATCAATGGGTGTCCACGGTTCGGGTTTAAATCTCAAGATTTTATATTCGACAGGCAAGGCATTTTTATTCTCTTCCAGGTAGGCGTTAATACCATCGGTATAGGCTTGCAAAATTTCTTTGGAGTCGGGGTCCATTTCTTCCCAGATGAGTTCGGCCGTTTCGCGCATGAGCATGTTGCGGTTAAACGTGTCTATAAAAACGGCTTGGCTACCTACAATTTCGGCCATACGGCCGCTTGGCGAACGGCGGAACACTTCCATCTGGAACATGCGATCCTGTGCGGTGGCAAACCCCTGGGCAAAAAACAGGTCATGTTCATTTTCGGCGTAAATTTGGACCGTGCCCCACTCGTCGCGCACAACCCGCACCTCTTCATTGAGACCAGGAAGCGCTAACGTGCCGTCTGTTTGTGGCAAAGCACGACGCAGCGAGATGTATATGTAGCTTGCCAGTACAATCACCAGCGCCACTAAAGCAAGCCCTATTCTTAAGCCCCACTTTTTACCGGATTTCATGTTTTCTCCTCTACTTTGTAAATTGGTTGTTTTTTGAGTTTGTGTGGTGGATACGGCCGTATCCACAGCTGCATCTGTTTCTTGTGCTTCGTCTGGAATGGCATCGGGAATTTCATCTTCAATCAGGCGCGTCCGGGGATGGGCAAAGACAAAGACCATAATGATTAAGTTGATAAATCCTGTTACGATAAGCAAAAAGCCAATGCCCCGTCCGCTGCCTACGCCAATAATTTGCCCCACGCTGCTGGCCAAAACCCCATTCACTTCTAGCAGTGGTTGGAAAACGTAGTCAGACAGTGGCCCGGCCAAGATTTGGCCCAGCGGGAAAAACAGCGTGGCGGCAATGCGCACTGTGGCAAAAACGCGCCCCTGAATTTGTGTTGGCACCTTTTTTTGCCAGATGGTGATCAAAGAGGCATTGGCAATCTGCGAAAAGAACAGATAAAAGGCCGAGGCCAGGGCGATGAGTAGCGGGTTTGGCTGAAGCCCGCCCAGCAGTAGCAAGATGGCTCGCAGAAAGCCGAAGATAATAAAGCCATTCATCTTGCGTTTGGGGCCACCCCAGACACTCATGGTAATCGCGCCTAGCAAGGCACCCACCCCAGAAACGGCAAAAACCCAGCCTAACGTTTTGGCGTCGGCAAAGCTCAAAACGATAGGCGCAATGAGCACCACCACCATCCCTTGCGTAAAGTTAATCACCACAGAGAGCAGCAAGAGATAATAAAAACCAAGCCGCTCACGAATGTATTGCCAGCCCATCTTGGCGTCTTCAATGTAGGAGGTTTTCTTGGGGGCAACGGCCGTTTCCTCAGCAATGTTTTCTCGTGCCGGGTTCGGGATGCGAATGCCCAACAAAACGATAGCGGCAAACATAAACGTCGCCAGATCGATTTGGGCAATACCCTTTAAGCCAATGGTGACGAGCAGCAGACCCGCCAGGAAGGGAGCCACAATACGGCTGGCAGCTGGCCCAATTTGCATCATGCCGTTGGCCCGACCTAGCTTTTCTTTGGGGACTAGCAGCGCAACCGTGGCCTGGCTGGCCGGTTCCTGGATGGCTCCAAAGAGGGAAATAATGGCGACGGCGATGTAAATATGCCATGTTTGCAGCAGATCGGCGTTGACCAGAAGCAGAACGCCTAAGGTACTCAGCGCCGCCCCCAAGTCGCTGAAGAGCATTGTTTTTCGCCGGTCCCAACGGTCTACCCACACACCGGCAACGGGCGAAATGAGGACACCGGGCAGGCCATAAAAGAAGGTGATGAGGGCAAACTGGGTGACCGATGCCGTTTGCTCATAGGCCCAGACGCGCAGCGCAAAGCCTGTTAGCCCAGAACCGATGATAGAGATCATTTCGCCAAACCAGAGCGCATTAAAGACGTTTTGTTTGTATTTAGGCGTGAAGATTGCGGTTGCTCTGCTCATACCTTATTCCTGCTCTGCTTCTAAAAGTTGGCTTAACATGGCGGCCACGTCATCATCAGACAGGTCATCGACGTTGATGTCGGTGACGGCCGTTTCCGTTTCGGTTTGCTCTGTGGAGAGGAACGGCCGTTCCCCGCTTGGCGCTTCATAATTATCTGGCAGTTCATAGCCAAACTGCTCAGCCAGCTTTTTGGTGCTGGGGTCCAGACGGCGCGGCAGAGTAATCTCGCGCCATTTGTCTGCCAGCGTGGGGTCAATGCCCGTGTGTGTCAGGATGTTGGGATCACCAATGCCACCCATCATCCGCTCGCGACGGCCGTCGTAAGGCGTGATTAGTGCAGGCTCGTACGGCAGGTCCATCAGCGCGCACAGGTCTCGCATGATCCTTTCTGGCTCTTGGACCAAATCTTCGTAACGCACCAGGCGCTGCCGGGCCGGATCGACATCTTTTAGGAACGTGGTGAGGTTACGATTGGCCGTAGCCCAAATCGTCTCCGCCACGATGTATGGATCAGGGTTTGGCTCATCAAACAGGCTGGAGCTGAACTGCTGGTCCAGCCGCACATGCAAGAACGAGTCCATCATGGCATACGGATGGCGCACCAGATGCACATAAATGGCATCGTCGAAGATTTGCTCGGCCCGGCGCAAGGTTTCCATGTCCATCGCATAAGGGGGTGTTTTGTCTACGAGGAGACGGCCGTCTGCCAAGCTTTGAATCCGGTTATACACATCAGGCACGGTGTGGTTTTCCGCCACCATGCGCTCAATTTCGGCCCAGCCTTCTTCTGGTTCCAGGTTAAGCAGTTCCACTAATGCCCAATGCAGCCCCTCGGCAGGCCAGGTGAAATCTTGGCCAAAGCTCACGTTTTTCTGCCACTCCTGCATGTCCTTGAAGAAAAGCAGCGATATTTCCGGTGGGCAGAAGATTTGCTTGTGCCCAGCCAGCATCACCCGGAACAATGTCGAGCCGGCGCGCGGGCTGGAGAGGACAAACAGCATTCGCTTGTTTTTCTTGGTTGGCGGGGTGAACGGGGCGCGATTGTAGGTGTCGGCGCGGTGTTCTTTAATGCTGTAGGCGGAGAGTGGTTTTTGCGTGGCATAAGCGGGCAGGTTGGCCATGCGCTCTTGCTGCTGCCAGACAAATTGGGCTAGTTCCGGCAGCTTTGGCGTGCCTAAAATTTCATGCGGATAAAACTGCACTTTCAGGTCGCGCTTCAGGTTCCACATCAGGTCAACGGCCGCCAGCTGCAAATCAAAGCCGGACAAATCGCCGTTGGCCGGAATTTCATCTGATGAAATATTTAGCCCATTGGCGATTTTTTGGCGCAGATAGTTTTCGACGAGAGACGGCCGTTCCCCTGGAAACGCTTCTTTCAACTGTTCTAAAATCGGTTTGTCAGAGGCTGCCCCACTGGCCAAGCCATCGGCAATGCCCTGGGCCACGCCCGCTGCGGTGGCATCGGCAAATAATTGCTGTAGGGAAAGCTCGACGCCAAATTCATTGTGCAGCTGGTTGCGAAGTTGGGTAGCCAGCAAAGAATGCCCACCCAGGTCAAAGAAGTTGTCATCAACGCCGATTTTTTCGATGCCCAACACCTGCTGCCAAATGGTGACCACGCGTTCCTCAATTTCATTGCGCGGAGCCACGTACTCGTTCCACAAGTTGGGACGGTCGTACAAATTTTTGTCCGGCCCACTCGCTTTTTTCTGCCGTTCGGTGATGCGCTGGGGCAGATTAGCGGTGGAGATGAGGAGGATGTCGTGAACGGCCGTAGCCACCGCCCGCTGCAACACGGCAAACCCTTCATGTCGATCCAAGGCTAACTGGTTCAACTCGCCCAAAACCGGCATCCCTTCGCTTTGTTCAAAGGCCCAGACATCCCAGTTGAGCGCCAGCCAGGGGAAGGCGCTGTCCCGATTGAAGCGGCGTACCAGGGCATTGGCGCTGTGAGCCGCAGCGGTAAAGGCGGCAAACCCCACGCCGCCCAACACCGTGGACAGCGCAGAACTGACCACACAGAATTCCAGCGGCATGTCGGCGATAATCTCCGCCAGCACCTCCAGACTGGTTTGTTTAGTGCGGAAGAAAATCTCACTTTTGGCCGGATTAATTTCGGCGATGGCCTGGAAGGCTTGCTGCCCGGCCACGGTGGGGGAATGAATCACCCCGGTCAGCGGCCCGAGCGTTTCGACGCCCTGAGCAATCGCTTTTTCCAGCGCGGCCTTATCGGTTAAATCAGCCTGTAACGCGACGACTTTGCTCCCGGCTGTTTCTAGCTCGGCAAGCTGGGTGTCGTTGGTCGGATGGGCATCAATCAGCAGCAAGTTAGCTGCTGTTTGTTCTGCCAGGGTGCGGGCGATGTCGTAGCCGATGTCGGTCAGGCCGCCCGTGATAAGGATGGTGCCGTTGGGTTGGAATACGGCCGTCTCGTTTTCCGGCAGCGGCGCGGGCAGAACCATCTGCACCCAGCGCTTGCGTCCCCGCAAAGCCACCAGGGGTGTCAGGCTTTCGGCCACGCAGTCGGCGAGAAGTAGATTGCTGGTTATTTCCCTTTGCGTCTTTGCGTCTTTGCGTGAGCTTATCTGTGTAGTCACATCAATTATTTGGGTAGTGACGTGGCTGTATTCCTGGGGAATGGTTTGGCTTAGACCCGAGAGCGCTGCTTGTTCTGGCGGCAATGCTTCCAGGTCGGTCACGGCGCACGCTTCTTGGGTGATGATGTGCAATCGGACTGGCTCGGAAGCTGCGCCAACCGCTTTAGCCAGATTTGCCAGGGCATAAAAGGGCGTTGCTAGCGTCAGCCCCCACAAAAAGAGGATATGCTGCGGCGGGGCAGGCATAGCGTCTAAAAGTTGGCTGTATTGGGCTTCGTCTGCTGGGTCGAGCGTGAAGTGGGTAGCGTTGGCTTGCTGCCACATTTTGCCGGACTGTACCAGGGTTACTGGCTGCCCGGCACTTTCCAATTGAGCCGCAATCTGTGTGCCGAGTTCACCATCATCAAAGATGAGCCAGGATACGGCCGTTTCCGGCGGCGCGTAGGCAGGCAGATTGGCGGTGCTTTGCCAGCTTTGGACGTAGCCCCATTGACCAATATCAGCGTTTTTGTACAGTGGCTCGTCTTCCTGCGTGTCGGCCAGGCTTTTGGCCTCAATCCAGTACCGCTTGCGTTCAAACGGATAGGTAGGCAGGATGACCCGGTGGCGAACTGTGTCTTGATGCACCGCTTGCCAGGAAACGGCCGTGCCCACCAACCACAAGTCGCCTAATTTTTGCTGAAGAGAAACGGCCGTTAGCGGTGCATCTTGTGGCATGGTGGCAATGTGCGGCACCTGCACCAAATCTGTTGGCAGTTCGACGGGCCATTGCCCCAAGGTAAGCAACTGGCGGCCGGGCTGCTGCTGAATACGTTCCAGCGCCGTGCTGATTTGCTCGGCCGCTTTTTTGTGGCCAGCGTCCAGCAAATGGTTCCAGTAATGCAGCGTGTAATCCGGTTCTCCCATCCAGTTACCAAGATGGGTGGAGAAAATGGGGAGATCGCCCGTTTGGGCCTGAACGTGATCGGCTTGCAAAGCGAGCAGTTCGCCCGCTGCGGCCAAGCGAGCCCCATCCGCCAGCGAAATGACGCCCGCCAGCACAGCGGCCGTTATTTCGCCACTGCCAATCCCCATGACCGACTCCGGCAGGGTGCCCCATTCCTCATAAGTTTTGGACAGGGCGTATTCCACAGCAAAGGTGGCGGCGATGGCCAGCGTACGTGGGGTGAGTGTACCGGTTGCCTGAGCATCGTCTGGATAGAGGCTTGTGCGCAGGTCTTGGCCGAGATACGGCCGTAACAAAACCACACAAGATTCCAGATGCTGCCGGAAAAGTGGACTCTCATCGTAAAGCTGGCGCGCTGTGTTGATTTCCACGCCTGCACCCGTACAGACAAGCGTAAGCGCAGGCGGCATTTGCAGCTGAACCGTGCTGCTGGCGTACGCTTTTTGTTCCAGCGCTGTTACCGCATCGCTGATGCTGTTGGCACTTAGCAGGCGACGATGGGCCATGGGCTGCCGCCCTACCTGTAAGGTGTAAGCCACATCAGCAATGTTCAACTCTGGATGTTGTTGCAGATGGGTGGCCAGCTGTTCCGTGGCCGTTTCCAGGGCGGTGGCGGTTTTGGCCGACAGCAAAACAAGCTGCGGATTGTCGCACTCGTCCGACGGTGGCAGCTGTGGGGCTTCTTGCAAAATGGCATGGGCGTTGGTGCCGCCCAGGCCAAAGGAGCTGACACCTGCCAAACGCGGCGTGTCTTCCGGTGTTTCCCAGGGCGCCAGCGTGGCATTGGGATAAACCGGGGCATTGGCAAAGTCGATCTCCGGGTTAGGCGTTTCAAAATTCAGCGAGGGCGGGATTTCCTGGTTTTCCAGTGCCATTACTGTTTTGATGAGCCCGGCAATGCCTGCCGCACCGGTGAGGTGGCCGACGTTGGTCTTTACGGAGCCAATCGGACAAAAGCCAACTTCATCGGTGTAGGTGCGGTACGCTTTGGTGATAGCTCGAATCTCGATGGGATCGCCCAGGCGGGTGCCGCTGCCATGTCCCTCGACGTATTGAATTTCTTCTGGTTCCACACCGGAGACGGAGAGCGCTTCGGTAATGACCGCCGCCTGGCCATCGACACCGGGCGCGGGGAAACCCACTTTGTCGGAGCCATCGTTGCTTACGGCCGTTCCCCGAACAATTGCGTGAATGTGATCGCCATCCGCCAGGGCATCTTCCAGCCGCTTCAGCACCACCACGCCGACGCCGCTGCTAAAGACGGTGCCTGTGGCTTCGGCATCATAGGTGCGGGTACGGCCGTCTGGCGACAAGATCGAACCATCGACATACTGGTAGCCTTTGGGATGGTCTACATGAACACACACGCCGCCAGCCAGGGCCATGTCGCACTCGTCGCCCAGCAATGCCTGGCAAGCCAGATGCACGGCCACCAATGAGGTGGAGCAGGCCGTCTGCACGGTGAAGCTGGGGCCGCGCAAATTAAATTTGTAAGACACGCGTGTCGTCAGGAAATCGGCCCCATTGCCGATATCAATTTGGCCCTGGTCGGTGTGTTTGAGCAGCTGGGGATTGGTAGCCAGGTTGTACACCAGGTAGGAACTGGTGGTGCTGCCACCAAACACGCCAATCAGCCCGTTGTACTGCGCTGGATCGTACCCGGCGTGCTCCAGGGCGGTCCAGGCGCTTTCCAAAAAGATGCGCTGCTGGGGGTCCATGATTTCGGCGTCGCGTGGATTATAGCCGAAGAAGTCGGCGTCAAAGCCATCCAACTCGTCCAAGGCGGAGTTCGCTTTTATGAAATTTGGGTCTTGGAGTTGCTGCTCAGTTGCTCCGGCTTCGCGGGCTTCTTCGTCGGTTAACGGCCGTATCGAATCCACCCCATTGCGAATATTTTGCCAAAACTCAGCCACGTTGGCCGCGCCGGGAAAACGTCCGGCCATGCCCACAATGGCGATTTCGGTGCCGTCAAACTGTTCTTCGAAATTTTCTTCACTCATATCTTTTCACTTTTTACTTTTCACTTTTTATTGGGCGAGGCAGGTGGAGAATTGCCCGGTTGTTTGGCAATGGTTTTATCCACCTGCCTCGCCCCTACTTTTCACTTTTTACTTCTCACTTGCGTCGTGCGGTAGAACGCTGTCTGCGGCGGCGGTCGCGGCGGCGTTGGCCGCGATCCACCTGCTCTGTGTAGGTGTCATCTTCGACTTCGCCATCGTCTGACTGCATTTGGGTGATTAGCTCCGTTAACTTGCTGACGGTGGGCTGCTCGTACAGACTCACGGCGGAGATATGCACCTGGAATGTTTCATTGATGCGGTTGATGAGCTTGATGCCCACGAGCGAGTTGCCGCCTAGCTCGAAGAAATTGTCGTAAACGCCAACCTGTTCAATTTCCAGCGTTTCTTGCCAAATGGCCACAATTTGCTGCTCAACTTTGTTGCGCGGAGCGACGTAATCCCACTCCTGGTCCCGGCTGGCGGCGGGCTTTTCTGCCTGGGCCAGATTGTTGAGCACGTAAGCCAGGGTGAGCCGGTCGCTGTCGGCTATGACGGCGGGCAAATAGCGCGGCGACACCAAAATTTGCTGCGGCAGGTGATGCAAGATGTATTGCAGCGCTTCTTGCCCTTCGTGAGGCAAAATGGCGTGGCTGCTTTGCTGCTGCCGCCACTGCTTGATGATGGTGGGCACTTCCGTCTCTGCGGCCATACCGATGTCGGCCCAATCGCCCCAGTTGACGCTGATGACGGGATACGGCCGTTCCCCCTCAGCTTCATGGGCAAAGGCATCCAAAAAGGCGTTGGCGGCGCAGTAATCGATCTGGCCAATGCCCCCGGCAACGGCCGTCAGCGAGGAAAAGAGCAGCATGAAGTCCAGCTGTTTCTCGGCAAAAATGGCTGCCAGATGGCGCGTCCCCTGTACTTTGGGCTGCAAAACAGCCTCAGCTGCTTCCCGAGTTTTGAGCTGGATGAGTCCGCCACCGGCGACACCGGCAGCATGGATCACAGCGTTGATCGCCCCCAATTGGGTTTCTGCCTGGGAAACGGCCGTCGCCAAGCTTACCTGATCGGTCACATCTGCTTGGAGGAGCAGCAGCTCGGCCCCGGCGGCTTCCAGCGCCAGCAGCTTGTGAATGCGCTGACTGGTCCGGTCTTCGGTTCCTTTGGCAACCAGCCATTCTTCCCACTGAGAACGGGCCGGGAAGGGGGAACGATGCAACAGGACCAGCCGCGCCCGGGCCTGTTTGGCCAGCATTTCGGCCGTGGCCAACGCCAATCCGCCCAAACCGCCAGTGATAAGTATGGTGGCTCGCGGCCGCAAACGTGGCACGGAAGCGGTCTCCTGGTTGAGCGGCGTCGGGGCATAATCCAGCACCCAGCGCCCCCGGCCCCGATAGGCAATTGTTTCGGCAGGCGCATCCATCTGGTTAACGCCAAATTCGGCCAGCAGCAGCTGAATGGTCTCGGCCCATAGCCAGGAATTGGGTGCGGGTAGCTGCACATCAATCACCTGCGTGCTGAGCCACTCAAATTCCTGTGGCAGCACTTTGACGGCACCACACAGCAGCCGTTTTTCGGCCGTAATGGGCTCCGCATCGGTAATGGCATACAGATGATTGGCTAACAGATGCAGTTGGGTGGTTTCCTCACTGCGTGTCTTGTCCAGCGCCTGTGCCAGGTAGAGGAGACTGTAAAAAGCATGGTCTGTTTGGGCTGCCTGGTCGATGGGTTCCTGGGTGACATTCCACATATGCACGATATGCTCTGGCCATTTATCGTCCGCGTGCAGCTTCTGGCAGAGCGTGTTGTAATCAGCCGCGTCGGCGGGATTAATGGTGAAGACGGTTTCATCTAGCTGGGCGAATTTTTCCCCGGCCATGATGACCGTGACGTGTTGCTCATTGGTGCGCAAGAAGCCATCCAGCCGGTCGCCCAGGCCCGCCTCATCGACGAAGAGCAGCCAGTTGGCTTTTTTGTCCAGCAAATATTGCTGGGTCATGGTGGGTGGCAGCGTGTGCTGCCAGGTAGGCAAGTAGAACCAGTCTGGCAGCGACGCTTTTTTCTTGGCAGACAGGTGACGCGGCTGATTTTCGCTGGGTGGGTCTACCCAGTAGCGCTGCCGCTCAAATGGATAGCCGGGCAAAGGCAATCGTCGCCGGTTTTGCTGCTGGTAGAGCTGTTCCCACTGCACGGGCAGCCCTGCCAGCCAGAGTTGGCCAATGGTGGTTAACGGCCGTATCCGGTCAGCTTCTTTCTGGCGAGGATGGCGCAGCGTGGCGTAGGCCAGTTGCGGTGCATTTTTGTCCAGCTGCTGCTTGACCACGGTGGCCAGGGCGTTGCCCGGCCCCACCTCCAGGAAGATGGCGTCGCCCAACGTGCACAAGGTTTGAACCCCAGCGGCAAAGTTGACCGTGTGGCGTAGGTGCCGTGCCCAGTAGTTGGGATCAATTGCCTGTTCGGCCGTCATCCAATCGCCAGTTTCGTTAGAGATGAGCGGTGCGCTGGGCGGGTTCAACTTTACGGTTTGCAGATGGGCGATGAATGGTTCCAGGGCGGCATCCATCATGGGCGAGTGGAAGGCGTGGGAGGTGTGCAGGCGGCGGCATTGGATGTCTTGCGCTGTCAGCTGTTCCACCAGGGCTTCGATCGCCGCATCTGGCCCGGAAACGACGCAGCTGTCTGGACTGTTGATGACGGCCACGGTGAGCGTTTCCGGCAGCAGGTTTTCTACCTGGTCAGCAGGGCGGGAAATGGCCAGCATGCTGCCGGGGGCCATCGCTTGCATCAGTTCGCCCCGTTTGGCCACGGTGTGCAGGGCATCGCGCAAAGAAAAGACACCAGCCAGGGCGGCGGCAACATATTCGCCAATGCTGTGGCCAATCATAGCCTCGGGCTGTAAGCCCCATGACTGCCACAGTTTGGCCAGAGCGTATTCGATGGTGAAGAGGGCGGGCTGGGTAATCCCTGTGTTTTTTAGCTGTTCGGCGGCCCATTCTGCTTTGTCGGCTTTAGGGTAGATTAAATCGCGTAAATCGAGGGTGAGGAACGGCCGTAAAATCTCAGCACACTCATCCACCGTCTCGCGGAACAGCGGTTCCGTCTGGTACAGCGACTGCCCCATGTTGACGTACTGCGAGCCTTGCCCAGAGAACATAAAAACGAGCGGCCGCGTTTGTTCCGCCTGGGTGCGGTTCAAAATGCGCTCACGATCCACGGCGCGCAGCGTGGTGATGGCATCGGCTACGTCCTGGCAAACGACCATGCGACGGTAGGTGAAGGTGCGGCGGCCGGTTTGCAGCGTGTAGGCCACGTCCGCCAGATTGGCGTCGGGATGGGCTTCTAAATAATCGGCCAAATTTTGGGTCATCGTTTCCAGCGCTTCTGTTGATTTGGCGGAAAGCTGGAGCAGCTGCCACGGCTGGGCCGGATCAGACGGCGTTGGCTGGGGTGCTTCTTCCAAAATGATGTGGGCGTTGGTGCCGCCAATGCCAAAAGAACTGACGCCAGCACGACGCGGGCCACGGCCGTTTTGCCAGGGCAGCAGCGTGTTGTTAATTTCAAATGGGGTCTGGGCCAGATTCAGCTTGGGATTGGGCGTGTCGTAATGGCAGGTGGGCGGAATCTCTTTATGCTGCAAGCTCAGCACTGTTTTGATGAGACCGGCCACGCCTGCGGCCGAATCTAGATGTCCCACATTGCTTTTGACGGAACCGATGACCGTTTTTTGCTCGCTGCTGCCTTTGAACAGCTTGGCCAGCGCCGTGATTTCGATGGGATCGCCCAGTTCCGTGGCGGTGCCGTGGGCTTCGATGTACTGGATGGTGTCAGGCCCGACGTTGGCCGCAGCTTGCGCTTTGGCGATGACGTCTGCCTGGCCGTTGATGCTGGGCGCAGTGTAGCCAAGTTTGAGACTGCCATCGTTGTTAACGGCCGTTCCCTTAATCACTGCCTGAATGGTGTCGCCATCAGCAATCGCGTCTGCCAATCGCTTGAGCACCACCACGCCAACGCCGGAGCCAAAGACGGTGCCCTGCCCTGCGGCGTCAAAGGGGCGGCAGTGGCCATCTGGCGAGGCGATGCCGCTGGGTTGGTAGACGTAGCCTGCACGCTGCGGCATTTCCACCGAAACGCCGCCAGCCAGGGCGATGTCACACTGGCCGTTCATTAAGCTTTCGCAGGCCAGATGGGTGGCCACCAGCGAGGTGGAGCAGCCGGTCTGCACGTCCAGGCTGGGGCCGGTGAGGTTCAAATGGTAGGAGGCGCGGGTGGCCAGAAAATCCTTGTCGTTGCCCAGCATGATGGCAAAGCTGTCGTCGGTGGGATCCACGTCGGGATGGTTTAGCAGGTTGAAGAGCAGATACGTGCTCATGCCCATCCCGGCAAAAACGCCAATTTGCCCTTTGTATTGTTCACTGCTGTAGCCTGCATTTTCCAGGGCGTGCCAGGCCACCTCTAAAAAGAGGCGCTGTTCGGGTGCCAGCAGCTTGGCCTGGTTGGGGGCGTAGCCAAAAAATGAGGCGGCAAATTTATCGATGTCGGCCAGCAGCGGTTCGGCCCGCACGAAATCAGGGTTGCTACGCAAATGTTGCGGCACGCCGAATTGATCGAGTGTTTCATCATCCAGCACCTGAATGCTTTCGATGCCGTTGCGCAGGTTTTGCCAGAACTGTTCCAGGTTGGCTGCGCCGGGGAAACGGCCGTCTAGCCCAATAATGGCAATATCGTCTTGCTGACGAACGGCCGTTTGGGGCACAACAACCTCTTCCCCATCCGCCAGCAGCAGCTGGGTGATGCCGTGAATGGTTGGCTTCTCTAAAAATTGAACCAGCGGAATCTCGCGGCCCAATGCTTCTTGCAGCTGGCGCTGCGCCTGTACCAGCAGCAGGGAATGGCCGCCTAAATCGAAGAAGTTGTCATGGATGCCCACTTCGGGCAGGCTCAATACTTTTTGCCATACCTGAGCGATTTGTTGTTCTAGCTGACTGCGTGGGGGAACGGCCGTTTTGTCGGCCACGTGCAAAGTGGGGGCAGGTAGGGCGCGGCGGTTAACCTTGCCGTTAGGCATCAGCGGGAAGGCATCTAGCGGGACAAATAGGTTGGGCACCATGTAATCGGGCAAAATGGCTTGTAGCTGGCTGCGAATTTCAGCGATGTCAATTTGCTGACCATCTTGCGGCACCAGGTAGGCCAGCAGCCGCTTGTCGTCGGGGCTGACGGTGTGCAGCATGACCAGGGCTTCACGCACGCTGGGCAGAGCGGTGAGCTGGTTCTCGATTTCGCCCAACTCAATGCGGAAGCCGCGCAGCTTAATCTGGTGATCGACGCGGCCCAGGAATTGGATGTTGCCATCGGGTAGGTAACGTACTAGATCGCCGGTTTTGTAGAGACGGCCGTTTCCACCACCAAACGGATCGGCAATAAACTTCTCTTCGGTAAGCTCAGGGCGGTTCCAGTAGCCACGGGCCACACCCACACCGCCGATGTGCAGTTCACCAGCCACGCCTTGGGGCACGGGCTGCAAATGTTTGTCCAAAATGTAGAGCTGGATGTTGGCGATGGGACGGCCGATGGGCACCATTTGGCGCGGATCGTCACGCAAACATTCCCAGTAGCTCACGTCGATGGCCGCTTCGGTGGGGCCGTACAAGTTGTGCAGCTCGCATTCTGGCAACGCGCTGCGGTGCAGCGTAGCAAAAAAGCGCTGGGTCAGGTCGTAGGGAAGGGCTTCCCCGCTGCAAATGACGCGGCGCAGCGAGGTGCAGCGGTCCACGTTTGGTTCGGTGAGGAAGATTTGCAGCATGGAGGGCACAAAGTGCATGGTGGTGATTTGGGCTTCTTGAATGAGCTGCACCAGATAGGTGCTGTCCAGATGGCCGCCGGGTTTAGCCATCACCAGTTTGGCCCCGGTGATGAGCGGCCAGAAAAACTCCCAGACGGAAACGTCGAAGCTGAACGGTGTTTTTTGCAGGATGTGATCGTCGGCGGTGAGCTGGTAGGCGTCCTGCATCCACAGCAAGCGGTTGACGATGCCACGATGGCTGTTCATGGCTCCCTTGGGTTTGCCGGTGGAGCCGGAGGTGTAGATGGTATAGGCCAGATGCTCGGGGGTGAGGGGGACGTCTGGGTTGGTTTGGGGGTGGTGGGCGATGGTTTCCCAATCGGTGTCGAGGTTAATGGTTAACGGTAAATTATTGTCCGTTTCTTGTGACCCTCTACTTGCCACCTGCAACTTGCCACTTGCTACCAGATGCTCCTGGGTGAGGAGAATGGAGACTTGTGAATCTTCGAGCATAAATTGCAGGCGTTCGGCCGGGTAAGATGGGTCGATGGGCACGTAGGCGCCACCTGCCTTGATGATGCCCAGCAGGGCGATGACCATTTCCAAGCTGCGCTCCAGGCAAACGCCCACCATCATGTCGGGCTGAATGCCTTGTTGGATGAGGTAGTGAGCGAGTTGGTTGGCTTTTTGATTGAGCTGGTGGTAGGTGAGGGTTTGGTCGGCATAAGTCAGCGCAGGTGCGCCGGGGGTTTGGGCAACTTGGTCTTCAAATAGCTGGGGCAAACATCGTTCGAGATCGTAGGGAACGGCCGTATCGTTCACGGTATACAGCAAAGTGTGTTTTTGTTCGTTGGTGAGGAGGGGGAGTTGGGAAACGGCCGTGTCCGGCTGGGCCACAATTGAAGCCAGCAAGGTGTTGAAATGACCGGCCATTTGTTCGATGGTGGTGCCGTTGAACAAGTCCGTGTTGAATTCCCAGGTGGCCAGCCATTCGTTGTTGATCTCGGCCATTGCCAGCGTGATGTCAAATTGGGAGGCTTGCTGGGTGAGTGCCAGCGGCGTGAAGCGCAGTGCGCCCAGTTCAATCTCATCGCCCGCCTGTCCCAGCGCCAGCGCGGTTAATCCATGATGCACGGCGTGGGCTTTTTGCCAGACAAACATGTTTTGGAAGACGGGCGAATGGGCTGCATCACGGGCCAACCCCAAGGCTTCTACCAGCGCCGGGAAAGGGAGTGCTTGATGGGTAAATGCGCCAACGGCCGTTTCTTTTACCCGTTGCAACAGGTCGCGGAAGCTCATCTGACCATCTTCCAACTGGGTGCGAATGACCACCGGATTCACAAAATAGCCTTGCATGTTTTGGAATTCGCGCTGGGCGCGACCAGCGGTGGGGGTGCCGGTGAGGACTTCGTTTTGGCCGCTGAAGCGAGCCAGCAGCAGCTGGTAGGCGGCCAAAAAGGTCATGAACGGGGTGCAGCCCATCTCACGGCCCAGGGCCATCATTTGCTGGCCTAATTCGGCTGGAAGCTGGGTGCGGATGGTGCGCCCAGCATAGGTCTGGCGTGTGGGGCGCGGCCTGTCTGTCGGTAAATTGAGCGGCGGAAGTTCCCCTTGCAGCTGCTCCTGCCAATACGCGCGCAGCATTTTGCCTGATTCGTCAGCTAGCTGTTGATTTTGCCAGGAGACGTAATCGCTGTACTGGTGGGTGATGGGGGGTAATTCGGCCGTTTCATTTTGCACCAGCACCGTGTAAATCTGGGCAAACTCTTCAACCAGATTCACCAAAGACCAGAAGTCGGTGATGATGTGGTGGGCGACGATGAGCAGGTCGAATGTTTCTTCGGTGAGTTGGTAGAGGCGCACCCTCAGCAGGTTTTGGTCGAGGGAAAATGGCTGGTTGGCGGCGGCTTGAAGCTCTGCTTGATGGGCTGCTTTGGACTGCTGTTGGTTGTCGCTAAAGAGAAAATAAACTGTGTCCGTCGCGGCAATTTGTTGGATGGGCTGGCCCTCTTCCAGGTGGAAGGTGGTGCGCAAAATAGGGTGGCGAGCCACCAGTCGGTTCATAGCCTGTTGAGCGAGGTCGGGATTGATACGGCCGTTCAGCCGCAGCGCCCGGGCAATGTTATAAACCGGACTGTCCGGGGCTAATTGGCACAAATACCAGATGGCCCGCTGTCCGTGCGAAAGTGGAAACTGTTGGGGAGGATTTTCTGCCACTGGAACGGTTTGAAGTTGATTGTCGGCGGCCAAATAGGTGACTAATTGTTCGCTTAGCTGCTGGATGGTGGGGCTTTCCAGCAAATCGGCGATAGGCAGTTCAATTTCCAGGGCATCTTCCACGGCCGTTTTTAATTCAATCGCCAGTAACGAATCGAGGCCATAGCTGGCTAACGGCCGTTTCTGTTCAATCTGTTCAGCCGGTTGGCGCAGCAAAACGGCTAACTGCTGCTGTAGATAGTTGGCAAGTAGCGGGGCCTGTTCATCCGTGGGCTGCGCCAGGACAATTTCTCGTGAGATTTCTGGCAGCTCAGCCGCCGTGCCTGTGGGGCTTGTTTGGAATTCAGGCACATCTTCGCCGATGATTTTGATGTCGCCAGCCAGATATAGATCGCGGGTTTTGCTGCGCTGGATTTTGCCACTGGAGGTTTTGGGAATGGCGCGTGGCTGCACCAGGATGACGCCATAGAGCTGCAAATCATGTTCTTCGGCAATGGCCTGGCGCAAAATGGGTGCCGCTTCGGCAATGTCGGTGCGGCGGTGGCTGCGCTTGACTTCATGCACCAGGAATAGCTTTTCTTCGCCGCCGACTTCGATAGTGAAGGCGGCACCAGCGTCTGGCGCAAGCGCTTCGTGGCTGGCCTGGGCTGTCTTTTCGATGTCCTGCGGGTAATGGTTGCGCCCGCGAATGATGAGCAGTTCTTTCAGACGGCCGGTGACGTACAGCTGGCCAGCCTGCAAAAAGCCGAGATCGCCCGTGCGCATGTAGCGCGTGTTATCCTCAGCAAGTGTGGCCTGGAAGGTTTGGACGGTGGCCTCGGTTTGCTGCCAGTAGCCCTGGGCTACGCTGCTCCCGCTGATCCAGATTTCGCCAATGTCGCCATCGGCGCAGGCAACGTGTGTTTGCGGATCGACGATGCGGATTTGTTGTTCGTCTAGCAGCAGCGTGCCACTGCTGACGAGTAAACGGCCGTCATTCTCATCGTCGGTGGGTTGGGCGTGGTTTTGTTCTAGCGAGGTGGTTTGGAAACGGCCGTAAACCGGTTCGCTGCTTCGATCACTGCCGGTCACAATCAGCGTAGCTTCCGCTAACCCATAACAAGGATAGAAAGACGATAGTTTAAAGCCGTTGGGTGCAAATGTTTCAGCAAAGGAAAGCAATGTTTCCTGACGAATTGGCTCGGCCCCGTTATAGGCCAGCGTCCAGCGGCTTAAATCCAGCCCCTCACGCTGCTCCGCTGAGATGTTGTCGATACACAGCTGGTAGGCAAAGTTGGGCGCACCGCTGATGGTGGCTTCATATTTGGACAGCGCATTCAGCCAGCGAACTGGCTTTTGTAGGAAGGCGAAGGGAGACATGAGTACGGTCCAGCCGTGGCAGTAAATCGGCTGCAAAATGCCACCGATGAGGCCCATGTCGTGGTATGGTGGCAGCCAGCTGACGCCCTGACTTTGTTCGCTCAGCTCAAATCCTTTGTAAATGAGGGCCAGGTTGCTGAGCAGGTTGTGGTGCGACAGCATCACCCCTTTGGGCGCGCCAGTGGAGCCAGAAGTGTACTGCAAAAAGGCGATGTTTTGCGGCGTGATGGCTGGCATTTGCCAGGCGTCGGCGTCATTGGAAATAGTATCAACGGCGATCCAGTGCATGGCGGCCAGGTCGGGCATGTGGTCGATGCGTGATTGGCGATCCTGGTAGGTGTCGTTGTCGGTAAGGACCACTTTGGCCTGGGCGTCGTCCATGATGGCTTGCAGGCGGGCGTCGTGCCGGTTGCGGCGCGGGGGGTAGGAGGGTACGGCAATCCAACCCGCGTACAAACAGCCAAAAAAGGCGGCGATGTAATCCAGCCCCGGTGGGTAGAGCAGCAAGGCGCGGTCACCGATGGTGCCTTGTTCTTGCAGGAGGAGGGCGATTTGGCGGGCGCGTTGGTCGAGTTGGGCGTAGGTTAACGGCCGTTCATCTGTTTCGCCATCGGCCAGAAAAATGTATAAGGTTTTGTCTGGGCTGCTGTTGGCGCGCAAACGCAACATATCCACCAAGGTGGCAAACGTGTGGGGTTTTGGCTGTGTCATATTTTTGTCCGTTACCAATAAGCGTTCTATTAATCAAATAAAGAAATAAACCGCAGAGGCGCAAAGGGCGCGGAGTTTTGAGAACCTACCGAGAATGGCTTTGCGTTCTCTGCGTCTCTGCAGTGAATCTGATTAGACAACGCGAATGTCCACATAGTCTGGGAAAGGTTGAATTGCCTCCAGGTCGTTTTCAAAGATGACCAGGTTGTCTTTATTTTCGATTTCACTGAAGCCACCAAATTTGTAGGTGATGTACATCAGGCGGTTACGGCCGTTGGGAATAAAGTGCGCCCGCAGCGGAACCCCGGCTGCTTTGGCCAGGTTCATGATGTGGGTCATCATGATGGTGCCCACACCGCGTGACATGACCCGGCAAGACATCAGCAGCAGCTTTACAGTCCAAAAGGTTGGCTCTTTTTCCACTAATGCCAGACCAATGGTGCCGTAGGTGCCGTACCGGTCATCCAGGCTGGAGACAAACAGCAGGTGATCGTCGGATTGGCGCAGCTGGTTGAGTTCTTCATAGGCGTAGGTGTACCCCGTGGTGTTGAGCTGGTTGGTGCGCATGGTGAGCTCTTCAGCCCGCTGCAAATCTTCTTCCCCAGCTTTTTTGATGGTGAACACCATGTTCAAATCTTTCAGAAACGCTTCGTTTTGGCCGTTAAAGTTGTCTTCGGCTTGTTTGCGCTGGATATCACTTTGGTACATTTTACGCCGCAGCCTGGATTCAGGCGTGATGAAGCGCGGTGTCAGGCGGGGATGGTCTAACATTTCATCCAATTCCGCCGCATCAAAACACAACACTTCGGGATGGGTAAACTGGACTTCCTCCCGCTCGAAGGGCTGATCGTCTACAAAAGCCAGCGTGTTAACACCGATGTTGATGTCGGCGGCAATTTGCTCAATGGATTGTGACTTGGCATTCCAGTTGATTTGTGGGTAGATGAAATAGTCAGCAATGCCAAATTCTTTAAGTTGGGCCATGGCTGGCTCATACTCATTACGGCTGGCAATGGCGTTGAGGATGCCGCGCTCATCCAATGTTTTGATGATATGGACTACTTGCGGGCGCAGTTTGAGCGTGTCGCCTTCCAGCAGCACGCCTTCCCATACGGTATTGTCTAAATCCCAGACCACGCATTTGAGCGCTTTTAATTTTTTGGCTTCGGCGATGGCCATCTCGCGATGGGTTTGTTCCAGCATAATAAAACCTCCCAGTATGGCTGTTTAGGTATCTCTACTTCAATTTCCCATTCCACGCCTGCGCGGTGACAGGCACTGTGCGGGAAAGATAGCTGAAAGGATTTAGGCGGCTGGTTCTCTCTTGCTCGTAATGAGATTGGTCATGGCATTGATAGTGCGAAAGTTGTCTAGCTGTAGTTCTTCATTGGCAATGGTGACGCCCATTTGCTGCTCGACAAAAAGCACAATTTGCATGGCAAAGAGGGAGTTGACGAAGCCCAGAGAGAAGATGTCCTCGTCATCTTGAAGATCATAATTTTTAAAATGTTTGGCCAAAAAGGCGCGGATTTGTTGCTTGATTTCTGCTTCCATAAACGTAACTTCCTCCGTTTTTTGAAACGATTTGGGGGTTATTGGTAAGAATAAAATCCGGTGCCGCTTTTACGGCCGTACAATCCTGCATCCACCATTTTTTGCAACAGAGGGCAGGGGCGGTACTTGCTGTCGGCAAAGCTTTCATGCAGCACTTCGATTGAGTAAAGAATGGTATCCAGGCCGATGAGATCTGCCGTTTCCAGGGGGCCCATCTTGTGACCAAAGCATTTTTTGAAGATTTGGTCTACATCTTCGGCATTTGAGACGCCTTCATGCAGTAAAAAAGCGGCCTCATTTATCGTGAGCATCAGCACTCGGTTAGAGACAAAACCAGGCGAGTCATTCACCACGATGCAATCCTTATTCATTCCGGCCAGGAACTGCTGGGCGATGCCTAACGCTTCATCACTGGTGTGGTAACCGCGAATAACTTCCACCGTTGGCTTCATCGGGACTGGGTTCATGAAGTGCATGCCCACAATTTGGTCGGCACGGTTGGTAACGGAGCCAATACGCGTGATAGAAATGCAGGAGGTGTTGGCCGCAAAAACAGCTTCAGGCGGGCAAATGGCATCTAGCTGTGGATAAATTTCCTTTTTGATTGACCATTTTTCTGTGCTGTTTTCCACGACAAAATCAACATCATGCAGCTGTTGATAATCTGTTGTAAATGTGATTTGGGAAATGAGTTCGTCTGGGGTTTTGTCAGATTCTTTGGGGGAATTAAACAAACGGCTTAGGCGTATGTTTTGATAAATCTGGTCCCGTGCCTGGGCCAAAATTTCATCTTGAATGTCGATGAGTACAACGTCATGCTGCGTTTGTGCCAGGGCTTGGGCAACGCCAATACCCATGACACCCGCGCCGATGACGCCGATCCGTTTCAGTATCAAATTGTTTTACTCCTTACACGTTTAATTAATTGTGTTTATCCGGCCAGTAGGTGCTCACGCTACGGCCGTTTCTAGCTTAACTTTTCTTTATCTGCTGCCACGGCGACGTAGTCTGTTTTGTCGTCGCTTTTCTCCACGATCTTTTTGTTGGACGGCTTTTTGAGAGGAGGCGGTATCTTGGGGAAGTGAAAGCTGCAATGCCGGGAGTGGATTTGCCGAATGATGGTTTGTCCCGTTCGGTAGAATCGTGTCCCACTGTAAATTAACGCCGGAAAGCCACAACTTACGAATCGTTGTTAACAAAAACCAGTGATCATCTTGATGATCATAGGAATATCTCATGGTAGGGTAGATTGAAGCATATTGTTCTGGTTTACATTGAGGGTGCTGCTTCACAAAAGCGCCCAATGATTGCCCGGGGCCCACTTCAATCAGATGATAATGTTGCCCTTGCCCTAACAAGTTGTGCAGCATGGAAAAATATTGCACTGGTTGGCACATATGCTTGGCCCAATAGGTTGGGTCCGTGGCTTGTTTCACCGTAATCCAGGTGCCGGTTACATTAGACAAATACGGTATTTGCGGCGCGGCATAGGTGATTGTTTGGGCAAGGTTGGTTAAATCGGCTACCGCACCCTGCATCATATGGGAATGAAAGGCATGGGTCGTGTCCAGTAGGCGACAGGCGACTTGCTGTTTTTGTAACTGTTGTTGCACGGCAAGAATCGCCTCAGCTTCTCCGGCCAGTATCGTCAAGGCGTCACCATTGTGAGCCGAGAGAGAGACTTTTTGGTTTAAATATGGTATCACCTTGTCCTGAGAAAGTGGGACAGCAAGCATTTTGCCGGGGGGCAATGCCTGAATCAACTGGGCTCGCCTGGCGACCAGGGTAAGCGCATCTTTTAAAGTAAGCACACCGGCAATGGTGGCGGCGACGTATTCGCCCAGGCTGTAGCCAATGAGGCCATCGGGTTCAATGCCCCACTGCTGGAGCAACTTAGCCAGCGCATATTCGATGCTGAAAACGAGGGGGTGGGCAACGGCCGTTTCCTGCAATCTCGCTTCTTGTTCGTTTTCTGTGTTGGCGGCCGGTTTACGCCCCAGCATGGCAGCCAGGTCGAAGCCAGCGGTGGGGGTGGATTTAGCCTGGTTGGCTGTTTCTTGTGGGTATAAAAGGCTTGTTAAGGATTGATTGAGAAACGGCCGTAACGCTGCGTCACACGCGTCAAAAGTTTCCCGAAAATAGGGGATTGTGTCATACAGACCGCGCCCCATTTGCACATAATGATCGCCAATACCGGGAAACATAAAAATTGGGCGAGGGGGCTGGGTGGTAGCCTGAGCAGATGTCTGTTTTATCTCATTTGCTGCCAATTGTGCAGTCAAATCAGCTGCATTGTTGATCAACGCGGCCTGGCGAAAAGCCTCCTCGGTTTTTTCCTGTCCCAAAACCGAAGCAATTTGACCTAATGGAACATGCGGGTATTGTTGCATATACCGCGAAAGAACGATCGATTTTTGCTGAAGTTCAGTTGTTGTACTGCCTGTCAATGGCAGTAAATACCATTGGGGCTGTTGAAGTGATTGATGAGGAATATGCATAAATATTAAACGATAAACAGTAACTTCAAATCACGCAGCATAAGACAAAGTAAAATTAAGCTGTTTTTGCGCTATGTTAGCACAAACAGCAAGCAGAACTCTATAAAAGAGCTATAAAATATCTACAAATAGTTTTGCAAATAACGTATTTAAATAGTAACGACTTAAGAGTTTCTTGTTGACTTTCCCACCGGGTCCGAAAGCATAAAGAGCATGTATTTGTTGGACAAAGCCAAATGACTGTAACTGCAAATAGTTTCCAAGTTAAGCCCGCGTAAGTATACGGTTGCGATCAAACAATGCAAATTAGATTTTGTTATCGTGGTGAAAGGCTTTGTGGCGCTAGAGGGTGATTAGGTGCTCCCAACCCGGTAGTACAGGAGGCAGTTTCCCCAGAGACCTTCCCTGGAAACTTGCCGTGAAAATCTGTATTTTGTGGCAAGTTCCGGGGAAGTGCTATTCTTGCTAATTTTGCATGAAAGGGCTGAGATAGAAGGAGAGGTAGTTGAGCGGTTTGTCGCTGTTCGCGCTGATAACGGCCGTTTCGGCCTGCGGTGTTGCTAAAACAACATCGTAAATGTCGATCTCTTGCTGGCTGGTGCTGGTCTGGAAACGGCCGTTGCCATCCACAAAATACAAAAACAGGTCTTCCCCAGGCGGGGGCAGCTCAATAGTGGCGGTGCCACCTGCGGGCAAGATGCTGCTGGTGAGCCGGGCAGAGACGTGGGCGTCGGTGGCCCCGCTGGGTCCGATGATGTCCCGCACGGTTGCGTCGCCTACGCTGCGGGTGGTCATGCTGCTAAGCTTGGTTTGTTCGTAGTGTGGTGGCAGCCCCATGTGTTCCACATCAGCCACAAACCAAATTTGAATGACGCGGGTGAATTCATCCGTCAGGTTCAGTTCCTGGTGCTGGATGAAATTGCCCGAAAACATGCGCTGGACTTCTCCGGCGGTGATGGCTCCTTTGCCGCCAGTCGTATCTTCGTGGTACAGCTCGCCATCAATGACGTAGGTGAAAATCTCCAGCCCGCGATGCGGATGCCAGCGAAATCCATTGTGCGGGGCAATTTGAGTCATGTGGGCAGTGAGCATCCCACTTAGTCGCTGTAACGGGCTAAAGCCACCCACCGCAAAGTGAGAAGTTAGCCAATGGACTGGCCGGATTAAAGGGAATGTGTCCGCCTTATAAAATTGCAGATTACTATCAATCGTTAGATTGTTGATGACGCTGTCAAACATAGAATTCATCAAATTTACACCTTGAGTCGTACGTTATTTTTTGATGGATCTTGTAGGGTGATACGGCCGTCTTGTTCGGTAGTGGCCACATCATTTTGCTGCAAACGGTGCACCACGGCATCCAATGCCGTTTGGCTCGGCAAAATGATTTCGTAGTAGCGTAATCCAGCGGAACCTGCTGGCGGCGGGGCTGCGCCAACACCTGCCCAGGTGTTCAGGCCAATGTGGTGATGGTAGCCACCAGCAGAAACAAAGGCCGCGCTGGGTCCATAGCGCATGATGCGGTCAAAGCCCAAAATATCGCAGTAGAACTGTTCGGCTTCAGCCACGTTGCGAATGTGTAAATGGATGTGGCCCATTTGGGTGCCATCGTGCAGCCCGTGCCATTGGCGCGATTGTCCGTTTAGCTCGCCAATTAAGCTTTGTAAATCCAGGGGTAGGGTATTCATTTGCAAACGGCCGTTTTGCATAGGCCATTCCTCTCGCCGACGATCCCGGTAAATTTCGATGCCGTTGCCATCAGGGTCAGACAAGTAGATTGCTTCACTGACGCTGTGATCAGAAAATCCCCCCAGAGGTGTTTCTGTATCGACCAAATTTTTGAATGTTCTGGCCAGCTCTAACCGGCTGGGTACCAGTAGGGCAAAGTGATACAGGCCAGTTGTGCCGCGCGGCAAGGTGGCACCGGGTTGTTCAATGAGTTCCAGAAGCGGCCGTTCCGCCGTGCCCAATATGGCCACTTGTCCATCTTGGCTGAGCAACTTTAGGCCAATGTTTTGTGTGTAGTAAGGCAGGGATCGACCAAAATTTGCCACGGTTAGCGAGACGAGTCCAATTTGAGTTTTAGGGTGTATTGCTTCCATCGTTATTATCTTACTACTTTCTTGGGTGCGTGAGAAGAAAAATGAAAAAAGTGAAAAGTGGTCCAAACCAACTTTTCACTTCTTATAGTCACTTTCACTTGCTCAGGTTTAAGTTATGCAGCTTCGGTTTGTGCCTGTTTTACAAGTTCTAGCTCGATTTCAATGTTGATTTTATCACCAACCAGGACGCCACCAGTTTCTAATGCCTGGTTCCAGTTCAAGCCCCACTCTTTGCGATTGATGCTGCCAGAAGCGGAGAAGCCAGCGCTTTCGGTGCCCCAGGGGCTTTTGGCAATGCCAGCATATTCCACATCGAGAACAGCTTCTTTGGTGACATCTTTAATGGTGAGCTGTCCGTAGAGACGGCCGTTGTGTGCATCAAACTGTTCCACGCGGCTGCTGACGAACTTCATCGTAGGATAATTTTCTACGTCAAAAAAGTCAGGGGATTTCAGGTGACCGTCACGCTGTTCATCGCGTGTGTTGATGCTGGTAAGATCCACTTCTATGTTGACGGCCGTATGGGTAGGATTTTCCTCATCAAAATTTACGGTACCGCTGAAATTTTCAAAGGTGCCGCGCACCTTTGAAATCATCATATGACGAGCAGTAAAATTAATTTGCGAGTGTGAAGAATCAATTTGCCAAGACATTATTGTATAATCTCCTTAAGTTAAATTGTGTTGGTTAGATGTTTATTTCTTCCTGGTATGTGGACTCTGGTCCGCATATGTGCTAAGATATTAGCGGACTCAGGTCCGGTTGTCAAGTATAAAATCAAAATTCGCTAGAATCCTGACCTTTTGGACAGGTGGTTGCATAGAAATTTGTTGTGTATTTCGCGAACTGTTTACAAAAGCGATAAAATGTCGTTTACTGTAGGAAGCAAACTTGAAGCGGCGTACACATTCGATTCGATAGGAAAATAAAATGAATCAGCTAGAAAATGATATGATCACTTTGGGAACAATTGACGAAGTTGGTTCTACTTGTCGGCAAGAGCGGCGAGATGCCGCAGCAAATCGGGCACGCATTTTGCAAACGGCCGAAAAGCTATTTGCCCAACATGGGGTGGCTAACGTCAATATGGCCGACATTGCTCAGGCCGCCGAAGTGGGGAAGGGTACCCTGTATCGCCGTTTCACAAACAAGGCGGAGTTGTGCCTGGCCTTGATGGATGCCCAGATGGTTGATTTCCAGAACGGTATGCTGTCACGAATGCAGCAGATGTCGGCTCAAGAGATGCCTAAGTTGGCCCAGCTAGACCAATTTGTTGACGCCCTTATCTATTTTACCGATGACCATGCACCGCTGCTGTGTGAAGTTCAGCGGGCAGGGCTACTGCAAGAGCAAGACCCAGACGGGTTAGAGTTACCCCATTTTTGGCAATACATGACGGTCAATGGCTTGCTCAAAGCGGCCGTTTTGAACGGGGAGCTCCCAGAAACGCTGGATGTAGATTATTTGGCGGATGCCATTTTGGCACCGCTGAAAGCAGATATTTTTTACTACCAGCGGCAAGTACGTGGTTTTTCGCTGGAGCGCATTAGTGCGGGTTTGCGCCTGCTGCTTAGCGGGCTGCGCCATTGTGATGGGTCTGCCTGAGTTTCTTCTTGCCTAAATGGCTTCCAATTTTTCTCCTGAACTTGAACGCAGTTTAGAGCTGGATGGGAAACGGCCGTTTCTCCTACTGTTGCTTTTGCTCTGTCTTGTTGCCGTGGCTTTGTCTGGTTGGCAATTGTCGATTACGGTCGTTACTGCCGCCCCCGCAGATGCCACCGATGCCCGTGTCGCCGCCCCTATCCCCAGCAGCGAGCCCGCTTACGGCGTTAACTTCATCAGCTGGGCCAAAGGGGCGACCCCCGTTAGCCAAACTCGCTACAACAGTGGCAAAGCCACTGGTGCTACCTGGAACCGCTGGCCATTTTATTGGTACGATATTGAGCAGGCAGACAATAATTTTAATTGGGCCAACCAGGATGTTGCCGTAGCCAATGATCTGGCACAAGGGTTTCAGCTGGATGCCATTTTGCTGGGCACACCGTCGTTTTATACGACCAGCGCGAAAGGAACTACCCCGCTGCCGCGTCCGGTACCAGGTCGCCCGCTTAGCATTGATGCCGTGCAAGCTGCCACGCCCCAAGGACTTTACCAGTCTGTTTTTAATGACAATACAGATATTTTAGAGGTGGGCAAGCAAATTAACCCGGCAAATCGATGGGCCCGTTTCGTGTTTACGGCCGTTTCCCGCTATAAACCAGGTGGCATTCTGGCCCAGGCCAATGGCTGGCCCGCCGGGCGAGGGGTTACCCATTGGGAAATGTGGAATGAGCCTGACCTGAACTCGTTTTGGGATAGCAGTACGGCCGATTATGCCCGCTTGCTCAAAGTAGGTTATCTGGCTGCCAAACTAGCCGATCCCAATGCCAAAGTGATGTTTGGTGGTTTAGCCAACAACAGCAACAATCCCAGCTTTTATAACGATGTGATGACGATCTACGATGCGGACGCCAACGCCCCAACGTACGCTTATTATCACGATATCTTGGCCACGCATAACTACCTGTACGCCTGGCGTTCCTGGTATCAGGTGTGGCGAGCGAACATTCCGCTGGCGGAGCGCGGTCTGGAAAAGCCAATCTGGCTTAATGAGTCTGGCGTGCCGGTGTGGGACGATTATCCCGGCCCGGTATGTGAATCCACCAGCCCGTTTCGTGCCTCGATGAGTGAGCAGGCCGACTTCATCATTCAGAGTGCGTTTTATGCCACCTACGCCGGGGCTGACAATATCTTTTTCTTCCAACTGTATGATGACTGCGGCAACCAGCCTGGCGGCACAAACTTTACGCCCATAACAAGCTGCACAGGCGATCCCTTGCTCGATCCTGGCGGGGACGCATTTGGACTGTTTCGCAATATAAGCGACTCATTGGTTTCTGGCTGCTACTGGGAGCATCCTAACGGCGGCACGCCTCGGCCTGGTTTTACGGCGTTCCAGTTGCTGACCACCCATTTTACGGGTGTAGAGCCGCTGTGGTGGCTACGCCCTGGGGGCAGCGATCCGGCCAATGGACCGCAGGAGTGGCTTGCTTATTACCAGCCGGAGACAAAATCGCGCATTTTGGGATTGTGGGCGCGTTTTGGCAATGCGCAAACGGCCGTTATCCCGACCACCAACGCCAACGGTACCGCCCAACTTATTTGGCCTGATGGCACGACACAGACGCTTACGGCCGTAAATGGTGAGTTTGTTGTAACGCTGCCAGGAGCAACAAACAAAAATGCTATTTGGGATCCATCACTCTATCCGATTGGCGGGCGTCCGGCCATTTTGATCGAACAAGATACGCTGCCGCCATCTGTTGCTCTGAGCGGTCCAGTAACGGCGACAATGCAAATCAGCCTGAACTGGAGCGGCCGTGACGATGGCAGCGGGATGGCAAATTATGACGTGCTGGTCTCGGTGGATGGGGGTGCATTTGGGGAATGGCTGGTGGGGGAAACGGCCGTTTCTGCCACTTATCCATCTGAGGAAGGCCATCGTTACCAATTTATGGTTGTAGGGCGAGATCAGGCTGGAAACCAGGCCAGCAGTAGCCCCATTACTGTGATAACTTTTGACCTGCCAGAGACGGCCTATTTGCCTATAATTATCCGTTAAAGCGTTGTCTAGACGGTTTTAAGAAAAGAAGGATTTGGTATGAGACGACACAAGCGAAATGTGGTGTATTCCACAGCTGATGATGATTTTGAGGTAAGAAGACCCGTGGAGCGTACGGCCGTGCCTAAATCGTTGCCGCCAACTGAACAAACCATTGGCATTCAGCGCGAAAAAAAAGGGCGCGGTGGCAAACAGGTTACGGTGCTGCGTGATTTTCAGCTGACGGATAAAGATTTGGCCAAGCTGGGCAAACAGCTCAAAAAAGCATGTGGTAGCGGTGGCACCGTGAAAGAAGGCGGTATCATCGAAATTCAGGGAGATCATCGAGACAGAATTGCCGAAGTACTGCAAAAACAGGGATACAAAACCAAATTTGTGGGCGGGTAACGCTTTGTTGCCTCAGTTTGACCAAAAAATAATTTGGCAGCGAATCTGTTTTTAGTTGGGGGTTGGCGTATGATGAGGCGTGTCCAAGGCCCAATCGCTGCTGTATGGCACAGAGGGTAACGACGTTTCCAGCGATAAGCTGGCTTCTTCTTCCGTAAACGGCAGCGATAGGCAAAACAAGGCGCCGCCCAACTCGCTTTCGCTGACGACTAAGTTGCCTCCGTGTGCTTCTGCCACCATTTTGCAAAAAGTTAGTCCCAGACCGGCACCGCGCCTTTCTCCACCTTCTACTTGGGCAAACTTCTCAAAGATGCGGTTACGCTCGTGCAGCGGTACGCCGGGGCCGCTGTCCGCAACGGTTATCATCAATTCATGATCCTGACGGGCAATATGTACCTTCACTTTGCCGCCTTCGGGGGTGAACTTCAGCGCATTGCTCAGCAAATTGGCAAACACGCGGGAGACAAGCCCCCTATCGACGCGTATCTGCGGCAGGTTTGGATCGAAGCTGAATTTGAGCTTTTGTTTGTTGGTACTGGCCAATATTTTGCTTTCATCTATTTGCTTTTGCAGCAGTAAGGCGGTGTTGGTGATGGTTTTTTGCAAGACTAGCGCACCCGCTTCCAGCCGCTCGACGTCGAGCAAATCGCTAATCATGTTCAAAATTTCTTCGCCAGATTTTTCCAGATTTACCAGCAGCCGTTTTTGCGTTTCGGTTAAAGTTCCCAGACTTTCCTTCCCCATCAAGTTCATGCCGCTTAAGATGACGGTGAGTGGGCTCTTGAGATCATGTACAATAAGCTGCGTCAGCTCGCTGCGCAGATGTTGCTCTCGGCGCAGGGCATCATTTCGCTCATTGATCAGCCGGTTTAGATAAAAAACAATGACGTAAAGCACAATAAAACTCAGGGTTCCCTGAGCGATACTCAGTGGAATCAGAGACGTGCGGTTGACGCCACTGCCCGTGCTAAGCCAGCGAAAGCCGATTTCTACACTGGCCAGGGAAAGCCCGGCAATGAGAATGCTGCCGAGGGCGGCAAAGTAGCGGGAAAGCTGTACATCCCGTGATGTTTGGAAGCTGTTAAGAATGGCCGAGAGGGCGACGATGAGTGCGGCGATAACCAGTGGGTGGTACATCAGCCAGCTAAGCTGACCAGCAATGCCCAGCACCAAACAGAACTGCGCTTCGGCCAGCAGCACAAAAACAACGGCCAGCCGCGTGTTGATCATCTTGTTGCCGTACCAATTTAATATTCTGGCTCGCCACGCCGTCCACAGCAGCAACATAATGGAAACAACACCCAAAAAATTAGGCAAAATAGGATCAAGCTGAAGCCAACTGGTCAGTACCTCGGGATAAACAAAAGCCAATACGCCAAAAATAACCAATAGCAAGAGGCCGATCAGCCAGAAGAGCCGTCGATGCCTAACGATAAACGCCTCAGCTGCTGCTGACCAATCCATGGCGGAAGCGGCAAAAAAGAGGCCACTCACCGGTAAACTCAGCCGGATTGACCAGATAAAGGCTGGGTTGGACGCGCCTTGAATCAAAATGTTGGGGGTCGTGAGACTACTAAATAAAAAGAGGATGGAAAGCGCAATAAAGCCAATGGTGAGGAAGATTGATCGTCCGGTGGTTTTTTCACCCAACGCGCTGTTGGCAAACAGAGCAGCAATCAAGGCAATAAAGCTGGCAAACGCCCCAAAATAATATTGGATGAGGCGTGTGTACCATGATAGACTCCAGGCATGAACATCTAGCGGAGGTACAAGCCGCAGTAAGGCAAAAAGGACCAGTGGGATGGTCAGCGAAACGGCCGTTACTGGCCTGCGCTTTAAGTGGGAAATAAACTCAGACATCAACACTATTGTATAGGCTTCACTGTCTATCTAACTTACGGCAAGATGAATATAACGTGAATTATAGTACTGGAGTTTGCCATGAATCCAATCTTACGAGAGATTCCCTATACCTTTGATACTGAACGATTGACCATTCGCGGGCCCTTACCGGGTGATGGCGTGGTGGTTAGAACGGCCGTCCTTGAATCCCAGGCAGAGCTTAAACCGTGGATGCCCTGGGCTGTCAACGTGGCCAATGAAGAAGAATACGAAATCCGCGTGCGGGAAAGCCAGCTTCAATATTTAGGACGCAAGGATTTCTGGCTGCTTATCTTTTTGAAAGGTACCCAAACGCTTATTGGCAACAGCGGACTGCACAATGCGAACTGGAGCGTACCCAGCTTTGAAATTGGCTACTGGCTGCACACCGCGCACACAGGCAAAGGGTACATGACCGAAGCTGTGAACGGCATTTGCCAATTTGCTTTTACCCATCTGAATGCCCAACGTTTATTTATTCGCTGTGATTCAGAGAATGAACGCAGTGCGGCTGTGGCTCGCCGCTGTGGTTTTGCGTTCGAAGGAACGCACCGAAGTGATTCCCGCGACCATCGGACAAACGAACTTGCTAGCACCCATTATTTTTCCAAATTAGCTTTTTGATATATGAAAGTTGCTGCCATTAATGTGGCTGTTATAATCCGCCAGTTGCATGAACGATGAATAATTGATGACAATCTAGAATAAAGCAGGGGCTTTAAAACTAAAAGAAGAAGTAGGCATTATGGAAGGAAAAGATTATGTATGGTTAGTCGTCATTTTGGCGATTACAGGGTGGGCGATTTGGGTTGTACAAAGTCCAGATATGCCCATCCGGCAAGGGCTAGATTTGCAGGGTGGCTTGCAAGTTTTGCTCAAGGCAGATTTGCCGGAAGATCAAGAGATTGAATCGGCCCAATTGGATACTTCACGCCAGATTATTGAGCAGCGCGTGAACGCTTTGGGCGTTGCCGAACCCTTGGTACAAACTGAAGGCGACCGGCGCATTTTGGTGGAACTGCCCGGCATTGATAATCCTGAAGAAGCAGTGGCGCTTATTCAAGAGACTGCGCTGTTAGAGTTTGTCGATACTGGCACGGTTCCGCTAACCGAAGGTACTTGCATTCGTACGAATTTGAATCAAGGGCCATCGCGCTGTGAATTTGAGCTGGATGGCAGCATGGTGACAACCTCTGCCCCGACTTATGAGACAGTGATGACCGGGGCGGCAATCCAGTCGGCTGAATCCGCCTCGACTGATTTTGCTCAATATTATGTTGAGTTCACCCTTCGGCCAGAAGATCGGGATTTGTTTGCCAATTACACGCGGGAACATCAGGGTGAATTCTTAACGATTGTGTTAGACAAACAAGTTATCTCTAGCCCGCGAATTAGCGCTGTTATCGAAGGGCAAGGATCGATAACTGGTGATTTTTCGTTAGAAGAAGCGCAAAAATTGGCGCTGCAACTGCGATTTGGCAGCTTGCCTATCCCACTGGTGATTGACAGTACGCGCCAGATCGGGGCCACCCTGGGTGAGCTTTCAGTGGCGTCCAGCGTGCGCGCCGGAACGATTGGTGTGGCGGTCGTTTTGCTGTTCATGTTGATTTATTACCGGTTGCCTGGTTTCCTGGCTGATCTGGCACTGATTTTGTATGCGGCCGTTAATGTAGCTGTGTTTATGGCCATTCCGGTTACGCTGACGCTGCCAGCCATCACGGGTTTCTTGCTCTCGACGGGGATGGCGGTGGATGCCAACATTCTGGTCTTTGAGCGCATGAAGGAAGAGTTGCGTGCGGGCAGTTCGTTGCGGGAAGCGATACTGACAGGCTTTGACCGGGCCTGGACATCCATTCGAGATTCCAATATTGCTACGCTGGTGATTTGCTTGGTGCTGTGGACATTTGGCCGGAGTTTTGGCGCGAGTGCTGTGCAAGGCTTTGCTCTGACATTGGCAATTGGGGTCGGGATTAGCATGTTTACGGCCGTAATTGTTACCAGAACCTTTGTCCGCCTGGTGATGGGCCAATTGGCGCATCGTCTGGATCGCAACAGCTGGCTGCTTGGCGTTTAGTACCCATTGGCAATTAATTATGGGATTGGTGAATGAGCTTAAAGTAGCCGTTCGATGCGAAATCTCTCTATTTATTCCGAACGGCTACTTAATCATTTTTAATCTTCATCAGGTGTGAGATGTTTCTTTTTAATTTAGTTGAAAGACGGAAAACTTACTTTATTTTCTCCGGAACGATTATCGGGCTGGGTATTCTGGCCATGGTCTACTCCTTTATCAGCACGGGATCGCCGTTTTTATTGGGCGTTGATTTTCGTGGTGGGGCCAGGTTTGAGGTGCAGTTTACCGAACCCGTGACGGAAACGGCCGTTGAAGAAGTGTTTATTGATGCAGGCATAACGAATCCCAGCATCATTGCCCTGCGGGGGGAAGATCTGCAAAATGCGTGGCAAATCCGCACCGAAACCCTGACCCCAGATGAGGCCCAGGCCATTGAAAACGCCCTCAACGAACTGGCTCCGCTGGTGCCAAACAGCACCCAGGTGGAAAGCGTTAGCGGTACGGTGGCGGGTGAAGTGACCAGCTCTGCTTTTATTGCTGTGCTTGTGGCCGGAGCAATTATTTTGGTTTATATCATGGTGGTGTTCCGCCAGGTGCCGAATCCGTTTCGTTATGGGGCCTGTGCCGTGGCAGCGATGGCCCATGATCTGTTTGTTATTTTTGGCGTGGCGGCGCTAACGGGCATGTTCCTGGGCTGGGAAGTAGACGCACTCTTTTTAACGGCCGTTCTCACCGTGGCTGGGTTCTCTTTGCAAGACACGATTGTGGTCTTTGATCGCATTCGGGAAAACATTAACAAACGGCCGTTAGAAAAATACGAGCAAGTGGTTAATCGGTCCATTCTAGAAACCGTTCACCGTTCTTTGGCGACCCAGCTCAATGCGATGTTTATTATGGTGGCAATTTTGCTGTTTGGTGGCGCCTCCATCAAGCCCTTTATTGCTATTCTTTTTGTGGGCTTGCTAAGCGGAACATATAGCTCGATTTTTACGGCCGTTCCCCTGTTGGTAGCCTGGGAAAAGAACGAAATTCCCTTCTTAAAAGCGTAGGCCTGTGCGTAACCTTTGGCTGATATTTCTTCTTATTGCTGCTGGCTTTTTGGCTGCTTGTGCCGATAAGCCAGCAGCCCAAACGCCTCTGGCGGAACTGCCTGTCCCTACCTCGCCCGTCATTCCGCCAACGTATACTCCCGGACCGGCCGACAGCCAGTTTAACGCCATTCCCGTTGTGACAGTAACGCAAGCGCCGCTGCCCACTGAAGAGACCAGTACGCCTATTCCCTTTGGTGCCGATGTCGTAGAATTGCGGCTCACCATTCCTAATCTAGGCTATGATCGCCGTTTGCAGGGCAGCGTCAGCAGCCAAATTATTTTAGTTGATGAAAGCAATGGTTTTTCTGTGCAGCGAGATAACCAGGCCAGTACGCTGCTTGATTTGCAGCAGGTGCTGCCGGAGCTGGTTTTGGAACCTGTGCCTGAGGGTTGTGATAGCTGTGTGCAAATTACCTACAATTTGCCATTTTCCGGGGTAGCGGGAGAAGGCTGGCTGCGTGACGCCGTGCTGTTGGCCAGCCTGGAGAACTATTTTACGATTACGCTTGGCCCTCATTTTCCGCCTGGAGCGTCGATTGGGCTGCGCCGCAGTGCCTCGCCATATGCGCCGGCCCATTCATTGGCTGTGATGCCAGACGGCCGTTTGTACCGCTGGCTGGCGAATGAAGGGCAAACTGCCCCGGTGGGGACAGCTTCCCTGGCCCTTTTGGCCGCTTATGAACAATTGGACCCCCAGGCGTTGGCCCAGCAATATGCGGCACCTTGCCCCGGTTCAGCCCTGGAAACGTTGCTGTTGGCAGGCCGCGACGAGGAACGGCTGATTGCCCTGGTTTGCCCGGAATTTTCTCTTTCAGCTGATTTGCAGCCGCTTTACGTGGCGCTGGATGCCGCTTTTGATGAACTTTTGCTTAACAGCGAGTCTGTTTTGCCTCGCCCCCCGGCGGCTTTTCCGCTGGATGCCGTGCTGGATTATCAGCGGGTAGATGGGGCGCAATTGACGATTTTTATGGATGATACGGCCGTTGTCAGCAGCCGCAGCACCTTGCCCATCACCACTACGTTGGGCAGCAGTCAGGTCATCAGCCTGACAAATGGCCTGTTGGCCAGCGGCAGCCTGCGCACGGGCCTGACGACCTTTTTAGATTCAGAAAATGATGGCACAGCGACCGCGACGCCTAGTGCCCCTCGCTCGGTTTTGCTGGTGCGGGGACCTGATGGCGTTTATGATGCGCAATGGTTCAATACCTCAGACGTGGCTGTGTTAGCCGAGCTGAATGCCCTGCTGGACCAGATTTTGTCGCTGGATACGGCCGTTCCCCCCACAACTGCTGAACCTGAAGCAACCCCCTCTGCTACACCTACCGATGAATAAGATTGGAGCCAAATATTATGCTTGCCTTGCAGTATTCAAATGGCCAGCTCACTCTTCATAAGAATTATCCCAAACCCATTCCTGAACCGGATGAAGCATTGGTACGCGTTACGTTAGCGGGCATCTGTTCAACCGATCTGGAAATAGTTAAAGGATACGTGCCAGATTTTGCTGGTGTGTTAGGTCATGAATTTGTGGGTGTGGTTGAGGCTGCAGAAGAAGAAAGCTGGATAGGGAAGCGGGTGGTGAGCAGCATCAATATTGGCTGCCAAACCTGCCAGGCCTGCCAAAAACAAGGCCCAGAACATTGTTTAAACCGTCAAGTCCTCGGTATTCATCATCGAGATGGCGTATTTGCTGAATATGTTGCGGTGCCTCTGCGTAACTTGCACCTTGTTCCAGACAATGTGCCCGATGAGCGAGCAGTATTTACTGAGCCATTGGCGGCTGCCTTGCGTATTCAAGAGCAGGTAGCCATACGGCCGTCGGCAGAAACGGCCGTTATTGGCCCCGGCCGTCTTGGTCTGTTAGTCGCCCAGGTTTTGCGAAACGCAGGTGTCGATGTGACAATTTTGGGACGACGCAATAGCTCGTTGACTTTGCCCAACGCCTGGCGGTTGTCCACTGGTCTTGTCACTGATTTTCCTGAATCCAGCTTTGATTTTGTGGTAGAGACGACCGGGAATAACGATGGGTTTGTGGAAGCGCTGCGCCTGGTACGGCCGTTGGGCACCCTTATCCTCAAAAGCACCTTCGCTGGTAACAGCCAACTGGACCTCACCAAAGTGATTGTGAGTGAAATTAATGTGCGTGGGTCTCGCTGCGGGCCATTTGCCCCAGCATTACGGTTGTTAGCCCAGAATACCATCCAAACAGACAAGATGATTATGGCCGAATATTTATTGCCCGACGCCCTGGCTGCTTTTCAGAAAGCGGCACAGCCTGGCGTGCTGAAAGTTTTACTACGGCCAACCCCTCCGCAAACTTTGTAAACTATTTCCTTTTTTTTGCCTTAGGCCAGCTTGACAGGGTCCAATCATGGGTTAAAATTAGAACATATGAGCGATCAATGGATTCGGGCAAGTGAAATAGGTGATTATTTATATTGTCGGCGCAGCTGGTGGTTAAAACGCAGCCGGGGCATTGCCTCGCAAAATGTGCGCGAACTGGCGCGTGGCGCTCAGCATCATCAGCAGCATGGTCAACTGGTGCAGCAGTCGGTTTGGCTGCGCCGAGCGGCTTATCTGCTTATTTTTGTGGTTGTGGCCCTGGTAACGTATTCGTTGGTAGGCGGTTAGGCAGAAATGATCTGGGGTGGCTACGCATTAGGGATAGGCTTTGTGCTTTTGGCGGTGGCACTGCTGCTGTGGTGGCGCAGCGGGGTGCTGGCGGAACAAACTGGGCTGCCAGACGGCCGTATCCTTTACACCGATGCGGGCAGCGCCTGGATGACAAACGATGAAGCACTGTACGATCCCCATTTGCGCCTGGTGGGCAAGCCGGACTATTTAGTAGAAGAAAGTGATGGCATGGTTGTGCCGGTCGAAATCAAGTCGGGCCGGGCGCCCACAGAGCCGTGGGAGAGTCATCTGTATCAATTGGCGGCTTATTGTTGGCTGGTGGAACGAGAATATGGGATACGGCCGTCTCACGGCATCATCCAGTACAAAGATCGCGCCTTCGCTGTGGACTACACCGACGAGCTGCGCGAGGATTTTCTCGATTTACTCACCGAAATGCGTGAAGATATGTACGAAGTGGAAGTTGACCGCGATCACAACGACTGGAACCGCTGTGCCCGCTGTGGTGTGGCCTATGCTTGTACCCAACGCTTAGGCTAATAAAAGCATTTCTTATGAAGCCAAAATCCCCAAAAGTTAGCCCCCAATCAACAAACTACAAAATCCCCTTGATGCCGCTATAATAGACGCCATTCAAAAAACCATTTTGCCAGAAGACCCAGTGCAAAGTTGTAAGTCTGCGTCCTCTGTGTGAATTCGTTGGGAGGCAAGTTTGACAGAAATACAACGCGCCAAAGGTATGCAAGATGTTCTGCCCGAAGATCGGCGCTATTGGGATTTGATCATCAACAAGGCGACGGAGCTGGCCCGCCTATACGGCTTCCAGCGTATTGACCTGCCCATCCTGGAGTACACAGAGCTGTACCAACGGGGTGTGGGTGAAGCGTCTGACTTCTTTGTGCAGAAAGAGATGTACACGCTGGAAGAGTCTGAAGGCGTGACCGTTACCATGCGGCCGGAGTTTACGGCCGGCTTCATGCGGGCTTACATTCAAAATGGGATGAGCAGCTGGCCGCAACCGGTGAAATTGTACACCATTGGCCCCGCGTTCCGGCGGGAGCGGCAGCAAGCCGGGCGCTATCGCCAACACAGCCAGTTCAACTGCGAAATCTTGGGCGAAACCGACCCTGCGGCTGATGTAGAGGTAATGCTGCTGGCCATGAATTTGTATCGTGCCTTAGGTTATCAAGGCTTGACCTTCCAATTAAACAGCACGGGTTGCCCGGTTTGTAAACCTGCTTATGTGGAAAAGCTGACGGCGTATCTTGAGCAGCACATGGACAAGCTGGCCGATATTGACAAGGAGCGTATTCAGCGTAATCCGCTGCGGGTATTAGACAGCAAAGAGCCAGGTATGGATGAGCTGTTGGCTGACGCGCCGCACATCATCGACCATCTATGTGACGATTGCGAAACGCACTTTGCTGATTTGCGTGGTTTGTTAGACGCTTTAGACCAAAGCTACAGCATCAATTTCCGGCTGGTGCGCGGCATTGATTATTACACCAAGACCGTGTTTGAGGTGTGGGCTGAGGGCATTGGGGCGCAAGCGGCCGTTTGCGGTGGTGGTCGTTATGATGGCCTGGCAGAAGATATTGGTGGCCCCGCAACACCTGGGGTTGGTTTTGGTAGCGGCATCGAGCGTATTGTGCTGGGCATGCAGGAAGCGGGCCTGGAACCACCTGCCCCAGAGCAGCCCACGGTGTTGGTGGCCCATTTTGGTGGCGCAACAAAGGCAGCGGCCGTTCAGCTGGCCTTTCAACTGCGGGCGGCGGGTATTGGAACCCGGCTGGCCTTTGCCCGCAATCGACGCAGCATGAAGAGCCAGATGCGTGAGGCCAACAAGCACGACATTCAAACAGTGCTTATTTTGGGTGATTCTGAACTGGAAGAGCAGGCCGTGATGGTACGGCCGTTAGACGGCGGCGAACAAACTCTGGTCAAACTTACGGATATTGTTGCTCACCTGAAAAAATAAATGAATCGTATTGGTGTTCTTTACCACCCAAAGGTGACTGAATCGCATCCGCTGGCTACCGAAATTGAAGCGTGGTTGGCTCAGCGGCAGATCGCAACCTGGCAAGCGTCCTCCTACGATGATGAACGATTGGCCCAAATGGTGGGCGGCAGTGATTTGTTGGTCGTGTTGGGCGGGGATGGCTCTTTGCTGCGGGCGGCTAGCTTTTCCTCAAAATGCGATATTCCCATTTTTGGCATCAATCTGGGTCGGGTGGGTTTTCTAAGTGAGGCCCAGCCCGATAACTGGCCAGAAAAGTTGGCGCGCGTTTTGTCAGGGGAATTTTGGACGGAAAATCGGCTGATGTTGTCGGCACGGATTCGGCGCAACGGCCGTATCCTGCATACCTTTTCCGTGCTTAACGATGTCGTCGTGGGGCGAGGTCGGCAGGCACGGGTGGTGCGCTTTCAACTGCATGTAGATGGTGATCTGGTGACCAACTATACGGCCGATGCCCTCATCGTGGCCACGCCGACTGGTTCAACCGCTTACTCAATGGCGTCTGGTGGCCCTTTGCTGCCACCGCAGCTGCCCAACTTTGTCGTGGTGCCCGTTGCGCCACACCTGACCTTTGATCGCGCCATTATTTTTCACGAACAGGCTGAAATTGCCATCACGGTGCATATGGATCATCGAGCTTACCTGACACCAGATGGCACCGACGGTATCTTGCTGGAAGATGAAGATGTGGTGTTGGTGACCAAAGCGGAAGAAAGTTGTAAATTTGCTCGTGTAGAGAGTTCCGGCTATTTTTACCGGCGGTTGATGGGACGGCTGGGTTATTCAAGATAGGAAAATTGTTATGGATGTACAAGATCCCCGAATGCGTTCCTTGCTGCGGCAAGCTAACAAAGTGGCTGATTCAGGCAAGCGAGCAGCGGCGGAGCAGCTATATCGGCAGCTGCTAGAGGAAGATTCTGAGGTGGCCGAGGCGTGGTTTGGTCTGGGGCAGGTGCTTAATGATGCCACCGAACAAAAAGCAGCTTATCAAAAGGCGCTTGCCCTCAATCCAGAATATGCAGAGGCAGTCCGCGCCTTGGCAGAACTGCGTGGGGAGCCGGTGCCAGCGTGGGCCGAAGCGGCCATCGTGGAGGAAGAGGAAGAAGAGCCAGAAGTTGAAACGGCCGTTCCCCCACAAAAATCAAGCGTGCATGAACATACGGCCGTATCCGTCGCCGATGAAGAAGTCTATGAATTTGTTTGTTATCGGCATCCGAACCGGCCCACTTCGCTGCGCTGCTACAACTGCGGCAAGCCCATTTGCAGTAGCTGTGCCATCAAAACACCAGTGGGTTATAGCTGCCCCGACTGCATCCGCGAAAAAGAGGACGTTTTTTTTACTGCCAAACCGACCGATTACATTATCGCGCCAGTCATTGGTCTGGTTTTAAGCCTGGTCGCCGGGTATCTTGTTTCTCGCTTCACATTGGGTGGCGGCTTTTTTACATACATCATCATGTTTTTTGTGGGCGGTATTGCCGGACGGTTTATCGGCCAGCTGAGTAAGCAGGCGATTGGCCGTCGTCGCGGACGATATTTGCCGCAGGTGATGGTGTCTATGCTAATTTTAGGGACGGCTATCTGGATATTACCCTATCTTTTAGTGGGTGGCTTTGGCTCGCTCATTATTTTTCTTGGCCCCGGCATTTTTCTATTTGTTGCCGGGGGCGCACTTTATTCTTATATGAAATAGACGAGTGGGAAGTGAAAAGTGATAAGTAAAAAGTGATAAGTAAAAAGTGAGAAGGGGAGCAATAGTTAACCTGCAGCCTGCAACTTTTCACTTGCCACTCGCAAACTTGCCCACTCGCAAACGAAACCTATGCTAACAGAGATTTACATTCGCGATTTTGCTATTATCGATGAGCTGCGCATGCAGTTTCACAATGGGTTTAACGTGCTGACTGGTGAAACAGGTGCCGGTAAATCGATTATTTTAGATGCCATGATGTTGATGCTGGGGGGACGGGCTGACACCACGTTTGTGCGGTCCGGAGCCAGTGAAGCCTATGTGGAGGCGACCTTTACCCTCTCTGAGTCGTTGAAACAGCTCCTGGCACCCATTTTGGAAGCAGAAGGATTGGATGAGGAACATGAGGATGATGTGTTGTTGTCCCGCGAGCTGCGGCTGAACGGCCGTAACATTTGTCGGGTCAACGGCCGTACCGTCAACCTCTCCGTTTTGCGCGATGTAGCCGAACCGCTGATAGACATTCACGGTCAGGGTGAGCACCTTTCCCTGTTGCATCCCCGTTCCCATTTGCCGCTGCTCGATTCCTACGCTGGGGTGCAGGCTGAACGGACGGCACTCGGCAAAGAAATTGCAGCCCTGCAGGAAATCCAGCACGAGCTGGCCGATCTACGCCAAAATGAACGCATCCTGGCCCAGCGTGCCGACATGCTGCGTTTCCAAATCGAGGAAATTGATGCGGCCCGTCTGGATGAGGGCGAAGAAGAAGAACTGCGTGCCGAGCGCACCCGGCTGGCCAACTCTGAGCAGCTCATGCGCTCCGCTTCAGAGGCGGTTAACCTGCTCACTGGCATGGATGATGAAACGCAAGCCGTCGCCGACATGCTGGGGCAGGTCGAACGATCGCTGGTTCAGCTTACCCGTTACGACGAAACACAAGGCCCGCTGTTGGAGCGGCTGCAAGGGCTTATCTACCAGCTCACCGAAGTTTCGTCGGAGCTGCAAAGCTATTTAGACGAAGTGGAATACAATCCCAAACGGCTCGATTTTGTGGAGGAGCGGCTGGAGCTGATTAACCAACTCAAACGGAAATACGGCGAAAATATCGGCACCATTTTGGCGCTGCGCGACCGGGCGAAAACGGAGTTGGCCCGCATCGACAACAGCGAGGTCCGCACGACGGAGCTGGTTCAGGCAGAAGAAACATATTTGCGCCGTTGTGGCGACATGGCCCTGGCTCTCTCTAAAAAGCGCAAGGCAGCGGCAGCGAAGTTGGCAACGGCCGTTGTGACCCAGCTCGTGGATTTGCAGATGGATGGGGCCAAGTTTGAGGTACAGTTCGAAACCACAGCGCAGGCAGATGGCTTATACGTCGAAGGTGAGCGTCTGGCCTTCGACAAAACTGGCTTTGACCAGGCGGAATTTTTTATTTCCACCAATCCGGGCGAGCCGCTCAAGCCCATGGCCAAGGTTGCCAGCGGCGGTGAAACAGCGCGGCTCATGCTGGCGCTCAAAACAGCGCTGGCCCAGGTGGACAAAACGCCCACGCTCATTTTCGACGAAATCGATCAGGGCATTGGTGGTCGCGTAGGGGACGTGGTGGGGCGCAAATTGTGGGGCCTTACGACCGTTGCTGATCATCAAGTTATTGTCGTCACCCATTTACCGCAACTGGCGGGCTACGGCGATACGCATTTCCACGTGAGCAAAGCCCAGGCCGACGGTGGCCGCACCACGACTCGCATCAAAACGCTGGAGGGCGACGGCCGTATTCAGGAACTCGCCGCCATGTTAGGCACCCAGGGTGAACACGCCGTCGGCGGTGCAGAATCAATTCTGGCAGTGGCTAACGGAACAAAAACGGCCGTAAAAAGTAAGTGATTTTGTCATGGAGTAATTGGCTGTGGCTGGCTGATTGTTCTTTATGTGGTATAGAAAATCTCCCGCAGGGATTGCTTTTAAGGGCAGCCTGCGGGAGATTTGATCTTAGGGGAGATGATTAGTTTTGTAGATCGGGTTCTGGAGGAACGCTGATGATCGTCTCGCCCTGCAAAAAGTCGATGGCGGCTTGCAGCTGGGTATCTTCAAACTCACCGTCAACGGCCGTTTCTGGCAGGGGGATGTAGTAGTCGGGGGTCAAGCCGGTGCCATTGATTGATCCTTTTTCCGGGGTGAGCCATTCGGCAATCGTCACTCGCACGCCACCATCATTAGAAAGCGTATGCCACGTTTGCACAGTGCCTTTGCCAAACGAGACTTGGCCAATGAGGACGCCTCGCCCGCGATCTTGAATTGCTCCGGCTAGTACCTCTGAGGCGCTGGCGCTGCCTTCGTCTATGAGCACCACCATGGGAATGTCCTCTACCAACCCTTCGTCACTGGCTTCAAACGGCCGTTCCTCACCATCGCCAAACCGCTCAAACAGCACCATCCCTTCATCCAAGAATTGGTCAGCAATTTTTACGGTACTGTCTAAAGCGCCACCTGGATTGTGTCGTAAATCTAAAATCAAGCCAGAGGGATCTTGAGCCACCAGTTCGAGCAAAAGGTCAGATAGTTCTTCATCCGTCGTGTTGCCAAATCGGCTCAGGCGCACATAGGCGATGCCGCCATCCAGCATTTCGCCGCGCACCGTGGCCAGCTTAATCACATCCCGCACAATGTCGATGTTGAGCAGTTCGCCATCTCGATCAATGACCAGGCTGACGGTGGTGCCTGCCGGGCCGCGCACCAGCGCTGCGGCTTCGGCAACATCCATGCCGGTTAGCGCCACGCCGTCGGCCTCACGCAAAATATCGCCTGGCCTAATACCAGCGGCGGCAGCCGGTGAGCCATCAATGGGGGAGACAACAGTGATGTTGCCATCGACATCTTCTACTTCAGCGCCAATGCCCTGAAATTCGCCAGCCATCGACTCTTGCGCTGCTGACTGATCTTGAGGCGGCAGGTAACGGGTGTGGGGATCGTCCAGCGTGGCCAACATGCCATCAATGGCCCCCTCCACAAGGGCCACATCATCAACTGGCTGGCGTAAGTAGCGTTGATGAACTAAATCCCACACTTCCCAGAAGGGGGTGAATTCTTCGCTGACATTGCTGGAAACGGCCGTTCCCGCAAAAACTTGCAGCGGTGCGGCTGGAGATTGAGCTAAAACATAGCCCCCCAAAAAAGCAAAAACCATTAAAATGGCTATCGTGAACCCGGTTGTAAAACGATTAATCATGAAAATGCTCCATAAAAGATAGTAGGTACAGTCCTTTCATTATACGAGTATTTGTTAAAAATCTGTTGACGTAGGTTTAACAGAGACTAAACGGTTTGCAACCGTCAATTGCTCGGTTGGTTGGCACCCGGCTGTTTGATACAATATGGGCATGTCCACGCAGCGCATTCGCACTATCTACACCATCTCTCTGGTTATTTTAGATGCCTTTTTGGTGGCAGTTGCTTTTGTCCTGGCTTACCAACTGCGTGTCATGATCGATTGGCCAGAGCCATTGGCCAATACCGTGCCGTTAACAGCCTACACGGGTTTGCTGATTGTGCAGGTCGTCTCCATTGTGGTGGCACTCTTCTTTTACCGCCAATATTACATTCCCCGTGCGGTTTCCCGTGTAGACCAATTTTATTATGTGTTTGCGGCCGTTTCGATTGGTACCCTGGTCGCCGTGGCTATCTCCACCTTTTTGTTCAAAAATGACAAAGTAATCCTAGACTATCCACGGGCCATGATCATCTATGCCTGGTTGCTCACCATTTTGCTCCTAGTCATTGGTCGGATGGCTCACCAACTATTACGGTCGGCGCTGCGCAACCGTGGTTGGGGTAAGGATCGGGTTGTTGTGGTGGGGACTGGCGATATGGCCCAGGTTGTTGTGCAGCGTATTCTGCGCTCGCCATATTTAGGATATGAGCTGCTGGGGGTGGTTAATGGTGTGCAAGCGGCTGAAATTGCTGGCGTGCCTGTATTGGGCACCCCAGAAGATTTGCCAACCCTAATCGAACAGCTTGGTCTGGATGAAGTGATTATTGCCATGCCAGAGAAGGGGCATCGTGAGACGGTGCGGGTAATTTCTTACTGTGAGCGGGGTCGCGTTTCCATCAAGATTTTCCCTGATGTCTTCCAATTTGTCACTTCACAAGCCAGCATTGATGAGCTTGGCGGTTTGCCGCTGCTTTCGGTACGGGATTATGCACTCCGTGGTTATTTGCTCATCTTCAAGCGGCTCATGGATATGCTGGGGGCGGCGCTTGGCTTGGTTTTCTTATCGCCCCTCATGCTGTTGATTGCGGTGGCTATCAAGTTTGAATCGCCTGGGCCGGTCTTTTTTGTGCAGGAGCGCATGGGACTGGATGCTAAACCATTTCGCATGATTAAATTCCGATCCATGCGCCGCGATGCGGAGCGGCATGGCCCTGGCTGGACAACTGACAATGATCCCCGCCAGACGCGGCTAGGCACGCTTATCCGCAAGATCGAGGCAGATGAGCTGCCTAATTTGATCAATGTTCTGCTGGGCGAGATGAGTTTGGTGGGTCCACGGCCGGAGCAAGCCCATTATGTGGAACAGTTTCGGCAAACGGTACCCCGTTATATGGATCGGCATCAAGAGAAGGGTGGCATGACCGGCTGGGCCCAGGTAAATGGCCTGCGTGGCGATACGTCCATTGCTGAGCGGACCAAATACGATTTATGGTATATGGAAAACTGGTCTATTTTGTTAGATGTTAAAATTATTTTGCGCACGTTTTGGCAAATTGTGGAACGCAAAAGTCGTAAAGAGCCGCTGCCTGAACCGATGCAAGAGATACGGCCGTCTGACACCACTTCTCTCTCCTCACAAGATTGATTCCCCGCTTGATCTAACATTGTTCTTATTTGACGCTCGTTTGCCAGCATGTTATGATATTTGAAGCACCCTTTTAGCACTCTTGTTTAGAGAGTGCTAATCACATAATTCAGCTAATAATGAGACTAGGACTTGCACTGTGCAACACTAGTCTCATTGTCTGTTCGACAAACAAAAAATGTTTGAGAATTTAACCGAGCGACAAGAAAAAATATTAGGCCTAGTGGTACGTAATTACATTGAGACTGGGCAGCCGGTTGGCTCCAAAACACTGGTAGAGCAGTACGATTTGGATGTTAGTTCGGCCACGGTACGTAATGAGCTGGCTGTCCTTGATGAAATGGGATATCTGGTGCAGTTGCATACCTCGGCTGGTCGCATCCCCACAGAAGTGGGGTATCGCTATTTTGTGCAAAAACTGCTGGGCGAGTTTCGTTTACCAGTGCATGAAGAGCAGATGATTCGGCATCAGTTCCACCAGGCGCGGTTAGATCTGGACCAATGGATGCGCCTGGCAGCGGCTATTTTGGCTCGCACGTCCTTGGGGGCCAGCTTTGTAACAGCACCGCGCCCTCGTTCCAATCGATTTAAGCATTTGCAGCTCATCTCTACGCAGGGACGGCTCGTCCTCATGATTTTGGTGTTGTATGGCGGTGAGGTTAAGCAACAGATGTTGACGCTGGCTGAGCCAATTTCGCAGATGCGCTTAAGTGCGGTGGCTGATCGCATGAATGCTCTACTGGTTGATGCAAACTATGAGGAAGCTGTTGCTCGTTTAGGCCATCTGGATGAGCTGGAATCAGATGTGGCCAAACTGACTCTGGATATTTTGCGCCGCTCCGACAGCCGCACGATTACCGATATATATCGTGATGGGTTGATGAATATTGTGGATGATGCCGGGACACGTCAGGCAGTGCGGGTGCTGGAAGAACGGACCTTATTGGCCAATGTTCTAGCTGAAACACAGACTTCTCAGGGTGGTGTGCAGGTTGTTATTGGTGGCGAAGGCCGTTGGGAAGAGCTAAAAGAGTGTTCCATCATTTTGTCTCGCTACGGGGTTGCCGACCAGTTCAGCGGAACAGTGGCTGTTATTGGCCCAACGCGGATGTCATATGCCCGTAATGTTGCCGCTGTGCAATATGTTGCCAATCTCATGAGCGGCTTTGTCTATGACTATTATTTGGAAGACCCGAGCTAAAAGATTCTGCATAAAGAGGTAAATATCAGTGAGTGAAGAAAAAATAGCGGAAGAGATTCAGGATGGTGTGCCAGAACCAGAAGTTGTGACTAATGGTGAAGAAACGGCGGAAACTCCGGAATCTGAATCGGCTGAACCTCCGACAATTGAAGAGCAGCTATCGGCTGCTCAAGCCGAAGCTGAGGATTATAAAGACCGTTGGCTGCGCAGCCAGGCAGAGTTTGCCAACGCGCGCAAGCGGATGGAGAAGCAGCGATTGGATACGTACACCAACGCTACCGTCAATGTGATGGACAAGTTGCTGCCTATCGTTGATGATTTTGAGCGGGCTATGGAAAATTTGCCTGCGGAGATGCGTGAACATAGCTGGCTGGAAGGTATTCAGTTGGTGCAGCGTAAGCTGAACGCTACGTTGGAAAATTTTAATGTCACGCCGATTGAAGCAATTGGTGAACCGTTTGACCCCAATTTGCATGAAGCGATTACCCAGGAACCTACGGATGCGTATGAGAGTGGGTCAGTGTGTCGCGTCTTGCAGACGGGATACAAAATTGGTGATCGTGTGATACGGCCGTCTCTCGTCGTCGTAGCCGCGTAACAAACAAATAAGGAATAATAAAAATGGGTAAAATAATTGGAATCGATTTAGGAACGACAAACTCTGTAGCGGCTGTGATGGAAGGCGGCGAACCCGTCGTTATTTCCAGCGCAGAAGGCGGCCGTACTTTTCCCTCCATTGTCGCTATCAACACCAAAACAGGCGAGCGTTTGGTGGGTCAGGTGGCCAAGCGTCAGGCCGTTGTCAACCCACTGAATACGGTCTTTTCTGTAAAGCGGTTCATGGGACGCAAGTTTGATGATCCGGTTGTGGCCAAAGCGCTTAAATACGTACCGTATGAAGTGCGTAAAGCACCCAACGGCGATGTGCGCGTAGTGATGAACGAGCGTGAATATTCCCCACCAGAAGTTTCTGCCATGATCCTGCAAAAAATCAAAGCTGATGCCGAAGCATATCTGGGTCAGCCGGTGACTCAGGCAGTCATCACCGTGCCGGCTTACTTTAATGACAGCCAGCGGCAAGCTACCAAGGACGCGGGTAAGATTGCTGGTTTGGAAGTGTTGCGCATTGTCAACGAGCCGACCGCTTCCTCCCTGGCGTATGGCCTGGGTAACGATGCTGACGAGTTGATTGCCGTCTACGATTTGGGTGGCGGTACCTTCGATATTTCCATTTTGGAAGTGGGCGATGGTGTTTTTGAAGTGAAATCAACCAATGGTGACACCTTCTTGGGCGGCGATGATTTTGACCAGAAAATTGTTGACTGGGCAGCGGAGCAGTTCAAGATGGATCAGGGCATTGACCTGCGTGAGGATCGACAGGCGTTACAGCGTTTACGTGAGGCGGCCGAAAAAGCCAAAATCGAACTGTCTACCACCATGCAGACAGAGCTCAACCTGCCGTACATCACGGCCGACGCCTCCGGCCCTAAACATCTGAACCTGACCCTTTCTCGCGCCAAATTTGAGCAGCTAACAGATGAGTTGATCAAGCGCTCTATCGAGCCATGCCGCCAGGCCTTAAAGGATGCTGGTGTCTCCAAGAGCGAAATCACCGAGGTGGTTTTGGTTGGTGGTATGACGCGCGTGCCTGCTATTCAGGAAGCGGTTCGCCAATTTTTTGGCAAGGAGCCGCACAAAGGTGTGAATCCCGACGAGGTTGTAGGCATTGGCGCAGCCATCCAGGCAGGTGTTTTGGGTGGTGATGTCAAAGACGTGCTTCTGTTGGATGTGACGCCACTGACGTTGAGTATCGAGACATTGGGTGGCGTGGCCACACCGCTGATTGAGCGCAACACAACGATTCCAACCAAGAAAAGCCAGGTCTTTTCCACGGCCTCAGATAGCCAGACGCAGGTAGAAATCCATGTCACTCAGGGTGAGCGGCAGATGGCGGCTGACAACAAAAGTCTGGGCAAATTCATTCTAGACGGCATTCCACCGGCACCGCGTGGTGTACCCCAGATTGAAGTGACGTTTGACATCAATGCGGACGGCATTTTGAACGTGACCGCTGCTGACAAAGCGACAGGTAAACAGCAGGCAATGCAGATTATTCCGTCCAGCGGTTTGTCTGACACAGAAATTGAAAAGATGGTGCAGGATGCTGAATCTCACGCGGCTGAGGACGAGGAACGTCGCGCTCAGGTTGAGGCGCGTAACAAGGCAGATTCGGCCGTTTACAGTGCCGAAAAATTCTTGAGCGATAACGGCGAACAGATTCCTGAGGCATCGAAGGCTGCCATTCAAAGCCAAGTGGATACGGTGAAGGAAATGTTGCAGGGTAATGGTGATGCGGCTTCTTTGGAAACGGCCGTTACCAATCTGCAAAACGTTCTTAACGAAGCGGGTGCCGCTATGTACCAACAGCAAGGCGAACCCGGCGCTGCTGCAGACCCTTCCGCCAATGGCAACCCTGAAGGGGATGCTGCTGGCGATGATGAAGATGTCATCGAAGGCGAGTTTAGCGACGCGTAATTAAGTTGAATCAATATTTTAGCAACCAGCATTCGGCCGTTTTTTGAGGTCGAATGCTGGTTTTGGTAAACAAGTTTTCCCACAAGGACATGTATGGCCACACAAAGAGACTTTTATGACGTGCTAGGTCTTTCGCGTAGCGCATCCAAGGATGAGATTAAGAAAGCTTACCGAAAGCTGGCTCGCCAATATCATCCAGACGTCAACAAAGAGAATGGCGCTGAAGAAAAGTTTAAAGAGGTGCAGCGCGCTTACGAAGTGCTGTCTGATGAGAGTCGGCGCAATGCGTACGATACATATGGCCATGCCGGTGTCGAGAATGGAGCAGGTGGTTTTGGTGGCTTTGAAGGTGGCTTTGGCAATATCAGTGACATCTTTGAAGAACTGTTTAACGCTGGATTTGGTGGTAGCCGCCGTAGACGACGTGGCCCCCGGCGCGGTATGGATTTACGGGCTGATTTGTCCATCACTTTTGAAGAAGCTGTCTTTGGCGTAGAAAAAGAGATAGAAGTCCGGCGGCCAGAAACGTGCTCAACTTGTCACGGGAGTGGTGCCAAACCCGGCAGCAATCCAATTGCTTGTACCACCTGTAATGGCTCTGGCGAAGTGCGGCGCGTACAGCAGTCGATCCTTGGCTCCTTTGTGAACGTGACAACCTGCTCAACTTGCCAGGGTAGCGGGGAACTGATTCCCGAACCTTGCCCCGCCTGCAATGGGCAAAAGCAGGTGATGGAAGTGCGTATGTTGAAAGTGAAGGTTCCCCCTGGGGTTGACAGTGATACGCAAATTCGGCTGACAGGGGAAGGCGGCCCCGGGCAAGATGGTGGCCCGCCAGGTAACCTTTTTGTGGTCATCGGTGTGCAGCCGCATGAGTTTTTCCAGCGGCGCGGCGAAGATGTTTACCTTGATATGCACATTAATGTGGCCCAAGCGGCGCTGGGTGACAGCATCATGGTGCCAACGCTGGACGGAGATGAACCGCTGGATATTCCGGCGGGGACGCAGCCGGGCAAGGTGTTCCGTTTGCGAGGCAAAGGTGTGCCGCGATTGGATCGCTCTGGTCGTGGTGTGCCGATGGGCCGAGGCGATCAGCATGTGTTGATTCAGGTTGCGATTCCTAAGAAGTTAACCGATGATCAAAAAGAACTGTTTCAAGAGCTTTCGCGGACGCTGGGTAAGGAAGTTGTGCCTCGAGGCGAGCGCGGCATTTGGGACCAACTGCGCAATGCGTTTGGATTATAGATGAGTTACTGGTTGGAAGTTAGTGTTTTAACAGATGGGGAAGGAGCCGAGGCCGTAGCGGAAGTGCTACGGCCGTTTGCCTATAATGACGGTGTCGTGTTGGAACAACTGGGGGATGAAAACAATCCAGCACACGATGCTTTGGAAACGGCCGTGACCGTCAAAATTTACATACCAGAAGCAGAAGATACACCTCAGCTACGCCAGCGCCTGGAAGAAATCCTCTACCATATGGGCCGTCTGTATCCGATTCCACCCCCTACATTCCGCAAATTAGAAGACGAAGATTGGGCCAACGCGTGGAAAGCCCATTATCACCCTTTTCGTATAGGCAAAAAAGTGTGGATACAGCCCAGCTGGCTTGAAAGAGACGAAGTCGCCGACGATGGCGATTTTGCCCAGCCAGATGATGTGGTCCTGGTGCTTGATCCCGGTATGGCTTTTGGGACCGGGCTGCATCCAACGACACAGATGTGTTTGCAAGCTTTAGAAAATGTAGTGCAGTCTGGCGATTCAGTTTTAGATGTGGGTACCGGCTCTGGTATTTTGTCGATTGCCGCAGCAAAACTGGGGGCGGCGCGGATACGTGCTTTTGATACAGACGCGCTAGCTGTACAGGCCACAAAGGAGAATGCCGCCCAAAATGGCATTATCTCCATGCAAATTCACCAGGGCGTTTTGGCTGATGTGCCATTAACTGGCTGGGATATTGTAGTGGTCAATATTTTGGCGCATGTGATCGTGCCCATGCTGGAGAATGACCGACTGCTGGAATATGTGGCCTCGAACGGCAAGCTGATTTTGAGCGGGATTATTGAGGAGCAGTTTGGGGTGGTGGAAACGGCCGTTGTCCAGGCTGGCGGCCAAATCATTGAAAAGATTCAGGTGCGTGATTGGATTTGCCTGATTGTCTCTCCGGAACCTAAAAACGCCCCAGCTTAGCTGAGGCGTTCCTTCTATAATTTTGGATAATAACTGGAAAGATTAACGTGCCCGGTTGCGGTGATACCGATAGGTGATCCGCCCTCGTTCTAAGTCGTACGGGGTCATTTCTACCCGAACGCGATCGCCTAGCAAAATGCGGATATAATATTTGCGCATTCTGCCGGAAAGATAAGCCAGCACTTTGTGCCCATTATCTAGCTCGACCGTAAATTGCGTATTGGGAAGCAGTTCGGTGACTGTTCCTTCGACTTCCAGTTTTTCGTCCTTAGCCATAAAAATCCTTCTTATGCTAAATCAGTTTTAGATTTAACAAAACTTGGGTGTTAACAACTAATATTGTTAACTATTTTCTTCGGTTTCTTCTTCTTCGGCGTCAGATTCTGATTCGGCCGTTTCAGCTTCTTCACTGCTTTCTTCTTCTACAGTCTCTTCCGTTTCAGTTTCGTCTGTGCCTTCTGAATCATCTTCTGTCGTTTCAGCTTCTTCAACCGCTGCGTCTGTTTCTTCTACTTCAGCTTCAGCGGGTGTGCTTGTTTCTTCGACCGGTGTTTCTTCTACGGATGCTTCTGCATTTTCTACGTCAGACTCATCGGCAACGGCCGTTTCTTCAATATCTTTTTCTTCGTCAGAGGCTTCTTCTGCCACTTCCTCAACCGCTGCGTCTGTTTCTTCTGCAGCGGTCTCGTCGGTAACGGCCGTTTCATCACCATCACCATCGGCCTCTGTGGCTTCGGCCTCTTCAGCAGCTGCGGCTTCAGCCTCAGCTTCCCGCAGGGCCATCCACTCAATTTGCTCGTGTGCATTTACAGCGCGCAAACTTAAGCCAATGCGTTGGCGATCCGGATCAATGCTGACAATACGCAGCAAATGTGTTTCGCCTTCATTTACAACTTCTCGAGGATTGTCTACCTGGTTACGGGAAAGCTGTGACACATGAAGCAGCCCTTCTACGCCGGGTTCAATCTCAGCAAATGCCCCGTAATCCACGATACGGGTGATTTTACCCTCGACTAGTTGGTTGTTTTCATAACGCTGCTCAACAGAATCCCAGGGATTTTCCAGCAGCCGCTTGCGGCTCAAGCTGATTCGCTGTGATTCAACGTTGATGTTCAGCACATATACTTCAATTTCATCGCCAACCTTAACAACTTCACGGGGGTGATCGATACGATACCAGGCCAGTTCAGAGATATGAACCAAACCATCGGCACCGCCCAAATCAACAAAAATGCCGAAGTCCCGCAAGCCGCTTACCCGACCGGTAATAATATCGCCCTCTTTTAAATCTTTTAGCAGCTCTTGCTTCCGTTTGTCTTCCCACTCTTTTTGGGCATCTCGTTGGGAAAAGACCAGGCGACGGCGGCGACGATCCACTTCAATGACCTTAACCGGTACTTTTTCACCGCGCAGCTTGGCCAGCTTTTGCTGCCGCTGACGATCATTTAAGCCACGGGATAACTCGCTGAGGTGTGATGCCGGTACAAAACCACGCAAACGGCCGAATGGGATAATTGCGCCACCTTTGTTGTAGCCAATGACTTCCCCTTCCATAATATCGCCGCTTTCCAGTAATGCTTCGGCATCGATCCAATCTTGGTTTAGCTGAGCTAGATGAATAGAGACGTATAAACTATCGGGGGCATCCGTGTTGGTGACATAGACAGGAATCTCATCATTTACCTGAAGTGCTTCGCGCTCTTCTGGTTCCAGCTTGCTTAGATCGGAGGAAGGCACCAAACCGTCACGTTTTAAGCCCAAATCGACAATAACACCCTGAGGGGTAATTGCCACGATGATACCCTTGCGAATATCACCAACTTGCGGTTCTTCATAATCGTGTTGGTCTAGTAGTTCTTCCATAAAATTTTTTTCTTCATTGCTCATACGAGTTCAGTCTCTTAAAAAAGGATTTAGGTAGGGTCATTATAAACAAAAAATCGACCTATGCGCAATTTTTTGTAAGGCATAAGCCGAGTCAAATTCTTCTCTATCAAATTGTCGTTTACGACGCGTTATTCATGGCATTTTTTGCTGCATATGATGCAGCAGAGCCTTTGACGAAATACGTACACGCGAGTCACCACAGTTGCATCCTTTTTTGACTCAATACGCACTCTACAGAATGTGCAATTGTAAAGCGACCTTATTTAAGAAAACTCAGCCAATATACCCAGAATTCGGATTATATCGGTTCGACCAGGGGTTGTCAATTTAGTGACCAGCGGGTGACAATAAAAATTCAATAAATCTCATTGGCATTGTTGGCATTGTTGGTAAGATTAAGTTGTGAGAAAAATCACGAAAAGTTCATGAGGTTAATATGGCTGTTCTTGAAACGATCGATGTAACTAAACAATACAACATGGGCGAAGTCACAGTCTCTGCTTTGCGAGAAGTCTCGTTTTCCGTTGCCAATGGTGAATTTGTGGCTGTGATGGGGCCGTCTGGCTCGGGCAAAAGCACGCTTTTGCATCTATTGGGTGGGTTAGATGAGCCATCATCTGGTGAGATTACCCTGGCAGGGCATCCCATTACGCATTTGTCTGATGATGAAGTGACGGTAGTGCGGCGGCGTAAGGTGGGGTTTATCTTTCAATTTTACAATTTAGTGCCGACGTTGACGGCCGCTGAAAATGTTGGCCTGCCCTTACTCATTGATGGACAGCGGATCGAAAAGCACAAAGAGAAGATCGGCAATTTGCTGGAAATGGTGGGGCTGGCTGACCGCAGCGACCATAAGCCGGATCAGATGAGCGGGGGGCAGCAGCAGCGAGTGGCTATTGCTCGCGCTTTTGTGAATGATCCGGAGATTGTGCTGGCGGATGAACCGACAGGTAATTTGGATTCGCAGTCTGGGACGGCGATATTGGAGCTGCTGCGCCGTTCGGCAGAAGTGTTGGGACAGACGATTGTGATGGTGACGCATGATCCTCGGGCAGCCAGCTATGCAGATAGGGTGGTCTTTTTGAAAGACGGCCGTATCGTGCAAAACCTGGCCATCGAAGCCAAATCGGGGGAAAGTGAAGATATTCGCAACATCATGCGCGTGATGCGTGAGCTGGAGCTGTAAGCAAAACCACATGTTTCAAATTGGACCCATTCAACTAAGCCTTCCCTGGCTGATGGTGCTGCGTAATCTGCGGGCGCGCTGGGTGCGCACGGTGCTAACGGCCGCTGGTATTGTGGTAGGCGTGGCGGCGATGGTATCGGTCAACGCAACCAATAACAGCACCCTGAACTCTATCAACCGCTTTTTTGATGAAGCGGCTGGACAGAGTGATTTGGTCGTGGAAACGGCCGCAGCCGGGGAGCAGTTTGACGAGGCGGTGTTGTCTACTGTGCGGCGCTTTCCTGGTGTGGTGACAGCAGCACCGGGCATCGTCGGAGTTACTATTCCAGCAGATGAGGCTGAGGGTTGGGAAGAGCAGTATGGTGCAGGGGGCAGTATCGTGCCGGGCACCAATTTTTGGCTGATGGGGCGGGATATAGCGGCAGATGAAGCCATTCATACATACAAACTGGTAGACGGCCGTTTGCTCAACCCTGGTGAAACGGCTTACAACATGATGTTGGTAGAAACTTACGCCGAAGAAAAAGGAATCGAAGTGGGCGAAGATTTTGCTATCCTCACGCCGACCAGCGGAGTGGTGGAGCTGCGTGTTGTAGGCTTGATTGCCAAAGAGGAGATTGGTATCAGCAATGAGGGGGTGGTGGGGATTACGGCCGTTCCCGTGGTGCAGGAATTGTTTGGGCAAGGGGGCAAAATTGGCCAGATTGAGCTAATTGTAGATGAAGCGATTAGCAGCAGCACGGCCGAATTGGACCAGTTCCGCGTGGCGTTGGCCACGCGGTTGGGGCCAGAGTTCACCGTAAAACGGCCTGCCTCGCGCGGTGAATTGGTAACCAACAGCTTGTCTAGCTACCAGCAGGGATTGAACTTTTTTAGCGTGGTCAGCTTGTTTGTCGGCTCTTTCCTCATTTACAACGCCTTTGCCATGACGGTGGTGGAGCGCACCCGCGAAATTGGCATGCTGCGGGCGGTGGGGACGACCCAGCGCCAGGTCATCAAAATTGTGCTGACCGAGGCGCTGCTGCTGGGTGTGCTTGGTGCGGTGCTGGGCGTGGGCTTTGGCCTGCTGCTGGCGCGCGGGTTGGTGATCTCGATGGGCAACTTTGCCGGACAGACGATTAATGAAGTGACCGCCACGCCACAAAGTATGTTCCTTTCAGTGGTGGTGGGGGTTGTGGTGACGCTGGTAGCGGCAACGGTTCCTGCTCTGCAAGCCGCGCGCATTTCGCCATTACAGGCGCTGCGGGTGCAGGGCAGCACGGATGAACGACGCTGGCTAACGATGGGGCTAAAGTTTGGTCCGCTGACCGTGGTGGCGGCGATCTTGGTGCTTTATTACGTGCCGTTTCGCCAGTCGGTGGCGTTTTATATTGGCAGTGTCACGATTTTTATCCTCTTGCTGGGGGCGACGTTGTGTATTCCTGTTTTTGCCAATGGGTTGGAACGGGTGATACGGCCGTTAACCCTCTTCATCTTTGGCAATGAGGGGCGACTGGGCAGCAGTAACATTAATCGTGCCAGAGGGCGCACGGCGTTGACCGTGGCAGCGCTGATGGTGGGCATTAGTATGGTGGTGGGCATTAACGGGCTGACCAACAGTTTTGAGCAGGACATTGAGGACTGGATGGACAGCGCATTGGGCGGTGACCTGTTTGTGCGTTCGCCGCTACCCATGCAGCCGGATTTGGAAGCCCGGTTACTGGCACTGCCGGAGGTAACGGCCGTAACTTCCACGCGCATTGTTGCTTCTCGCCTATTAACCAGCAGTGGCGAAGATGAGTTTGCCTTATTTGTGGCCATCGATCCTGAAACGTACCAAACCGTACGCGATTTGCGCATCCAGGAGGGGTTAGACGTGCCCGAATTGATGCCTCGCCTTGCCGAGGGTGGGGCCGTTTATGTTGGGGCTGATGTGGCCAACAAGTTTGATCTGGACTTGGGTGACATTGTTACGATGGAAACGCGGCGCGGGCGGCGCGAGTTTGAGATTGTGTCCATTGTTATGGATTTTGGTGCCGGTGAGACGGCGTCTGTTACGGGGTCGATGACGGATTTGCAGCGTTACTTTGGTGTGAATGAGGTGAGTAGTTTTTCAGTGAAGTTGGTGGAGGGCGCGGCGTTAACGGCCGTATCCGACATCATCGAAAACCAGTTGGGGCGGGGCAAAAATTTGTCGGTGGAAGGCAAAGAAGCGTTTGAAGAGAAGATTCGCACCTTAAGCGCTGAAGCATTTAGCCTGTTTGATGTGTTGGGGCTCATTGGCTTGATTGTGGCCGCCTTGGGCGTGATCAACACCATGCTGATGAACGTCCTGGAGCGCACCCGCGAACTGGGCGGTCTGCGCAGCCTAGGGATGAGCCGCACCCAGGTGCGTCGCATGATTTTGGCCGAAGCGACCACCATGGGCTTTATCGGCGCGATTTTTGGCGTGGGCTTTGGCGCGGTGCTTTCTGACGTGTTCATCATCGGCCTGCGCTCGATTGGCGGCTTTGTCCTGACTTCACAGGTGCCCGTGGTGCCGATGATTTATAGCTTTTTCCTGGCTTACCTGGTGGCGCTGCTGGCCGCCTGGTATCCAGCTGTGCGCGCCAGCCAGGTAAACATTATTGCTGCCATTAAAAACGAATAGACGCAGTAGTTAAAAAACGTAACGCAAAGGCGCAAAGAGGCAAGAAAAGGATCAGGTCGTTTCCAAACCAAGCACAGATTCCTCCTGGCTGAACCCGTTCGCATTTGAGAATGCTCACTCCTCATCTTATATTTGTTTGTACTTAGGAAACGGCCGTTACCACATTCCGTATCTCGCCGATGCCTTCCACAATCGAAGTAACGACATCGCCGGGACGCAAAAATTCGGGAGGGGTGCGGGCAAAACCTACACCATCTGGGGTGCCGGTGGCAATGATGTCACCGGGCAGCAGCGTCATGCCACGAGATAGGTAGGCGATGGTGGCGGGAATGTCAAAAATCATGTGGCGCGTATTGCTGGACTGTTTTCCCACGTTATTCACCAGGCAGCGAATGTTGAGATCATGAGGATTGGGCACCTCATCTGCGGTGACAACCCAGGGACCAGTTGGACAGCTGCCGTCCAAGCTTTTGCCCTTGAAATACTGCTTGCCCTGGCGCTGCAAATCGCGCGCGCTGATGTCGTTGAGGACGGTGTAGCCAAAAACGTACTCCATTGCCTGTTCAGCCGGAATGTTTTTGCCTTCCTTGCCAATGATCACAGCCAGTTCCACTTCCCAATCAATCTTCTCGGAAACTTGGGGATCAAAAGGGATGGGATCGGTGGGGCCAGAAACGGCCGTTGTTGCCTTGGTAAACACGATTGGCAGTTCAGGCAAAGAGACATTTTGCCCCAGGGCAGACAAAGATTCGTGCGCATGTTCCGCATAATTAAGCCCCAGGCACATCACGTTGCGCTTGGGCAAAAGCGGGGCGTGCAGCTTTACGTCTGCTAGCGGAATGCCTGCCACTTTGCTGGCGTGTTGCTGAACCATTGCCAATCCATCGGTGCTGAGCGCAATAACCGTTTGCATGGATGGGGCAAGGGCAGACAGATCATAGACGTGGTTGTCTTGAACTAGGCCGACTTTTGGGGAACGGCCGTCAACTTCATAGCGCACAAATTTCAAAGCAATCTCCTAAAGATGGAACCGCAAAGAATAGAGAAAGCGCAAAGTCTATTATTCAAGCTTTGCGCTCTGCGGTAACTAATTTAGCTTTCAGGGGCTGTCACCTGCCAGGTGTGTTGACAGGTCTGGCAGCGGTAGACCGTCTCCATAATGAGCTGCACATCCAACTTTGTGGCATAGCCCATTGTCTGGTTTTGCTTCAATTGTTTAAGCTGCTGCTCAACGATGCGTACTTGGAAACCATTGCACTCAGGGCAGCTAACCTTTTGTTTGCCGCGCTGCAAATAGCTCACAAAAAACACAATCAATACGACAGCGCCAATTGGGAGAAGAAATTCCATTTAACGACGCCCAACACGCTTGCCGATGTCACGGCCAACCCACACCTCTTCTTTAAAAGCAGGATCGCTGGCGGAGGCGACAAAGTAAGTAACCCCCTGCACGGTAGGCCGTTGTTGAATTTCGCGCCAAAAGTCCAGATATTGCTGGGCCTTGCGATAGACAGGCGTGCCCCCTTTGTTGTTGCTGGCCTCGGTAACCCAAATGGGCTTAAAGCGAAAACGGCTGATGTAATCGTCCAGTACGTCCAGCGCTTTTTCCATGGGATAGACATTGGACCAATAGGTATGGATGCCCAGACCATCGGCTGCTTCCACAGCGGCACGGCTGGCTTCTACAAATTGAATATGATCTTGTTTGATGCCAGAAACGGCCGATCCCGGTGACAATCCTGGATAGATAAATTTACGGCCGGGCAGCGCTTGCCGGTAAAGGCGAAGCACCTCCAGCCACCATTGGGCAAAGCTGGCCCCGTCATGCCAGGCCCCAGACAGTCCTTCTGGCACCAAATTAGGCTCATTGTGCAGTTCAATGACTACATCCTTGCCGGAACCAATCATGTCTAGCGTACGCCGCACATCATTGAGCGTGTCATTCAGAAATTGACCTGGGCTGATGGTACGAACCCCGCCAGAGGTGCGAAAGTCGAGGAAGGCGCGGACGACCCAGCGGGCAGAAGGGTGCGCTTTGGCTAGTTTTTGTACGGCCGTTGGTTCATGAAACGACAGCACTTTGATCATGCCAGGGCGCATGTCGGCAAACTCATCAATTTCTGCCTGCGAAATACCTGGATCAGCCGAGGCGTGTAGGCCAATGCTGGCATTGCCCAAAAGCGGTGGTTCTGGATCCAAAACCTCGTCTGGCGGTGTGACCGTGTCGATCACTGCCACTGGGCCGGATACGGTTGCTTGCAAAATATTGTCATCCACGCGCACCGGCGTGTATTCCCCTTGTGCCGCACCGGTCACGATCATGCTGGCGTTGCCCGGCACAAATCCCACCTTTTCGGCATCACGCCTGGGCATTTTGCGCAGATTAATGCCGTATTGTCCTGCCGTGGCCATACCGCCGGAAAGAGAAATGGCTGCGGTAAAGGCCCAGCCTGGGGTGGTATCGGCCGTAGGTTGGGGCGGTGTTGTCGGGGTAGTTGTATCTCCAGGGAATGGGGTTGGCTGGGTGACGGCTGGTAAGGTCGCTGGTATGTTGCGCAGATCGCTGCGGGAGACGTAAACAGGGGTGTACTCGCCACTAGATTGTCCAGCGACCGTACCGGTGCCCCCCTCCACAAACAGGCCAAGCTTGCTGCCGCCACGCACAGGGGCCGCGCGTAAATTGGTACCAAAACGACCCGAGATGGCTTGACGGCCGTTTACCGTCAGATTTTGTGTATACGCCCAACCTAAAATGGCATCTGTTGGCGGTGGTGTTGTTGGTTCTGAGTCGGGGCCTGGGGTTACGGGTGGTGCAACTTCATCGGGGATGTTGATGGGCCCAGAAAAATCAACCCGGCGAGCAGTGACTGGTGTGTATTCACCTTGTATTGGCCCTGTAACTGTAAGTGTGCTGCCACCTTTTACCAATCCCATGTTTGAAGCGGTGCGGTTGGGTCCCGATCGTAAATTGATGCCATATTCCCCTACCACAGCCTGGTTGCCACTGCGAGTAATGTAGTTTGAGAAAGCCCACCCGTTGACGACATTTTCTGTGGGTGCTGGTGGTGGTGCCGGTGTTGGTGCTGGCGGTGTTGGGACATTGTTCAAACTGGCATTAGCTACCTTTACTGGTGTATATTGGCCTCTGGCCGCCCCAGTGACAATAACAATGGTGCCGCCAGGTACCAGATCGATCTTTTTGCCAACGACGCTGGCTGTTTCACGCAAATTGATGCCACCACTGTTAACCTGAGCCAAATCACCAGCCACAATAATGCCATCCGTGTAAGCCCAGCCATCTGTGTAGGGTCCTGCCGGACGTTGCCAGCCCAGTAGGGGGAGCAAGAACGGCGTGGGATCAAAGATATTGTAGGGCCATTTTGTCCCGCTAGTATCGGTATAACTTTGGTTTACTCGCTTAAGAGTGAGATGTAGATGGGAGCCAAAGCTGTTGCCGGTGTTATCGGCTAACCCAAGCTGATCGCCGGCTTTCACTGGTTGACCAACGCGGACAGTCGCTTGTTGCATATGGCCATAGATGGTTTGCCAACCATCTGCGTGGTCTATACGGACGTGAATGCCATAATTGTGATTGTTGGCCTGGGTATTTACCACACGGACGGTGCCGGGAGCAACGGCGAATATTTTGCTGCCCGTTGGTGCCATTAAATCTAACCCTTCATGGCCGGGCAGACCAAACTGGGCGTAGTTATGGGGATTTTGCCCAAAATATTGATTGATTTGGCGGAATTCGGTGGGCCAAACTTCAAATTTGAAATCGCTCATACGACACTCCTTGTTTTTGGCTGGGTTTGCAAAGTGGTAGTGCAAATATAGTGCAGATTGTACCTGTTTGTAAAGGATTGGCTATTTGTAGATAAGAGGGAGTTGCTTCAATGGTAACGGATCCCCACATTCGTGGGAACGGCATTTTGAGGTTAACGAATGCGGCGCTGCCAGTATTCCTTTGGGGTAAGTTCAGTCAGCTCAGCACTGGCCATAATAAAGTCGAGCAGGAGGCGATTGAACTTGGCTTTTTCTTGCAGCATGGGGAAGTGGTGGCACAAATCCAGCTCTACATAGAAGCGTTCATTCACCGATTGTTGCAGGTAGCTGTGTTCGCCATTGGGTGGCAACACTAAACTATCCTGACTTCCATACACCATTAGCAAGGGACGATTTAAGTTAGTAATATCAGAAATAAGGTCCAGATTACTGAATGAATCGATGGATTTTGAGACGGCAACAGGATCTACCTTACGGATTTCACTGTCGACTTCGGTAAAGCTTTCGGAGCGGCCTAAAACACGGCTCACCATGGATTCTGCATCTGCACCCTGTAAGCGGTTTGTGATATATGATCCCGTAATTGGCAAAGAAATGGTGGCAACTTTTTCAACGTTGACCGGATATTGTGCTGTGTAGTTCAACGCCACAATTGCCCCTAAGCCGTGTCCAACTAAAATGACAGGTCGGGCAACGCCTAGTTTATCAATAAATTGATTTACCATATCCACATAGGCTGCTAGAGAGTATGTTTCAGGGGATTTACTGGAATCGCCAAAGCCCCAAAGATCAAAAGCAAAGGTGCGGAAATGGGCAGAGAGTGCCTGCATCGAGGGCCACCAATAGCGCCAGGAACCAACCCACCCGTGAATAAAGATCAACGGTTGGCCGCGCCCAAGTACCTCATAATGAATTAGTTGGCTTTCGATGGTAGTGATGCTCATTTTTTAGCCAGTTTCTGCCTTGTTTAGTACCCATTCGCCAATTAAATATGGACTTGGCGAATGGGTTTAAAGTAGCTGTTTGCTTTTAAATTGCTAGGTTAATTCCGAATGACTATTTAATACTTTGTTGATTGTATTAACCAGTGTATCGGGTGCAAATGGTTTTAGAATGTAGTCGGCTGCACCAGCATTTAAACCGGTTTGTATTTCCTGTTCTTGCCCTTTGGCTGACAAAAAGATAATGGGAATATCTTTAGTCGCATCCATTTCTTTAAGGCGGCGACATGCTTCATAGCCTGTCATGCGTGGCATACGTACATCCATCAGAATCAAATCAAACGATTGCCCTTGCGCTTTTTCAACTGCCAAAGAACCATCTTCTACGCTGACCACGTCAAATCCACTGAATTGAAGGGTTAATACCACCAATTCGCGAATATCTTGATCATCTTCGGCTATCAGAATTTTTGTCATAATGTCTCTTTACATTAGGTTGGGTCGCTATCTTCGATAACAACCGGCAAGTTAAAGGTAAACATGCTACCTTTGCCCAGCTCGCTTTCTACCTTCAGGCGGCCGCCATGCATTTCGATAAGGCTGCGCACAATGGCCAAACCCAGCCCGGTGCCAGGTACGCGTTGAACTTCTGAGTCTTCGGCGCGGTAGAAGCGGTCAAATATTTTCTCGTGATTTTCCTTGGAAATGCCAATGCCAGTATCTTTGACGCTAATATGGACATAGCTGTGCGTAGCTTTGGCGATGACAGTGATTTGGCCGTCATCTGGTGTGTAGTTCAGGGCATTGTCGAGCAAGTTGGTAAGGACCTGCGTAATGCGGGCATGATCGGCATTGACCAAGGGCAGGGAGGGCGCAATTTCTGTGGTGACATTAAGCGAGCGTGCTTCATGCTGGATACGGCCGTGTAAATGTCCATCCACTACTTGAGAAATGATTTGGGGCACGTCTAACGGCCGTAAATCTAATCCTGTCTTGCCCGTTTCAATGCGTGAGATGTCCAGCAAATCATTTACCAGCATATGCAGCCGGTCGGCATTGTTTTTTATGACCTGCAAATACCGGATTTGCGGGTCGGTCATAGAGCCAGCTGCACCCATCAGCATGAGGTCAGCATAGCCCTTGATTGAGGTCATTGGCGTGCGTAATTCATGTGAAACAGTAGAGACAAACTCGCTCTTTAACTTGTCAACCTCAACTTCTTTGGTGATGTCACGGAAAATCGACACCGTTCCGTAAAACTGATTGTCAGACAAAACGGGTGACAAATGAACACTGACAAACTTGTCTTCAATCACCAGCTGATCGGCCAGATAGGTCCATTGCTCAATGCGGTCAGCATTATGGGCCCAATCGTTGATGGTGTGAATCCACGATTCGCCAAAGTGACCGTACAAACCTAACAGCTCATTAATTGATTTGCCCAGAAGCTGATTGCGGGGAATATCTAAAATATTGCAGGCGGGTAGATTGGCAATATCAACTTTGTTGTTGTTATCGGCCACAATTACGCCATCAGCAATACTTTCTAGAATGGCTTCCAGATTTGCTTTTTGAATAATTTCGGTGCGCAACATGGAGCCAAGCTGTTCTGCCTGATCAAAAATGAGCTTGTACAGGCTGGCATTATTGATGGCATGAGCCACTTGAATAGCGGCAGCTTCAACCAGATCCAGCTGCTGGTCAGTGAAAGCGTTCCCCTCATGATGGAACATCATCAGAACGCCGATAACTTCCTCATTCAGGATTAGGGGGACGCCCAAAACAGAGCGATGCTTCAGGCTGGTTTCACGTTCCAACCAGCGAGAATCGTTGTGGGTGTCATGCACAATGACGGCCGAACGGTTATCAACCATCCAACCAGCCAACCCTTCGCTGCGCATCATGCCACTGGGAATACCACCAGGGGGGATGTGCCGATCGCTGCCGATAGATGCCCGGAAAATAAACTCGCCAGATTCCTGGTCGATGAGCAAGATGGCCCCTTCGGCGGCATTGATTACGCCATTGACCAGTTGCAAAGCCTGACTCAACACATGATCCTGATCCAGGCTGGCTGACAGCTCGGTGGTAATGCGCAGCAAAATTTTGACACGATTACTTTCGTCGTTCAGTGCTTGCGTGCGTTCAGCAACACGATGATCCAGCGTTTCGTTAAATTCGCGGAGTTCATCGAACAGGTTGGCATTTTGTAGGGCAATGGCTACCTGAACGCCAAAGGAGGTCGCCCAGCTAATATCCTTGTTATTAAATCGGTTGGGACTGTGTGTGTCTACCAATACCAAGATGCCGGTTAGATCGCTCTCACGTAATAGCGGCACGCCCAGTACAGCTTGGATAGCTTCTGGCTGCGGCAGGCGAATTTCTACACGATCTTCCTGAGCAAGTTGGTTCAAAAAGGTTGGTTCACCAGATTGGGCCAGCTGCGTCACAAAGCTGGCCTGATCGTCTGTGGAGATGGTGGAGCCAATAAAGTTAGCCGCACCATGTCCGGCGGCAGCACTGCCTATGAATTGATCGGCTTCCCGCTGCCAGATGTAAGCCCCATCTACATTAAATATTCGCCGACCCTCGCTGCAAATAAGATTGAGAACCGTTTCTCTATCCAGGCTGGAGTTTAGCGCCAGGCTGACGTTGCCCATAGCTCCATAAAAGCGCTCCCGTTCATAAGTGTCTTCAAAAATGAGGGCAATTTCCAGGGCGGTTGCTGCCTGGTTGGCCAGGGCAGCGAGCAGCTTGCTTTCATGTTTAATAGCACCTGGTGAACGGCCGTTTTCGCTTAACAAATGAATGAAGCCGTAGGTTTCTCCTGTTAGCACCAGGGGCACTAGGGTGCAAAAATGGTCGTTAGATTTGGCCCAGACTGGTTTTGGCAGCGGTGACTCTGTTTCCTGGGCAATGTGGATGGTTTGTGTTTGTTGAGATTGAAGTAGATTTGTCAGGATCGGCGAAGTGGGGACCGTTAGCCGAGTGCCTGTAGAGGAAACGGCCGTATCCGCGTCCTGAGCCACATCCTTCAAAATAAGCAATTGGCCTTGCGCTGGCAGCCATTGGTAGATGGTGCAGCCTGCCGCGTCGATGGCTTCGATAGCTTGTTGGGCCAGGGTGGTTAATATCGCTTCTTTGTCTAGCGTGCTGGAAAGGGCATTGCTGCTGTTTAGCAGCAGTTCAAACTCTCGGTTTCGGTTAACAGCTTCCTGGAAGAGATAGGTGTTTTCAATAATGGAAGCGGCAAACTGAGCATATAGCTCAATGGTTTGTACCGCCATGGCGGAAGGACGACGGCCGTTTTCTGGCTGATCTAGACTGATGAGACCAATGCGCTTTTGCTGTTGATTATAGAGCGGCACGCAAAGCAAATCGTTAGGATGCCAGGTGTCGCCATTTTTCTGAACGGCCGTGTAATCTGGCAGCACCAGACCACTCATGTGTTGTTTAGCCCAGGCACTATTGCCTGGCACAAAATAGCAGCTGCCCTGGCGATATTTTTGTAAGGATTCATCCTCAAAAAGGGTTAACCAGGCCTGTGGGGGAGCAGGATTGTTGCGCAAAAAGTTTTCGTCTGCTTGGGTAATCCCAGCCGTAATCAGCAGTGTTGGGTTGAATGCTTCATCACGCAGACTTAGCACAACGCGATTCCAGCCAGTTTTTTGTAAGCCATTTGCCAATAATGTGAGCTGTTCTTCCAGGTCTGTTTCGTTGTTTACATGAGTGAGGGCAGTGAGCTGCTGCAATGCTTCAGCGGAATTGGCTAAATCGTTTAAATGGGGTTGGCGTGAAACAATAATCTGGATGAGACTATTTTCGTTTAGCTCCAGGGAGTGGCTGTGCAAGTTTAGGGGACGGCCGTCTTTACCCGGTACGATGCATTCAAATGGCGTGGTCAAACAATCTTGCCAGCTGTGGGGGTGAGAAAATAAGTGCTCCGCAGCTTGCAACGATAAAATGTCCGGTGCCAGATCGAGTAGTGCACCAGCTGCATCATTCAAGTATAAAATCGTGCCGTCGGTCTCAGCTATGAGAACGCCTTCATGAAGGCTGTCCAACAAACTCCAAATCATAGCCGAGGTTAATTCTTTTTCCATGGTAGGTGTTAAACCCCAGCCGTTCCTTACGTTACATTACACGATTGCAAAAGGCTGCCAGAAAAGCCAGCCACTGACGAAGTGGCCTGATTATTGTTGGGCTTGTTTATCTCTATCCAATCGGCGCATTTCTGCGGCCGTTTCGGTAATTTCGCGAATATCTGAGAAGCGTTGTGTTTTGTCAGATACAATGCCAATGGAAAGCTTCATCAACGGTACCAAATGACCATCTGGTAGCATAATGCCGCCTTGTTCACGGTCCATGAAGCTGTAATGGGAAAGAATGCCTTCATCGAACCGCTTGCGCAGCTCGTCCACCACGGTTGGTACGTTGTCTGCCATGGTGACCAAGACAAACGTGTTGCTGGTAGCGTGCCCAATGAAATCGTTCAGTGTGCCCATCTCATCATCAACTTCATTTAGTAGCAAGGTGGTGAACCGTAGCACTTCATCGCGGGCCAGGAAACCGTACTCATCGCTAAATGGCTCGATATTGTCAATACCGATTTGCAGATAGGTCCAATTGCTCGTGCGCATCAGGTTGCGCAGTTGGTCCTCGATGAGGCGACTGCTGGGCAGACCCGTGATGGGATCTGTCATGTTGTGCCGCTTGTAGGTGTTAATGGCGGTTCGCACCCGCAGCTTTAATTCTTCAATATCAAAAGGTTTGGTGATGTAATCATCTGCCCCTAGTTCCAAACCAGCAATTCGGTCGCTTCGTTCATCTTTCTGGGTTAGAAAGATAATGGGAATATGGCTGGTGCGGGTGGTGGTCCGCATCACTTTGCATACTTCATACCCATTCATGTCAGGCAACATGATGTCTAACACAATCAGGTCGGGCAGCTTCTTGCGACATAGCTCCAGGGCGTCATTTCCCCGTGCCGCGACGTCCACATGGTAGCCTTGCCCGGTGAAAAAGATGCGCAGCATATTGGAGATATCAAAGTCATCTTCTACGATTAAAATACGGCCGTTGCTCATGAGCTTGTTCCTTGGCAGATTAAATATTGACAGAGTCCACAATTCTGTGGGTTTTTGGATTTAAATACGGAACGGCAATGTCAGCATCTGCTTCACTGGCGGCTTGCACAAACGCTATTTGGGAGTCAGTTATGGCGCGTTCAAAACTTCTGAAGCCGCTTAGCTTAAAACCATGCCGTTGGGCGATTGTATCAATTGTCTGAACTTGCGACAATTTTATGTCTTTTCCTAGCGTGAAAGATACGTAATTTCCGTCCAGAGCCAGTGCCATTGTTTCTGCCATGCAGGCGTAGGCCATTTTGGGCGGAAAGCCAAAGTCAAAATTAAAGTTTACCGGGCCAGGTACTTCTACCATTCCGCCCTCAATCACCAAAACATCAGGGCGCTGTTCGGCTACCTGTTTAGAGACATCACGGGGACGGGAAACGTCACAAACGACGGCCCCAGGCCGCAGGTGCTGGGGTTCAATGATGGTGTCTACCGCGCTCGTGACGGTGATGATGAAATGGGCTTGGGCTAATTGGTTCATATTGGCTGTGACGGTCACATTTTCACAGCCCTGCTGGCGAACGGCCGTTGCCACTTCTTGCAACTTTTCGGTTCGTCGGCCAACTAAAATTATGTGGCCGCTGTCCGCTGCCAGCAGCTGCGCGCAAATGGAGCCAATCGCCCCGGTGGCCCCCACAACAGCGACGGTGGCCGAGGCTAAGGGTCTGTTCAGCAGAACGGCCGCTTCCTGTATGGCTTGCACAGCTTGGGCCACCGTGTAGCTGTCACCCGTGGTTACAGGAATGTTCAGATTCTGAGCAATGGTCACGCCCCCATCTCCGACGACAGCGGTAAACGCGCCCAGGCCCAGAATTCGTGCACCTAGTTTTTCGGCCAGCTTGCCAGTTTGAATAATTTTTCGGTAAACCACCGGGGTGGGCAGGCGCAGCATCATGTTGGGTGTTAGGGGGCAAGCGACAAACCAACCTTTGAGGGAACGGCCGTTTTCAACCGATTGTATGCCTTCAATTTCAGAAACAAGAACGGGGGGGTAGAAAATGGACAGAAATTCAATGAGCCAGGCAGGTAATTTGCCCAGCGCGGGATATTTACGACCAACATCTCGCTTAGGATTTAGTGGGTGAATAATAAAAGCAAAGCTGTCCTGCATAATAACTTGAGTGTAGCCAGGATGAATTTCTGTTCAATGGTAATTCTGTCCCTTACATTGCTACTTATTACTCAACGATCCTTTTTGATTTGGCTTAAAAAGACCCAACCTCTCCTTTTCTGGGATAGAGGCGTGGATAATGATACTTCTCTTTGTGAGGATGGTGGTCACTTTGTTCATAGGTGAAATTTTTTGTGATGAATTGTCTGTCATCTGAAGCCAAGATAACGACGTCAGATTCAATAGTACGGGCGGCGTAAATGATCGATCCAGAGCTAATTCGGCAGTGATGGCCAACACACCCACCTAGAATAAGCAGATTTGTCGCTTCTAATTTGCCTTCATGGTTCATTGTTTTTAGCGGTCCACCTAAAATATTAAAATCTGTGAAGGTGTTACCGGCCCCAATAAAGGAATCGCGCCCAACAACGCAAAGCTGAAGGCAAGTGTTTTGGGCAACGGAGGTGTTTTCCATCAAGGTGGTCATGAATAAGGCGGCCCGAAACGGTAGGAAGCAGCCATCGCTCACTACACTAAGCAAAAGCTGGCACCCCTGGGAAACAGTGACATTACTGCCAATAATACAGTTGTCAATAACCGCACCGGCTCCGATAGTGACATTGTCGCCAATGACTGTGTAGCCGTGAATAACGGCCGTTGGGTCAATGTGGACGTTTTTGCCAATTTTCACCAGCTCGGAACTAGACAGCACCCGTTTTTGCTCAAGAACAGAGCGCGCTAATATTTTTAATTTGACCTGCCAGCTCTTGTCTATTCGATCTTCTACGTTAGCCCCCTGGGTGAAGACGCCCAACAAAATGTCAGCTATAAAGAGATGAATCCAGTTTTCCACCAAAACAAACACTTTTTTGGGGAGTTGATAAACTAGGTCACCAAATTCGGTAGCCATGTAAGGGGGGATATGATAATAACCCCGTTCTCTGGATTCTGTATCGATCATCAGTGGCTTGGCCTCAAGGCTTTGCGCGAGCCCTTTCGGTAAATACCACATATCGGCTAGTAATAGGTCACCTTGCTTAAAGAACGAGTGGGTTAACGGCCGTACATGTTTGGCAATAGACGGGTCATCTTTGTGAAATGCCAGGCGTACCGGACGGCCTCCGGCCCTTGCTTTTTCGATAAACTCATCGATCAACAATTGGTTAAAGAAAAGATTGTCACGATGCACCAGACATTCGATTTCTTCGGTTTCAAGCTGACGTGCTACTTCCCAATCGGGGTATTCGCGCTCTTCAATGGCATGTTTAACCAGCAAATCCCGCTGCCACAGCCACAATGGCTTATTTTGCACCCGTAAGTCGCGCGCCGTCTCGTTAAACGGTGTTATAAAGCTTGGCTCATTAATAATAATACGTCGCATAAATTCATTCTTTAGCAAGTGCTGATTTGTTGCTGAAATGGCTAGGTTGCTGTGAACGGCCGTATTTAAACAATCGGCTGTTTGGCAATCGTAATCGTACAGGTTTCATCGCCAGCGGCAATACAACTAATTTGTTCAACCTTAAATCGTTGACCCCGGCTAACCCAGCCCAACGCTTGCTCTAAAAGTCCAATCGCCAGGTGGCAGCATGGTGTGTCTGAAACGCGCTGCCAACAAATAGGGCAGCGCTCAATGATCCATAAATAATGGTCTGCATCTTCACCCAAACGAACGCGCTGATCGCTAAACTTATTAAAAGTTTCTGCAAAAACGTCCAGGCCGATCTTGATTTTAATGCCCAGAGGCAACATGCGCATCGCTAAATCTGTGATACCTAAAACCGGCATAAACTCTTTCAGGGCATACTTCCACGTTTCTCGACCCGCGCGCAAAGCTAACCCACGGCCACCTCTTTCGCCATACATATCATCCAGCGTTTGTTGGATGGCGCTGAATTCGCTAAAGGTAAATCCGAGTTTCAGATTATTGGGTGGGTAATTGTTAACTAGATGGGATAACTTGGCCAAATTCAAAACTGCATTGACACCATGATGGCCCATGATTTCTTCCATAGCCACCAGGACAATACGTCCCATTTTATTGGGATAATAATACTCAACTTGTTCAACTATTTCCTGACTCATGCCGTTCAAACTACCTGGCCATTTGAATAATTGTGATTGTTTAGAAAGCCGTTGACTGTTTTTAAAAAGATTTCCGGTTCATCAGTCATCGGAAAATGGCGAGACTGATTCATGACCTGAATCTCAATGGATTTGACACCATTTTTTAACAGATCAGCATTCATCGGGGATACGATCTTATCTTTGGCTCCATAAATCCCCAACGTTGGAATATCCAGGGTAGGCAATTGGTTACGCAAATCGGTGTCTCTTAAATCGCCAATACTACGGAAGAAAGACTCAATAGTAGTCCGCTGCACGTCCCTAAAGATCATGGTGCGGACTTTTTTAGAATCTTTTGCTAACAAAACTCGCATGATGGAATGAAGCATAATGGGATACCGCCAGATAAGTTTGGCGATAGAACCGTAACCGGCTAATTGCAGAAATGGATGAAGGGATCGACCAATAATAGGAGAACCAACCAAAGCAACCTTTTCTACGCGTTCTGGGTAGGTTAGCGACATTTGTAGAGCAACTGTGCCACCCATGGAATGCCCAAAAATGGGTGCTCTTTGAATTCCCAAAGCATCCATAAACTGGTTTACCATTTCTACGTAGCTTTCAATTTGGAAGGTGGTGGATTGCGTTTGGGAGGCTTTAGCCGAATCGCCAAACCCCCAGAAATCTAGCGCATAAACCCGATATCGTTTGGTATTGGCCAGATTAATCATCATCTCGCGCCAAACGTCCCAGGAATTGATCCAACCATGTAATAAAATAATGGGTTGGCCCCGTCCTATTGATTCGTAATGTAGAATCCCTTGCTCGGTAACAATAGAACTCACACTTACCTCAAATACCCCGTGGTTTTGTCTTTACCTGCGTTAATGAAATTTGTGTATGCGACGTCTGGAAAAGAAGCTGGTGCTTAGCGGCTCATTTCACATTAGAAAGTGGTGCGCTGAGACGGCGTGATTTCGTGGACATGTGCACACTAAAAAATAGTAGCATTTAGCCTATAGCAACACTGTGAAAAGCAGGTAAAGGAGGTGTAAAGGTCACGTTAATCAATTATTCGCCGTTTTCTTGATCCAGCTGGTCTAAAATAGAATAAAGTAATTCTAGTAGCGCATTCTTAACGCTTTCCTTATCAGTGGCAACACAGGGTAGAATTTTGACATCTGGTCTAAGCCGGAGAATGATTCGCAGATCTTCAGGTTCCCAGGCATCTTCCATATCTTGTTTGTTAGCAGCGACCACGAATGGCGTTGACGCGTAACTCTCGAATGTTTCCAGGATGCGTTTTGCTTCGCGGAACGTTTCTGGTTTTGTGCTGTCTACCATGACAACAAAGCCCAGCATACCCTGAGATAAAATATCCCACATGAAGTCGAAACGACGCTGCCCTGGAGTACCAAATAAGTAAAGAACCAGATCGTCACCAACGGTAATACGGCCGAAATCCATGGCTACCGTAGTGCTTTCTTTTACCTGCTCAGCAGCACTGGAAATTCTCCGCTCAGTCGAGACAACATCGATTTCACTAACAGACCCAATGAACTGGGTTTTTCCGGCTGAAAACGGGCCAGTAATTACCATTTTGACAGCTTGCATAGTGTTACTACCTTCTTCTTTAAGCGATGGCTTTGAGAATTATTTGTTTTGGCTCCAAGAATTTGGCTGCTAGGTGTTGCACGATTTATTTGCACAACAAAGTTCAACCTACAAACCTCGGATACGGTCGATGAGACGCACAACCACCGAGCGTTTTACGGCGGGTGAGGGCTCCGCTCTTTGCTGTCGCGAGCCTGTGTCTCTCTTTTCTGGAGCGGGTTTGGGACGGTTGACAAACTCAACTAGCCCGGCTTGTAACATGCCGTAGACAATGCGGCGAATTTCAAAATCACTAAGGTTATTTGCTTTTGCAATTTGACGAATGGAATTGCGCGGGTTAACAAAAGAGACCACCCGCCACTCTTCTACCGTAAGATTGATGTTGCGCAGTCGGGCATCTGGGCGGTCTGTAAAACGAAGGGCTACGTCCAGATCTGGTAGCTCGTCTTGCAGGATTTCCCACTCTTTCAAACGGCGGCTGCCTTCCATGATCACGCTTTCCAAGTCGATGGGAATGGTGATATAGCCACTGTTGGGCAGCTTGTTGGCGTCGAATCGGAAAAAGCCCTCACCCCAGGTAAATAGTTTGTAGACCGTGTCTAAAACATTTTGGCGTACGCTTTGAATAATGTCGTTTTGCGTTACCCGGCGCGCCGTGACCAGCAAATGACCAATCTCTTTGTCGCTCTTGCCTTCGGCGTGTGACTGAATTACCTGAGCTTGTTCTGAAGAAAGCTTGCCGCTGTTCTGCAGAATTTGTGCCAGGTGATTGCCATTTTCATTCCCCATATAGGCATAGATCAACTTGCCTTCTCGAAAAGACATCTGAGCCGATTCATCATCTGTCTGGATGGAAAGGGTGCCTGTTTTTCTAGCCAGGTTAATGAGGTTTAATAGCTGTGTTGTTGAAAAATCACGCAGGTTGCCTTTAAGGGCCATAGTTGTTTTTCCTGCCTGGGTTTGGTAGCGGACTTTTTGCCAAAAGTGCTAATTTTCAAGATTTTAATTTGCCTTTACTGTTCGAATCACAACAAATCAAGTTTTTTCATTTTGTACAATTTTCTATGATTTGCTTAACAATACATCTGATCTTAAAAGAGTTTATAGAAAATGTTGCATTGTTTTCACCTAAGGCATTGACCTGAGCATTATACATGGTGCAAATTATGGAGTCAAACCTACTTATGTCACATCGTTTGCGAGCAAATGCTGGTTAAAAAGGGGTAAAAAAATCTTTTTCTTGTTTGGGTTTCTCATCGCGTGTACAATTGGCTCGATGTGTGGGGCGGTGGCGAAATGGTAGACGCAGCAGACTTAAAATCTGCCGGACGTCAGTCCGTGTGGGTTCGAATCCCACCCGCCCTACTTCATCCTTTTGGCCCTTTATGGGCCTTTTTTTGTTTATTCGGGCTTGATCTATGGCTAGAAAATTAGGCAAAGAAGATCGGCATTTGTGGCGAACTGTTTTGCAGACGCTACGGCCGTTTCCCTTCCTATCCCCCAAAACCAAACTGCTTATTGGCGTTTCTGGCGGTACAGATTCTTTAGCGCTGCTGCATCTGCTTTGGCAGCGCCTGGGTACGGAGCAGCTAATCGTGGCCCATCTCAATCACAATCTACGGCCAGATGCAGAAGACGATGCCTGGTTTGTTGAACAAACGGCCGTATCCTGGCAAATTCCCTTTGTGAGCAAAAAACAGAACGTGGCTGACGAGGCTGAATCGCGGCAGCTTTCCTTGGAGGCTGCCGGGCGGCTGGTGCGGTACCAGTTCTTTGCTCAGCAAGCTGAGCAGGTGGGGGCAACGGCCGTTGTGGTGGCACACCACGCCGATGATCAAGCTGAGACCTTGTTGCTGCATTTGCTGCGCGGGAGCGGCAGCGCGGGGCTGCGGGGAATGCTGCCGGTGAGCCAGATGCCAGAAGGTAAGGGCGTGACTTTGTTACGGCCGTTTCTCAACGTGGCCCGTGCCCAAATTGAAGCATACTGTGCCCGGCACGGTCTGAACCCCCGTACGGACTCCAGTAACGAAGATATCCAGTTTGTTCGCAACCGCATCCGGCATGAACTGCTGCCGCTGCTGCAAACGTACAATCCCCAGATTACAGCGCGATTACAGCAGTTGGCTACCATTACTGCTGCTGAATATGAAGCCCAACTGGCGCAGTTTAATCAGGTTTGGCCAGAGATTGTTAGCAGTGCCGGGGAAGGTTGGCTTGTGTTAGACAGGCAGAAAGTTATGGGGCTGCCTGTGGCCTGGCAGCGGTTGGCATTGCGGCGGGCTGTGGGGCAGTTACGACCGTTTCACACAGAAATTAGCTTCCAAACCATTGAACAGGCGCGCAGCCTCATTTTGGCCAACCAATCTGGCACGGAAGCAACCCTGCCTGGTGGACTCCTCATGCAGGTTGAGGCAGCAGAAATTCTTTTTGGTCCTGTGGCGGCGAGACAATCGGCAAGCGTGCCCCAATTGAATGGGGAACGGCCTGTGTTGCTGTCTGTGCCGGGTAAGCTGAATTTGGGCCAAGGTTGGCAGATTGTGGCCGAAACTCAGCCAGATGTGGCCTTGGATGCCATACGGCACAATGATGATCCGTGGCTGGCCTTTGTGGCTTTGGCGGAGGGTGACGCTTTGTGGATAAGGCCGTCTTTACTGGGGGAGCGTTTTCAGCCATTGGGGATGGCTGGACACAGCCAGGCGATTCAGGATTTGTTGAGTGACCGCAAGGTGACGCGGGGCAAACGGCCGTTGTGGCCCATTGTAGCCACAGATCACTACCCTGTGTGGATTGTGGGCCAGCATTTGGATGAACGGGTACGGGTGACAGAAAAAAGCCGCCACGTTGTGCGGTTGCACTGCCGAGCAAACGTGGCGGAATGATGTTTGTTAGATTTCCTGGAAACGCCTGGGGGAGGGAACGGCCGTATGGGCAGTTTCTGGGAAAATGTTGTTTAAAAATGACTTACGCCACAATATTTTAGACTTGTTTGGGCGCTTCACTTAAATCTTCCTTCGCGCGAATGAGCAAAACTGGCACATCTGCATAGCGCAGCATTTTATCGGCGACGCTACCAAAGACCCAGCGGCTCAGCCCGCCACGCCCGTGTGTACTCATCACAATCGCATCTACTTTTAGCTGTGTGGCAACTTGAAGCAGTGCATCAGCGACATTCTCTCCTTCCGTTACCTGAGTGTTCACCACATATCCTTGCTGCTGCAGCGAATCTTGATGGGCTTTTAGATACGCATGGGCGTCTTGCTCAGATTGATTACGCATTTCGCTAAGTAATTGCGCATAGACACTACCATTAGCGGCTGTCATGATTAGATGAGGGGGCTGGATAACCCAGACCAGACTAATGTCACTGTTGAACTTGCTGGCCAATTCCAGGGCAGGGGGGAGTGCAGCTTCGGCCAGATGTGAACCGTCCAAGGGAACAAGTAAATGGTTGAACATGTTTGGCCTCCAACTTGGTTGTTAAAAACCGTTATTTCCAGCAGATGGCTTGTTGTGCTGGCTTCCTTACTATATTCCCTATTATGCCAGAGGGATACGGCCGTTTGCCAGTGACAAACCCATCAGCTAGTGGCGATAAATGTCATTTTGGTAATATTTGGCCGCTAGGTGCTACCTAAGAGTTGGGTAAACGGAGGGTTGTGGTGCTTGGCTGAGTGTTGTCCTTCGTTATACTATGCGCCGCTGTAGGAGAGAAGTGCATCGAAAATAAATGATGGGTAATTACAAGAAATATTTTGTGGGCATCGTTGTTTTGCTGGGATTAGGCATCTTTGCTTTTCCGGCCTTGCTGCGCGCCATTCCACCCCGTTATGCGGCCCGCTGGCTGCCTGAGCCGCTGTTGGCTATTGCTTCGCCAAAACAGGAAGTTGCTATTTTGCCAACTATTGCTCAGCCATTAGACATCAACAGTTTGCTGGCGGAGCCAACGGCTTTGGCGGCACCTGTTGTGGAAGTGATTCAGCCGGCGGCCTCACTTGCAACGCCTGAGGCCAACGCAACCCTGGCTCCTACGGCCGTTCCACCCACTGCCACGCCCTCCCCAATACCCACGGCAACGGCCGTTCCCATTCCCGCCGCCGCCCGTTTGGAAGGGATTCAACATCAATTTCAGACGTGGAATAATTGTGGTCCAGCTACATTGGCTATGACACTCAGCTACTTTGACTTGTTCTTAACCCAAAGCGATACGGCCACTGTGCTCAAGCCCAATCCTGAAGACCGCAACGTAAGCCCGCATGAGATGGCCGCATTTGTCAATGAAGAAACACCGTACCAGGCGATCCATCGGGTTAATGGCCGTCTCGAAACGCTCAAACAATTTGTAGCCAACGGTATTCCTGTCATCGTAGAAATCGGTATTGACCCGCCTGGTGAGTTTCGCTGGCTGGGCTGGTATGGGCACTACCTGTTGGTGGTGGCTTACGATGATGCCAACGAACAATTTTTTGTGTACGATTCCTGGTTTGGTACGAGTGACGTACCGCTAGAGAATGCGGATAAAAACGGCCGTAACCTGACTTATGCTGAGGTGGAAGAATATTGGCCCCAATTTAATCGCAGCTACATTGCCGTTTATCGGCCAGAGCAGGCGGATACCGTGGCCCAAATTATCGGCGAAGATATGGATGATGACATCATGTGGCAAAACTCCCTGGGGCAGGCTCAGGCAGAGGCCGCTGCCGATCCAGAGAATGCGTTTTACTGGTTTAATCTGGGCACCAGCTACAATGCCGCCGGGGAATATGAACGGGCCAGCACCGCCTTTGATCAGGCACGAGCGATTGGCCTGCCCTGGCGCATGTTGTGGTATCAATTTGGCCCCTACGAAGCATATTATGAAGCAGGCCGATACGACGATGTAATTTTGCTGGCTGATGTGACGTTGCAAGATCGGCCGTATTTTGAAGAATCTTTTTACTACAAAGGCTTGGCTTTAGCGGCAACAGGTGAAACGGCCGCTGCCGAAGAAAATTTAGAAGAGGCCGCCACATTTAATCCTAATTTCGACCCTGCTGTTGTGGCGCTGGCCGAAATGAACAGTGATCAGTAATCGGTAATCAGTAGGTCAGTAAACGGTAGACAGTGAAAAAATCCGATTACCGTTTACCGAATACCGATTACGGTTTACGGATCACGAGCGGAAGAGAATATGAATAAAAGAACGAAAAATCTAATTTTAATTGTTGCCGGTGTACAGGTTTTGCTCATCATTGGCTTGCTGGCTTTGCCTAGCGTGGTGGGGGCCATTCCTGGCCGGTATCGGGTTGCTTTACAAGAGCGCAGCCCGGCTTTAAGCAACGTTGTTGAAGGGGTTATCGATCAGGTGGCGCCCGTGGCAACGTCATTGCCGGCGGCCGTTTCGGCGAACGAAACCCAGGTTGATATTAATGCTTTGATTGCTGACAGGGGAACGGCCGTACCAGAACCAACCGCCACCAGCAAACCAACAGAAACACCCGGTGCAGCTGGTGAGGAAAATGCCACACCGCTGCCGACCAACACGCCCATTCCCACGCCCACTAACACACCCACACCAGAACCGCTGCCCACCTCGCACATTTTAGAGGGGATGGGTGTCATCAAACAAACGTTTAATAACTGTGGCCCGGCTAACCTGACCCAAACGCTAAACTACTTGGGCTATGACATCACCCAGGAAGAAGTGGCCGACTATCTCAAGCCCAACAGCGAAGATCGCAACGTGAGTCCCTGGCAAATTGCCGACTACGTGAATGAACGAACTGGCGGCAGCTTTATGGCCAGCGCTCACAGTGGGGGGACGATGGAGCTGCTCAAGCAATTCATTGCCGCAGGTTATCCCGTAGTCATTGAAAAAGGGTATGAACTGCCCGGCCAAGGCTGGTGGGGACACTATCTCACCGTTTTTGGCTATGATGACGAGCAGCAAATCTTGTACAGCCAGGACAGCAACTTAGGTCCTTGGGACGGCAGCGGCCGTACCGATGATTATGCAGAGTTTGAGTTTTACTGGCAGCAGTTTAATTATACCTTTTACGTTGTCTATTACCCTTCACAAGAAGCCGAGGTACAGGCTATTCTGGGGCCAGAAATGACCGATCCGATGGCCATGTGGAACATGGTGGCGGCTCGTGCTCAGGATGAAATTGATGCCGATCCGGAAAATATGTTTGCCTGGTTTAACCTCGGTTCTGCGCTGACAGAGATGGGGGTACGCACTGGCGAAAGCCAATATTATCAGGGCGGTGCCCAAGCTTACGATCAGGCCCGTGAAATTGGCTTGCCTCCACGCATGCTTTGGTACCAGTTCCGGCCGTACATGGCTTATTGGAAAATCGGCCGTCATGAGGACGTGATAGCCTTGGCAGATGCCACGTTAGAAACGCAGGGTGGCCGCAATGTAGAAGAAACGTATTGGTACAAGGGGTTGGCATTGGAGTCACAAGGTAATATCACCGAAGCCATTAACAATTATCAAGCTGCCCTGGAAGTAAATCACAACGCCTATTATGCGCAGTGGTCGCTGGATGCACTCACCGGTGGTGGCGGCTAATATTTCGATGCAAAGAACGCAAAGGTACAAAAGGTGCAAAGTTTTTTTTCTTTGCTTCTTTGCGCCTTTGCGTCAAGTTTTTTAATATTTGTTTTTATGCCATCTCATCTCATTCTGGTGCGTCACGCGGCCGTTCAAATTGATCCCACTATTCCCAGCCACCAATGGCCGCTGACTGTAGACGGCCGTTCTACCACGCACCAACTGGCACACCAGCTAAAACCATATCAGCCCAGCCACATCATCACCAGCGAGGAGCCTAAGGCACAAGCCACTGGTGCGGCCTTGGCTGATGTGCTCCATTTGCCTACGCGGGCGGCCCCTGGTTTGCAAGAGCACAATCGGCAGGGTGTTCCCTACTTTGAGCATAAGGCTGATTTTGAAACGGCCGTAACCACCTTTTTTGCTCATCCTGAAGAATTGGTGTTTGGATTGGAAACGGCCGTTCAGGCCACCACCCGCTTTGCCCAGGCCGTTGATCGCGAACGCGCAGCACATGCTGAGGCCAACCTGGCCATTGTTGCCCACGGTACCGTGCTTACCCTTTTCATCTGCCAGCACAACCCGGATTTGTCTCCCATACAATTTTGGCAATCGCTAACGCTGCCCTGTGCCTTTGTTCTTTCTCTGCCTGAAATGAAACTCGCCCAAAGCTTCTTCATTAAGGATGGGGCATTGACGTAACTTGGCGGGAAGTCACACAAAAGCGATGATGAAGATCTGACTGACGCGATGTGCAAACGCAGGTATAATATCAATTAGAAACCTCAATGGTGATTCCCAAAACTGAGGAATTGCTGAATCCCACAGGACCTTTTAAATATCCAAGCATTGTGGCAAATGATTGCAATTGCTGGATGAATAAAAGCATTTACTTATTTTCCCAAGGAGGCAATTATGTCTGAACGCAAACATATAAAAGTCACTTACTCCACATTAGCCAGCCCCGATCCTTTACTGCATGAATACTTTGATGAAGCAGTTGAAGAAGCCAAAGCTGGCTTTGGCAAAACGTTCCCCATGTTCATCAACGGCGAAGAGCGCAAGGCCGAAAAAACCTTCGAGAAGCGCAGCCCGGTGGACCTGGATATGGTCATGGGCCATTTCCAATATGGCTCAGAGCAAGATGTCAATGATGCCGTCGCTGCGGCCAAAGCTGCCTTTCCCGCCTGGGGTGGCCGTCCCTGGCAAGAGCGCATCGCTATCATGCGCAAAGCGGCTGATCTCATCAGCGAGCGCCTCTTCCATATGGGCGCCGTGATGAGCCTGGAAATTGGCAAAAATCGTTTGGAAGCATTGGGTGATGTGGAAGAAACGGCCGATCTCATTCGCTACAACTGTGATGCCGTGGAACAAAACAATAACTTCAATCGGCCGTTGCTATCTGAGAGCGACAAACACCACAACCGCAGCGTGCTCAAACCGTATGGCGTTTGGGCCGTCATTTCTCCCTTCAACTTCCCTGGCGCATTGGCCGGTGGCCCTGCGGGTGCAGCTCTGGTAGCTGGTAACAGTGTGGTCCTCAAGCCTGCTACCGACACGCCCTACACCGCCTGGCTGCTGACAGAATGCTTCCGCGATGCAGGCGTTCCTGATGGCGCTTTTAACTTCATCACCGGCAGCGGCCGTGTGGTTGGGCAAACATTGGTAGACCATCCTGATGTAAACGGTATTACCTTTACAGGAAGTTACGATGTGGGTATGAACATTTTGCGCACCTTTGCCCACAGCCGTTATCCACGCCCGGTTATTGCGGAGATGGGTGGCAAAAACCCCACCATCGTTAGCAAAAAGGCCGATATCGACAAAGCCGCGATGGGCGTCATGCGTTCCGCCTTTGGGTTGCAGGGGCAGAAATGTTCCGCTTGTTCCCGCGTTTACGTGAACAAAGATGTGAAGGACGAGTTCATGACCAAATTGGTCGATCTCACCTCGCAAATCAAAGTAGGTGATCCCTCCAAGAAGGAAAATTGGATGGGGCCTGTGGCCAATAAGGGCGCTTTCAACGACTACAAAAAGTTTGTGGCCGATTTGCAGGCAAATGGTGACATTGTGTTTGGCGGCAAGGTGCTGGAAGATGTGGGCAACGGTTACTTTGTGGCCCCCACCATTGTCGATAATTTGCCAGAAGATCATCCTTTGTGGAAACAAGAAATGTTCTTGCCCATTGTGACCATTGCCCCGTTTGAAGACCTGGATGAGGCAATGGCCAAGGCCAACGACGTGGAATATGGTCTGACGGCCGGTTTCTTCAGCGAAGATGACAACGAAGTGCAATGGTGGCTGGACAATATTGAAGCTGGTGTGCTGTATGTGAACCGTTCCAGCGGCGCGACCACAGGTGCCTGGCCTGGCTACCAATCCTTTGGCGGCTGGAAAGGCAGTGGCTCGACTGGCAAAGCGGCTGGCAGCTTCTACTACATCCAACAGTACATGCACGAGCAAAGTCAAACGGTGGTTGATTAAGAATATGGGTAATTGAGTAATCGGGTAATTGAGTAATTGGTGTAAACTAAAGCCAGTTGCTCAATTACTCAATTACACATTCCCTCAAACCCAGAAAAATAATGAAATACGCACATCCGCACGGACACGTGTTTTATCGCAAGATGGATCATGCCCGCCCCAAGATAGCTTATGGGGAGGGCATTTATTTATTTGATGAAAGTGGCAAACGGTACATTGATGGTTCTGGTGGGCCGTTGGTGGTGAATGTGGGACACGGCCGTTCCGAAATTGTCACTGCGATGGCTAAACAAGCTCAAGCCGCCGCCTACGTCCACGCCATCATGTTTACCAACCAGGCCACAGAGCAGCTCTCTGATGAGCTGGCCGAAATTGTGCCTTTGCCTAATCCGCGCTTCTTTTACCTCAGCAGCGGCTCCGAGGTCGTGGAAGGGGCCATCAAGCTGGCCCGGCAAATTCAGCAGGCACGAGGTCAGTCAACGCGCGACATCATCACCTGCCGCTCATTGAGCTATCACGGCATGACGTTGGGCGCACTGGGTGTAAGCGGCCGTCCCGGTTTGCGCACGCCCTACATGGGCATGATGGTCAACATGCCTCACGTGCGTCCGCCGTATCCGTACCGCCTTGATATTTCTGGTGAGGAACTGGCCGGACGGCTGGAAGAATCCATAATGGCTTATGGCGCGGAGACGGTAGCCGCTTTTATCGCCGAACCGATCAGTGGGGCCAGCCTGGGCGCTGTGGTGCCGCCAGATGATTATTGGCCTGCCGTACGTCGCGTCTGTGACAAATACGGTGTGCTGCTCATTGCCGATGAAGTGTTGGTAGGCATGGGGCGTACCGGTAAATGGTGGGGCATCGATCATTGGCAGGTGCAGCCAGACATTCTGGTGACCTCCAAAGGTTTAGCCGGTGGCTATATGCCGTTTGGTTTTGTCGCCGCCAAACATGAGGATGTAGAGTTAATCCGGCAAAAGTTGGGGGATTGGAACCACGGCGGCACGTTTAGCCATCATCCCGTGGCCTGTGCCGCAGCCTTAGCTACGCTGCACATTTTGCAAAGCGAGCAGTTGGTGGAAAACGCTGCCCACTTGGGGCCAAAGTTGGGCCAAATGCTGCATGATGCCCTGGATGACCATCCTCATGTGGGGGATATTCGCGGGCGCGGCCTATTTTGGGGAATTGAATTTGTGCAGGACAAAGCGAGTAAAGATCCGTTCCCTGTCTCGCGCCATCTAGCCTGGGACATCTGGCAGCGGGCGTTTGATAAAGGGCTCATTGTCTACTACTCGCAGGGCTGCGCCGATGGCCAAAATGGCGATCTCATCATGCTGGGACCGCCGCTCATTGTTACTGAGCCGCAGCTGGCAGAAATGGTGGGGATTTTAGCCGAGGCGGTTCGAGAAGTGCTGCCTTTGGCGAAGTGAAACGTGATAAGTGAAAAGTAAACAGTAGGGTTACTTTTCACTTATCACTTATTGACTTTAACAGGGTCTAAGCTTGCCAGGTCAATACCTCGCCCCCTTGCCCCATGAGCACAGAGCCGGGAAAAACGCGCAGCCGCCACGGTTCTAGCTTTAGTGCGGCAAAGGCATCAACAGTTGGGCTGGTCCAGGCAGGTATAATTTTTGGATCGTAGCCGACCGGTGCAGGGCCGTTCAGAAAGAGGTTCCACACCATCGTGCGTGTTTCGTCATCAAAGGCCCAGCTGGCGCGGCATTCCGCCACGCAGGTGTCGTGTGTGGGTGTCCAATAATTTACCGAGACAAAGGGACTGTTCTTAATATGGGCGCGTTTAATGGGGGTTGGCCCTGTGGCAATCCAGCCCACTAATTGCTCACCGTCCCACTGCCAGATGGGGTGGAGAATGCGAGAACGGGGACGGCCGTTTCTACCCACAGTTGCTACGCTGGCCCACACAATCTGATGCGCCATTTCTACAAATGCAGGTGCAGTTTCACTCAATGAGTTCACGAAAACTTCCTTTGTTTAATGAAACCTGACAGGTTCGTAAAATAAGTACGAATTTAGGCCAATGTTGCCTTGTAAAGAACCATTTTGATTCAATATTGGAACGAACCTGTCAAGTTTTGATACGCTTACTTAATTTCCTGCTTTTGCCCGCTCTTGCTCTACTAAAACGCGGCGCAAAATCTTTCCAGAAAGCGATTTCGGCACCTCATCCACAAACTCAACGAGGCGAATTTTCTTTTGTGGGGAAACGCGCTCCGCTACCCAGGCCATGATCTCTTCTGGCGTTGCTTCTGCTTTAAGAACCACAAAGGCTTTCGGTACTTCGCCAGCTTCTTCATCTGGACTGGGGATAACGGCGACATCAGCAATGGCTGGGTGTGACAACATCAGCCCTTCCAACTCGGCTGGGGCAACCTGGAAGCCTTTGTACTTAATTAACTCTTTGAGTCGATCCACAATATAGAAGAAGTCGTCATCATCAACGTAGCCGATGTCCCCGGTATGTAACCAGCCGTCGTCGTCGAGGGTAGCCGCCGTGGCATCCGGGTTGTTCAGATACCCCTTCATCACCTGTGGTCCTCGTATCCAGATTTCACCATTTACGTTACGCCCGACTGGTTCACCTGTTGCCACATCGACCACCATGACTTCCGTATTAGGAATGGCCGGACCAACAGAAGATAATTTATCAATGTCGGTCATGGTGATGTTGTATACATGGGTGACCGGGCTGGTCTCGGTGAGACCATATCCCTGCACCACGCGACAGCCGATGCGCTCCCTTACCTCAGTGGCCAGCGCTTGCCCCAGTGGGGCCGCACCAGAGAACAACTCAATCAGTGACGAGAGATCATATTGATCCACAATGGGATGCTTGGCCAGACCAACCAAAATAGGCGGCACTAAATTTACGCGCGTGACTTTATGTTTTTGTACCAGCTCCAAAAACTGCACGAGCTCGAAGCGGGGCATGGTCACAATCGTGGCCCCCTGGGCCAGGCTCATGTTCATGATGACCACCATGCCGTAAATATGGAAGAAGGGCAAAATCCCCATGATTGTGTCGTTTTCGTTCATGAGTTCGATGCCCGTAATGCCGACCATTTGGGACAGATTGGCAACGAGGTTGCGGTGGGTGAGCATGACGCCTTTGGGATAGCCGGTGGTGCCACTGGAGTAGGGCAGCACGATGATGTCTTCGGCGGGATCGATATTAATTTCCGGCAGAGAGCCGTCACTTTGTAACAAACTGGCAAATGGGGTGGCGTCTTCTACAGGGTCGAAGGTGAATATCTCTTCAATGCCGCCGGTTTCGGCAGCGGCCGTTTTGGCATTTTCCAAAAACATAGAAATGGTGAGTATATATTTAGCACCCGCATCTTTTAGCTGATGGGCTAGCTCGTGGGCCGTGTAGAGGGGGTTGACGGTGGTGACAATGCCGCCTAGCAGCGAGACGGCATGGAAGGCCACGGCATATTCCGGCAGATTTGGGCTATAAATTGCAAATACATCTCCCTTACCAAAGCCTCGCTTGGCCAGGCTAGAGGCCACCAGCCGGATAGCGCCGCCCAACTGGGCATAGGTGATGGTACGGCCGCTTGGTCCATCAATGAGCGCGGGTTTATCGCCAAACTGCTGTGTTTTTTCCAAAACAAATTGGGTTAGCGATATATTGGGAATATCGACATCTGGGTATGGGCTTTTGAAGATCATAACTGCTCCTTTTATGGGAAATAATATGGTTTCTGATTGTGTTTACGAAAATGAGCGAGCTTTTTTCTCGTTTACAAAACTGAGAATGGCGAGTCCTATGAGCAGGAAGATGCCGATAGACAAAATGGCCAGCTTTTGCCCTAGCTGTTCCGCTGTGGCTGCGGTTTCACCCTGGGCCTGATACCAAAGCGCTGCTTCGGCGGCAATGAGACCATACACCGTTGGGCCAATGAACGATGAGGTGCGCCCGGCGACGGCAAAGAAGCCGTAAAATTCTGCACTGCGGCCTGGCGGGGCAAAAAAGCTCACCATGGTGCGGCTGACTGATTGTATGCCGGCCATCGCAAATCCGGCCAAAATTCCCACCAGATAGAAGCCTGTCGCGCTGGTATTGAAATATAGCCAGAGGATCGCCGCAATCATAAACAAAATGGAAATAGCGAGCGCGCGTTTTCCACCTAATTTATCAACCCAATTGCCAAAGGCATAAGCGCCGGCGACATTGCTGAGCTGTACAATGATGACAAAGATGATAAGTTGCGTTTGGTCCAGGCCGTATAATACGGCACCAATGATGGCCGCAAAGTTTAAAGCCATGATCACGCCATCATTGAAGATGAGGAAGGCGGCCATAAATTTGAGGAACTCTTTGAACTGGCTGGCGGTTTTTACGGTTTGGCTTAGCTGTTTCAGCGCGACACTGAAATAATTCTCGCCTGCGGGTAGCGATTTGGCTTTGGCTCTTTCCGGCAGCCAGAGGAAGATGGGGAGGGCGGAGAGGGCAAAGAAGACGGCCGTAATTACCAGCGACACCCGAATAATTAAGTTGCCATCAATCATGACGATCAGCGGCAGGATGATGAGCAGGCAGAGAATGCCTCCAGCGGTACCGATGGCCCACCCGTTGCCGGAGATGCGCCCCATCTCGTGCGGCGCGGCAATTTCAGGCAGTAGCGCATTGTAAAACACCTGGGCGCTGCGGTAGCCTATCTCGGCCAAAATAAAAAAGCCCATGCCGATGGTTACGTTGCCTGCTTCGGCAAAGAAAAGACCTGCGGTAAACACGCAGGCCATGATGGTATAGAACAGTAAAAATTTCTTCTTGGCACCAGAAAAATCGGCGATGGCCCCTAGAATGGGAGAAGTGATGGCCACTACCAGCATGGCAATCCCTACGGCCAGACCCCACAGGCGGGAGCCTTCGGCTCCGCCCACAACGACTCCTTGAAAGTAGGCGGAGTAAACGGCCAGAAGGACGACAGCAGCGTAAGCGGAGTTGCCAAAATCATAAAGATACCAGGCCCACCGTTCTCGCCGGGTGGTGGGGGAGGTTTGAGTCTGCAAGGACACGGTTGTCATGGGGGTTTCCTCTTCATGATGGGTATCGTGTTGTTGGGAAAATATTGTACACGGGAAACGGCCGTTGACAAAACGGGCCTTATTTATTTGGCTGAGACGCACAACATTGAGGTCTACCTAGCTTCTGGTCCGATTTTTGAAGAAGTGGCAGCGGACGAAGCCTTTCAGATTTATTATGGTCAGGTTCGCACTGAGTTGCAGACCTTTGCTGACCGGAGTGAAAAGCTCCATTTGCTGCCTATCTTGGCCACCTTTCCCGCCGACCAGATGGAAAATGTCGATCACGTCATTTTTGAGGCCGCCAAAACGTACACCGGCCTGATTGCCTCTGCCATTGAAGAAGTGCAAAAGTAAACTATTATTGCGGTTCAAACTCAAAAGGCGGCAGTCTTCGCCAGGCCCAAGTGATGGCTTTGGTGCGGCTGTTTGTTTTCAATTTTTCGAAGATTTCTGCTTTGTGGTGATTGATGGTTGAAAGACTTACATCCAGGCATTGGGAAATTTCCCTGTCAGTAAAGCCCTGGGCCATTTTGTCTAGAACGGCTTGCTGCCGCTCACTCAAGCCAACCTCTTCGAGTTCAGGCAGGGGGACGGTGGTGTCATCGAGGGGCGTTAAAACCACCATGCGGACGATGCGGTTCTGGTAAGCAACCTGGCGAGCGGCAGCTTCGACGGCCACGGCCGTTCCTTCTTTTGTAAGGCATTGGGTGTGATACGGCCGTTCCTGTCCATTTTGCATCCGCTTGAGAATTTTTGTCTGGTCAGCGGGGAGTGTCATTGTTTGAATGAGGGCTTGGACTTTTTTCCCAATGAGGTCTTTTTTTGCGTAGCCGAGTTGTTGGGTAACGGCATGGTTGATGGCCAGGATACGGCCGTTTTCGTGCAAAAACACGGGCTGGGAAGAAGCCTTAAACAGCGCCTCAAAACGTTCTTCGCTCTCTGCGGCCTGTTCGGTGAGCCGCTGGAATTCGGCCAGGAGCTTTTGCTGCTGCGCCGCTTGTTCCTGTGCGTAAAATTGCTGCAACGCCTGCCCATATCCAACCGTCATTGCTGACCAAAAGGCGGTCAGGCGTGGAGCCAACCAGACCACCTGCTTGTCGTTGAGGCCACGAAAAAGCTGTTCAGCCAGCATCTGTTGTAACTGCCCCAACTTCTCTAAATGAAAACCAAACTGCTGCGCCAACGTGCTGCCAACTTGTTGGCCGGATTGAGCATCAAATGGTGTCATGAGCAGGCAGGCGGTGATGCGGCTTTGCAGCTTTTCCGCCACGTCCTCATCGACTGCCTCTTGCTGAATGCGGGGCAGCAGCCACCACACAACTTCAAATTCTTTTTGCCGTGCGGCCCACTGGCTGGCAATCTGTTCCGAAATGTCCATATTTTGACAATAAACCAAACTTACAAGGGCGTCAACCACCGATAGGACCTGTAGTTTTCTACAGGTTGAGCTGTTTCTCATTTTTCATTCATCTTCAAAACTGGAAAAACTATAGAAAACTACAGGTTACAACTCCCTGATTCCATGTTACGATGATCTTGGTTGGGGCAATTCTCATAACAGCGAAGAAGTTTAACCACAGTGCCCAAAAAACAAGGTTCTATCAAAATTTCAGTACAATATGTATGGAGGTATGATATGCAAAAAATCAGACGTTCTTTTTTGTTGGCCACACTCTTTGCTTTCCTGTTATTTTCAGGAATAACAAGTATTGCTCTAGCTCAAGAAGGTAATCCGCATGAAACTGGCCGACAATTTGATCAATTGTCGACCTTTCTGAAAGAAATGGGTTATGAAGCCGAAGAAGGGGAAGTAATCAGATCTCAAATTAACGATGTAACGTTTAATGACGATATAGAAGTTGCAGTCCATATAAGTGTCCGACTGTTCCCCTTTGTTAAGGATGATGGTTCTCGTGCAACCATTGCTGCATGGCGCGGAAGATGGGACCAAGACTTCTATAAAGGTGCTGTGGCAACGCTCAATGAAACGGAGATGTACGGCGTGATGGATGGTTCAGTTCAGAAAATTGAGAACATAGAATCATATTTGGAATTTCCATTGTACGCACTCGCAGGCCCAAATCCTCCTGGCACATCATCAGTTACCGAAGCTGAGAACACAGAACCAATTACTTTATCTACATCCTGCACCACAGTGCATAGGGAAGCAACAGCTTATTCATACCTTGGGTCCAAGATGTATAGCTATGCCATGGACAAATATTTTTGTTTTAATGGCAGCACTGTCTTCAATATAAATGTCAATGCTTATCTTGCATATTCTGATGGTATCCATAGTTATCTGGGAACCGTTGGATCAACAGATTACTATAAAAATGGCAATACCAGCCATTACTCTTTCCGGCAAGCTCATATTCGGAAATGCGTTGTGCAGTATGGATGTATCGCTGATATGTATCCCTGGATTGAGATTGAAGGATATTATAATGGATACGTCACTTCTTACACTAATAAAGGCTTTTAAATAATAAATTTTCAAATTTTTATTTATTTATTAGCCGAAGCAATTACTTAAACCAAAAAACCAACATAGTCCAACTTTTCAGAGGACTATGTTGGTTTTTAAACATCACAAGAGGGTATTGAAACTATGGGAAATAACAAAATATTATCCATCGTGCTTGTTTTGCTGATATTGATGATGGGCTGTTCAGCCTCCCAGCAGGTAGAGTCCAGGTTTCGCGAGCGTGTTGTGCCAAACACCATTGGCAGCAGCTCTGCGCTGGATAAATTTGGCATCCGCTATTTTGATGAGGGTGCCATCGTTGTTTTTACTGGTGATGACCCACAACAGGCGGGATACGCCATGATGGGATTTGCAGTTTTTCGTCGGGATTTAGGAACGTGGGACGAGGGTCAGGTTGGCAGCTCAAGCCGCCAGGAAGACCAGCTAACGGGCAACCTCATTGATTACACTTTGAGGGATTTTAACTTTCAGGGAAAAGGGCGCGATCTCACATTTGATTACCGTCTCCTCGCTGGTGAGATTCTTTCCCCCACGGCCGAATCCATAGAAGCTGTGTTAGATGATGGCACAATCTTGCAAGATGAAGGGGATGGAGAGGTTTTTGCCTTCAGCACAGGGGTGGCCCGCAGCTTTTGCGAACTGCGTGTCCTGGATGCGCAGGGGAATGTTCTAGAGACGTTGGTGCCTGCATACGAAGCCGGACCTGAGCCAACGCCTGGCCCAGGCTGCTGAAAACTTTTTAAGGGGGAACGGCCGTGTCATTGTGTGATACGGCCGTTCTCCTCAATTACCCTCTTTGTCCCACCAACGCCTCCAACCGTTTAAAAGAACAAGGAAAATTGATAGATAGTATGAAAAAAAGATTGATTGGTTTCGCTACGCTTATGCTCCTCCTGATATTACTTGGCTGTTCGGCTTCGCAACAGGTGGAGTCTAGGTTCCGCGAGCGTGTTTTACCAGGCCTTGGCATCAGTTCTGCGCTGGATAAATTTGGCATCCGGTATTTTGATGAGGGGGCCATTGTTGTTTTTACCGGCGACGAATCTCAGCGAGCGGGATATGCCATGATGGGATATTCTGTTTTTCATAGAGATTTAGGAACGTGGCGTAGTGGTCAGAGCGGAGGTAGAGGCCGTCAACAAAATGATTCCCTTAGTACGTACCTTGATTATTTTATAACCGACTTTAACTTCCAGGGAAAGGGGCGTGATCTTACCTTTGACTATCGCCTCCTCGCTGGTGAGATTCTCTCTCCAACGGCCGAATCAATAGAAGTTGTGCTAGAGGATGGCACAGTCTTGCAAGACGCGGGCGAAGACGATGTTTTCGCCTTCAAAACAGAGGTGGCCCATAATTTTTGCGAACTGCGGGTGCTGGATGCCCAGGGAAAAATCCTTGAATCGATTGTGCCAGAATATGAAGCAGGGCCGCCTTTTCCCACATCCGGCCCAGGTTGTTGAACGATTACTTGTGAGGGAACGCAATTTGCAGTTTAAATGGTTGAAGGGCATTTTTGTATTGCTGCTATTGGCTGCGGGAGTGACTTTTTTATCGCGCGGCTGTGAGCCTCAGCCAAGAATGTACTCTTTCAATGGAACAACTGTGTTTTTCCCCTTTGGCCGCCGGGATATGGCTTGAATTATGAAGGCAGTCCTTTCCAAATTCTGGATGAAGGAAGCCGTGTCGTAGCTGAAGTTGGTGATGAAATATTCGTAGGTGGTGGCGTGACACCGGTCAAGGATGTACCAGCAATTGATGAAGCCATGCAGCAAGAGATTCTTGTCAATTGTGAAGGACCTTACTGGTTTGTGGGGGATGTGGTCCGTCGTGTCAATTAACCGTATTATCTGGACATTGCAAGGTTCCGGCAGTTGCTCTGCGACTGGTGCTATTTATGATGGCGTGCCCGATTGGTAAATATGCTCCGCAATAGAAAACTTGCCTGGCTCATGGTGCTTTTAGCTTTTCTGTCGCTCATTGGCATAGCGTATGCCATTGTGGGTAACACATCTTACCTTCCAGGCAAACAAGAAGCTGCTAACTATGTGCTGAAACGTTACAGTCACTCATCTGCTTCCGCTAGCTTTGATATTCGTGACGGCCGTATTTCACAGATCCAACCGCTTGGAAAAATGCAGCTTGTGGTCACTCGCTACACTCAGGTCGAGAATGACAACGAGGCTGCAACGATGGCCTTCTTTTTTATTGACTTTGTCACCAAATACCCGGTAAGGGGGTTGGAATCACTCAATACGATTGGCAGCTCTTTGCCTGCAACTTCTGGGCCAGCTTTTGCGCTTGTCTCAGGCGATCAAGATGAATATTACATCATCGGAGGCGCTTCAAATGTTGCAGATATTCACTATGCAGAGCTGCATTGGCTTGAGGGAACAGTAACAAAAGTTCCGATGGTGGATGGGACCTTTCTTGCCTTTAATTCAGATGGTGCTCAATTAGCCTGGGTGGTGGGCTTGGATGAGCAAGAGAAACTATTAAGCGACACGCTGACCTATAATTACCAGATCAATTTTTCACTCTCGGACTATAGTGCCATTCGTGAGATTTTTACCGACGAGGGATTAATTGTTATGGGGGCGTTTTCAAGTGATACGCCTCAGCAGCAAGAGTGCGTCGAACTGACCTATCTTACCGGTGAGAATGTTGCCAAATATTTGGCGGACAATGGCGCTCTTAATGGACAGAGATTATGCTTTGAGCCAGGTGCGGACGAGGTTGTCACGCCTGCTATCATTACCACCGTTGGTGATCAGACGGTCGCAGGCGGGAGGATACTAGATGGCATGGTTGAACAGGTGCACATTGAGTGGGCAGATGGCTTGCAACAGACAGAAAGTGTCGTCAATGGGTTTTATTTTACCCAACGACCCAATACATCATCCACGATTCTAAAGATTTCGGTCAGGGATTGAAAGTCGAAAGCTTTATCTTAACGGAAGAATGATCGAGGAACGGCCGTAACTCACCAAAGATACGGCCGTTCTCTCCTATTACCTTCTTTGCCCCACTAACGCCTCCAACCGATCTACATAGCCCGCCAAGACATTAAACGTTGTTTCCACCGGCTCTGGCGAAGTCATATCGACCCCGGCAATTTTTAGCGCGTCCAAGGGGAAGACCGAGCCGCCAGCCTTAAGGAAGCTGAGGTAATTTGTGGCGGCACCGTTGTCACCGGCCAAAATCTTCTGCGCCAGGGCGTGGGCGGCGGAAATGCCTGTGGCGTACTGGTAAACGTAAAAGTTAGAGTACAGATGGGTGTGGAACTGGGCCCAGGTAATGCCCACGCGCGCCCGATCCACCTCAACCTCGTCGCCAAAACCTTCACTAAACAGGTCGGCCAGCAAATCGATCAGACTGTCGGCGTTGAGCGCCTGGCCGCGCTCGACGCGCTCGTGAATTTCCAACTCAAAGCGGGCCAGCGTGGGCATGATGAAGAAGTAGCGGTGGAAGTTGGACATTGCCTCTTCGATGACGGCAATCTGGAATTCGGAGTCGCTGTGGTTGGCCAGCAGATGAGCCCGCACCATGGCCTGGTTGAAGTTAGAGGCCACCTCGGCCACAAACAGGCCGTAGCGACTGTAGGTAAAATTCTTCTGCGTTTGCCACGTCAGGTAAGAGTGCATCGAGTGGCCCAGCTCATGCGCCAGGGTGCTTAGACCAAACAAATCATCGGTGAAGCTCATCATGATGAATGGCTGGGTGCCTTTCACGCCGGAGGAGAAGGCGCCCATGCGCTTGCCCTGGTTGGGATACACATCGACCCAGCGGTTTTCCAGTGCGCCGCTGCGTAGGGCAGACGCATATTCCTGGCCTAGCGGCAGCATCCCGGTGGCAATCCAGTCTACGGCCGTTTCATACGGCACTTTGGGCGGATTTAGCGATAATGGCGCTTTCACATCGTAGGGATACAGCTTGTCGTAGCCCAGTGCCCGACGGCGGATAGCCCAGTAGCGGTGCCAGGTGGGCAGGTTGGCTTTATAGGTGTTAATCAGATTGTGGAAAACCTCGGTGGGGATGAAGTTGCTGGAAAGCGCCGCTTCTAGCGAGTTTTTGTAGCCGCGCACCCGCATGTTGAACACATCTTGCTTTACGCCTGCGGCCAGAGCGTTGGCCATCGTGTTTTTGAAGGCCAGATGGGCATCGGCGTAATTTGCCCAGGCGGTGCGGCGCACGTCGCGGTCGGCATGGGTGATTAAGCCGCCAATGGTGCCTTGGGTGACATCATACGTCTGACCGTCGCTGCCCATGGCTGGCTCGATTTTTAGATCGGCGTTGGCCAACACGCCGTGGGTGGCTGCGGCCGTGCCAAACGCATCCCGTGCCATACCCAAAACCTGTTCTACCTCGGCGGAGCGCACATAGGCTTGCTGCTGCTCTAATCGGTCCAGATAATGGGCATAATCGGCCAGCCGTTCATCCTGTGTCAGCCAATCGCGCAGCGTGTCGAAGCCAATGGCCAGCATTTCTGGCTGGGCAAAGGCGGTGGTGGCGATGGCCATGCCAAATAGCCCGCGTGCCCGGTCGTTGCGTGCGGCCGTTTCCTGGTTGGTGGTATCAACGCTGTAGGTCAGGCTGGCATAAACGAAGATTTTGCCTACGGCCGTTATTAAGGCATCCGCCGCTTCCAGATAATCTGCCAACACTTTGGGACCTTCATGGAGGCGTCCTTTAAATTGGCTAATTTCTTTGAGTTGATTTTGCAGTTGGGAAACGGCCGTTTCCCACGCTTCCGGGGTAGCAAAAATAGATTCAACATCCCATTTGTATTGTTGGGGGATTTCTTCACGTTTACGAGCAACAGCTGACATACAACTTTCTCCTTGCGGTTAGTGGATTTTAAAACACGAATATTGCGAATGAATCGAATAACACAAATTCAATTTGTACAATTCGTCTATTTGTGACATTCGTGATGAGCTTTTTTTGTTCAATCAACCTGCCTGTATTGAAACACGAATTCACAAAAATGGCGACTGCAAATTCTGACGGTCCTCAGGTATAATCAACGCACTTATCTCTTGGAGAATCGTTTCACATCATGAAGCCAACATTTTTCCAGCTGTTTAAACAACGGTTCAATAATCTGGTACGTCTGGAGCGGTTGGGCGTGCCGGAAGAACAAATTCGTCAGGCGCTGCACCGGACGCAGATGGATGGGCTGCCGTTTATTTATTTCAGCTTTGGCGTCATGTTTTTTGTGTATGCGCTTATTCAATATTATTTGCTAAATGAGGATGGGCAGCTGCTTATGGTGCAAGTGGCCGTGGGCAGTGGTGTTTTTCTACTGGCTGGCTTTGTACTGTTGTTACGGGGCCATGTGCCTGCCAAATATGCCGAGCGGGGAACGGCCGTTGTCGCCAGTGTCATCTTGCTCACCATTCTGCTCCGCTTTTACCTCAATCCAATTGCCAACCAGTCGGCCAATCTCGCCCTGTTTCTGTTTGGCGCGGGGGTCATGTTTACTTCGCTGCGCTGGTACATGTTTATGCAGGCGGTGTCATTGGCGGCTTGGGGCATCATAATCTGGCTTTATCCAGACCAGGATGAATGGCTCTATTTTGGCGTGATGATTTTTGTTGCTACCTTCACTGGCCTGGTGGCCCATTGGGTGCGCATGCATGCGCTGGAAAAAGCGGAGATTTTCCGTTTTGTGGAGCAGCGACAGCGCAAGGAACTGGTGCAGCGTACTGTGCAGCAGCAGACCAGCTATGCCGTGGGCCAACGTATCACCTCCATTTTGGAGCTAGACACGCTGCTGGATCAAATTGCCACGCTTATCTGGCAAAAATATGATGCCTATTACGTTGGTGTCTTTTTGCCCAAAAACAGCCGTCTGGCCATAGAAGCGGTGGCGGAAGCCGGAGAAGGCGTGCCAGCCGAGGGGCTAAATTTACAAGCCGGGTTAAAGGGGCTGGTCGGCTGGGTGATGGCCAATGGACGGCCGTTGTGCATCGATGACATCACCCGCGATTTTCGTTACAAAGCCGATGAAAAAGCGCCCAACGCCCAGTCCGAAATCTTGCTGCCGCTAAAGATGGGAGACAAGGTGCTGGGCGTGCTCGATTTACAGAGCGATCAGCCAGGGGCCTTCTTGCCCAACGAAATTCCTAACTTTCAACTTTTAGCGGATCAGGTGGCCATTGCTCTGGAAAATGCCCAGCTTTATGCTGAGATCAAGCAGTTTAACCAGCAGCTGGAGCAAAAAGTAGCTGAGCGTACCCACGCCTTGCAAGAGGCATACGGTCAGCTGGAGCGCCTGGACAAAACGAAGACGGATTTTATTACGATTGCCTCTCATGAAATGCGTACGCCGCTGACAATTGTGAATTTTAATGCCCAGATGCTGCTGGAAGATGAGGAGATTCTGGCTAACAGCTTCCACAAAAAATGGGCCGAGGGCATTGGCCGAGGAGCCGCCCGCATGGAAGAAGTGGTGCAAAGCATGCTGGATGTGGCCAAGATCGACAGCAGTTCGCTGGATCTTTACCTGGCACCGGTGGATGTTCTCTTTTTGCTGCGGCAGATTAGCAAACGGTTTGCGCAACCCTTGGCGGAGCGCAACATCACGCTGCAACTTGAAGGTTCGACGAAGCTGCCAGAGGTTGAGGCTGATGTCGAGGCGCTGCAGAAGGTGTTTTATCAGGTCATCATAAACGCCATCAAATACACACCAGACGGGGGGGCGGTGCGGATAGACGGCCGTTTTCATTCCTCAAATAACAACAGCGCAGGCGAGGTTGAAATCATTATCAGCGACAGCGGTGTAGGCATTGCCCCAGAGATTCAGGAACTGATCTTTGAGAAGTTTTACCAGACGGGGGAAGTAATGCTGCACTCGTCGGGTAAGACCAGTTTTAAGGGGGGTGGGGCTGGCCTGGGATTGGCCATTGCTAAGGGAATTGTGCTGGCGCACAACGGCCGTATCTGGGCCGAAAGCGAAGGCCACGACGAAGATCTCCTGCCCGGCAGCCGCTTCCACATTGTGCTGCCTGTTAAACAACCGCAATAGAATTATTTACCCTACCCTTTGATTGTCACTCCCGCGAAGGCGGGAGTCCATAAGTCTGGATTCCTGCCTTCGCGGGAATGACAGGTGGCGCTAATCTTATTCTTCTTCTGGATCGGGGTTTTCTTGCCTGCTTTCGTAGTTGGCAACTTCTTGTTTGAGCCGTTCGTTTTCTTTGCTGGCGCGGTAAGTGAGGTAGGCCAGCGCCAATCCCAACGGGCCACCAGTGCCCAACAGCAGCAAAACATTATCCGCCAACCCATCTACAATCTGGTTCCAGCGGCTTTTGGGCGCAACGCGAATATTGCGTGAGATGCTTTGTGTCAAAATGGGGATGCCGCTCGCTGCCTCCGGTTCCTTGTATAAATTCACCGTGACCACCTGCGCTTCGCCGGGCGTGGTTGCCACGACGTCCCAGGTCCAAACTGCGGGCAGCGTGGTGCTGATGACGCGAGACAGGCGCACGTTGTTGCCGCCGCTGGGGAACACGTCAAATGCGGGTGCGTTCAATTCGGCAGACATAAGCGGGAATAGCTCAATCGTCTGTTCATAAAAAGCGCGTTCGCCATCGTTGTAGCTGGCGTCAATACGCACCACGCCGGTGACGTGTGGTTCATGTTCACCAATAGTAGCCAGTTCCGGATCGGCGATTATTTCCACGGTGATGACGCCACTTTCGGCCACTACCATTGCCAAGGGGTGGGTGATTTCCAGGCGACCGGTGGGTTCAAGCGCTTCAGGTGTTCCGCCGCCAGACTCGGTATCTGTTGTGGCGTCTGGCTGGGGCGTATTGGTTGGCGGTGGTGTGTCAGTGGGGGGAACGGCCGTAACTGCCACTTCTTGCGGAATAATCAACGTTTGCCCTGCCGTGATGGTGTTGGGATTGGTGAGATTGTTTGCCTCGGCGATTTCTTTGATGGGGACCTCAAACCGACCGCTAATCGTCGCCAGCGTATCGCCGGGCTGGATGGTGTAGGTAACGGCCGTTCGCGTCATGGTTGCGGTTGGCGTGATCGTGGACGTTGGCGTCAGGGCGGCTTCCTGTGTGGTTTCGGGTTGGCTGGCAACCGTGTTTTGGGGCAAAGGGATGGGGGTGGTGGTGGGTGGCAAAGAAACCAGGTGAGGGGCTGATGGGGAGCGTTGGCCGCAGGCAACGGCCGTTACCCCCATAAAAATGATGATCACGAAAAATAGAATGCGTAAACGTCTCAACTGCCACCTCGTTTCGATAGATATTTCGCGTAGTCAGTAATATGCTAAGCCCTGTAAAATATTAGGTGGAAAGCTGAATTATGTCAAACTGATAAGCTTCTTCCGATTGCTCAAGACAGAAACAGAATCATGAACGATTTAAATCTGGTGAAAGCAGGCCCATGCCTAACCGCTCCATTTCTTTGATAAAGGGCAGTAGTTGAACCGCGTGTCCCATAAACTGTAGACCGGATTGGGTGATAAGGCCCTGCAAAATCTGGCCTGCGGCTGCTACAACGGGAATTGCGGTGGCCAGGTACATATCTGTTTGGGATAGAGTGAAGGTAAATTGGCGGGAACGGCCGTTTCTCATGCCCTCAGCCACAATCCGCTGCACAATGCCAAAGGGGGGACGTGTGAAATGCCTGATGCTCCAAAGTAATAAGCGGGTGACCAGCTTTGCCAATCGCTCAGATTGCAGTAGCGAGAATATCTGCCACAAGAGCAGGATGGTGTCAGTGACTGGGTTCAAGCTGCCTTGATACAAACGTAGTTGCTCTATCTTTAACCTTTTGGGTAGGGAACCTAATTCATTTAAGGAAACCGGAAGCGCCAATTGATAACCAAATCGATCACCAAAAAAGATGCGGCGTAACCTCAGCAATGAAGCGCGTCGCCACTGACCTTGCTCATAAACGGCAGCTGGCTGCTGACGGGCGTGAGAGATAAGATCGTAGGCTCCAGCGTATGCCATGTCACGGTCGCGATAAAGTGAAGCCAGTGTGACGTTTGTAACTTTATCGAACTTCTTAGCTGCCAATCGCGTCAATACCGAAGGGCAGCCAGGGATAATTCCTGCCTCCGTTAAAACAATGCAGCCACGAGAAGCCAGTTGATTGGCCTGTGACCCAAATAATGCTTGCTTTTCTTTGTCTGGTGTAAGATCAATATAGTGAATACCGCTGTCCAAGACCACGCGCAGCATGATTTCAGCTTGATTGCCCCGGTAGCCCAGACAAACAATTACCAGATCGGTTTGGGCCACCGCCTTGCGTAAGCCAGCTTCATCACCAGCATCCACGGCGTGTGCTGAAACTCGCGTACGACCAAATTTGCTAGCCAGCTTGTCGCTCAATTCTTGCGCTTTCTGGGCGTGCCTCCCAGCAATGATGATGTGTTTAACTGCCGTTGCTTGCAATAGCAGTTGGGCAATTTTGCGTCCGGCATTACCATAGCCGCCCAGAATCAAAATGGTGGCTTCATCCACGGGAGTGTCTCGACGGTGGTGGAGCTTGCTGGCGATGCCGGCCTGGTAAGCCCAGGTAGCGAGGCGTCATCGCTTGATACCGCTGATAAGCTGGGCCATGCTGCTGGTGCAAATGCTCCTCTTCAAGAAAAACCTGGGCATGGATTGCAACATCGCCCAGCAGCCACAAGGTCAGTGTAAGGGCATTGGGCATGACCAGAAACAGGCCCAGTAAATTCAGGCGCATTCCCAGGAAGATTGGGTTGCGTGAAAATCGAAATATGCCGCTGGTTACCAATGATGTTTCATGTTCCTCATCAATGCCAATTCGCCATGAACTGCCCATCTGCGCCTGGGCAATTAGCACCCAGCCAAAGGCAAAAATGAGCAGACTGGTGCCAACGGCCGTTGCTAACCAGCCTTCTAACCAAACCATTGCCCCCAGATGGACGTACCAGCTATCTGGTGCCACGCTGTAGAGCAGAACAGCAATGAATATGCCAAGAGAAACCAGACGGTAAAGTCGCCCCAAAAAGCCAGCCAGACCCCCTGTTTGGGCAAGTTGGTAAGGGTTTATGCCGGTGGTCTGCCAGGTGACATAGCTGCGCCAGAAAAAGGCAAGCCCGTAAAACAAAAAGAGGTAAATAACAAGAAATAGCTTCATGGTTTTTGGTTACTTAAACTTGGTCAGACGCATGCCGTTCAGGGTTACCAACAGGGAAGCGCCCATGTCGGCTAAGACGGCCAGCCACATGGTGCCCACACCAAACAGCACGGCAATTAAAAAGGCGACTTTCAATCCTAAACTAAGCGCGACGTTGGCGCGAATGGTGCCCATTGCGGCCCGGCTGAGGCGCACGGCGTAGGCCAGCTTGCCCAGATCGTCGTGCATCAGGGCAATATCGGCCGTTTCCATGGCCTGGTCCGTGCCCGCTGCCCCCATAGCAATGCCCACGGTGGCGCTGGCCAGGGCAGGGGCATCGTTGATGCCGTCGCCAATCATGGCCACACGGCCGTATTCCGCTCGTAGCTGTTCAATCTGGCTTACCTTTTCTTCGGGTAGCAGATTGGCAAACACGCGGTCGATACCCGTTTCTTTGGCGATGTTTTGCGCAGTGGCCTCATTGTCACCCGTTAGCATGGCGGTTTGGATGCCAAGGTGATGTAATTGGGAAACGGCCGTTGCTGCGTCCGACCGTACCTGATCCGCTACAGTGAGATAGCCTAAATATTCTTCATCTACCGTAACCAGCATGGCAGTAAAGCCCTCGGCCTCAGCAGCGGAGATGGCCTCGCAATGAGCGTCGTGCGGCAGCTCGGTAAAGGTGCGATGGCTGCCAATCAACACCTGCTGTCCGTTGACTGTGCCCGCAATGCCTGCACCAATTTTGGCCTGCACATTTGTTGCCGCTGGGTACCGATTCTGTACGCTGTGCGCCCCGGCGGCTTGCGCCACAGCCTGGGCCAGCGGATGTTCACTGGCTTGCTCCACAGCATGGGTCAGGCCAAGCAGATCATTGCAAGGCTCACAGCCGTTGCCCTGGCAGTTGATCGATTGAAAATGGGTGATGGCTGGTTTGCCTTGGGTGAGTGTGCCGGTTTTGTCGAAGGCGATCAATTTGATCTGGCTCAATGATTCGACAAACGCCCCGCCTTTAATGAGAATGCCATTTTTTGCACCGTTACTCAAGGCGCTGACCAGGGTGACAGGGGTGCTGATTACCAGAGCGCAGGGGCAGGCCACGACCAACAGCGCCAGGGCGCGGTAAAGCCAGCCGTTGAGCGGATTAACGGTATCAATAAATGGCTGTTGCCAAATAAGCGGTGGCAAGATGGCGACCAAAACGGCCAGGATGACGACGGCCGGTGTGTAAACGCGGGCAAACCGATCTACAAAGCGTTGAGCTGGGGCACGCCGCTCTTGGGCTTCTTCTACCAGCCGGATGAGGCGGCTGATGGTGCTGTCTTCGGCCAGATGGGTCACTTCCAAATGCAGCACGCCTGCGCCATTGATGCTGCTGGCAAAAACGGTGTCGTCTGGCTGCTTGGCAATGGGGGCGCTTTCGCCGGTGATGGTTGCTTGATCCACTGTAGAGCTGCCGCTAAGGATACGGCCGTCTACCGGAATCCGCTCCCCAGGTTTTACAAGTACCGTTTCGCCCAGCGCTAGCTCTTCAACCGGCACGCGATGAGGCTCGATGCCGCAAAACGGACATTCGCCTTGCGTGTAGCCATTTTGGCCCAAATGTGTTTCGCAATCCATACAAGGCCGCATTACGGTGGCTGTTTGGGGAGAGACGGACATCAGGCTGCGGATGCTGTTACGGGCGCGTACGGCCGTATATCCTTCCAGCGCTTCACCGACGGCAAACAGCACCATCACCAAGCCGGCTTCGGTATACGCGCCGATAAATACAGCCCCGACGGCCGCAATCGTCATCAGGGCATTAATGGTGAGTTCATGGTTGATGCGCAGGGAACGCCAGCCGCTGCGGGCGATGGGCAGCCCGGCCAGTACCAAGGCTGCTACGGAGGTCAGGTTGAGGAGGGGATGTTCCCAGCCCAACATGGGCAGCAATTCGTTAAAAAGCAGGCCTGGCAAAATAAGCAGGGCACCTACCAGGGCTAAAGTTGTTTCTTGCCGCTGGCGCATGAATTGCCAGAAGTTCTGTACTTCAACAGAGCCTGACGCTTCGTCTGGGGAGGCGACATTGTAGCCCAGCTCTTGAATGCGGCTGATAATATTTTGGGGAACGGCCGTTCCCGACACGCGCAATGTTTCTGTGGTGAAATTAAGCTGACAGCTTTCGATGCCGTTCAGCCGTGCGACGCCATTTTCTACGGTCTGGGCACAGCTAGCGCAATCCATTCCGGTCACACGAAAGGTGTGTTGGTTGCTCATTCGTTTTTGACTCCTGTAAATAGTTACTGATGGTTAGGGGCTAGTTTTCTACTAGCCACAATCAACTAGCCACCAGCGATTACTATGTTACACCTTAAAGTCGGGTTCAAGGTCAAGGGGGAATTTGGTAATCCGTGATCAGTAAACGGTTTACGGTTTACCGATCACCGTTTACGGAAGATTGTTCGCTTTCCAGGGCGAGGAACAGGCGGGCCAAGATGAAGGCGCTGTCCCCCGTGGCTATCAGGAGGAAGCCTTCTTCATTGTGGGAAAATTCAGGGGCGGCGTTGGTGTGCAAGGCGCAGCTGGCTTCCAACTGGGTTAGTTGGTGCAAGGCGTCGCCGATGGCCGGATCGTTGCTAACGACCAGGATGTGGTAGGCGTCGTTTTCTTGCCAGACGTGCACGTGTTGGCCGTGCAGGGTATTGAGGAGTTGGTGGCCTACGGCCGTATTCAGCACACAGCCGCCATAATGTCCTAACCAATCCAGCAAAGTGCTGGCCGGGGTCTGCGCTGCCGGATGGGAACAGAGCCGCGCCAGCAAATCGCTTAGCTGGTCATGGTGCAGGGGAGATTGGCGCGATTGCACATCTTGCAGGAAGAGGTCCAATTCGTGGCGCATTACTAACAGTTCGGTGAGCTGCTTTTCCAGAGCAATAAATCGATTTTCCGCCAATTGGCTCAAGGTGTCGCTGGCAATTTTGCCATCATCCCAACCGGCCAACAGCGTGCGTATGTCTGCCAGGGAGAAACCCAGCCGCTGGGCACGCTGGATGAGATGAAGCCGTTCGGCCGTTTCTGGTTGATAGAGTCGGTAGCCAGAATCGGAACGGCCGTGTGGCGTTAGCAGCCCTTCTTTTTCATAATAGCGTAGGGTGGAGGGGCGCGTTTGGGCCAAGTCGGCTAGTTGACCGATGGTAATGAGGGCGTTTGGGTTCATCCCTTCATATTAATCAGGTTCTGAATTTTTGCCACAAAAAATGAGAGAAATTCGCATTTCGCCCTCAAAAAGCATATACTGGCATATTGCGTCTGTGTCTGGCACTTCCCGGTTTAACAGGCAATCAATAGATAATAAGCGGGCTGAGATTGCGACTTGGCTCAAATTAGCCAAGGAGTATTTTCCGTGAGTTTTACCCAATTTTCGCTTGATCCCCGCCTGGAAGCGGGCATTCGAGATGTTGGCTTTACCGAGCCGACCCCCATTCAAGAACAAGCCATCCCTCATGTTTTAGCCGAGAAGGATTTATTGGGCATCGCCCAAACAGGTACGGGCAAAACGGCCGCTTTCATGCTGCCCATCCTGCAACGATTGACCCAAGGCCCATTGCGCCAGGTGCGTGCCTTGATTGTGGCGCCTACGCGGGAGCTGGCAGAACAAATCCATCAAACGGCCGTTGACTTGGGCAAATATACCAAAGTGCGCAGCGTTACCGTTTACGGCGGCGTCAGCAAAAAAGGGCAGATTGATGCCCTGCGGCGTGGGTCTGAAATTGTTGTGGCCTGTCCTGGCCGCTTGCTCGATCTGGCTGGAGACAAAAGTATCGATCTTTCTAAAGTAGAGGTGTTGGTGCTGGATGAGGCCGACCGCATGTGTGACATGGGCTTTTTGCCTGATATTCGCCGCATCCTTAAACTGGTGCCGCGAGACCGCCAAACCTTGTTCTTCTCCGCCACCATGCCTAACGACATTCGCGAATTGGCTGACGATATCTTGAATGACCCCCTTACCGTGCAGATTGGCATGATCGCCCCAGCCAAAACGGTGTCACATGCTCTTTACCCCGTGCCCAACGGCTTAAAGAAAAAACTGCTGTTCACCATTTTGGAAGAGATGGCGACCGGGCGCGTGCTGATTTTTACACGCACCAAGCGGCGGGCTCGCTTTTTGGCGCGTGATTTAGACAAAAAAGGATACCGAGCGGAGGCGCTGCAAGGCAATATGTCGCAAAATCGGCGGCAGAAGGCAATTGATGGTTTCCGCAGCGGCAAATACGATATTTTGGTGGCAACCGACATTGCGGCCAGAGGCATCGACGTTGCCGAAATCTCACATGTGATCAATTTTGACATGCCAGACACGGCAGATGCCTACACGCACAGAATCGGCCGTACGGGGCGGGCAGAAGAGGAAGGCGATGCCTTCACCTTCGCTACAGACGACGATGCGGCGATGATACGGGACATTGAGCGCGTACTCAAAACGCGCCTGGAGCGGCGGCGCTGGCCCGGTTTTGATTACGGTAGCTTCGATCCGGAAAAACCATTGGTGACCCATCAATCTGCCAAGCCCAGTTCCAACGGGTCCGGTAGAGGGGGCGCGAATAACTATTCTCGGCGGGGAGGATCAGGGGCTAAAAGACGGCCGTCTGGACAGCGTCGTCCGGGCGGTGGTGGCAAGCAAACAAGATCACGTTAACTGAGCGTTTGTTGTTTGGGAAACGGCCATTATTGATTTGAACGCGGCCGTTTTTCATTTTGGCTTATTAGGCGTTCATAACCACTGATTTGACCGCCGCTGATGTAAAATCAGCATTATCCCCAACAAAATGACGTCTAGCAGCAGTGTTAGAAAATCAAAAATGCCAAACTGGTCGGTGAATGTCAGAATGATGTTTACGGCCAGGATGGCAATGATGGTAAAGCGATACCAGCCTGGCTGCTTTTGAATGGCCCAACTGCACCACAAAAAGGCGGCTACGTTGCCCAACATCAAAATGGCAATCACCCAAAGGGTAGCTGGACTACCAACACCGCCGTTTCTAATCCGTACCATGCTCCAAATGCCGAACGTCAGCCAAACGGCCGCATCCAGCCAAAAAAGCCATTTACCAAGTTGAATTAATTTATCAGAATCTGGTTTCATTTAGGGAATCAATCCTGCCAAGCGGCAAAAATTTTCGATGAGAACCCGACCAGCGGGATGCTCATCGGTGTAATATTCGGGGTGGAACTGGGTGCCAATGATGAGGTGGGTGTTGTGGATGAAGATTTGGTGGGGGGAAACGGCCGTTTCTCCATAATTCTCAAACTCAGCCGGTATTGCTTTTGCTTCCCAAGAATGTGCCTGTCGCATAATCGGCGCGTCACCTAATCCTGCCAACAGCGGATGTGATTTGATAATGGAAATTGGCTGGTAGCCAAACTCCTTTTTCATGCCAGGGGCAAAATCAGGCTTGGGATCAACCTCATCCTTTGCTAACGGACCGATGGGAGCCACAAGCGTGTCAAATGCTTCAGTCAAAACCTCAAAGCCACCGCAAAAGCCTAAAACTGGCCACCGCTTGCTGGTAATTGCGCTGTGTAGACCAACCAATGCTGCTGGATCGTATTCATTCGGGTTGGCACTGCTGCCAGAGATAAAGATGGCCTTGGCAGCTAGCTGTTGCAAAAGGGCAGGTGTTGCCTGATTGTAACGCACAATCAGACATTGATCGCCGGTAATGTCTTCCAAACGATACTTAATGCGTACCCGTGCAGCCATGATCTTTTCGCCCCACGGCTTCGCGTAGGCATCAGCATGCTCATTGTCAACAAATATCAACATATCACTAAATATAACCTCGTTCCAGATCCATATTTCGACCCGTAAAAATAAAATAATCTTTTACATCCCGGCTATTGTAAAGCAGCAATGTGATGATGCCCAGGAACATGCCAATGGGTTCTAGTCAGATCTGTTTAAGCGCAAGGTAAGCCATGCCTAGGAACATTTTTTGTACACCTTCACCCGTGTTGGCGCTGGTGGTGAGGTAGGGGGCTTTGATTGAGTTAGCAAATTGTTTGGCTTTGGTTGGGTTGTAATTGGGCTGAAGGTCGATTTTGTTGCCGACGACCAAAAAGCGCTGATTTGGCACAATGGCAATAATTTCTTCATGCCAGCTTTGCAAATTGGCTAAGGAGTCAGGATTGGTTACGTCGTAGACAAGAGCGGCCGTTCTGCTGCCACGATACAAACCAGTACGGACTGACTGGAAGTGAATCTGCCCGGCCATGTCCCAAATGGACAGCTTGACCGTGTGCTCTTTGATTTTCACCGTTTTGGTCTGGAAATCGACGCCGATGGTGGCCACGCGAGACTGCTCAAAACGCCCTTCGCAATATTGGCGAATGAGCGAGGTTTTGCCCACGTTGCCGTCGCCAGCCACGACTATTTTTAGTAAGGGAACGGATACACTCATGGTTGGTTACCGTTTCCACTTGCCTAAAAAGTGTTCATGGGGAAACACAAGCGCGTTTGCTTCTACAGGTGGATTGGACAGCAGCGCACGATTGGCTTTTTCAAACAGTGCGTGTAACTGTTCCAGGAAGTCGAGCTGGCGGTTGGCCGGTTCGGCGGTAAAGATAGCCATCATGGTGGTGTGCTGTCCTGGTACAAAACAGAGCCAGCGTCCCCCCTCAATGGCTGTGGCCTGAATACCACCACCAAAAATTTCGGCCGTGGCGGAGCGAAAGGAGGAAAGCATCGGCACAAACAAGGCGGGGTCCACTTCGAATTTGCCCAGGGTGCTGAGCGGCATCCCGGAGTTGTTTTCGTAGATAGCGTACCCTTTGGCTTTGGCAGCGTGCTGCTGGCGGATAAGTACGCTCTCACCTTCCTGAAAAGCATCGCCCCATTCGCTTTGCCCCTGGTCGGTAGCAATGAGTGTTTCGACGGCGCGCATTTCGCGCTGGTAGTGGGCGTACAGTTTTTGGAACTGCTGTTGATTGATGGTGCCGTTGGCAAAGTCATCGGCTAAACGGCCGATTTTGTCTTGCAGTTTCTCCAGAAATTGTTGGGCGGCAGCTTGCCCCGATTGTTCTAGTTTAGCTTGGGCTGGGGGAGACGGCCGTTCTGCCGCAGTTGGTTTGGGTTGGGGAACGGCCGTTCGCTCACGTACGGGTTGTCCCAGCGGTGGTGCCAAAGGTTGGTTTTCTTGCGTTGTGGACGATCCACCCAGCACACGTTTTAGCCAATTTAACATAGTTTCTTATGCTCCAGTAGTATCACAGTACTACGAGTATAGCAGGCAATACTCCGAATCGTCAGTTAAATCGGCGTAAAGGTAAACGTGTGCCAGTTGACAGGGTCCGGTTATCTGTGGTCGGTAAACGGTAAACCAGTAACGGTTTACCGTTTACCAATGACCGGCCATTAGTTGTAGCCGTCGGCAAAAATATCAATCATCAAATAGGGATCGCCCAGCGGGTAAAGGATGGGGCAGGTGCAGCCGTTATCGATATATTCGCGCACCTTGGCCTTAACCTCTTCCGGCGAGCCGCTGGCGGTACACATTTGCACCACGTCGTCCGGTACCAGATGCATGGCGTTTTCAATCTCTTCCTCAGTGGCGGGCCAGGTGAGCACTTGGTGGATTTCATCCAACAGTTCCTGGCTGACACCACTGGCCTTCATCAAATGGGGCTGCTGGCCCAGATATTGGGTCATCATCTTGCGCGCCCCGTCTAGCGCTTTTTTGCGGTCGTTGTCTACGGAACAAATCATGAGCTGTGGCCGGTCGATGTCATCAATGGAACGGCCCGCTTTCTTCGCGCCGCGTTCCAGGGCATCCATCGCTTGCAGATTATATTTGGGGTGCACCAGGTAGTTGAGGCAAACGCCATCGGCAATTTCGCCGGTCATTTCCATCATTTTCATGCCGGTGGCCCCGATGTAGATGGGCACGTTGCGCGGTGTTTTACGGCCGTGTACCACATCCAGCTGAATGCCATCCACATGATGAAATTCGCCAAAATGAGTGACCGTTTCCATGTTGAGCAGCTTGCGCAACACCTCTACCGTCTCGCGCATGGCGGAGAGCGGCTTGCGCCGATTGATGCCCACCTTGCTGGCCAGCGGGTCCCACCAGGCACCAATGCCGCAAATAATGCGATCCTCAGCCAGATCATCAAGCGTGAGGAAGGTGGCAGCCAGCAGGCCAATGTTGCGTGTCCAGTTGTTGGTAACCCCGCTGGCAATTTTAAGCGTGGTGGTGTGGGCGGCAAAGGCAGCCATCGGCACAATGGCGTCCCGCACCAGGCGGCTTTCTGCCTGCCAAACGGCTTCAAATCCTTTTTCTTCAGCATATTTGACGAGCTCAATGCCCTCGCGGATGTCGTGGGCATCTTGCAAATAGAGTGCTACGCGGTCTTGTGACATGAGATTCTCCTTTGATCGGTATTCGGTATTCGGTAATCAGTGGTTGGTAATCGGTGATCGGTTTTCTGTTTACGGATCACCGATTACGGTTGACCGATTACCATTCACCCGCTTTGTCAAGCCTCGCTTTGGAATTCGCATAGGCAGTTTGTGACGGCGCACACCATCATATTGGTAGAGGGCATTGGCCACAGCTCCAGCGGTGGGCACCAGGCCAATTTCCCCCACGCCTTTGGCTCCGTACGGCCCATACGGATCGGGGACTTCGACGCCGATGATTTCCATTTCGGGCATCTCTTTCGCCCGCAGGATGCCGCAGTCACGCAAACGGGTGGATTTGGGACGGCCGTTTTCCAGCACCAATTCCTCGCTAATGGCATAGCCCAGCCCCATGTGAATGGAGCCTTCCAGCTGTCCTTCAAACAAAACGGGGTTAAAGATTTTGCCGGCATCATGGGCGGCGGTGATTTTTTGGATACGGCCGTCTTCACCCAGGGTCACCAGCTGCGTGGCATAGCTGTAAGAGTAATGGGTATACACTTTTTCGACCATCGCGCCCGGTTTGGTTGTCCAATCGATCACAAAATAGCCTTCATAGCTGCGACCCACTAACTCGTCCAGTGCATGCGTTTTTAAATCTTCCTTTAGCTGCTTGCAGGCGTCGATGAGGGCGTTGCCCACCAAAGAGGTGGCCCGTGAAGCAGTGGTCATGCCCGCTTCCTGCTCTGAGGAGGTGTCTATCCGCACCTCCACAATGTCCGGTGAAATGCCCGTTTCATTGCACACTACCTGCTGCGCCATCGTGTTCACACCCTGGCCCATTTCCGTCCAGCCATGATCAACCAATACCTTGTCTGGCGCCAAAATTTGCACCCGCGCTTTGGACTCATCCGGCATACCGTTGCCGATGCCGGTATTTTTGATGCCGCAAGCAATGCCTGCGTACGGCGCGGCGTCGTACGCCTCTTTCACGGCCAACAGCGTTTCGCGCGCCCCTGCGCCCCCTTCGATCACCTGTCCGGTGGCTGTCATGTCGCCATTTTGCAGGGCGTTGTCAAAACGGAACTGCCAGCGGTCGAAACCGCCTTTTTCACACAGTTCGTCGATGAGCGATTCCAGACCAAAAGCGCTTTGGTTCACGCCAAAGCCGCGCATCGCCCCGCAGGGTAGGTTGTTCGTGTAGACAGCGACGGCTTCCACATCCGTAACCGGGACATTGTAGGCACCTGTGGCGTGGCCAGCAGAGCGTTCTAGCACCTTCATGCCCACAGAGGCGTAAGCGCCCGTATCGCCAACAAATTTTACTTTCACAAAGGTCAGCTTGCCGTCGGCGTCACAGCCAATTTTGTAATCCATCCAAATGGGGTGCCGTTTAGGGTGCATGGCGATGGATTCATCGCGAGTGAGGCGAACCTTGACAGGTTGTTGCAGCAGGAAAGCAGCCAAAGCGGCATGCCCTTGAGTGGTCAGGTCTTCCTTGCCGCCAAAGCCACCGCCGTTGGGGACCAAGATGACGCGCACCTTTTCTAGCGGCAGGCCCAAAATCTTGGCAATTTGTTTGCGATCGTCAAAAATTCCCTGACCGCTGGAGAACACCTCAACGCCATCGTCTAACGGCCGTGCGACCGTGCATTCCGGTTCCATGAAACCATGTTCGATCATCTGCGTCTCAAAAACGCCTTCAGCGATGTAGGTGGCGCTGGCTTCGGCGGCAGCCATATCACCTCGGCTGGTGTAGCTGCGGGAGAGCTTGTTGCCGTCCGGGTGAATTTTGGGGGCGTCTGGCAGCAGCGCCTTGTGCATATCGGTGAGGGGTTCCAGCACCTCATACTCAACCTTGATTTCTGCGACGGCTTTGCGAGCGGCGGTATCATTTTCGGCGATGACAAGGGCCAGTACGTCGCCCACGTAGCGGGTGGTTTCACCTTCGGCAACCATCAGCGGCCAATCCTGGCGGATGAGGCCAATCTGTCGGTCGCCAGGCACGTCTTTGGCGGTGAAGACGCGGATAACGCCAGCTATTTTTTCAGCAGCATGGGTGTCGATTTTGAGCACGGTGGCGCGGGGGTGGTCGCTAAATCTGAGCGCCCCTACCTTCATGCCGGGCAGGCGGATATCGTCGGTGTAATGGTGATGACCGAGAACAAGGTCGGAGGCGTGGTATTTGGGTTGGAAGGTGCCGATTCGGCCGTTCCCCTCTGGCAGCTTCACCTCTTCTTCCTTACGAATGGCTTCCGCCGCCATTTCTACCGAATCGACAATCTTTTTATAGCCCGTGCAGCGACACAAATTTGGCGTGAGGGCTTTTTCAATGTCGGCCCGGCTGGGTTCGGGGTTTTTGTTGATAAGGACGTTGGATTGCATGACGATGCCGGGAATGCAAAAGCCACACTGTACACCGCCGCAGGAGACAAACGAATTGGCAAATACTTCTTGCCGGTATTCACCTAACCCTTCGGTGGTAATAACCGCTTTGTCCTCTATTTTGCCCATCTTGGTGACACAAGAGAGGACGGCCTTGTCATCTAGCTGTACCGTGCAGCAGCCGCAAGCGGCCTGGGGGGCGCAGCCATCTTTGGCGGAAAGGATGCCCGCTTCATCGCGCAGATAGGTCAGCAGCGGGGTTTCTGGATCGCCATTGAACTCAATTAGTTCGCCATTTAGTGTAAATTTCATTGATTTACCTCCAGTTCAGAGTTGCTAACGGCCGTTTACCAACAACCAATCAGCATCATGAATTCCCCGCTCGAAGGCTGACAGCAGAGGAAACGTCGGGGACCAACATCTCGCACTCGCCAGTTCGCCAGCCTTTTCAGTCCACACTTCTGGCGTGACTATTCTGTTTTTCAGGTGCGACGCACTTCGCAAGTGCGTCACACCTCTTAAACAGGTTCTTGATGGCGTTCACCAGCCATCATCAGGCCCAGCTCTTCAGTCGTGACTTCGTCGCTGTTTACGATGCCCATAATTTCGCCGCCATACAGCACGACGATGCGGTCAGACAGCGCTTTAACTTCGTCTAAATCTTCAGAAATGAGCAGTGTGGCCAGCCCGTCGCTGCGGTGTTTGAGCAGCTGGTTATGAATGTATTCTGTCGCCCCAATATCGACGCCGCGCGTGGGTTGGGCGGCAATGAGCAGCCGGGGCTGACGGGCCAGTTCACGGGCCAGGATGAGCTTTTGAATGTTGCCGCCGGATAGATTTTTGGTTGGTGTTTCTTGTGTGGGCGTTTTGACGCGGAAATTTTTAATCAGCTGCCCAGCATGTTTGGCGATGTATTTGAAATCGAGAAAAATACCTTTACTGTAGGGGCGACGGATGTAATCTTGCAAGATCATATTTTCCGCTACGCTGAAGTCCTTCACCACGCCATCGTGCATGCGCTCTTCGGGGATGTAAGAGAGGCCAGCTTTGTACATTTGTGAGGGTGAGAGGTGGGTGACTTCTTTACCGTCCAGAACGATACGGCCGTTATTCACCACCCTTAACCCGGCAATGGAGCGGGCCAACGGCCGTTGGCCATTGCCAGAAATGCCCGCCACGCCCACAATTTCACCACTGCGGACTTCAAAGGAGACGTTTTTCAGGATTTGTTTGCCGTCTTCGTTGACGGCCGTTACATTTTCCAGCAGTAACCGGGCATCCCCCACTTCACGCGGTGGCCGAATGCGCTCCAGCAGCACTTCGCGGCCCACCATCATGTTGGCCAAATCTTTTTTGGTTACATCTTTGGTAAGACGGGTGCCTACCACACGGCCGTCGCGCAGTACGGTTACACGATCAGTCAGGGCGAAAATCTCATTCAGCTTGTGGGAAATAAAGATGAGGGCGTGGCCGTCCTTGGCCATCTGGCGAAAAATATGGAACAAATCCTCTACTTCTTGGGGGGTAAGAACGGCCGTTGGCTCATCCAGCACCAGCAGCGCTGCCCCACGATACAGCGCCTTGATAATCTCTACCCGCTGCTGCTGCCCCACTGCCAGCCTGCCCACCATCGCGCTGGGATCAACCTGTAAGCTGTACTTGCTGGCCAGTTCGCGGATCCGGGCCGACACTACGTCCAAATCCAGGCGTGGCGCACGCGACGAGGGCAGCCCCAAGGCCACGTTTTCAGCCACGGTCATGTTATCGACCAGCATAAAATGTTGGTGGATCATGCCGATGCCATGTTTGGTGGAGTCGGTGGGGGAGTGGATAGTGATGGGACGGCCGTTTAGAAAAATCTCCCCTTCATCAGGTTGGTAAAGGCCGTACAGAATCTTCATCAATGTACTTTTGCCCGCGCCATTTTCGCCCAGCAGCGCGTGAATTTCACCCGCCTTCACGTCAAAATCCACGTGGTCGCTGGCCAGCACACCAGGAAAGCGCTTCACAATGCCACGCATCTCTAGGGACTCGATACGGGGAAGCCCAGACGGTAAATAGTTTTTCTTTTCGCCGTTTTCGTTCATGCGTCTACTCAAATTTGCAATTGAGTAACTAGGTAATTGAGTAATTGGCTGTGCGATCAATTGCCCAATTACATCGTTACCTAATTACTCTCAGTGCCAGATTGTTTCTGCTTTTCTTTCAGTTAAAACACGGCCGTTTCGAATCACCGTACGGTTGGCTGGTTGTTGGCGCAGGGCTTGTACGGCCGTTTCTGCCTGCAAAATCACCAAATTTGCCGCCGCACCGATGGTGACTCCGTAATTGTCCAGCCCCCACATGCGGGCCGCATGGTAGCGGGGCATGTTAAAGGCGGCTTCAATTTCTTGCGGTGCGCCCAAATGGGCCAGGTGTGCGGTAATCAAGGCTACTTCCAGCGGGTCCATTTTACCAAACGGATAAAACATGTTTTGCAGATCGTCCTGCCCGCACACCACATTCACACCTGCTTCCAGCAGCTCTTTTACCCGAGCAATGCCACGTGGTTTGGGATAGCCGCTGTGCCGTCCTTCTAACATGCTGTTAATTGGCGCGTTGGTGATGATGTGTATGTCCGCGTCCTTCACCTTGTCAATGATCCGTGCGGCCATCGCATCATCCCAGGCCGACATGGCGCAGCAGTGCCCCGCCGTCACGCGTCCCTGCCAGCCAGTCTCGATTGTTTTGTCCGCCAGCAGCTCCAGCGAATGCCAGTACGGGTCGTCTGTCTCGTCGATGTGCATGTCGATATCGACGTTGTACTTTTGAGCAATCTCAAAGGCGATGTCGATGTGGCGGGCCGCGTCGTGCATCGTTTTTTCGCCATGCGGCATGCCGCCGACGAGGTCACAGCCGTTTTCCATCGCCTGCCACATCATTTCCACCGCTTCGGGATTTTGGGCCAGGCCGAGCTGGGGGAAGGCAATGAGCTGGATGTCGATCAGGTCACGATATGCTTCTCGCGCCGCCGCCACGCCGCGCAAAATACTCAGTTTGGCGATGTGGTCGATGTCTACGTGGCTGCGCAGCCAGAGGGTGCCATTGGCCACGGCCGTTTTCACCACAATGCCCGCCCGTTCCACAATGTCTGCCACGGTCAGGTCATGCTTCACCCTGGCGTAAATCTCAATCGCTTCTTCCAGCGTGCCGCTCTGGTTGATGAGACCATCCCACAGCAGCGCGTTTTCCAGGTGAAAGTGTGATTCGATGAACGCAGGCGAAATCATCCCGCCCTGTGCGTCAATTTCTTGTGTGGCAATAGGAAGTGTGTTGTGGGCCGAAACGGCCGTAATTACACCCGCTTCAATACCTACTTCAATTGGTTGGCCGTGGTCGGAACGGCCGTTGCGAATCACAAGGTCCATAGTGGGTTGGTGGGTGAAAGACCTGTCAGGTGCCCTGATACAGGCAGCAATTGCCATGAATCTTGATGGGCACCTGACAGGTCTAGTAAGTCAAAAGTTAGTTACGCGGTTCAGCTACAATCTCAATCGAACCATCGATGATGGCTTGCTCAGCAGCCATCCCGGCTTCGACTGCTTCAGCGGGCAGGCTGTCATCATAGATCATTGTCTGGCCACCGTTTTCCAGCGTTAGCTGCAAAACACGCCCGCCGTACTCTCCAGCCTGGTTGGCCGTGATCATGTCCAGCAGGGTGGGGACCCAATCGTATAGCACTGTTACCACAACCACGTCTGGGCCAGCCGGGCTTTGGTCGGCCTGGATGCCGAGCCACGGCACGCCATTCTCGCTGGCCACGCCAATCGCGCCTACCACTTGCTGTGAGGAACCGGTCAGCACGTCCGCACCAGCAGCGATCTGCGTGTTCGCTGCCTCGGCAGCTAAGGCCGTGTCGCCAAAAGAGCCGGTGAAGGAGACGTTGACCTGGATGTCCGGGTCTGTGTCTTTTACGCCTGCCAGGAAGCCATCCACATGCAGCTTGGCATCACCAGCGTCCACTGGGCCAACCAGCCCAATGATGCCGGATTCGGTCAGGTAGGTTGCTACCACACCGCTGACATACCCACCCTGCTCAGCGCGGGGTTCGTAGGCAAAGACGTTGGTCACGCCTTCGTCTGCGCCGGTATTGGTTGTGGTGCCCCAGGCAAAGCTGGTTTCCGGGAAGTCTGGCGCAATCTCAAAGAGGGAAGTGCCGTACTGTGCCCCGTGGGCAATGACCAGATCATAGCCGTCAGCTGCGTAATCACGAATGGCCGCAGCAGCGTCGGTGACGTTAAACATGTTTTCCGTGTAGGCAATCTCAAAGTTGTCTGCACCGTAATGCTCTTGCAGGATGACCAGCGAATCGTACATGGATTGGCTCCAGGCCAGGTCAGTGGTGGTACTGGGCATAACCAACGCGATACGAACCGGTTCCAGGTCAGGATATTCCATGCCCATGGCTTCATCATCGGCGGCAGCAGGTGCTTCACCCGCGATGGCGGCATTCACATCAATGTCGCCGGCAACGATAGAAGCTTCGGCGGCTTCAGCAGCAGCAACGGCATCAGCGTCTAGACTGTCGGCAAAGTCCATCACCAGACCGCCATTGGCCAGGGTAAGCGCATAGGCGGAACCACCGTACTCGCCTGCCTGATGTTTATTGATGATGTCGCTCAGCACACCGTCCCAGTTATACAGCTGGGAGGCCACCACGACGTCCGGGTCGATAGGGCTTTGGTCGGATTGGGTGCCGAGCCACGGCACGCCTTGTTCGCTGGCCACACCAATCGCGCCAACCACCTGCTGGGCAGAACCGGTGAGGACGTCTGCGCCAGCGGCGATTTGGGTGTTTGCGGCTTCGGCCGCGAGGGCTGTGTCGCCAAAGGAACCGGTGTAGGAGATGTTTACCTGAGCATCTGGATTGGCGGCAAGGACACCTGCTTCAAACCCATCAATGTACAGTTTTGCATCGCCAGCTTCCACCGGGCCAACCACACCAATCACACCAGAACTGGACATGTTGGCAGCAAGGACGCCGTTCACATAGCCACCTTCTTCCGCGCGGGCCTCATAGGCGAAGACGTTAGTCAGGCCTTGATCGGCACCTGTGTCGGTAGCGGTGCCCCAGGCAAAGGTTGTTTCTGGATAATCGGGGGCAATCTCGAACATGGAAGTGCCATACTGCGTGCCGTGGGCGAGGACGATGTTGTAGCCTTCGTCGGCGTAGTCGCGTAGGGCGGCGGCGGCATCCGTCACGTTGAACATGTTCTCGGTGTAGGCGATTTCCATCACGTCTGGCCCACCTGCTTCGGCTTGCAGGCGCAGCAGGGAATCGTAAATTGCCTGACTCCAAGCGAGGTCGGTGATGGTGCTGGGCATGACAACAGCGATACGGATCTGCTCGATATTGGCCACATCAGCTTCGGCGGCGACATCTTCAACGGCCGTATCCGCCTCTTCTTCAACCATGTCCTCTTCGGCCGTATCTGCACTTTCTGTCGTGTCTGCGGGGGTGCTTTCTTCGGTGTCGGTTGTTGCTTCACCGCCACCACAGCTAATCAACAGCAGGCTGAAAATCAGCATCAAACTAATTAATAACCATCTCTTATGTTTCATTTCCTTCTCCTTAACAATAATGTTTTTTAGGTAGGGGCAAGTTTAAAACCGGCCCCTACATGTTAATTTTCTCCACGAGTGAACGGTTTGGTGAGCATGGCGGGCTGCAACGAGCGGCGGAACGGCAGCGCCAGGGCGATGATGGTGAGCAGGTACGGCAGCATCACGGCCACATCCGAGGGGATGTTGAGATTGAGCACCTGTACCCAGAGCTGAAGGGCGTTGACGATGCTGAAGAGCAGCGCACCGGCCAACACGCCGACCGGCTTCCAACTGCCAAAGTAAACCAGGGCCACAGCGATGAAGCCCATGCCGTTGGTAAGGTTTTCTTGGAAGATGCCCAGCAGGGAGATTGACAATGAAGCCCCAGCAATGCCTGCCAGAACGCCACCGAGGGTTACGGCCGTATACCGCACCTGGATCACATTGACGCCAAGTGAATCGGCCGCCTCAGGGTTTTGCCCCACCGAGCGTACTTTGAGGCCCCAGGTGGTTTTATTGAGCACCCACCAGGCCAGCGGCACCAGGGCATATGCGCCGTAAGTCATCAAACTGTGGTTAAAGAAAATCTCGCCAATGACGGGAACATCAGCCAGGCAGAAGCTGCCCACACAGAAATGGAGTTCAGAAAACCCCTGGATGCCTTCTACCGTGCCTAACATTGTTTTGAACAGAAGGCTGGAGGCTCCGAGGCCAAACATGTACAGGCCAATGCCGCTAATGCCCTGCTCTGCCTGGTACGTGATGCTAACCACGCACAAAATCAACCCCATCAGTCCACCGACGAAGGCTGCCGCCAATACCCCAAGCAGTAGGCTGCCTGTCTTAAACACAGTAAAGAAGCCAAAAAATGCGCCCATTAGCATGATGCCATCGACGCCCAGGTTGAGAACACCAGAGCGCTGCGAGAACATCTCGCCAATAGCGGCATACAGGTACGGCGTAGCCAGGCGGATGCCAGAGTGCAAGATACCAACAATGATGGTGAGGGTTGTCAGATCGCCGTTGTTCATGCCTGCACCTCCACGCCTACTGGCGGTGTATCTTCGCTTTCTGGGGGAGCACTGTTATCTGCGGAAACGCGGCGGTTGGCGCGCTTTTTCACGAAGTAATCTGTGCTGACGACAAAGAGCACCACGAGACCCAAAATAGCGGTGATGAGCACTTGGGGCACCTGCATAGCGCGCTGCATTTTGTCGCCCCCGACGAGCAGCCCGCCAAACAAAATTGAGGAGGGGATGATGCCCAATGGATGTAATTTGCCAAACAGGGCGGCGACGATGCCTGAAAAACCGTAACCAGCGGAAACGGCCGTTGGCTCAAACATCCTATGGTGCAATCCCAAAATCTCTACAGCCCCTGCCAGCCCGGCAAACATGCCGCTGAGCGTCATGGAGAGAATCATGGTGCGTTCCACCATCATCCCAGCATAGCGGGAGGCGTGTGGGTTTAACCCCACGGAGCGGATGCGGTAGCCAATGGTGGTGCGCCACAGCAGCACGTAAACCAGAATCGCGGCGAGAATTGCCAGAAACAGCCCCGTGTGCAGCCGGGAGGGTTCAACCAGGACGCCGTATAATTCGGCCGTGAAGCCCTTTAAGCCGAGTTCCTCTGCCGATTTGGTGAGACCCAACGACTGGGCCAAATCGGTAAAGCGTGGCAGATCGTACAGGCGCGCCAAACGTGCTGAATGAGGAATGTTTGTCCCTGCTTCCAGCTCCGCCGGATCAATCATGGGGCCGCGTAGCAGGTAAAAACCTATCTGAATGGCTATCTGATTCATCATGATGGTGCTGAGGATTTCATTCACCCCTAGCTTGGCTTTGAGATACCCTGGAATGGCTCCCCAAACGGCTCCCATAAATGCGCCGGCTATCATGCCGATGACGATTCCCCAAAAAGCGGGAACATTTTCTCCCATCTGCACTACCAAAAATGTGGTGAGCAAGGAGCCAACAATAATTTGCCCTTCAGCCCCGATGTTGATAACCCCGCCCCGAAAAGCAATGGCAATGCCCAGCCCTACCAACATGAGGGGAATTGCTTTTACCAGCGTGTCTGAAAGGCCATTTTTGTTGCCAAACGCACCCACAAATAAAGCTTGGTACGCTTCTAGTGGATTGACGCCTTGCAGCAGCAAGAGCACTGCGCCAATGAGAAATGCAGCCAAAACGGCCGCAAATGGCAACAGCGCATCAAGCAGGCGCTGGAAAAAGACGCTGTCAAACCTGTTTTTTTGCACGCGCTTTCCTCCTCAATTACAAGCTCTCCCCAGTTTGGCTCTCTATGATATTGTGATGGTGCAGTTATGAAACTTGGTGAGGTTGCCCAAAAAGTACAACCTCACCCTAGACAAGTTTGATAATTTTTAAGACAAAGCTTGGAGAAGCCCGGTTCTTTCATTGAATTCATCGATCAATTTGTCGATTTCATTGGCTTTGCCAGGGATGCTGGTCCAGTAGCTGTCGTCGTACCACTGGGCCTGAATTTCATCGTAGGTTTTGCCTTGTTGTTCGACCCATGTGTAATATTTGAGGTTGTGGATGCGTTTACGGCCGTAATACCCCAACTCTTCCATATAATCAATTGATTGACCCAGCAAATACCGTTGGAATGTCCCCGCTGCTTCCAGCGCCGTAAATGGCCCTTCTGATTCATGCAGTTCCGCCACGCGGCTGTGGTACATCTCCATGGAATCTGTGGCCACCGTCATCACCACGTCTTGTTCCGTCAGCTCATAATATTTGGCAAACTTGATGGCTGATAACATGTTGGCAATGCCCGAAATGCCCAACAGCGGCAGCTGCTCCACCAACTCTGCCGAAACCCCTTGCTCCACCAGATATTCTTGTCCAGATGGCTCATTAAACAGCCGCGTTAAAGCCATGCTGGCCGCATCATCAATGGCAATCACCATGTCCGTATTTTTGACATTATGAATCCAGGGCACATGTTTGTCGCCAATACCCTCAATGCGATGGGCCCCGAAGCCATTGTTTAGCAGGGTGGGGCATTGTAGAGCTTCACAGGCGGCAATTTTGCTTTCAGGGTAGCGTGCCTTCAAATAATCACCGGCGGCAATCGTACCAGCTGAACCCGTCGTCACCGTCAGACCGCGATACCTATCATTTGGCCCCATGATCTGTTTGAGTACCTCTTCAATGGCTGGCCCAGTCACTTCATGGTGCCACAAATAATTCCCTAACTGGTCAAACTGGTTAAAAATGACCAGATCTTGGCCAGAGTTGCGTAATTCCCAACATTTATCAAAGATTTCTTTAACATTGCTTTCTGTGCCGGGCGTCTTAATTGTTTCACCCGCTACCTGAGCCAGCCACTCAAAGCGCTCGCGGCTCATGCCTTCTGGCAAAATGGCGATGGACTCGCAAGCTAACAAATTAGAATCGTAAGCACCGCCCCGGCAGTAGTTGCCAGTGGAAGGCCAGACAGCTTTCTGGGTGGTTGGGTCAAACTGCCCAGTTACCAGCGTGGGAGCCAAACAGCCAAAAGCAGCCCCAACTTTGTGTGCTCCGGTAGGGAACCATTTGCCAATCACCAAGACAATACGAGCAGAGACGCCGGTTAGCGCTGAGGGCAGCTCAAGGTAATTTACGCCGCCAAAGCCACCACCGTGAGCGGTTGGCTCGTTGTGCCAGGTAATGCGGAACAAATTGAGCGGATTCAAATCCCAAAGCCCTACATTTTTAAGTTTTTGGCGAATTGGATCGGGAATGAGTTGAGGATTCCGCATTTGGCGGAAGGTGGGAATAATAATATTGCGTTCTTTTGCGCGATTAACCGCACGGGTTAGCGCATCTTCATTACGTGTTTGTAAATCAATCATATTTAGGTAATTGGGTAATTGAGTAATTGGGCAGTTGAACCAATTACTCAATTACATAGTTTAGGACATTGTCAAAGCCATGACGGCTTTTTGGACATGTAGGCGATTTTCTGCTTCATCGTAGACGACGCTTTGCGGGCCGTCGATGACGCCATCGGTGACTTCAATGTTGCGGTCAGCGGGCAGGCAGTGCATGTAAATGGCATCGTCTTTGGCCATGGCCATGCGCCGCTCATCAGTGATCCAGTTGGTGTATTGCTGGCTAATGCGGGCCGACTCGTCGTCGTTTGTGGTGGTAAGCATGGCCCCCCACGCTTTGGGGTAAACAATGTCGGCATCTTTGAAGCCAGCATCAAAATCGTCGTAAATTTCAAAAGAGCCGTGCGATTTGCGCGCGTTTTCCTTGGCTTGCTCGACGTAATCGGGGATGAGCTTGAATTCTGGTGGACGGGTGAGACGAACGTTCATGCCAAAGCGGGTCATGAGCAAAATGAGGCTAATCGGCACGCTCATTGGTTTTTGGTAACTTTTGGCGTAGGCATAACTGACGTTGATTGTTTTGCCGCGCGGGTCCCCTTTATGCTCAATGATGGTGAGCAAATCAGCCAAAATTTGGAATGGATGAAAATGATCGCACTGCATATTGAGCACCGGCACGCGACTGGCCTTGGCTACACCTCGGATGTAGTCGTTGCCGATCCCCCAGTCACATTGACGGATAGCAATGCCATCGTTGTAGCGGCCAAGGATTTCGCCAATTTCTTTGCCAGTGTCGCCGTGGCTAATTTGAGTGGTTTGATGATCGATGAACTGAGCGTGACCGCCAAGTTGGGCCATGCCAGCTTCAAAGCTGTTGCGGGTGCGGGTGCTGGTAAAGAAGAATAGCATGGAGAGTACCTTGTCACGTAAGATTGCGTGGGGCATGCCCATGGCTCGTTTGCGTTTCAGATCAAGCGCGACATCGATAATTGTATCGATTTCGCTTTTTGTCCACTCCTGGGTGGTAATCATGTCGCGTCCGCGAAGGTGAGTTTGCATCGTTTGTCCTCCAAATATCTGCATGTCACTCCCGCGAAGGCGGGAGTCTAGGTCTGTGGATTCCCGCCTTCGCGGGAATGACAATTTATAATTTAACCATTCTCTCGAAAAACAACGAACTTAACCTACTTTATCATTGCTGGTAACAGTGCGTAGAATTTTGTTGCTTCAACGACATCTTGCAAAGGTACATGTTCGTTTACGGCATGAGCGTATATTTCATTGCCGGGACCAAAGCCGATGCTAGGAATGCCTAGCTTGCCTGTCCAATAGTTGCCGTTGGTGGAAAAGTCCCACTTGCCCTGACCAAACGTGTCTTCACTATTCCATAGGGCTTTCATGGTTGCCACACCGGCTTGCACAAAGGGATGATCTTCTTCCAGTGCCCAGGCGGGGAAATATTGCTCATATTCGTAAACGGCCCCCGTGTGGCTGGGTTCTGTGTAGATTAGCTTACGAATTTCGAAATCGGCTTTGTGTTGTTCAGGAATGATGGCTTCCAGGGCACTGCGCCAATACTCTTTGGTTTCGCCAAATGTCACACGTCGGTCGATGAAGATGGTGCATTCGTCGGGAACGGCGTTGGTGCTGGGGCTGACGCTGGAAACGCGGGTAACGGTTACGCGGCCCTGGCCCAAGAACTCGTGCGGCTCAAAATCCTTTTCCATTTCAGAAATAGCCTGGATGACGGGCAGCATTTTGTAGACGGCGTTGTCACCCATGTAGTTGCTGGCAGCGTGGGCGCTTTTGCCTTTGCAGGTGATTTCCATTTCGATGCGCCCTTTATGGCCGCGATATACCTTCATATTGGTAGGTTCGCCGATAACGACGAAGTCGGGATGCACGCCTTCCCAATCGTGAAATGCGGCGCAGCCAACGCCGTCACACCACTCTTCGATGTTGCCCAGCACGTAGCAGGTGAAACCATCCAATAAGCCCAAATCACGGGCCATTGCCAGACCATAAACCATGCCAGGCGTGCTGTTTTTCTCATCCAGCGCGCCGCGTGCGTACAGCATGCCATCTTCTACCTTTCCTTCAAAGGGATCCCATTCCCATTGGGATGGATCACCGATGCCGACGGTGTCAATGTGGGTGTCGTAGAGCAAGATTTTGGGGCCGCTGCCAATTTTGCCGACGATGGAACCGTATTTGTCTACGTAGACTTCATCGTAATTGAGCTTGCGCATCTCTTCGCCAATGCGTTTGCCAACTTCTTCAATGTCGCTGTCCATACTGGGAATGGCGACGATCTCGCGGAAGAAACGCAAAATATCCTCTTCCGCGTTTGCCACACGCTGGTTGAGGTGCTGGATGGTATCGTTCATTTATATCCTCTTTACTCTTAAATTTCGTTTGGGAGTTTGTCTGCCAAATGGTGTTGACAGTTGCCAACTATGCCATAATTGTGCAATATTATGTTGGGAAATACAATTTGCCTGATTGGTCTGACAAATTTTCTGGGTTTTATCACATTCTTTTTGGCCAGACAAGCAAAAGCACCCATATTTTGAGCCAATGATAACCTTAAAAGGTCTGACAATTATCATGTGTTTCGATGATAATTGTCATCATTTTGTGAAATATGAATCAGATAAAAGCAACCATTGAGCATGTTGAAGGCACTTTACGAGAACGTATCCAGCAGCGCGCGTATGGGCCAGGGGAGCAATTGCCTACGGAGCTGGCGCTCACGGCCGAATTTGGCGTGAGTCGAGCCACCATTCGGACAGTGCTTACGCGCCTGGCCAGTGAAGGGCTGATTATTCGGCGGCAGGGGGCGGGTACCTATGTGAATCAGCGGGTGGGGGAGGTGAATACGTTGGGCGGGCTGTTGGATTACGGCCGTCTTATCACAGAATCCGGTTACCAACCCACCATTCAATCAATCTCCATGCTGCAACGCGAGGCGACTGAAGCAGAGGCTGAACTGCTCAATTTGGCGCCGGGCGAACCGGTCATGGTGTTGGTTCGTTTGTTTTTGGCCGATGAACGGCCGTTTATCTTGGCCACCAACGTGATTCCGCAAGCGCTTTTTAGCAGTAACGATGATTTTTATGACGGCCGTTTGCCGCTGCACCTGTTTCTCCAGCAATATTGCCAGCAAACCATCGCCTATGCCATCTATGAAATTAGCCCAACGCAGGCCGACGATGCCAAAACCATTCAGCTACTAAACTGCCCGCCAGGGCAGCAGCTGCTGCAATTTGCCACCACCTTTTACAATCAGGCAGATCGGCCGTTGGTTTGGGGCCACAGCACCTATGATGATTCGGTCGTGAAGCTGCGTTTTATGCAGAGTTGGGTTTAGTTGCTGTGTAAATCCATAATTCGTATAGCCAGTATACAAACAAACCAAACAGGCTCATAAAATAGTGGCAAATTCTGCGATTTCTTTTTTATCGAGGGCGTGTTTAGGCACCTGGGCATTTTCGGCTGGATAGCCAACGACTAAATTGATGTAGGCGCGCTCGTTTTTGGGACGCTGCAAAATTTCTGCCAAAAATCCCATGGGGCTGGGAGTGTGGGTGAGACAGGCCAGCCCCGCATTGTGCAATGCCGTGATCAAAAAGCCAGTGGCGATGCCCACCGATTCTTGCACGTAGTAATGTTTCACCCGTGAACCATCCTCGGCCAGACCATAGGATTGGGCAAAAATGACAATAAGGCAGCCAGCCCGGTCGATGAATGATTTGTCGGCGTCGGTGCCCAGTGGGGCGAGAGCTTCCAGCCATTCTTCAGAAGCACGTCCGGCGTAAAAGGCACGCTCTTCTTCTTCGGCGGCCAGCCGGATTTTGTGCTTGATGTCCGGGTCGGTGACGACGACAAAGTGCCAGGGCTGTTGGTTGGCCCCACTGGGGGCGCGACCGGCCGTTTCCAGGCAGCGCATAATCACGTCCAGCGGTACGGGCTTATCGGCAAAGTCACGGGTGCTGTGTCGCTGTTTCATCAGGTCAAAAAACGCCTGGGCGCGTTGGCGCATTTCGTCTTCGGCAAAGGTTTGCATTTTTAGTGAGACCGACGGAATTGATTTCATTTAGCTTTCTCCTGCATTAAACAAAAAGGAACACAGAGGTACACAGAGTTTCACAGAGAAAAGAAAGGAGAAGCTGTGCAAACTGCCTATTTATTTTAGACAAACTGGATAGCTAACGAACCAAGGTTGCTAAAATCGGCGCGGATGGTATCGTCAATTTGTGCCCAAACGGGACGAACAAAGGAACCGGCCAGGAGGATTTGTCCCGGTTCCAGGGCATAGCCTAGCGTGGATAGCTTGTTGGCCAGCCAGGCGACGCCATTGGCCGGATGGCCCATTACGCCACAAGACAGCCCGGTTTCTTCAATGTCGGTGTTGCGGTAGAGGATGCCAGGCACCAGGCGCAAATCGAGATCACGGGGGTGAAACGGCCGTCCCCCCAGCACAAGCCCCGCCCCAGCCCCGTTATCAGCAATGGTGTCATAAATCTGGCGCGGCTCATCCACCCGCGTGTCGATAATTTCGATGGCAGGCACCACAAACTCGGTGGCACGCAGCACGTCCAGCATAGTCACGCCTGGCCCTTTGAGCGGCGCGCCTAAAATGAAAGCCAGTTCCAGCTCTACGCGTGGCACGCAGTAGTTGGCGTGCGGCACTTTTGCCCCGTCTTCAATGAGAAAATGATCGTACAAAAAGCCAAAATCCGGCTCATCAATTTTGGAAGAACGTCGCATAGCGATTGAGGTTAAACCAACTTTATACCCAATAAGTTTGGCTCCGGCTGCCTGCTGGCGACGGGCCACCTCGGCGGAAATGGCGTAGGCATCTTCAAATTCGATGTGGGGGAAAAGGGCAGACGGCCGTATCGTTTGCACCTTGGTCTTGTTGGCTTCCAGCAGGGCGTCAACCACCTGGTTTCGTTCGGCATCGGTGAGCATACAACCTCCAGTTGTTGGGGATTTCCAATAGCCCATCAAGGGTATGCGATTTTTGCCGATTTGCACAGTTAAAACAGAAATGTGCATTCTGAATCACCTTCTGCCACAATAGGGTCATTCACAAATTTGTTTACCAATTGAGAATGCGGGAGCCTGAGCAAAAATAGGAGATCACGATGTATCAAACTGATATGTACGAAGGCATGATCGCCGAAACAGTCACGTATCCTGGAGCCAATGGTGAGTTGATTAACGCCTATCTGGCACGGCCGTTAGGCCCAGGTCCGCATCCAGGCATGGTGGTTATCCACCACATGCCCGGTTGGGATGAATGGTATCGTGAAGCGACGCGCAAATATGCCCACCACGGTTACGTCGCCCTTTCGCCCAACCTTTACTTTCGCGCCGGACACGGCACATCGGAAGACGTGGCCGCCAAAGTGCGCGCCGCTGGTGGTGTCCCCGATGAGCAAGCCGTCGGCGATATGGCTGGGGCGCTGCATTATTTGCAGTCGCTGCCCTATGTGAGCGACAAAATTGGCATCTGGGGTACTTGCTCTGGTGGTCGTCATGCTTACCTGGCCGCTTGTCGCGTACCTGGATTTTCGGCCGTGGTGGATTGCTGGGGTGGGCGGGTTGTGATGGAAGAGAAGGATCTGTCGCCCACATTTCCCGTTGCGCCATTGGACTACACCAAAGATTTAAACATCCCGCTCTTGGGCATCTTCGGCGAAGACGACCACAGCCCCACGCCAGCACAGGTAGCCATCCACGAAGCGGAATTGAAGAAGCACGGTAAGGATTACGAGTTTCACATGTACCCGGATGCCGGACACGGCTTCTTTTACTATCATCGCCCCAATTATCGACAGGCCCAGGCTGTGGACGGTTGGAGCAAGATTTTTGCCTTTTTGGGTGAGCATCTTAACTAAAAAGTTGAGTGAATGAACATGACTAACATTGCGTATCGTTGGCTGGAGCCAGATGAAGTTTCCAAACTAAAGGATATTGACCGCTCTGAGCAAATCCGGATTGGTTACAAATATGTTGAGGGTGAACTCCAGTCGATGGACGTGAACTGGGATACGCCATCTTGGTTCATAGATAGGGATGGCGAACATTCAGTTGCCAGCCACATTCGGTTTTGCCAGGGACATCTGGAGAGAAACGGCCGTATGTATGGGGCCTTCCATGAACAAAAACTTGTAGGAATAGGCATCATCCAGCCCAATGTTGCTGCAGGAACGGCTCAATTGGCCTACCTGCATGTCAGCAATGGTTATCGACAAAAAGGGATTGGAAATCAAATCGTTGCAGTGCTTCTTGGTGAAGCAAGACGGTTAGGAGCGGTGAGGATGTATGTGTCGGCGACCCCAAGCGGTTCTGCGGTTAATTTTTATCTGAGTCATGGGTTTGAACCGACGGCAGCACCCATTCCAGAGTTGTTCGAACTTGAACCAGATGATATTCATATGCTAAAGGTACTTTGACTATGTGCACAATGATTATGGAAAAGGTTCAAATTGAGGGCTGTGGCAAAGGGACGGGTGGTTGGTTTGACGTAAATCAAGCCAACGTTTCCTACGACCATCCGTTTAACGCACCGCTGGAACACGCGCTGAACATTGATTTTGTGAATGAGGCGCTCGGCCCTGGAGCCCGCGTCGCCGTAGAGCTGAGTGCGGAGACGGCCCGTGCGCTTGTCTCCACCATTCAAGCTGTACTAGCCGAGGCCGAAGCTGGCGGGCATATTTAACCCTATTTGATTTGGAGCAGGCGTGATGAGAGAAGTACAAGCAGGTGATTTGCTGTGGCAACCATCTGAATCAGTGTGGGAAGAGGCTAACCTGACGCGCTTTATGCGCTGGCTGGCGGCGGAAAAAGATCTGTCATTTGCCGATTACGATGCGCTGTGGGACTGGTCAGTGACAGAGTTGGGGCCGTTTTGGCAGGCGATTTGGGAATTTTGTGGAGTAAAGGCGTCGCAGCAGAGCGACGTGGCCCTGGCTGATGACCAGATGCCCGGCGCGGTCTGGTTCCCTGAGGCACGGCTGAACTATGCCGAGAATGTTTTCGCCAATAGGACGGCCGTTCGCCCAGCACTGCTGTATGAAGATGAAGAAGGTCCTCTGGTTGAAATGAGTTGGGCAGAGTTTTATCGGCAAACGGCCGTTCTCCAGCATCATCTCAAAGAACTCGGCATTCGCAAAGGGGATCGTGTGGTGGCCTACCTGCCCAACATTCCCGAAGCAATTATCGCCTGTATGGCCATCGTCAGTTTGGGGGCCGTTTGGTCCAGCGCTTCGCCTGATTTTGGCACAAAAGCCGTGCTGGACCGCTTTGCCCAAATTGAGCCCAAGCTACTTATCACCGTGGATGGCTACCGCTACAACGGCAAGCCGTTCGACCGGCGCAATATTGTGGCTCAATTGCAAGATGGCTTGCCCACGCTGGAACACACCATCGCTATTCCCTTGCTGAACGATGAACTGCTGCCCAATACGCTTTCCTGGCCGGAACTGCTGGCCAGCGTAGACGAAACGCCGGAATTGACCTTTGCCCAGGTGCCATTCGATCACCCCTTGTGGATTTTGTACTCCTCTGGCACCACGGGACTGCCCAAGCCGATTGTTCATGGGCATGGGGGCAACCTGCTGGAACACAAAAAAGCTCACCTGCTGCACAACGACATCAAACCAGGCGACTACTTTTTCTGGTACACCAGCACGGGCTGGATGATGTGGAATTATCTAGTGGGATCGATGCTGAGTGGCAGTACGGCCGTTCTCTACAACGGCAGCCCCGCATATCCCACTCTGGACCGGCTGTGGAATTTGGCTGAACGCAGCGGCATGACCTACTTTGGCCTTTCGCCTGCCTTTGTGGCCGCCTGTATGAACGCGGGAATTACACCCAACCAACAGCATGATCTCAGCAAGCTGCGCGGCATTGGCTCTACGGGCGCACCGCTGCCCGTGGCTGCTTTTGCCTGGCTTTACCAAAATGTGCACGATGATTTTGCCCTGGAATCGTTGAGCGGCGGCACGGATTTGTGCACGGCCTTTGTCGGCGGCTGTCGGCTGAAGCCGGTTTACGCGGGCGAAATTCAAGGCGCGTCGCTGGGAGCCAAAGTGCAGGCATGGAGCAATCGCGGCGAGCCGGTGGTGGGGGAGGTGGGTGAATTGGTGATTGCCGCCCCGATGCCCTCGATGCCGGTGAAGTTTTGGAACGATCCGGGCAATGTGCGCTACCGCGAAAGCTATTTTGAGATGTTCCCCGGCGTGTGGCGGCACGGCGATTGGATTCAGTTTACTTCGCGGGGGAGCTGTGTGATTTACGGCCGTTCCGACGCCACCATTAATCGCAAAGGCATCCGCATGGGTACCAGCGAAATCTACGCCTGCGTGGAAGCCATCGATGGCGTGTTGGACAGCCTGGTGGTTGATCTGGAGTTGCTAGACCGAGACTCCTTCATGCCGCTGTTTGTCATTCTGGCCGAGGGGGTGACGCTGGACGACGACCTGCGCCAGAAAATCAACCAGGAGCTGCGCCGCCAGCTTTCGCCGCGCCACGTGCCGGACGCCATCTACCAGGTACAGGAACTGCCGTACACGCTCAGCGGCAAGAAGCTGGAAATCCCCGTACGTCGCATCTTGCTGGGGCATCCCGTAGAAAAAGCAGCCAATCTCGGCGCAATGCGCAATCCGGAGTCGATCCAGTTCTTTGTGGAGCTGGCCCAGACGTTAGCGAAATAAATTTTACCGCGGAGGGCGCGGAGGACGCTGAGAATTTTTGTGTTTCCTCTGCGGCTCTCCGCGATCTCTGCGGTGAAAATGAAACGACACATTATTGAAGCCGATAAACCGCTGTCACAGTCGCTGCTGTGGCAGATTCAGCGGGCGTATTTTCTACAAAATGGCATGAAAGCGTGGCAGGATGACGTAGTGCCCAGCGACATCAGCAGCAATCCGGTGATGGCCCGGACTTACAGCCAGATTGTGTTTGGTTATTTGCGTGATTGTTTTGCAGCAGCACAAACCGGCGAATTTGCTCTGGATCCCAACCAGCCAATCAACATTGTGGAACTGGGGGCTGGGTCCGGGCGATTGGCCTATCATTTTTTGCAGACGTTCTTGCCGCGTTACCAGCAGTCGCCGTTTGCCAGCCAGCCCATACGCTACATCATGACTGATTTTGTGCCGCAGATTTTGGATTTTTGGCAGGGAAACGGCCGTTTTCAACCCTACATCGACGCTGGCATATTGGATTTTGGTCTGTTTGACGTGATGGATCGTGAACGGCCGTTCACCCTCGTCAATAGTGGTGAAACTTTCTCGCCAGACACAGTGCAAAATCCAGTCATTCTTATTGCCAACTACTTTTTTGACAGTATTCCTCAGGACAGTTTTGTCGTTGACGATGGGTTGCTGTGCCAAAACTTACTCACGCTTACCAGCAGCCAACCAGAGCCAGATTTGGCCGATCCAACCATTTGGGATCGCTTACAGCTGCACTATGAGCCAATTCCTCTGGAAAAATCGTTTTACACGGAGCCGCTTTACAACCAAATTCTGGATGATTACGAGGCGGCGCTGCCTGAGGCCAACTTTTCGTTTCCGAATGTGGGTCTGGATTGTGTACGCTATTGGCAACGGTTTGGCAACGGCCGTCTCCTGCTCCTCACCAGCGACCGGGGCTACACGTTGCCCGATTCTCTGCTCGATCAACCCGATCCACTGCCCAATTTGCACGGGAGCTTCTCTTTAATGGTCAATTACCACGCGATTAGCGAATATATTTCGCGTAGCGGGGGTGTTGTGTGCCAGGTTCCCCATTACCAGGACAATATTCAGGTGTTAGCCACCATTCTGGGCCAGATCCCCCAGCAGGCCCAAGAAACCCGCCTGGCTTTTGCCAATGCTGTAGGTGAGGGCGGGCCTGACGACTTTCAAGCATTGAAGACCGTTGTGGAAAAGCAGTATGCGGCAATGAGTTTGCCACAGTTCCTCAGCTTTTTACGGCTTTCTGGTTGGGATGCGGCTGTTTTTAGAGATTGTCTACCGCATTTTCAGAAGCGAATAGCCGAAGCTGATCCGGTCTGGTATGGTGATGTTGTTGCTGCACTGCACAATATTCGGCAATGTTACCTGCCATTGAGCGAACCGGACCCGCTCATTGTCCAAATTGAGCGATTGTTAGATGAAATTGGTTTGTAAGTTGTATTACAAAACAATTTTGTATGTATCATAAGACCCATCTTCGCCATAGAAATGAGGTTTCCCAGCGCGTTGAATCAGCAGGCGCATGCCCGTATTGATAGGCAATACATACGCTTTCAAGAAGGTCAGACCCGCTTTTTTGGCACTTTTGAACAGCTCGGCGATCAATATTTTGCCTAATCCTTTTTTCTGGCAAGCATCCACAATGCTGATGGCAAATTCAGGTGCGTCGGTGCCATTGTTGACGTAGTAGGCTAGCCCCAACGGCCGTATCCCGCTTTCTTGTTCATCATCTAGCACATAAGCCAATAGACCAAACCCGTTTTCCTCTGCCTGAACGGCCGTTTGTTCGGCTAGATTACGGCACAGGGAAGCTGAAGGACAAGCATTGAAACGCTGGAATAGACTGTCTTCACTCATTTCAGCATAGATTTGGTGTACCAGGCTGGCATCGACGGCGCAAACCTGACGCAGATACACGATTGTGCCATCTTTTAGAACAAGACTGCTGTTGTCATATCGTTTGAAAATGCGCGGCAGCCAGTTAGCCAAGCGGACGATTGGTGAAGTGATAGTTGAACTCAACATTGGTATGCTCCTTAGTGACAACCTCAAAGTAAAGACATCTACTAGGATACGGCCGTGCGTGACAGCAACGTGACACTTCACTGCTCAATACTCAATTGATGCTTGACATAACATAATTTTTGTGCCACACTATAGATACCGATAAGTAAGCAATATTGGTATCTATATTAATTGGAGCAATTTTATGCCTGACCAAACCAGAGACCTGATCATTCCGCAAAAAGCATCAATCGAAGCGCAGAAAACAAAAAATGATCTGGCGCGTGCTGGTGAAGCGGCTAACCGTGTCGCCGCTGACTACTTATTTGCAGATTACCGCCAACGCCGCGCAGATCGGACTATTCGCACCCAAACGGCCGCTTTGCAGCTTTGGGTTCAATATCTGGCCACCGTAGGCGCAGCCAACGAGTTGCTGGCCGAAGCCGAGGCATGGGCCCTGGCCTATTTTGCAGACGATAGACTGGATTCGCTGGCTGACCATGCAGACTCTCAAGGTTTGGCGGTTGAAATTGTCTTGGCGGCTCATTACTGCCAGCATCTATCGGCTGCCTGGCAAGGGGTTACCTGGGGACTGGTCGAAGGGTTTGTGAAGTGGCTGCTGAATCAAGGCTACAGCATGTCCAGTGTAAACAACCGCCTCTCTGCGGTTAAAGTGTATGCCCGACTGGCTGCCAAAGCGGGCACGGTTTCCCCAGAAGAACATGCGCTTATCCGTGAAGTGCGCGGCTACGGCAGCACAGAAAGCAAACGGGTAAACAATAAACGAGGCAAGAAACGCGTTGGCTACAAAAAAGAAGAAGCCATCGTTTTAACATCCCAACAGGCGCGTCGCTTAAAAACAGAGCATCCCCCTACCCCTCAAGGCATTCGCGACCGCTTGCTTATCTGCTTGTTGCTGGATTTGGGCTTACGGGCCAGTGAAGTTTCGGCACTCAAAGTAGCAGATATTGCCGAGGATGGCTACGTGACGATTTACCGGCAAAAGACAGACTCAACGGACCGGATGGCCCTGTCTGCAGACATTACGGCCGTTTTGGCCGAATACAGCAGGTATATGCGAAAAAATGGCGAGCTGCTGCGCGGCAGCCGCAAAAATGGCAAGCTCACTGACCAGATTATGTCCGTGCGGGCGATTGGGGCACGGATCAAAATGCTGGGCCGAGACATCCTGGGCATTTGGGAGCTGAGCCCACACGATTTGCGCCACACCTGGGCCACACGAGCGGCCAAAGAGAGCAATCCATTTGTGCTGCGCGATGCTGGCGGCTGGACCAACATGCAAACGCCCAGCCGGTATGTGGAAAAAGCCAAAGTTGTCAATGAAGGGATTCGTTTGGATTATTGATACCTGACAAAAGGAAAAAAGGATGACGATCTCTCAATTTTTCCCCCAAACGGCCCAACTGCCGTTACAAAACCTCTACCTTGATCATAATTTACGCCAGTATGCCCAGCAGTTGGAACGGCCGTTTGTCTACGCCAATTTTGTCACGAGTTTAGACGGCCGTATCGCCATTCCTCATCCCACCAAACCTGGACTCAAAGTACCAGAAAACGTGGCCAATGACCGGGATTGGCGGCTGTTTCAGGAGCTGGCGGCGCAGGCGGACCTCATTATTAGCAGCGGGCGCTACTTGCGGGATTGGGCCGAGGGGCGGGCACAAGAAATTTTACGGATTGATGATCCAGCGTTTGCCGATTTACGCGCATGGCGTAAAGAAAAAGGGCTAAAGCCTCAGCCAGATTTGGCAATTATCAGCGGCAGCCTGGATTTTCCTATTCCAGAAGTGCTGACGGCAAACGGCCGTCGCGTCATTGTTTTTACCACGGCCAATCCTGATCCCACTCGTGCCGCAGAAATTGAAGCCCAGGCGGGTCAATTGTTTGTGGCTGGGGAAAATTCGGTTTCTGGGGCGCAAATGGTGCAAAAAATGGCGGAGCTAGGCTACCACACCGTGTATTCTGCGGCAGGGCCAAAGATTTTGCATTTGTTGCTAACTGGGGGTGTCCTGAACAGATTGTACCTGACACAAGTAGGACGCCTGCTAGGTGGCTCACCATTTTCAACGATTTTGGAAGGAGATTTGTTGGAAACGGCCGTTGATGCCCAGCTGCATACCCTTTACCACGATCCATTGACGTTGAACGGTCTAGGGCAGCTGCTGTTGGCCTACGATATTGTGTAAAAAGACGGCCGTCCCAACTTTTCGCCAAAAGAGAAGACAGGTAGACATCATGTTTTCATGATGTCTACCTGTCTTGAAGTGCCGCCAAATGGCAACACTCCCTAATCAGTCACCATGCGGCGCTTACGGTCGGAACCGGACGTAAGCCGTGTGGTCTGTGCCATCATCCAGTCTCACAACCAATTGACGACAGGTGCCAGCCCAACTACTGTCTGTTTTCCAGGGGTAGTTGTACAGGTCAGTAGCAGCATGATAGCTGAGACTGCTGTTTCCTGGTGTGTTCGTCGGGGTGAGTGGCCCTATCGGGTCCAGCGTGGTGCAGTCAACTTCCTGCGACGCTGGATACTCATCGGCTAAGATGTCCAAGCCACGATCGCCATTCAGGCTGAAGATGACCGGAATCGTTCTGCCAGCCCAGGCTCGGTTTAACTGCGGCGGGTTGCTGATGGGTCCAAAGAAGCCACTGAAATCGTAGATACACGATAGCCCGACGTCATCAATCTGGGCATACCAGTCAAAGTCAGAGGTTGTTGGATCGTAGTAGTGCCACCGCAATTGCAAGTTGCTCATACCCGCATAAGGTGTCAGGTCGATGGAGACAGCTTCACCAGGTGTGCTACGGAAACCGCCATGATCTTCATTCCAGCTCAGGAGATTGGTCCAGGTAGCACCACCATCTGTGCTGATGTCCAGGTCTAAGAAGTCACGTCCAGCCAAGTTCTGATAGTTAGCCAGATAATGAAGCGAGATCTCGTCGTACGTGTGCCAGTCGCTGAGATCGAAAGCGTAGGTACGGAATTCCGTGTCATATTGGACCAAACCTGCGGCATCACTTGAAGCTGTGGCCGCATCACCGGTGCCCCCAGTGTAGTTGCCGGATTCGCCAGCATCCGCGATGGTCCCCCAGACAACCCCACTGCCTTCATTGTCTACAACTTGCCAACCAGACGGCAGACCTCCGTTAAAGTCCGCGAGAGGCCCATTACAGGTTAAAGCAAACGGTGGCAACACAGTCAATGAAACTGACACAGATGCGGTCGGTGTTACCGGGTCATTGCTGTCGATACACAAGTTTGCGGTGTAATCTCCAGGTGCAAGCCCCGTGGAATCAAGCGTAACGTCAACGGCCGTTGTATCCAAAGGAATCGTTGTACCTGCGTCCGGCAAAACGGTAAGCCATGATACATCGGCTGGTGTTGTGCAATCTGTATCCGTTTCGTTGATGGACCAATCCAATAGGCTGGTACCATTGTTCGCAATAGAAACAGACTGAGTGGAAACGATACCTGCGCCTTGCGTAGCGCTAATTGTAGTAGGCTCAACAGCCAACGCTGGCGGACCAGCCTCGACACACGTCAGGGCAATATCATCTACTTGGGCGTACCAGTCATAGCCATCACCAAAGTAACGGAAACGGACACGGGTATCAGGCAGCCCGGCATAAGCAGACAGATTTATGGAAAAGTCTTCTGGTTCGTGGTCTTCATCCCAGCTCAACTCAGTTGTCCAGGCAGAACCATTCCATACATCAACCTCGAAGCGATCGTTTCCATTGGTCGTGACGTCACGATAGTATGCTTTTGCGTCTAGAACAACCGCGCCCCACCCGGAGAGGTCAGTTAGCGGTGTCCATAATTCGGTGTCATATGGTACAGCGGGGGATCCAGTCGCATCACTGTCAACACAGGCTGCTTCTCCAGTGCCATTGGTGAGGTTAGCGATTTCACAGGCAGCATCCGCTGTGGTCGTCCAGACAACACCAGTTCCCTCATTGTCTACAACTTGCCAGCCAGACGGAATGCCTTGCTCAAAACCAATAGCTGGCCCGTTACAGATCAGAACTTCAGGGGGTTCCACCGTGAGCGTGACGGGCACTTGCACTTGCGGTGTGGCTGTGTCGTTACTGTCCACACACAGGTTTGCTGTGTAATCTCCAGGTACAAGCCCTGTTGAATCGAAAGAAACGTCAACGGCCGTTGTATCCAAAGGAATCGTCGTGCCTGCATCTGGCGAGACACTGAGCCACGGGACATCAGCGGGTGACGTGCAAGAGGTATCCGTTTCAGCTATCGACCAATCCAAATTGCTACCGCCACTGTTGGTGATAGCAAGTGCCTGGGTGGTGACAAAGCCTGGGCCTTGTGAAGCAGAAAGCGACCCTGGCGAAACGTCAATAACAGGGGCTGTGGCTATGCCACAAGTTAAGTTCACATCATCTACTTGAGCATACCAGTCAAACCCATCCCCAGAGTAGCGGAAGCGTACCTGAATGCCTGGCTGCCCAACATAGGCAGACAGATTCACGGAAAAGTCTTCCGGTTCGTGGTTTTCATCCCAGCTTAATGCGTTGTTCCAGGTAATACCATCCCACACATCAACCTCAAAGCGGTCATTGCTGCCGGTTGAAACGTCACGATAGTACCCTTTTACGTCGAGGGCAGCGGTGCCAAATCCACTGAGATCGAACGGATTTGAAACCAGTTCAGTGTCGTACGGAACGGCAGGTGTGCCTCCGGCGTCGCTGTCGGCGCAGGCGGCCTCCCCACTGCCATTGGTGAGGTTGCCAATACCACAAGAAGCATCAGCCGTTGTGGCCCAGACGATGCCTGCACCACCGGTGTTGTCAACAACTTCCCAATCTGCGGGAATACCATCTTCAAATTCGACGACGGCACCGTTACAAATCATTGTGGCGGCCTGTGTGGTGAAGCTAGAGGTGGTTGATGTATTGTTGCCACAAACGTTGTCGGCTGTTACTCGCCAGTAGTAGGTTGTGCTGGCAAAGAGCGGTGTGGCTGCGGTATGGCTGGTGTCAGCCACCGTGGCTGAGTAAACGATGTTGCTAAAGCCAGGATCGTCTGAAACTTCGACGAGATAGCTGCTGGCCTGGGATACGGCCGTCCAGCTAAACGATGGCTTAAAGGAAACATTGGTAGCCCCATCGGTTGGGGTAAGGAGATCGGGTGCGGTGGGAACGGCCGTAAACAGATTCAGATCGACCAACCGGTTCCGCATACCCACTGTGGAATCAGCCGCCACGTCAAGCGTGTAGCTGCCAGCGGTAGCACCGCCAGTGTTGCCAATTGTCAAGACACTGGTACCAGGGGGCAATACCGGATTCTGGCTAAAGCTAGCTGTCGTGCCAGCGGGATTGCCGCTAACGCTTAGCGTGACTGCATCGCTGTACCCCAAAATCGAGGCGACGTTAACGTCATAAACCGCATCTGTCGGCGCACAAATGTCCAAACTTGCCGGTGTTACGTCTATAGAGTAAGTAGGCGTCTGGGCACAGTTGTAACAGACAATGGCAAAATCCTGATCGGTGCTGTCGCCACTGTTGGGCACGCCATCACCAGCAATATTGAAGCCGGTTACGGTGAGTTCAATCGCACCATTGGTGCCAGGCGGCAAGAAGATCGCTTCGTAGTTATTGAACGGATCAGGTGTGCCGCCAGACGTGCTCCACTGGCCAGAGAAAACATTGCCCAGATAAGTTGTACCATCAACATCTGCTGCCAGATTCAGGTCATTCACTTGCGGGCTGGTGCCAATAGCCCCAGGAGCATCAGTGTAGGCCAACACAATGCGTACCGGCTGAGCCGGGTCAGCTGCGGCACCTGTCCATGTCCAGGTTTCACCACTGTTATCAAAGGTCACTGACTGATCCAGCACGTATTTAGCGGCATCGTCGAACATGGCAGACATGTTAGGCATGCCATATCCCTGGCTATTGCTGGGCAAGCTGTCATTGGCATCCACACCAGTCAGGTAAGTAGGATGGGCAATCAGGTAGGCTTTCATCGCGGCCGCACTGGGAGCCGTGATGCCGTAGGTGTTTTCCAGCCAATTGTAGGCAAGAGAGGTCACGCCAGCGACTGCTGGAGCCGAGTGACTGGTCCCAGAAGAAGCAGCAAAGACCGTCTGCCCAGAAGGTCGGTATTGATCACACACACCTGAGCCATTGTAGCTTGCGTTTGTGCTGGCTGAACCCTGGATGTGTGTACCAGGGGCAATCACTTCAGGTTTAACGCGGCCGCCCGGCGATGGTCCACGACTGGAGAAGCTGGCTACATCCATAGCGTTATCAGCCCCTGTCGGACCAACTGCACAACCGTCTGTCCAGTTACCGTCTTCATCTGAGGGGCGCATATTTTCTGAAGCACCAACGGTAATCATATTCTTGCCGTTGCCGGGTGACCCAACAGAAGCGGCCGTTGGGCCAGAGTTGCCAGCCGAAAAGACAAAAATCATTTGCTGATTGCCAGCTTCAGTGAGGTCAGCGTCGCGAGTACCGGCATCAAACGCCTGGGATGAATCATCATAGGTGCCGGCACAACCGGAACAGCCCCATGAATTGCTACTGATTTGGGCGCCGTTATCCTGGATGCTTTGAATCAGTCCAGTATCGGTGCCCCCGCAATTACTCAGATCAAATGAGGGGCCAAAAACACGCGTGCCAGCAAACTGGCCAAACGGATTAATGCCCAGGCCACGTTGAAATCCCAAAGGATCGCGGAAAGGGAACCCAGCCGTCGTGTCGTAGCCACCAGCGATGGTCACATTGATGTGACCGTGCCCATCGGGGCCACCCCCGTCAGCGGCGCTGGTACAGTTGGCAATATAGTTCAGGCGAGTAGGATTGCTGATGTCACCAAACTCGTGCAGCGTGTAATCTCCCGAATTTACTGTGCCATTGCCAATTCCATCGTCTGTAACATCTACAATGGGATAGTCGGCGGGATTTGTGCTGAAGCCATAGCTTGACAGCCAGGCCAAATAGCCAGGGCCGGCTGGTCCAGATTGGTCCCCGTTGAAGTTACCAGCAAGGATTTGCCCCTGAACTTCATCCAGAAGCTCCCGCTCTAACCGTTCTTCAACCCAGTAGACATCTGGTAAACTGGCGAGTGCCTCAACATCGCCCAAGCGCACAGTAAAGTCTGCATTTTGGAACGCTAGCACCGGCACCCAATTGGTGTTCTGGTCGGTCGCCATTGCCTGGATAGTTTGCTCGCTTTCTTCCTGGCGTTTATGCGTGACCATCTGAACCACAACTTTGACGATTGTGTCGGGATTGGCATTTGTATCCAGCCGTTCAGTAAGGTTTGGACCAATTTTTAAAGAGGATGGGAATGGTTGGCTAAATTGCAGAATATTACCCTCAGCCGTCATTCTATCGAGCTGTTCACGGCTGTTGTCATTGGTCCATAGTAGATAGCCATTTGTGGCAATGTACTGTACAAGCTTGGCTCCTGTGCTTTCTACCTCTTGCAGCCATTCTTCTTTAATTGGACCAACAAATTGAACCAAATGCAGCGTTTCCCCCGTTGTTTCTGGTCCCGCCGTTGCAGCTGCGGAAGTTGGGGTTGCCAACTTGGTGTCAATTGATACCTCATTGAACATTAGCTGATTCATTTCGTTGACAACAAGCTGGTCACGGACGTCTGCCGGAAGTGCATTTAAGGCAGTTTGGGAAACACGATAAAGCGCAAACGAGCCGTAATCATGCCAAAGTGACACGCCATCATCATTGGCAGAGAGTACACCGGATGGGGCAATTACTTTGACTATAGATTCATCGTTGAAGTTGTTACTAGCGGAGAGATTATCTGGGGTGATGGTTATTATGAGGATGACCAACATGGCAACTATCAATAACAAATGCCATATCTTAACCTTCGGAATATTTCCTACAGAGTTTACACGCATTTAGAGACCCTCCATACGTCTATTATGATGCTGTAACTAAGTTTGGATATTAAATGGGCGGTTGGAGCAACCTAAAGAGACTTCAAAATGGATATGGTATTCACCTCCTTCACGCTCTTCGCTCAGGTTTGGTTTTTGATGTTGGCTTTGATGAATCCGAGCATTCTTGGCACAGCCTGTGGGGAGTGGCTTTTAGCATGAGTAACTTAAATTCATGCCAAAATGCAGCAGGGCAGGCTGCAAAGCTTATCTGCAAAACTATGGTTGATTCAGCTTACTGCTCAATGAAGATACAACAGATTAAATTATGTACTGCTAAAGTGATGAAATCAAGCCGCTATGTTGGATTGGTACTATCGTCTAAAATTGTTGCTGAGTCAGCCTTAAGAACCACCTTACAAAACCGTTTCAGGACAGCGAGATCCTATTTTGTCAGGCAACAGTAGTACAAATGGCCACGATTACCTTAGTGGCCGTCCGCAAATAAGTTAGCGGAATTGTGCGGATGGCTTGGAGTAAGCGGCCTTACAAAAAGGGAAGTTATAGTTGGCTGCTTACTTAGGCGACGTAGCTCCGTAAAAGTGTGGCAGGGGAAACGGCCGTTACCAAAAATTCCCCCATGGCTGCAGGCAACAATACAAAACGCACAGCTGACAACGCCAAATCGTTAACGGTGACGGTCCCTTCTGTGACGCCCCAAATTTCTAACGTCTCACCCGTGCAGTTTCCTTGGAATGTAGTGCCAGCCGCTATTTCCACCCGTTCCGTCACAAAATAGTCTGTTTTGCACAATAGCGACCGGCTGACACCGTTTTCAGAGGCTATAAATGTTGGTGGACAAAGTTGTGGGGCGATTTGTTGAAAATTAATGACGTCAAGGGCTTTATCAATATGCAGTGGACGTGGCTGCCCATCTGCCCCTACCCGTCCCCAATCGTAGACGCGATAGGTGGTGTTGGAATTTTGCTGAATTTCAGCAATAAGCAAACCGCCCATAATGGCATGAAGGGACCCCGCCGGAACACATATATGATCGCCAGTTTTTACTGGAATTCGGTTGAGGTGTGGGTTTAGTTGATTATTGTTAATTGCTACGCGAAATTCCTCTTTGTTAATACGATGAGAAACACCCAAAATCACTTCCGCGTCGGGTTCAGCGTGAAGCACCACCCACATCTCTGTTTTGCCCAACTCATTTCCCTCGTGAGCTAAGGCATAATCGTCCTGAGGATGTACCTGCACCGACAACGGCCGATTTGCATCCAGCAATTTTATGAGCAGCGGAAACTTCCCCCGCTCCTGGGCCCAAGCCGAACGGCTGCCAATCAGATCCAGCCCCAATTCTTCGTGGAGTTCCGTAAGGAGTTTGCCCTGAAAACGGCCGTTCACCACCCGCGTTGTGCCATCCTCATGCCCGGCAATTTCCCAGCTCTCGGCAATTACCCCCTCTTGTGGCAGCTGCCGACCCAATTTTTCCAGATTGCGACCGCCCCAAATGTAATCTTTTAAGACAGGCTCAAATAACAGTGGATACAACTCGTTAGTCATCAAATATTCTCCGCTTAGATTTGGGTTTGGATCATCGTTTGCAGACTGGCTTCATCCAAAATGGCGACACCCAAGGATTCGGCTTTAGCGAGTTTACTGCCTGCTTTTTCGCCTGCCAGTAGGTAGTTGGTGTTTTTGCTCACAGAGCCGGTCACCTTGCCCCCATGCGCTTCGATAAGCGCTTTGGCTTCGTCACGGGACAAGTTAGGCAGTGTGCCGGTGATGACAAAGGTCAGGCCCTCTAGCACCTGGCTACCTATGCCCTCATTCTCAGGCCGTTCGGCCTCAAATTTCAGACCAGCCTGACGGAATTTTTCTAGCAGGGCACGGTGGCGCTCATCGGTAAACCAGGTGGTGACGGATACGGCCGTTCCCGGCCCAATTCCTTCTATCTCTTCCAACCGCTCTTGGCTGGCCGCCGCCAGGGCATCAATCGAGCCAAATTCATCGATGAGCAATCCCGCAACAACGCTGCCCACAAAACGGATTCCCAATGCCGTGAGAAAACGGGCGGGCGACTGCTGCTTGCTGGCAGCCAAACCTTCAAGCAAATTATCAACTTTCTTATCCTTAAACCCTTCCAAGGCCAGCAGTTCATCCCGATCCAAATAATAAATATCGGCCAAATCCTTCACCAAGCCGACTTCCGCCAACTGCGCGCCCGTTTTGCCACCAAAACCATCAATGTCCATCGCCCCCCGGCTGACAAAATATTCCACGCGGCGCACCAGCTGTTCGGGGCAGCTGGGGTTGTCACAGTAGATGGCCACCTCGCCCGGCACGCGCAGCGCCGGTTCGCCGCAAACAGGACAGTGTGTTGGCGGTTCAATCACCTGCTCCGACCCATCGCGCACATCCACTACAGGACCAACAATGTAGGGAATCACATCCCCGGCCCGCTTCACAATCACCGTATCACCCAGGCGAATATCTTTGCGGGCGATTTCGTCGTAATTGTGCAGGGTGGCGTTGCGCACCGTCACCCCGCCAATTTCTACTGGCTCCAGGTTGGCGTTTGGTGCCAGAATGCCGGTCCGCCCCACGTTGACCTGCACCCCCAGCAATTTGGTGGTTTTTTCCTGCGCCGGGAACTTCATGGCCACCGCGCCGCGCGGGTCTTTGCCCACAAAGCCCAGGCTGTCGGCCAACGGCCGATCATTAATTTTGACTACCATCCCATCGACTTCATAGTTGATCTGGTTGCGCCGTTCAAACCAGCCATCGTAGGCCGCAGCGACTTTTTCTATGGTGTCACAATATTGACTATCCGAAGAAACAGGGAACCCCAGCTGGCGCAGATAATCCAGCCGGTCCCACTGCTTGTCGGGCACGTCGGCACCGCGCCAGGCAATAAGATCGTAGCAGTAGAGGGTGAGCGGCCGTTCGGCCGTAATCTTAGAATCCAATTGACGCAGCGACCCGGCAGCTGCGTTGCGTGGGTTCATATAAACTTGTTTTTCCTCGGCCAGTTGGCGGGCATTAAATTGCTCAAATTTATCCAGAGGAAAGAATGCCTCGCCGCGAACCACCAGGTAAGGCGGCACAGTCACCTTGCTTTGGGGATCGACGGGGATGCGCTGGGGAATGGCCGGTATCGTCCGTAAATTTTGGGTAATGTCTTCGCCAACTTCGCCATTGCCCCGCGTTGCACCTTGGGTGAAACGGCCGTTTTCATACGTCAACACCACCGTTAAACCATCCAACTTGGGTTCTGCTACGTAATCTAGCTTCATCTCCGGGTCTGGCAAAAAGCGGCCGATGCGCTGCCGCCAGGCATACAAATCTTCAGCGTTGAAGGCGTTGGACAGGCTCAAAATGGGTGCAGGATGCTGTACCTTTTGGAAAGCATCGAGCGGCTCCGCCCCGGCGCGCTGCGTGGGTGAATCGGGCGTTACTAGTTCGGGATGTTCCTGCTCCAACGCCAGCAGCTCATGGTACAGCGCGTCGTACTCAGCATCGGTAATGACCGGGCTGTCCAGCACATGGTAGCGATACAAATGGAAATTGATTTCGTCACGCAATTGGGCAATTCGTTCTTGAGGAGTTGTCATACCCTAATTTTACAAGCGGATAGAACAAATGGGTAATTTTTTAAGAAGTCTCACGCCAAGTCGCTAAATCGCAAAGACGCCAAACGTTTTCTCCTTTTCCTGGCGTGCCATAAAGTCATTTCCAACTCGCGGTGCAGGCAAATGGGTAGTAAAATCACGGGCAAATTGCAGATTACCCAGAAAATGTAGCTAAAAAATTCTCTGCGCCTCCGCACCTCTGCGTTAAATTTCAGGAGATTGCCATGAAAGCGGCCGTTTACGAAGCATTCCAACAACCGATCACCATCCAAACTGTACCCGACCCCACGCCCACGCCCGATGGCGTCGTCATTGAGGTCAAAGCCACGGGGCTGTGCCGCAGCGATTGGCACGGCTGGATGGGCCATGACGCTGACATCACCCTGCCCCACGTACCGGGGCATGAGCTGGCTGGCGTGGTTGCCGCCGTGGGCAAGGATGTGCAAAACTGGCAAATTGGCGACCGGGTGACGCTACCCTTTGTTTGTGGCTGCGGCCACTGTCCGCAGTGCCTCTCTGGCAACCACCAGGTGTGCGATCACCAGTTTCAGCCAGGCTTTACCCATTGGGGCTCGTTTGCCGAGTATGTGGCCATCCAGTACGCGGACGTGAATTTGGTGCGCCTGCCAGAGACGATTGGGTTTGAAACGGCCGCTTCCCTCGGCTGTCGTTTTGTGACGTCGTTTCGGGCCGTGGTGGACCAGGGCAACGTGCGTGCCGGGGAATGGGTGGCGGTGCACGGCTGCGGCGGTGTGGGGCTATCGGCCATCATGATTGCCAATGCGCTGGGAGCCAACGTCATTGCCATCGACATCGCCGATGACAAGCTGGAATTTGCTCGCCAGATGGGGGCCGTGGCCACCGTCAACGCCAGCAAAACGCCCAAAGTGGTCAAGGAAGTCAAAATCATCAGCGACGGCGGCGCGCACCTGTCGCTTGACGCCTTGGGCAGCCCCACCACCTGCTACAATTCCATCGCCAACCTGCGTAAGCGGGGGCGTCACGTGCAAATTGGCTTGATGCTGGGCGACCACAGCGCCCCGGCCATTCCCATGAGCAAAGTGATTGCCTACGAGCTGGAAATTTATGGCAGCCACGGGATGCAAGCCCACAACTACCCTGCCCTCTTGCGCATGATCGAAGCAGGCAAGCTCCAGCCGCAAAAGCTCATCGGCCAAACCATCAGCCTCAGCGAAGCGACCACCGCCCTACCCGCCATGGACCAATTTCCCAGCCTCGGCATCCAAATCATCAACCAATTTAATGGTTAGCTCCCCAATTTCCCGGCAACCGCACCGATGCAGTTCATCCGCCTAACAAATTTCCGGGACGGTTCGTATAAAACCAGTTGATGCCCGCCACTATTATTTTGTATACTGCTTTATCTTTTCCAGAAAGTTCCGGTCATTGGTAAAAGTCTGAAGATATGGATCAAATTTCGCGTGACAATCATTATGTGCCGCAGACTTACTTAAAACAGTGGAGCAACAATGGGCTTGAAGTATGGTCCTATCGTATTCTTGTTTCACATGCCAAAGTGCCTGAGTGGGCTAGACACTCGATTAAGCAAGTTGCATACTTACGTAATCTCTATACTGAAATTGTAGATGGAGAAGAAGTTGATGAGTTTGAGAAATGGCTTGCATCTGAATTTGAGAACCCTTTTCAAGAAAGTTTGAGAAAAGTGCTAAAGGATAACCCTCTCTCATCATTAGACTGGGAACGGTTAGCGAGTTTTTTAGGAGCTCAAGATGTTAGAACTCTCTCAAGCTACGTGGAGTCAACCGAGCGTTGGCAAAAAACCTTGCCAGAATTGTTGCAAAAGACCATAAAAGAATCTGTTCGTAGAATCGAAAACAATGAAAATGGTGATCTTGACATAGAAAGCAAATCACCAACAAGAGAGGGAACTCCCAGGCTGTTCGAAGATTTATTAGAGATTGAAACGATTTCGAGTGCCGAATCAGAAACAGGGCAAGGTTACATCAAAGCTCAAATAACAGCGGGAAGAAAATTATGGCTTCAAAGTCAAAAATTAGCTTTAACTAAGACCATTTCTGCATTGAAAAATCATAAGTGGTGTATCGTGCGTCCTGCTCGTGGTCATCAATGGTTCACAAGCGATCATCCAGTAATCAAGCTAAATTATTATGGCGAAGGAAATTACGATTTAAAGGGAGGTTGGGGGAAAAAAGGCGGGAATATATTCCTACCAATTTCTCCAAAGCATCTACTTTTTACGGAAATCGGAGACGATATGCCTGATCGTCTTACATTTTCACCAGCCCAGACGAAACAATTACAAAGCTTGATAGCGGAAAGAGCCATGCGGTGGATATTTGCAGATAGGCCATTGAAACTTGTTGCGAAATTACGGCCACGTCACGTAGATCCGGAAGCTTTTAAGCAAGAGAGACGAGAATTGGAAAACTGGCATGAGATTCATAAAAAAAGTGAAAGCTAAAAACACGTTGTGACTGATAACTCTCAAACGATGCAATTGCTAGCAATGTCTGGCAGTTTGCGGCAGGCTTCTTCAAACACCACACTTTTACAAGCCGCGCAAGCCCTGGCCCCGGAAAATGTAACGATTATCCTCTATGAACGCCTGGGAGATTTGCCCCACTTTAACCCGGACGATGATTTCAATCAATTTGAAGTTGTGGTTGATTTAAGAGCACAGGTGGCAAGGGCTGATGGCCTCATTGTTTCCTGTCCCGAATATGCCCACGGCGTGCCCGGCTCGTTCAAAAATGCGCTGGATTGGCTGGTAGGTGGCCCTGAATTTTACGAAAAGCCAGTGGCTTTCTTCAACGCCTCGGGGCGCGGCGTCCATGCTCAGGCGGCGCTGCAGGAAATTGTTAAAACCATGTCCGGCCACATCATCAACGAAGCCTGCCTGACCCTGCCGTTCATCGGCAAGCAGATTAACCAGGAGTGGCTGGTAACTGATCCTGAGCTTTCATCGCTTATTCGCTTAACGCTTCAAAAATATGCCGCCATACTCGCTACGCGAAAATCAGCTTAGCCAAAGGCGTCCACTTCTAAATCGCAATATCTGAAAGTAGATCGAGACCATTCAACACGGCCGTTTCCTCCCCAAAATCTGCTACAATCTACAGCATGATTACCCTGCATAAGCTGCAAAAAGTGGTCGAGCAGCGCACCATTCTCGATATTGAACAACTGGTGGTGGAACCCGGCAAAATTGCCGCCATTGTAGGCCCCAGCGGCAGCGGCACGGCCGATTTGCTGCCTTTACTCACCGGCCAATCCCGCCCCACCAGCGGCACGGTTTGCATCGGTGATACCAATCCCGCCACTGACCGAACTCTGTTTAGCCAGCAAGTAGGCGTCCTTTTTGCCGAAGACGCATTGTATGCCACCCGCTCCGCTCGGGGAAATCTTGCCTTTCACGCCCGGCTGCGCGGTCTGCCCGGCAGCCGAGTCGATGAGGTCCTGGCGCTGGTTGGGCTGGGCGATCATGGCGGGGTCAAGCTCGAACAACTCTCCTCTGGACTGCGGCGACGGCTGGGCTTTGGCGTGGCTGTGCTGCACCACCCAACGGTTTTGCTGCTGGTGGAACCATTTGCCCGCTGTGACGACGCCTCCATCTCCTTGTTGAGCCAGCTCATTCAGCAGCAGGCAGATGAGGGTGGCACCGTCTTAATCATGGCCAACACCGATACCTACCTACCCTCGCTGTGCCACACCATCTATGAGCTGGATCAAGGGCGCATTGTGGCCACGCGGCAGCCGGGCGAGGAGCTGGATGAAAACGCCTTGCCGTTTAAGATTCCTGTCAAATTAGAAGGGCGGGTGGCGCTGGTCAATCCGACGGATATTTTGTATGTTGAAGTGGAAGACGGCCGTTCCATCCTGCAAACCACCAACGAACGATTGCCCACCCAATTTACCCTGTCACAGCTAGAACAGCGCCTGGCCCGCAGCGGCTTCTTTCGCGCCCACCGCGCCTATCTGGTCAATTTGCAGCACGTCACCGAAGTAATTCCCTACACGCGCAGCAGCTTCAGCCTGCGCCTGGATGATGCCGAAGGCTCCAAAATCCCCATGAGCAAAGAAGCCGCCCGCGAACTGCGTGATCTCCTCGATTATTAACCCCAGCGTCCACTAAAAAAAGATTTTTCACCGCAGAGAGCACAGAGAACGCTGAGTTTTCTTTATTGCTTTTCACTCTCCGCGTCTTCCGCGCTCTCTGCGGCTAATTTTTTGTACCATTCAGCCTCGTTTTGGGGTGTTTTAGCCCCGTTATTGCACCTTTTAGCAGAAAAATAATGCGCGGACTGCTTCCTTATTTTATGCTGTCTGTACAAATGTTTTTGAGCGAACGTTGGCAAGATTGGTCCAATCTTCGAGATTAGACCAATCTACAAATCGGAGCAATATCATGAAACAGTCAAATAAAACAAACGAACACACGCATCTGTCATATGGTATTTCCATTGGAGCCGGGGCTGGTGTGGCCCTGGGTCTGGTGATGATGACGATTTTTGATAACCCAGGCTTTTTTGCTTTGGGTATTGCCATTGGGGTGAGCATCGGTACGGCCGTTGGTGCCGCTTTGGACCAAGAAGGAGAGGATCATGCTGGCGATTGAAGTGAACGAACTCACGCGAAAATATGACGACGTTCTGGCTGTGGATCAACTCACGTTTAACGTCCAAGCTGGCGAAATTTTTGGTTTTCTGGGACCAAATGGGGCTGGTAAAACCACAACCATCAAAATGCTGACCGGGCAACTGCGGCCCAGCAGCGGCAGCGCCAAAGTGTGTGGCTTTGATGTGGTGACCCAGCGGCAGCAGCTAAAACCAGCCATTGGCGTCGTTTTTGAATACCAAAACATTTACGAACGCATGACGGCCGTTGAGAACCTGCGCTTCAGTGCCCGTCTCTACGGCGTCAATGGCAATCGGGTGAAAGAGGTATTGGCCCAGGTGGGCCTGCAAGATCAGGGGCGTAAAAAAAGTGGCAAGTTTTCTAATGGCATGAAGCAGCGCCTGCTCATTGCCCGGGCACTTTTGCATCGCCCCAGGGTGTTGTTCCTCGATGAGCCAACCAAGGGATTGGACCCCGGCGTAGCCCTGGATATCCGGGGCATTGTGCAGCAGCTCAAAACAGAGGGCGTCACCGTTTTCCTCACAACACATTACATGGAGGAAGCAGATCGGCTGTGTGACCGGGTGGCCATTTTGCACAACGGCCGTATTGCTGCCCTGGACAAGCCCATCCATCTCAAGCACAATATTGGTCAGGAAAACGCGACGTTAGAAGATGTCTTCCTGGCCCTGACCGGCCACAAGCTGGCCGAGAGGAGTGCAAGCGCATGACAACGCTGCAAAGTTCACCCAAAATAGATAAAGGCTCGTGGCTGTCTCATCTGCGCCTGATTGGCACGCTGGCAGCCAAAGATATTGTAGATGCAGTAAAGACAAAATCGACACTGACCGCCATCGTCATTTCATTCCTGATGGTATTTTTTTACCGCTACTTCCCAGCGCTGGCCACCAGCAGCGATACGCTAGATGTGTTGGTGTATGCCGAAACTGATTCGCCCGTCGTCACCGCTTTGGAGCGCAGCCCGGCCCTGGCCGTGTACACCTATGACTCGCGCCAGCGGTTGATGGACATTTTTTCAGATGCTGAGGACGTCGAGTTGGCGGTGATTATTCCAGAAACGGCCGTTTCCAGCCAAACCGATAGCCCTATTACCATAGAGGGGCACGTCATGTACTGGCTCTCTGCAGACCAGCGCGCCGAGATCAAAACGCTGATCGAGGACGATCTGACAGCCCAGTTAGGCCAGCCGGTCACCCTAAACTTAACCGGAAATGACGTCTTCTTTGACGCCAATACGTTTTTCTTTGCCTTCTCCGCTACCACCGCCCTGCTGTTCATCGCCATAATGATCGGGCTTTCCCTCGTTTCCAACCTGATGGTGGAAGAAAAACAAACGAAGACGCTGGATGCCTTGCTGGTTTCGCCCGCTTCTGCCACCGATCTCGTCGCGGGCAAAGCCCTGGCCGGTCTGTTTTAAGGTCTGGTCGGCTCCACAATTGTCCTCATCGTCTTCAGCTACCTCATCATCCAATGGCCATTGGCCATCCTGGCCGCTGTGCTGGGCACCCTGTTCATGGTGGCCGTCGGCTTACTCCTGGGCATCTATGTTGAAGCGCGGCCCCAATTGCAGCTCATCAGCTGGTTTATTGTGGTCCCGCTGTTGATCCCCGTCATTCTGGTTGCCCTGGAAGGATTGGTGCCCACCGGTGCCATTGCCGTGATGAACTGGATACCCACCGTCCTGGTTGCCAAGATTTTCCGTTTGTCGCTGACGCCTAACGCCACTTTTGCCCATTACGCAGCCGAGCTTGCGGTCCTTGTCCTCTCCACGTTGCTGCTGCTAGGGCTGGTTGTCGTGCTGGTGCGCCGGCAAGATCGTCAATAAAGATAATGGAGCTATGCAGGTAGGTGCGACGCACTTAGGCAGGTATGCGTCGCCACAAAACGCCTGATTAGGAAAGTGCGTCGCACTTCTCATACCGGAGGAAATCATGCAGCTAACAGAACGATTTTCACTAACCACCTGGCAATATTGGCGCATTGTGCTGGCCCTGGCGGCTAAAGACATCGTCGATGCCGTGAAAAATAAAACAACGCTCACCATGATTCTGGGCCTGGCCATGATCCTGCTGACGGTGCAGGCACTGCCCTTAATGCTCAAGCTGGACAGTCGGCCCACCATTGCCATTTATGATGCCGCCCGCACGGGCACCGCAGACACGCTGCGGCAGGAAGGGGCTGTACGGGTAATAGAGTTACGCAACGCCGCAGGGCCGGTCAACGCTGCGGTAGAAACCAGCAGCCCGTTGGTGGCCGTAGCCTTGCCGGAAGGCTGGGAAAACAGCACAGGTGATTTAACAATTGAAGGCTTTATGGCCTATTGGGTACCGGAGAAAACGGCCGGTCCCCTCATCAGCCAAGTCGAACAGGCCTTAACGGCCGTTACCGGGCGCACCGTCACCATTCAGACCCAAACCGTTTATCCCACGCTGGAAAATGGCGGACACACCATCATGGTTGCCCTGGGATTGGTCCTAACCACCATCTTAATTACCGCTATTCTCGTTCCGCACCTGATTTTGGAGGAAAAATCAACCCACACAATGGCCCTGCTGCGCGTTTCCCCGGCCAGCATTAACCAGATTCTCCTGGGTAAAGGATTAGCCGGGGCCGTTTACGGCATCCTGGCCGCAAGCGTCTTGTTGGCGTTTAACCTGTCCATGATCCACTTATGGACCATCATGCTGCCCGCCATCATAGGCATTGTCTTGTTTGGCGTCGGATTGGGCCTGCTGGTCGGCCTCCTGGTCGAGAACGAAGGCGCTGTGCAAATGTGGGTTGGCCTGCTGGCCATTGTTTTGATGTTTCCCCTGATGATTGCCTTTGTTGGCACGGATAAGCTGCCGACCTGGGTACAACAAACGATAGCCTGGCTGCCCACAACGGCCGTATTCGACCTGATTCGCCTGTCTTTTGGTAACGTCTGGTTACCGGAACTGGTTTGGCCGAAGTTAACGGCCGTTCTGGTTGCCATCGTCTTGGTCTTTGCGGCGGCAAGCTGGCGCTTACGATCCTGGGAAAGCTGAAAAAGTTTGTTATAATCCTCCCTCGCCGGTAGCAGAAAAGGGCACCTTGTCCGTACCCGGCGGCGCTTTTAGCGCAACCAAAACTGCGGGAACCCAAGCCCGCCAATAATTAACGAACAGCATAAAACGAAAGATGACAGGTCTCTGGCGACCCTTGGCCGCTAACCCTGTCATCTTTTTGCGTGCTGTCGGAAGGATATTTATGACTGTATTAACCCAAACACAACAGAAGCAGAAGCATGAAACAGCGCGGGCAGTGGCAACGGCCGTTCCCGTAGCGGCCGTGATCGTCGTGGCAGCCTACATCGGCGCACAAATGCTGGCCGACATCACCAGCCTCAAAATCGGCCTGGTGGCAGGCTACGCTGTGGACATGGGAACGTTCATTTATCCCATCACCTTCACTCTGCGCGATTTGGTCCACAAGCTGCTGGGCAAACGCAATGCCCAGGCGCTCATCATCATGGCTGCCGTCATCAATTTGTTCATGGCTGCCTACCTGGGCTGGGCGGCCAGCGTCCCCAGCGACCCATCCTGGGGCTTAGGCACGGAGTTCAGCGCCATTTTAGGGCCGCTGTGGCGCATCGTCATCGCCTCCATCCTGGCTGAAGTGGTCAGCGAACTGCTCGACACCGAGGTATACCATTGGTTTGTCACCCGCATCACCGAAAATTACCAATGGGCACGGGTGCTGATCAGCAACAGCATCAGCGTGCCCGTTGACAACCTCATCTTTGCCGTCGGGGCTTTCGGTGCGCTTCCCTATCTGCAAGACCATTTCCTCACCCTGCCCTGGGCCGTGGTGTGGCAAATTTTTGTCTTCAACCTGATCGTCAAATACGGCATGACGCTTATCAGCCTGCCGCTGATCTATCTGTCACCTAAAAAATCGTAAGTAAGTGGTGGAGTGAGCATCCTCAGATGCGAACGGCTGAAGCAAAAGCAGGACGCATCCGAAGATGCTTTCTCCTCTGGGAAAACTACTTTGAATAATTTGGCAATCGCTTCACAAATTACGTTTTTGTACTACAAGGATTTGGCCGCCGCCCAACAGTTCTATGAAGGTGTTTTAGGGCTAGAGAAAGTAGAAGATCAGGGCTGGGCCAAGATTTATCGGGTAAACGGCACCGCCTTTGTGGGTCTGGTGGACGAGGCGCACGGGTCGCTGAAAACCCAGCCAGAAAACGCAGTGATGATCACCTTTGTGGTGGAGGATGTGTTGGACTGGTATCAATATCTACGCGAAAAAGGGGTGGCGATCCGGCAGGAGTACGGCCGTTCCCAAACCCTCCAAATTAAATATTTCTTCGCCGAAGACCCGGGTGGCTACGTGCTGGAGTTTGAGCACTTTTTGAAACCAGAGTTAACGGCCGTATTCAATTTAAAAGAAAGTAATTGAGTAATTTTCCCAATTACTCAATTACCCAATTACTAATCCTACTATTCTACCGTGACGCTCTTGGCCAAATTACGCGGCTGATCTACATCGCAGCCACGCCAGACGGCAATGTGGTAGCTCAGCAGCTGCATCGGAATCGTGTTCAGGATGGGCTGGAGTAGTTCAGAAGTTCCCGGCACCGCAATGACGTAGTCGGCTTCATGGCCAATCGTGCCATTTCCCTTAGTGGCTACAGCCAGCACCACCCCACCCCGTGTTTTGGCCTGCTGGATGTTGCTCACCATCTTTTCGTACAGTCGATCATTCGTCGCCAGAGCAACCACTGGCATTGTTTCGTCAATGAGGGCAATCGGGCCGTGCTTCATCTCCCCAGCCGGGTAGCCTTCGGCGTGAATATAGCTGATTTCCTTGAGCTTAAGCGCTCCTTCTAAAGCCACCGGATAATTAATGCCCCGCCCCAAAAAGAGGAAATCCTCCGCTTTATGAAACACGTTTGCCAAATTTTCGTAGACGCCTTCATCCTCCAACAATTCTCCGGCCAGGTTGGGAATATGGGCCAGATCGTCCACCAGTTGCCGCATTTTGTTGGCAGAAATAGTACCGCGCAATTCACCCAGCACACAGCCCAGCAAGTATAAATCAGCCAGCGAGGTCGTAAATGCCTTGCTGCTGGCCACGCCAATTTCTGGCCCCGCCTGCATGGCAATGTACCCATCAGACATGCGCATGGATTGGCTGCCAATCACGTTGACAATTGACCACAGCGTGGCCCCTTTGGCTTTGGCCTGTTCGCTGGCTACCAGGGTATCGGCCGTTTCGCCGGATTGAGTGATGGCTAAAACGGCCGTCTTCTCATCAATAATCGGGTCATAGTAGCGAAATTCCGAACCATACTCTACTTCCACCGGAATCCGCGCCAGGGCTTCAATCATAAATTTACCAATCAACCCGGCATAATAGCTAGTGCCGCAAGCCACAATGATGATTTTATTGAGAGAATTGACTAATTCGGCCGTCAGATTCATCTCCGGCAAAGAAATGGTGCCCTTCTCAAAATTCACCCGCCCCCGCATCGTATCAATCAGCGCCTGAGGTTGGTCATGGATCTCTTTCTGCATAAAATGCTTGAACTCGCCCTTGACCGCGCTCACCGGGTCCCAGTTGATATTGTGTATCTCTGGCTCGAGATGGTTGCCTGCCAGATCGGTGATTTTGTAGCTGTGGCGGGTCACAATGGCCACCTGCCGATTTTCCAAAAAGATCATGTCGCGAGTGTATTCCAAAATGGCAGGAATGTCGGAAGCGATGAACATTTCATCGCGGCCAATTCCCAGAGTGATGCCCCCCGCGTTGCCCAGCCGGGCACAAATCAGTTGGTCAGGCTGATCTACGCTCATCACCACCACGGCGTTGGCACCTTCTAATTGGGCGAGGGTTTGGCGTACGGCCGTTTCAAATCCCAGCCCACTTTCCAAATATCGCTCCACCAGCTGTACAATCACTTCCGTGTCCGTCTCCGAAGCAAACTGCACCCCCTCGGCCGCCAATTCTTCCCGCAAAGGCAAGAAGTTTTCCACGATGCCGTTATGGACCACAACAACACGGCCGTTCATGCCAATATGCGGGTGGGCATTCCGCTGGCTGGGCTCGCCGTGCGTGGCCCAGCGTGTGTGCCCAATGCCAATTTGCCCACCAAGCGGCGATTTCGCCAGCAAGCTGCCTAAATTGTTCAGCTTACCTACGTCCCGCCGAATGGCAATATGCCCATTCTGCTCCAAAACAGCCACCCCAGCCGAATCATAGCCACGATACTCCAACCGTTTTAGACCGTTATAAACAACTTCTGCCGCCTCACGCGGCCCCACATAACCAACAATGCCACACATAGCGTTTAACCTCCGCTAAATGATTTGCTAATTTGCTAATTTGCAAATCACAATTGCAGGCAGCAATGCCCTTGTCGAGGACGTGCAGTCTCACATGCGAACGAATCCAACCAGAACGCATCTGAAGCTGCTTTCACCTCTAGATCATACCGGCATGCCTGCTGCAGACACACCCAAATACAATTGCCAAAAAATGGAGAGGTCCCTTCAATAATAAATTGTTCGGCCATTGCAATGTGATTTAAACAGACAGTTACCCATCTGGTTTGACACATCACTCTCATTTGAAGGGATTTTGCTGTTTGCCGGGGAACTCTTGGCAAACTAGCTGGCGGTTTAGAAACCGCTCGACTCAGGATATGACCAACCCTGGGAGGCACCCGCTGAACTTTCGCTTTTCCGGGCGAATCTTTTTCGCCCGTTAGCTCCACCTGAGGTGGAGAACCTCCTCCGCGTCTCCCGCATCTGGTAAACGGTAATCCGAATTCCATAATCGGTAAAAGCATTTACCGACCACCGCTTACCGAAACGGGCCTTGCGCTATCGATCCCTGGGCATATTGCCCTTATGCAATTGTGCTGGGTTTTTATCTGTTTTGCTAGAAATAGGCAACACTCTGAACTGATCCATAGGGAAATCGTTGAAATTACCTACCATTGAAGCAAACTTCTTTTGATGGATAGATACTGTGGAAATTTGCTTCAGTACCTTAACCAATTCTAAGACCTATGACTATGGTCTTGCCCCACTCGCTTGACAATTTTGGAACGGATGGCGTAAAATTAGCCCGCCTAATGATTAGGTGTGCTAACTATTTACAACAAACTCGCGGGAAGGTGGAGTCAAATACGCTGTTTCCCCCCATTTGTGAACTATTATGAATGCTGATCGTCACGGGATTGCTTTGTCAATCCTGCAAATTATTCCGTCTATTATGCGCTTGCTGGCGGCTGAGCTGCGCCAGGCAGAGACACCGTTGCTGCCCCCCCAGCTTAGCGCCCTAACCTTGCTGGGTGAAACATCATACAACCTCAGTGAACTAGCCGAGCTGCACGGTGTTAGCCTACCAACCATGTCGAACACCATTAGCAAGCTGGTGTCTGAGGGCTGGGTAGCGCGTCAGCGCTCACAAACAGACCGCCGCGTTGTAATGCTAACCCTCACCCCAGTTGGCCACCAACTGATCGAAAAGATTGGTCAAAAGCTGGTTAACAATCTCGCATCACACCTATCTGAATTACCAGATAGTGATTTAGAAACATTGCAAAATAGTCTAGCCATTTTGCAAACTATTTTTACCCCTTTTATCTTTAAAAAAAGTGCCGAGTCCATTTAGATGCGGCATCAAATATCACATCAAAACTTGTGATTTTGCAGGAGACCCATTATGCTTTCAAACTTTTTTGACCGAATCACGCGCCTCTCTTTGAGATTTCGCTGGATCACGATTATTTTAACGGCCGTTATCCTCGGCCTGGGTGTTTACTCAGCGACACAGCTCAATCTTGAGTTGCTACCCCGCGTCGAATTTCCCCAAACTATCGTTATCGCCCAGTGGGGCGACAGCGAATCTTCCACCGATGTTTTAAATCAAATCACCATCCCCCTTGAAGAGAAGCTGTCTGTGGTAGAAGGCGTTGTCAATGTTGAATCGACGACCAACAATGGCTATGCCATTGTGGTGGTACGGTACGATTTTGGGCTGGATCAGGATCGTTTGTTGACCGAGATTGAAACGGCCGTTGCCGAAACCAACCTGCCTGACACTGCCGACACCAGCGTGCTGAACTTCAGCCTGAGTGATCTACCTGTGGTCATCGCCAGCATCTCAGCGGCCGATCTTGAATTGGCTGATCTGAAGCTGCTGGTGGAAAACGACCTTCAACCACAATTAACCGCCCTGGAAGACATCAGCGAAGTACAAATCAGCGGTGGCCAGGAATTACCCGAAGAAGTGGTAGTTGAAGCTGATGAAACCAGTGTTGAAGACGTTGTCGATGAAGACCCCGGTCGCCTGCCCCTTACAGTCGTTCAAGGCGCAAAAGTGCTGGACGTAGACATTGAGTACGCCCAGGAAATCACGGTTGATCTGTTGAGAAGCCTGGCCAGCTATGAGAATGCTGCTGATCAGGTGCTGCTGGTCCTGAATCTACTGCCAGAAGATTTGCTGGTTTACGTTCAGCCAGAAGCACTTTCCTACTTGCCGCAAGAATATCTAGATGGCTTAGACCCCGCACTTGTGGCTGAATTAGATGAGCTTGCTGCTGAATTTGGTGGCGTTGGCCAGTACAATGTTGAAGAAGCTGTCGTTGCGCTCAGCCCGGTAGAAGAAGTTGCCGAAGTAGAACCCACCGCAGAACCAACGATGGAGCCAACGGCCGTTCCTGAAACCGAACCCGAAGCAGAACCCATTGCCGACCTCCCCACCGTAGAGCCTGTACCGCTGCCAGAAACCTGGATTGCTGGTGCCGCCCAGCTGGGCCAGGTCATTACCGACACCAGCGACATCACACCGGAATTCATGCAGGGCATCGTTGGTTTTGCCCCAGAGCAGCTGGCTGAACTAACCCCCGAAATGTGGCGCGCCCTGGACCCAGCGGCCGTGGCCATCGTTTTGCCCGACATGGCAGAAACGCTGGAGCCAATGCTGGCTGCCCAGCTTATCGCCATTCAATATGCCGCCAATGGCGTTGCGCCAGAACCAGCCGCACTCCCCGAGAGCTGGACAGCCGCAGCAGCGGCCGCCGGGCAGGAACTAACCACCACAGCGGACCTGAATGCAGAGGCCCTGGGCTTACTGGCTTCCGTAGCACCGGAACTGCTACAAGATTTGACGCCAGACATTCTTTTGGCCTTGCCGCTAGAGGTACAGGCTGCCCTGCCCGAAGAATATATCGCCACACTGGATGAGGGAACCGCCCAAACATTAAACAACATTGCGGTGTACGTGGCCCGAAATGAAGCAACGGCCGTAACCAGCGCCGACGTGCCCCAATTCACCCCCGTTCCCCTGCCCGACACCTGGATTGCCGGAGCAGCCCAGCTGGGTCAGGTTATCACCGACACCAGCGACCTGACGGCCGAATTCATGCAAGGCATCATCGGTTTTGCGCCAGAGCAGTTGACCGAGCTGACTCCCGAAATGTGGCGCGCCCTGGACCCGGATGTTGCCGCCATTGCCTTACCAGTGGTGGGCGAAACGCTCGATGCTGATCTATTGGCCCAGCTTACCGCCATCCAAAACGCTGCCAATGGCCTGGCTCCAGAGCCAGTCGAGCTGCCCGAATCGTGGATTGCGACAGCAGCAGCGTCTGGTTTCCCCATCTCCACCACAGCAGACATTCCCGCCGAGGCGTTTGGCCTGCTATCTTCTGTCGCGCCAGAACTACTGGCCGATCTAACCCCAGAACTTTTACTGGCTTTTCCCGCCGAAACGCTGGCGGCCATTCCAGAGCCATTCCTGGCTCAATTGGATCCAGGCTTACAGCAAACCGTTACGAACGTGGTGATTGCTGACGTGCAGTTTATGGCAGAAACGGCCGTTGCCACAGATGAAGGTGGTGACGGCGAACCAGTTGAAGAAGTCGAAGCAGAACCCGTCGATCCGGGCCGTTTGCCCGACCTGCTCATACAAGGTGCAGCCCAGGCCGGATTTGAACTCGAAAACGCCCAGGATATTACACCTGACCTCATCCGTCTGTTTGGCGGATTAGGACCACAAGGCATCCAGGTGCTGCAACTGCTTTCACCAGACAATCTGCGCCTGCTGCAACCAGAAGTTCTGGCTTTACTGCCTGCTGAATTTGTAGACACGCTGCCCGCCGATTTACGGGCCGAACTAGACGAAATCGCCGCTGAGTTTGGGGGAACTGGTGCCCTGGCCCTGGTAGAAGCCGAAGAAGCAGCGGCTTTGTCTGAAGGTGCCCCAGAACTGAGCGGCATCTGGGTAGAGCCGACCCCAGAAGGAGAGCCTTCGCTCTTTAAAACGGCCGCAGACCTGCTTAACAACCAATTTGTGCCTGGCGCAGCGAACTTCTTAAACTTCTTCCCCACTGCACCCAATGTTGAAAACCCGGCAGAATGGATGAGTGCTCTCACACCCGAGGTGATTCAATTCCTGGCAGAAAACGAAGAAGGGTTTGTTGAAACGTTATCTCCAACCGTTCTGGAACTGTTTGCCCCAGAGACGTTGACCTTTATGCTGGAAACTTATCCAGATGCGTTTGATGCAGAATTGGCAGACCGCCTAACTGGCATTGCCCAGGGCGACATTGCCGTATTCATTCCCGAAGCAGCCATCACCCGCACCGATGGCAATCCCAGCGTGCTGGTGAGCCTTTACAAAGCGGGCGATGCCAACACGGTAAACGTGGCGCAAGACATCTTTAACACGTTAGACGCCTTTACTGAGGCCAATCCCGGCACCTCAGCCAATCTGGTGTTTGAACAGGCCACCTTCATTGAAGATTCAGTGACGGGCGTGTCGCGGGAAGGGGCGCTAGGGGGTGTTTTTGCCGTCATCGTCATTTTGTTCTTCTTGAGCGGCCGTATTGGCAATAAGTATCAGGTGAGCTGGCAGGCTACGTTAGTAACGGCCGTTTCCATCCCGCTCTCCATTTTCACCGCCTTCCTGCTGATGGCATTCATACCGCCAACCATTGGCGAATGGCTGCACAATCTGGTGATTTCAACCGACAGCAGCTTCCTGCGCTTCATTGCCCAGCTGTTCCCCACAGAAGTGACGCTTAACATCATGACCTTGAGCGGTCTAACAGTAGCCATTGGTCGAGTGGTAGATGACTCAATTGTGGTGCTAGAAAATTCGTACCGCTACATCCAGCAAGGCGATGATCCCAAACACGCTGTTTTACAGGGAACCAAAGAAGTAGCCATTGCCATCTTCTCGGCCACGGCAACCACCATGGCTGTGTTCATGCCGCTGGGCTTGGTCGGGGGCATCATCGGCTCCTTCTTCTTGCCCTTTGGCCTGACAGTGGCCTACGCTTTGGCGGCCAGCTTTGTCGTCTCCATTACGGTTGTGCCGGCACTCACCTACCTGCTCATCCGCAAAGAAAATATTCCTGATGAACGGGAAACAGCGATGCAGCGTTGGTACACGCCTGCGCTGGAATGGGCTTTACAGCATCGCTTTTACACCATGCTGGCAGCCACGATTGTCTTTGCTGGCAGCCTGCTCCTGCTAGGGCAGCTGCCGCAAAGCTTTATTCCCAGCATTGGCGAGCCAACCATCAACGTCACCATTTCGCTGCCTGCGGGCACCGGCATGGGAGAAACCAACGAGGTGGTAAAAGAGCTGGAGGCAGCGATGGAGCAGTTTGACGACATCGAAACCATCCAGACTGAAATTGGCAGTGGCGGTGGCTTTGAAGCCCTGTTTGGCGGCGGTGGTGTTAGCCAAAACCAGGCCAATCTCACCATCAGTGTCGGTGAAGAAATGGTGCAGGATGCTGATGCGCTGAACAGTTTGACCAATGAAGTGCGCCTGGAAGCGATTCGCGTTGTCGGTAAAGACAATGTGAGCGTTTCGGCTGCTTCCCAAACTGGCTTTAGCGGCTTCTCTATCATTCTGACGGGCGACTCGCAAAATGAGCTGGAAACGCTGGTTGACGAGGCGAAAGCGGCCATCAGCTCTGTGGACGTGGATGAAGATGGCATTCCTGACATTGCCAATGTTTCTAGCAATGTGGACGGAGCAGCGGAAGGGGATGGCACCAACGAAACCATTCTGCGGATAGACGGCCGTTCTGCCGTCAGCTTTAGTGGTGAATTGGAAACCCAAAACACCCTGGGTGTCACCGGCGCAGCCAAGGAAGCAATCAATGATCTTTCTTCGCTGCCAGACACGGTTGAAGTCACCGAAGGGTTTGATTCCCAACAGCAGGTGGAAGGCTTCCAGTCGATGCTAACAGCCATTGGCTACTCCATCATCATCGTCTACCTCATCATGGCGCTAACCTTCCGCAGCCTGATTCACCCGTTTACGATTCTGTTCAGCCTGCCGTTTGCTCTGGTGGGCGCAGCGCTAGCGCTGTACCTCACCAACAGCGTGCTGGGCATCTCGGCCATGATTGGTTTGATGATGCTGGTCGGTATTGTGGTGACGAACGGCATTGTGCTAATGGAATTGGTGCAGCAGCTGCGCGCCAAGGGTCACTCCGTTTACGACGCGCTGGTTGAAGGTGGCCGCACTCGTTTGCGCCCCATCTGGATGACCGCATTGACGGCCATTCTAGCTCTCATTCCGCTGGCGGCCAGCAATGAAGCTGGCGCGATTATTGCCTCTGAATTGGCACGCGCGGTGATGGGTGGCTTATTGGTAAGCACCGCTTTAACCCTGGTGGTTGTCCCGGTTGTGTATAGTCTAACGGAACAGCTTTGGGTTAAGCTGGTGGGTCTGTTTAAACGATCTTAATCTGAAAAGACCTGGCAGAGGGTTCAATAGGTCATAAGCCTTCTTGATAAAATCTGTCAGGTCTGCAAAAATTCCCAAACTTAAAAAGCGCCGTTGTTATGGGCAGCGGCGCTCTTTCTCTTTTTATCCCAAACATTAATTTATTGCGACGAACGGCCGTACTGACATAAGATAACGGTCAACCTGTACTGAATGGAGGCGTTTTTGACTGGTGAAATCAGTTTAGTCTTAATCATTTTAGGAGCATCCGTCGTTTTATTTGCGTCTGAAAAAATTCGTGTCGATGTAGTGTCGATGATGGTGATGCTGACCCTGCTGTTAACCGGCTTGCTCACCACAGAGGAGGCTTTCTCCGGCTTTTCTAATCCAGCGGTCATTACCGTGTGGGCCATCTATATCGTCAGCGCCAGCCTAACCCACACTGGCATTGCTGACGTCATTGGTAAATATATTGGCCGAATTGCGGGCACCGAAGAGGCCCGCCTGACGTTTGTCATCATGGCCGCTGTGGCCATCATGTCTGCCTTTATGAACAATATTGGGGCTGCGGCCGTTTTGCTGCCGGTCACAATTGCTTTGGGACGTAAAGCCAAAGTCCCCGCTTCTAAGCTGCTCATCCCCCTGGCTTTTGGCTCTTTGTTGGGGGGCATTACCACACTCATTGGCACGCCCCCAAACCTGCTGTCCAGTGATGCTTTGCAAGAAGTAGGTCTCGCCCCCTTCAAGTTGTTCGATTTTACTCCGATGGGACTGATCGTTTTAAGCTTCAGTCTGGCCTACATGTATTTTATCGGCCGCCATTTGCTGCCCCGCTATGAAGAAACCCTGCATGAAGATCCTCATGATTTTAATCGCGAATATCAGCTAAAAGATTATTTAGCGGAACTGCACGTTCTGCCAGAATCACCGCTCATTGGCAAGACAATTGTGGAGAGTCGCCTGGGTGAAGCGTATGATCTGACGGTGATGGGGGTGCTGCGAGACGGCCGTATGCGGCTGGGTATCTTGCCTAACGCCCACATCCGGGCAGGAGATATGCTATTGGTGAAAGGGTCAGAAGAAAAAATGCTGGCCGTACGTAACCAAATTGGCGTGACCCTGATTCCTGAACATGATATTGATGAGCACGAATTACAATCTGATGAAGTGGCTGTCGCCGAGCTGGTGGTAAGCCAAAAAGCACCTTTTATTGGCAAATCGCTTAAAAATGCTAATTTTCGAGCGCGCTATGGTCTGACGGTGCTGGCAATCTGGCGTGAAGAAAAAGCAATTGCGGGACGTCTAGGCAATGCACGGCTTAAACTGGGCGACACACTGTTGGTGCAAGGGCGCAAAGAGCGCATCGAGGAAGCAGGCAATGACATTTCCTTCTTGCTTCTCACTGAACGAGACGAACCCACGCTGCGCACCAGCAAAGCACCGCTAAATCTAATTATTTTTGTGTCTATGATTACAATGGTTGGGTTAGGCTGGTTGCACATTTCGGTAGCGGCCGTTTTGGGTGCCGTGCTCTCCGTGGTGACTGGCTGCTTAACCATGGACGAAGCATATAAATCTATTGAGTGGAAATCCGTCTACCTGATTGCGGGTATGTTGCCGATGGGCATTGCCATGGAAAACACGGGCACTGCCCAATTTTTGTCTGATCAGGTGATTCATCTGGTGGGATCGCTAGGACCACGAGGCATTATGGTGGGATTGTTTATGCTCACTACCATACTTACCGCCTTCATGTCGAATGCAGCAGCGGCCGTTTTAGTCGCCCCAATTGCAATTCAAACGGCGTTTAGCTTAAATCTTGACCCCCATGCATTTGTTATGGGCACGGCGATTGCGGCCTCAAACTCCTTCGTTACGCCGATTGGTCATCAGGCATGTGTGCTGGTTTACGGTCCGGGAGGCTACCGCTTTTTCGACTTTGCCAAGGTCGGTTTGCCCCTCACCATTCTGATCTGGATATTGATGACAATCTTTTTACCCGTCTTTTTTCCTTTTTAACCGTTCATGACCTATCAAAACGATGCGTAAGGAATCTTTTTGGCAACAACAGGCAAAACGGTGGCCGTTAATTTTGTTCCTGCCGTTACTGTTTTTGCTACTCTTCTTTTTCTACCCGCTGGGCAATATTTTCCGGCTGAGTTTGACCGTCGAAGCGTTGGGGACGTTAGTGGTACGGCCGTCTTTCCGCCATGTCATCTGGTTCACCCTCTGGCAAGCGGTTGTTTCCACCGGGCTAACCCTGCTGCTGGGACTGCCTGCGGCTTACCTGTTCGCCCGCTACGAATTTCGTGGCAAAACGGTACTGCGCGCCCTCACCACCATTCCCTTTGTCATGCCCACCGTGGTGGTGGCCGCAGCATTCCGCGCCCTGCTGGGGGCCAATGGCCCGCTCAACCGTCTGCTGATGGCTGGATTGCAGCTAGAAGTGCCCCCCATTCAGCTGGAGCAAACGTTGACGATCATTTTGCTGGCCCATGTTTTTTATAACGTCACGGTGGTGATACGATTGGTGGGTGGCTTCTGGGGTAATTTGAATCCGCGACTGGTAGAAGCCGCACAGACGTTGGGCGCGTCACCGCGCCGCGCCTTTTGGGAGATTACCTTGCCGTTGATACGGCCGTCTCTCATTAGCGCTGCCCTGCTCATTTTCCTGTTCACCTTCACCAGCTTTGGGGTAGTGCTCATTTTAGGCGGCCCGTCGTTTAGCACCATCGAGACCGAAATTTACCGCCAATACATTACCTTTTTGCGGCCCGATGTGGCCGGAGCACTTTCCCTGTTACAGATCTTGTTTACCTTTGGCCTGATGTCGCTATACGCAAAATGGCAGCAAAAAACGGCCGTTTCCCTTGATTTTCGCCCCCAAGAAAGCAGCTTGCGCCAGGCCAGAACCGTGCGCGAAAAACTGGCTATCGGCAGCATGGTTGCCGGGCTGCTGCTCTTTTTGCTGACGCCACTGTTGGCGCTGGTCTGGCAGTCGCTGGTTGACCGCGAAGGGCAGTTTACCCTGGCGTATTATCAGGCCCTGCCGACCCTGCGCCGGGACAGCATTGTGTTTATTCCGCCGCTGTTGGCGCTGCGTAACTCGTTAGGCTACGCGCTGCTAACGGTGTTTGTGGCCGGGGTTTTGGGGCTGCTAACGGCGACGTTGTTGATACGGCCGTCTCGCTGGCGCAATTGGCTCGATCCCATTTTTATGCTGCCGCTGGGTGCTTCGGCCGTGACGCTCGGCTTTGGCTACGTGGTCACCTTCCGCTGGCTGCGCACGTCGCCGCTGCTGGTGCTGATTGCCCACGTGCTGGTTGCTTTTCCCTTTGTGGTACGCACGCTGCTGCCCGTGCTGCAGGGCATCAAACCCAGCCTGCGCGAGACGGCGGCGGTGTTGGGCGCTTCCCCCACCCGCGTCTGGCGCGAGGTCGATTTGCCCATCGTGGGGCGCGCCTTGCTGGTCGCTTCTGTGTTCGCCTTTACGGTAAGCATGGGGGAATTTGGGGCCACAAGCTTCATTGTGCGCCCCAACAGCGGCTACCTCACCATTCCCATTGCCATCGAGCGCTTTTTGGGGCAGCCGGGGGCGCTTAACTACGGCCAGGCATTGGCCATGAGCACCATTTTGATGTTGGTTACGGCCGTTGGCTTCATAGGCATTGAACGGTTCCGTTACGCTGACATCGGTGAATTTTGATACAAAAAACTACTGCACAAAAGGTGTTAAATTTTGATAACGACAACAACCAAACGACGCCCATCCTTCACTGAATTTGTCATCCTCGTGTCCACGCTGATGGCCTTAACCGCGCTGTCCATTGATACCATGCTGCCAGCTTTGGCCCAGATTGGCAGTGATTTACAGGTACAAAATGCCAATGACCGGCAGCTCGTTATTTCCATGATTTTTCTGGGACTGGCTGTTGGGCAGCTGTTTTTCGGACCGCTGTCTGATAGCACTGGCCGTAAACCAGCCATCTACGCCGGTCTGGGATTGTTCATGTTCGGCACTCTCTTGTCAATGTTTGCCGTCAATTTTCCCATGATGCTGGCTGGCCGCCTTTTGCAAGGCGTTGGCATCTCTGCGCCGCGAGCGGTTACGCTGGCGCTCGTGCGCGATCAATTTGCCGGCAGAGCAATGGCTCGTGTCATGTCATTTGTAATGACCGTGTTTATCCTCGTTCCCATGCTCGCGCCCACGATGGGGCAAGCCATCCTCAGCTTCGCAGGCTGGCGCACTATTTTTGGCAGCTTCTTGCTGCTGGCAACAATTGCGCTACTGTGGTTTGCCCTCCGCCAACCAGAAACTTTGGCCCCAGAAAATCGTGCCCCGTTCACCATTCGGCGAATCATTAACACAACGCAAGCCATCATGAAAAACCGGCTGGCCTTTGGCTATACCGTCACCGCCGGGTTGGTGAGCGGCGCGTTTATCGGGTATCTCAATTCAGCGCAGCAGATATTTCAAGAGCAATATGCCTTGGGCGAACGTTTCCCCATCTATTTTGGCGTGATTGCTTCTTCAATTGGCTTGGCGTCTCTGTCTAATTCACGTTTGGTGATGCAGCTAGGCATGCGCCTCCTGGTGAGAGGATCACTGCTCATTATTTTCTTTCTTTCTGTCATCGCGCTGGGGATTGCAATATTTTTTGCTGGACAGCCGCCGCTGTGGATTTTCATGACCTTTTTAATGATGTCATTCTTTTGTGTAGGGGTTCTGTTTGGCAATCTAAATGCGCTGGCCATGGAACCGTTGGGGCATATTGCTGGCATTGGCGCAGCCATTGTGGGTTCTCTCTCAACCTTGATATCGGTACTTTTGGGAACTGTCATTGGGCAAAGCTACAACGGCACCATTTTGCCGCTGGTTATTGGTTTGGCGGTTCTGGCGGGGCTGTCTTTCTTGGTGGTGCGCTGGGCCGAAGCTGACTAATATCCAGTCAGCAATGAAAAAATCCTAATCATTTCCCAATTGGGTGTCACCTTCCTTTATAATCGGTTCAACAACTTGTTTCTACCTCAAGGCAAAGAAAAGCGAATTTTTGGAGGAAAATGTCATGAACCGTGTGGAATTGATGGAATTGGTGCGCAACTATCAGGTTGGTGGGGTGACGCGGCGACAGTTTTTGCTGCGGGCAACGGCCGTTTTAGGCAGTGCCATCGCCGCGAATACATTATTGGCTGCCTGCACCACTGCGCCCAATGACAATCCGCCCCCTGTGGTGGATGCAACCCAACCACCAGCCGAAGTCGGCAGCAGCAGCGACGGGGAGATGGTCACTGGCGTTGTCAGCTATCCTGGCCCAGGCAGCGAGGCGCTAATGGGGTACTGGGCCTATCAGGAAGGTGGCCAGCCACGCCCAGCGATTATCGTCATTCAGGAATGGTGGGGGTTAAATGAGCACATCAAAGATGTGGCTCGCCGCTTTGCCGCCGAAGGATACGTGGCATTGGCCCCAGATTTATATCACGGCGTGGTCACCACGGAACCAGACGAAGCACGCAAACAGGCAATGGCCTTAAGTTCGTCAGAAGCGGTGGCGGAAATTCAGGCAGCGATTGATTATTTGAAAGGGCAGGATTTTGTAAACGGCCGTTTTGGCGTCGTTGGGTTTTGCATGGGGGGTGGCCTGGTTTTGCAAACGGCCGCGAACAGCCCAGATATTCAGGCGGCCGTTCCGTTTTACGGTTCGCCTCTGTCTACCAGCGAAGCTGCCAACGTTACGGCCCCAGTGCTAAGCTTTTTAGGCACACGCGATGGCATCTCCGCCAGCGACTATGAGGCGATGCACGCCACCCTCAGCGAAGCAGGCGTGCCCAACAAGTTCCAGCTTTATGATGGCGCGCAGCACGCCTTCTTCAATGACACCAGGGCTAGCTATGACGAGGCCGCAGCGCTGGATGCCTGGCAGCAGACACTCGATTGGTTTGAGACGTATTTGTAAGAGAGTGAAAAGTAAAAAATGATAAGTGAAAAGTGGGCTACTTCTTACTTTTCACTTTTCACTGAGGATTACGGCCGTTGCAGCTGCAGGGCTGGATCGCCTAATAAATTGACAATCAGTATCGCCTCATGCAAACCAGGGTCGTTGGCTGCGGCCGTTTGGGCATTGAGCAGCGCTTCGCCAACGGTCGCGACTTCATCCTTGAGCAGTTCCGCGTAAAACAGATCCCCCATTGGGGTCAAGGCCGGCAGTGAGATGCGGCTGGTAGGCGTTATTGCGGCCACGATGCCACCATCCTCTACCCAAAGCAGCTCCTCGGCCAGACTGTCCGTTTCTGGCTCGGCGAAAGCGCCATTATTGCAGGTAAACGTTGTAAAGATGGGTGTATGCCCATTATTTGCCAGCATTGCCACATCAGCCCCAGCAAACACCTGACCATCACCCCACTGGGAAACATACCCTTCCCCGGCATAGCTGATGAGACCCACCCCCTTGGCCAAGGTGCCCATGAGATCATAATGAATCGTCTCATCCTGATCCATTTGCAGAGCGTTGATCTCATAGCCGTTGTCTTGCAGCTGAGCCGCCAGCTCGGTATTGAATTGGGCATAGTATGGTTCAGCGTCACTGACAAACAGCGCACGATTGGTCCAATGGGTACGGCCGTTCATCTCGTAAGCCAGCGTTTTGGCCACCATGATTTCCAGCTGTGCAGCCGTCTGAGCGGGAAAACGGCCAATGGCCATCATCGGGAGCTCATCTTCCGTCAAAACATACCAGGTATCGCTGCTTACATATCCCTGGCGCTGCCGCACCAGCTGGGTCGGCAGCAAATTGCTATTTTTGCCTTGCAAATGATCATGAATGTCGTAGCTGGCATCCCCCGCCAACAGGACAAAACGGGGTGCAGGCGCTTCCCAGTTGGCTTGGGCAAACCTCAGGAAGCTGCGAATGGCCGTGGCATCTTCCTGCCCGTAACCAAATTCAGCATAAATCTGGCTGAGAGGAACGGCCGTTACCCGCAATCCCTGGCTGGCACGATAGGTCAGCAACGGCTGGAGTGCATCAACAAAACCTGTGTCGTCGGGATAAATCACAATGTAGTCGGCCCCGCGTTCGCTCTGGCGCAGCACCTGCTTGGTGATGAAGCTGTCGGAAAAAGACGGCCGTATCGCCTCATCTGGATTCAACGCGTAGTAACGGCCGTTCGGTCCACTGCCCGCAAACAAGATGCTGTTGCCGTTCTGGGTGAAGTCGGTCAACACAACGGGCTGCTGGCGCTGCGTCACGTCGAATAACAGCAAATCTGCATCTGCATTTTGTATGGTGATGGTATTGGCGTTACTGCCAAACCAAAACTGGCCCTCTCCTGCCGACAGAACTCCCTCATACAAAAGCTCAATGCGGTCAATATAAACCGCCTCACCCGAGGCAGAAATGTCGCCTGGGCTGGCCAGGCTGAGCAGGTTGCGCGAGTCTGATTGCAAGACGCCACTGGGCAGATCCACAGTGATAGACGTACGCTGAATGCCGTCCCACACCCAATCCTCCAACTGACGGCCGTTTAAGCCTACCTGTAAATGGTGATCTGGATTGCTGGCGCTGGCCGTGCTGGACCACACAGAAATGGTGAGGCGCCCCCGTCCACCACTGGGCTGAATATTAACCAGGGGGAAGTTCCAGGTGTTGGGGGCCAATAGTAAACGGCCGTACCACGGATCGCTGCTGCCAGTTTCGGCCAGAAAGGTGCTGTTTTCTTCCCACACCTGCCGAAACGTGGCCTTGTTGCTGCCCCGGCCCGTCGCAGTGGCAGCTCGTTGGGCCATGGCTAGCCCTTCCCCCAAACTAAGCCGATAAACAGCCGGAGCAGTTACCGTATTGGTAATCGCTTCAGCCAGGAAAAACATCGTTTGTCCATCATCGGCAATAAAATAGGGAACCTGTTCTCCCTGGCGGGTCAGGTTCATGTTGTCGTAGGAAAAGGTATCAAGCTGCCAGTTAAACGGCCGTAAATCATAGGTGGTCACAGCAGCAATGCCGGTTTCTGTAATGGTGAGGTTAATAAATTGGGGAATGTCACGAAGGGCAGACGGCCGTTTACGCAGTTCGCGTCCTGCGGCGGCCTGAGCAAGCGGATCCACCCAAAACGTTAGCGCAGCGGCTCCCAAAAACAGGATCGTTAAGCTGCCAAAAAGCATCAACATCGTACGATAATGCGAAGATTTGGTTGAAGTTGTTGCCCCAGGTTGGGGGGTGCCTGCATGTTGGGTCTGTGGGTCAGCCATACCTAAAAAATCACTCAGCTCATCGCCTGTTTTCCAATACTCATAGAGATTGTAGAGCATGGCACGATGGCTGCATATGAATTCTTAGGGAGGGCTAAGGCGAGCAGCTTAAAACAAACGGGGTCAGTGACTCACCTCCACCGGTTCGCGGTACAAAATTCGGCGGAAACCATCACGCTGAAATGGCTGCCACTCCCCCTCCTCCTGTGCCAGCCGATCCGCAATTGCCCATAAGGCCAACGGATGAAAACCTAACCCCAGATGACTGGCTTCCACTTCGATATTTTCGCTCAACTCCCCAGTTGGCTCAACACAACTCCGCCAGTCGGCAACCCCATCCGTACGGGAATAGATGGAAGTTGTGGGCACAGGGGGTGAAGCCTGCATGCGGGCCCGCAATGTTGGCGAAATGTCTTCAGCGTTGGTCCGATTAAGAAATTCATACAGGGTCACCAGGCGGCTCGCCTTGGTCGTCTCGTAAAAGGGACTGGCCAGGGTGATCACCAGGCGCACATCCTCTGGCATGATGCGAGCCAATTCGCGAGCATACAATCCCCCCAGGCTCCAGCCAATCAGGCTCACTTTGCGATTGTACTGTAAATGCAGATTTCGCAACCGATGCTGAAGCCGATCGCTGGGGCCACCAGCGGCTGGATCAATGTCTTGACCTAAGTTTACCCCCAGGGTCCAGCCATGCACGGCGTAACCACGGCTTTTAAGAAAGGTACGCAATGGCAAAGTCGAACCATCTCCGGCAGTAAAGCCGGGCAGCACCAACACAGGATGTCCATCACCGTAAGGGGCGCGCCATAACCAGGGAACGCTTAAATACATAGCCCCCAGTTCATACAAGGCGCGCCCTTCCAGCAATACTTTGGTCCAAGAGGGTGGTTTTACAGATTCGGTTGACTTTAACATCATGCTCGACTCCTTGGGAAATTTTTCATGACAAACGTTAAACTCTCAGGCTTTCATTTTGTCTTGTGCGGCTGGTAGATGCAGATGGCAATATTGATACCCATTTTGGGAATGGTTGCGACACTGGGACCCCGCTTTGGTAGTTGCCTGGCACTGTTGAACATCGGAAGCGGTGGGCTTTGCTTCCTTTCTTTTTACAGCGGTTTTTGCGGCAACGGCAGTTTCCAGCTCATTGGCCGATTCCCACAAATAACGGGTAAATTGGTCTAAATCTGGCATCAGCTGCGGGCAAGCCATCGGGCTAATTGAAATAAGGCCGTTGTAACTAAAAACGGTAATGATAAGACCCAGCCCATCTGTGATGGGAGCCATGCCCATGTTCACAAAGAGGCGGGAGCCAGCCAGATAAAGGGGAATTTGCGGACCGGGCACATTCGTAATAACCAGGTTGAAAATGGGACGGTGACGCCTGGCTATATGCATTCGACTGTACAGCCGTGCTGCCACGCCAGCCAAACCAAATGGCACCAGTTCACTGTAGTTGACCAAGGTTTTAGCATCTATCGCTTGCTGATGTGACTTTGCCTCTTGTGTATGCGCCACAATTTGCTTGAACCGCTCTACTGGATCCGCTTCCCCAGTAGCCAGCCGTACCAGCATGGCCGATACCTGATTGCCCATTTTGTTCTTTTCGGATTTAGTACGGGTGGAAACGGGCACCATGGCAACCAACGGCTTGGTGGGAAGTTCCTCTTTTTCATCCAGATAACGGCGCAAAGCCCCGGCACAAATAGCCAAAATCACATCATTAACCGTCGCCCCTGTCACAGTGTGGCGTATGGCTTTTACCCGATCCAGCGAAAGCAGTGCTGAATTCCAGATTCGCTGCTTGGAAACCGGCGCGTTAAACCGCGTACGTGGTCCCGTGAACGGCATCGGTGGTAAATCAACACCTTCGACGCGGGTGAGATACCCAGCCTTGAGCGTAGCTTTCGCCGTTTCCGCCAAAAGACGCGGCAGCTTAAACGGCCGTGTTGCAAAATGATACGCACTGCGCAACACCAACCCGACATCGCTGGGAATGGGGTCTGGATCGTGTGGTTTTTTCGGTGGCAGCTCCCGCTGTTCTGGGGTAGCGTCAAGCAACAGGCCCAGAAAATCGCTGCCAGACACGCCATCGATTAGGGCGTGATGGATTTTACTAATGATAGCGATAGAACCTTTGGGTACCTGCGGTATGCCGTCCAGCCCCTCTACAAAAACCATTTCCCACAATGGGCGGGAACGATCCAGCGGTTGGCCAAACAAGCGAGAAGCCAACTTGCGCAACTGCTTCCAGCCACCCGGCTGCGGCAAAGCCGTGCGATGCAAATGCCACTCCAGATGAAAATCTGGATCATCCAGCCAATACGGCCGATCTAAACTAAGCGGAACCTGTATCAAGCGTTGGCGCAGTTTGGGGATTAAAGGCAAGCGGGCGGTTAGCGTTTCACAAAAAGCTTCAAAGGTGAGGGAGTGCTCATACAAAGCAACACCACCCACATGCATGGGCATATTGGGCGTCTCCAAATACAGAAAGGAAGCATCGATGCCAGTCAAAGCTTTCACGTAATTTTTAACCTTTACATTGAATGCAGTTCATACATTTTTTTGATCGAATAACGTGCGGTTGCTGGCGGTTAGCATAACACAAAGCCGACGCCTTTCGCAAAAATCAGTTGCCATCCCAATGATTGGCCAGGCAAGAGTGGTTTGTTACAATGGCAACTATGGAATATGAACAATATGTCGATAAATTTTTTGTTCAACCAGCCCCTGAACCCCGCTTTGAATTTACCGGCTCGTTTGGCACAACCTTGTTTTATGAGGATTATGAAGCGGCCGTTGCTTTTTTTACGGCCGTATTTGGCCCACCCGCCTACGTAGAAGGTACAGGCACGCGTGGTTGGCCCATTGGCGGCGGTTGGCTCACGCTGCTGCATGGGCAAACGGGTAATCCGCAAAACGTGGAAATCACCTTCACCATGTCCACCCCGACTGAAGCCGAAAAACTGCACGCTGCCTTCATTGCAGCTGGAGGTCAGGGAGAAGCACCCTCAGACCAGCTCATGTATGCGCCCATTCGCTACTGTGCCGTCACCTCGCCACAAGGCACGCCGCTGCTGGTCATCAGCCCATTGCCCCAGGATTCCGCATAAAGAAAAAGCCCGCTGGATCTGGTCCAACGGGCTCTTGTTAATTAGATTTTTATTGATTCGGCCGTGTGTTGTGGCTTAATCGGCTGGCATAGGTTGCGCTTCGGTTTCCGCTACGCCCTCTTCCAATCCCATATGTTCAAATTGACTGTTGTACAGTTCAGCATAAAAGCCACCACGGGCCAGCAGGTCTACATGGTTACCCTGCTCCACAATGTCGCCATCGCGCATGACCAAGATCAAATCTGCATTGCGAATAGTAGACAGGCGGTGGGCAATGATGAAGCTGGTGCGCCCAACCATCAGGCGGTCCATCGCCTTTTGGATCAACACTTCCGTGCGGGTATCCACAGAACTGGTTGCCTCATCTAAAATCAGAATCTTGGGATCAGCCAGAACAGCGCGGGCGATGGTGAGCAGCTGCATTTGTCCCTGCGAGATATTGGTTGTCTCCTCATTAATGACCATGCTGTAGCCTTCGGGCAGCGTATGGACAAAATGGTCAACATGAGCAGCCTGAGCAGCAGCAATTACTTCCGCATCTGTGGCTTCGGGACGGCCGTATCGGATATTCTCCATAATCGTATCGTTATACAACCAGGTATCCTGTAGCACCATGCCAAACCAGCGGCGCAATTCCTGTCGCTTAAAGTCGCGAATGTCATGTCCATCCACTAGAATTGCGCCATCATCTACATCATAAAAGCGCATCAGCAGCTTAACGATGGTGGTTTTGCCTGCGCCGGTTGGGCCCACAATAGCAACCTTTTGACCCGGTTTGGCCTCGCCAGACAGATTATGAATCACCGGCTCCTCAGGGTTGTAACCAAAGCGCACGTCACGGAACTCTACGTGGCCTTCGATTGCCTCCAACTGTATCGGGTTTTCAACTTCCTTCACTTCTTCCGGCTCTTCCAGGAATTCAAAAACGCGCTCGGCAGCAGCGGCCGTTTGTTGCAGCACATTAGAAATGTTGGCCAACTGCATCAACGGCTGATTAAAAGAACGAACATATTGAATGAACGCCTGGATGTCACCGACGGTAATAGCATTGCGCACCGTCAGGTAACCACCGACAACCACCACAGCCACATAACCCAGATTGCCAATGAAGGACATAATGGGCATCATAAGCCCAGACAAGAATTGCGATTTCCAGGCCACGCTGTAGAGAGTACCGTTGTACTCTTCAAACTTTTCGATGCTGCGTTCTTCACCGTTAAACGCTTTCATCACCCGGTGCCCGCCAAACATTTCTTCAACGTGCCCATTCACATGGCCTAGGTAATCCTGCTGTTCTTTAAAGTAAACCTGTGAACGATTGACAATGAAAGTTACCAACACCAGGGTCAAGGGAATGACAATCAGCGACACCAACGTCATCAGCCAGCTAATGGAGAGCATCATCACCAGCACACCTACCACGGTGATGAGCGAGGTGATAATTTGTGTCAGGCTCTGGCTAAGCGTCTGATTGACCGTGTCTACATCGTTGGTGATGCGTGACAGCACTTCACCCTGGGTCGTATTGTCAAAATAGCTAAACGGCAAGCGGTTAATCTTGTCCGAAATCTCTCGACGGAAACGATAGGCAATGTCCGTCGAAACCCCTGCCATAATCCAGCCCATCATGTAAGCAAAGATAGAGGAAAGGATATACAGGATGAGCATGGTAAACAGAATCCGGCCGATATAATCAAAATCAATCGAACCCGTTCCCGCTATCTCTGCCATCACGCCTTCAAACAGCCTGGTGGTGGCATTACCCAACACCTTTGGCCCCACGATGTTGAATACCGTAGAAGCCACAGCAAAGATTAAAACGATGATTATTTTGACCTTATAGGCGTTTAGATATTGCGCCAGTTTGGTCATGGTTGCTTTAAAATTGCGGGCCCGATCCCCTTTGCGCATGGCCCCCATAGGGCCACCTTCTCTGGAACCTCCGCGTCTGTGCATCATCATGACGATAATTCCTCCATACTTAACTGCGACAGCGCGATTTCCTGGTACGTTTCGCAGGTTTCCATTAATTCTTTGTGGGTGCCTTTACCAACGACCCGCCCTTGATCCAGCACAATGATTTGCTCAGCATTTTTGACGGTAGAAACACGCTGCGTCACGATCAAAATGGTGCTGTCCTGGGTGCTCTCATACAAGGCGCGGCGCAAAGCAGCATCTGTCTTAAAGTCCAGGGCAGAGAAAGTATCATCAAAGATGTAGATAGGGGCCCGCTTCACCAAGGCGCGGGCAATGGAAAGGCGCTGTCGCTGCCCACCAGAAACATTGGTGCCGCCCTGAGAAATTTCAGTTTGCAGCCCGTCTGCCTTGCTGTTAACAAATCCCGAGGCCTGGGCAATGGTTACGGCCGTTTGCAAATCTTCTGCGCTGGCCTGTTCATCCGCATACCGGAGATTGCTCTCAATGGTGCCAGAGAACAAGATGCCTTTTTGCGGCACGTAACCGATCTTGTCTCGCAAATCATGCTGTGTCACTTCGCGGACATCCACCTCATCCAGCAAAATAGAACCCTCTGTTACATCGTAAAAACGCGGAATCAGGTTCACCACGGTGGACTTCCCCGAACCAGTCGAGCCAATAAAGGCCGTGGTTTCACCCGGTTTGGCCACAAAACTGATGTTGTGTAAGATGTCTGTATCAGCGCCCGGATAGCGGAACGAGACGTTACGAAATTCAACCATACCGGTGAAAGAGCCATTGAGCGACTTGGGCTTCACCGGATCCAAAATGATAGGTTCTGTTTCTAGCACATCGGCAATACGGTCCGCAGAGACCGAGGCGCGAGGCAAGATGATGAACAACATAGATAACATCAAGAAGGAGAATACAATTTGCATGGCGTACTGCAAGAACGCCATCACATCCCCAACCTGCATATTGGCCTCGGCTACCTGGTGCGCCCCCACCCAGAGAATAACCACTGAGAGGACGTTTAAGATAAACATCATCACGGGCATCATGATAGCCATGATACGGGCAATAAACAGTGTGTTATCCGTCAGGTCAACATTTGCTTTGTCGAATCGCTTTTCTTCAAAGGATTGCATATTAAAGGCGCGAATCACCATCATGCCGGACAGATTTTCCCGCGCCACCAAGTTAATGCGGTCAATAAGTTTTTGCACCAACCGGAACTTGGGCAAAGCAATCGAAACGATGACGGTAATGACCCCAATGAGAACCAACACAGCCACGGCAATGGTCCACCACATGGAAGACCCTTTACCAATGGCGCGAATTGTGCCGCCAATACCCATAATCGGGGCGTAGAAAACCAGCCGCACCATGAACATCGTCACCATTTGCAGCTGGGTGATGTCGTTTGTGGAGCGGGTGATGAGTGAAGCTGTGGGGAATTTATCGAATTCCGCGCTGGAGAAGCTTTCCACTTTACGAAAGATGTCGCTGCGCAAATCGCGGCCTACGCCAGCGGCAATCTTGGCCGATAAATAGCCAACGGTAATCGTCGCTGTGGCCGAGAGCAGCGTAACCCCCAACATGATTGCCCCAATACGCAAAATATAGCTACTTTGCAGCTGGGCGACATCCATGCCCAATGCTTCGTATTCAGCTTTGACCTGGATAACGGCCGTTTGCTGAATCATCGTCTCACCTAAAGTAGCAAAGCGCTCATTGATGGTGTCAGCCAGCTGCGTACGTTGGGCAGCAGGCAGCCGATCCAGCAGGGCAAACAAGTCAGTGCCAGGCGGCAGCTGCGACAGGTCAAACGCCCCCGTCCCGCCCATCTGCGCCGCCGCTTCCGGGTCCGCCATAGCTTGCTCCAAAGCAGAGACAACCAAAAACGCTTTGGCCAGGGGTGTCCGCAAAGCATCGATCTCATCCTCGTTTAGGTCTTTGAGAATATAGATTGGTTCGTCAGCCAGGAGTGGATATGTTTCCACATATTGGTCGGTACCCAAGGTGTCGGGTTGAATGAGGGTATAAGCATCACGAACGGCCGTTTCCTCCTCATCACTTAGAAAAAGGGTCAGCCGCTCCAGCGTCTGCTGGCGCATAGCTTCTGGCACGGTATTTTCTACACCGCTCTGCTGAATGCCGGTGTTGACAATCCGGGAAAGATAGTCAGGCAACGCCAGGTCCAGGTTAGCCTGGATGAATAACAAGATGATTGAAGCCGTTAGCATAAACATATACGGCTTTAGGTATCTTCTTATGCGAAGCATAATTATTGAATCTCCTGTGTCGCTTCTGAGTCAAAACGAATCTGAAGCTCTTTTTGCGATTTGCTTAACAATTTTGGCGAACGGCCGCTACATGCGCACCCAATTTTTGCAGCAGTTGGAAAAACGTCTCCTGCTCTTCAGGCGTCAACGTACTAAAACAGCTATCAATTGTTTTAAGATGATTGCGCGTATGTTGGCTCACAAGCGCTCGGCCACTGTCCGTCAGGCTAATATTAAAACGACGACGATCATCCGGGTCTAAATCACGTTCTATTAACCCATCTTCTTCTAAATTACGGATAAAAGAGCTCATGGTGTTACGACTAACCCCTTGCCGGTCACTAATTTCCGACGGGTTAAGTTGACTGCGATCTCCCATTTGCTCAGCAAAAAAAAGGTGCATCAACACCCTGTATTGAGCAAAAGACAGCCCTGCCTCGTCTACACTCTGCTCGCGCATATGGAAAAGGGAGCGAGAAACAAACCCCAATTCATCCATCAGGCGAATCGTTTTGGGATCAATATCGGCATGAAAGTTTTGCATGAAGTCCATCCATTTCTGCCGTTTTTCTTTGTCCTCAAGCCAGGTTTTATGTTTCATAGATTTTCACCATCGTAAATTGTCTTCACGTTTAATGGCAGCAAAATAGCGCCAAGTTATTATTACCAAGCAGAATTGTACTATACCGAACTATTCTGTCAAGTATTTCTTTTTATCCCAAGGGTTTGCTGAAGTGACGAACAAAAACGATTTCTATATCTGGAATGATCCATGATCCACATGAAGCAGCGCTACGCGAAGCAATGCATCGCTGTTTAGCTAAGCTATAAGAGATGTTTAGCACAAAACGGAGAGATTTACGCGGGCGTAAGCTTACAACTTCTGAGGGGGATCATCTTTATGGCTCCTTCCCGCGAGCAGCAAATAACTGTACAGCAAAACACCGGTTAAAATGCCGAGACTCCATTTGACCGGCCAAGGGATGTTTTCGTTAGGCGAGATAAAGCCTTCGATGAGCCCCGCTACAATAAGAATAGGGACACACCCGATGACAAGCCGCACGGCTTTGCGGGCTGCCAACATCAGTGCATCCCCCCGCCTGAGCAGGCCCGGCTGGATGATAGCCCAGCCTACCATTAACCCTGACCCACCGGCAATGAAGATAGCCGATAGTTCAATAACACCATGCCCAATGACAAAGGTCCACAGCTCAAAGCCCACATCATAATGGGCCGTCAGACCTGTAATGCCCCCCAGATTCAGCCCATTAAAAATAAGGATGTACAGGCTAAATAATCCGGCTGTGATACCTCCACCAAAGGCCATAAAGGAAACCTGGATGTTGTTGGACATGATGAAAGCAGAGGTATACGGCCGTTCCTCTATCGGAATATTGGTCCACAGCTCCTGATCTTCAATAAGTGAACGCAGTTCCTGCACATTGGCCGGCAGCAGCCAGGTAGAAGCATCCGGCTCCCAATTGGTTAAAAAGCCAGCAATAAGCGCAGGGACAATGACCAGCAGCGCCGCTGTTATAAAAAATGGCAGCGACTCTCGGAAAGTACGCGGAAAACCAACCAACAAATAATGTTTTAGCCGCCGTACGGCTAATGGCTCCCCCTGGTAAATGGTGGCATGGCCACGTGCTACCAATTGGTTGAGAAAAGTGGTCACCTGATGCCGGGGGAATTCTCGTTGTGCCAGGGCCAAATCAGAAGTCGTGGAACGGTAAAGGAGCCCCATTTGCTGCACTTCATCGGGACTCAACCGATTCATTTGTTGACTTTTATCCAGCAGTGCGGTTAACTGTTGCCAATCTGCCTGACGCGAGCGGTAGAATTGTTCTGCATTCATGAAACAGATTATACTTTAAGATAGTAATACAAAGAAACAAAGATAGTAAGGAACAAAAGAAAAAGTCCCATCTTTGTCCCTCCGTTTCTTCGTTCCCTTGTAATAAAATTGCCCTTCGGAATAAATTATGACAGCACCGGATGAATTTTTAAATATTGACACCCCAGAAAATGTGGTGTTTGGGTATGAGGTGGTAGGCATTGGCTCCCGCTTCCTAGCGGCACTTGTTGATACCGCAATTATTGCCCTGCTCCTGGTAGCAGCCAATGCGATCCTCATTTTTGTTTTTCTGGGTGGCTTTGACAATCCGAATACCGGCAGTTCTTTCATTGTAGCGCTGCTGTCACTCATTAGCTTTGCTTTTTTCTGGGGATACTACATCTTTTTTGAGATGCGGTGGAATGGCAGCTCGCCCGGCAAGAGGCAAGTGGGCATCCGCGTTATTCGGGCTGATGGCACGCCCATCACCCTGGCTGAATCGGTCATTCGTAATTTGGTACGGCTGGTGGATTTTCTGCCAGGAGCCTATGGTCTGGGGCTGGTGACTATGTTTATCGACAGCAAGGCACGGCGGTTGGGTGATCTGGCGGCCAATACGTTGGTGGTGCGGGAGCAAACGGCCGTTTCCCTCGAATCACTCAGCCAAACAGCCACCACAACCAACCCCGTTACCAGCCGCGCACCAGGCAAAGCTGAAATGGAAGCTGCCAAATGGCCGGTAGACAAGCTCACCGAAGCCGACATCCAGCTGGCTGAATCATTGTTGCAGCGCTATAACGATTTGCCCAATGGCTTTACCCTGGCCAACCAGATTCTGAACCGGCTGGTGGAACACATGGAACTGCCCAGCAATCCAGTACGGCCGTCTGAAGCCATCTACGCCATCAAACGCATCGTGCAGATTTATCATTACGAGCGATGACAACTAAGGAATCGTCAAGATGACTTATGAAGAATTCTATAGGGAGATCGATTGTAATTTTCCTTATCAAGATGAAACAAAGTGGAAACAAGTCATTGCTCAAGGTCATGAAATCGGGCTTGATGCACCGTTTTTGGTACTTCATGAAATTTGTAGAAAGCCCTTCTCGGTTGAACTTGATCAAGAGTCCCAAATGAAAATATTTGAGTATTGGCAATCATCGTTTACTCATCCACTCATCAACATCTTGAAACCTGCTTGCCTTGCACATATCAACAATTCACGCCTTTCTGTCGATGAAGTAATTCAAATAATGGATGAAGTTAAAGAATTTCCAAAAAGCCACACCGCCCTCCAAATCATTTGTTTTGCTTGCGAAGATGACGAGGGTCTTGTCGAAGCAAAGTATGAAGAAATTCTAGACGAATGGAAACCTAACAACCAAATTGCATAGCCTGCCCTGGTTGAACCGGTTTCATCCAACTAAGCAAGCATTTTTTGCCGCCAACTTCTTATGATTTTGCCGCCAGATAGTCCGTGTAGGCACCGTCGAATTCAGTGAAATGGCCGTCCTGCAACTCCAGCACCCGATCCACCACCTGGTCCAAAAAGTAGCGGTCATGGGAAACAATCAGCAGCGTGCCGTCGAACTCTTCCAGCGTTTGTTCCAGCACCTCAATGGAGGCAATGTCCAGATTGTTGGTGGGTTCGTCTAGCAGGAGCAGATTCGGCCGTTCCAACACCAGCTTGGCCAACTGCAAACGACTGCGCTCGCCACCGCTCAGCTTGCCAATGGGCTGCTGCATCTGGTCGTAGCTGTACAAAAAGCGGTGTAAAAAAGCCACCGCCACTTCCCGACTCACCGGTGCTGCCTGGCGAATTTCGCTGATGAGATCGCGGCGATAGTCCAGCGTTTCCTGCTCTTGGGCATAGTAGCCAATCTTCACACTCGGCCCGATTTTGATTTGCCCGCCATGAATGGTTTCCGGGTCCAGGAGCTGCTTCAGCAGGAACGATTTGCCCGTGCCGTTGGGACCCACCAGCCCTACCCGTTCGCCATGCCACAAAATTTGGTTAAGCTGGTTGAAAATGGCACGGCCGTTGTCAAACCGCCGCGTCACATTTTCCAATTCCACCACCTTGTTGCTGCCGCGCCAGCCGGCCAAATCCAGCGTCATGCGCCGCTGCTCATTGACCTTTTCCACCTTGTCCATTTTATCCAGCATTTTGCGGCGGCTGCGCGCCTGCTTGATGTGCCGCTCATTGACCACTAGCGAAGCCCACAGCTCAAAACGGGTAATCGCCGCTTCAATGCGAGCAATCTCCTTTTGCTGGGCAGCGTACATCTGGGCCTGGCGCAGTCGGGCCAGCTCACGCTCCGTCGTGTAATTGGTATAATTACCGACGTAAAGGGTGAGACGGCCGTTTTCCAGTTCAGCAATGTGGGTGGCTACCTCATCCAGCAAATAACGGTCATGCGAAATGATCACCACGCAGCCGGGATAGCTGCGCACAACCGCCTCCAGCCTTTGCTTTGCGGCCAGATCAAGATGGTTGTCTGGCTCATCTAGCAGCAGCACACCCGGCTGCTGCACCAGCAGCTTGGCCAGCATGATCAGCTTCTTTTGGCCACCGCTCAGATGCTCCGTTTGTGTCTCCCACCGCTCTTGAGGAAAGCCTAACCGCACCAATGTCTCCTTCACACGGCTTTCATAGCTGGCCCCGTCTAATTGTTCCAGCTTGTGCAGCCATGTTTCATGTTGGGCCATCACTTTGGTCAGTCGATCACCATCCTCATAAACGGCCGGGGTGCCCATTTGCTGCTCCAGTTCGGCCAACTGTTGATGAATGGTGGCGATTTGGGGAACGGCCGTCATCGCTGCGTCCACCACAGAATGCCCCGGTGGCAAATTTGGCTCCTGCTCCAATCGCCCCCAGGTCAGCCCGGATTTACGGAAAATGTTGCCATCATCCGGTTCCAATTCTCGCGCCACCAACTTGAGCAGGGTTGATTTACCCGCCCCGTTTGGCCCCACCAGGCCAATACGCTGCTGATTTTGCACTTCCCAGCTCAAGCCAGAAAAAATCAGCTTGCCCGTTAAGGAAACGGCTACTTTGTCCAGATTAAATAAAATTTCAGCCATCACAAACTCCATTTACTTGAGCCACAGAGATCACAGAGGTTTTTGAGAATTTGTCTTGGTCCGACAGGTTTTTGAAGGAAAAAGGTAACAATTGCTAAAATCGGTCAGGATTTTCTCGAAAACTCTTTTTTCTCTGTGCCCTCTGTGGCTTATTTAGAATGAAGGCTGGCGTTTGGAGGTTGCCAGCCTCCAAACGCATGATTTTTAAAACAAAAAGGCCGAGACGATCATCGCCTCGGCCTGAAAACTAACTTAGTTTACATAATATTCATTCGGGAGGCGCACCATTATTAGGACGCACCCAGATAGAACCAAGGCGGGTCGCTTCAGAATAGCGGCGGTCGAACCACAAAATGAATATCATAGGCAAAGAATATCCTAAGCAGGGCCAAGGCGCAAATGCTTGATTAGATAATCACAGGTATACTTCTGCCCATGAATAAAAAGGTATCAATCCTGCTTTTTGTGCTGCTTTGGCTGACCGTTAGCTGCGATTTGGTCAACAATTTCACCCAGACCACGGATGCAGAAAACACGCCTGAACCAATCATAAATGGAACGGCCAACGGCATCTCTGCGGCCACTGGCACGCCGTCTGCCGAAACAACGCCAGATATTGCCATCCCAACAACGGCCGTTACCCAAACCCAACCGTCTTTACGCGTCTGGTTACCGCCAGAAATTGCCCTTTCCACAGAAGAAGGGGCCGCCATTCTCAATGCCCAGTTGGCCGCCTTCCGTAGCAACCATCCCGATGTACAGCTTACCGTTGAGCAAAAGTCAGTCAGTGGTCAAAGCAGCATCTTGAATTACATTCGCACCGGGCACACGGTGGCCCCAAAAATTTTACCAGACCTCATCGCCATCCCCATCGATCAACTTTCCCCAGCCCTCAGCGAGCAGTTGGTTTATCCGCTAGATGGCCTAGTAGATACGGCCTTATTAGAAGACCTCTATCCGGCAGCACTCGATCTGGTTCTGCAAGATAACCGGGTAGGCGGCTACCCCTTTATCCTTACCGGACTGCCCCAGCTGGCCTACAACAGCGAAGCGATCACCCAGACCATTCCCACGCGCTGGGAAGCCCTCACCGAGCTGCCAAACCATTTTGTATTCCCGGCCAACGGCGCGCCAGGCGGTACGTTTGCGTTGGAATTTTACCTGGCAGCCGGCGGAACGCTCACCAACGAAGCTGGCCAGGCAGCCCTCCAGGTTGAACCATTGGCAACCGCCTTACAACAGCTTTTTACCGCCAAAAGCAGCAGCTTTATTTTGGACCAGAGCAGCAATTACTCAAGTTTGCAGGAATCCTGGCCGCTTTTTCAGGCAGGCACGGCCGATTTTGCCTTAACCAGCAGTGAACAATATTTACGCCAGCGGGATGAAGAGGGGAAATTTTTGGTAACGGCCGTTCCCGGACTCCAACAACCATTAACACCACTCCTGAGTGGCTGGGTTTGGGCCATCACCACAACCGACCCTACGCAGAGACAACTCGCTGGAGAATTGCTCAACAGTCTGATTGCCGGTGATCAGCTGGGTGAATGGAGTTATGCCAGCAACTATTTGCCTGCGCGGCAAGCTGCCCTCGCTTTCTGGCCTCAGGATGATAGCTATGTCTCGTTTGCCAAAGAACAGCTGAGTCGTGCCCAGGCCATGCCCTTTAGCAGCAGTAGCAACATTATGACGGCTTTAAACAATGCCGTTTTTGATGTCGTGACGCTGGCCAAGACTCCCCAGGTTGCCGCCGAAGAAGCCGCCGCCGCTTTACAACCCTAAACCATACCATGACTTCTCTCAGATTCGAGAACCACAGCGAACATATTCAAGCAATCATTTCTGCTGCGTTGCAAACGGCCGATCCCCACACGGCCGTTCACACCCATCTCCAAAAAAATGGCAGCACGCTCACCATTGGCCAACACACCTTTGAGCGGCAAAACGGCCGTCTTTTCATCATCAGCGTAGGCAAAGCGGCCGTGCCGATGGCCCAGGCAGCAATTGAAGTTGTGGGGGAAACGGCCGTTTCCGGTGGCGGTGTCCTCACCAAACATCTGCCTAAAAATGTAACGCTTCCCCTGCCTGTTTACGAAGGCAACCATCCCGTTCCTGGTGAGAAAAGTGTCAAGGCGACAACCGCCATACTTAATACCCTCACCCATCTCAACAAAAATGATCTTGTCCTCTGCCTCATCTCTGGGGGAGCTTCGGCGCTGTTCACCCAACCATATTTGCCATTGGAGACGTGGCAGCGGCTCAACCAGGCGCTCCTGGCCAGCGGCTGCACCATTCAGGAACTCAACACGGTGCGCCGCCAACTGGACGGCGTCAAGGCCGGAGGCTTGGCTCGATTGGCCGCTCCGGCTAACGTAATCAGCCTGATTTTGAGCGATGTGGTGGGCAATGAACTGGCCGCCATCGGCAGTGGCCCCACGGTGGCCAGCGACGAAACGCCCGCCGACGCGCTGGCGGTTTTGCAGCGGTATCAGGTGCTAGATAGTTTGGAAACGGCCGTTGCCCAAGCCATCCAATCCACCTTAAAAAGCTTAACCAATACCAGTCGCCCCACCAACATCATCGACAACATCATCATTGGCAGTATCCGACAGTCGGCCGAGGCTGCGGCCACGCAAGCTGAGGTGCTCGGCTTCCGTACGCGCCTGCTCACCGCCCGGCTGGAGGGCGAGGCACGCGAAGTGGGACAATTTTCGGCCGCGCTGGCAAAGGATGCCCCCTCGCAAAGCGCGACTATTCTCGGCGGCGAAACCACCGTCACCCTGCGCGGTAACGGCATCGGCGGACGCAATCTGGAAACGGCTCTGTCCGCCGCCATCAGCCTGGCGGGCTGGCCCAACCGCACCATCACCAGCTTTGCCACCGATGGCGATGATGGCCCGACCGGCATGGCTGGGGCCACCATTACGGGCCAGACCAGCCAAAATAACCAGACCGCCCTGGGCTATTTGAACAACAATGACAGCTTCACCTATTTTCAGCAATTAGACAGTGCCGGACACGGACCACATCTTATCAAAACCGGCCCGACCGGCACGAATGTCAACGATCTTATAATCATTTTGAACTATGCAAGAGAGTAAAAAGTGATAAAAGTGATAAGTGAAAAGATAAGAAAGCACTTTTCACTTTTTACTTATCACTTTCCACTCATTCCTCTCCTTACTCAAAAGGAAACAGTATGACCATCAAATTTGGCACCGACGGCTGGCGTGCCGTCATTAGTGAAACGTTTACTTTTGGCAATCTACGGCTGGTTGCGCAAGCGATCGCCGATTATGTGCGGGAAGAAAACGACAGCGACCCCAGCGTCATCGTCGGTTTCGACACCCGCTTTTTGTCCGACCGGTATGCGGCAGAAGTAGCCCGCGTCATGGCCGCCAATCATATCGACACCTGGCTGGCCCGCGCCGATACCCCCACGCCCGCCATCAGCTATGCGGTGCGGCAAAAAAGTGCCACCGCGGGGGTGATGATCACCGCCAGCCACAACGCGCCACGCTACAACGGCATCAAGCTCAAATCGTGTCATGGGGGCAGCGCCAGCCCATCCCACCATCAGCGGGTAGAGCGACTGCTAGATCGTAATCTGTCCAGCGGGCGCGGCCCCAACCTGATGGATTTGGGCGAAGCGATCAAGCAAAATCGGGTGCAAAAGTTCGATCCCGCCTGGGCTTATTATGAACACCTCAGCACGCTTGTTGACCTGGACATTATCTCCAGCGGCGAGCTGCGATTGGTGGCCGACGGCATGTTTGGTTCAGGGCGGGGTGCGTTTAGCGAGGTGTTGGCCCGCGGCCGTACCCACGTCCACAACATTCGCCATGAGATGAACCCAGGCTTTGGCGGGATTCATCCTGAGCCGATTGCGCAACATCTTGGCCTACTCATGTCTACCATTCAAGGTGGGCATTGGGATGTAGGCCTGGCCACCGATGGGGACGCTGACCGCATCGGTGCGGTGGATGCACAGGGCAACTTTGTCGATCCGCACCGCATTTTTGCCCTGGTGCTGCGCTATCTGCTAGAAAAACGCGGCCTGCGCGGCAAAGTCGTGCGTACCGTCTCTACCACACGCATGATTGACCGCATTGCCGCGCAGCATGGCCTGGAATTGATCGAAACGCCCGTCGGCTTTAACCACATCGCCGATCTGATGATTGCCAATGGCGTGGTAATGGGCGGGGAAGAGTCCGGCGGCATGAGCATCCAAGGGCACATTCCTGAAGGGGATGGCGTGCTGCTAGGCTTGCTGCTGCTGGAAGTGATGGCTGCGGCCAAAATGCCGCTGCACGAGCTGGTAGCCGATTTACTGGCCCAGTTTGGCCCAGCCCAATACGCCCGCACCGACATGAAGCTGACGCGCCCGGTGGAAAAACAGCGTATGGTGGATATGCTCCTCAATCTGGCCCCAGAAGCGATTGCTGGCGTGGCGGTAGAGGATGTGCAAACGGTGGACGGGGTGAAATATTATCTTAACGATGGGAGCTGGCTATTGATACGGCCGTCTGGCACTGAACCTGTCCTCCGCGTGTATGCTGAAGCACCCAACGACGAACGCGTCAAAGCGCTGCTGGGGTTTGGCGAACAAATGGCAGCGAAGGCATAATTTTTGAGCCACAGAGGGCACAGAGATTTGAGAGACTTTTTAAGACTTTTGACGTTGGTTTTGTTACTCTTGGTAGCTTGTAGCGGAGGGGAGTCGGCAACGGCCGTTACCGACCCAACTTCTAAGCCCCCTTTGACTTTGCCAGATGGCTTCACTGCCGAAGTGGTCGTCGCTGGTTTATCGCGACCGACGCAGTTTATTTGGGGGCCGGACGGCCGTCTTTGGGTGGCGCAACTAGTTGAGGGCGAAAACGACGGAGCGGGGCAAGTTGTGGCGGTGGATCTGGCCACTGGCGAACAGGAAGTTTTGCTGGCGGGACTAAACAAGCCTACCGGCATTGCTGTTCTGGACAATGCGCTGTGGCTTGCTGAAGCAGATCAACTGCTGCGAGCAGACTTGGATGATGACCTGAAACCGCAAACATCACAGGTAGTTTTGAGCGATATGCCCAATAACGGCCGTTCCAACGGCACCCTCACTGTCAGCCCCGAAGGCCAGCTCATTTATGAAACCAGCGGACGGCGCAGCGGCAACCAGGCCAGCGCAGGGTCTGGCACACTGTGGGCAATCAATCCGGCCCAACCAGATAATCCCACTGTGTTGGCAACCGGCTTAAAGAATGCGTATGCCCATGTGTTTGATGGGAACGGGCGTCTCTGGACCACGGAAATTGGAGATGGCGCGGTTACCGGAACGGATTTTGAAGGCCAGCCACCAGAAGAACTGAATCTCATCATCCCGGGAGCCAACTACGGCTGGCCGCAATGTTTTGGCCATCAAGAACCAGCGCTAAACCGGGCAAGCACGCCAGAAATTTGTGCCCAAACCGTACTGCCCGTCACCCTCTTCCCCCCACAATCAACGCCAACCAGCATCGTCGTGGCTCCCTGGGATGACTCTGTTTTGTTGGTGGCCCTGTGGTTAAGACAGGAGGTGACGGCCGTACAGCTAGAAGAAATGGCAGACGGCCGTTTCACAGGCAGCAACACGCCTTTTATCACCGGCCTCGCCAATCCGCAACATCTGCTCCCTACCCCCGATGGTGCGCTCCTCGTCTCCGACTACCGCACCGGCATCATCTACCGCATCGAAAATTAGCCACAGAGGACACAGAGAAAAAAGAGGCTTTCTCTCAAATCTCTGTGCCCTCTGTGGCAAAAAATCAATCTTTGGCAAACTGCTCGATGATACGAGCCGTGTGTTTTGTGCCCAGTAAGAAGTAGTCCAAACGCATGTTTTCGTTAGGGGCGTGGACCTGGCTGCCGGGATAACCGACACCAGCCGCGACCAACGGCAGCCCCAGCGTGTGGATAAACGGATAGTTTGGCCCACTGCCGCCAATGATGGGCGCGACATTGGGTTCCTTGCCGTACACGGCAACGGCCGTTTCATTCGTCAACTGCACAAAGGGATCATCTGGGTCAACCTTGGCCGGTCGTCCACCACCGTGCAGCGTAATCTGTACATCGCTGAAGCCGTTGGCATCCAAATGTGCCCGCAACTTGGCCACGACTTCTTCCGGGGATTGGTTGGGCACCAGGCGGAAATCGACCTTGGCACTGGCTTTGGCAGGCAGCACCGTTTTGGCCCCTGGGCCTTGATAACCAGCGGTAAGACCGCAAATCGTGCAGGTAGGTTGGAAAACGGCCGTCTTTTTCAGCTCCAAATCGTCTTGCATGCCCAGCAAAAAGCCTTCCAGAGCAAACATTTCTTTCAGATTGGCTGCTTCTGAGGGCATAGCCGCCAGCATTTCCAGATCACGTTCGCTGGGTGGCTGCACATTGTCGTAAAAGCCGGGGATGAGAATGCGCTCGTTCTGGTCCTTCAGCGTGCTGAGCGCCCAGGTAAGCCGCCAGGCAGCATTGGGAAAAATCGAGCCGCCCAAACCGGAATGGGCATCGATGGACGCTGTTTGCACCGAAAGCTCCACGTAACAGATGCCACGCATGCCTAATGCCTGGCTGGGACGGCCGTCGTGATCCACGCCACCAAATTCCCAAATACAGGCATCAGCCGCCAGCTTTTCCTGGTGTTTCTCCACAAAGGCGGGCATATTGGGGCTGCCAATCTCTTCCTCGCCTTCAATGATGAATTTAACGTTGCAGGGCAGCTCACCCAGGGCATCTTTTACCGCAGACAGCGCCGCCAAACGGCAAACGATGTGCCCCTTGTCGTCGCTGATGCCCCGCGCATAATATTTGCCATCCCGCTCGGTTAGCTCAAACGGGGGGGATTCCCACAGCTCCAGCGGTTCGGCGGGCTGCACATCGTAGTGCAGGTAAAAGAGCAGCGTCTTGTCGGAACGGCCGTCCCCCTCACCATAGACCACCGGATGACCATCAGAAGCCATCACCTCAGCGCGGTAGCCCTGCTCGCGCAGCATGGTGGCCACCAGCTCGGCACAGTCGTCAATGCCATCGTTTTGGGCCGAGACGCTGGGCTGGGCACACAACCGGGCCAGTTGTTCAATCCAGTAATCAACATTTTCATCAATATGAGCGTCGATTTTGTCCCAGATTGGGTTAGATTTTTGTGAAGTCATTTTATTTTCCTTTTAGAGGTTAATTTCTGAGATTAGAGATTGGAGATTTCCCATTCAATCTCCAATTTCCTCTTTAGTTTTCTAGATGGCTTGTATCGTTTAAGCGAGTAACCACAGGGCCACGGTCATTGACCTCAACAATGCTCAAACCAGTGTTGCCCCGCATGGAAAAACGGCCGTAAATCCCTGGATCGATCCCCAGCACTTGCCCCAACATGGCATGCAGCAAACCGCCGTGGGAAAAGACGGCCACCATGCCCGCGCTGTGCGCCTCAACCACCGACTCAAAAGCACGCCAGGCACGGCTCTGCACCTCGGCAAAAGGCTCACCGTTCGGCGGGTCAATCATACCGCGCACGGCTTTGGACCAGACGTCAGGATACTGCTCCCGCGCCTGTTCGCCAGTCATGCCACCAAAATCACCCACGTCTCGCTCGCGCCAGAGCTGCGTTTTGATCGGTTCAAGCCCCAGCACGTCGGCCAGAGGAACGGCCGTTTGCACACAACGCTGCAAATCACTGGTGTAAATCGTTTCAATCGGCCACTTTTTCAGACGTCGGCTTAACGCGGCAGCCTGCTGATGACCGGTTTCATTCAGGGGAATATCAGTGTGGCCTTGCCAGCGGCCAGCCTTGTTCCAATCGGTCTGGCCGTGGCGCATCAATAAGATAGTCAACTGTGTCACAAATTCGATGCTCCTGTTTTTGCTTTGATAATGAGCTGCTGTACTTCGGCAACGGCCGTTTCGGGGAAATCGGGGAGAAATAGCCGTAGTTCTCGCGTCGCCACGGCCAACAGCCCCTCAGCCGTCAGCAGTGTATCCTGGGCTAAAATCTGGTTTATCTCTCCCCCCAGATCTGGATAGACCTGCTCAAAACGGCGAAAAGGATCTAAATTGTCCAGCAGATCGGCTTCCTCAGATGGAACGAACTCAGCCAACAAATGCAGCAGGTGCGTCAACGCATACGTCTTAATAAATTGACGGCCACTCAGCTGTTCACCCCGCGCTTGCCGTCCAATCCCGACAAAAATATTCATCAGAAATTCAGCGAAACGCTTGTCTGGCGCTGTATACGAATGCGCCACAAAATCCTCGGTGGCCAATGCCAGCTCGGCCAGCTTTGGGGCCAGACCTGTTTTGTCTAGCAGCACGCGGTAACGGTTGAGCCGAGCCACTTGCAGCTCATCTTCATTAAAAACTGCAAATTCCAGCAAATGCCCACCGCGATACAGCACCTTGAGACCATGTTCCGTTTCACGAAAATGGAAAACAATCTCATCGGCATGCGGCAGCCAGGACAGATCCTGGCGCATATCCTCTTGAACGCCCTGGATGGTAATGACGAAGAAATCATGATCAGACCATTCATCGGGCTGATAATCCTGCTGGGCCATCGAGCCAAGGGCGATCAGGGCGATGATGCGATCATCCCCGGCCAGCTTCAAGCGCAACTCTTGGGTAAATTGATTGTAATCGGCTAAATTCATGCTCCAGCCTCCTTCTTGGGCACAAGTTTGCGCCCATAGCGCACCAGCCAGGTATCTCGCTGGCCTTGTTCCTCCCAACCGTCGATGATATGGAAAGCGGCCGTTTCCAGCAACGGATCCAATGTTTCTGGCTGCCAAAAGGTAAAAAAGCGGGGCAGCGGCTGGCCGTATGCCGTAAGTACCCATTTTTCTCCGCTGCCCAACTTGACCGAGAGATAAACAACACCCCCAGGCCGTAATACACGGTAAAATTCCCGCAGCGTCGGCAGCAAATCCTCACGATCCAGGTGCAGCAACGAAGCACAGGCCCAAATGCCATCCACCCGCCCAGCAAACGGCAGGTGACGCATGTCTGCCTGGGCAAACGGCACCTGAATGCTGTGAACCTCTCGTCCGACCCGCATCATCTCGTGGTTAAAATCCAGACCGATAGCGGTAAGGTGCTGGGCTTGAAAAACGGCCGTATCCATTCCTGGCCCACAGCCCACATCCAACACCAAGCCACCCGGCGGCAATAGCGCCACAAAGCGACTGACCTGATCCGCCAGCTGGTCCCGATTTTGCTGCGCCTGGGCGTAAGCTGCAGCAATCTGCCGGTATGTTTCTTGTGTTTTTTCCAGGTGGTTCATCAAGCTTTTGGAGGAGATGTGGGTGGCAATTGCAGGGACTGGGCAATTTCGACCAGCGTTGGCCCATCAATTAGCGTCATCGGTTTCCCTTGTGCCCAGGCACGCGCCGAATCAGAAATGTCGGCAGTGGTGACCAAAAACGCATGCGAAACACCTTCATGCATGAGGGTGCCATACAGTTCGCGCACAATGTCTGGGCCGATGGTGTTGCGATACCGTTTACATTGCACAATAGCCCGCTTACCACCCTGACGCGTCACAACCAGATCCACACCGAGGTCACCGCTGCGGCCCCGTACCGAAGCTTTGTATCCTTTCTGGCGAAACAGGCGGGCGACATACCGTTCAAAGTCAGCCGGATGTAGATTGTAAAGTGCCTCCAGAGTAAGTGGCGCTAATGGCTTGGCTTCTTCTTGCCAACCACGCCACCAAACTAGCCCCCATAACACCAGCAGCGTGGCCAGCCAGCCAATCTCTGCCAATCGCAACAATTCAGATAGAAGCGACGGCAGATGTGAGAGCCACGCGGGTTGGCTGACAGCCCGCACCAACAGCCAGAGAAGGTAAACGGCCGTTAACAAGCCAATGATCCAGCGGCTGTTTAAGGAAACGGGCTGTCTTTGCTGCGTGCTAAACTGTGGGGATTGTTGGCGAAAGCGCCATTCTGTGCGGACTACCATGGGGCGAATTGTAATCCTGAGTAGCAAAATTCCCAAACGAATCGCCCCCTTTGGCTAGTACGATAATCCAATTGCCTCCTCTGGCTTCATCTCTTAAGCTAACAATAATTAATTCAACTTCAAACCGGTTGGGAAGCGGAGAGAAACCATCTTCAGAATCCATCATGAATTCAAACGCGCAGGCCAGTAAAATGCTGAATGACTTTACTAAACTATTGTCAGCCCCCACATTTCAAGATCATGAGAAAAATCGTGCCGCAAAAATGCTTTATACATTTTTGGTTGCCTCCTTGGTTATATTGCTCTTAGCAATTCCTGTTGCCCTTCCTTTGAAGCTAGCAAATTCTTTTCAAGTTCTGAGCAGTCTTGCCGCGAATTTATTGGCCATTTATTTCATTAGAAAAGGATTTGTGCGGCAAACGGCCGTTGTCTATACGCTGTTCATCTTCATTGTAATTCTAGTTTCCTCTTGGTTTACAGGAGGTCTATTAAGCGGAATGCCCATTTTCCTCACCATATTAATTTTTCTAGTTGGCTCTGTCTTAGGCACGCGTGCGGCCATCATCTATGGCTCAGCGGCCGTTGGGGGAATATTGGCAATTTATGTTGGTGAAATTGCTGGCTTCATTCAGGAACTTCCAGATGAACCTCATCCCGGTGCACTAAATATTCTGATTACCTTGATCCTTGTCATCGTCATAACTGGTATTTTTACTCACCTGGCCATGCAAAGCTTTCGCAGCATGCTGGCAGAGGCAGAATCCCATCAGATCGCCCTCAATTTGACCATTCAACAGCTGCAAGAAACGATGGTATCCCGAGAAGCCGCCGAAGCTGCCACCAAGGCGAAATCAGAATTTTTAGCCAACATGAGCCACGAAATTCGCACGCCATTGAACGGCATCATTGGCATGACAGGGCTGGTACTAGACACCCCCTTAACCCTTGAGCAACAAGAGTTCATCGAAACCATTCGCACAAGCGGCGATAATCTATTGACAATCATCAACGATATTTTAGATTTCTCCAAAATTGAGGCAGGACAGCTGCAATTAGAAATACAACCGATGAATGTCCGCCGCATAGTAGAAGAATCGCTTGATCTCTTAGCCACAGAAGCAGCCAAAAAGGATTTGGAACTGGCTTACTTTATTCATCACAGAACCCCATCGACCCTGTTGGGCGATGTCACGCGTCTACGGCAAATTCTGGTGAACTTGCTGAGCAATGCCATTAAATTTACACCGACGGGCGAAGTTGTGGTTTTTGTAGACAGCCAGCTTGTCGAAGACGGTTCAACACGCATCCATTTTTCGGTAAAGGACACCGGTATTGGCATCCCCTTGGAAGTCCGGGAGCGACTATTTCAATCGTTTAGCCAGGTAGATTCATCCACCACCCGTAAATATGGCGGCACAGGGCTAGGCCTGGCGATCAGCAAAGAGCTGGCAGATTTAATGGGCGGCAGTATGTGGATGGAGAGCGAAGTGGGCACAGGCTCAACATTTCACTTTACCATCACAACGGCCGTTGCTCCCTTTGCCCAGCCCGCCTACCTGAGTACAGATCAGCCCATTTTGGAAGGCAAGCGTGTTCTGATTGTGGACGACAACGAAACCAATCGCATCATTTTGGCCCGTCAAACAGAATCTTGGAGAATGCAGTACGAGCTGGCAGCCTCTGGAGCGGAGGCCTTGGCGCTGCTAGAAAATGCTAAACGGCCGTTCGATATGGCCATCCTGGATATGCAGATGCCAGAAATGGACGGCCGTTCCCTGGCCAAAATCATCCGCCAAACCCATGATGACAACGCCTTGCCCATCATTTTGCTCACGTCTCTGGGTATTCATAAAGAAACGGCCGACGGCCGTTTGTTCAACGCGCATTTAGTGAAGCCGGTGAAGCAATCTCAGCTTTATGATGTTCTCATTCAACTATTGGGTCAAGGGCCAGGCAATGCAGCGACTTCTGCCACCACAACCACAACCACGCTGCAAACGGCCGTTACCGATATTGTTAGCCAGAAGCATCCCCTGCGTATCTTGTTGGCAGAAGATAATCTAATCAACCAAAAAGTAGCCTTGCGCATGTTGGAACGGCTAGGCTACCGAGCCGATGTGGTAGCCAACGGCAAGGAAGCCATTCAATCTTTGCAGCGCCAACCCTACGATGTCATCCTGATGGATGTGCAAATGCCAGAAATGGATGGCGTGAGCGCCACCGACTTCATTCGCACCAACTGGTCCCTGGAGCAGCAACCCTACATTATTGCCATGACGGCCAATGCCCTCAGCGGGGATCGGGAAAAATATCTAGAAGTGGGCATGGATGATTACGTCAGCAAGCCGGTGAAGCTCGAACAGCTGGCCTCGTCCTTACTTCAAGCGCCTACCCGAACAGAAGTTCCTGATCAGCTTAGGGTCCAGGCTGAAGCCAGCCAGCTTCAATAGCCGCCAAAGTTTTGTCTAAAGCCTTGTCTGCTGGAACCCACACGTCTGGCAAATATCCAATTCCTTCTGAAAGGGATAAATCAGCTGGAAAGAATAATTTTGTGCCAAAATATATGGGCAAAGCGGTATTGGGCAATACAAAACGGGCCAGTTCTCCGAATTGCCCCACCCCACCGCTGTTTTCGCCAACAAATACCACGTTGTCTAACTGATGAAGATAGCCAATAAAAGCTTCACCTGACGATGCAACCCCTTTGTCCATCAATACCACAACCAGCTGCTCTTGATTTGAAATCGCACTCACGGGCGACACAAAATGTGTTATCCACTTTTCTGGTGCATTATTTACAAAAGCTAACTCTCCATCCAACCAATCTAAGATTTCTCCACTGTACCCCAAATAGGTGGCTGCATTGATTTTGCCTTGCACGGCCGTTTCCGTCCATAACACAGACACGACTTCATCCTCCGTAGGTGCTACACCCGTCAAACTTTCCACCCAAAGCTCACCCCAAAAAGAACTACCGCCACCGTTGCCGCGAATATCCACAATCACAATGGATTCATCGGCCAGGCTAGCAGCATCGACCACAAATTGGGTCAATTTTTCATCTTCTGCGGGGAACAACCGACTCACGACAACAGGAATATCATTGTCAGTTCGGTAGGTCTCGTAAGTGGTCACAGGCGGTTCGAAAACGGCCGTCTCCCACACCACCATCTCCTCCAAAGAGGTCCCGTCCGGCAGCTCAAACGAGAGCAAGCTACCTTCTGGTTGAGAATTGGCTAGCTGACCTAATAAATAAGCGGGGGCACCTTGCTCATCAAATGTCAACTTGAGCGCATCATCCGGTGGCTCACCATCGACGCCCGTCAGCCACCACTGCTCACCCTCTTGCCAGATGAAGAAACGGCCGTCCGCTTCATAAAAATACCGCGCTTCAACATACCAAAAATATTGTTGCTCACACAGCGGATAACTATCAATAGTAAAATGACAATCTTGCACAAAATCCAGGCGAGTTAACATTTCTTCCAACAGCCACACCCGACTCACACGCGCCTGGTCACCAATCGCTGCATTGAGCTGCGCTTGAACCCGGTCGAAACGGCCGCTCTCGTTAAAGTACCCGTACCCTGCATAGCCATTTTTCAGCAAAGCAAACAGGTAAGCCACATCTTCTTTAGCCTGTTCAGATGTCAGCGTCATCTCCCCCTCCACCGACACATTAGCCAATGCCGCCAATGGCAGCGCGTTGGCCACATCCGGTTCAAATAGCCAGGGAGCCAGTCGAGCCTCAATTTCATCCTCTGGTAAAACATCTTGCAGATGGTCAAAATGCAGGGGAACAATAGGAGGTACGGTAGGTGTTGGCGTAGGGATGGCTGTAGGAACGGCAGTAGCCGTCGGCGGCACATTTGTTGGCGTGTTGGTTGGTATGATAGGAACTGCCGTTGGCGAAGGTACTGCAACAACGGGGGTTGGTGCTGGCTGCGTCTTACAGCTACTTACCAACAAAGCCAAACAACAAACCCCCAAAAACCAGAACCGCGACAGCTCGTTCATGCCCAAAACGGTAACGGTTTCGCCCGCCTATTTGCAGTGAGGAATTTAATGTGCCCCCACGCCAAAAGTCATTTTTCACAAACAACAAACAAATCTGTGTCTCTCTGCGTTAAGCTGTGTCCCATTCTGCTTATTGTCAAAATCGATACATATGCGGGATTGCCACCAATAAATAGGTGCATGTGCAACGGATGACGGCCGTTTCCATTTGTCGTAAAATGAAGCCCTATTCCACATAAACCAACACGGCACTTTTGTAAAGAAACGTATGCATAAGCACATCATCTTGGGGAGAAACCATGAGTAAAAACAACCACTTCACTTGGGGGAAATTTCGCCTTGTTTTGATCATTTTATTAACTTTGGGGATTACGGCCGTATCCGCCACTGCCCAAACCGACGACCCTGCCAGCATCCCTCCGCCAGACAGCGTCACCATCGCCGGTACGATCCAGCCAGACATTGGCTGCGCCGGGGAATGGAACACCTCCTGCGAAGAAAGCCAGCTGACCTACGATGAACAAAATGACATCTGGCTGGCCACCTTTGACGTCCCCGCAGGCAGCTACGAATATAAAGCGGCCCTTAACGGCAGCTGGGACGACAATTACGGCCTCAACGCCGAATATTACGGTGCCAACATTCCTCTGGAAGTGCCAGAAGATGGCCCCGTCACCTTCTGGTACGATCACAAAACCCGCTGGGTCAGCGACAGCATCAACAGCCTCGTGGCTACTGTGCCCGGTGACTTTCAGGATGAAATTGGCTGTGCAGGCGAATGGGCACCGGACTGCTTGCTCTCCATGCTGCAAGACCCCAATGGCGACGGCCTCTACACCTTCATCACCGCCAGCATTCCCGCAGGCGACTACGAAGCCAAAGTTGCCCTGAACCAAAGCTGGGATGTGAACTACGGGCTCGATGGTGAACTGGACGGCGCAAACATTCCCTTCAGCGTGGGCGAGGCCCAGGCCGTCATCTTTGCCTATGATCCCGCCACCAACCTGCTCACCATCGAGGCCAGTGACGACATTCCAGCCGATATCGTGAGCCAAGACAGCGGGGGCGGCCTGCCACCTGCCGCTGCGCCGTTCCCCGACATGGTTGTCATTCCCGGCACCATTCAATCCGTGCTGGGCTGCGCCGGGGATTGGGCAGCAGACTGCACCAACACCGCCCTCACCTTCAGCGAGGAAAACCTGCTTTGGAGCGGCACCTTCGACATTCCTGCCGGGGAGTACGAATACAAAGCCGCCCTCAATGGCAGTTGGGATGTTAACTTTGGCCTGAATGCCGAGCCGGGTGGAGCGAATATTCCGTTGGTTTTGGCGGAAGATACGGCCGTTACCTTCTACTTTGATAATCAAACAGGCTGGGTCGCTGACAGCGTCAATAACCTCATTGCCAACGTGCCCGGCAGCTTCCAGGATGAGCTTGGCTGTGCCGAAGATTGGCAGCCCAGCTGCCTTGCTTCCTGGCTACAAGACCCAGACGGCGACGGCACCTTTACTTTCCAAACCCTCAGCATTCCGGTCGGTGAATATGAAGCCAAAGTCGCTGTTAACGGCAGCTGGGATGTGAACTACGGAGAAGGCGGCGCACAAGATGGGGCCAATATTCCCTTCAGTGTGCCAGAAGAAGAAACCCTGGTCACCTTCACTTTCGACTCAAGGAGCAATCTATTGAACATATCCGTTGGCTCCGGCGGCATCCAGGGCAACATCAACCAACCCAGCGCCCACTGGGTTGCCGCCGACACCATCGCCTGGGACATTGAAGACACACCCGGCAACCAATACTTTTTCCATTACGATCCGCTGGGCGGCGCTTTCTCGCTGGGCTTTGATGGCATCTCTGGCGGTGAAGCCGTACCGCTCACCGTTGACCCCAATGGCCTCAGTGACGAAATCGTGGCTAAGTTCCCCCATCTGAGCAACTACACCGCGCTCAAGTTCAGCGAAGACGATCTAAGCGTGGCTCGCATCGCCCTCAAAGGGCAATTTGCCGTTTCCGCGCAGGATGAAAGTGGCCAGACTATCGATGCCGCCGGCCTACAAATTCCCGGCGTATTGGATGATTTATACCCTTACGACGGTGATTTGGGCGTCACTTTTAGCGATGGTGTGCCCACCCTTACCGTTTGGGCACCTACCGCCCGGCAAGTGCGGCTGCACCTCTTCGATGATGCCAATCCCAACACCGAAGTAGAAACGCTACTGATGCGGCCCACGCCCAGCAATGGCACCTGGTCCATTGCTGGCGAGCCAGATTGGAACGGTAAATATTATCTATACGAAGTACAGGTGTATGTGCCAGCAGAAGGCAGCGTGCAGACCAACCTGGTGACGGACCCCTACTCCTTCAGTCTGTCCACCAACAGCACCCGCAGCCAAATTGTGGACCTGACCGATCCGGTGACCATGCCAGACGGCTGGGCAGATGTGGTGAAACCGGGCATTGCCGCGCCAGAAGATATTGTGATCTACGAGCTGCACATGCGGGACTTTAGCGTGAATGATTCTAGCGTGCCTGAAGAACTGCGCGGTACTTATTCGGCCTTCACGGTAATGGATTCCAACGGGATGCAACACCTGGCTGCCCTATCAGAAGCGGGTCTAACCCATCTGCACTTGCTGCCCACCTTCGACATTGCCACTATTAACGAAGATAAATCGACCTGGGTCACGCCCTCTTTTGAGGAATTGGCCAGCCTGCCACCTGATTCTGAGGAACAGCAAGCACTGATTGGCGCTATCCGCGACCAAGACCCGTTTAACTGGGGCTACGATCCATTCCATTACAGCGTGCCGGAAGGCAGCTACGCGGTGAACGCAGAAGGCATTAACCGCATTGTTGAATATCGAGACATGGTGCAAGCTTTGAACGAAATTGGGCTGCGCGTGGTGGTAGACGTGGTGTACAACCACACCAATGCCAGTGGCCAGAGCGATTTTTCAGTGCTGGATCGCATCGTGCCAGGCTATTACCACCGGCTAAACAGCACTGGCCGGGTAGAAACCAGTACCTGCTGCCAAAACACGGCTACCGAGCATGACATGATGCGCAAACTGATGGTTGATTCCGTGGTGACCTGGGCCACCGCCTACAAAATCGACGCGTTTCGTTTTGATTTAATGGGCCACCACATGAAGGAAGATATGCTGGCAGTGCGCGCCGCGCTAGACGCCCTGACGCTGGAAGAAGATGGTGTGGATGGCAAAAACATCTATCTTTACGGCGAAGGCTGGGACTTTGGCGAAGTGGGGGGTAATGCGCGTGGCGAAAACGCCACCCAGTTCAACATGGCGGGCACAGGCATTGGCACGTTCAGCGACCGGCTGCGAGATGCCGCACGTGGCGGCAGCCCATTTGGGGGGCAAACGGAGCAAGGTTTCCTTAACGGTCTGTATGTGTACCCCAATGAAACTGACCAGGGCAGCGAAGCAGAACAGTTAACTCAGTTGCAAAGCTTCATGGACATCATTCGGCTGGGATTGGCTGGCAACTTAAGCGATTTCACGTTTGTTGGCTCTGACGGCACAACGGTGTCCGGCAGTGATGTCCAGTACAATGGCTCACCTGCTGGCTACACGGCCGATCCGCAAGAGCAGATTGTCTACATCTCTAAACATGATAATGAGACGTTGTTCGACATCATCCAGTACAAAGCCCCGGTAGGCACCAACACAGCAGACCGGGCCCGCATGCAAACGCTGGGCAACTCCATTGTGATGTTTAGTCAGGGTGTGCCCTTCTTCCAGGCCGGGGATGATTTGCTACGTTCCAAATCTTTAGACCGGAACAGCTACAACTCTGGTGACTGGTTTAACAAGCTAGACTTCACCTACCAGGACAACAACTGGGGTGTGGGTCTGCCCCCAGCGGGCGACAATCAAAGCATGTGGCCCACAATGCAGCCGCTGCTAGCCAATCCAGATTTGGCCCCCACGCCAAATGACATCGCTTTTGCTCGCGACACGTTCCGCGAACTGCTGCAAATTCGGGCTGGTTCGCCGCTGCTTCGGCTGCAAACGGCCGTACAAATCCAGAATCGCCTACAATTCCACAATACCGGTCCTGAACAAATCCCTGGCCTGATTGTGATGAGCCTGAGCGATCTGACAGGCGAGGAAATTGATCCGAATTACGACATGATCGTGGTATTGTTTAACGCCAATCCAGAGGGTGTGAGCTTTACAGAAACGGCCGTAGCCAATCTCCCCTTCTCGCTTCATCCCATTCAGCAAAATTCTGTGGATGGCGTGGTGCAAACGGCCGCTTTTGATGAAGCCACTGGCTCATTTATGGTACCGGCGTGGACAACGGCCGTATTCGTTTTGCCACAAGGCAGCGTGGCACCGCCGGTTCGCGCAGAGGATAGCGAAGTAATCACCGACGCCGGTGAAGAAACTGATGCCATGATTGAAGGGGCGGAAGCCGAAACAACCGGCAGTGAATCCATTGCCGAAGAAGCAGCTCATAACGAGGCGGAGCAGATTGACGATGCCCCAGGCACCCCATGGGTCATCTGGCTTAGTGCAATCGGCGGCGGCTTTTTGTTGGCGCTTATCGTAGCCTGGCTCAGTCAGCGGAAAAAGTCTAGCCACTAAAGCAATATGTCGTCGTTTTACAGCCAGAAGGCCTGATTTGTAACAGGCCTTCTGGCTGCTCCAAACCGTAATCCCCCAAACTATTCTTCCTGATATTCAGCAGTGAACCGTTCAATAGCACTCTGCGATCTATAAGGCGTTTTCCCGCTGTATTTCTTCATTCATCTTCACAATTTCTTAAGCAAAACCATAATCTTTTCGCTTCATAATTATGGGGGAGTTGTTCTGCCAAAATAGGGGAAGTCGCGTTTCAACAAAATATCCTCTTTATCAGGCACACAAAGTCCATATCTGTTCTAAAGTTAAAAACATAATCATCATTGCTCATCAAAGGAGAACCTAATGAAGCAAAATCAGTCTCAGATAGCTGCTGCACCCAATCGAGTCGTCTGGCGGTTCAGTCGTTTGGCATTAATGGTCGCCATGCTGTTGATAGCTTTATTTGCGCAGGCAACCAGCATATTTGGGCAAAATTTGGCAGATCGTGTTGATCCGGGAGGCAGGAAGAATACGGCCGTAATCTTTCCTGATGACATTTCTACCCGCCCCACACTCCTCACAGAAACTGAACTAGAAGTAACGATTCCCGGTAGAGTTGTTGATGGGGACGTGGTTGTAAGCGCACCAACAGGCACAAGCAATGGTGTGCCTTTCAAGATAGGCTCCAGCTTTGTGCCGACTGAAGCAGGTGAAGCCGAAACGTGGGAATCAACCGTTAGCGGCGTCATCAGTTCGGATACCATCTGGAACACAAATCTGCTGTTAACCGGCGATGTCACCGTGCCCGCAGGCATCACCCTCACCATTGATAGTGGGATCACCATTTTTACTGCAGCAAATATTGATGATCAAAATAGCGGTGTATGGACTGACAAAACAGAATTAATTGTCTTTGGTACCTTGCTGGTCAACGGAAGCGAATCCGCACCGGTGTACTTCACCTCTGATGCCGCAGAAAAAGCACCAGGTAACTGGGGCGGCATTCAAATTCGTGAAGGGTCAACAACCTCAGAATTATCCAACTGTATGATCCGTTATGCTGTTCAAGGCATCAGTATTACTTCAGTAAAAGCCCCAGGAGGAGGGGATGCTTGGGCAGTAATTCAGAATTGTTCAATTCAATACAATGAAATTGGGATTAATATTAGAGCAAATGCACATTGGCCAGATGGTGTTCATCTTCATGTTGGTGCAGAGATAAAAAACAATCTTATTGCCAACAACACGGAAGAAGGGATTCATCTACGAAATCGGTGCGGGTACCAAAGTGCGACGACAGATTCTCTTATTGTTGATAACGTGATTGAAAATAATAACACTGGGATTTATATGTGGATAGATTCATGGTGGCTAGGGCATGTGGATGACCGCACAGTTATCCAAAACAATACAATTAACAATAATATAACTTATGGAATTTATGCAGAAGCAATGGGGGGCGATATTTCTGGTTCAGATACTGATGCGAAACCGGTCATTGAAAATAACCTACTTTACGAAAACCCGACAAATATATTCCTGATGTTGTCCCCTATGGGAGCCCAAGATTATGGCTTCCAAGATTTTCAGCCCACGATAAGGTACAACACGATTCGCGATGCCGAATTTGGAATTGTCATGTCGGAATTAAAACCTTATGACATTTTTGCCCCAACAATTGACCACAATGTCTTTGAAGGGTTTGATGATCCATCGAGTTATGCAATTGCCAATCAAACGAGCCGTACCCTAAACGTTGACAACAACTACTGGGGAAGCACTCCAGGGGAGTGGGATTTAGGCATGCCGGCAGACTCTATTAGCGGCACGGTCTATAGTTCTTCCCCCCTAGATTCATCATCACCACCAATCATCACAAGAATGGCCCCAGGAATCGGGCAACCATGGGATAATGTCACAATTTACGGTGCTAATTTTGGAACCAGGCTACGTTGATTTGTATTTGACACAGAAATAGGCATTAACATCAATACTTGGAGAGAAACGGTCAAAAAAACATAATTGCAACGGCCGTTTCTCCCCATCTTCCCCTTATCCAAACCATATTGTTTTACTACCCCGCTTAGAACAAATGTGGTATACTTATGTCTCGTAAAATTGAGTTCAAATCGAGGCAAAACAGGCTTAATTTTCTCCTAATTCATACCCTTTCATTCACAAGCTATCAGCCAAATACGTTGTCTTTTTTAAAAGCAACAGATGGCTGAATTTTGCCCACAATATTGTTTAAGGAACGTTTCATGGCAAAAAAAACCGAAGCGGAAAGATTATATGATTCCAGTAGTATTCAGGTTCTAAAAGGCCTGGAGGCAGTGCGCCGTCGTCCCGGCATGTATGTAGGTGGAACGGATATCAAAGCCCTGCATCATCTGGTCTATGAAATCGTCGATAACTCTATCGATGAAGCGCTGGCCGGGCGCTGCGGCCGTATTGAAGTCACCATTAACGAAGATAACAGCATTACCGTACAGGATGATGGCGTGGGCATTCCCGTGGCCAAACATCCCACAGAGAAAATTTCTGCCCTGGAGCTGGTCCACACCACGCTTCATGCCGGGGGTAAGTTTGATAATGCTGCTTACAAAGTATCCGGTGGGTTGCACGGTGTGGGTGCGGCTGCCGTAAATGCGCTGTCTGAATGGATGGAAGTTACCGTGCGGCGCGAAGGTGCCATCTGGCACCAACGGTATCAGCGGGGTATTCCTGATGGCCCCGTCAAAAAAATTGGCAAGCTGGGTAAGGATGAGCCAACCGGCACAACCACCCACTTCCTCTTTGACAAGGTCATCTTTGAAGAAGATGCCACTTATCGTTATGAAACCTTGTTGAACCGCTTCCGCGAGATGGCTTTTGTAACCAGCGGTGTCTTTATGAAGCTGCGGGATGAACGGCCGTCTCCAGCGCGCGAGATGAGTTTCTATTTTGAAGGCGGCGTTAAATCATTTGTCCGTTTCCTCAATCGCAACCGCAAACCCATCCACAGCCCTGTTTACGACCAAAAAGAGCTTGATGGCATTGATGTGGAAGTTGCCCTGCAATATACCGAAGGCATCACCATTTCAGAGTTCGCCTTTGCCAATACCATTCATACCCCTGATGGCGGCACGCATCTGACCGGTGTGCGGACGGCAATTACCCGCGTGATTAATTCTTACGCGCGCAAAAACAACTTTCTAAAGGAGAAAGATAATAACTTCTCCAGCGATGACACCCGTGAAGGGCTAACGACTGTCGTCAGCATTAAGCATCCAGATCCGCAATTTGAAAGCCAAACCAAGGTGAAGTTGATGAATGCCGAAGTGGCTGGCATTGTGGCTTCTGTCACTGCGGACGCCTTTAACCTGTATCTGGAAGAAAATCCGCGTGAGGCCAAAAAGATTATTGATCGCTGTCTTACGAGTTCACGCGCGCGGGCTGCAGCCCGCAAGGCACGCGAACTCGTTATGCGCAAAAGCGCCCTAGAAAGCCTGACCTTGCCCGGTAAGCTGGCCGACTGTTCAGAGCGAGATCCAAACAAATGTGAACTGTACATCGTTGAGGGTGATTCGGCCGGGGGCAGCGCCAAGCAAGGGCGCGATCGGCACTTCCAGGCCATCCTTCCCCTACGCGGTAAAATTCTGAACACCGAGCGAGCCCGTTTGGATAAAATCCTGGCCAACAATGAAGTAAAAGCAATGATTTCAGCGCTGGGCACGGGCATTGGTGAAACGTTTGATGCAGAGAATTTGCGATACGGCCGTATCATCATCATGTGTGACGCCGATGTAGACGGTAGCCATATCCGCACCTTGCTGCTCACCTTCTTCTTCCGCTACATGCCTACCCTCATCGAAAAAGGGCATCTCTACATCGCCCAGCCACCGCTATACAGCCTGAAATCTGGCAAAGAGATGCACTACGCCTACACCGAAGCACAGAACCAGGATCTGCTTAAACAGCTGCAGCAGAACGGCAAAAAATACAGCCTGCAACGGTACAAGGGTCTGGGTGAAATGAACCCAGAACAGCTCTGGGAAACCACCATGGATCCAGCCGAGCGGCTGCTGCTGCAAGTCACCATCGAAGATGCTGTGGCGGCTGACAAAACCTTCGATATGCTCATGGGCAGCGAAGTAGGACCACGCAAGCGGTTCATCATGACCCACAGCAGCGAGGTCCGCAACCTGGACGTTTAATTTGAATTGTAGGATGTCACCGTGCCGGGTAAACCGCGTTCGTGGGAATCTACTTGTGAAAAATTGGCAAGTGATGAAATTGCCAAACCATTTAAAAAAATCCTGCTCCAAATGATTTGGAGCAGGATTTTTTTTAAGGAACCGAATTTACCTAACTTGGCAATGCTTTTAGACAGGGTCAACCGATTTTACGTTAGGGAAAAATTGTTTAACGGTTCCGGCAACCCAACCATGCAACGTCACTGGGGCCAGATCGCAACCATGGCAGGCACCAGTCAAGCGTACCTTTAATTGATCATCTTGGTAAGACACCATCTCTACAGCCCCGCCATGGTAATGCTCAATATAGCTGCTAATGGTGGCGATGAGCGCCGCCATGCGTTCTTCTTCACTCGCCTCTTGAACGCGATCCATTTCACTGTTTATGCCACGTACACCAGCCAGTCGATTTGTGGTCATTGAACCATCTCCTTATCTGGAAACTGCTGTCCCTTCATTGTTTAACAATTGAAATAGTATCATATCCAGATGATGTTTGTCACTATCACCCGTTGTTTTTGTCAAGCAGGTAACTCGGCTTGATGTATTACCCGCCACAGCTTTTCAGCGGTTAAGGGCATATCCAAGTTACGCACCCCTAAATGGGAAAGCGCATCGACGACAGCATTGACGATAGTGGGTGTAGAACCGATGGTCGCGGCTTCGCCAATGCCTTTAACGCCGAGCGGATTCAGGGGTGTTGGCGTCTCAGTACGGTTTGTCTCGAAGGCCAGGAAGCTGTCTGAACGAGGCAGCGCGTAATCCAGCAGCGAACCACTGATCAGGTTGCCTAACTCATCATAGCGCGCACCTTCGTAAAGCGCCTGGCCAATGCCTTGGGCAATACCGCCATGCACCTGCCCCTCGACAAGCAGCGGGTTGATAACAACACCACAATCATCGACGGTGAGGTAGCGGATGATGTCTACAATGCCTGTCTCGGTATCCACCTCAACAACCGCGACGTGGGTGCCAAAGGGGTAGAGGTTGCCTTCAGGGGAAAAATCAGTGTCGCTTTCCAGGCCACCATGTAACGGCTCGGGCAGACGATCATTGCTGGCTGCGGCAATTTCAGCCCAACCAAGGCTGCGACTAGGCACACCAGCAACCTGAAAACGGCCGTTCACCAACTGCACGTCCTCCTCAGCTGCCTCCAACAAGTGCGCTGCAATCTGCCGCGCCTTGTCCCGCACAGCAATCGCATTGTTATGAACAGAGCTACCGGCAACGGCCGCACTGCGGCTGCCAAACGTACCAATCCCACGCGGCACGACGCCCGTGTCGCCGTGCTTCACCGTAATGTTTTCTGGGGGGATTTGCAACGCATCGGCCGCGATTTGTGCCCAGGCTGTCTCGTGCCCTTGCCCATGCGGCGAACTGCCGGTAAGGATAGTCACTTTGGCATCTTTATCCATGTAAACGCTGCCCATTTCCCAAGGGCCAAAACCACACACTTCAACATAGGTCGCCAGACCGATTCCCATCAACTTCCTGCTGTCCTCTCGCCGTTGGCGGGCCTGCTCCCGACGCAGCTTATCGTACCCGATTAATGTCAATGCTTTTTCTAAACCGCGTGCATATTCGCCGCTGTCGTAGACAGCTCCGCTGGGCGTGCTATAGGGAAAAGCATCCGGGGGAATATAATTGCGGCGGCGCAGTTCGGCAGGATCCAGGTTCATTTCACTGGCCAGGGCAGTCATCGCCCGTTCGATCAAGTAGGCCCCTTCAGGACGGCCAGCCCCGCGATAAGGTTCAGCCGGATGTCGGTTCGTGAAAACGGCCGTTATCTCCGCCCGAATTTGCGGAATTGCATACACGCCACACATCATCATCACCGTAAGCGTGGGAATGATAGGAGCGATCTGGCTGTAATAAGCACCACAGTCAAAGAGGATATGTAGATCGGCTGCCAGAACACGGCCGTTTTCATCAGCCGCCAAACGAATGGTATTGATCTGCCCCCGCCCATGATAGGTAGAAACGTAATCTTCGCTGCGGGTGGCTACCCATTTAATCGGCTGGCCCATACGCCGCGCCAGATATGTGGCCACAATTTCTTCAGCGTAGACCGGTGCTTTGGCACCAAAACCACCACCCACTTCTGGCGCAATAACCCGCAAGCTCTCTTTGTCCACACCCAGGGCACCAGCCAGACCTTCCTGTGCCCCGTGGGCCGATTGGGTCGTTGTCCAAACGGTTGTCACCCCGCTGTCGGCGTCATGGCTGGCCAGGGCAGCGCGTGGCTCCATCGCATTGGGGATAACACGCTGATTTTCTAAACGCAGTTCAACAGTGTGCGCCGCCTGAGCAAATATCTCCGTAACATCCCCGCCAATTGGCCCCCAGCGAAAAGCCAGATTGCGATTCCCCGCTTCATGAATAATCGGAGAATCGGCCGCCAGAGCCGCTTCGGGATCAACCACCACGTCAAGTGGCTCATAATCAGCAAAAACCATTTCGGCGGCGTCAACGGCCGTTTCCGGGCTTTCCGCCACGACAACGGCAACCGGTTCACCAGCAAAGCGCACCTTTCCACTGCCCAAAACCGGACGGGCCGGATTATTGCCTTCGGAATAAGGAGGATCGCCGCCAGCCATACCGATGGGTACACCACCAGGCAGGTTGGGATTGATCTCTTCGGCCGTAAAAACAGCCACGACACCGGGCGTCGTTTCGGCTTCATGGCTGTCAATGCTCAGAATTTTGGCGTGAGCATAGGGACTGCGTACAAAAGTAAGATAAAGTGTATTTTCAGGGCAAAAATCGGCCGTATATTTACCTTGGCCAGTTATAAGAGCAGGATCTTCACGACGGCGCACACGGGTACCCATGAATTGGGGAATACCTGACAAGTCTGAATTCTTCATTTGCATTCTCTACTTTTCGCCAGGCGGCGAACAAATATTTGGTCAAATTGTCAGTATGTCACAGCGAGGACGAGGATTGATGAATAACTACCATAAAATACTACTTTACAATGTATATCTGTCAAGATTAACAGCCAAAATGCCAAAATTTGGCGGCGGCCACCAATTTGTAGGTTACAATAATTTCATCCAAAATAGCTTGTTCCAGAATACAGGCTTACTAATGGCGATCATTTGGAATAAAATAACGCTCTCAAAATGAAGAGTCACTGTTAATGATAAAGGAAAGAGCATGAAAGTAGCTGTCATTGGGGGAGGGTCCAGCTACACCCCCGAACTTATCAATGGATTTATTGAACGGGCAAGCAATTTCCCCATCAGCGAACTGTGGCTGATGGACATCCTGCCCAAACGTCTGGAAATCGTCGGTGGATTTGCCCAACGGATGGTCGCCGCCAAAGGCGCACCATTCCAGGTTCATTTAACCACCAATCAACAAGAAGCAATTCATGGAGCCAGCTATGTGACAACACAGCTGCGCGTGGGCTGGATGCAGGCTCGCCGTGAGGATGAATATTTAGGCCGACGACATAGCCTCATCGGCCAGGAAACCACCGGCATTGGGGGCATGGCCAAAGCGCTGCGCACCATCCCCGTCATTTTGGGCATTGCCCACGACATGGTTACACTGGCCGAACCAGGCGCGCTGCTGGTTAACTTTACCAATCCGGCCGGGTTGGTAACGCAAGCATTAACCCAATACGCACCGGAAGTAACGGCCGTTGGCGTTTGCAATGCCCCTTTCCATATGAAAATGAATGTGCTGGAAGAGCTGACCAAGATGGGCATCACGGTAGAGCCGGAGCGGGCACAGCTGGACACGCTAGGGCTCAACCACCTCACCTGGCATCGTGGCTTCACGGTGGATGGCGAAAACGTCTGGCCGCGCGTGTTAGCGCAGTACGTCGCCGACCTGCGGCAGGAAGCAGAGCCGGAATGGCCACCAGAGTTGATCGAATCGTTGCAAATGATCCCCAACTATTACCTGCACTACTTTTACGCCACGGGGCGCAAACTGGCCGAACAGGCGGCTTGGCCTCCCTCTCGTGCCGAAGCAGTGATGCAAATCGAAGCCGAACTGTTGGCCCAATACGCTGAACCTGACCGTACCGAACCGCCGGAAGGGTTGATGCAGCGCGGCGGCGCTTACTACTCCACCGTAGCCACCCAACTGCTCAATGCCCATTACAACGATCTGCATGAACAGCACGTCGTCAACGTACCCAATCAGGGAGCCGTGGCTGGTTGGCCAGATGAATGGGTTTTGGAGTTGCCCGCGCTGGTGAGCCGCAACGGCATCCAGCCCATTCCGGCTGAACCGCTGCCTCCAGCCGTCTTTGGCCTGATGCAGCAAGTGAAGATGTACGAACTGCTCACGGTGCAAGCGGCCGTTCACGGGGATCGCAATGCCGCCTACCAGGCCCTACTAACCCATCCGCTTGGCCCGGCGGTTGATCAAGCCGAGGCCGTTTTGGACGACATGCTCCACACGCACCGGGCCTATTTGCCCCAATTTTTTGGTGATTCGTAACATGAGCTATTTTTTAGGCGTAGACATTGGCAATACAAAAAGCCACGCTCTGATTGCTGATGAGAACGGCCGTTGCCTAGGCTTTGGCCAGGCGGGCCCGGGCAGCTGGGAGGCAATCGGTTGGGAAGCAGCCCAACAGGTATTGCATACCATCGTCAATCAAGCCTTGGTCCAGGCCGAAGTAGACAAAGCCGCCATCGTCGGGGCCGGGTTTGGCTACGCTGGCTACGACTGGCCCGAAGACCGACCAGGGCATGTGGCCCTCATCGAATCGCTGGGGTTGGCAAAGCCCCGTTATGCTCTGGGCAACGATACGCTGGTTGGTTTAGTAGCCGGTGCCGAAGAGGGTTGGGGGGTCGTGGTTGTTGCCGGAACGAGCAACAATTGTCTTGGGCGAGATCGTCAGGGGCGAGAGGGCCGGGTCACCGGGATGGGATCCTGGTTTGGCGAATATGGCGGCGCAGCAGAAATCGTGGCCCGGGCCACGCAAGCAGTGGCCGCCGCCTGGACAAAGCGTGGGCCAAAAACATTACTGAGCGATGCCTTTATTGCTCAAGCTGGCGCAGCTGATGTTGTTGATCTACTGGCTGGGCTAGTGCGCACACGTTACCGGCTTTCAGCGGCAGCGGCCCCACTGGTTTTTGACGTGGCTGCCCAGGGAGATTTGGTGGCGCAAGAAATTATTACCTGGGCCGGCCAGGAATTAGGCAGTCTTGCAGTTGGGGTCATTCGTCAACTCAATCTGGCTGATGAAACATTTGACGTGGTGCTGTCCGGCAGTCTATACAAAGAGGGTGAGCCACTTATCACCCCCATGCGCCAGACAATTCAGGCCATAGCGCCGGGGGCCAGGCTGGTGCGCCTGGAAGCGCCGCCTGTCGTCGGAGGTGTCTTGCTGGGGATGGAACAAGTGGGGTTAGATACGGCCGTTATCCGCCAACCCCTCCTACACTCACTAATCACCGATCTGTGAGGTGCCGTCCAGGCAATGAGCCATGAAAGCCAGTTACCTGAACGGCACCATCAAACGTTATGATTGTTTACTCGTCCTCTTGCTCTGCCAAAGCGAAAGCAATGAGTCTTGAGGTATCAAGGCCCAGCCGGTGCCGGCCATTGGTCGCCTTACCAAAAATGCGCAGGTGGGCCGCAAAGGCAGCATCCACACAGGTACCTACTAGTTCCACAGGCGTGAAGTTCCGTCGGTAATAACTGCCTACCTTATTGTAAGGTGCCGTAGTCGTTGGCGCGCTTGCCGCAGCAGTCTCCACATAGGGAGCCAACGTGGAGGCTGAATTCAACTTATGCGAGCCGCGTACGATGTTAAATCTGAACACCGCATGGTCATTGGGATGGGTAGCCAGGTAGCGAATGTGAACCAGATCGCCTGGTTCATAACGCAAGAAGCCACAGTCATCACTCGCAGCCACACCGCCGATGCTGGGTTGGGGCAAGCTCGCCGACACACGATTATTGTCTACATGAACAAGCATGACATAAGCTCCGCCAGCTATTTCTGCTGGGGTCGCCAAACGTGTCGTCGTGCCGTCGGCGTTGCGTGCCAGGAAGCGGAAAGTAGACGCGCCAGGCATGACTTGATTGCCCGCTGAGTCAAATAGTTCAATTTTGACCTCGAAATCACCAGCATCATCCGTTGTGTTGTCCTCTGACAACGGCGGGGCCGGGACTTCTGTGTTCCAGCTAGCGGCCGTTTCACCCAAATTTCCCCGAGTCCATTCACGAACCACCACAGTTGCTGGATCTGTGGGGCGAGCTGGGGGTGTTTGCGGTTTGAACTCGAACAAGCCACTTTGCGAACCAACCGTCACCGGCCCAACCGAATAGGATTCATAGGTGGGCAGCCGGTCACTGTACTCCATTCGATAGCCACGGGACAGCGACGTGGCAATTGGCGTCCAGGTGGGATCGTTTGCACCTGTATTGGGGCTGCCGGGATTAGCGCGACGGTACGAGTAGCGATAATACTTAATATCGCTGGAAGGAATAAAGTAGGAATCGTCATGAATGAAGTTGAGGGTGCCGCCAAAGGGGGCATTGTACAGCCAGCCAAGCGATGCTCCCGAATGATAATAATTGACATAGCCGTCAGGCCGCACCCAGCCATCTGGGGCTGGCGGCGCGCCAGCGGGAATGCCCCAAATTGGCATATCGGCAATGGCGTACGGCAAGACAAACAGCGTGACACCCGGTGGAATATCATACGAGGGCTCCTGGCACGCTTCTGCGCCAGGCAAATTGAGCACAATCTCGGAACCACAATCATAGTTCCAATGGGTGCCACAGCCAATGCTCGGCTTGTAGACTGTATGCCAGGCTCCCTCATTAAATTGCTCCACCCAGAAATAGAGATCAGGCTTATCTTTGCAATCGTAAGCAATGATGGCGCTAAACCGGCCTTCGCTGTCTACCTCGACCGTGGTTAGGCAATCTTTGCGGAAGAACGGCCAGAGGTAAAGAAAGTCGCAAAGATAGATTTTGATAATCTCCGACAGATTAGCAAGCTGGTAACGTACTTGGGATACGGCCGTAACACCAGCCAATGCAGTCACAGATTGCTGTTGCCCAACATTAAATTGTGCTAATGCTCTCAGTTGAGGCGTTTCGATTTGTTCGGCTAAACGCAGCGGACCGGGGTCAGGAATAGGCGGAACGGGCCAAGGGATCACTTTCAGTTTTTCCAGAAGATCGTCGCGCAATTGCAAGATGAGGGGATCTGGCAGTTTGGCAATAACCAGGGGAATATAATCCACTTCACAAATATGAACGCGCGCATTGCAGATCGGCCATTCGCCGATGGTGCCATCTGGCAATGTGACCCGTTTCACCAGTCTGCCATGCACAAAACAAAGGCACCAGGAAGGGAAAATCCCGACGGGAATATTTAGGTCTAGCTCGGGCTTTTTCACTAAATATTGCGTCGGTTTCACATACGCGCCCATGCGTTTGAGGGCGGCCGCCGTGGGGGCTGGTTGCTCTTCCTCCACTTTGGGGCCAAGGATGACATCTACATTGTGGCCGTCCAGCGCCACCGGTAGTTCCACCGCGGCCGATTCCTTTTCGACCGGCGCGCTGCCAAGGAGTTTGCCAGCTTTGCTAAACACATACGCCTGCAAAGGTGGTGCTTGGCCCTTATCTGTAAAATTGAGGTTAATCTGAAGACGAGAACTTTTCTTGGATTTCATTACACGCTCCTTACGCTATGACAATACTTATACTAAAAGCGATAAACGAAGGTAATCATGAAATTCCGGTATGGTTGAGCGCTTTTCATTTATTTGCTTGTCCAGCAAAGCTGAATTTGCTACCATCTTTCCAGTAAGTCTGTTTTTTCACTCAACAAAATTCAGTGATCATCCTATGTAACAACAATGACTGACCCCCTTATCCGCACCAAGCTGTGCCTGCCTTTCACCCGACAAGAACTGGTCCCCCGCTGTCAACTCCAGGAGCGAATTGCCCAAGGGTTGCAGGGTCCGCTTACTCTGGTAATCGCCCCTGCTGGGTTTGGCAAGACTACCTTGGTTGCATCTTGTTTTACCGATTCTGGCTTCCCCATCGCCTGGCTTTCGCTTGATAAAGATGACAATCGAGACGGCCGTTTCCTAAACTATCTCATCGCCGCCTTGCAACAAGCCGATCCAACGATTGGCAGTGAGGCAGCACAATTGCTGACAGCCTCCCGTCAGCTGCCTCCCGAGCTGGTACTCACGAGTCTCATCAACGAGCTGGACGAAGGCACCCAAGAAATCGCCCTCGTGTTGGACGATTACCACGTCATCAACAGCCAAAGCGCGCATACGGCCGTCACCTTTTTGCTTGAACATTGCCCCCAAACGCTTCATCTGGTGATCATGAGCCGCTCTGACCCTCCACTGCCCTTGACCCGCCTGCGGGCACGAGGCCAGCTGACTGAGCTTCGCGCCGCCGATCTCAGCTTTACCGAGGCGGAAGCCGCCCAATTTCTAAACGATGTCATGGGTCTTCACCTGGGTGCTCCATCAATTGCCAGGCTGGCTGAGCGAACTGAGGGTTGGATTGCCGGCTTGCAGATGGCCGCCCTTTCCATGCGTGATCATAAAGACACACACCGGTTCATCGAAAGCTTCTCCGGCACAAACCGTCACATTCTGGACTACCTGCTGGAAGAGGTTCTGGCACGCGAGACAGAAGAGATACAAACTTTTCTACTTCAAACTGCAATCCTAACCCGGCTCACCGGGCCGCTTTGCGATGCAGTTACTGGGGGTTCTGACAGCCAGAAAATGCTGGAGAGGTTAGAAAAGAGCAGCCTCTTTGTTATGCCCCTGGATGATGAGCGGCGCTGGTATCGTTATCACCATCTTTTTGCCGACCTGCTGCAAGCCCGACTTCATCAATCGGGGCCAGAAAGGGTAGCGCAACTATTCTCACGCGCTGCCGCATGGTGTGCGCTTAATGGGCAAATCGCCGAGGCCATAAGCTACGCCCTTGCTGCTAAGGATTTTGACCAGGCCGCCGGTTTGATTGCCCAACAATGGGGACAAGCGACAAGCGAAGGGGAGATCGAAACCGTTTGGTCTTGGTTAAAAGCGCTGCCTGAAAACACGATCAAAAACAGCGCGCCGCTGAGCCTTGCTTACTGTTGGCTGCTCTGGTTCAGAGGAGAGATCGAAACAATCGCCACGCACCTAATGGTTGCAGAGCACATAATGAGTAAACTGAATGTGCCTGAGCCTGAATTATCCGCGCAACTCGCCGCCTTGCGTGCATTTGTGGCTCGTTATCAAGGTGAGTTTGAAACCGCCATCGCCTGTGGCAAGCAAGCCCTTACCTTATTGCCTGAAGATTTACCACCCTCGATCAACGCGCAGCTGCGCTCAATGGTCTTCCTGGCAATGGCAACGGCCTATGATGGCGCAGGCGATCTAGAACAGGCAGTCGGCGCCTACACTGAAACGATTCGCTGGAGTCGTGTTGGCACAAGTGCCGCCGGAGTCACTGGCATCACCTACCGGTTGGTCGGCGCATTACGACTGCTGGGGCGCCTACGGGAGGCAAACGAGGCATGTCGTGAAGCGCTGGCTTTCATTGAAGCGAAAGGGATGACTCGCCTGCCAGCAGCCGGAATTTTACACCTGGCGCTGAGCGAGGTGCTGGTGGAGCAAAACGATCTCGCGGCAGCGGAGACACACCTGGCACAAGGCATCGAGCTAGGCAAGTGGAGCGGCCGTCTTGATGCAGCCAAGAATGCGGTTCATGCGCAAGCCCGACTGAAGCTGGCTTTTGATGATGTCGACGGGGCGCTAACGGCCGTTCAAGAAGCAATCACAGCTCTCAGCCAGCCCCCTTCCCCGCTGGCCAAGGCCGAGCTGCTAGCGCTCAAGGCCAAGGTACTGCTCCGGCAAGGTGCCACAACCGAAGCGGCTCAGTGCGCCAAGGAAGCAGTCTACCTGGCCGGCAATGACCAAGGCCAAACCGGGCAGATGACAGCCCTCGCCGCGTGCCGGGTGCAGCTTGCTCAAAGCAAGCCCGAGGAAGCCATCACCCGGCTGACACAATCTATAGTTACCGCCGAGGAAAACGGCCGTTTAGGCTTAGCCCTTGAGTTGTACATCCTGCGAAGTCTGGCACTGGCCAGACATGGCAATAGACAAAAAGCAGCAGCCGATCTAGAGGGCGCCCTTATCCTGGCAGCACCTGAAGGGTACGTACGGATATTCCTGGATGAGGGTCAACCTATGCAGATGCTGCTGGCACAATGGCTGGCCCAGGCTAACAGGGGGCACTTGCGAGACTACGCCAGCCATTTGCTTTCCCAATTTGAGACCTTCTCAGAAAAAGATGGCCTGACCGGCGACCCGGTTGAGCCGTTAAGCCCACGAGAACTAGAAGTTCTCCAAATCATGGCTGTAGGCAAAACCAATAAGCAGATCGCCCAACAACTCGTGGTAGCAAAAGGCACTGTCAAAGCGCATACCGCCAATATTTATCGCAAACTGGACGTGGCCAACCGGACTGAAGCCGTGGCACGAGCCAGAGAGCTTGGTCTCCTCCCCTAATCTCGGACAACCTCTAAAACCTAAAATAAACCCCCAATTATTCCCTTTGGCAGATGTGGGTCTCCTCGCCGCGCGCTAAATTGTAACCAGATACAAATAAGGAGAACCACATGGCAGAACAGGTTGAGATCAAAATCAAAGGGTATTTGGATCAGCGATGGTCGGATTGGTTTGCTGGCTTAGAGCTGACACACCTAGCAGAAAACGCGACGCTGCTTGCCGGTCCGCTGCCTGACCAGGCCGCCCTTCACGGACTGCTCGAACGCATCCGCGATCTCAATCTGAAATTGATCTCAGTGACGTGCGGCAATCCACTTCCCCAGGATTCCAATAAGGAAATTGACAAAAGAAGTTAGCTTTCGTTTTGTTTTAAAAGCAACAAGGAGAATCTCGTGAAAAAGATAAATGATTTTATTAAGAAGCACGCTATTCCAACCTATTTTTCCCTGACGTTTGCGCTCACATGGGGCTGCATGGCCATGATCCTCGGGCCGGGAAGCTTCCCGATTACTGCGGAACAATTTGAGACAGCAGGACCATTTGTGTATTTGGCGATGCTTGTTGGCCCCAGTGTAGCCGGCATCTTGTTGGTTGGCCTCGTCAATGGCAAAGTCGGACTTCGCGAGCTGCTGGCGCGCTTGCTCAGATGGCGGGTTGGCACTCGTTGGTATGTGGTAGCCCTCCTCACCGCGCCGTTTCTGGCGACAGTGATACTCCTGACTCTCTCCCTGTTTTCCCCTGAGTTCCTCCCCGCCCTGGTTACATCCAGCGATAAGCCAGCCCTCCTGCTGTCTGGGATTGGTGCAGGGCTTATCGTCGGCCTTTTCGAAGAACTTGGTTGGACAGGGTTTGCCGTGCCCCAGCTGCGGCGACGTTATGGTGTCCTCAAGACCGGGATCATTGTGGGCCTGCTGTGGGGTGCGTGGCACTTCATTGTGTTCTGGGAGAGCGACAGCTTTTATGGCGCATTCCCGCTGGCCCTCTTGCTCGCCCGCCTGATTGCCTGGCTGCCACCCTATCGGATACTCATGGTGTGGGTTTACGGCCGTACCCAAAGCCTGTTCATAGCAATCCTCATGCATGCAAGTCTCGTGGTCAGCCTGAATAGCATCGTGCCTCTGGCGCTATCAGGAACAGCCCTCTTGACCTGGCTAATTGTATGGGCCGTTGCGCTGTGGGGCATCGTTGCCGTGGTCGCCAGGAGCAATAGCAGCCAGTTCTCGCGGCAGCCACTCCCGAAACAGGCAGTCTAAAATCATCATTTCATTCCCCAGAAACCGTATTTAGACCATTGAAGTCTCCGGGAAAATTTATAAACCTGAGCTGACAAATTAATAAGGAAAAATCATGAAAACCAACCCCATACCATCCTCTGAAAAGAACTTCGATTGTGAAACATGTCCAATGCGCCAAAAGGCTGAAAACAATCCAAAATCCTTCATGGCACGTCTGTGGCGCTGGCACACCAGCTGGTGTCCTGGCTGGAAAGCTTATCAAACACACCTGGCTGAACAAGCCCAACGACAACAAGGAAGTTAAGTAAAAATGTCCGATTCTCCATCTATTCCACCAATTGTTAATCGTCTCATGACATTCGTCTTACGCTCACCATTGCATGGCATAGTTAGCAAAAATTTCTTACTCATCACCTTCACCGGGCGCAAAAGTGGGAAAATTTATACAACGCCGGTCAGCTACTCTCAAGATGGTGACCGGGTCACCATCTTTACGCATGCAAACTGGTGGAGAAACCTGCAACACGAAGCACCCCTGACTTTACGCCTGCGCGGGCAGGAAATCCAGGGGTTGGCGGAGTCAATCGCTGAGGACAAGCAAGCCATTGCCGCCGGGCTGATGGCACATTTACAGAAAGCACCACATGACGCCAAGTTCTACAATGTAACATTCAATAATCATGGACTCCCAAGAATAGAAGAAGTGGAGAAAGCGGTTCAGACCGTGACAATGATCCAGGTTCAACTCTTTGCTGGACCCCATCAAGGCACGGCCACATCATAAAATCGAAGATGCCATCATGAAAAACATCTCCCCAAACAAACGTATGCTAAAATGTACCCGTGATGCGCATCTACCTTGCTTTGCTTGGCCCATTTGAAATTCGCCCTATCGCCAGCACCGCCACACAGCCCACCTTAAACCGCAAAACGCGGGCGATTCTGGCTTACCTGGCAGCCACCGGCGAACCGCAAACGCGTCGGGCCCTGGCCGAGCTTTTCTGCCAGTCTGCCAAAGACCCGGCCGGGTCTTTGCGCTGGCACCTCAGCCGCATCCGCCGCGATTTGGACGAAGAGATTCTCGACGTATCGCCCCAAGCAGTTGTTTTTAATACGGCCGTTGCCCACACCGATCTCACCACCTTCCAACAAACCCTCATCAACCCCCGAAAGCAGCCAACCGACGTCCTGGCAACGGCCGTTGCCCTGTATCGCGGGCCATTTCTGGACGACCTGACGCTGCGTGATACAGCCGAATTTGACCTGTGGCTTTTAGGCGAACGGGCCCGCTGCCAGCAGCTTTACGAAAAAGGCGGCGTGGTTCTGGTCAATCGCTACATTCAGCAGCAGCAGTATGCCGAAGCAATTGAGCTGGGACAACAGCTGTTGCAAACCAATCCCCTCCTGGAAGTTGTGCATACTCAACTGGTCTGGCTCTATGCCCAAACGGGCCAGCGGGAAAGCGCCCTACGGCAATATGAACAATGCCGAGAATTATTACAGCAAGAACTGGCGGTTAACCCTGCAGGGGAACTGGTAGCCTTGGGAACGGCCGTACGCCAAAACCAACCGCTTCCACCTCCCCTCACAGAACCTGCTCCAGCGTCTGGGCTGCTGATCGAATCAACAGCCAGAAATGACTTTGTGGGCCGCAAAGTGGAACTGCAACAGCTGGAAAAAGCGTGGCAAGGCGTGCGGCAGCAGCATGGCACAAGCATCCTCATTGAGGGCGTGGCCGGGGCGGGAAAAACCAGGCTGGTGCAAGAATTTCTGCCAATGGCATCACCGGCGTATTATGCCTTTCGTGGCAACTGCTACGAATCGACGCGGGCGATCCCCTACCAGCCGTGGCTGGCAATCTTGGACGAATGGCGGCAAGCCGTAGCGGCAGCGGAACTGGACCAGTTGGCCCAACCGTGGCAGGCTCAATTGAGTCGGCTCTTACCCCACGCCTTCCCGGCGGCCAGCAGCGTGGCGGAAAAACAAGAACATCTTTTTCGGGCTGTGGCTGAGCTGCTGGCATTGGGCCGCTCTCCCCGCATCCTGCTGCTGGAAGATTTGCAGTGGGCCGACGAAGCCTCTTTGCAGCTGTTTCTATTCATGGCTCAATTCATTCAATCCAGCCAATTACCAGTGCTGCTGCTAGGCACACTGCGCAGCGAGGAAGCAGCAGACAACCCCGCCTTGCAAACGCTCCTGCAAGATGCCCAACGTGAGGCCCTGATCCAGCGGATAACCTTACCACCGCTGGGTGAAGAAGAAGTAAGCACCCTGATTGGGCTGCTGTGGCTGGATGCACCTGAGGTGACTGCCATTGCCAAAATTCGGGGCAGCTTAATGAGCGCGGCAGGCGGCAATCCCTTGTTTATTATGGAAATATTGCGCGAATTGACCCAAACGGCCGTTCTGCCCACACCCTTGCCCATCCCCCCCAGCCTGCAAGAATTAACCAACCGCCGTCTGCGGCAGCTCCCAGACAGCAGCCGCCAAGCCATCGAAACATTAGCCGTACTGGAACGACCCACCGATTTTGATCTGATTCGGCAAGTAAGCGGCCGTTCCGAAGATGAAATCATCATTGCCATTGAACTCGGCCTGCGCTGGCGCTTTTTGGAGGCGCCCCAGACGAATCGGTACGGATTTAGCCATGATCTCATTGGTGACGCAATCCGTAATCAGTTGAGTCAAATCCGCCGCCAAAGGCTGCACCACCGGGTAGCCGATGCTCTGACCCAGCGCGGAGCCGATGCGGCCATTTTGGCCCACCACTGGGGTATGGCTGGCAACCCGGCACAGCAGGCTAGATTTGCCCTTCAAGCAGGTGAACATGCCTTGAGTCGGGCAGCCTTTGGCAACGCGATCAGTCTCTTCCACCAGGTGCTGGATGTCTTGCCCACAGCAGAGCACCAACTACGTTTTCAGGCGATGCTTGGCCTGGTACAGGCATTGGAAGCAACCAGCAACGTACCAGAACTGGCAGAAAAATTGGAAACGCTGGCCGACCTGGCAGAAAAAACAGGTGCGTTGGCCTGTCGCGCGGAATGGGCGCAGCATCAAGCAAAATATCTCCTGATGCAGGGAGAACTATCTGAAGTGGAAACCATCGTTCGGCAGGGGTTGGCGTGGGCTGCTGCGGCTCAGGCTGCCAGCCTGCAAGCCAGCTTGTTAGAAACCTTGGGCAAAACGTATCGGGATCAGGGAGATTACGACCAGGCTTACGCCCAGGCCAAACACGCTTTGGAACTGTACCAAACCGCTAACAACAGCCAGGGGCAGATTGCTGTGTTAAATCTGCTAGGCAATCTCAATGTCCACCGAGGACAGCACCGACAGGCGGTTCAAGTCCACCGGCAGGCACTGGCATTGTGCCGCCAAGTCACTGATCCCTTTAGCGAGAGCCGCATTCTGGCCTGGCTGGCCGACGCGCTGTGGTATTTAGGTGATTATGATGAGGTTCAGCAGGTTGTTAAAGAAGGCTTGGACGTCAGCCGGGAAATTGGCGACAGGGTAGGTGAAATGGTGCAACTGAACAACCTGGCCGGCCTAGCAATCGTCGAGCAGGATATTAAACAAGCCATCGTCTTCTACCGACAGGCATTGGTCATTGCTGAATCTATGAACGATCCGCGCCGGACGGCCATTTACTATGGCAATATCGGCGGTGCCTATGTTAGCCTTGGCGACATCGCTGCTGCCCTCGGCTACCTGGATAAAGCAATCGCCATTGCCCAAAAGGCGAAATTACCGCGCCAGGAAGCTCATGTGTACTACACGAAGGGTCGCGCCTACCAGGAAGAAGAAAACTTATTGGCAGCGCGAGCAGCTTTTGAGCATTCTTTATCTCTGCGGCAGGAGTTGGGTGAACAATTTCGGACCTTTCTGACGTTGATCCAATTGGTAGAGATTTGTGTCCAGCTAACCGACTGGCCAGCAGCCGAAACGCATCTCGCTTCTGCGCAGCACCTTTATGATGCTTTGCACGACGAGTTTGCTCGTTACAGTCACCAAATGTTTCATTACGTCGCTTTCCTGTTTTACAAAGGGCAGGCCGACTCGACGGCTGCTGGCCTGCATCTTGAACAAGCCCATCTTGCCCTCCAAGACTGCCTTGATGAGTTGGACAGGCCCACTCGTGAGCAGTTGAGGGCAACGCCGCAAGCGCAGGCGATTCTGACTGCCATCGCCAACCTCGATAAATAAGATATTCGTTCCATAAATAGAGACATTTTCCCCCATAAATTCCAAACCCACACGCTAATCCACACGCCCCTCATTTACTCTGGAAAAACAACAAATATTGAGGCTTTTGAGGCTATTATCTCTGCGCCTCTGCGCCTCCGCGCCTCTGCGCTAATTTCATAAGGAGTAAAAATCATGTCCAAATCCCCGGCGGCTCTTTCTGGGCCATTGTTTTTCTGGCGTCGGCAACGGCCGTCGCCAAACGGCAAAACCCAACCTGCTCCAGCTAAAGATTTGAAACGTAACGGCCGTTCCCCATTCAGGCTCTCTTTCCTCAGAACCAAACAGTCAAACAAAAACGGGAAACATCCATGAATCAACCCGCAGCACGAGGTCGCTATCTCGGTCTGGCACTGGCCGCCGCGTTTGTATTCACCGCCAGCCTGTTGTTTGGTTTGGGACAAGCACAGGCGGCTCCCACCGCGACGCAGCAGTTTGCTATCAGCATTGGCGACACCGTTTCAGATGGCGTCCCAACCGCTGGTGCGGGTAATCTTGAAGAAGCCGGGGGAATAGACATCTACACCTTTGCCGCTGCGGGCGAGGAAGTCATCTTTAACTGGGTCTCAGGCAGCAACGTGCAGATTGGCTGGCAGTTGCAAGCACCTGACGGTACGATGCTGTTCAACTCCGTTTTGCGGGATTGGCAGGTTGTTTTGTCGCAGACAGGTGTTTACACCCTCACAGTAGACGGCAACAGCAGTAGTAGTTTTGGCCTGTACGCATTTGAGCTGCTAGAGACGCCTCCTCCCCAGCAATTTGTCATCAACATTGGCGATACGGTTTCTGATGGATTTCCAGCCTCCGGCGCAGGCAATCTTGAAGCACCCGGCGCTGTAGACATTTTTACCTTTTCGGCTGTCGCCAATCAGGAACTCATCTTCAATTGGCTTTCAGGCAGCAATGTGCAAATTGGTTGGCAACTGGAAGCTCCTGATAGCACGGTGCTGTTCGACTCTGTGTTACGAGATTGGCAGCTCGTGTTGCCCCAAACAGGAGTGTACACCCTTACCGCGAACGGCAATGCACTTGATAGTGTGGGACTGTATTCTTTCCAGCTGCTGGAAGTAACGGCCGTACCGCAACAATTTACCATCAGCTTTGGCGATACGATCTCTGAAGGTATACCCGCTCCAGGTGCGGGCAACATCGAGACTCCTGGGGCAATAGATATTTACACTTTTGATGCGCAAGCCGGGCAGACGGCCGTTTTTGATTGGCTCACCGGTAACAATACGATGATTAGGTGGCAATTACAGGCACCTAACAACACAGTGCTGTTTGACAACTTCTTGTTGGATCAACAGGTCACCCTGGCCCAAACGGGCAGCTATACCCTCACAGTTCGAGGAGCTGATATTGATGACTTTGGCACGTATTCATTTGCCCTGCTGGAAGACACCACGGTGCAATGGCGCACCTTTTTGCCCTTGGTGATTCGGTAAAGACGTACACTATCATCGAGAAGAGGTTGCTCGGTATAGATACAATCTTCGCAACAGGTTAACAAACTAATTTAAACCCTGGTACCACCTTTAGCCAGACTGTAACCTAAAACATTAGAATAGGGTAAGTGCTGTAAGATTTTTTTGCCTTTGGCAGGAGGCGGTCTTGAAAAAATCAAGCCTCATTCACCCTATTCTTTTTGCCATCTTTCCCGCCGTCTCCATTGTTGCCGATCACCTGGAATTTATTCGCCTCAACACCAATCTACTTCTTCTCACGCTCATTGTTCTGATGATCACTGGCGTTGTCTATTTTGTTTTGTACAGGATATGGCAAAGTGCAGGCAAAGCAGCTGTGGCCACATCTTTGTCTCTCATCCTCTTCTTTTCATATGGGCATACCTTTGATTTTTTAACCAAAGTACAGGAATTCACCTTCATCCAACATCGGCATTTGTTTTTATTCTGGCTTGCTCTCTATTTTGTCTTGTTTGCCGCTCTATTTCGTACCAAAAACAACCTGGAAATGATGAACAAATGGTTAACGGCCGTAAGCATCTTCCTGCTTCTGTTTTCTGGCTATTCAATTGTGCAGTACCAACTAACCAACCAGAATCAATGGCAACCCGAATTGTCCCTCAGCACGACAAATCCACCGGCCCAAGCATTGCCCGACATCTACTACATCATCCTCGACGGCTACGCCAATGAGGCTACCCTCAAGTCATACTACAATTATGATAACAACGATTTTTTGCAAGGGCTGGAAGCCAGAGGATTTTATGTGGCGCATCACAGCCGCAGCAACTATTCGCTAACTTCTTTGTCTCTCTCCTCTTCACTTAATCTCAATTACCTCAACGAAATCAGCCTGCAAACCGGAGAAAATAGCCGGTCCATTGCCATCCCCATGCGTCTGACAGAACAAAATCAGGCGAGGCGATTTTTGCAGTCTGTAGGCTACCAGTTTGTTTTCATGGGATCCGGCTATGGCATTAGCCAGACAAATCGTTTTGCCGATGTTGAAGTCAGGTGTGGGCGCGTTGATGAAACAGTTGGCCGGTTCATTGCCACCTCACTGCTACGTGCCCCAACCGATCGTTTCCGCTTGATAGAATGGGATGACCGCCAACGCCGCCTGTGCATGTTTCGCGAATTGGCCAACATGCCACAAATGACCGAACCTAAATTCATCTTCGCCCATGTACCTTCGCCACACTGGCCATTTCTTTTTGATGCAGAAGGGAATCCTGTCAGTTTAGAAAATTTAAACCACGATCAGTTAAAGGATGGCTATCTGGCACAGTTAATTTATTTGAACGGCCGTATTACCCAAATCATCGATTCCATTCTGCAAAATTCCAGCCAGGAGCCAATTATCATCATTCAATCGGACCACGGCCCAGCATTTGAATTTAGCATGGACACGCCATCAGAGGCACTTTATCAGGAGCGGATGCGAATCCTGAATGCCTACTATCTGCCAGACGAGGCCAAAGCGATGCTCTACCCAACGGTCACGCCTATTAACAGCTTTCGGCTAGTGTTCAATTACTTGTTTGCCACCGAACTTCCCTTGCTGGACGATCAAAGTTATTTCTCAACCTATCAAGCGCCGTATCAATTCACAAATGTGACAGAAAGTATTCTTTCGAGGTAACTCATGAAACAAAAAGGTCAAATTTCCGTGATGTTGCAAAAAATATTGAGCACCTTCATTCTGTTCAGGCTAACCACGGCCTACCTGGAACCAGGCAGCACCAGCTTCCTACTAAAAATCTTGATTTCCAGTCTGGTGGCTTTGGTTGTCTTTTTTCGTCAGATTTGGAGTTATGCACGAGCCGTTTTGGGCAGGCTAACCGGCAAGCAGACGGAATCGATAGAAATAGAAACGGCCGTAGCCAAACAATCGCCCCAAAATGAGATACAATAACAACAAATCCCGTGAATAATCGCTCAAGATCACGTAGCTGCCACCGAGAAAAACAAGATGAAAACCGTATTTGTGGCCATGAGTGCCGACATTTTCCATACGGGGCACCTGAACATCATTCAAGTCGCCCGTGAGCTGGGCAATGTAGTTGTTGGCTTAGGCACCGATGAACTGAACGCCAGCCGCAAGCAGATGGCCTTCATGAGCTATGAACAGCGCAAAGCCATCCTGGAAAACATTAAAGGTGTTACCCAGGTGATTCCCCAGCCAACCTTGGACCTGGTGCCAAACTTACGTGTCCTCAAACCGGATTATGTGGTACACGGCGACGACTGGAAAACAGGCTTTTTAAGCGAAACACGCCAGCGGGTCATCGACGTGTTGCAAGAATGGGATGGCCAACTGATCGAACCTCCTTACACGCCGGGAATTTCCTCAACCAATTTACGTAAAGCCCTCAACACAGCCAACAAAGCACCAGAAGTCCGTAGCCGACAGCTCCGGCGCCTGCTCAGCTACAAGCCGTTTGTCAGATTCGCTGAAGTACACGATGGCATGTCGGCCAACATTGCCCAGCAGGCCCAACTGCCTAATGGCAAACACCCACTCGAATTTGATGCGCTTTGGCTAAATCCTAAAGTCGAGGCACTGACCAGGGGCCTTCCTGATCTGAGACTCCTTGATTTTTCGGCCAGGCTGCAAACAGTGCGGGATATTTTACACAGCACAAATAAACCTCTGGTGGTTGATTTGGGCAGCTGCCCTTCGCCAAACCAGTTAGCCTATCAGGTGGCCCAATTAGAAAGATTGGGTGTGTCTGGTGTCGCAATACGGCCGTCGGATACGGCCGACCGTCTCGACCAACTCTTACAAAAAGGACGCGAATCAGTTACCAACCATAATTTCGCCCTCATTGTCAGCTTGGGCACCCTCACCTCGCAAACAAAAATTGAACCCTTGCGGCAATTGGCCAAAACGACTTTGAAAGCCGGTGCTGATGCGCTCCTCCTCAACCTTATGCCAGAGTCGCAAACCATGCTCAAACGCTTTGTGGAACAATATGCAAGGAACCAAGAACGACTCCCTCTTGTTGTTCAATTGGGAAGTTTTTCAGGAGGTGAATCAACATTTTCTGGCGTGCAGGCGGCTGTATATGGCCATCAATTGTTATCTGCCGCGAGGATAGCTATGCAGGAAACGGCCGTTTTCCTCCTAAAACAATCGCAAAATGACACCATCACCCCCACGGAACCAGTCATTTTGTTTCCGACGAAATAAGCAATGACCCAAGAAATTGTCTGGTTGTCTACTCAGGTCCAACCTAACTTTGAATTGTTAGGTGGCAAAGGCAGGGGACTCCTGCAGCTAACTAAATTAGATTTACCCGTACCGCCAGGATTCGTCTTAACAACCAGCTTTTTTGCCTCTCAAAACCTTCAACAAACCATTGACAATAAATTTAGCTTCATACAAACGGCCTATGAGCAGCTTGCGAAGCAACTCAAGGTTAAAAATCCAGCCGTTGCTATTCGCTCCAGTGCACTGGCGGAAGACGGCAAATCCCACAGCTTTGCCGGGGCGTTCGACACCTTTTTATGGGTTCAGGGCATTACGGACGTTCTGAACAAAATCAGCGAATGTCATCAAAGTTTATTTTCAACTCGGGCAAACGATTATCGGGCTAAAATAGCAGATACAGATGAGGCAACGGCCGTTTCTCAAATGGCCGTCATTGTCCAGGCGATGATCCCAGCCCAAAGTTCCGGCGTCATGATGACTCTAAATCCCAGCAACGGGGATCGCTCCAAAATCACCATCGAATCGATCTGGGGGCTGGGACAATTGTTGGTAGATGGCACCATCAATCCAGATCGCTTTTTGGTAGACAAAATTACCGGCGAAATTATTGAACAAACAATCGCTAAAAAGACCCAAATGCTTCAGGCAAACAACACGACTCAATCAGGAACGGCCGTCGTCCCTGTACCATCGCATTTAACAGATGAGCCAAGCCTGGCACCAGAAGAAATTGACAAGGTGTGCGCCTACGGCCGTTTTCTGGAAAATCATTTTGGTGCCCCACAGGACATCGAGTTTGCTACTTACCAAAGCCAGATCTTTATTCTGCAAACTCGCCCGGAAACAGTCTGGACCCAAAAACAGCCTAAAACCTATGGATTAAACGGCCATCCTATCGATCATATCGTCGATACGCTAACAAATTTCGGCAACCACAAATCATAACCCAAAAGTAGCAAATTTTTAAGATTTCGCGCTACGTTTATCAGCGTTAATGAACATTCCATTTCAATAGGAGGGAAAATGAACCGTAATAAATTTCCGAGTCCATTCGAATTAAAACCGCCTGCTGGAGCAGAAGAATGGCAAGAGATGTACAGTTGGTATCATCTCACTACGGCAGATCGTCGCGAACTCGATGAATCCCGTTTTTGGTTTCAGGATCGGCTCCATCATCCCAATGTGCTTTACCCCTATGACGAAATCTTCAGCGAATGCTGGTGGCACGCATTAGGTGTTTTCAACACTCGGATTTTTGCCCTCCCCCCAGCCTTCGGCGTCGATCAGCGTGTCATCAACGGTTATCTCTATGCCTCCCCCATTCCCGTGCCAAACCAAGAAGAGATTGGCAAGCGGGCAGAAATTTACCGCAAAAGAGCCGGTCATTATTATGAAAATTGGAATGAAATCTATAAAGAGTGGAAGAAAAAAACCACCGCCAAATTTGAAGAGCTAAAAATTATCAACTTTGAAGTTCTGCCTGACCTGGAAGATGAATCGCTCGTCTTCAACCATGTGGGATCATCCTCAGGCCACAAATTGATTGAACAGTTTAGTCGCATGATCTTGATCATGTATGAAACATTCCAATGGCATTTTGAACTGCTCAACATCGGCTATGCCGCCTACCTTACCTTCTTTGGCTTTTGTCGTGAGGCATTTCCCCAAATAAACGATCAAACCATCTCTTTAATGGTCGGTGGCATGGACATCGACATTTATCGCCCCGACGACGAACTCAAACGACTAGCCAAAAAAGCAATTCAACTAAATCTTGGTCAACTTTTCATTGCAGAAGCGAATCCAACAGACATATTTGCAAATTTAGAAGTAACTTCAGCCGGAAAACAATGGCTAAAAGATTGGCAGCAAACATCTGATCCTTGGTTTAGAGTCGCCACAGATCCTGGCCATCCGGGTGGCTATCACAATTACAAAACGTGGTTGGAAGACCCACAAATCCCCTTGGCCTATGTCAAGGATTACATTATTCGTCTACAGCAAGGGGAAGATATCGATAGACCCACGGAAAAAATAAAAGCCGAGCGAAATAGGATTACGGCCGAATACCGCGCCCTCCTTGCTGAAGAAGATCAGCCAGGCTTCGATGCCATGGTGGACCTGGCGCGCCGGGTGTTCGTCTACATCGAAGAACACATGCTGTATATCGATCACTGGATGTGGTCTACTTTTTGGCAAAAGTCACGGCAGTTGGCCAAAGTTTTTGTAACCATGAATTACTTCCAGGATGCCGAAGATATGTTTTTTCTGCAACGGCATGAAGTCATGGAAGCCCTGTACGATCTGGTTGCAGGCTGGTCAGTGGGCAGTACATCACGAGGCTGGGGGTATTGGGGGCCGATCATTGCCAAACGGCGCAAAATCTATGAACTGCTCAAAACCTGGGAAGCCCCACCTGCTTTGGGCAAGCCACCAGAAGCCGTCACAGAACCCTTCACCGTGATGCTTTGGGGTATCACCACAGAAAAAGTAAATGAATGGCTCCATAAAGAAAGTAGCCCAAATCTACTTACAGGCATTTCTGGCTCACCGGGTATAGTAGAAGGTCCAGCCAGAGTTATAAATGATCTCTCCCAGTTAACGACAGTACGAGAAGGTGAAATTCTAGTCTGTCCCTCTACCTCACCGTCCTGGTCACCTGTGTTCTCCAAGATAGCTGCCACCGTCTCAGATGCGGGTGGCATCATGAGCCACACGGCCATTGTTTGCCGTGAATATGGCCTGCCTGCCGTTGTGGGCATCGGCAATGCCGTGGCCACCATTCAAACGGGTCAACGCCTGCGCGTTGATGGTACAAAAGGCACTGTCGAAATTTTGAACGGACCATAAAATCAATGAGACCACAATTATCGTTTCGTCAGCAAATCATGCTCTTCTTCCGCGAATTAACGAACATTTTTCGTTTATTCTTTGCCACCGCCAAGCATGAGAGAAGGATCATCTTCTATGCCGCCCAGGCGCAGTACATTGCCTTTTTTGAAGGTCTCCTAGATGAATTATTGACACAAGCCGCAATTGTCTGTTACATCACATCCGATTTTGACGATCCAATTTTTACCCAGAAAAACGCGAACTTTCATACATTTTACATCAACTACCTGTATCCATTTGTAGCCCCATTTTTGGACGCCAAGGTCATCGTGTACACCATGCCAGACCTTAATTTATTTCACATTCGCCGTTCCATTTTTGAGGCAGAGCATATCTTTGTCTTCCATTCGCTTTGCAGTTCACATATGGGGCTGCGTTTAGGCGCTCTGGACCATTTTGATACAATTTTTTGCAATGGTCCCTATCACAAACAAGAAATCCAAAAAATGGAATCGCTTTATCATTTAAAGCCTAAAACCTTGGTTGAGGCAGGGTACTATCGCCTGGAAAAAATTTACAAGCAGCATCAAGAAAAGGTAAAAACTGATAGCTCAGAGGAGCTAGCGAAACCGCTTATCCTAATTGCTCCCAGCTGGCAAAAGGATAACATCATCGAAGCCTGTGGTTTGCCGCTTGTGGAAGTTCTGCTAAGGCATGGCAACAAAGTGGTTTTACGGCCGCATCCCATGACCATTTACAAAAGGCCAGAACTGTTACGGCCGTTTCAAAAAAAATATGCCAATGAAGCAGACTTTGTTCTCGACATTCAAACCGCCTCCGAAAAATATTTCCACCGGGCAGACATGATGATTTGCGATTGGTCCGGGGTGGCAATGGAATTCGCCTTTGGCACCGAAAAACCGGTACTGTTTGTTGATTTACCACCCAAAGTTCACAACCCCGATTATAAAATGATTGGCTTCGAACCACTGGAATCAGCTATCAGGCAGGAGATAGGACAAATTTTACCCGTTGGGCAAATTGCAGAGGCAGGCAAGATTGTCGAGGATTTCCTCAGCCAAAAAGAAAAATACCGGGCACGAATCATTCGCGCCCGGCAAAAAAACATTTATCATTTCGGCAATTCAGCCAAAATCGGAGCCAACTACATCCTTTCTAAAATCTAGCGAATGCTCACCGGAATTTCCTGGGACAGCGTATAAAAAGTGCCACCCCCGCTTAGACAATTCTGAAAACCGTCAAAGCAGACAACCAAACGCAATGTGTAATCACCCGCTTCGGGGATAGACATCCAGGAGGGCCAACTGAGTCCTTCTGGCGGCATTACGTCATTGTTGCCACCCCAGTTATTTTGATACCAGGCCACAATATCCTGCCCGTTGCGGCGGGGCATGACGCCAATCGTGGAGTAAGCAACACCTCCGCCCGAAGTATTCCCAACTTTCCACTCATACCAAATTTGTCCACCAGGCGTCAGTGAAGTGCGCCAATCTTGCAGGACAAAGCTTTGCCCCACAATCCCATTGGCATTGGTCGGCTGTGGGCCAGAAGGAACAGGTGTATTGGTTGGTGGCACGGGTGTACTCGTAGCCGGTACGGCCGTTGGTGCTGGAATATTGGTGGGGGGAACGGCCGTTGCCGTATTGGTGGGCAGCGGTGTTTCTGTAGGAACGGCCGTCTCTGTGGGTGTAGGTGAAGGTAGCGGTGTATTTGTTGGTAAAATTTCAACCACAGCCGGAGGCAAAACGGTTGGTGAGGCGGGACCCGGTGTATCCGTTGCCACGGTGGGTAAATCAGCCACTGCCTCCGTGGTGGGTTCAACCGAATCGGCCGTTTCGGCATTATCTCGAATGACCAAAACGATGGCCACAATTAACAGTAAAATCAGGATGCTCAAAGCCCCGATTAAAACGCTGCGTAGCGTCTTATTATTCATTGATACTCCTTTGATATTCCACTACAAATTTGGCTCAGCCACCGGTTCCGACTCTGCGATATCCGCAAACACGTTATTACGGATACCAAAGATATTTTGGGGATCGTTGGCTTTTTTAATCTCTTTAATCAACTCAGTCGCGGTTGGGGAAATGGTGTGCTTCATAAAATCTTTACGGATTTTGCCCACGCCATGATGGTGGGAGATAGAACCACCCGCCGCCATAATTGTCTCGCGCAGCGAATGCTCAATCTCGCTAAAAATCTCGTCGGGATTATCTACACCCATGGTGGAAAAACCATGCGTAAAGTAGATGCACACCCCAGTGTGGTACAGTTGGGTAATACGCGGTGAGATATACGGCCGTCCCGGCAAACCATATTCCTCATGCTTCTTAAACACCTGCTCAGCCACAGAATCAATCACCGCCTGCACCTTATTCCAGGGCACCGTCGTTTCGTACGTCTCGCCAATGATGTGGAAATCCGTCAGAAAATCGCGAATATAGGCGATAGCGTAAGTCAGCATGTAGCCTCGCTGGCCGTTGGTTTCGCCACCAGCAATGCCACCATACCGCTTGGCCAACCGGTTGATCAGCTTGGCTTGATAATCCACCTGTTCCTGTGTCCCTTCCATCACAATCGTGGCGGCAACCAGCTCATTGGGATCAAACTTCTTCACCTTGAGTAGGAAAAATTTCTGGATTTCGCCCATGATCGCTTCCATGCGCGTGGGTTCACCCTTCAGCGCCGAGCCAAAACGAAATTGAATGTTATCCAACAGGCGAATGCTGGCGGGCAGTGTCCCAGTTTGAGACAACTCATAAAGGAACTCCGTGCCAGCTTTAAAATTGGGGAACACCAGCGAACCATATTTCTTGGCCTCCGGCAGCTTATGAATTTTGATCACCGCGCTGGTAATAATGCCCAGGTTACCTTCGCTGCCAAACGCCACCTGCTGCGGATCGATCCCCAGCGACTGGCGCGGCATTGCAGCCCCTTGCTCAATGACGCCATTTGGCGTCACCATCGTCACCGATTCCACAATGTCTTCGATGTTGCCGTAGCGATTTTTCTTCATGCCGCTGGCGTTGGTAGCAATCCAGCCACCCAGTGTAGAAAGCTCCAGACTGTCCGGCTCATGGCCACTGGTGTAGCCTACGCGCTCCAGCCGCTCTTCCAAATCCTTACCAGAAATGCCCGCCTGCACACCCGCTCGGAAATTTTCATGGTCAATCCACAAAATTTTATCCATGCGGCGCATATCCACGGAAACGATGGAACGAGTTTCATTTTGCGGTAATTGCAAGGCACAGCTCACGCTGGTGCCACCACCGTAGGGAACCAGACACACATCATGCTGCTTGGCCAGTTCAATAATCGTTTCCACATCTTCCTGGCTTTCAGGGAAAAGCACCATATCCACCACACGGTCCAATGCCCCGTAAAGGACTTTGTACACTTCATCAGCCGTGGTTTGGCCGTGGCTGTGAATCAAGCGCTGCCGATCATCCGTGGTGAACTTCTCGGCAGATAACTGGGCTTTGATGGCCTGGTGAAAGCCTTCATTGAGCCTGGGTGGGGCGACGGGCTTGTTTTTGACCTCTGGTTTGAGATTGTCAAAATCAATCTTAATGTCGAGCATTTCCTCGACAAACGGTAAAAATTCATGCATCACGGTGCCAGACAGCGCATAGCGGCTGCCCGTCACGGTCACGGTATGGTCCGGATTTACCTTAAAGTAGGTATCGGTAAATCCCCATTTGTGATCGTAGCGAATATCTTCGCCACTTGATCCTTTATCAAGTGATTTATCTGCCATTGCTTTTCTCTCTTCCTAAATTTATTTGGCCACGGTGGTTGTCATTCCCGCGAAGGCGGGAATCCACAATGCGTCTACGCTCGACACAACCGTAATCCACCCTGCATTATCAACCAGATTACCATTCCTGGCAAAAGTAGCTAAAACGTCTTGCCAGCGTCGCGCATCGCCAGCAGATGGGGCGGTGGGGTAAACCGCTCGCCGTACTTTTCAACCAATTCCTGACTGCGTTGCACAAAAGCTGCCACGCCATAATCATTGATGTATTGCAGTGTGCCCCCCTTGAACGGAGCAAACCCCCACCCAAAAATCGAGCCAATATTGGCATCGGCCACACTCGTGACCACATTTTCTGCCAGGCAGCGCACCGTTTCCAATGCCTGAACAAACATCAGCCGCTCCATCATTTCCGTCTGGCACAATGGTTCACCCTGCGCCGGGAAAATCGTTTGCAGTTCCGGCCAAAGATGTTTTTTACCATCGTCAGGATAGTCGTAGAATCCAGCGCCCCGTGCTTTGCCGTAACGGCCGTATTCCCCCGTCATCACATCCAGTACCGCATCAGACGGATGGCCGGGCACAGTTTTGCCCTCCGCTTCTAAATCCTTGCGCGTCTGCTCCCGAATATGCAGCATTAGCCCCAGGCTCACCTCGTCAGCCAAAGCCAGCGGCCCCACCGGCATGCCCGCCTGCAACCCGGCAGATTCGATGGCCCGCGGATGCTGCCCTTCAGCCAACATGGCCAAGCCTTCGCGCAAATAAGTGCCAAACACCCGCGAGGTATAAAAACCCCGGCTGTCATTCACCACAATTGGCGTCTTGCCAATCTTCAACACAAAATCAAATACTTTGGCCAGGGTTGCGTCGCTGGTTTCAGCCCCAATGATAATTTCTACCAGCTTCATCTTTTCTACCGGCGAGAAAAAGTGCAGGCCAACAAAGTTGTGCGGCCGTTTTGCTGCTTGTGCCAGTCCGGTGATAGGCAAAGTAGAGGTGTTGCTGGCAAAAACGGCCGTTTCCCCCAAAACCTCTTCCGTTTCCTGAGTCACCTTCGCCTTCAACTCCCGATCTTCAAAAACCGCTTCAATGATCAAATCACAGTCTGCCAGATCGGCGGCCTTGGCCGTGGGCTGAACACGGGCCAGCGCTTCATCGCGCTGCGTTTTGCTGAGTTTGCCTTTGGCCACGCGCTTGTCCAGCAGAGCAGCAATTTTGGCTTTGCCCACTTCGGCTTGCGCCAGGGTGACATCTTTGAGGATAACTTCTTTGCCAGAAACGGCCGTGACATACCCAATGCCATGCCCCATCATGCCCGCGCCCAACACGCCCACCTTTGGCGTCACCTGCGGCGGCACAGTTTGTGGGCGGCTGGCTCCGGCATTAATCTGGTTGAGTTGGAACCAGAAAGCATTGATCATGTTTTTGGCGACCTGACCAGTCGCTAATTGAGCAAAATAGCGCGATTCAATGCGGCTGGCTGTAGAAAAATCCACAACGGTGCCTTCCACCATCGCGCTCAAAATTGCTTCCGGCGCGGGATAATTGCCATAGGTGCGCTTCTTCAACATCGCGGGCGCAACCGCCAGCATCTGCGCCACGCGCGGGTTGCGCGGATCGCCGCCAGGAATGCGGAAGCCAGGCTTGTCCCACGGTTGGGCTGCCTCTGGATTAGCCACAATCCAGGCGCGGGCCTGCGCCAGCATGTCAGGTGTGTTTTCGGCCAGGGCATCCACCAGACCCGCTTTTTGGGCGGCCATTGGCCCTAATTGGGTGCCTTCCGTCAGCAGGGGGAAGGCAGATTGCAAGCCAATCAGGCGCGGCAGGCGGGTCACCCCGCCGCCACCCGGCAGCAGCCCCAGCGTCACCTCGGGGAAGCCCAACTTGACGCGCGCATCATTCAGCACAATGCGATGATGGCAAGCGAGGGCCAATTCCAGCCCGCCGCCCAACGCTGTCCCGTTAATCGCTGCCACCACGGGCACACCCAGCGTCTCTAACTGGCGAAACCCTGCCTTGAGCATTTCGGAACTTTGAAAAACCTCGGCGGCATCTGTAACGGCGTACAACCATTCCAGATCACCGCCTGCCATAAACGTTTTTTTTGCCGAGGTCACAATCACGCCCGCCAGGTCTGCTTCCGCCTGCAATCGTTCCAACGCCGCCGCCAAGGCCACGCCAAATTCAGCGTTGATCACGTTAGCCGACCGCCCCGGCTGGTCCAGCGTCAACGTCACAATATGCTGCTCATCTTTTGCGTAATGAATTGCCATCTCCACACCCTCAACTTTTCAAAAGCTTTGACGCAAAGGCGCAAAGAGGCAAAGAAATAAATGTTTTTATCTTTGCGCCCTCTGCTCCTTTGCGTTCTTTGCGTTAAAAACTGCTAAACTCGCTCGATGACGGTGGCAATGCCCATGCCGCCACCCACGCACAGCGTAATCAGCGCCGTGGCCAAATCGGTGCGCTCCAATTCATCTAGCACCGTTCCTAGCAGCATTGCCCCGGTTGCCCCCAGCGGATGCCCCATAGCAATCGCCCCGCCGTTCACATTGACGTTTTCCCCGCCTTCAATACCCATGTCACGCATAAAACGCAGCACCACGGCAGCAAACGCCTCATTCACCTCAAACAGGTCAATGTCCTTCACGTCCATGCCTGCCAGCTTGAGCGCCTTCTTGGAAGCTGGCCCAGGCCCGATGAGCATAATCGTGGGCTCGGTCCCCACCAATGCCGCCGAACGAATGCGGGCGCGCGGCTTTAGCCCCAGTGCTTCCCCTTTCTCTTTGGAGCCAATCAGCACCAGCGCCGCCCCATCCACAATGCCAGACGAATTGCCCGCCGTGTGCACATGATTGATCGTCTCAACCTCGGTGTACACCTGCTGGGCCAGCGCGTCAAAGCCCATCTCGCCAATAGCGGCAAAGGCGGGATTGAGTTTGCCCAGCCCGGCAAGCGTTGAATCGGAGCGAATATGTTCATCTTTTTCCAGGATAGGCAGGCAATTTTGGTCTTTTACCGGCACGACGGATTTGTTGAAGTAGCCATTTTCCCAAGCATAGGTGGCCCGCTGTTGAGAACGTAGGGCAAAGGCGTCCACATCTTCCCGCTTAAAGCCTTCCATTGTGGCAATGAGATCGGCCCCGATGCCTTGCGGCACAAAGTTTATCTTGCTGCTCACTTTGGGGTCCATCATCATCGCCCCGCCGTCAGAACCCATCGGCAAGCGGGACATTGACTCGACGCCCCCGGCCACAACCAGCTCTTCCCAACCGGAGCGCACCTTCATCGCTGCCATGTTGACGGCTTCCAGACCGGAGGCGCAGAAGCGGTTGAGCTGCACGCCGGGGACATCCACATCCCAATCGGCATAGAGTACGGCAGTTCTCGCAATGTCCGCCCCCTGATCCCCAATTGGCGTCACACAGCCCAGCACCACGTCATTCACCTGGGAGGTGTCCAGGTCGTGCCGCTGCTGCATCTCACGCATCAGCGTGGCCAAAAGTTCAACCGGAGGGACCTCGTGCAAAGCGCCGTTCTGCTTGCCCCGCCCCCGTGGCGTACGAATTGCCTCAAAAATATACGCTTCCTCGCTCATACCCAGCTCCTCTGATAACCGTTTCAAATTGCCGGAAAATTTGACGCAAAGGCGCAAAGAGGCAAAGAGATAAAAAGAAAGTTCTTTGCACCTTTTCTTCCTTTGCGTTCTTTGCGTCAAAAAAATCTAAATCTGCAGACTTCCTCGCTCACCATTCTACAATGCCGCCAATGTTGCTCCAAAAAAATTGGCTATACTCCCCCCATGACACATGAACGCTTAACCGACTTTATTGAACTGGCACACGGCCGTCGCGCCATTCGCCGTTATACAGACCAGCCCGTACCGCCAGAATTACTGAACCAACTGCTGGAAACGGCTACCTGGGCACCCTCCGCCCACAACCGGCAGCCGTGGCGCTTTGCCGTGCTGGAAGCCCCGGCCAGCAAAGAAAACCTGGCCCGGGCCATGGGCCAACGCCTGCGCGCCGACCGCAGCGCCGACGGCGATCCCCCTGAGGCCATTGAGCGTGACGTGGCCCGCTCTTTTGCCCGCATCACCGGGGCGGCGGTGCTGGTTGTGGTGTGCTTGAGCCTGGTGGATATGGACAGCTACCCCGACGCCCGCCGCAGCCAGGCGGAGCGCACGATGGCGGTGCAAAGCGTGGCGATGGCGGCGCAAACGTTGTGGCTGGCGGCCCACGCCGCCGGGCTGGGGGCCTGCTGGCTCTGCGCCCCGCTGTTTGTGCCCCAGCTGGTGACGCAAACGCTTGGCCTACCACCCGATTGGGAGCCGCAGGGCTTGCTCACCCTCGGTTGGCCAGCCGAAGAAAAGGAAAAAACGCGCGCCCCCTGGCCCAGCCGCGTGCAGTTTTTGGACCGGTGACGACGACAAGGTGCGACGCACTTGGCGAGTGCGTCGCACCTGGGCCAACACGCGTTAAGAAAGCGCGGCTACGACTTGCCTTCTATTTCAGCCAGCAAAGCCGCCAAATTATCGCGGCCAATGATGGTGCTGGGGTGATTAGGGGGCAGCGACTTTTCCTTAATTTGCAAGGCCCGCTCCAAATATCTTTTTGCACTTTCAAGATCGCCCGTTGTTTGCATCAACATTCCCAGATTGTTGAGGTCGATAGCCACATCGGGATGGTCTGGCCCCAGCGCTTTTTCATCGATGGCCAGGGCGCGTTCCAGGTACGGCCGGGCCGCCTCGTACGCCCCCACATCTTGCAGCAGTTGCCCCAGATTGTTGTTCAGCGTAGCCACATTGGGGTGGTTTTCACCGAGGTTTTTCTCAAAGATTTCCAGGGCGCGTTCCAGGTACGGCCGGGCCGCCTCGTACGCCCCCACATCTTGCAGCAGCGAAGCCAGATTGTTGTACCAAACTGCAACTTCTGGATGATCTTTGCCCAGCGTTTTTTCACCAATTTCAATGGCGCGTTCCAGGTACGGCCGTGCCGCCTCGTACGCCCCCTCCGCTTGCAGCAGCTGCCCCAGATTATTGAGCCGAAGAGCAACCTTGGGATGGTCTGGCCCCAGCGTTTTCTCACCAATTTCCAGGGCGCGTTCCAGGTACGGCCGTGCCGCCTCGTACGCTCCCTCCGCTTGCAGCAGCGTAGCTAGATTGCTTAACGCAACGGCCACCCAAGGATGGTTTGGCCCCAGCGCAGCTTCATAAACCTCTAAAGCCCGCTCAAAATAGGGTTTTGCCTCATCATATTTTCCAATAGCCTTTAACAAATTCGCAAGATCGTTAAGCGTCGTTGCCGTGTCTGGGTGGTTTTCTCCTAACGTTTTTTCTCTAATTTCCAAAGCACGTTCGTAATACGGCCGTGCCGCCTCGTATTCCCCCAGCGTTTTCAGTAGCAGCCCTAGATTGTTGAGACTAATCGCAGTTTCGGTATGATCTTCTCCAAGGTGGGTTCGATTCAGCTCAACCGCGCTTTCATAAAATGGTCGGGCTGCCCCATAACTTCCAAGAAAATTCAGATAAAAACCTGCCCAACTGCACAAATATGCAGTTGTTTCAGGCAACAATTCATAATTTTTCGCCTGCTCAATCACTTGAATGATGTGGGGCAATAATACTTGCCCCTCTTCCCAAACATGGAGCATATTGTGCTCAGCCGGAAAAACAGTTTCGATCAAATAAATAGCAGCCTTGAGCCAGACTTCCAACGTTTCCTCTGGCATTTGGTCGCGGGCCACGGTTTGCACCAGGCGGTGCAGGGCAATGGTGTCGCCGTCCCGCGTCAGCAGGGAGTAGCGGCGCAAGGCGGCAATCGCTTTGTCCAGTTTCATGTTGCTGTTCGCCAGCGCTACCAGTTCCTCAGGTAGGGGCGGTTCGCGAACCGCCCCTACCGCCGCCATTATCAAATTTAGCGGTATCTCATCAGGGGCCAAAAAGCAGCACAGGTTGAGCAGCGCCGCCGCGCCGGGGGTTTGGCGCACCTGGGCAAAGGCCAGTTCCCAGGTGGTGGTAATCGTCTTTTCGTCGTAGTTGGCGGGTGCAGGTAAATCACCGCCCCACAGTTCTTCCCGCTCATTTTCAAAATAGTCAGCGTAGTCGGCCAGGCTGCAGCCGGTTTCCTCCACGTAGGCGCGGGCGTGTTCCAGCGCCAGCGGCAAATGGCCCAGCAGGTGGGCCAGCTTCAAGGCATCTTCACCCTGCGGGTGTGCTGCGATTGCCTCGCTTGTCATGGCAGGCTGCCCCAGCAAAAAGGCCACTGCCTCACCGTCGCTAAAGTGGGTCAAGTTTAACGTTTGCGCCAGCGTGCCCCAGCTAGGGTTGCGCGAGGTAATCAGGCAGGCACCGTGGCCGAGTTTGGGCAGAAACGGCCGCAGCTCCTTCGGTTGAATCGCGTCCGCATTGTCATATACCAGCAGCCAATGTTTGTCTGTGGTGTGCAGCCAGTTGAGCGCCAGCTGGTGCAGCGCGGGCTGGTCAGTGACGCTGCGGCGGGCCAGCCCCAGCCGGGTGGCCAGTTCGGCCAGCGCCGTGCTCAGCGTAGTTACGTCGTCGGCGCGCAGCCACTGGATCAGGTCGTACTCGTCCAGGTGGCGGTAGCAGTAGGCCAGGGCCAGCTGCGTTTTGCCCACGCCGCCCAATCCAGCGACAGCTTGGGTTACGGCCACCGGTTCATCCCGGTTCAGGGCGTCGTGCAGTTGAGTCAGCCATTCTTCACGGCCGGTAAACAATTCGTTGCGGCGGTAGGGAATGTAGGGCGGCGGCAGCAGATTTTGAATGCTACTAAGCTGTGGCTGTGCCGCTTTCACCTCGGCGAGCAAATCAGCCAATCGTCCCTTGCGTTCCAGCCGCAAAATCAGTTCACGGATTTTGTCGCTTTTGCCTTCGCCGCCCAAATCATCGTAGTCAACCCCCAAATGAAGGCAAAGGGTGCGTACTTCTTCTAAATTGAAATGCTCGCGGATTTGTTGGTGCAGTTGGGTTAACTGGTGGTTGTCGTTTTCTGGCACAGGCTTGCTCCATGTTGAGCGGTTGGGCAATTGGCAAATTCAAACAATTTGCTGGCTATTCTAAACGGTCAGCCATTCTTTCCGCAAGCCAGATTTCCCCAAACCTCTTACTTGTCATGCTGAACGCAGTGAAGCATCCCTACGGTCAAGGAACAGCGCAAGGTTTGCGCTGCGGCGATGGTTTCGATAGTCGATGTCCAGAGGGATTCTTCGTTTCACTCAGAATGACAGGTGAAGTGGGGCTTGTTTGGCATGGCCTTTGCCTATTTTGGGCGATGACAAATGGTGGTTGTCCGGTATAATAAACGTCTATTTTTTATACTGGACTAAATTATGGAGATTGGAGACTGGAGATTAGGAAATCTCTAATCTCCAGTCTCCAATCTCCTTTTGATTATGGACTACTCAAAACAGGTTCCGGCAGCAGAGCGGACGTTGAACATTTTGGAAGCCTTGAGCGGTGCCCCTGACGGCCTCAGCGCCACGGAGCTGCTGGCGCGGCTGGATGACGTGTCGCGCAGCGGGCTGTTTGCCCTGCTGAACACGCTCAAGGCACGCAGCTACATCGAGCAAAACGACAGCCGGGGCAAGTACCAGCTTGGCCCGGCACTGTGGGCGCTGCTGCCGCAGCAATCGCTGGGGCTGGAGCCGCTCATCACCGCCTTCACCACCGAAATGACCCAGATTGATTTGCCGGAAACGGCCGTTCTCCTCTGGCTCAATCGAAATGAAACGGTTTTACTGGCCCAGCACGAAGGGGCGCAGCGGGTCCGAGCTGTGTATCGTCTGGGGCAGCGGGAAGCGGCAGAAGCCAGCCCGGGTGGACGATTGTTGTTGGCGAGTTTGCCGGATAGTGTGGCGCAGCAAACGGCCGTTTTCAACCAGATTCGCCAGGAAGGAGCCGCCACCCAAGAAACGGCCGAAACGCTCGACATCGCCTGCCCCATTTGCGCCGACGGCGTGCAGCCGGTAGCCGCCTTACAGGTGAGCGCTCCTATCTTCCGCAGTTCACCAGAAACGATTGCCCATTTGAAACAACAGGTGCAGCAGGCGGCAGCGCGCATCTCCTTTCGGCTGGGAGCGGCCGTGTACCAACCGTACGGCTGGGCCGTGGGCGAACCGCTTGGCCCTAACCGCGCCTTGAGCCAAGCCGAAATTGAGCAATTTTTGCAGGGGCCGTGGAGCGCCCGATTGGCCTGCGTGCGCGCCGACGGCACGCCGCATGTTCTGCCGCTGTGGTATGAATGGGACGGCCGTTCCTTTTGGCTGGCCGCTTCGCCAGGGGCACAGTGGAAGCAAGTTGTGGCAGAAACCGGGCACGTCTCGCTGACGATTGACGAGCCGTGGCCACCGCTGCGCCGCGCCTTTGTGGTGGGCGCAGCCAAAGTTGTCGCCGCGTCAGAAGTTCCCGGTGGATTGGCAAGCCTACGCCAGCGGCTAGCGGTACGCTATCTGGGCCAGGGCGCAGACCAGCAGCCAGAACTGTGCCAGATCGATGGCTGGCACGCGGTACAAATCACACCGCAGCGCATCAGCGGGCAGCAAGGCTTGGGTCGCGCATGAAACAGTCGCTCGACATTCAGGTGCGCCAATTGAGCCACAGCTACGCCGCCACCCACGCCCTGCAAAACATCAACCTGCACATCCAGCCAGGCGAATTTGTCAGTCTGGTGGGCGTCAGCGGCTGCGGCAAATCGACGCTGATGCGACTGATTGCCGGGCTGCAAACGCCCACGCAAGGCAATATCTGGCTCGATGGACAGCCGTCGGAAGCAGCCCGGGCCGCCAAGCAAATTGGCTGGATGGCCCAGCAGGCGGCGCTGCTGCCCTGGCGCACGGTCCTGGAAAATGTACAGTTGGCCCAGAAAATCAATCCGCAGAAAAGAGCCGTTCCTCAAGCCAACGAACTGCTCAACATGGTGGGCTTAGCTGACTTTGCCGCTGCTTATCCACTCACTTTGTCTGGCGGGATGCAGCAGCGGGCGGCCTTGGCGCGAACATTGGCCACAGGGACGGCCGTTTGGCTGATGGATGAGCCGTTTGCCGCCCTCGATGAGCTGACGCGGGAGCTGCTGGCCGGAGAACTGCTCACGCTTTGGCAGCAATTTCAGCCGACGGTGTTGTGGATCACCCACAATTTACACGAAGCGATTCGCCTGTCTGACCGAGTCGTGGTGCTGACGCCGCGTCCGGGCACGATTGCCGGGGAAATCGCCGTGCCGCTGCCCCGTCCCCGCGATGACACAAGCATGGCATTCCAGGAACTATTGCGGCAAGCGCGGGCGCTGCTGCGCCGGGAGCGCGTTCATGGCGATTAACAAACTTGCGAATGAAACCGTTCTGGCCCCACCGAAGACACGCAGCCGCAGTTGGGAACGCTGGTCGGGTGTAGGCTTGCTTTTGAGTGTGCTACTGCTGTGGGAAACGGCCGTTCGGCTCACCCACACCCCCGCTTATTTGTTTCCGGCACCCACGGCCGTTTTCCGCTACTTGTTCTCCCATTTGGCCGATTTGCTGCTGGCGGGCGGGGTAACGCTGCTAGAAGCGGTGGCAGGCTTGGTTTTGGGAACGGCCGTTGGCTTAGCTTTGGCCGTCATCATCACCTTTTGGCAGCAGTTGGAGCAGGGCGTCATGTCCCTGGCCATTTTGATTAAATCCACGCCAATCATCGCCATTGCTCCCATTTTGACCATCTGGCTGGGCTTTGGCCCCGCGCCCAAAGTAATTGTCACAGCGCTGCTCACCTTTTTCCCGGTGCTGATCAACGCCCTCACCGGCTTTCGTTCGGTCGATGTGGCCTTGTTAGATTGGCTGCGTTCGCTCAACGCCACGCCCCAGGAGATTTTTTTGCAGGCGCGCTGGCCGGGCGCACGGCCGTATTTATTTGCCGCCTTACGTGTGGTCGGGCCGCTGGCGCTCATTGGCGCGGTGGTAGCGGAGTGGATGGGCGCGTCCAGCGGCCTGGGGCGCGCTATGTGGCTGGCCTACACCAATCTGAACATGCCTGCCCTGTTTGCCGCCGTGTTTATTTTGACGGGGTTGAGTACGGCCGTTTACCAAACCATCGTCTGGCTGGAAAAACGTTTTTTATTTTGGGAATAATTTATCCGTAGATTACACAGATTACGCAGATAACTTTTCTCTCTGCGAACCTCTGTGGCTCCTCTGCGCAGCTCTGTGTTCCGTTTTGCTTTATTTATCAGAAGGAGAATGAACTTTGACACGAATTCGAACCATTGGCTTGCTGCTGATAATATTTTTGATTTCTGCTTGCCAAACTAATCAACAAGATTCGCTACGCGAAATGACATTCATGGCAGGCTTTAAACCGCAAGCCAATTTGCCCTTTGTAGGAGCCTATGTCGCTCAAGAAAAAGGATTTTTCACGGATGAAGGCTTGGCCGTCACAATTGAGCATTCCGCTGGCGGTGGCGAACATCTTCAGCTATTGGCGGCGGGTGAAGTGCAGGTGACCACACAGGATGCGGCCGTTTTGCTGCAACGTCGCGCGGACCCCGGTTTGCCCCTTGTTTCCATCGGGCTGATTGGCCAGCGTGGGCAGCAAGCGTTTGTCGCCCTGGCTGACAGCGGCATGAGCAGTCCCGCTGATTGGGCCGGACACACCATCGGCTTCAAGGGCACGCCCCCACCTGACCTGTTTGCCATCCTGGCTGCCAATGGCCTGACAGAGGATGATGTAGAACTGGTCAACGTCGGCTTTGATCCGCGGACGCTCACCGAAGGGCTGGTGGACGTCTATCCCGTCTTCAAATCCAACGAGCCCAATTTAATTCGCGGCTGGGGCTATGATATTGTGCAGTGGGAAGCAGCCGATTATGGCGTACCAACGCTCGGGCTAACTTACGTCACCACGGAAGCGCTGATCGAATCGGACCCGGCGCTGCTACAAAGCTTTATGAATGCGGTGCTGCGGGGCATTGACTATGCGCAAAATAACCCCGATGAGGCGGTGCAAATTGTACTGCAATACGCCGGTGAGGATGCGGACGCCAACCACATGCGCTTCATGCTGGACACGGAGCTGGCAGATGCCATCTCGCCCGATGGCTTCGGCTGGCAAACCGAAGCGCAGTGGCAGGCACTGGCCGACATGCTGCAAATGTACGAGTCGCTGCCAGAAGGTGTGGATGTAACGGCCGCTTTCACCACGCAGTTTTTACCCTAAACTTTTATTTCCCCGGAAACTCCAAGTTTCCGGGGAAATAGCATAAAGCTTAATGAATCTTTGGACGATTATTCCGGTTAAATTGCTGCACCAGACCAAATCACGGCTGGCCGCTGTGCTGTCGCCGGATGAACGGGCGGAATTGACGCTGCGACTTTTGGAACGCACGCTCGGTTTGTTGCAAACGGTGCCGCTGATTACGGCAACGGCCGTTATCACCCAAGACCCTGTCGTGGCAGAAATGGCAACAAGCATTGGCTGCCGCTGCCTGGCTGAGCCGATGGGCAGCGGTTTAAACGGGGCAGTCACCGCTGGCCTTGCCTTGGCCACAGCCAACAGAGCTACTCATTGTCTGGTTTTGCCCTCGGATTTGCCTTTTTTGGCCAGCGATGAGCTAGAAAAATTGGTGCGGTTGGCAGAAACGGCCGTTCCCCAGCCCACCCTCTTTTTGTGCAGCGATCAGCAACAGCAGGGCACCAACGGCATGATTTTACCGACGGACCAGGAGTTTCAGTTTTGGTACGGCCGTAACAGCTTTTACCATCATCAACAAGAAGCTGCTCGACGTGGTCTGGTTTGCCAGGCAGTCCCATTGGCTAGCTTTGCGTTTGATCTAGACACAGAACAAGATTACACCCGTTACACAAAAAAACGCAGCCTTCTTCTTTGCTAAAAAGTTGAATTCTCCTCAATTTGAGATACCTTCTAGCATTATATTTCGCAACTGCAGGCTAGCTATTTCACGCAAAAAACGCGGCTACAAGGATGCCATATAAAAGGAAAAGCACTTATGAAATGTTCCGTGTGTAAAGGAACGATGGTGCAGGAAACCATCACCTACAAAACAGAAATTGACGGCGAAGAGGTCATGATTGAGGATGTGCCCATCTGGGTTTGCGAGCAGTGTGACTCTTCATTTTTAGACGATGAAGTGATTGAGGCAATTGAGGATATGCTGGCCAGCCTAAAAGGTGGTTTAGGCAACGAGGAACCCCCTGAGGAGATTGAACTAGATTGATCTTTTGCAACAAAACAGCCCCATATTTCGTAAAATCTGGTAGATTTTTCGTTTTTAATCCCATATTTGGGACTGCATAAGGAGCGAACTATGTGGCGTAAGTTAATCATTTCCGCAATACTTTTTAGCGCACTGCTTACTGGCGTACCTGGTGCTTTGGCGCAGGAGAAATCATACAGCGCCGACCGCTTTGATGTGGACGTGGTGGTGCAAAATGATGGCTCGCTGCTGGTGACAGAGACGGTTGTCTTCCATTTTGTGGGCGACCCATTTACATTTGTCTTCCGGGAAATTCCCACAGAGCAAACAGATGGTGTTGAGATTTTAACGGCGTCGGTAGACGGCCGTACCTATCCTCACGGCACCAATGCCGGACAAGTTGAAATTGAGCCCCGCAACAACATCCGCGTGACCTGGCATATGGAACCCACAGCCAACACGACACGCACCTTTGTGCTGGAATACCGAATGCTGGGCGTTGTACGCCAAACAGAGAGCGCCGACGTGCTGCGTTACCAGCCGCTGCCAGATGAATTTGAATACACCATCGACAACAGCACCGTAACGGTACACTATCCAGATTCAGCCAACTTGCAGGAAACCCCGAGTATTACCGCAGGCAGCGCCCAAATGGAGCAACGTGGCAACGCAGTGACCTTCACCCGGCAAAACATCAGTCCAAATGAAACATTGGTGTTTGGGCTAATTTTTGCCAAAGGCAGCCTGATTTCTGCCCCGCCTGCCTGGCAAACGCGGCAAGCCGAGCAAAATGCACTTGCGCCCATTTGGGTAGGCATCAGCCTGGTGATTCTGGTCGCTGGTTCTCTTGGAGCCTTTTGGGTGTGGCGTACCCATCAACCGGAAAAAATGAAGGGAACGGCCGTTCTCTACGAGCCCCCCAACAACCTACCCCCAGCCATTGCCGGTGTGCTTAATAGTCATGGTGCCAAACCAGCCTGGCCCAATGCCCTGGCCACGCTCTTTGACCTTGCCGATCGGGGCATTCTCAGCATTGAAGAAGCCGAAGATAAAAAATGGTACCAGAGCCGCGACTTCACCATCGTGCAGCAGAAGACATCTGGCAACCTGCGGCCCCATGAACAAGGTCTACTAGATCTGCTGTTTGATACCAAGAAGGGTCGGCAAACGGCCGTAAAGCTCTCCAAACTCAGCGGCATGGTCAACGGCAAGCAGTGGAAAAAATTCAGCGAGCCACTTGAAGCAGAAATAAAGGCCGCCGGTTACATTGACAAAGCGCGCCAAACTCGGCGGCAGTGGGTCATAGGAAGCAGCTTTATCTTCTTGATTCTGGGGATATTGGGAATGATTCTTCTGCCTGCTGTTTTCATTAATCAATTTGGCCCCTGGTCTGCCCTGATGGCCTTCAGTTTGCTCATCCTCTTCGGCATTTGGATCGCCACGGGCAACGCCCTCACCATCCTGACGGATGACGCCAAGACGATGGCTGACGAGTGGCAAAGTTTTTATAACTACATGAAAGATGTGACCCGCAAAAAAGCGGCCGTTGGCGGCACCAACATCTTTAACCAATTTTTGCCCTATGCAGCCAGCTATGGCTTGCTGCATCAATGGGCCAAATTCTTCCAAAAGGAAGGGTGGACAGATCTGCCGCCATACTTCCACGCTCTCAGCCGATCTGGCGAAGAAAACATGGCCGCTTTTGTAGCCATGGCTGGTGCTTCTTCCTCTTCAGGGGGGAGCGCAGCTGGAGCCGGCGGTGCGGGGGCTGGCGCAGCTGGCGGTGGTGCCAGCGGTGCAGGTTAAATGCCTGCATTTCCCCGGAAACTTTTAGTTAAGGTAATCATCTGAGATATAGTTTCCGGGGAAATATTCTTGCATCATAGGGAGACGCTGCAAACCAGCGTCTCTTTTTTCTTCCAATACCTTCATCCAATTTTTAAGCAGCCTTTGGTAAACTGGCAACGTTGGGAACTTTTCTTCCCGCGATCCCGTTCTACTTTGCAGGGATTGTCTTGCGTTCATAAGTTAGTAATGGAAGGATTTTATGCTTCGTTTTGTTAGATTTCGTTTTTTTGTGTGGTTTACCACGCTTATGCTGCTTTTAGGGTCAGGCACGGCCGTTTTTGCCCAAACCATTGTTGATCCACTCCCAGAAAATAATCTCGTCGAAAATCCGTGGTTTCGCGAGGGGAATAAACCCAGCCTGGCTGGCTGGACCGATGCGGCTGGCAGCAATGTCATCTGGTCCTTAAGCCAAAAACAATCCAATCCGGGACCGGATCAAGTGCTGGGCACGTCGGCCCGGCTGGCGTTTGGCTCTGGGCAAGGCGGTGGCACCGGCCAGGCAGGCGTCGATGCTTACCTCTACCAGGTGGTCGCCGCCGATCCCTCTCTCAATCATTTGCGGTTTAAAATCCATTGGGTAACGCAGTGGATTGACCAGGCAACAGTGACCATTTACGGCGGAAATTCAGCCGATGGACCGTGGACGGCCGTTTGGGTGCCGCTAGACATTAACCAATCAACCTCAACTGGCGGGGCCTGGACGCAAACCGACTTGCTAGACAGAACCATTGCCGAAGGGTTTCCCTTTTACAAGATCGAGCTGTACGGCCGTTATCCGGTCGGTCGGCAGCAAGGAGTCAAATACACCGGCGTTTACTTTTCCGTGGATGGCAATGCAGGCGAAGTGGTCGAATTGGCCGCTTCAGCCCCCACGGAAACTGTGCCAGCCACTGAGCCAGAGCCAACGACACGCCCTGTACGGCAAACGGCCGTTCCTCCCACCAACACCCCTGTACCAACGGCTACTGTTGTGCCAAATGAAAGTGACGATGGCGGAGAAACGGCCGTAGCCGCCGTCAGCACACCAGACCCTGAACCAACTCGACCGGCAGCACGTCCTACACAGCCAGCCCGCACCACGCCAGTGCCAAACTCGGTGCCCACACCAGACAACAGCATCAGTCCTGTCTATTTGGTTATTATTGGGGTGCTTCTTTTGTTAGTTATCGTCTTGGGGATTGGTTGGGCACGCGCCGCCCGACGCTAGTTCTTGCTTTCACGAGATCAACTTAAATCGTCCACAAAACCTCCCGGAGGCTCCAAAAGGAGCAAAGCTTTAAGCGAACCCTCCGGGAGGTTGATTTTTATCACAGCGTTATGCTTCGTCGTCTCCATCAGCATTGCCACGCCCCAGCGTCCTCTTGCCACCAAGCCGGGGTAAAATGCCGCCGTTTTCCGCTTTGCCTGCCTGACGCATCGCATCCGGCAGCAGCTGGGCCATAAGCAGCGTAGCCAGCGCTGAATTCTGCTCGCCGCCACCGCTCTGGTTCACAATCACCGGGCGTGGTGCACTGCGCAGCAGCTCTTCAGCAACGTCTAGCCGCTTCACGGCCAGTTCATATTGCAACACCGCCTGGTTGTCTTTGTACGATTGACCTAAACGGTGCAGCGCCCGTGCTTCGTTCTCAGCCGATTTCAGCTCGGCGCGACCCTCAGCTTCAATTTCCAGCCGAATTTTTTCTGCCTCAGCTTCGCGCTGTTGCAACATTTGGGCCACACTTTCTCGCGCCTTGTTGATAGCTTCCTGCACGGCAATGCGCTTCTCGTCCCGCTCTTTCTTGGCCCGCTCAATTTCTAGCAACAAAGTATCCTGCCGCCGCTTGCGAATTAGTTCCCATTCTTTTTCATAGGCGACCAGCTCTTTGGCCACGCGCTCGCGGGTAGACAGATTTTGCTGGTATTGGTTCGGCAGCTGCACATCGGGGATGTTGGCCCCGGTGATCTTGACGCCATAGCGACTCATCTGCCGATTGAGCTGCTCGCGCATGTCATCGACGTTGCTGCCGCGCAAATCGTAAGCGTTGGCCGTTTCTACGCGGCGGCTGCGGTTGCGAATGGCGTCCTGCACGGCGCTGCTAAGGACCATGTCGTAGTTGCTGGCCCCGATGTGGCGCACAAACAACACCGGATCAATAATGCGGAATTTTAAGAAGAACTCTATCGACTTAAGCGGCACATTCTCATGCGTAGGGCAAGCCAAAACAGGAGCCGTGTAAGGAATCTCAGTCGAGGTATCGACGATGAATTCCACCTTTTCCCAAGGCCACCAGAGCAACCGGCGGCCAGGCTTGAGCGTCTCTTCGATTTTGCCCCAGCGGGAAAGCACCCCTGTTGTACCATGCTCAATTTCCACAATCGCACTGCGCCACCAGGTAAACGCACCAATAAGCGAGAAAAAGGCCACACTGACAATCGCCAGGCCGATGCCTGCACCATTAAAGCCAAACAGCAGCAAATTGGTAATGAGCGAATAAAAAGCCAGGGCAAACCAGACCAGCCAGCCCATGCGCCGCCGATCTTTAGGAATAACCACTGGCACCAATGAACCAGCATCCCCAGAACGGAGCAGGCGCTGGATGTTGTCCCAGGTACCAACAACTTCTTTAATGCGTGAAAAACTACCTGTAATTGCCATTAGCTTTCTCCTTCATCGCTGTCTTCAGCTTCGGCCACTGCGGCGGGTGGCAACACAGCTTCCGCACCTTTGGCTATTGTGGGATCAATATCGGCCATTGACAGCATTTCTGCATCTTGTTCAACGATGTCATTCAGTTTGATGGTGCGTTCCTTGATGCGTCCCATTATTTCTTTAGCACGCCCACGGATTGCCCGAATTTCGTCTTCCGTATAAAGCGATTTGTCCTCAATGCCCATCATCTGACGGGCCACAGCCATAAAGTCAATATTGTTATTTTTCGCCTCACCAATGTTGACAATTTGAGGGAGTTTGTCAGCAACGGCCGTAATCTTATCTAGCACCTCACGCTTGTAACGATATTCCAAAATTTCCGGGTAGTAAGCGCTATTCACCGTGCGAATGTCCAGGGCCTGCGCTTCCAGCAGCGCCGCATTGGCCTGCGCGTCACTGCGAGCCTCCACCAACAATTGGTGAGCATAGGCGTTGGCCTGATTGATCGCTTTCTCGTGCGCCGTGCTAATTTGCGCCTGCGACGTGGCAATATCGGCCCGAATTTCAGAATGCGTCTGGCGCAAGGAGGCCAGCTCCTTGTTCAAGTCGCCTTCATCCTGGCTTTTGCGCAGTTCCAATTCGTATTGATAGGTATACGCTTCTTTGGCCACCTTCACCACTTCAGCCGCCGCCAGGTCCATACGGTATTCCTGGCTGGAAGGCTCGGCATGGGTGATATTGGCATTAACAAAACGCACAGCGGGCAAAAATTGTCGGTTAAGCGTTTCCAACATGCCTTGCGTGCTTTCACCAATCAAATCATAGATTTCTTCCGCTTTTTGCTCGTAAATGAGCGCGCGGGTCACTTCGCTGATGGCGTTGTGCAACTTCTCAGAGAAGCCATTCACGCCACCCAAGGTGAAGATAAACTCGACCGGATCTTCAATGCGGAACTGGAGGAACAGGTCAACTGAAGCATTGACGCGGCCAGAAGTCGGTGCCTCCCGAATCGGCGCATTGTAGGGGTATTCTTTGGTGGTATTGACAAGATAGCTCACTTTACGCCGGGGATGGAAACCGAGAAATTTACGTCCAGGCCCAACCGTTTCTTCCAGCTTGCCAAATTTGGTGATGAGGGCGTGACTACCATCGGGCACCATCACAATACGTGCCCGGGCAACGTTGAGCACAGCAAAGGCCAAGACCAGCAAAAAATAGTGGGGACCAAAGAAAGCAGTGGCAATGCCAGAACCAAACAGAGCATCAAACGCACCGCTAAACATCTGCCCAACCAGTCCAAAGAAGAAAAAGAGGGCCGGCACAGTTAGAGCAAAAAAGTAAGAGCCGGAGCGTTTGGGGACCACAACGGGAGAAATAATGTTGGTAACTTCGTCCCGTGCGTTTGCCTCTGGTTTGCTGAAGCTGCGGTTAAGCACTTCCGCCGCGTCTTCCAGTGAAGTCGCCATCTGCGATATTTTGGTAACCGCAGATTCTCCACCTTGGCGGGCAGAGATGAAATCCCTGGCATCAATTTGGAACTGCTCAAACGCTTCGGATTGAACAAATTCGGTAACGCCACGGACAATATTTTGCACATCGGCCATTGTTGTTCTCCTTTTCCGGCCGTGGTGCGCCGGAACCCAATAAACATCTATCTGAAGCTCAGCCACAGAGGTCAAAGAGGTTTAAAATCGCGTCCCTCTTTGTACGCCTGCGGCACTCAGCACAAGCTGGTAGCTTTTCCAGATAGGTTTTAAATTGACCACAAAGAGCGATAAAATTATTTTTAGCGCTCTCTGGCTTCAATTTACCTTAGGGAGAACCGTTTATTTAGTCAATGCCATTTTGTTGAAATGCCAAAATTGGACACTTATTATACGCCGGATTATCCTAAAAGTTGCGGCTTATGACACCAGGACGGCCATGCTGCTACACCGGGCCTAACGGCCGTATCCATCCAACAAAGCCAATACACCGGCCAAATTAACTGAATAGTCGGTCTGGCTGCGGGTGGCCAGCTCAACCGTGAACGAAGGGATATTTTGGGTAGCCAGCCAATCGCTGGCGTCGCCGCTGACAGGATAAGCCGTAAATTCTTCGTAGACACGATAGCCAGAGGCACGGCCGTATATTTCGGCCACATCTTTAGACGGCTGGTAAAGACCCTCACAGCTGCCCACAAAAATGCCATCCGCTTTGCTGTGCCAAAACACAACCACTGCTGGCTTTTCCCGCAAAAAGAAAGTCCGCAAAGCGGCCGTTTCCGGTTCAGAGAAAGGGACCGTTCCGCCACTCACCAAGGTATTGCCCCACAACCCTTCTGGCTGCCAATCGCAGGCAAAGTTACGGTTTAGATCTACCTGGTTGGCATTAAATCGGCCTGGCTCGATGGCCGTTGTGACGTCTTGTGGCGTGAAACGGCCGTCTATGCCCGTCACCGTAAATTGGCCATCTGGATTCGCTGAGGGAATGATGTACAGAGAGACATTGGCGGGCACACTATTCGGATTCTCCAAAAAGTAATCGATTATCTCATAAGCCAGCACGATAGTGTTCCACTCATAGCCACCGTGAATCCCGCCCACCAGCACAACAGTCTGGCTGCCAAAACCAAAGCGGTAGCTCTCGATAGGTCGCCCCCCGGCTGAGGTGCCGATGGGTTGGGCCACGCCATACGCAGCAAACGTCGCCGTCGGCACAGCCGTGGCGGTAGACTCAACGATGGGTGTTGGCCTGCTGGGGGTAATGGCCGGGGCAGATGGCGTGGGGACGGCCGTTTGGGTTGCAGGCAGCTCAACGGGTGTAAAAACAGTACGCTCAGTGGCCACCGGAACAGAGGTCGGTTCAGCAGCAGGCACCACTGAATTGGTGGCATCGGCCATGGGGAGTGACACACAGCCAGCCAAAATCAAACTGCAAAACAAAAGCCATTGGACTGTTTTGCGATGCACGTTTACTCACCGTCCTCCTGATTGGCATAAAAGCGCATCACTGCCTCGACAGCTGCCAGATTTTGCTCAAAATCAGTGGTTGTGTAGTCGGTTAGCAGCACAGAGATAGCCGGAATGCCCTGCTTGTCTAGCCAGTTGGTAGCATCCCCCTGCACTTCCCGGTTTACAAGATCTTCAAAATCGGCGATGCGGTAATCGGTCGCCCCGCCATAAATATCGGCCAATGTTTGGGAAACGGCCGTTCCCTCTGAACATTCCCCCGGCGAAACCAGCCCCAATGCCGCCCGCGCCTGCCAAAAGATCACGCCGACACTTTCCTGCGCCATGATGAAATTCGCCAGGTTACGCACCTCAGGCTCGGAAAATGGCTCCGCGCCACCCAGCCCCTCAGGCGAATCTGTGCCCCAAGGTGGATTAGGTGTCCAGCGACAATCCCAATTTCGGTTCAGATCCACGCCGTTGCTATTGAGACGGCCCACCAACTGTCCCGGCGCGCGCGGGCTGTCTGGATTGGCATTTGGCACCACAATCATAGTGATTTCAGACGGGATATCGGCCAAATTTTCAGAAAAATGATCCACAATCTGATTGGCCAAATCCACTGAGCCTGGCGCAAAACCAGCATGCAGGCCTCCCACAAAAACAAGTACCGTTGGCCCCGTTCCCAGGCGCACGGCCTCGATGGGTGTGCCGCCAGCCGACTGGCCAATTGTGGTGACAACCGGTGTGGGCAAAGGAACAACCGGTGTCTGCGTTACGGTTGGCGAAGCAGCCGTGGTTGTTGTGGGCTCTGCCGTGCTGGTTGACGTTGGCGCGGGGATGATTTGGGTGGGAACAATCAGGTTGACGGCTCTCACCGTGGCTGTCGGTTCAGGCTCGGTTAGCAGGCCTGGCCCCCAGACAATGGCCGCCAGCGCAATCAGGCCCAATAAAGCAACCCCCAGCCAGCGCCACGGCCGTTTGCCACTTTCATAAACGTCCTCTTCAGGCTCGATTGGTTCAGAAACGGCCGTTGCGGCAAGCGCCTCAGCCAGCAACGGACCATCAACTTCCACCGTCGGTTCCTCTTTTAGATCGACTGGCTCTGGGCGCAGGCGTGACGGCGTCATTTCTGCAAATTGTAGCCCAAGCACCAGGCCAGACAACGTCTGAGAAATGGCCGAAGTCAGCTCCGTTGCCGTGCCAAACCGTTCGTTGCGCTCTTTGGCCAACACCCGCTGAATCACCGCTTCAAAGCCATAGGGCAGGTCAGGTTTAAGCTCCCGAATGTCGGGAATAGGATTCAGCACATGGGCCATCATCTGCTTGACAGGGGTATCAGCACGGTACGGTTTGCGGCCAGTGAGCATTTCAAACAGGATGATGCCCAGGGTGTAAATGTCGGAACGGCCGTCTAGCGACGCTTCCCCATGAATTTGTTCTGGACTCATGTAAGCGGGGGTGCCAATAACGCCACTCGCGGTAAGGGCCGTGTTGCTACCCTGAATTAGCTTGACAATGCCAAAGTCGGTGAGAAAGGCGTTTTCGTATTGATCAAACAGGATATTGCCCGGCTTGAGATCGCGGTGGATGACCCCTTGACGATGGGCATGGTCCAGCGCTCCGGCCAAACGCTGAATGATGGGAACGGCCGTTTCCAAAGTCAACGGCCCGGCAATGATCCGTTCGGCCAGCGTGCCGCCCGGCATGTAGCGCATCACCAGATAAGGGGCACGGTCTTCGCCATAATCGTACACCGGAACGATGGCCGGATGTTCCAGCGTGGCAATGATCCGGGCCTCGCGTTCAAAGCGGCCACGAAAAGTGGGATCGTCTCGCAGCGACTGGGACATCACCTTCAGCGCTACTTTACGGCCAAAGCGGGGATCGTTTGCCAGGTAGACAGTCGCCATGCCACCCCGCCCCAGTTCAGATTCAATTTCGTAACGGCCGTACTTCTTCTTGCTCAACAATTACCCCCGCACCAGGCGAGCCAACTAATCATTTAATCGGTAAACATTATGTAATATTTGGGGAAAAATGACAATCAAAAATTTAAGTTTAAAACAAAAAGGCTGCAGCAATCCTGGTGCCACAGCCTTTTATGTTACAAGCCAGCTAAGGGAGTCGAACCCTTGACCTACGCATTACGAATGCGTCGCTCTGCCAACTGAGCTAAGCTGGCGATGCGCTGGGGATTATAACAATCTCGCTACGGCTTGACAAACAAACTTTCCCGCTTATAGTTTGCCTGTTCAGCCCACCAATTGTCCTAAAAACAGGAGCGGCACCCATGTCATTGCTAGAACTGATTCAAGAGACGGTTAAAACGGTTGGTTCAGATAAAGTGAACCTGACTGGAGAAGATTTGAGCGGCAAAGAACTGTCCAAATTTAATCTAAAAAAAGCCAATCTCACCCGCGTTGATTTCCAAAATGCCACCCTCAAAGAGATTAATCTGAATGAAGCCACCCTGGAGTGGACCAATTTTGCCAAAGCGGATCTGACCGATGCGGATTTATCGAAGGCCAAAATGTATCGGGCTAATTTAGAGGATGCCAACCTAGAAAACTGCAATCTCAGTGAAGCCTATTTGGGCAAAGCAAACCTGCGCCGAGTGTCGCTAAAAAATGCCGATCTAAGCAAGGCCAAATTCCATTATGCTGACTTGCGGGATGCCAACCTGGAAGATGCCAATATACAGGGCATCGACCTGCGCTGGTCGCGCTACAACAGCAAAACCGTGTGGCCAAATGAAAAGTTTGATCCCTCGCTGACCGGGGCGATTTTGTATGAGCGGGAGTAAGTTGGCAGGATACGGCCGTTTCCAATACCAGCACAATCAGCTCTTTTGCGAAGATGTTCCCCTGGCTCAGTTAGCCGCCACTGAAGGCACGCCGCTCTACGTTTACAGCCAATCCACCCTTTTGGACAATGCCCAGGCATACCTGAAACAGGCTGGGGAGCAGGCGCTGGTCTGCTACGCCGTTAAGGCCAACGGCAACCCGTCCATCCTGCGTCTGCTGGCCCAAGCTGGTCTGGGTGCCGACGTGACCAGCGGCGGCGAGCTGTTTTTGGCGCTGCACGCGGGTTTTACCCCAGACAAAATCATCTACTCCGGCGTAGGCAAGCTGCGCCACGAAATTGAAGCCGCGCTAGAGGCCAATATCCGCGCCCTGCATGTAGAATCGGCGATGGAGCTGGAACAGATTGCCGCCATCGCCACGGAGCGACAGCAAATTGCCCGCATCGGCGTGCGGGTCAACCCGGACATTCCCGTGGAGACCCATCCCTACATCAGCACAGGGGCAGCGCAGCATAAGTTTGGCGTTTCACCAGGAACGGCCGTTTCCCTCCTGCACACCGCCGCCCAACACCCCTGGCTCCAGCCGGTAGGTCTGGCCGCCCACATCGGCTCGCAAATCAAAGCGCTTGAACCATTTGCCGCCTCGGCCAACTTCCTGGTTGGTTTGGCAGATGAGCTGGCCTCTGGCGGCATCCGGCTGGATTATTTGGATGTGGGGGGTGGTTTGGGGGTAACGTATGAGATTGGCGATTGGAGATTGGCGGTTGATGAACCGGGTAAAGAATCTCCAATCTCGCAGCCGCAGGCTGCCCATCTCCAATCTCCTACTATCGAATCGTGGGTAACGGCCGTATCCAAGCCCATTCAAACGGCAGGCTACGGGCTGGTGATGGAGCCAGGACGCTCAATTGTGGCGGAGGCGGGGGTGCTGCTTACCCAGGTTGTTTACACGAAACCGCAGGGCAAGAAGCAGTTTGCCATTGTCGATGCAGCGATGAATGATTTACTACGGCCGTCGCTGTATGGCGCGTATCATGAGATTTTGCCGGTGGATTTCACGCAAAGGCGCAGAGGCGCAGAGGTGAGTTATGATGTGGTGGGGCCGATTTGTGAGACGGGGGATTTTTTGGCAAAAGATAGAGCGTTGCCGCCCCTGGCTCCTGGTGATTTGTTGGCGATTACCCATGTGGGAGCCTATGGATTTGCCATGAGCAGTAATTATAACGGCCGTCTCCGCCCCGCTGAAGTTTTGGTAAGTGGCAGTCAAACCCACCTCATTCGCCAACGCCAAACCTACCAGCATTTGCTTGGATGAGTGAACTGATGTCAAATTATTTTGTTCTCATGTTTATATTTGGCCTTGGGGCTTTGTTATCCGGTTACATTGGGTATCTTGCATGGTTCAGGCACAAGAGATTTCTAGCGATAATAGAAAAACGAATGAAGCCATTTGAGAAGTGGCCGATGGCTAGCTGGACAAGAACAAAAAGCTACCTCTGGTTTGTAAGAATTCAGACTCTTTTCCTTTTTGTAGTCATGACCGGATTGTTTCTCATGGGTATCATTGGCCCGATCATTTCCTCGTAAACGTTAAGGCAACCTAACCATGAAACGACATTTACAACTGAAAACTGCCGTATTCCCCCTCCTCGTAGGTCTTCTTCTGCTCTCCTTGGCGCTGAATGGTTATCTATTTACCAAAGCACGCCAATATTATTTGGAACTAAACGGAACTCGACTCGATCCGCTTGGCCTAAGTTTCTATCCGTCTGAACCAACCGCAGAGCCCAAAGCTGTTGGTGAATTGACCGCCGTATTCTTCGGCGATTCTCGTGCTGCCCAATGGCCAAATCCAAATAAGTTAGGTAACTACCATTTCAATAATCGAGGCATTGGTTCACAAACATCCGTACAGGTGGCGGCCCGTTTTCAACAACACGTAGCCCCGCTTCAGCCCGATCTCATCATTGTGCAAATGTGCATCAACGACCTCAAAACGATTCCTCTTTTCCCACAAAATCAGCAAGTGACTATCCAAAATTGCCTAGCCAACATTGATCAAGTACTGGCAGAAGCAAGACAAATCGGCGCGTCAGTTATTTTGACCACCGTTTTCCCAGTTGGTGACGTGCCTTTAGAACGACGAATTGTTTGGTCACCAGCCATTGCCGAAGCAGTAACGGCCGTTAACGATCAAATCCAAACCAAAGCCAGCGACAATGTTTACATCTTTGATACCTTTGAGCTTCTTGTGGATGAGCGAGGCTTATTAAAGCGAGAGTATGCCTTCGATGAGCTGCATCTAAACGAAGCGGGTTATGCCCACCTCAATAAGGAGCTGATACAATTTCTGGATGCCCAAGACCTCAATCCCTAACTCGCCCAGTCGTTACCGCACGGCGCTGCCGCTGGCGCTGACAACCATCCGGGTAATTTTGGCTCCGCTGATTTTGCTTTGGGCCGCAAACGGCCGTGCCGGACTCCCCTACATCATTTGCCTGATCACCGCTTTTGTGACCGACTATTTTGACGGGGTGGTGGCGCGAAAGCTAGGGGTAGCAACGGCCGTTGTGCGTCGTTATGATGGGGCGGCTGATATTATTTTTTACTTGGCGGCGTTTACGGCCGTTTGGCTGGTTTATCCCAATGTCGTGCAGCAACATTGGCCAGGCTTGGCACTGGTGGCTGGGCTGGAAATCGCTCGGGTAAGTTTCGACTTGTTGAAGTTTCACCGCGAGGCCAGCTACCACATGTGGAGCGCCAAAGCGTGGAACATCACCCTGTTTGCCGCGCTGGTAGGGCTAATGGGCTTTGGTGTGTCTGGCTGGCTCTTTTGGCTGGCCATCCTTGTCGGCATCCTCACCAACCTGGAAGCCCTGGCCGCCTCACTGCTCCTCTCCATCTGGACCCACGACGTGCCGACTGTTTACCACGCCTACAAAATTCGCCAGGCTAAGCTGAAAAAACATTGACGCAAAGGCGCAAAGAGGCAAAGGATAAACCAAGAATACCCACTTTCACTCCTTTGCACCTTCAAATTCTTTGCGCCCTTTGCGTCAAAAATTTACGGTTTTGGGGCGAGCGAGATTAACCATCGCCAGCTAAAGCCGGGTCTGCCTGACGCAAATATTGCCAGGTGTAGATGCCAGCCTCATGGCCATCGCTCCACATGAATTGCAGCGCATAGGCACCGACAGCCTGCAGATTGTTGATGGTAATGCCGTTGTCAGGAGCGTCACGCACCTGAGCCGGGTCAGCAGGACCACCCATATTGGCGTGCCCTCCTTTACATTCTGCACAAGGGCAAGCCGCGCGTAGCCCGGCAAATGGATAACGGCTCACGCGCCCGTCATCCCAGGTAATCGTCAAAATGTGTTCAGTTCTGTCGGCTTTAACGCCGGTTGGTTTTGTTGTCATGCGCCTATAGGCTCCTTATTCCACAATCACGGTTTTGATGGGGATTTTAGGCTTTAGTTCATAAAGATCAAGGCGACGGTCGCGCAACGGCCGTACGCTGCCAGACTCCCGCATTTGGGCCAAGGTGGTCAGGTCAAGATCGGCGATAACGGCCGTTTCCACATTGGGGTCGGCCAATCCGGCCGTGGCTTCTGGGGGAAAGGCAAAATCGCTGGGGGTAAAAACGGCCGATTGACTGTAGTTGAGCAAATACCAGGGCGTAGTAGGCAAATTGCCCGCGTTACCCGCCAGCACCACATAAATGTAATTTTCCACCGCCCGCGCCTGGGCCCCAAAGCGGACCCGATAATACGCTTTGCGCTCATCGGTACTAAACGGCACAAAAATTGTTTCTGCCCCAGCCAGAGTCAGCAGCCGGGCCGCTTCGGGGAACTCGATGTCGTAACAAACCTGAATGGCAATGCGCCCCAGCGGCGTTTCAAAAATCTTAAGCAGTTCGCCCGGCTGAATGTCCCAATAATCCCGCTCATAAGGCGTGATATGCAGCTTGTCCTGGGTGTACACATTGCCCGTCGGGCTAAAAAGATGGGCCACATTGTACAAATGGCCATCGCGCTCGGTGGGCGTGGTGCCACCAATGATGTAGATACCGTATTGTGTTGCCAATCGCTTAAAGAGCGCCTCGTATTTCTCATGGTAATCGGCCAGTTGGTGTACGGCCGTTTTGGCATCAATCTCCGTGGACATGAGGCTAAAAAGCTGCACGGTGAACAGCTCTGGCATGAGCAAAAAGTGACAGTGGTAGGTGTCGGCCGACATGGCAAAAAAGGTGACCTGCTGCTCAAATTCGTCCCAGCTTCGGATGGGGCGCATTAAATATTGGGCAGCACACACCCGAATGGTGCGCACGGGACGCTTGAGCGGGGCAGCGGCAATTTTGCGCCGTTCTGGCTTGTAATCTGGATTGGGCATTTCCAGCCAGGTCGCGTAGTTGAGGCTTTTCTCATCGTCCACAAAGTCTAGCAAAACCCGCTTCACCGTGTACCCGGCATCCAGATGGGCCTTGAGCGCCGAGTCCCACATGTCGCCCGCAACCACTTTTTCTACATACTTTTCGGCCGTCATTTTGCCGCTGACGAGATGGTAGTCGGGAATACGGCCGTAAGCCACCACCCGCCGCAAGTTATATTTACGCAGCAGTTGTCGCCGCTTTTGGTAGAGCCGCTTGGAAACGCCGCGCCGCCGGTAATCAGGATGCACGGCAATATCTGCGCCATAAAGCGTGTCACCACTGTAAGTGTGGGTGGTAAAACTGCCCTGGCCGGTAATTTCCTCGTAGGTGTAGCCATGCGCATCATCGTCATCTAGCTGCACAATAATGGCGGTGGTGTAACCTACAACCTGGCCCTCTATTTCTGCCAGAAATTGCCCTTCAGGGAAGGCCGCAAATTGGAGGTGGTATGCGCGACGGCCGTACAGTTCATCATCCTCATACAAATCGCCATAAACAGCCTTATGGCAGGCCACAATTTGGGGAATATCTTCTTCTTGCCATTGTCGAACCGTGATTTTTCCTTTTGCTTTCATCTTGCTGTTTTATCACGATTCGGCCTTGAGCAAAATAATGCTTATTAAACATTCCGATTAAAGAGATTCCGCATCATCTTGCCCAATCCCTGCCGACGCAAAGCCATCAAAACCAACAGCAAAGAAACAAAGACCAAACCAAGCCCCAGGCCAGTGCCAACATACAGGACAATGTAATACAAGCCTTCAAAGGGCCACCATCTTTCAGGAATTTCCATCAAATCGAACCAAAATGAGGGCAGCGCCAGCAAGGTGACAATAAACGAGATGCCCGCCAAGCCGATGGACAGCATTGTCGCTTTGTCGTTGCTCTTTTCCGACAAATCAGCAATGTACAGCTCATCGACATGATCGGCCACGCTGTTGATACTCTCAATGTTGCGCTCGACGTGAATCAAAATGCGCGGCACGTCCAGCAGTTCAAATAACCGCTCTGCCTTTTGCACCGCATATTCAGCCCGGCTCCAAAACGGAGCGTGGCTGATGCTTTGCGCCAATGCGGTCACCCGCCGCAAATGGGCCGCCTGCGCCATCTGCTCTTTCAGATCCCCTTCAATCACAATGTCCCCCTTAAACATATCCGCCCGAATATTTTCAATCGTGTTGGCAATTTGCTCCAGCAAACGGTAGGAATTGCTCTCGATGAGCTGCACCAGCACCCGCACTTCCAGCACAAACTCCAACATGCGCTCGATTGCTTCCCAATATCGCGCATATTGCACTTTCAGCGTGGCGCTGGGCACGGTGGATACGGCCATCTCAAAATGTCGCCATTTTTCAGAGGGCATAATAAGCGCGGTCCGCCCGGTAAACAGGCAAAATTCATCGCTCCAGGTGGCCAGATTGACGTCGGGTTCATCAAACAGGGCATCGGCATGGCTCCAGCGTAGCGAGGGAAAGTACCCATTGCTGTCAATTTCTTCGTCGGGCTTATCGGGATCGCGCAAGACCGTGCCTTCCATCAGGCTGACAATGGCGTTGCGCAGCAGGTTCGACTTGCGGATGTCGTGCAGGGAAACAGGCACTTTGACACCAGCAGGGGCCTCGCCCCGGCGCGACCGTTCGATAACACCTGGTTCGGCCAACAGCTGATCAAAGTGGTAAAAAATATAGGAATCGTGCAAAGGGAGGGATTGCTGTGGGGGCGACGGCCGTAACTGCATCTCGCCATCTTTGTGGGGAATGGTCAAACGGCCGTCTGCCAAAAATAGATTGACTGCTTCTACCGCTAACTTCCACTGGACCGGATAATACAACGTTTCGCTGGCCTGTGGATTGTTCACATCGGCCCCCAACCAGGCCAACAAATGCTTCACCGACCGCTCTTTTTCGGCCAGCTTGCCGGGCTGTGTTTCGTACCGTTTCCGATTGTACGTTAACCACCGGACCGCACTGGGGACGTCCAATGATTCTTGCAACTTAATCGCATCTTTGGCCAGATCAATTAAAGCCCGGGGCGATTGTTGGTAACGGTAACATAACCGAATCACAAAAAATCCGGTCATCGTCGGCCGGATACAGATTTCCCAGCGATCCCAGGCCCGCTTAAAAAGCGTTTTGAACTGAAAATTGCTTTCCAAGCCTTCTGGAAAGCGAACCTGGTCCTTGTTCAGGCGAAACGTAGGGGCCGTCAGCCGCTCCAACATCAACGAGCGAAACACACCAGTGGCAAAGCCAACATCTTCCACAGTCATCCCTTTTTCATCCAGCCGGGTAAAATGGGGATGAGCTTGCAGGAGCCGTGGCCAGGTGGTCTGTAACGCTTCCGTGAATGTGTCCGAGCCACGGCTGAACTCAAAACGCCGTTTCGCCGCTTCCCCCTCGATAAACCGCTTCATGTTCAGAACCAGGACAACGGAGGTGTAACCTTTGGCAGCAATCTGATGAGACATGGGATACTCCTTCTGGGTCAGTTCCTAATGGAGTATACATAATACTTTCATCGCGCTGAAAACGCACGACAAAAATCAAACAAGCTCCCCACAGATCCTACAATGCCGCCAATCGCTCCTTGATTTCTGTCTGGCTGGCCTGCAAGTCGGCCAGTTTATCCCGCTCTTTTTGCACCACGGCTTCCGGTGCTTTTTGGGCAAACGGGCTGTTGAGCAGACCCGTCACCCGCTTGATCTGCTGCTCCAGGTCGGCCAGCTCCTTGGTGAGGCGCTCGCGCTCTTTGTCCAGATCGACCATGCCCGCCAGCGGCAGGTAGCAGCTAATTTCGCCCAGGGAAAGGGTAATGACCTGTTCGGGGGGAACGGCCGTTTCTGCCACCACCAACTCATCCTCATTTAATCGTGCCAGGAAGCTCAAGATCGGTTTTTGCTCGTTGATAAATTCGGTCTTGTCACCTGTGCTGAGAACGGCCGTAATCCATTTCCCTGGCTCCACACCATTATCCGCCCGCGCGCCACGAATTGCCCGCACCAGCTCGCGCAGCCGTTCAAAATCGGCCGCCGCCTCAGGGAATTTTTCGCCAGCAGCAGGCCAATCGGCGATGATGAGCGCCTCCCCCCAGCCACCCGCCGGGGCGATACCCAAATCAACAGCCTCGAAGGCCTGTTTGAGCTGCTGCCACGTCTCCTCGGTGACGTAAGGAATGTAGGGATGGAGCAGCCGCAGGCAGCTGTCCAACACCTGCCGCAGGACAGAGAGCGTCGTCCAGGCCCGTGCACCGCCTTCGCGGAGCTGCACCTTGGCCAGCTCCACGTACCAGTCGGCAAAGTCGCCCCAGAGAAAATCGTACACCTGCCGCCCGGCTTCGCCATAATTATAGCCGTCCATCAGGCGATCGGCCGTTTCCGTCACTTCGCTCAGCCGGGTCAAAATCCACTGGTCGGCGGCGGTGTAATCGGGCGAATCGGTGGCGTCAGCCTTGGTGGCTTTATCCAGATTGGCGGTGATGAAGCGGGCGGTGTTCCAGATTTTGTTGGCAAAGTTACGGTTGTTTTCCACTTTAGACAGGGCCAGATTGAGGTCGTTGCCGGGGGTGCCGCTGGTGAGCAGCGTGAAGCGCAAGGCATCGGTGCCCAGTTCGCCCATCACCTCCAGCGGGTCGGTAACGTTGCCGTAGGATTTGGACATTTTACGGCCGTGTTCATCCCGCACCAGCCCATGCAGGTAAACCGTGTGGAAGGGGATGTCATTGGTAAACAGCAAGGCTTGCATCACCATACGCGCCACCCAGAAAAACAAGATGTCGTAGCCGGTTTCCATCACGTCGGTGGGGTAGAAGCGGGCCAAATCGGGCGTGTTTTCCGGCCAGCCCAGCGTGGAGAAGGGCCACAGGCCGCTGCTGAACCAGGTGTCCAGCACGTCCGGGTCCTGCGTCAGGGTAATGTTGTCGCCGTATTTTTCCTTCGCTTCAGCGTACGCTTCTTCTTCGCTGTGGGCCACAATCACCTTGGCTGGATCATCATCCACGTACCAGGCGGGAATACGGTGCCCCCACCACAGCTGGCGGCTAATACACCACGGCTTGATGTTTTCCAGCCAGTTGTCCCATACCTTCACAAAGCGTTCCGGCACGATGCGCACCCGGCCGCGATGCACGGCGTCCAACCCCATTTTGGCGGCCGGTTCCACATTGACAAACCATTGGCGGCTCACCAGCGGCTCGATCACCTCACCGCCCCGCTGGCTGCGCGGCACGCTAAGCGTGTGCGGCTTGGTCTCGATAGTAAGGTCAGCGGCTTCCATATCGGCCCATAGCTTTTTGCGGCAGTCAAACCGCTCCAGCCCAGCGTACTCGCCAGCGTTTTCGTTAAGCGTGGCATCTTTGTTCATCACGTTGATGATGGCCAGGCCGTGCCGCTGGCCGATCTCAAAGTCGTTGGGGTCGTGGCCGGGCGTGATTTTTAGCGCGCCAGTGCCGAAGCTCATGTCTACGTATTCATCGGCAATGATGGGGATTTCCCGGTTGAGCATGGGCACGAGGGCCATTTTGCCCACAAAGTCTGCATAACGCTCGTCGTTAGGATGGACGGCAACGGCCGTATCCCCCAAAATGGTCTCGGGTCGGGTGGTGGCCACAGGTAGATGCCCGCCCCCTTTCACCGGATATTTAAAGTAGTACATCAAGCCTTGTTCTTCGCTGTACTCCACTTCCAGGTCGGAAACGGCCGTTTGCAGCCCCGGCGACCAGTTCACCAAATATTCCGCGCGGTAAATCAGCCCCATGCGGTACAGACGCACAAACGCTTCCTTCACCGCTTCAGACAGGCCATCGTCCAGCGTAAACCGCTCGCGCTCCCAATCACAAGAAGCACCCAAGCGGCGCAGTTGGTTGGTAATGTGGCCACCGTATTTCTTTTTCCAGGCCCAGGTGCGTTCCAAAAACGCCTCGCGGCCAATTTCCTGGCGGGAGGTGCCCTCGCTGCGCAGCAGTTTTTCCACCTGAAGCTGGGTGGCAATACCGGCATGATCCGTGCCCGGCACCCACAGCGCCGCCCGCCCCTGCATCCGCGCCCGACGAATCATTAAATCTTCCAGGGCGACAAACATGGCATGCCCCATGTGCAGTTCTCCCGTCACGTTGGGCGGCGGGATGGAAATCACAAATGGCTTGGCGTCGGCAGGACGGGCTTCTGGCTTGAACCAACCATTTTCTTGCCACCATTGGTAGAGGCGCTCTTCGGTGCTATTAAAATCGTACGCTTTGGGCATTTCGGTCATAGTTGTTTCCTTCCAAACTTCTCAAATCTTTGACGCAAAGGCGCAAAGAAGCAAAGGGGATAAAGTTTTTCTCTTTGCGACTTTCAACGCTTTGCGTTCTTTGCGTTAAATTTTCCAAAATAAAAAGCCCTCATCCTAATTTTCAAGGACGAGAGCTCGGATTCTCACGCGGTACCACCTTGGTTCCGTTTTGCCGGTAATCGGTTATCCGTGGTCGGTAATCGGTGATTTTTTTACCGATTACGGCTTACGGATTACCGTTTACGGAAAACGGCACTCAGCTAAGCGTTAACGGGCTTTCCCGGTGGTGGCTAATAAATAAGTTCACCATCACAACTCCTGGGCGACTTCGGAAACGGCCGTATCCACCAAAGCTCACACCAACAACTGCTCTGGCTCTCTCGTGGGGGCGTTTCTTACTACTCCCATTCACCATCTTTGTGTTTTTAACTGGGCGGGAGTATAGCAAAGCTAACGGGCTTAGACAATGTCCGGCTTTATTCCGCACTTTTTGATTGCTGCCAAAAGTTGAATAAAAGGCCACCAATCAATCCACCACATGCTCCGGCAAGCCCACCCAGCAAATTGATCAAACAAGCAATAAACAAAAAGGGGTTCGTTGGTTCATATTCGCTGATACCTGCAAATCCAAATAGTGCTGCTAAACCATATGGTAAGCTAACTGGTATTCTAGATAGCAGGCCAAGAAACAGAAACCACCCAATCCATCGGATGAACCGAGTCGATTGATATTCTGAGCGTTCGCTTACTACAAGCAACATGCCCGCAATAGTACCAATTAGAAGTCCAACAATGCTGGTGACAACGATGGAGTAAAAGTCTGTAACGGCCGCATAAATGCCTCCAGCAACAAGCCCGCCAACTGCGCCACTAATCCCACCAACAATATAGTTTTTCATCAACTCATTTTACTCGATGCAGGTAGGAATGTGCCAGACGTACCAAGCTCCGTAAGTCAGCAGCGCGAGGGCAGCAAACTTGGGCCAGCCCATCGGTACAAAAAACAGAACCGATGATCCACCAAAGAGAATGATCATCGACAGGGCAATGGTTTTGGCACGCCGAGGAATGCAACGGTTGGCTTCCCAGCTTTTGATAATGGGGCCAAATTGCTCACTTTCTAGCAGCCAACGATACGTACGCGGGGAGGATCTGGCAAAGCAGGCTGCGGCTACCAACACCAGCGGAGTTGTGGGTAGTAAGGGGACAACAATGCCAACAACGGCCGTTCCCAAAAAGAGGATTCCCAACACAAACCAAAGTCTCATATTTATGCAATCAACTGCTTATCGACTTGCTTTTGGAACAAGAAGGTGATCAGGCGTGGTGGTTTAGCTTCATCTGCCTCATGCCACCACTCGTTAAGTACCAACAAATCGAGGGCATTCGCTTTGGCCGCGCTCAAGAAGTCGGAAACATGGTGAATAAAGGCAGGAATGAATGTTGTCTCTTCGCCTTGCTGGAATTGGGCCTTGCTGCCTTGATATTGTTTGAAGGGGTGAAGTTCACTAATTAACAACCTGCCTCCTACCCCTAGCGAACGGCTGGCCTCGGCAAAGATAAAGTCCAAATCAGCTACGTGCTCCAAGATAAGATTGCAGGTGATGAGGTCGAATGCGGCATCGGCCGTGGGCCACGGCTGGGTAATGTCCGCCACCCGGAAGGTGACATTTGGGGCAGTGATTTTGGCCTTGGCCTGGGCAATCATACCCGCAGAAAAATCAACGGCCGTTACCTTCTCCCCAATTTTTGCCAGCAGCGGTGTATTTTTCCCCGTACCGCAACCAATCTCCAAGACAGCACCAACAGGCAGATTACCCAGGATCATTTCCGTAACCGTCTGATCGAGATCGCGCGTGAGATTATGGTCGGCATCATAGTTAGCCGACCATAAATCATACGCATTTTGCACATCCATCAGGCGCTATTGTTCCACAATGTCGATGCGTTCAATGACATCGGCCGGCGTGCTGGAACCGGGGTCGCGCAGGGTAATGGCGCTGAGCACGTCATCACCCTCAATCAGCTCGCCAAAGATAGTGTGCGCACCGGTTAAGTGGGCAGAATTTTCGGCGTTGAACGTGATGAAAAATTGGCTGCCGTTGGTGCCGGGACCAGCATTTGCCATGGCCAATAAACCGCGCCGGTCAAACGAGAGGCTGTCATCAAATTCATCCTCAAACTGGTAGCCAGGGCCACCGCCACCGGTCCCTGTGGGATCACCCCCCTGGGCCATAAAATCTGCCAGCACGCGGTGGAAAGTGGTGCCATCGTAAAAGCCCTGGCTGGCCAGGAAAACGAAGTTATTCACAGTGATAGGCGCTTCGTCGTCAAAGAGGCGGAAGCGCATTTCACCTTTATCGGTGGTGATGATCGCTTCATACGTTTTGCTGGTGTCGATACTCATTTCTGGGGCAGTGGTGTAATAGTTGTTACGTTCGGCGGGAGTCAGGGCGGCTAACGGCCGTTCCCCATCCAACACCACGGAGGCTGCCGCCGGTTCCGCTTCAGGTTCTGGCCACACTTGCCACACAATCAACGCGATGAGCAATACGCCCACCACACCGCCGATAATCGTATACAGACGTTTTTGGGCAGCCTTTTTTTGGGCCACTGCTGCCCGCCGCTCGGCACGCGACGGGGGTTTGCGAGGATGTTTTGACATGAATTTGCTTCTCCTGTTTGTGAAATAGTAAAAAGTTAAAAGTGAAAAGAGCAGGTCACACTGTTTGCTTTTCACTTATCACTTTTCACTTGTTGCTGAATTATCCCTCTCATTCATCAACTGACAAAATGACTTGTGCGCAGTTGCCCAGGCTGCTAGGAATGAAGTATTGGTAATCATAAGCAGGCGCGTGCAGGAGCAGGTAAGTTTCGTTGCTTTGCACAAACCATTGCCCATCAGGCGACCAGCTAAGGTTGTATCCTAACGAAATGAACGGCTCACTAATCTGCAATGTTTCTAGATCATACAAATAGTATGGGACTTGGCCATTGGTCACATGATTATATTCAACGAGCATCAAGTAACGGCCGTCTGGTGAATACCCTATGCCACCGGAAAACATACCTTCCCACAGCAGGTCCATGTTTGATACGGCCGTAAGATCATCCGTCAACTGAAGCCGAAATACATGATTTACCTGCCCCGGATCATTGGCATCTGATGCCTGAACAATGAGTCCTTTACCATTGGGCAGTGCCAAAACAGTATTGACCCATGAAACCGATGACTCATCGAGAGAAGGATTTTCCTCCAATAGATCTACTTCACGGAGTAAAACATAAGGCTGCTGCTGGGATAACGAAGCCGCAACCAGTTCCCAGCCGTCATCCCCAGTCCGTACAAAACCATATGTGTTGTCATCGAGCCAAAAGCTGAATCCACCCAGGCCAACTGGCCGCCGCAGTTCACCATTAACCGATACGACAGACAATTCATACTGAAAGCGTAGTAGGTTTTGCTCAATAATCTCGCTATCTTGCGCAGGCGGCACGTTTTCTATAACGTATTGACCATTGGGTGAAATTGAGGGGAATCCCACAAATGGGAGTCCAGGACAGTCACCTGTAGGACAGTCAAGGGAACGTATAATAACAAATTGTTTCTCCTGCTCAGATTCATATCGTACGAGATATTTTGGAGGCCCAGTAAAAATATAATAGGACACATAATGCTCGGAACTAAACGCCAAATCTATTTCTTCAAGGAGGGTTATCTTATCCTCTGTGAGTAGATAAAATCTATTCGTAGTGGTGTCGGCATCAGCATAAATATTTTCAGTCAGAATAAAGTTTTTGCCATCATAGGTTGTTAAATATCCATCCGTGGATATATCGAAATTGGTCAGCTTTTCATCCCAGGTCTGGGAAGCAAGATCATAGGCGTAAACACGATTGTTAAAACCAGAATAGCCATTATCACAAATAAGGGTAATTTCGCCATCTGGAAAGGGAATCGGTGGTTCAGCTTGCTGACCACCAATGCTTTGCTCGTAAATGTAGTCTATGAATTTTGTCTGGAAGATCTCTGGACTGTAAAGCATACGAAAAGGATCATATATACCAGGTAAAACATCGCCCAACCAACCGTTGTAACTGTTACGGTTCATCAGGCGCATCATTTGTGTGGGGGAAACGGCCGTTTCCTGTTCATTCAAAAATTCAACCAACATGTACACTTGCTGCCAAATCGGGTCCGGATCTTCTATCAGCCACACCTGCAAAAATTGTGGGGGGGCTTCTTCCCAACGGCGCGTCCAATGGCTATGGACATTACCATCAAATCCAGCCTGGAGTATCTGACCATACATTGCCTGATCCAGGGGCCAGGCCTGCAAATCCAGCTGCGCCAATTGGTAATCGCGCAGGGCACGAAAGAAAAGCTGGTGGGTACAGCATTCGTAGTCGATCTGGTTGGCCAGTACGGCCGTTGCCAGCTGCACCCCATACGCCCGATACAAAGCCTCATAGCTGGCTTCGTCCGTGGGCAGGCCAATCAGCGTGGGTGCAGGCAATTCAAGGCGCAGTCCCGCAGTGAGCATTGTTTCGATTTCGTTGCTGGTTAGCAGCGATTCAGGGTCGGTGTCTAATCGCAGATGAACACGCAGGTCATTGCCACAGTTCAGGTCTGCCAGTTCCTTGCACATCTGGCCCAGCAGCTCATCCAAATGAATCGCCAAACGAGCCGCTACCTCTCGATCCCGCTCGGGATAGGCCACAGTGAGGTAGTCGCCCCCTTGGGTAATCCAATCACCCCAAAAATCATCGAGAGGTGGGGCATACAGCCAGCGCCGTTCTCCCAGCCGGTAAACGGCCGTTTGCTGCAAAGTCACCGTTTCTGTCAGGCCCGAACTACCCTGCACGACATATGTTTGGGGATAAACGAGCTCAGCGGCATTAAATGTGGCGTCCAGGGTGACTGTAACCGCTTCGGCTGTCAGCTGATCGGGCATGGCTTCATGTTGCCAGCCCAACATCGGGCGATCCAGCAGCAGACCTTCATTGAGCAATGTTTTTTGCACCTCACCCCACCCCGGATCGCGCCCAGACAGGTTGGCTTTGAACAACGCTTCATCCTGGTCAACGGCCGTTTGCAGCACAAAGTTATGGGTCGCCAAAAGTTCCGTCTCAATCTCAACGGTAGCGGTGGAAATGCGCTGGTTAATTTGCCACTGCACCACACCCCAAACAGCAAAAATCCCCAGCAAGGCCATCAGCAAAAACCGCCAACGCCGCTGCCAAAATGATTGTGAAACGGCCGTTTCCTCCACTTTTATCGGTTCTTGCCACTCCTTTTCTTCATCTGTGCGCCATTCGAAGGACATCTTACTGCTCCAAATTCAAAGTTTGGTGATCAGCATCCAGTGGTCAGTATTCAGTTCCCCCTCTCAAACCACTGATTACTGTTACACTGATTTTCGATTACTAACTCAATAATTACCGTACACCGATTACGGTTCCATCTTATTGAGCCAGCCCGCATTTGTACAGTTTAGATCATCAAAATTGAGCAAATGTTCATCCCGACCGTGCCACAGGCGAATATAACCCAGCTCCGGCATCGCCAGCCACTCCCCATTGGGGGACCAACTGGCATAAAAGTGACGTGGATAGGCTGTTTCTCCCTCTAATCGATTAATGGCAAGACGGGGCGCAACTGTGTCTACCTCCAACCTGGCCAGTTGAGTACTCATATCTGCTTCATCAGCCAGCGTGAGAAGAAGGAAACGGCCGTCTGGCGACCAGCGCACACCACTCTCTTCTGTAACCACAGGCAGTAACGGGGCAAATAAGTTAATTTGTTGATCCGCGTGATTGTACAATAGCAAATAATCTGACGAATCATCAGATGGCCAGCCATCAGCCAAAATAACGTACACATCGGGATTTGTAGGCAGTGGCTGGGCAAACTGAATGCGCAGCGAGGCAGGGCTGTCTGGAGCTCCCCTCTCCCTAAGCAGCGACAACAGCGAGGTATTATCCACAATAACCTCTTGTCGTTCTAGACTGCTATCGGTGAGCATCAGCTGCTGCTGATTATTTTGCAATTGGTTGAGATAGCCAAACTGTTCTTCATCTCGCCAAAAAACCGAAGCCCCAAACCCTGGCGAATTGATCGCTTCAGCTGTGGGCGCATCGTGCAGCAGCATCAGGCCGCTGTTCAATGCCTCGGGCCACCACGGGGTCGTTACGGTCAGGGTAATCAACTGCTCTGACGTCGGCGACCAGATAGGATAGCCGCCCAGTGGAATGGCTTCGCAGCTGTCACCTTCATGGCACGTTTCCAAATCCGTCAGGGCAAAAAAGGTTTCAGTTGAATACCCCTGGGTGATGGTCCAGAGGAGGTAACGGCCGTTTGGGTCCAGCGTCGTCGGTACAGCCAGCGGGGGATAAGAAACGATGCCCGCCACATTGTGCCAATTCACGTCAATCCGGGTTCCATCACGGTGCAGCAAATACGTTTCTGGCTGTCCGCTGCTGGCCACACCAGACAGCGCCAGGCCATCAGGAAAAGTTGTGAAGAAAATATCGCTGCCAGCCATTTCTTGCCAAAGCAGCGGCTGCTCTTGCACAAAATCATACTGATACAGCGCCTGCGCCTGACGGGCTGTGTCCTGGCACAGCATGATCAAATCCGCATCGGGCCAGACGATGCCTGCTGCCTCTGGTTCATCCTGCCAAGCGGCAACATACATCTTAAAGGCGTTATTGAGGGTGGCTTGCGTCCAGGGCGGGCCAGCCATATCTGTGAGCCATTGGCCAAAAAGAATCTCATCTGTGGTTATTAAAGATGTGGCAATTTCTCTAGGACTGAATTGCAGCTTGTTGACTAAAAAATCGACCACCACGTAAGGGGCAGGCGTTTGGCCAAAGTCGGTTGGTGTTTCCGGGAAGGGTGCCTGCCAGAAAAGTGCGCCATCACCCAAATTAAAATCGTTGGGCAGGGGTACGGCCGAATCTACCAGGGGCCACATTTCCACCCCCAGCTCATAGAGTTGATAGGTAATTGCAGCCCGATAGTAAGGCACATTTTGGCAACAATCCCAGCCGGTTAAGTCATTGAGTGCCCTGGTGAGCATTTGCCGGGCATAGCCGCGAAAAATCGTCCGGTAGCCCACTTCGTCATGGGGCAGCCCCACCAGCGTCGGCGTAGGCAGCACAATCGCCAGCTCTCCGTTCCACACGGCACCGGCTGCCTCCGGCTCCCGCGTCAGCACGTCCAAAAAAGTGACCTGTGTCAGACTATCCGGCTCCTGCGAAAAAACGAGACGGATCCGCGCATCTGGCGGGCAGTCATAGCCGGAGATGCTGCAAATCTGCACCAGCTTCGCCTCCAAATCGGCCGACAGCCGCTGCACAATTTCCTCATCTCGTGCCGGATAGCGCACGCTGAGCAGCTGCCCTTCCAGGCGGCGACGCACACCCCAAAATGCCTGCTCCGGCGGGGCGTACAGCCAGCGGTTTTCACCCAGCCGGTACACATCTGCCCGTTCTAGCTGTACCGTTTGGGTCAGGCCGTTGCCAATGTCCAGGCTGTAGCTTTGCAGGGTGGTTAGTTCGGCGGCGGTGAGGTCGGGGGAGAGCGTTTGGCTGAGAACGGCCGTTTCCGCCAAACCAGGCTGCCATTCAAGGTTAAACCCGGGCCGGTCAAACAACAAACCGGCCGTTAAGTTATTTTCCTGTGCCAAGGCCCAGTCCGGGTCGCGGCCAGAGAGCAGCGTGCTGAACAAATTCTTGTCTCTGTTTTGCGCCGCCTGCTGCACCACGGCATAGCTGGCCGCCAGATCGGTGGCCACATCATCGGTGGCCACTTCGATACGTTGGTTGAGCTGACGGTAAAGAATAAATACGGCCGTTCCCACCAGCACCACCCCCACCAACACCAACCACGGCCAGCGCCGCCGCGCCGGGTTTGGCGGTTCGGGCGTTTCGAGCTCCTCGTCCCAGTCGTAATCTTCTTCCGTTTGCCACTCAAATGACATAGTTCTTAACGTGGGAAAAACCTAAACTCATTCAAAATCAAAACATACTTCGGTGGAATTAATTGTCGATTCACAGTAGTTTCCCAAAGAAATCACTTTCCATCGATTATCAATCTTTCTTAGGGTCATATCGTCGATTGCAACAGTATAAAATTTATCTGGGCATTCACGTCCGATCACATAGCTACGTGTAATTTCATTTTCTGTAACCCCACCGCTAATACTCCAGGTTCCCACATCCGGGTCCGAAGGGGATTTGCAATTTCGAGGAATAACCTGATGCTTTTCAGGCCAAGACTCTAACGCTAGCCAGATTTCAGGTGATGAGTTCCGTTTAGCAGAATCAATATCATTGTAGATTAAAGCCTCTGCAAAAATACTCCCTACTTCAAAATTAGATCTTGGCCTGATAAATATTCCTACCAGGCACAGAGCAAGTATGACAAGTAGAAACGTGGCTATCTTTTTTCTTTTCATTCGCTGTACAGGTAATCATAAATCACAAAGCCGACAAAAATGCGCTCGATGTAAAGGCGCGTTTCCGGAAAGTTAACCGTTTCCACAAACAAATCCAGATCGCCGCCAGCCTGATCATACCAGCGGGCGGCGTTGCCCGGGCCGCCGTTGTAAGCAGCCAGGGCGGCATGAACGTGACCGTCAAACGTGCGGAGCTGCTGGCTGATGTAAAATGCGCCAAAATTTAGCCCCACGTACGGTTTATACAAATCTTCGTTTGTAAAATCGGGCCAGTTGAGCAAGTTGGCAATGTATGCGCCCGTGTCGGGAATCACCTGGCTAAGTCCCTGGGCTGCTGCGCCGGAGCGGGCAAAGCTCTCAAACAAGCTTTCCTGCCGCACCAGGCTAAATTGCAGGCGCGGATCGTAATTATACCGCTCGGCCAGCGACAAAATGAGATCGGCATAGTACGTTGGGTAAGCCAGCTGACCCATAAATTTGGGCGCTTCAAACACCGTCTGGCCAGAGAGATTGAGAACGGCCGTTGCCGCCAAAATCGACGAGCGGTACAGGCCAATATCGCGAAAGTAAAGCGCCAATTGATAGCTCAGTAACGCATCCTCAGAAACCGAGGCTCGTAAATTCTCAAATTCACCCTTGGCGGCTTCAAATAAGCCTGCATTCCACAATTTTTGGCCCACAATCAGGCGCGCATCGGCCGTCAGGCTGGGGCTTAGCTGGCTGACGGGTGCATCCTCATCTAGCAGCAGCCAGTCGCGCAGCCACGCCTCGGCCTCCTGCTGCAGTGATTCTTGCTCGAAAGGGGTGGGCGGGAAAAAACGGCCGTTTCCCACAAACGGTTCTTGGTCATCGGCCAGGCCATCGGCCCGCAGCCAATAATAATCGAGCCGCCGATTGGTAAGCAGCAGCCGCTGCATATCGGTGGCAATTTCATCGAGATCAGGAGCGGGAACGGCCGTTGGCGTGGGTGTTAGCGACGTTGTGGCTTCGGCCACAGGCGTCGCCGTGGGGCCAGGTGTGGGCGTTGGCGTGGGATCATAATCGGGCAAGGTGCGCTGGAGCCAGACCAGACCTGCACCGCCGTACTCGGTTTGCGGATAGCTTTGGATAAGCTGATGCCAGCGCGAAACGGCCGTTGTGGTATCCCCAGCCCCGTCAGCCAGCCAGCCTGCCCAAAACAGCGCTTCGGAAGCATCGTCAAAGCTGGGATAGTTGGTGCCAAGCAGCGTGTAAAGAGAAACGGCCGTTGCCACATCCCCCAAATCTTCTGCCAGTCCAGCGGCACGCCAGGCAGCCAATGGTGCGTCAGCCCCATCAGGAAATTGCGCCAGGTAATCTCGGTACAGTTGCAGGGCAACGGCCGTTTCGCCCAGTCGCGAACGCAAATTAGCCGTTTCAAACAAGCCTGAAGCGGGATCAAGCGCAGTGTACTGCACCAGCGCGGCCGCTGCTTCCGCCGTGTTGCCCAATGCCTCATAACTCCAGGCGATGTAAAGATGGGCCTCGGCGGGGTAATCGTCGGGGCGAATGGCGATGGCCCGCTGGAAAGCAGCAATAGCTGGTTGGTACGATTCGGCATAGAAGTTCACCAGGCCGCGCTGGTATTCATCCACCACCACGCCAGCCTCCACCAGCTGCACCAACCCCAGGTAACTTTCGTAGGCTCGGGGATATTGGGTGATGCCGATGCGGAAACGGCCGTAGGCTCCCTCGGTATCTTCCGCCGCCAGCAGGGCCATGCCGGCCAGGTAGTTCATCTGCCCTTTGGTGAATTCGGTTCGGGCCAAATCACGGATGGCATCATATTGGCTGATGGCTTCGGTGAGACGGCCGTTTTCTAAATAAAGTTGGGCCAGCGCCTGCCGGTTGGCAATCTCTTTCAGCCGCTGCGCCGGAACTTCAAGCGCCGCTTCATAGGCCGCCATCACGGAAGAAACTTCGCCATTGGCCCTGTAAATCTCGGCCAGCAGGGGTTCTACGTAAGCTGCCATCTCTGGATTTTGCCCCAGGTAAAATTGATAGGCAGCAATGGCCAACGGGACATCCCCCACGGCCGTATGTAGCTGTCCCAGGCGCAAATGTACGTCGGTTGGGGTGGAGTCAGGAAACTGCACCAGGAGGTCATCAAAAGCAGTAATGGCTTCAGGAAAACGGCCGTCTCCCTGGTAGGCCACGCCCAGTTGATACAAAAGATACATCTGCTGGGAGGCGGTATAATTTTCCTGAATTTGTTTGGCCGCTGATAAATTGACGACTGCGGCGGCGAAATCGCCGTTGTGCAGCTGGGCTTCGGCCAGCGTCAGGCGCATGGCTGGTTCAGGGGACGGCGTGGGCGAAGGCAGCGGGGTGACGGTGGGCAAAGGTGTGACGCTGGGGAGGGGAACGGCCGGTTCCTCCTCTCCATTATTAAATTCTGCTACCGGCGTTGGGGGTTGCAGCGTGGGCAAACCAGAAGCCAACGTTGGCGTCGGCTGCACGATTGTGTCAGCGGTAGGTTGTAATGAACTATCAACTGTGGACTGATCTTCACCACAAGCTGCTAATAAACTTAAGCATCCTAAGGCAACCAGCCAAACGCGCCACAATCGCCGCATACACATCTCCGATAATCAGTGAAAAGCAAAAAGTGAAAAGTAGCAAAACAAGTCTACACACTTTTCACTCATCACTTATCACTTATCACTTGCTACTCATTCAGTCGGGGTTTTAGCACTGTTCTCTTGTTCTTCTCTCTCTTCCATTACCTCTTCGACTGCATCTTCGATCATCTCTTCATCCAGCACCGTGCGGGTCATCAGGTCCCAGCCCAGGTAAAGCAAGGAAAATTGCAGGAAGCCCAGCCAGGCAAAAATAATTTGTAAGGCCAATTTGGCATTACCCGCCTGGGACTGAACGGTACTTTGTGTGGTGTCGATGGTGTTGGTGATGTTCTGTACAATGCCAATGTAATCACCCAGCAGCGGATCAACATCGGCAACACGGCCGTTTATCACCGCCAAATCATCTGAAACCGCATAGATGTTTTCCGACACCATTCCCAGATTTTCGTTCGCCGCCGACAGGCTTGGTTCCAATTCGCGCAGCCGGTCGGGGAAACCATCCAGGCTGGTGCCCAAACCGGCAACTGTTTCATCAAAGGGAACGGTGGGCGCATAGTTAACGCCCAAATCATAGTTGAGTTCAAAACCCAAAATATCTTCCTCAATTTTGAAGTTGTTCAAGGTAAGCAGCGTATCATCAATCACGCCTGCGACTTCGGCCACGGCCGGAATCGCTTGCTGCACCGATTCAATGCTTTGCGGGGCATCTTCGCCAGTAATTTGAGCCACCTCTTCCAACAGCGGTTGGGTGTCGGCAATCGTTTGGGCCAGAGAATCGGCCGTTTCGCCCACCGTGACCAAACTGCTGTTTACATCACCGATGGTGCCCCGGGCCAGGGAGAGTGTATCCTCCACCGTGGACAGACTATCGCCAGTTAAGCCCAATGTGTCGTCCAACAGCTTCACCACGGCATCCACCGCCCGTCCACTGTAAACAATACCACCAATGCTCAGCAGCACCCCCAACAAGCCAATGATCAACAAAACCAACCCAGAAATCTTGCGGAACATATCCCTCTTCCTCCTTAAAAGTAAGTGAAAAAGTGAAAAGTGATATGTGAAAAGTACAAAGCCCCTTACTTTTCACTTTTTACTTTTCACTCAAAGAAAACTATTCACTGGAGACGGCCGTTTCTCGCCGACCCGTCACCAATTCCCAACCTAAATACAATGGCGCAATCTGGGTGATAGCCAGCCAGACCATCACCAGCGTGATGCCATTTTTAATACTTTGCACGTCGTCGTTTATTTGGGCACGCAGCTGGCGCGCGTTGTCGTTGGTGGTGGTGATGAGGATGATGTATTCATCCAAAATGGGATCCAATTCGCTGATACGGCCGTTTACCGTCCCTAAATCATCGGCCAAGTTGCGAATATCCTGGCTCACCGTTTGCAAATTGCCATTGGTAACGTTGATGTACACCTGCAACGTTCGCAAACTTTCCGGTAGCCCTTCCAGTCCCTGGCCCAATTCGCGTACAGATTGATCAAACGGCACCTCTGGAGCGTAATCAACACCCAGATCATATTGAATGGGAAACCCCAAAATCTCCTCATCAATCCGAAAACTGTTCAAAGTCACCAAAGTCCGGTCAATCACCCCAGCCACCTGCTCTAAACTGGGAAACGCCTCTTGAATAGTCTCCAGACTGTCCGGCACCTGCTCTGAGGTAACGCTAGAAATCTGACCCAGCAACGGCCGTGTGTCGGTTACCGTTTGGGCTAGATCGTCGGCGGTGGATTCGGCCGTTTCCATCACGGTATTCACATCGGTAATGCTGCGCTTGGCCAAGGCCAGCGTTTCTGAAACGGTATCCAGGCTCTGCGATGTAAGCAGCAAGGTTTGATCAAAATTGGCAGCCACCCGGTCTACCAATCGGTGCCCCAACCGAGCCCCGAAGAAGGCCAGGGCGATGCCCCCCACCGCAATCAACAGCATGAGTAAGCCAAGGAATCGTTTAAACATTCAATTCTCCCAATGAGAGGGTGAAAGGTGATCAGTGATCAGTAGCGTTTACTTTTCACTTTTTATTTTTTACTTCTCACTCTCTAATCAATATCTGCAAAACCAGCTCCGCACTAGGGCTGGAAGACTGTCCCCACCAACCCATCGTATTTTAATGCAGTGAGACCATTTGTCACAGAATCACGATCAATGGTGCCAAACGTGGCTTCACCAGCAGCCATCGCCTGAAACAGCAGCTGCATGGCGTCGTAAGTGGCAGCGGCATAGGGTCCAGCGGTCTCATCAAAGGGAGTGACGGCGTTATAGGCGGTCTGGAACTCGGTAGGGAGCAAAGCCGGATCTTGCGGCGTAAAAGGCGGATTGCCCAGCGGTAAAAGCGGTAGGTTAGCCTCGGCATAAATGGGTTGGGCAACGGCCGTTGTCTCCATCACACCATGCCCTATCACCGCCACAACTTTGGGATCCACGGTGAGGGAAACGGCCGTTTCCCCTGCCAACTGCACATCCCCCCGATCATCCAGTGCCACCAACGCCACCCGGTAACCACCAACCCCACCAGACTGGTTAATCTCCCGCACCGCCAGCCGCGCCGCATAAATCGCATCGTAGCCCAGCTCCCGCTGTGCCCCCTCAAACGGAGCTACCAGCCCAATTTTCACAACGGGCTGCACGCTGGCACAACCAGCCAGGACAGTAAGCAGTAAACAGTAAACAGTAAGCAGTGGCCAGTTCCCTTTAACTGAAAACTGATTACTGACCACCGAATACTGATTACCGGCGTCAGCGGCAGCGCTGGACATTGGCTAAATGCTCCTCATAGGTAACGCTAAACGCATGACTGCCCGAAACGGCCGCTTGGCAATCCGCTACAAAAAAGATGAACTCAGTTGGGGTAGGGAACGCGACCGCTTCCAGTGAGGAGAGGCTGGGGTTGGCAATCGGTCCCGGCGGCAAACCGGCGTAGACGTAAGTGTTGTACGGCGAATCCAGCGCCAAATCTTCCAAAAAGAGCGGCGATTTCCACCAGCTGTCACTTTGTGGTTGGTAACCCAACGGATACTGTACCGTGGGGTCTGCTTCCAGCTTAATGCCCTGTGCCAACCGATTGTAGAAAACGCCCGCGATAATCGGCCGTTCGGTGGCAACAACCGCTTCCCGCTCCACAATCGCCGCCAGCGTGACCGCCTGATAAATGGTCACGCCTTGAGCCTGAAAGCCCTGCCGCATTTCGGCCGTCACGCGGCGATCAAAAGTACGCAGCATCAACTCAACCAGGTAAACCGCATCGGCTTCGGGCGGGACGCGATAGGTGTCAGGGAACAGGAAACCTTCCAGTGTGGCCGTGGCAGGCAACTCCGCCAAAAAGGTGAACGGCGTCAGGTCAAAGGCCGCCTGCCGCTGGGCGATGGCTAAAAATTGATTGGCATCAATGTTTGCGGTGGGATTGTCCGCCAGGTAATCTGCCATCTGCTCCACGCGCCACCCTTCCACAAACCGCACTGTCTCTTCTTGCACCACCGACTCCGTGAGGGCAGCAGCCATCTGCGGGATGGTTTGCTGTGGATCGACAATGTATTCGCCTGCTTCCAGTTGAGCATCCAGGCCGTGGTAGCGCAGATAATTGAGGAATAGTTCAGTGTTGTTCAACAAGTCAGCGGCGGCTAAATTCGCCGCAATCGCGTCGGCCGATTCGCCGGGGGAAATGGTAAACGGTGCGGGCGTGAACCCATTTCCGGCGGGCTGATCCAGCTCGTCGGCGTTGGTGGCCAGGTAGGTTTGCAAATAAATGTCGCGGGCTTGCAGGGAACGGCCGTCCCCCGTCAAATCGCCCCCGCGCCACTGAAAATAAAACAGCAATCCCGCTACCAAACAGGCCGTCAGCACCACCAACAGCAGCACCGACCGCACCACGCAGCCCAACGACCGTCTTTTCGGACTGCGCGATGGCTCTTCAAATGGGTCTTTGCGGCGCTGCCGCCGTACCTTTTGTGTATCTATAACTCACCTCTGTTAGCGGTAATTGCGTTATGAGGCAATTGGATAATTACAAACCCCAATTACGCAATTACCCAATTACCCTTGATGCGCATCCAGATAACTTTGCAAAATAAATGCTGCCGCCACCGCATCCACCTGCTGGCGAGCTTTTTTGCCCCGCTTGCCCCGCTGGCGCAGGCTCTCTTCTGCCTTCACCGTGGTGAAGCTCTCGTCCCAAAATTGGATAGGCACCTTACACAGCAAACTAAACTCGGCGATATAGTCACGAATCCAAACGGCCGTATCGCTATCACCACCCTCGCTGGTCGTCGGCAAACCCACGACCAGCAGCGTCACCTTTTGCTCCGCCAGAATTTGCTGGTAACGGGCAAAATCTTCCTCGCGCGATTTGCGCTTCACCACACCGTAGGATTGGGCAATCGTCCGCGTCGGGTCGCTAATGGCCACGCCGATGCGCTTGCTGCCCAAATCCAAAGCCATCACCCGGCCGGGGTAGCGGGCACTCACGATTGCAATTCCCCCAACGCGTGCAGGGCAAAAAAGAGGGCACTTTGCTGTACTGAATCCACAAGCTCACCCGCAAACAACATCCGCTTCGCCTCTGCGATGGGCAGCTTGAGCAGTTCCATCTCTTCGTGTTCGTCCCAGCTGGGAACGGCCGTTTCCACACAGCCCGTCGCCAAAAAATAATAAGCTTTGCAGCTCAACCGTGCCGGGTCTGGCGAACCGCTGCCGATCAACTGCATCTCGGCACAGTCGCAGCCGGTTTCTTCCAGCAGTTCACGCCGTGCCGCAGCCATAGGCGATTCCCCTTCATCAATGAGGCCGCCAGGTGTTTCCAGCAGCGTCTGCACCGCACCATGCCGGTAAATGCGCGCAAACAAAATCTCGCCAGCCGCCGTGACGGGGACAATATTCACGTAATCGCCGCTTTCCATGATGTAGTACGGATCGATAAGACGGCCGTTGCCCATCTCGCACGTATCTGCCCGTACCGCAAGCCACTCATTTTGCAACAAATATTCCGAATTTAATACTTTCCAATCTAAATGATGCATATCTTTCTTTTTTGCCACAGAGGGCGCTTATTGACTTGCCGTTTTGCCTACGATATCCAAGTGAAGATAGTGAAAAGTAAAAAGTCAGCCACTTTTCACTTATCACTTTTCACTCAAAGTTACGGTTCAATCTCTGTCTGAATCCTTGTGGTTAAATATGGCACGCGGTCGAACCAGAGGGGCCAGATGTCTAACGTGGGCGCGGCGCGGAGAGGCAGATTTTGGTACAGGTAAGCTGCGGCCGTTTCTGGGGATTGTCCGGTAACGGCCGTAATTGGACCATCCAGCGCCAAATTGGCCGCCACAACCCCCTCGCCAATCATGGAAAAGGTTACCCGGCCCGACTCATCCACCGCCACCACATTGCCACTGCTAAAGCGAATGCTATCTGGCACCAGCGTAAACCCATCTGGCACCGCCTGCCCCAGCGAATCAAAGGCCAAACCGGAAGCAACTGTGGTGTCAACGGCCGTTCCCTCCAGTTCCGCGCGCATCACCAGGGTGAGTTCGGCCGTTTGCTCACCCACATCATGCGAAAACGTTTCATCCAACACATTAACCACACGAATGGTGTCCTTCGAAATAAATTCGCGCTCCGTGAGCTGCGCTTCCATGTTGGCCAGGGCCACCGCCTGCAAAAATTGCAGCGCCTGCGCCCGCAGCCGCTCCTGATCTTCTGGGGAGACAGCGGCCGTTGCCCGCACTGCGCCCCCATCCATCGCCGCCAAATTGCGCACTTCCACCTGCAAATCCAGCGAACCCTGCACCCGATTCACCAAGTTGGCCGCCACGTTGCCCTGGGGTCCAGGTTCCTCGGCGATGACTCCCACTTCGGCCGTGCTGCCCACCGCTCCGGCCAGCACCACCTCTTCCAGCGTCTGGAAGGTAATGCTGCTGCCATCAGATGTGCTGACGCGAGTACCTGCCGGAATGGTTACACTTTGCGCCAGTTGGTTGACAAACAACACCGTGCCCCGTGCCGGCGCATCCGGCAGTTCCACCGCACCTGTTGTCGCCACGCTGGTTTGCCACGATTCGGTTGCCGTCAACAGCCGCGCCGGCACGGTGTTCAACGCGTAATCCACCGCCGCCACCGCCGGATCAGCAATAACAGCCCGCTCCACCTGCACGATTTCAGTTTCGGGTTGCAAAATAATGGTTGCGCCAGGTACTGCGTAGGTAAAGGACGCGTATAAAATGGCAAGCGTCAGGCAAAAGAGGAAAATGGCAGCGTAGCGCACCAGCCACAAGCGCAAGGTCGATTTGGGGGCCAGACGGCGGTTCATTTCCTGGCGATCGGCAGTATCTAAACGAGGGCTTGGACGTTCCTCAAAGAATTGTTCCCACTCACCATCCCCCACTGTTGGCAGTCCCACCCGTTCCGAGCGCTTACGCCCGCGCCACCAACCCCGACGGCTCGTCTCCGCAATCTCCACCGAGGGGAAGATCGGCAGACCAATTGCCCGCGCCTGCCGGGTGATCGGCACATCGGGCGTCACCAGACCCACTTCCAAACGCTGTCGGTCGGCAAAACGGCGCAAACGCACCAAATCCAGCCCCTCACGCAGCACGCCGCCATCCTCCGGCAACACCAGCAGCGCCTGCTGCTCGCCCGCCCAGGTCAGCCGGTCACAAATCGAGATGATGTCGTCTGAATCGTCGAGGTGGATTATTTGCATAGAGGAGATTGGAGATTGAGCCTGTTTTTAATCTCTAATCTCCAATCACTAATCTCAATTATTTGAGCGCCTCTTCAATCAACTTCGGCACCACCGCCAACGCCTCCGGCAGCTTGGACGCATCCTTGCCGCCTGCCTGGGCCATATCGGGACGACCGCCGCCGCCGCCGCCCACCATCTTCGCCACTTCGCGCACAATGTCGCCCGCCTTGATGCCGCGCGGAATTAAATCTTTGGTCACGGCGGCAATGATGATTGGTTTACCGTTGTTAACCGTGGCCAGTACGGCCGTTCCCGACCCCACCTTATCCCGAAAACGATCCGCCATCTGGCGCAAACCATCCACATCCACGCCGTCCACCTGCGCGGTGAGTAATTTCACGCCCGCTACCTCTTTGGTTTCAGCCAGGATCGAATCGAACTGGAACGCCGCCAATTTTTGCTGCATCTGCTCGATGCGCTTCTGCGCTGCCTTCTGCTCCGCTTGCAGCGCCTCCACGCGGGACGCCAACTCGGAGATGGGCACGTTTAGCTGCCCCGCCAGGCGATCCAGCAAGTTCAGCCGCTCCGCGATGAGCTGCCGCGCCGCCCGCCCGGTCACCGCCTCCACGCGGCGCACCCCAGCCGATACCGCACCTTCGCTGGTAAAGCGGAACAGGCCAATGTCGTTAGTTTCAGAGACGTGCAGACCGCCGCACAGCTCAAAGCTGTAGGGCGATGAAGCATCGCCTTGGCCAATCTGCACAGTACGCACAATCTCGCCGTACTTCTCGCCAAAGAGGGCCATCGCGCCCATGCCAATCGCTTCTTTTTGGCCCATGTACTCAATTTCCACAGGATAATTCGCCAAAATCGCGTCGTTGATTTTGCCTTCAATTTCAGCCAGCGTGTTGCGATCCACGCCGTGGTCATGGGTGAAGTCGAAGCGCAGCCGGTCCGGCGCAACAAGCGAACCCGCCTGAGTGACGTGCGTGCCCAGCCGGTCGCGCAGCTCCTGGTGCAAAATGTGGGTGGCCGTATGGTTACGGCGGATGTCGCTGCGGCGCATGTCGTCCACTTGCAGGTGCACCGGCTGGTTCAGGCTGAATGCACCCTGCACCACTTCACCTACCTGAACCACCAGGCCGTTAAGCGGCTTGCGTGTATCCTCAACCCGAAAAACAGCATCCCCATCCAGCCCCAAAATCCGGCCCGTGTCACTGACCTCACCACCGGATTCGACGTAGAAGTTGGAAACGGCCGTAACCATCTCCACTTTATCACCTACCTTCACAGATTCAACCAGTTCCCCATCACGAATCAGCCCCACAATTTCCGACTCGGTTTCGGCACCCATGTACGGATCGTACTCGACGCCGTCTTCCAGTTGGCCGGTGCTTTGGAGATTGGTGAGGAGACGGCCGTAAACCCCCGTATCCGCACTGTATTCGCCAAACGCGCCCTTGCCACTAGCAATCGCGTGCGCCTCACGCGCCTCGTTGTACCCTTTTTCATCGACGGTGAAGCCGTGCTCCTGCACCACGTCGCGGGTAATTTCCAGTGGCAGGCCGTGTGTGGCATACAAATCAAAGGCAACCTCACCCGAAATCTCTTTTTCGCCCTTCTCATTTAGTTCAGCCATGACATGATGCAGCTGCACCAACGCGGATTCCAACGTACGGGCAAACTTCTTTTCTTCCTGCGTCAGGGTGCGCAGCACATGCTCCTCACGGAGCTTGAGCTCAGGGTATGCTTCACCCATCTGCTGGATGTACACCTTGGCAATCTCCGCCAAAAACGGGCCGGTAAAGCCAATGCTAAAGCCAAAACGCACCGCCCGCCGAATGACCATACGCAAGACATAGCCCGCGCCAGTGCTGCCTGGGCGCACCCCATCAGCAATTAAAAAAGTAGCAGCACGACCATGATCGGCAATGACGCGGTAGCCAACCAGATGCTCCTGCCGCTGCTCGTTGTCATCGCCTAACAATTCTTGCACCCTATCCAGGACGCTGCTAAACAGATCTGTATCATAGTTGTTGTCTTTACGCTGAATAATCTGCGTCATTCGTTCCAGGCCCAAACCCGTATCGACTGAAGGTTTGGCTAATGGCTTTAACGTGCCATCCTTCTCACGATTAAACTGCATAAAAACAAGGTTCCAAAACTCCAGAAACTCTTCGTCATCGTCAGCATTCAGCCGGGAAGGATCACAGGTTGCCATATCACCAGCATAGTAAAACATCTCGGAACAGGGGCCACAAGGGCCGGTTTCGCCCATTTCCCAGAAGTTGTCTTTTTTGCCAAAGCGCAGAATCTTTTCCGCAGGCAGGTAGCGCTGCCACAGCTCGAAGGATTCGTCGTCGTCGGTGTAGATGGTGGCCCAAAGGCGCTCTTCTTCCAATTCCAACACGCCGGTGACAAACTGCCAGGCAAAGTCGATGGCTTCTTTTTTGAAGTAGTCGCCAAAGGAGAAGTTGCCCATCATCTCAAAAAAGGTGTGATGGCGCGGCGAAGGGCCGACGTTTTCTAAATCGTTGTGTTTGCCCTGGACACGCATGACTTTTTGGGCGGTAGCGGCACGGGTGTACGGCCGTTTCTCTCGCCCCAAAAACACATCGACAAACTGGTTCATCCCGGCATTGGTAAACAGCAGGGTCGGATTGTCATATTGCGGCAGTGGGGCACTATCCACCACTTCATGCCGCTGCTCGTTAAAATAATCTAAAAATGCATTGCGAATTTCATTACTGGTTGTGGGTCTCATTTTCACTCCGTTTTTTCAGTAATCGGTTATCTGTAATTGGTTATCGGTAAAAAACCGATCACCGACCACCGTTTACCGATTACGGGAATTTTACCGTAGCAACAAAAAACCGCCAGACTGTTTAAAGCTCAGTCTGGCGGCGAAGGTGCTGCGCTTAAATTGTGGTGAAAACTCAGGCGGCAACCATTACCAGACTGTGTGTCTGGGCGGCGGCTGCGGCGGCGCTAACAAGCAATTGAGTCATCATCATGGGGCACATGGTAGCAAATCAGTCTTGGGGTGTCAACGGCAAAATCGTCGGCTCGCCACCGCTGACGATGATGACGCTTTCGTTTTCTTCGTACCAGCCTGCCAGTTGAGCGTCGTCGATCTGTTGGGTGATGACGGCCGTTGCAAACCCTTCGCCCAACTGATACACCACGACACTGGAACCAAACATCCCTTCTGATTCAGCAATGAGCTGATTGGTGGGAGCGGCATAAAGCATGGCAAACGGCCGTGGCCCATCCAGCGCCGTGCCATTCTCATCTTGCGGCACAATCGTCTCACGGCCGTCAGCAGCCACAACAGTGAACGGGGCATCAGCGTAAAGCAAATAGCCAGAATCCCCCAGCCAAAGTGGCGCATCTCCAATCCAGCTGCTGCCTTCGTAAACACCGCTGGCAATCGGCGGGTTACCCGAATCGCCAGTAGCACTGGTCACAAATAACTCATTATCCCGCAGGTAGGCAATCTGGCTGCCGTCTGGCGACCAGGAAAAATACGGGTCTACGTCCGCCACAAGGAACACATCCGTGTCTGGCTCCAACTTCACAATGAGATCAAACCCGCGCCCATTGTGCTTGGCAACAGCCACAGTGGGCTGACCCGAGCTGGCGTCTACAGGAGCCAATGCAGCACGACCAATATTGGCTTCAGCCCACAGTTGATCACTTCCAGTAGCAAAATTATAAAGGTGCAAATCGGTCACGGATTGCTGATTGACGGTCGATCCCCAAAATTTACTGCCGTAGGCCAGCCAGCCAGCACGGTAATCAAAGAAAATCTCAACGTCCACCGGCATTGGCTGGGATGCCAGGTTGCCCTCTTCCAGCATGAGGACGGGCTGACCATAATTGCCAGTGGCATAGGGCAGCCAGACCTGTGCAGGCACGTCTGGTGCAGGTGATGCAGGTAAAGGCGTAGGGGGTGGTGGCAACCGTGTGGGACGGCGGGTAGCAGGTGGCTGCGGCGTTGGAGGGATTGTCGTGGGCGGGACATCGGTTGGCGCGGCGGGTACGGCCGTATCCAGCGGTGCCACCTCGGCTTCAACCATTGTTTCTGCGGTGGGCGATGAAGAAGAAACGGCCGTTGCCGTCGGCGCTGCTTCGCCGCCGCAACCAATCAGAAGCCCAACCAAAATCAACCAACCTACTCTTTTCATTACAAAAATCCTTTTTCTTCCTCTGCATCCTAAACGGTAACCCTAAAACAACAGATTCAAAAACGTCTCTTTTTCTAATGGACCAAAATACGGCTCTAAATCTGTATTGGCCAACGCCTCTGCCAACCGCTCCGCATCATACCGCAAGCCAGTCAGCTGCATTTCCAGCTCGGCCACATCTTGTTGACCAGTAAAATCACCATAAATTTTGATGGCTTGAATGTGGCCCTTTTCCACTTCGATGCGAGCATCCAGCTTGCCCACAGGCAGCTTTTCGCTTTTTTGAATATTGAAAGCGGGGGAACGGCCGTAATTCCAATCCCAGGTCATGTACCGCTGCATAGCAATTTCCCGAATCTGCTCCCAATCGGAATCCGTTAAAGCGTAAGCAGGAATGTCACCACTACCAAAGATTCCGGTAAGCAAGGCCTGCCGAAACTGGGCAATATCCATATCCTCAGACAATTGTTCCCGGATATTGGTCACAAACGCACGTACAGATTGCACCGCTTTGGATTCGATCTTTGCCTGTTTGGGGTTGATCGCCCGCAGCATATTCTCCAGATTGGTGTCGAATAAAATGGTGCCGTGGCTAAACATGCGCCCCGCAGCCGCATATTGAGCGTTGCCCGAAACTTTTTTGCCATCTACAAAAATATCGCTTTTGCCTTGCAGCCCAGCGTCAATCCCCAAATCCCGCAAAACCTTGATGACAGGTTCGGTGAACTTCTCAAAGTTGTGCAAATCCTGACGGCCGTGGGTAATAAAGCTGAAATTTAGATTGCCCAAATCATGGTACACAGCCCCGCCACCAGAAAGACGCCGCACGACATGAATTTTCTTCTGGCGCACAAAGTCTGGATCAATTTCCTCCACACTGTTCTGGTTTCGGCCCAAAATCACGGAGGGCGCGTTGATGTAAAAAAGCAGCAGTGGCTCCACCAACTGCACATTCCGCAGCAGATGCTCTTCAATCGCCAGGTTCATTCTGGGATCAGTGGTTTCTTGATTGTCAACAAATAACATAAGTGCCTCTTCCATACTGGAGGGTTTTCAACTATCGCCTTGACTCATTTTATGCTATTTCAAAATTCAAGGCTAAATACGCTAATGACAGGCAGGTTGGGATGTATTCCCTATTGTTGAAACGACGCAGCTCCCTGTAAGCTAACACGTATGAAGTATACAACTTAGGAATGATTATTTTACGGACCTTACGCCGCTGCTCCGACTGCCACTCGCTCCATCTCGATCATAGCCGAAAACGCGTAGGCTCTCTATTTATTGTGGGAAGAATGGCAAAATTATTAATTGTGGACGACGATCCATTTATTACTGAATCCCTTAAAGTGGGGCTAGGCAGTCATGGTCATCAGGTTTTTGCTGGGCACAATGGCCAGGAAGGGGTTGATCTGGTAGGTGAGCTGACACCAGACCTGGTGATTATTGATATGACGATGCCGATTATGGACGGATTGGAAGCCACCGAGCAAATTCGCCAGCAGTCGGACGTGCCAATCATTATGCTAACGGCCGAAACAGACGAAGAGGATGTGGTAAATGCTCTGCAAACAGGGGTGGACGAGTTTCTGGGCAAGCCATTTCGTCTCAAAGAGCTGGCAGCCCGCATTGAAGCAATCATTCGCCGACGCCAATGGGACCAAAACAAAACGGAAGCAGAAATCGCCCAGCTCAAACAAAACCTGATGGCGACCATGACTCACGAGCTGCGCACCCCCATCGCCACCATTCTCAACACGCTAGAAATTGTGTTTGCTACTGCCGGGAAAAACGATTTTCAATCGCAGCTGCGCTTTTTAGAGCGTGTACAGCACAACACCCATACGTTAAACCGGCTGGTGGAAGATTTGCTTATTTTGGCTCAGATTGATGAAGGATTGGAGATTTTGCGACGGCCGTTTCCCCTCCATACTGAAATCGAACGCCTTATTGCTAAAAGGCAAACCGAAATTGCCGAACGTGGCCTCGCCATCCAGAACGAAATCGAGCCAACCTGGGAAATTAACGGCGACACGCATAAACTCCGTCATCTCTTTTATCATTTACTGGACAATGCTCTCAAGTTTAGCTGCCCGGACCAAACCATTCGCATTTGGGCCAAGGCGGATGATACGGGGAATATTCATCTGGGTGTCACCGACCAGGGCATTGGCATTCACCCTAACAGTCATGCCAAAATTTTCGAGCGGTTTGTGCAGCTTGAGCGCGGCGACAATCGCAGTTACAACGGATTAGGGATTGGGCTAACCATTGCCCAGGCATTGGCTGAAGCGCACAACGGCCGTATCACCGTCAGCAGCGAGCCAAACAAAGGCAGCCAATTCATCCTCATCCTGCCCGCAGCAGAAGCTGACTGGATAGTTTAGTTTAGCGGAACACTAGTTGTCCTGGTCGGAAACGGCCGTTGGCGTCATTTCTGGCGTCGGCGGCACCTCAACCGTGGGCGTCGGCGTTTTATACGATTCCGTAACCAGCTCAACCGTAACCAGTTCTCCCGCCACAACCTCTACCGGCTGCCGGTACTCAACCCCTTGCAGCTTTACGTATAGCGTATACTCACCCGGCCGCACATCCGCAAACAGAAAATTCTCTGCTAGCAACTCATCTGCATTTATTAGATTTTGGGGATCGCCCTGGTAGCTAAACGTGTTGACAAACTCTGGCTCATCTTCGCTGCTGACGAGCGTAACGACCACGCCCTGCCACGGCCGTCCTTGCGGATCAATCAGGCGACCAGCAACCACACCGCGCGTCGGCCCCGGATCGATCCACAGCATGGGGTTACGGGTTGAGCTGAACGCATTGCTGCCGACACGTACTTCCAGGTGAAGATGGGGCACCGTTGCCGCCCCGCCCACGCCTACCTCAGCAACAGGCTCACCTTGGGACACATGTTGCCCAACCTCTACGCTCAAACCCAGCACATGGCCATACAGCACATAGATCGGCTGCCCTTGCCACGTTTGGTCGAGTTCCAACACCACCAGATGGCCGTACCAGTCACAGCGCCAGCCGTACAGCTCCGACTCATCTGCCTGGGAGACCACCACCGTGCCATCGGCTACGGCCAGCACCGGCAGCCCCAGTTCACCCGCAATGTCGATGCCGTTGTGCAGCAGGTAACGGCCGTCTCCATCACTGCCATAAGGAAATGTCTTGTTAATGATGGTGCGACCACCACCGGGTACGGGCTTCACAAAATCAAAATGAGCCATAGGATCGCCCACAGGCTGGGGCCAGGCATCCGCCGCTAAAAAGTAACGGGTGTACGGCGGCTTAATTGGCGCCTCTGCCGGGCAGCGACGATTGATAGGAACGGCCGTTGGCGTCATAGTTTCGGTGGGAACGGCCGTTGGCGTATTGGTCTGCGTGGGCTGCGGCGTCAGCGTTGGTGGGTCGGTAGGCGTCGCCGATGGCGTCCAGGTAGTTGTTGGGGAAGGAATGAGCGTGGCGCTGGGTAGTAACGTTGGCAATGGTTCTGTCGCCACAGCCGCAATCGCCACAGCCGGAGCCGCATCAGCCGACTGTCCACAGCCGCTGCCCAATAAAATCAACAAAAGGCTAATCAATAGATAAAAAACAGGTAACCGCTTCATAAAGCTCCCAAATGTTTGTGATGGGGTATTGTCGCTGAGGGAGAAACGGCCGTCAAATGAGACAATCTTCAAACCAGTTGACAAGAAGAGCCTTTCCAGTGTAGAAAGTGATTGTACGTCCACCACATTTTCAGCAAGAAGAATTAACTACAGTGCAAGCCAAGACCTACTAAACGATAAAGGAAAGAAAAATGGGATCATCAGAATTGCAAGGTAAGCTTTGGGGGGCTGCAGCGCGGGACTGGGCTGAGTTGTTTGAACCAACAAGTATGCCAATATGGGAGGCAATGTTAGATTCAGCCGAGGTTGGACAAGGTACACGGTTTTTGGATCTTGGCTGCGGCGGTGGTGGTGCCAGTGTGCTCGCTGCCAAACGCGGGGCACAAGTTGCCGGATTAGATGCCGCAGAAGCACTCCTTGATATTGCACGTGAACGACTGCCTGATGGCAACTTTCGTGTAGGTGATTTAGAAAAACTACCTCACGATAACAATAGTTTCGACGTCGCTTTTGCTTCATTGTCAATAATGTTCGCCACCAATCCTTCTGTTGTTCTGGGTGAAATGGAACGCGTCACTGTCTCTGGAGGGCATGTAACTGTCGGTATCTGGGGCAAGCCGGAAGATTGCGAGTATCGGCATATACTAAAGGCAGTGGCGGACAGCCTGCCATCACCACCAACTGGTAAAGGTCCATTTACTCTTTCTGAAACGGGGAAATTGGAAGAAATGATGGAAACTGTTGGGCTCAAGGTGCTAGACAGTGGGGAAGTCGATGCCCCTTTCCAGTTTGCAAATTCTGAGCTTATGTGGCAAGCGGTGAGCTCAGTTGGGCCCATACAATCTGCTAAGGAAATGGTCAACCAACGAAAATTAAAAGTGGCAATAATACAAGCAGCTAAACCGTTTCAATCAGACAAGGGGGAGATATTATTTAATAATCGCTTTCGTTACGTTACCGCAGTAGCTTAAGGTAGTAGAACGAACCAACGCGCGACCAGTCAGGGAACTGAACAAAAAAACAGACAAACTCAAATAATGAGAGCGATATTATAACCAAAGTTAGTTGCCAGCAACGGCCGTTTCTGTTTATAATGCCTTCATAATCAAATAAAGCATCATCTCCGGGAGGAGTAGCTGGTATCGAGACTGACAGAAAAGATGGGGTTGTGCAAGCAAGCTTGCCAGTTGAAAGCCCCCACAGCCAACGCCCAGCGAAAGTCGCCCGGTAGGATTACCGAAGAAATGTGCGGTAATCAGTGATCGGTAATCCGTAATCGGTAAAAACCGATTACTGTTCACCGATTACCGTTTACCAAACAAAGTAGACCGGTACGGGTAAGCCCGTTACAGCGCAATCCCGATGTTGGTCGGGATAAAGAGTGTGGAAAAAACTTCCACAAAAAGAGGTGGTACCGCGGAATCAAGCCCATTTCGTCCTCAACGGATGATTTGGGCTTTTTAGTTGGGGAGATTAGAGAATTGGAGATTGGAGATTGATGTTTTCTGAACAAAAATCTCCAATCTCCAGTCTCCAATCTCCGTAATTCCGGAGGTTTTATCATGTCTTTACCCAAACGGTACAATCCAAAAACGGCCGAACCTGCCCTGGAAGCGCAGTGGCAAGACAACGGCACCTATCATTTTGATCCCAATTCAGATGCCCCCGTGTTCAGCATCGACACGCCGCCGCCGTCGGTATCTGGGCATCTGCATTTGGGGCATGTGTACTCCTACAGCCAGACCGATTTTATTGTCCGATTTTTTCGGATGAACGGCCGTAACCTGTTCTACCCCATGGGCTTCGACGACAACGGCCTGCCCACCGAAAAGTTGGTGGAGCGGCTGGAAGGCGTGCGTGCCCCCGACATTGGTCGGCAAGCGTTCATTGACCTTTGCCTGAAAGTGAGCGAGGAAACCGAAGGCAAATACCGCGAGCTATGGCAGCGGTTAGGATTGTCCATCGACTGGCGCTACACTTACCGCACCATCGACGACAATTCACGGCGGCTGGCCCAATGGTCCTTCCTCGATTTGCACAAAAAAGGGCTGGCCTATCGCCAAAAATCCCCCGCCATTTGGTGCCCGGAATGCCAAACCGCCATCGCCCAGGCCGAACTGAACGATTTCGAGCGGGAAAGCACGTTTTACACGCTGGCCTTCAAACTGGAAGATGGCAGCATGTTACCAATTGCCACGACACGACCCGAACTGCTGCCCGCCTGTGTAGCCGTGTTTGTGCACCCGGAAGACGGCCGTTTCACCCCCTATCTCGGCCAGCTAATCACCACCCCCTACACCCACCAGCAGGTGCCGCTGTTGGCCGATCCCGCCGCCGAGCCAGAAAAAGGGACCGGCGCGGTGATGTGCTGCACCTTTGGCGACAACGCCGACGTGACCTGGTGGCGCACCCACCATTTGCCGTTGATAGAAGCGATTGGTGGAGACGGCCGTCTCACCCCCGCCGCCGGTCCCGATCTTGCCGGACACACGACCGCTGAGGCCCGCCAAATCATCATCGCCAAGCTCAAAGACGCGGGCGAGCTGTTGGGTGAAGAGAAAATCAGCCAGCACGTACGCACCCATGAGCGCTGTGACACGCCGGTAGAGTATCGCGTGGTGTCACAATGGTTCATCCGCCTGCTGGATTTTAAGGATGAACTGCTGGCGCAGGGTGAGCAAATCAACTGGCAGCCAGCCCACATGAAGCTGCGCTACCGGCAGTGGGTGGAGAACCTGGCCTGGGATTGGTGCATCTCGCGGCAGCGCTTTTTTGGCGTGCCCTTCCCCGTGTGGACCTGCGCCAACTGCGGCGAGACCATTCTGGCCGATGAGGCTGATTTGCCCGTGGACCCACTAGCCGACAAACCAGCTCGCCCTTGCCCAACCTGCCAATCCGAAGAGTTCACCCCCGAGGCAGACGTGATGGACACCTGGGCTACGTCGTCGCTGTCGCCCCAAATTGTGGGCCAGTGGCCACACAACAACGCCTTGTACGAGCAAACCTACCCGTTCTCGCTGCGGCCACAGGCGCATGAGATTATTCGCACCTGGGCCTTTTACACCATCGCCAAATCTTGGCTGCATTTTGGCACACGGCCGTTTAGCTCCGTAGCGATTTCTGGCTGGGGATTGGCTCCGGCAGGCGAAGGCAAAATCAGCAAGAGCAAAAAGAGCAGCGTAACCGGCCCCATGGAGATGATTGAGCAATACTCCGCCGATGCGGTGCGCTATTGGGCCGCCAGCACGGGTCTGGGCAAAGACGCCATCATTAGCGAGGAAAAAATTCAGGCCGGGGCGAAGCTGGTGACCAAATTGTGGAACGTGGCCCGGTTTTGTGCGAGATTTTTGGGAGAAGATGGGGGAGATCAGAGATTGGAGATTGGAGATTCTGCTGTTCAATCAATCTCCGATCTCAAATCTCCAATCTCCTTCACCCTGGCGGATAGATGGTTGCTAGCGCACACGCAGCAGTTGATTGAGCGCACGACAAAATTGTATGAACAGTATGATTATGCCACGGCAAAAAGCGAAATTGAGCAATTTTTCTGGCAAATTTTGGCGGACAACTACCTGGAGATGGCCAAGCTGCGGCTGTACGCAGGCGGCGAATCCAGCAATGGCGCGCGCTACGCGCTGCACCACGCTTTGCTAACCACGCTCAAGCTCTTGGCACCCATTTTGCCATTTGTGACGGAGCGCATTTACCAAGGCATGTTTGCCGAGGGGTGCGATTCTGCCTCAATTCACACATCAACCTGGCCAGCGGGGAACGCGGCTTGGTGGGATGATACGGCCGTACTTCACGGCAACCAACTCGTAGAAATCGCAACGGCCGTACGCCGCTACAAAAGTGAGCAAAACCTGTCGCTGGGGGCCGAACTGGCCAGCCTGCACCTGCACACCACTGACGCCGAACTGGCCGCGCAGCTCCAAAACGCCATCACCGATCTCAGCAGCATCACGCGGGCCAAAGAAATTGTATTGGCTGGGAAAATGGAGGAGGGCATGTTGGGAAACGGCCGTTGGCAGCTCATTATCAAAGAAACGCTTGAAACCTAACCACCAAAAATTAAAAATCAAAGATTTCGCAGATTAAACAGATTGTATCTGGCTAATCTGCGAAATCTGCTGATAAACACCCTGTTTCTAAAAATTTGGAATCACATCGACCCACAGGCCAAAAACACCAATCGCCACCAGCAGCACGCCCGAGATGCGCGTGAGCAGCTTATAATTTTGGCCCATCCAGCTGGTAAAGCGGCGCTGGATCGACATAGCGATGAACGGCAATAAAACTAGCGGCCAGCCAAAGCCAATGCCAAAAAACAAAAAGTAGGCAAGACTGCTAGATAAATTGGCCACGCTGCCCGCGCCCAATAAAAAGGCACTCACAATGAGTGGTCCAGCGCAGGGCAAGGTCATGGGGCCAAGCATCAGCCCATAAACATAGGCTCCAGCATAAGGGTTACTCAGCACAGGCGTTTGGGCCATGGAGAGCCGGTTGAATGGATTGCGACCTGTGAGCATAAGCACCCCCAGCACAATCACGATGATGTAGATAATCGGCAGCAAAACAGAAAGTGTATTGCCAAAACTTTTCTGAAGCAGGTACAAAATCAACCCGACTAATAACATCATGCTGAGAACACCCCCCAGCACCAACAGCCCCAACCATTTCGTGGCTCGCTGAGACCGTTCATTTTGGGCATTCCCGGCCAGGTAAGCAATCAGGCCGGGATACAGCGGCAAAATACAAACGTTTGTGAGAATGGCGCTGTTACCCAACACAAACGCCTCGATTAATTGGCTCATGTTTTTTTACTCTCGTTGGAATTTGTAGCCGCAGTTTCTTACCGCGCTCTTTTTTCGCGGTAAGAAACCACGGCTACGGAAGATTTTTAACCCTGGGAAGCAGCTTCCAGATTTTGCAGAAGTTCTTCAGGCCCTTCGAAACCGGTGGTCAACTCTGTAGTAGAGCCATCGGGGCGAATGATAAAGTGTGGCGTAGATGGCGGGTTGGTGATTGATTGGCCAAATGTCTCTACCAGGGAAACGAGCATTTCTGGCGTGGCCACGGCAAAGGCCCAATCAAACCCAGTTTCTTCTGTGTAGTTGGCCAAATCGCCATTGCCGATGTTGGTTTCCACGCTCAGCGAGACAAAAACAACGTCTTCGCTGTCGCCCAACTGGGCTTTGGCCTGGGAAACGTTGCCCAGCTGGCGGCGGCAGTTGGTGCACCAGGTAGCCATTGGCTCTACAAAAACAGTCTTGCCAGCAAAGTCAGCCAGGGTAAAGGTCTCGCCAGAGCGCACGTCCGTGAGAGCAATCGTTTTCCAGGCAGGAACGTCAGACATAGCCATATCTTCGTCCATTGACTCGGCCATATCATCCATTTCTTCCATCGTTTCTTCCATCTCGGCCATACCTTCTTCATGTTCGGTCATGGCCATGTCCTCGTCCATGGATTCATCTTCCATCATCTCTTCGTTATCCATCGACTCGTCCATCATCTCTTCATCGCTTGTGGATTCGTCCATCATTTCATCAGCAGAGTTATCCATCATTTCTTCGTCTGTTGTGGTGGTATTGGAGGTGCTGGGTTCAACGGCCGTTTCCGAGCCACCACCACATGCAGCCAACAACAGCAAAGTAATTAACAAAAGTAAATAAATCTTTATATTTTTCATTCAGGGTTTCTCCTCAATTTCGATTTTGTAAGTCTGTAAACCTGGCAGCCCAAGAGCGACTACCAGCACAGAAGATAGCGGGCAACAATTAACACCAGCTTCTCAAATGATTACAGATTGCTTACAAAGAAACGTAGGGAAACTTACACAAATGGGGAAGCTACTCATCCCGCTCTAAAATGAGCCAGGTGAAAGCAAAATTATGCCGCTCGTCAGCAGGATGATGCTGGCGAAAGGTTTCTTGCCAGGCAGACCACTCAAATTCGGGGAAATAAGCATCGCCTTCCAGCTCAGCCTCGACCAGCGTCAGGTAAAGTCGAGTGGTTTGGGGCAGCAGCTGCGCATACAAATTTGCCCCACCACCAATGATAATTTCTGGCGCGTCACCCGCCGCCAGCGCATCTTCCACCGAATGCACCACCGTGGCTCCGGGTGCCTCATAACTGCGGTCGCGCGTCAAGACGATGTTGTGCCGCCCCTTGAGCGGCCGAAATTTGGCCGGAATTGACGCGTAGGTCTTGCGGCCCATGATGACGGGCTTGCCCATCGTCTGCTGCACAAACCATTGCATGTCATCCGGCAAGCGCCAGGGCAGCCCATTGTCCGCGCCAATCAGGCGATTCTTGTCCATCGCCACGACCATCGCCAATATTTTTTTTGGTTTTTTTGAAACCCCAGCAATATTCATCTAATCGGCCTCATCTTGGGCAACAAGCGCATCAAGTAGCTGTCCAATTTCGTTTAGGCTGCTAAGTAACTTCTCAAACAATTGTGGTGCATCCTCTGGCATTCCAGTGGAATCCTTAGCTTCCAATTCCAACAATTTAGCAAAATTCAGGGACCTTAAGGTCTCATGGCGAAAATATTGCACCCACTCTTCAAGTGGCGCTTTGGACAAACCTTCTAAATATTGCTGAAACTCATTCATAAACATCTATTTTCGTAGCCGCGGTTTCTTACCGCGCAATGGGGGCTTTGATGGTTGGGTGGGCTTGGTAGTTGACCAGTTCAAAGTCCTCGTAGCGGAAGGCAAACAGGTCGGTGATGTCTGGGTTGAGGCGCATTTGCGGCAGCGGGAACGGATCGCGGGAAAGCTGCAACTCCGCCTGCTCCAGATGATTGAGGTATAGATGGGCATCACCAAAGGTGTGGACAAAATCGCCCGGTTGGTAACCCAATACCTGGGCCATCATCATCGTCAGCAGGGCGTAGGAGGCAATGTTGAAGGGCACGCCGAGGAAGATGTCGGCGCTGCGCTGGTAGAGCTGGCAGGAAAGCTTGCCCTCGGCGACGTAAAATTGGAAGAGGCAGTGGCAGGGCGGCAAAGCCATCTGGTCCACCTCGGCCACGTTCCAGGCAGAGACGATGTGGCGGCGAGAATCTTGGTTGTGTTTAAGGCTGTGCAGAACGTTACTGATTTGGTCGATGGAACGGCCGTTTCCCCCATCCCACGAGCGCCACTGAGAGCCATACACCGGACCCAGCTCCCCATTTTCATCGGCCCACTCGTCCCAAATCGTCACCTTGTTTTCGTGCAGGTAGCGGATGTTGGTCTCGCCGCGCAAAAACCAGAGCAGCTCGTGAATAATTGAGCGAAAGTGCAGCTTTTTGGTCGTCACCGCCGGGAAGCCATCGGCCAGATTAAAGCGCATCTGGTAGCCAAATACGCTGATGGTACCCGTGCCGGTACGGTCTTCCTTGCGCACCCCATTGTCCAACACATGCTGCATCAAATCCAAATATTGTTTCATGGTGCCCCTCTCTCTTAACGCAGAGACGCGGAGGCGCAGAGAAGAAAAAACAATCTGCGTAATAGTTCGGCTGCGCTCACCACAAGTCTGCGTAATCTGCGGATTCTTTTCTTGGAGCGGGAGTATAGCACAGGGGAAACGGCCGTTCCCGTGAAATTCCAGTTTAGAAAAAAGTGTTGCGATTTTTTGCCCCCATCACGTACAATGCCTGCCAATGAGCGCTGAAACCCTCAACCAACGCAAATTACGCCAGGCCATCGTAGACGCTTTTAACGAAAGCGAGCTGCAAACCTTGTGTTTTGACCTGAAAATTGATTACGAAACATTGCCACCTGGCAGCAAGCTAGACAAAGCGCGGGAGTTGGTGGCCCGCTGCTTGCGGGAACAGCGCGTTGAAGAGCTGATCTCGCTATGCGAAGCTGCGCGACCTAAAGTGGCGTGGCGGGCGATGATGGCCACGGCCGTTTCCGACGAATCGCCTCCCTTCATGGGCCTTAAATATTTTGATGCCGCACATGCCGACCTCTTTTTTGGCCGCGAAACACTCACCGCCGAACTGACCGATCACCTGCAAAGCAGCAATTTCTTGGCCGTTGTCGGTGCCTCCGGCAGCGGAAAATCGTCACTGGTGCGCGCTGGTCTGGTGCCCGCGCTGCAAAACGCGCAGCCCGGCCTCAAACTCCACATCTTCACCCCCACCGACCACCCGCTGGAAGCACTGGCCACCACGCTGACGCGCCACACCGATTCCGTGGGTGTAACGGCCAAATTTATTGATGCGATGGCCAGCGATCCGCGCAGTTTGCATCTGGCGGCGCGGCGGCTGGTGCAAGCCAATGAACAACTGCTCCTGGTCATTGACCAGTTTGAAGAGCTGTTTACTCTGTGTCGTTCAGAGACAGAACGATTAGCGTTTGTGGATAATTTGGTAACGGCCGTTACCAACCCTGATGGCGATCCCAACAGCCACCCCACCCGCGCCGTCATCGCCCTGCGGGCCGACTTCTACCACCACTGCGCCCAGTACGACGCCCTGCGCCGCCTGCTGGAAACGCAGCAGCGTTACATCGGCGCGATGAGTCCCACCGAACTTCGCCGGGCCATCGAGCTGCCTGCCCAACAAAGCGGCCTCACCTTTGAAGACGGTCTGGTCGATTTGCTCCTTCGCGACGTGGGTACCAGCGGCGACCAGCCGCCGGAGCCAGGCACGCTCCCCCTACTCTCCCATGCCCTGCTGGAAACGTGGCAGCGGCGCGAGGGCAACACGCTCACCTTTAGCGGCTACACGGATGCGGGCGGCGTGCAGGGGGCCATTGCCAAAACGGCTGAATCCGTCTTCAGCCAAAAACTCACGCCAGAACAACAAATCATCGCCCGCAGCATCTTCCTGCGGCTCACGGAGCTGGGTGAAGGCACGCAAGATACCCGCCGTCGTGCCCTCATCAGCGAACTGCTGCCGGCTAATGATGCGCTTGATGAAACCCAAACCGTCCTTAACCTGCTATCGGCGGCCCGATTAGTGACCACAGACGAAGACAGCGCCGAAGTGACCCACGAGGCGCTTATCCGCGAATGGCCCACGCTGCGCCGCTGGCTGGACGAGAACCGGGACGGCCTGCGCCTGCACCGCCACCTCACCGAATCGGCCCAGGAATGGCAGCAGCTCAACCGCGATCCCGGCGAGCTGTATCGCGGCGCTCGGCTGGAGCAGGCCCAGGAATGGGCTACCCAACACGATGATGAATTGAATGACTTGGAGCGGGAATTCCTGGCGACGAGCCTGGCCATCGAACAGCAAGTGATTGCTGAAGCCCGGGCGCAGCAGCAGCGGGAGCTGGCCCAGGCTCAAAAATTGGCTACGGCCCAAACCCAGGCGGCCAGCCGAGCTCGTTATTTTAACATCGCCCTGTTTGTCATTTTGCTGCTGGTCATCGGTGTGGCGTGGGCATTGGTCAATGCTCAAAGCTCACGACAAGATGCTGAATTGGCCGCCGCTGAATCTACTGTGGCTGCGGTAAATGCTCGGGAAACGGCCGTTGCCGCCGATCAGCTAGCCCTTCAAATAGCGAGTGAAAGCACCACCGCTGCGCTCGCCGCAGCAACAGTCAACGCCCAGGCCACCAGCGACATTGCCGCCAATGTCACCAGAGAGTTCTTGGCCAATGCAACCGCAACGGCCGTTATCCTCAACCAGGATGAGGATGCCGACGGTTTGTCGCTGGCACAAGAGCTAGCGTTGGGCACCGAGCCCACCCTCGCTGACAGCGATTTAGATGGCCTACTAGATGGTGTCGAAGTTCTTCAGGGCACCGACCCTAATTATTTTGATACTGATGATGATACGCTTCCTGACGGTGAAGATAATGATCCGCTACGGCCGTTCATCTCCGCAGTTGCTCCTCTGACAAACGAAATGATAGACCTTGATCTGGAGCGAGTTATCGTTTTGGACGATATGTTCCTCGATGATGACAATCGGCTGCCGCTGTACGGCGTCTCAATGTCGCCCGATAACACAAGACTCGCGGCAGGCAGCTACGCTGACGGAGCAAATACATTCATTTACCTTTGGGGCCTAGATGGCACAATGTTGGAACCATACGATACCGGATCGGAGGCAACTGTTTGGGACACAGCTTTTTCAACCAATCAAGTTTTTGCTGCATTTGGTCCAGGTGTACAAACATTTTCATTAATCGGTCAAAATGAATCGTGGGAAACAGTGCCAGGCTCAGTCTATGGCAATAACCTCTATAGTGTAGCCATCTCGCCTGACGGCACCTTTCTTCTGATTGGTGGACAGGCTGTCTGGAGTCTCAAACAGATAGTTGGAACTGAAGCAATTCCAGTTGCTGGCGACTCGCAAAACGAAAACACAAATGTGCAAAATTTTGTCTCTTATTTTTCGTATGACGGCCGTTTCTTTGGCCGCATTCGTGATGATGGGTCTGTCTTCTTAGGGGAAACGTTTGAGCGGACGTTTGGACGGCCGTTTAATAAAAGCGCCGACGGTGCCTACGACATGGGCATTACGTCCGATGGCAATATTTTAATGGTGGGATATGAAAACGGCCGTGTCGAACTGTACGACTACAGTGACGGAAGAGGCGGGCCCCCGCTAATTTACGGGCTGGAAGCCCATCCCAGCAATACCCACACCGTCTTCTCGCCAGACGACACCCTCCTGGCCACCAGCAGCCCGGAAGATGGCATCGTGCGGCTGTGGCGCGTGGCCGATGGCGAAATGCTGCAAGAACTAGATGCCGAAGCCGATGGCGTCACCTCCTTGATTTTTTCTCAAGACGGCCATTACCTGCTCTTCGGCACCACCGCTGGCGAAATTCACGTCTACGGCATGCCAGAAGTTGAGCGATAGATATCGCTTGTGTCATGCCCGCGTAGGCGGGCATCCACCTAGCTGGCACAAATGGATACCTGCCTTCGCAGGTATGACACTCAAAATTTAGGGTAAACCCAATTAGTTGGTTACAATAGAAAGTATGAGTGATTTACCAGAAAAACTAGAAGAGATTGTTGAAGATTTTAGCCTGTGCGTCGGGCGCGAAAAGCTGGAATACTTGCTGGAGTTTGCTGAAAAGCTGCCGCGAGTGCCGGATCATATCGACACCAGCGAGACCAACAAAGACGAGGTGCATGAGTGCATGTCGCCCGTTTTCATCTACCCAGAGTGGCAAGATGGCAAAATCTTTTACCACTTTGACATCCCCCAGGAAGCCCCCACGGTACGCGGCTACGCCTCCGTGCTACAAGAGGGCATCGGCTGGACCACCCCAGAAGATATTGAAAAAATCCCGCTGGAATTTTATTTAGGGATGGGGTTACAGCAGGTGCTTACGGGACAGCGACTGAACGGGATTACGGCCGTTTTGGCCCACATGAAGCACCTAGCTGCTGACGGTAATCCGTAAACGGCTAACGGTAACCGGTAAAATATGGTTTACCGATTACCGAATCACCGACCCGTTCGCTGTTCTAGCGAAATCGCCCCAGAGCCGCCGTCGATGATAAGGAGGATGCTGTTGGCCCCGTCTGCATTGTAGTTGGGCGTTTCCCAGATGCCATCACCATCGTCACCAGAGATTTGTTCAAAGCGATCATCTAGCGAAACGCGGCCAGAGCCACTATCCAGTTCGACACGGGCCTCCATGTTGGGAGGCAAAAAGAGATTAATCGCGCCAGAACCGGCATCCAACTCTAGTTCATGACGGCCGTTTTGCGGCAGTGTCATCACCAATTTACCCGAGCCACCATCAAGACGAATGTCATAATCCCCGCCCGGCATCTGCAAATTCGTGGCCCCAGAGCCAACATCAACATATAAGTCGCTTAACAGCAAACTACCCAGCGCCAGATCTGTTTGACCTGAGCCTACATCCACAGTTAAGTCTAATGGGACGGTGCGGCTCAGCCCAATTTGCCAGGGCGGCTGCTGCTCGTTTGTTATCCAGCTCCCCCACCAAAAATTAGAGTTGTTTTCACTCAGTGAGATGATCGCCTCTGAACCTTGGATTCGTTGACGCAAGTCAAGATCGCCTGCCAGGCTAAGCGTGCCTTCCAGCACGTTCTGGCTGCTGTCCGCCCCGGTGATTTCCGCGCCTAAGCTGCCTAAATCCAGGGAAACAACGGCAGTATCGACATCATCTGCACTCACCGCTACAGTCTCCTGCCGGTACTCCACCGAGTTTTGCAGATTAAAACGAGACAAAAAAGGCAGCTCCACACCAAAGAGCAAAACCGCGCCAAACACAGCAATGGCTGTTAACCCGACCAAGCCGCTCAGTGCCGTGCCAAACGGCCGTCTCACCTGCTGCACAATAATATTAATGCCGATAAAAATAAGCAGTAATGGCCATAGCTGGAGCGCCACAGCCCAATTCAGATCAGACACAATCCCCATGTTGCGCAGCAAAAAATAAACCCCTAAACCAATCAGAAAAATCGGGCCGAAAAGGGAACGGCCGTTTTTTTGCCGTCTATTTTCATGTAAATCATCCATTCGCAAAACCTCCAAATGACAAAAATCAGGCGTTGTACAGTCATTAATCACCCAGTACGCAGTAGAGAAACGGCCGTTGCACCGTTTTGACAACTGCCCTCTTTTCCAATAAAATCAGCGCCGTTCCCAAGAACCAAAATCGAGAAAGGAACCACTCATTTGATTTCCCCGATCAGGTGGCGGTCACCAAAACATTATTGATACGCTTGAAGCACACCAACAATCCCCAACAATGTACTCACTCAACGACCTACCCGCCTGCCTAAAAATATCTATAAATGATACCATTTCCAAAATTTCCAAGAGGTTTTTAACGAATGAAAGAGTATAAAACTGGTCAAATTCGTAATTTAGCACTCATTTCGCACAACGGCGCAGGGAAAACAACCCTCGTCGAGCGATTGCTATTCAACACCGGTGTCACCACCCGCATGGGCGATGTGCAAAGTGGTACGGCCGCAATGGATTTCGAAGAAGAAGAAATAAAACGCAATAGCTCCATCGCCACCGCCCTGGCTCCTATTGAATGGAAAGATTGCAAAATCAACCTGATGGACACGCCTGGCTACGCCGATTTTATCGGTGAAGTGAACGCCGCATTGGCCGTCGCTGAAGGTACAGTCGTTTTGGTAGAAGCAGTGTCTGGCGTTGAAGTGGGCACCGAAATTGTCTGGCACGCTGCCGAACAGCGCAACCTGCCCCGCATTGTTGTCATCAACAAGATGGACCGAGACAACGTTCGGGCGGCACGCGCCTACAAAAGCGTTGAAGACAACCTGAATGGCAACTTCATCCCACTCCAGCTACCCATTGGCGAAGGCCCCGACTTCAAAGGGGTTGTCGATCTGCTTTCGATGGAAGCGCGTCTGGGAGACAATGATGAGCGCGGACCTATTCCTGATGATATGGTTGACGCGGCGGAAGAAGCCCATCTGGCCATCGTAGAAGCTGCGGCTGAAGGCGATGATGCCCTGATGGAAAAATATTTTGAGAACGATGGTCTGCCGGACGAAGATATTGTCCAGGGCCTGAAGCTGGCCATGAAGCAAGGCACCGCCATCCCGGTGCTGTATAGTGCGCCACAGGCAGGTATTGCCGTAGTACCGCTCATGAACGCTATGGTGCGTCTCTTCCCTGCCCCCAATGAAGGCGAAAACTTCACAGCAACCAACGCCAGCGGCGAAGAAGAAACACACAAGGTCGATGACAGCTCTCCATTGGCAGCGTTCATCTTCAAAACACGCGAAGATCCGTACGGCAAGATGAGCTACATTCGCGTTTATGGCGGCACGTTGGAATCAGACAGCCGCATTTGGGATGCCAATCTGGATACAGAAGTCCGCGTTGGTACCTTGCAAATTTTGACGGGTAAAGAGCAATCGCCCATTGCCAAATTACACAGTGGCGATATTGGCATTGTTGTCAAACTGGGTGATGCTCACACAAACGACACTTTATGTGACCGGGGACACCAGCTCACGTTCCCACCCATTGCCCAACCAAATCCCATTGCCCAGGTTGCTATCCACCCCGTCGCCCAATCTGACGTGGCTAAGCTTAGCCAGGCTCTCACCCGGCTGGTTACCGAAGATCCAACCCTGGAATGGCACACAGAAACCGCCACCCACGAGACCATCTTATCCGGCATGGGGCCAACTCATTTGGACATTGCTGTACAAAAAGCAGAATCTAAATTTGGGGTGCATTTCACCACAACGGTTCCTAAAGTTCCTTATCGGGAAACGATCACCCAGACAAACTCCGCCGAATACACGCACAAAAAGCAGTCTGGTGGTGCCGGGCAGTACGCTCGCGTCTTCCTGCGCGTTGAATCGCTGGATGATGATGCTGAATTTGAATTTGGGTCCGAGATTTTTGGCGGTGCCATTTCCGCGCCATTTGTGGCTGCTACGGAAAAAGGGTGTCGGCAGGCGCTGGAATCTGGCCCGGTGGCTGGTTTTCCAGTTGTAGGTGTGAAAGCAATTGTGTACGACGGAAAAGAACATCCAGTAGACTCTAAGGAAATTGCTTTCCAAACGGCCGGACGTGAAGGGTTTAAGCAGGCGATGCTAGGCGCAGGCCCAGTGCTGCTGGAACCAATTTATGAAGTTTCGGTTACGGTACCGTCGGACAACATGGGCGATATTTTGGGTGACATGAATACCCGCCGCGCCCGTGTTCTGGGGATGGACCAGGAAGGCACCAAAAGCATTGTCAAAGCGGAAGTGCCGCTGGCCGAAATGTTATCCTACACGGCCGATTTACGCTCGATGACCCAGGGACGTGGTGTATTTTCTATGAAATACTTGCATTACGGCCGTGTGCCCAACCACCTCCAAGCTGACGTTATTGCCAAAGCCAAAGCGGCCGAGGAAGAAAGCTAGATTTGATTATCGGCTATTAGTAATCGGTAAATAGTGAAAGGGCGACTCGTGAGCGGGTCGCCCTTTTTTGTTTAGGTAGAGGAAGTCAGAATGAGATTGTGGAATTGATCTACGGCCGTTTCCCATCCCGGCGGAATCACCAGCGTCGTATCGTACTGAAATACAATCGCCGGACCGCGAAACTGATGCCCCGGTCGCAGCTTGTTTCGATCGTATAACACAGTATTCTGCGGCTGCTGCTTGAACCACACTGGCTTTTGCCCTACCACTGCCGCCCGGGCATCTGGCGACCCGACAGGCTCCTGTGGAATTTCAGGAGGATCGACGGGGGCAACGGCCGTTACCCGCAATGTTACAATTTCCATCATCTCCCCTGCAGGCAAACGATAACCGTAGCGCAATTGGTGCGCGGCATGGAATCGCTCGGTAACGGCCGTTTCGCCGCTGCTCCAGGGAACTGTTAGCTCGTGCGACTGCCCCTTGTAACGCATATCCAGCCGGTAGCTTAAAGTAAGTAACGCTTCCACATGCCCCTCCGCCACCATTTCGGTAATCGCTCGGGCCGCCAACGGGGCCGCTTCTTCCACTAGCCAGCTTTCATCTGCCGCAGTCCAATCAGCCACCGCGTGCATCACCGTTTGTGAATAATCTTTGGTAGGCGCGGCAACCAACATTCCCAACGCGGACAAAACGCCAGGCACCGGCGGCACCAACACGCGGGGAATCTGCAAGCTTTCGGCCAATTCGCAGGCGTGCAGCGGCCCAGCTCCACCAAAAGGCATCAGGGTAAAGCGTCGCGGATCGTAGCCGCGTTCCACCGAGATGCGGCGGATAGCCCGCTCCATGTTGGCATTAGCTACCTGAATCACACCCCAAGCGGCCGTTTCGGCATCAGGGACGTTCATTTGCGCGGCTAAATGGGTGAGCGCCTGGTTTGCGGCCGTTTCTACCAATTGCATCGTGCCACCCAAAAAATGGTCTGCATCTAGCCGACCCAAAACCAGGTTGGCGTCGGTGACGGTAGATAATAGTTCAGGCTCCTCTTGAGAACGGCCGTAACAAGCCGGTCCCGGAAACGCCCCCGCACTTTCTGGCCCTACTTGCAAAGCACCACCGGCATCCACACTGGCAATGCTGCCACCGCCTGCGCCAACCGTGTGAATATCGATAATGGGCAGGCGCAGCGGCAAACCGGCAATCTCGCCAGTGGCCGTGGTGGGCAAGCGACCGGGGCACAGGGCAACATCGGTGCTGGTGCCGCCCATGTCGAAGGTGATAATTTCCGGGAAACCCGCTTGCTCCGCCACAAACCGAGCGCCGACGACGCCCCCCGCTGGTCCAGACAACACCGTGCGAGCAGCTTCTTCCCCCGCCGTACTGGCAGAGATGATGCCACCATTGCTTTGCATTACCGAGAGGCGGCGCGGCTGCACCCCAGCTGCCAGTCGGCGCAAATAGCGCATCATCAGCGGCGCGACGTAAGCGTTGATCACCGTCGTAGCAGTCCGTTCGTATTCGCGGTATTCTGGCAAAATATCAGAAGAGAGCGAAATGTGCAGATCCCCTTCGCCCACCTGCTCCTGCAAAAAGGTGCGAATTTGGCGCTCGTGGGTCGGGTGCAAAAAGGAAAAGATCAGGCAAACCGCCACCGATTCAATCTGTTCGTCCTGAAGCTGCTGCCAGATGGCAGGCAGTTCAGCCAAATTTAACGGCCGTAGCAGTTCACCACTAGCTGCCACACGCTCATCCACCTCTAAACGCCAGGCGGTGGGCACCAGCGGCGGCGGTTTCTGCGGCACCAGTGCATAAATATCGGGTCGATTTTGCCGCCCGATGGCCAGCACGTCGGCAAACCCTTTGGTGGTGATGAGTGCTGTCTGCGCTCCCTTCCGTTCCAACAGGGCATTGGTCGCCACCGTACTGCCGTGCACCACAACGGCCGTTTCCGGTACCGCCATCGTGTTCATCCCCGACAAAATTGCTTCAGATGGGTCCTGGGGGGTGCTGAGCTGCTTGTGGATCTGGTAACGGCCGTCTTCGCCCAGCCAAACAAAATCGGTAAAGGTGCCACCCGTATCGACACCCAATCGCTGCGTCATCATCTCTCCTAAAATCCACAGATTACGCAGATTGTCACAGATTTTGCCGTTACAGTTCTAAAAATCTGCGCTAATCTGTGTAATCTGCGGTTAAAGACTCTTGGTCTTGACTCAAGCTTAGATACGCAATAGTCCAGGCAATGGCCACAAGAGCAGTGATGATGCCGCGCACCAGCCAGACCAGCAGCGTTAGGGCAAGCAAGGCCAGCCAGGCCACCGCCTGCAGCGCCATTGTATCTGAGTTGGTCAGCGGCGTCAGCCAGGTAAGCAGCGGCGAAGTAATAAAGCTCAGTACGCCCAACACCAGCGTTTGCCCGCCCCACAGCACAATGATGAGAACAAAAATGTCCCCAAAGTTTTGCCGGATGCGCTGCCAGGTTTGGCGAACGGCCGTACGTGGCGACACCTCATGCAACACCGCTTCCCGAAAAGCCAGCAGACGGTACCACAGCGACACCATCCCCACCGGCAGCAGCAGTCCAGCCAGCCCAATCATACAAGCTAAACCAAGCCCGGTGGTGGCAAAAACGGTGCCAGCGCTCACCTCGCTGGTAGCAAAGCTGGCTAACACCAACGACAAGATAAGCACGACAAGAAACATGGCCAAAGCGATAAGGAACCAGGGAAAAAACACCAGCAAATCGATAGCCAGAAAACGTTTAAGCCATTGCTGGCCCCAGCGAAATGTTTGGCGCAGGGTCAGTGGTTGCTCTTGATGGGAAACGGCCGTAATCAACCCCGCTTCTGCCACTAAAGCTACCAGCCAAACCAACACAAACTGGCCAAACGCAAGCAGCAGCCCCCGTAAAAGGAGCTGCTGCATTTGGACCAATTCACTGCGAAACAGCAATGATTCAACTGATTGCAAATTTGTCAGCTGCGTAAAATCGAACGCAATCACCTCAGCCAGCCAGACGCGCCAGCCGGTGCCAAACAAACTGCTCAAGCTCATTCCCAATCCCAGCCAGATCAGAAACTGGTGCTGCCGCAGCAGCTTTAGGGAACGAGAGAGCAAGTCAGGAGACATCAATTACACGTCTTTTGGAAGCACATCTTTTTGGAACCCATCTTTTTGGAACCCATCTTTTTGGGACCCATCTTTTTGGGTAAACTGCTGGTACGCCAGCGTCACCGTCGCCGAGCGGTATGCTGTCAGAATTGAGTTCACAGCTGCTCCTACCAACCCCAGACAAATGCCACCAAAAGCAAGGGAAACGATTTCCGTAGTGCCAAAGTTGAACTCATTTCCCTGAAATGCATCCAACAAAAACGGGCCAAAGGACAAAAAGGCAAAGGGTACAGCAACTACCAACGTCACCAAACCAAACAAAAAGCCAATTACCAGAAAAGCAATGCCCAGCAAAATGACATCACCGACGTTATCGCGTACCACCTGCCAACCATGACGAATGCTGGCCACAACGCCCAGTTGCTTGAGCATCAAGCCACGTTGGGCAAATGGCTGCACAATCAATACCAGCAAGCCGAGAGGCACTAACAAACAGGCAATGAGGCCGCCGCAAACGCCAAAAATAGCCAACAGGCGCTCCGGTGCATTCATCATCGCACCATCACCCTGGATGGCAGAGGCAAAAAAGGATAACCCGAATCCAGCAAAGATCAGGCCGAAAATGATGAAGGGGGCATTGAGCAGTAAATTCAGCCCAACCAGCCCACCAATGCGTCCCACGCCAGCAGAAAAAGCGGTGCCAAATGTCATTTTTTCACCAGCTTCAATGCGGTCCACCGATTCAATTAAGCCACCCTGTGCGGCCAACCGAACGAGCCAGAACACAATGCCCAGAATAAAAAAGAAGCAGAGCAGGCCTAAAATAAGGCCACCATACTGTGCCCAGAAGTCAGCCACTTCAGCAAACATATCGGTGGGAAACGGATCGCTGCCACTGCCACCAGGACCAGGCACACTAAAGTTAAAGTTGCTACCTGAATTGCCCCCGCTGCTGCCACCTAATGCTGCTAGAAAACCTAGAATAAAAAGGAACTTGTTTTGCCAAACAATCTCCCAGCTGCGCCGGAAAAGTTTTCCGTAATCCATTGTAAAGCCTCCTAAAAGTAAAGTTCAATCAGCCAATGACTGAACCTGATAATCGCCAATAACTTACGCCATCCCTTACGCAGATTACGGCCGTTCCGTTGCAGTTATTCCCACTCAATGGTCCCTGGTGGCTTGGAGGTAATATCTAAAACAACACGGTTGACGCCCGCCACCTCATTTACAATGCGGCGGCTCACTTTGGCCAGCAATTCATAAGGTAATCTAGCCCAATCGGCCGTCATAAAATCTTCGGTGGTCACAGCACGCAGGGCAATGACTTCTTGATAGGTACGGCCGTCTCCCATTACCCCCACGCTTTTCACCGGCAGCAGCACAGCAAACGATTGCTGCGTACCCACCCGCAGCATCTCCGCCTGGAGCAGCTCATCAACAAAAATGGCATCCGCCTGCCGCAGCCGCTCCAACCGCTGCCAGGTAATCTCACCCAGGCAGCGAATGGCCAGCCCCGGCCCTGGAAACGGCTGCCGCCAAACGATGCTGTCTGGCAAGCCCAATGCCGTCCCAATGGTGCGGACCTCGTCTTTGAACAGCTCGCGCAATGGTTCCACCAATTCAAAATCTATATCATCCGGTAGACCACCGACGTTGTGATGCGTTTTAATGACGTGGGCATCCTTTTTGCCTTTGCCCGCGCTTTCGATTACGTCAGGGTAAATGGTACCCTGCGCTAAAAAGTCGATTTGGCCCAGCTTGTTGGCTTCTCGTTCAAAGATGCGCACAAACTTTTCGCCAATCAGCCGCCGCTTTTGCTCCGGGTCGGTCACGCCATCCAGGGCATCCAGATATTCTTCCACGGCGTTGACAGCAATCAAGTTCATACCCTGCTCGCGCTGGAAAGTTTCTATCACCTGGGTCGCCTCTCCCTGGCGCAGCAGGCCATGATCCACAAAAATACAGACAAGTTGTTCACCAATGGCCCGATGGATGAGTGCGGCAGCTACGGCCGAATCCACCCCACCGCTAAGCCCGAGGACAACACGGCCGTTTCCCACCTGTTCTTGAATCGCCGCCACCTGTTCCTCAATAAAGTTCACTGGCGTCCAATCAGCTCCGCAGCCACAAATGTGATGGACAAAATTGCTCAACAGTCTGGCCCCCTGTTTGGTATGCACCACTTCGGGATGAAACTGCACCGCATAATAATTCCGGGTCACATCTGCCGCCGCCGCAAACGGGGAATTGTCCGAATGGGCCAACGGCCGAAAACCATCTGGCAGCGCTTCTACCTTGTCCCCGTGGCTCATCCACACCTGCTGGAGATTCGTCCTTGGCGATTGGAGATTATTTACCTCATTTCCCGAATCTCCAATCGCCAATCCCCAATCTCTAAACAAGGGATCATCCGTTTGATCAACGTGCAGGACTGCGGGACCGTACTCGCGGTGCTGACTGTAACCAACCTTCCCACCCAACCGGTGAGCTAAAAGCTGCATGCCGTAACAAATGCCTAGAATCGGCAAGCCACTCTTTAACACATAATCAGGCAATGTGGGCGCACCATCATCATACACGCTGTTGGGGCCACCGCTGAGGATGAACCCTTTAGGATTGTAAGCCAGCACTTCTTCTGCTGGCGTGGACCAGGGAACAAGATGACTATAAACGTTGGCTTCGCGCACGCGCCGAGCAATGAGCTGACTGTATTGCGCACCGTAATCCAGAATAATAATTGTGTCGTGTGTTTTCATAATTTATTTATTGGAGTTGGATACGGCCGTCTGACATATCCACAATCGTCGCCGCTGCATAAATAGGCACGTCCCACTCTTCCAACATGTCACGCCCGCCTTCAAATATTTTTTCCACTACGGTAGCAATGCCTACCAGGGTCGCCCCGCTGCTCTGCACAATGCGCGCCAGGGCAGCAATCGTGCGTCCAGTAGCCAAAAAATCATCCACAATCAGCACCCGATCTTCCGCGTTCAAAAACTCTGGCGAGACCATGAGCGAAACATTTTCACCTTTGGTGTGGCTAGGCGCATTTTCCACATAAACCGGTTCCTTCATGGTGATCGGCTTCTTCTTGCGTGCATACACCACGGGGATATTGCCCAATGCTTTGCCCGTCATTGCTGCTGGAATCAGACCGCTCACCTCAGCGGTAAGCACACGGGTGGGCCTCGTTGCCCCAAATTCGGCGGCAATCGCTTCACCGATTTGCTCCATCAACTGGGCATCAATCTGATGATTTAAGAAACTGTCAATCTTGAGGATACCTCGCCCTAAGTTCTGGCCTTCACGTTCAATTCTACTCCTTAATGTCTCCATTCACCTCTTCCCTATGTTGTTTATCAATAAATCGAACTGAGTCGTACAAACGGCCGTTTCCGCCACACAACATGACAAAGTATGAAGAAAACGGCCTATCTCACATTGTCAAACGAATAATATCTTATATCATCATGAACAGGCGAGAAAAATCTAAGAGGTTGCGATAATTTTCACAATTTCCTTGACGCCATTCTGACTCTATTTTATAATCAGCTAAACCGTTCAAAAAAAATTGAAAGTTGTGAACAAGGTAAATCTTATGGTAAATAACACAGTGCAAGAAGGATTGGAAGCCGTTGAACAACAGCTGCGCGACATCGTAAAAAGTGATATAGACGTGTTGCAAGATGCCGGCCTGCATATCATTAAATCCGGCGGCAAACGGCTTCGCCCCCAGCTGGGCATTCTGGCTTATCTTGCTGCTGGCGGGCAGGATGTCCAGCGCGCTATCCCCATGTCGGCTGCCATCGAGATGGTTCACACCGCCACCCTGGTTCACGACGACATCAACGATCATAGTCTCACCCGGCGCGGCCAAATCACCGTCCATGCCCGTTGGGGCCGCACCTTTGCCCTGCTGGCTGGGGATTATCTTTTCACCAAAGTGTATGAATTGATGTCCCCCTATCCATCTGAATACAACGTCATCATGGCGGATGCAACGACCAAGCTGGTAGAAGGTGAAACGCTCCAGGCAGCCGCAGCCAAAGCGGGCAACATGGACCGCGAAACCTACAAAACCATCATCAGCCGCAAAACGGCCAGCCTATTTGAAGCCGCTGCCCGCATGGGCGCCATGCTGGCCGATGCCGACCAAGAACTGATCGAAGCGCTTGCCACCTACGCTTACAATCTGGGTCTCACCTTCCAAATTGTCGATGACATTCTGGACATCGTGGGCGACCCGGATACGCTGGGCAAGCCGGTGGGCACCGACATCGCCCAAAATCGGGGCGTCATGGCTACCCAAAATGGCGGCCTGGCCGTGCAAGAAGCGGTCGCCGAAATGGAAGAGGACCCCATTGCCCGGATGATGGCCAACCTGCGCGATTCTGGCGCTGTGGATATTGCCCGGATGCAGGCGGAAGAGACAGCCAGTCGTGCTCGCACGGCTCTAGCCAAGGTTCCCGCTTCCGATGCTAAAACAGAAATGGAAGCCCTCATCGAGATGGTGCTGGATCGGCAAAATTAACTGGGCTACGCTGTAGCACAACAACTCTAATATTTACAAACGCGGGCATTGTGCCCGCGTTTTTTGTTGCCTGGCGGTATAATGGCAACCATGCAAGATAAATTGGTGGATTTAACGGCCGTTCTCCCCCTCATCCGCAATAACCAGACCGTCGCCCTGGGTGGAATGACCATTTATCGGCGTCCCGTGGCCTTTGTCCGGGCCCTGCTGCAACATCAGCCGCGTCCACAAAACTTAACGCTGCTGGCGTTTACCGCCGGGCTGGCCAGCGACATGCTAGTGGGGGGTGGCTGCATAAACCAGGTGCGCACCTGTTACTTTGGGCTGGAATCGTTTGGCCTGGCTCCCATGTTTACCCAGGCAGTAGAAAACGGCCGTCTCACCATCATCGAAGAAAGCGAAGCAAGTATTGCTTGCGGGCTGCGGGCCGCTGTGGGGCAGCTCGGCTTTATACCCAGCCGCGCCTGGCAAGGCACCGATTTGTTTAAAGTGCGCCCCGACGTCAAAACGGTGGTTGATCCGTACAGCGGCGAAACCCTAACCGCCTTCCCCGCCATTCAGGTAGACGTGGCCATCATCCATGTGCTCAAAGCGGACCGATTTGGCAACGCCATTCTGGGCGGCAACCCAACCATTGATGAATCGCTGACCCACGTCGCCGACACCGTTATTTTGACGGCTGAAGAGGTAGTGGAAAAGTTGGAAGGGCCGGTGGAGTTGTCTGGCCTGCCGGTAACGGCCGTTTGCCACATTCCCAACGGGGCGCGGCCAACTTCCTGCTATCCGGCCTACCCGCTCGACGGGGAAGAAATCCTGCGCTACATTGATGCTTGCCACAGTGGGGAATTTGAGGATTATGTTAATTACTCAATTACCTGATTACCCAATTACAGGGTAAATACGTAATTGAGTAACTGAGTAATTGGGTAATTGTGTATTCAATAGACGAACTCATTTGCGTTTGCATTAGCCGCCAGATTGAGGATGGCGAACTGGTAGCCCAGGGAATGGCTACGCCGTTGGTAGCGGCAGGGTACCTGCTGGCCAAACTAACCCATGCCCCAAACCTCACCTTTATTTCGGCTATTGGGCAAACGTTTTGCCAGAAATGGGCCCCGTTAGGTCTGACCACCGTTGAAAATTTGTGGCTCAAAAACGGGCTCTTTGCCATCGACTTTATTACCGGAACCTGTGATTTTTTACCACGCTACCAGCCCAAGGAGTTTTTCCGCCCTGGCCAGGTGGACTCGTTTGGTAATTTTAACAATGTGTTTATCGGTGGCAGCCACGAACAGCCTCGGCTGCGACTGCCCGGTTCCGCTGGCATTCCTGATGTGACCGTCTACGAAGAAAATGTTTGTCTCTACGTGCCCCGGCACGGACGCCACACCTTTGTGCCGCAGCTCGATTTTCGCAGCGGGTTGGGACATGATGCCCAACGCACGCAGGGCAGCGGGCCGCGTTACCTGGTGAGTGATTTGGGGCAATTTGACTTTGGTGGGGAAAACGGCCGTCTCCGTCTCACCACCTACCATCCCGGCATTTCCCCCAAGCGCATCCAGGCCAAAACCGGCTTCCCCTTGGAAATCGCCCCCGATTTGCACGAAACCGAGCCACCGACGGCCAAAGAAATTCAGCTCCTGCGCGACAAAATCGACCCGCTGGGCATCCGCACCCTGGAAACCTTACGCGGTGCGCACCGCAAAACCAAGCTCCGCCAAATCCTCACCGCCGAAAAAACTGCCAAATAGGACGCAGATTTTCCTGATCGACCTGATTTTGATCTATCCAATCAGGAAAATCAGGTCGATCAGCGTCCTATTTTTCATACCTTTGGCAGAACAAGCGCGAGCGATGTACCATTGCCGCTATGAGCAATTTGAATCCAAACATCCCCACATCTGAACTGGCTGGACTGCTAACAACTGCGGGCAGCAAATTAAGCGAATACCAACTCAAGCTGCTGACGCCGCATCTGCTGCTGCGCACCTTTTTGGATGAGCCCAAATCGGTAGCGTACCAGATTTTGCAGCAGCTTCAGCAGCAGCGCGGTTTTGATCTGGATGATCTGACGCGGCGGGTGGAGATGATGGCCCACACAAACAAGGGACGCAACGCCAAGTTCTACTTCACCGACGATTTTGGCAAGGATGTGGCTCTGGATGAAGAGATGCTGGTGGTCATCGACGAAGGTCTGACGATGGCCCAATCGCGGGAAGAACTGAAAGCTGGTTCCGGCCACATACTGGCGGCGATGGCCCAGCATCCCGTGACGACATCGGCCGTTTTGCAGCGCGTAGGGGTGAACCCAACGGCCGTTCTCACCCTACTGAACGAAGTGGGCCAAGAAGGCACCCCCATCATCCACGATTATGTCTCTCAGGCAAAAGAGGGAAACGCCACCGTCGTGTACGAGCGGCAAGAGCTGCTGCGCGATTTACTCAGCCTGATCGCCCTGGCGCAAAACCGGCACGTCATTTTGGTAGGGCCAGAAGGCGCAGGCAAGCGCACCTTGGGGCAAAGCCTGGCCCAAACCATTGCGGAAGGCAACGGTTTCACCAATTTACGTTCCCTGGTGCAGATTAGCGAGACGGCTCTGCTGGAAAATCCACTGGCAGCGATGCGCGCCGGACTGCGCCGGGCCAGCGGCGGCGTGCTGCTGGTGCCCAACATCCAGCGCTTTTTCGCCGACAGGCTGCGTGCCCCCTTCCCCGAACAGGTGAACCGTGAGCTGCAAAAGGCACTGCTCAACAATGAGCAAATCATCATCGGCACCACCACACCGGGCGATTACGAACTGTTGAGCCAAAACAATCTCATCCGCCAAAACACCCAGCGGCTGAACGTGCCGCCGGCCACTGTCAAAGAAACCATTTCTATCCTGCACGTTCATCAGGAGCGCTTAAAAAGCGAGTATGAGGTGGAAATCAACCTCGACTCCATGGAAACGGCCGCACAAATTGCCAGCCAGTACATGAAAACCATCGCCCTGCCCGCTGCCGCTGTGCAGTTGGCCGAACGCAGCTGCGCCCTGGTGCGCATTGCCTCCTCAAGTCCCGAAGTCGTGTACCCCGGCATTGCCCCAGACAACCAGTTGGACCCGGAAGATGTGCTGGAAGCGGCGGCGCAAATCACCAACGTGCCGGTAAGCAAACTGGGTGAAGATGAGCGCGGCAAGTATGCCAACATGGTGGAACATTTGCACAGCCGGATCATTGGCCAGGAAACGGCCGTTCTGGCCGTGAGCCGCGCGGTGAAAACGGCCCGCGTGGGTTTGCGGGATCCCAAACGCCCGATTGGCTCATTTTTATTCTTGGGACCCAGCGGCGTGGGCAAATCGGAGCTGGCCAAGGCGCTGGCGGAGTTCATGTTTGGCTCGGAAGATGCCATGCTGGTGCTGGACATGAGTGAATTTCAGGAGGAAGCCAGCGTCAACAAGCTGATTGGTGCGCCGCCAGGATATGTGGGTTTTCAGGGGGGCGGGCAGTTAACAAACTTTGTGCGGGAACGGCCGTACACCGTCGTCCTGTTTGATGAGGTGGAAAAAGCGCACCAACGCGTTTTTGATGTGCTGCTGCAAGTCATGGAAGAGGGGCGTCTGACCGACAGCCAGGGGCGGCAAGCGACCTTCAGCGAAACGGTAGTCATCATGACCAGCAACCTGGGTGCACGGCATATGCTTGTGCCGTACATTGGTGAAACCGAGAAGAATCTGGTCATGGCTGACGTCCATAACTTTTTCCGTCCCGAATTTCTCAATCGCCTGGACGAAGTCATCCTGTTCCACCAGCTCACGGGCGACCAGCTGGCGCTCATTCTCGATTTGATGCTGAAGAAGGAACTCAAGCTGGCAGCCAATCAAAACATCACGCTGACGCTCACTGACGCGGCCAAACAGTGGCTGTTGGCCCAAAACGATGAGCCGCAGTACGGGGCACGTCCCTTGCGCCGCATCATTGCCCGCCACTTGCGTGAGCCGCTGGCCAACTTTTTACTGAGTCAAGCGGGATCATCTGGTGGGCAAACGGCCGTTACCGTCGATGCCGCTGACGAACTCATTTTCAAGATGAACTAAACTATGGAGATTGGAGACTGGAGATTAGAGATTGAGCGCCTCAAACGTTTCGCAATCTCCAATCTCTGATCTCCAAATCTCCCCACCACAGGAGGGTTTCATGTCTCAAACATTCACCGGAATCGTGCAGTTTGCCAACGGCGCACCCGCCGCCAACGTCACCGTTCGCTTGTTTGATGCGGATGTTTTGACCGAAGATGATGATTTAACTGTAGAACCTGGTCTCTCTGACGGAAAGGGTCTGTTCACCCTGACCTTTGACAAAAGTCGCGATTTGGATTTTGCGGATATTTATCGGCCGTATTTGCACTTTAGCTACACGCACCACGGCGAACCACGCAGCCACAAAGCCGATTTGCAGCCCAACCAGCGCGATTATCGCCTGCCGGAAATCCCCCCCGTCGAATTCATCCCGGCCACACACGGCCTCCAGTTTGTTAACCGTTACCCTGGTTACTGGATTCCCTTCTCCGTACCGTCTGTGCCAGACATTCCCAGCGTGAGCGCCATTTATGGGTTGTGCGGCGGCATGTGCGCCACCTCACTAGACTTTCTGCTCGCCGGTAGGCAAATTCCCCAACGTCGCCGCCGTCCCGGCCGGGTGACGCCGCTGCACCGCTACATCCACACGCGGCAGGTTGATAGTTTAACTGGCGGCACACAAGTGGCCCGTTTTGCCCGCTGGATGAGTTTGCCGGATACGGCCGTCCACCGTCGCACCGCTGAAGAACTTAAAACCCTGCGCCAAAACCTGGATAATGGCGTGCCCACCCCCATCGGCATGGTGTATGTCAGCACCAAAGACACCATGCAAATCTGGCACAATCACCAAATTTTGGCTTGCCGCTATGAAGAACTCGGCGAAGGGCGGATCCGTATTCTTGTGTACGATCCCAACTACCCCCGCCGCAACGACGTCTTTGTGGAATCCTGGCCCGACAAAGAAAATGGCGGTGTCGCCAGCGTCCAGCGCATCGGCAAAAAAGAGAAAGTCACGCGCGGCTACTTCGTCATGCCCTACGAACCCATGGTCCCCCCGGCCATCCTCGACGACGACACCGCCAGCGACGAAAAAGACGAACGCGGCTTTGGTTAATTCAGTCTAGGAGTCAAAATTGGTGATCGCAGACAAGGAAATTCTTTTAGAAGTAAGATCTGAATGGAAAACTGTTCGCAAGACTTGGGAGATGATTGCTGCAAACATTTCTTTTTCCTTCGTTCGCGGTGGAATTACTTCTAATGAGTTTCGCTCTGCAGCATATAGTCTCACGCTTCTCTTTGGTTTCACGGTAATAGAACATGTTCTTCAGCAACTTTCCGCTGAAGGCCATTTTGCCTGTAGATCTAAATTTGTTGGATCTTTGATGGCTGCTAGCCGCCATTCCCTACCATGGGTCAACTTCACTCTGGTTGATGAAGCACGCGAACAACGCAACAAAATTGCCCATCAGCAACAATGGATAAGTATCGAGGATTGTGAACGCTATCTAAATGCTATAGAAAATGAGTTGCGTGCGTGGGGCATACTAAGCTAATGTTTGGTACCACTTGCCGACTTCTTGTTTAACCGAGTGGCAATCGACACGATACAAAACTCCAGCTAATCAATTCTGGTTCGTTCGCCTGTACTAACGTTGAGCGACCATTTTTGCCCCTCCTGGCTTCGGTCTTGCAGGTAAATATCGTTGACGTTGGGCCATTCCGCAATAAAAAATGAGTGTGGTTCCTGCCAGATGAGTGTTGTTTGTTCTGCCGTCGCCAGATCAAGATGAATCAACGAATAATCCCCTTCAAAACAAAAAGTGGACGAATGCTCTAAAGCAATCGCTTGGCTATCCGGTGACCAGACCAGATTCAGGGCAGAGTTTCCTCTTTCCAGGGCCACCTCCCAGGCAATCGTAGTCGTGGTTTGGCTGTCCAGATCGACCAACGCCACAGCAGGCACAGGTTCCCAAACAAGATGGGCCACCGTGGTGCCGTCGGGCGAGAGGGCACCGCTCACGTCATGCTGTTCTACTTCACCGTTGGCTAAGTCTAGCTGGTACAGGCCTGAATCAAATTGACCAACAAAGGTGCTGCAACCATCCGGCGTCGCGCGCAAGGTAAAGAAAAGCGAACGGCCGTCTTCCGACCACAACACAACGGTTGGTACATCATAGCCCATGCCTGTCCCTTGCAGCGTGGAATAAGCTAACCAAGAAATATCTCCTTCCAGCATGCTTACCGTCAAATCCGTCTGATACCCTACCACCTGCCCATCCTCTTCAACAAAGGTCAGCAAGGTATGCGCCCGCCATTGGCCATCAGGCGAAAGTGATTCCTGCTCTTGAAGGATTTCGACGGTTGGCTCTGTTTCGGTTGGTATGGGGGTTGGGGTGGGTGGAACGGCCGTAGAACTTGATAAGGCGGCTGAGGTAGCTGTAGGAAAGTACCGTGTTGCAGTTTCTACGGCTGGAATCGTTGTGCTAGTTGGCGTGATTGTAGGGGGAATTTCTGTTGCCGTTTCCGCAACTGGAATGGCTGTTTCGGTGGGTACGGCAGTAGGACTGGTTGTTGCTGCTGCCACATCGGGTACGGCCGTTTCCGTAACTACAATTGCTGGTTCCGTCACCTGGCAAGCAGTTGAAATAAGTCCTAAAAACGAAATGACAAAAAATAAGCGGATGTGTTTTGGCAAAATGAACATGGGCTTTCCTCTGCAAATACTGATAAGGCTGGTAAAACCTTACCAATGTCAAGCAGGGCTCCCTTGTCGGGCTTTGTACGGCTAGGCAATGAATTGGCTATGAAGAAGCGCTACCTCTGGCTAAAGCTCCAGCTTCAGCACGGTTCCCCCGACAGCAATCATATCCCCCGAGCTGATAACGGCCGTTCCCTCCAACACCACATCATTCAGCAACGTTCCATTCCGGCTGCCCTGATCTTCCAGCCACCACTGCCCCTGGCGGCGGGTAATCAGGGCGTGTTCAGCGCTGGCAAAGCCATCCGGTAAGACGATGTTGTTGCTGGCCGCCCGGCCAATGCTGGTGATAGGCATGAGCGGATAGGTGGTATTTACGGCCGGATGTTCGGTTTCGTTGGCAATAATGCGCAAACGGCCGTACGGCCGTTCCTGTTCCACCATTGCCGCTGCCGTTACCTGCATATCACGGTAAATGAGCCAGGCCAAGCCACCCAAAAAGCCCAGCAACAGCAGGCCACTGATCACACGAAAAATAAGCAAAATAAGTTCAGGTGTCATAAGTTAGCGGGGGGACGAATCTGGGTTTCGTCATTCAAGTTGCTGGCTGGGCGCGGACGAGGGCGCGGCTGCGATTCGCCCTCACCATAAATTAACTTCACATCGCTCAGGCTAATCACATCGCCAGACTTGAGCACAGTTTCATTGATCGTCTGGTTGTTCACCTGGGTCCGACCGCGATTGCTGACATCGTAGAGGATAAAACGGCCGTAGCGCCAGCGAATCTGGGCATGTTGTCGGCTAACTGTTGGCGCATCCAGCACCACATCATTGTCAATATGGCGTCCCAGGCTGGTGACTGGTTTGGTCAGCGGCACATGACGCTGGCCATCTATAATCAGATACGCGTCCAGGGCAGCAATATCGGCGGCAAACATCTCCGCTGCATCCACCTGCTGGCGGATCTGGGTGGCTGCTTCTGGAGACGGCCGTTCCGTTTCTACCACAGCAACCAACAGTGCGTGCGGCGCAATCGCTGGGTCGGCCACCAACGTGAGATGCGCCGCCCCGGACAATGACAGTTCCGCCTGCCGCACAAACGTCTGAAGATATGCAGTCAGTTGGGCCACCGCATCTGGTTCCGTCTGCACCATCTGGTCAAACGCGGCGGGATTCACCCGAATTTCATATTGGCAGGGCACTACACCAACAACCGCCTGGCTTTCGGCCACGCGAGCCAGTTCCGTAGCCACTTCAGACAGAGCTAAACCACCCCCTAAAAAGCGGTTAAAACTGCCCTCAATGAGCTGCTGGGCCAATGCTTCAAATTTTTGGAACGGCGTCTGTTTTGCCATTATCCTTTCTCACAACATTAAAAGTGAGCGTCATTATAGTTTTGGAAAATGCACCCGTCAATCGACAGGGTGGCTACATTGCAAGGTCATAGGCATCCGGTATACTTTCCCTCATCTTTAACCAATGAATCAGGGAGATTAGGGATTGGCGATTTAGGCTTCCAATCTCTAATCTCCTTTTTACTCATCAAAAAGGAAGTTGCATGACAACTGCTAAACAAATCCGGCTGACGGCTTACGCCAGCTGCGCCGGTTGAGCGTCTAAACTAGGGCCAGGGGACCTGGCTCAAGCGATAGCGCCACTGCGTACATTATTCAAGCCAGAAGATTATCCCCAACTGCTGGTGGGATTAAACAAGGCGGATGATGCGGCCGTTTACCAACTTAACGACAAACAGGCCATCATCACCACCACCGACTTCTTCCCACCCGTCGTTGACGATCCCTACGATTTTGGGGCAATTGCGGCGGCCAACGCCCTGTCTGACATCTACGCGATGGGCGGCGAGGTCCTGTTCGCCATCAATTTGGTCGCCTTCCCCGATAATTTGGGGATGGATGTTTTAAGCGAAATTTTGCGCGGCGGCGCAGAAAAAGTGGCCGAGGCAGGCGCGGTCATTGCTGGGGGTCACAGCGTCAACGACAAGGAACCCAAATATGGCCTGGCCGTCACTGGAATTATCGACCCAGACAAGGTAAAAACCAAGGGCGGTGCCCTGCCCGGCGATGTACTGCTGCTAACCAAGCCACTTGGTGTGGGCGTAATCACCACCGCCTTAAAAAATGGCCTGACGGATGAGGCAGATGTGGCAACGGCCGTTGCCAGCATGAAAACGCTCAACAAAACCGCCGCCGAAGCCGCCCAATTGGCCCAGGCCCACAGCCTGACGGACATCACCGGCTTTGGCCTGCTAGGGCACGCTCACGAAATGGCCCACCTGAGCCTGGTCGATTTTCATCTGCAATTGGACAAGCTGCCCTGGCTGCCCGGCGCGCTGCGTTACGGCACTGCCGGTGCCTTCCCCGGCGGCATGGGCAATAACCTGGCCTATTTTGGCAGCTGGGTTAAGTTTGGCAGCGGCGTCAGCCAGCTCATGCAAGATATGCTGATGACCCCAGAAACTTCCGGTGGTCTGCTGGTGGCCCTACCTGCGGATCAGGTGGAAACGTTTAAAAAGCATTGTGAAACGGCCGTTGTCATCGGCCACGTCACAACTGGCGAAGGTTATATTCATGTAATTGAGTAATTTGACCAACCAATTACTCAATTACCTAATTACCCAATTATCAATCCCACTACCAAAACTTATGGACAGAACCGTACCCACTTCCGGCAACGAAGAAATCAACCTCTACCTCCGCACCTACTACTCCCTGCTGCGCAGCAGCCGCGAGGTGCAAATCAAAACGCTCATCGAGGCCCACAAGCGGATGCATTCCGCCCTGCACGTAGCCGCCGACGAGCCGCAGCCGGACATGGCGGCATTCATCTACGCCATTTTGCGCATGCCAGCCTGCCTGGACAGACTGCGTCTGATCATCATGGGGCAGTCGGAGCAGGTGTTTGCCCAGCATGGTTTTACCAACGTAGAAAGCTGGGAACCCGTCACTGCGCCTGGACGGCGGCGGCGCAGCTTTTTTGACGGCCACGATCAGCTGGCTGTCTACATCGCCAGCCGCTCGGACATTGATGACATTGTGCCCATCCTGGTGGCGTACCAGATTGAACGGCGCAAGCTGCGCCAGCTGCTGAACAAAGAAAACGTCATCAAAGAGTTGGAGCGCGTGCGGGACAGCAAAGGCGGAATGCCCTCTGGTAACAGTCTGGTGCGGCTGGCCCACATGACAGAAATTCCCGTTGAAGATTTTCACCGCGTGTGCCAGGTGTGGGGCGCTGAAACGGCCGAAAAATTCCTCAACATCGCTCAAACCAAGCAAGAAATCTCCATCCGTTCGCTGGCCGGGTCGCTGGCAGATTATAAACGGGCCACACGCCGCTGGTGGCGCAGCGTAGAACGCCATCTGCCGGACATCATTATGCCCGATCGTCCCATCTATTTTGTCTCCAGCAACACCCACAGCCTTCCTAATCTGCTGAGCGGCTACGCCCTGCACATTGAAGATCGCATCCAAACCTTTATTCAGGAAAATGGCTCAGAAGATTTAACGCAGGAATACAACGATATTTTGGAGCGAAATGTACCCAGCAGTCGAGAAAACTTCTTGTATTACGCCCTGAAAAAGCTGGAACAGGCTGACCCGGAAGTAACCGCCGCTCGCCTGGAAATGGAGCGGGTTGCAGGCATCGTACGCGTCCCCAGTGAACACGCTTTTGATATTGAAGTACAGGTGATTCCCCTGAGAAATATCAATTTTAATGGGATGGATACGCGGCTGCGTGTTTCAGGAATTGAACAGCTATACAAGAGCGACGCGCTGATCGTCAATGTCGATTATCCTTTGGGCATGGCTGCCTACCAGGTACTGACAGAGATTGCCCGCAACATTGCCGAAGTGCGCGGTGTATACATTATGGGCAAGGCCGCTACGTTGAACGGCCGTATCGGCGATGTCATGATCCCCAGCGTGGTACACGACGAACACACCCTCAACACTTACCTATTCGACAACTGCTTTGCGGCTGATGATGTGGCACCTTACCTGGTTTACGGCACCGTGATGGACAATCAGAAAGCAATCACCGTGCCCGGCACATTTTTGCAAAATGAGGGATACATGTCTGTGTTTTACCATGAAGGCTACACAGACATGGAGATGGAAGCTGGGCCGTATCTCAGCGGCATTTACGAGATGGTGCGCCCCAAGCGGCACCCCTCTAACGAAGTCGTCAATCTGTATAACAGCCCATTCCCTGTGGGAATTTTGCACTACGCTTCTGATACACCATTTAGCAAAGGCAAAAACCTGGGCGCACAAAACCTTTCCTATTTTGGCATGGACCCCACTTATGCCACGATGGTAGCTATCCTCCGCGCTATTTTCGAGACAGAATTGGGCCAAATTGGCAAGTAATTGAGCAATTAGGTAACTGGATAATTACCGAATTACTCAATTTCCCAATGACATACGTCAGGAAGCACAAATTATGCAGAACCCATCAATTTTTCAGGAACGGATTACGGCCGTTCGCCAAAAACTCAGCGAGTGGGAAGTCGATGGCCTGCTGATTACCAGTGCCACCAACCGGCGCTGGCTCAGCGGCTTCACCGGCTCCAATGGCCAACTTCTAATCACAGCCAACCAGGCGCTGATCGCCACAGACTTCCGTTACTACACCCAGGCAGGCCACGAAGCACCGGACTTCACGCTGTTTAAGCACCAGCGCACCCCGGCCGACACCCAAAATTTCCTGGCCGAATCCGGTGCAAAAACCGTTGGCTTAGAGGCGAAACACGTCACAATAGCCGAATTAATAGAGCTGGAAGAAGTATCAGGCGTTACCTGGAAGCCACTTTTGGCAACATTGGAACTGCTACGTGTATTGAAAACGGCCGTAGAAATCCAAACCATTCAAAAAGCCTGCGCCATTACCGATGAGGTGATGGCGCTGGTGCCGCAAATTGCCCGTGTGGGTCTGACGGAAGGCGAGGTTGCCTGGGAGCTGGAAAAGGCGCTGCGCCAGGCAGGTGCCGAAGCCCCCGCGTTTGACATCATCGTGGCTTCTGGACCCAACAGCGCCCTGCCCCACCATCATCCCGGTTCGCGCCGCCTGCAAGCCGGGGATGCGCTCGTTGTGGATATGGGGGCACAGGTGGACGGTTACAAAAGTGATATGACTCGTTCGTTTTATTTAGGGAAGAAAGCGTCGGTTCATTATTTTGAGCTGTATCATTTGGTTTTAAGAGCGCAAACGGCCGTTTTCCAAAATGCCAAACCAGGCATGAGCCTCAAAGCCGTAGATTCCCTGGCGCGGGATATTTTGGCTAGAGCCGGGCACGCCGAACATTTCGGTCACGGGTTGGGGCACGGCCTGGGGCTGGACATTCACGAAGACCCGTTCTTTTCCCAAAGGGCGGAGGAAACAGACACGTTAGAGGTGGGCATGGTCGTCACCATCGAGCCAGGTTGTTACCTGCCGGACCAATGTGGCATCCGTCTGGAAGAAACAGCCTTGATGACCGAAAATGGCCTGGTGCCGCTCACCCATTGCCCCAAGCAGCCAAACATCCCGAAACAACGCCATGCGTCTTGAAAAACGAACCGCAGAGGCGCAGAGGACACAGAGCTTTTACCAAATTCATCTCTGCGCTCTCCGCGTCTCTGCGGTTATAAAATAGACAAAATGCCAAAATACAAAACCTTACTCAGCCAAAACACCTACAATCGCGCCCAGGATTATTTGGGCAAACTCCAGGGGGGCCAACGGGCAGGCAACTACCTGCAACAGAAATTGGCCAGCCTGAATTTAGCAACCCTCACTGTGGAAATGATGTTGGAACAGCTCGTCCGCACCAAACGGCCGCAAATCTTTGCTGAAAGCGCCGTGGCTGGGGATGGCACTGACTGGAATCTCACCGAGTTGGGGCTACTGGGCGATATTGCCATCGCTGCCCCGGTGACTTTTTTTGACAACGGCAGTCACCAAAACCCTGACATCCATAATCCGCCATTGACGGGAATGCTGCTGTTTGTGCCAGGGGCGCTGCTGCGAAACGGCCGTTCCCACACCCCCGCCGACTGGAACGAAGTTATCACTGCACATGGTCAAATCGATGAAGAAGCCTATTTTCAGCTCTATGAACGGCGGCTGTTGCCCGGTTTTTTGCACGTCAATGAGCGAATGCGGCAGCGAGGCAAGCAAGCATTTATCACCGTGCCAGGACTGGGCTGCGGCATGTTTGCCGGACCATTCCAGGGCCAACTCGGCGAGAAGTTAAAACGAGTCCTGCAAGCATTTTTATTCAAACATGCGGCAGCCTTCACCCACATTCGCGCCGTTTATTACGATCCGTACCAGGAATGCCAAAATGAGCGATTGGAGATCGGGGATATAAGTTTTTTGGTACGGCCGTACACCCACGGCAACAAAACCAAACCCCAGCTCTGCCACCCCATTGCCTATGAAGAACCGGGCGACAATTTCAGCAATTGCGAACTGGTAAGCGTCGTCGCCTGGGACCATGTTTCCTGGCCAGGCAATGATTTTTACGTGGGGTCACGCGCAACAGATGATGGAGTAAAGGGAGCGGCAACGGATATTACGGCCGTTATGACTGGCATTCTTGGTGCCTATAACCCCACTTCCTTTCAATATGAACCCCCACCCGCTTATCAAAACTGGCACCAGGTCATCGAGCAAAACAACCTGGAAATTGATGTTTTAAATACGCTGGTTGTTTTACCGACTGCGTAACTTCATTCGTTCTCTTTCCCTACATTTGCCAAAGAAAAACGGCCGTAACACCCAAAATAGCCGCTGCTCAACAATTGTGCAACCAATCAGTTGCATACTTTCCCCTAATTTGCTAGAATATACGCAACCGATTAGTTTCGCTTCGACAACTCAACAAGCAAATAGCCGGAAGGAGATAAACAATGACAACAATCGACCAAATCGAATCAGTTCTTGAATTACCGCATCCACAACAAAAAGTATGGCAGGCCATCACCACACCAGAAGGGCTTAATCAATGGTTCGGCAACCGGGTAACCATGACTCTGGAAGAAGGCAGCCCTATTCTTTTTGAGTGGGATGAGTACGGCCAGGCAGGCGGTGTCATCCAAACGGTTGAGCCAATGAACAAATTTGCCTACCGCTGGCGGGCCAATGGCGTCCCAGAAACTGCCGCCATGAATGAAACCAACAGCACCCTGGTCACCTTTGAACTAACGCCAACGCCAGCAGGCACGCGGCTGCGCGTGTTAGAAACTGGATTCGCCAGCCTTGATCCAAACCTGCGCAAACGCGCCTTCCGCGAAAACACAAGCGGTTGGGCCTCTGAACTAGAAGAGCTGGTGGCCTTTTTAGCGGGGCAACCAGTATGAGCAGCGATGAGCAACAGCAGCGTATTTTTGTTGCCCTGGCGGACCCAACCCGGCGTATGCTCATCGAGCGGCTGTCGGCCGAAGGAGACAAAACGTCTACCGAATTGGCCAAGGATTTGCCCATCACCCGGCAAGGCGTGAGCAAACATTTACGCATTTTGGCCGAAGCAAATTTAGTGTCCGTGCGGCAAGATGGGCGAGATCGCTATTACTCATTGCAACCCCAGCAGCTAACAGAAGCCATTTCCTGGGTGGATAGAGTCCGAGCGCAATGGGAGCGCCGTTTGTCAGCCCTGGCAGATTTTTTGAATCAGTCAGCAGAAAAGGAGTAGTGTGTCATGGCATTCAATTGGACAGAATTTGAGAAGCAGATTTTTATCAAGGCCTCTGGCGAGGATGTTTTCAACGCCTGGGCCATCCCCGGCGAACTTGTCAAATGGTTCATCGCCGAAGCCGATTACACCATGCAAGACGCAAGCCAGCGTCACAGCACAGAATGCATTGGCCCAGGCGATCAGTATCATTGGCGCTGGCATCAGAATTTAGCCACATCAGGCGTTATTTGTGATGTTGTACCCCATGAGCAGATTCGCTTCACCTTTGGTAAGCAGTCACCAGACTCCGATGTGGCTGTCATGGTCACGGTCCAGGTTGAAGAGCTGGGAGATGGGTACACCAAGTTGTCCTTGACCCAGGAAAATATGGCAGATTCGGAATACGGCCGTCACTACCATCTCTCCTGCAATTTGGGCTGGAGCTTTTTTATGACCAATCTCAAAGGCTTGCTGGAGCATGGCATTGATTTGCGCGAGACACATCCAGACCGCGTTGAGGCAGCGCGAGCGATCTCGGTTTCTTAACGGGGTAAAAGTTTTTGGTAAATGGCCAAAAATTCAGGCACCACCACCCGCCAATCGTACTGTTGAGCAAACTGCTGGGCCGCCTGCCCCAGGCGCAGGCGTTCTTTGGGATGGGTAAGCAGATGCAAAACGGCCGTTCCCATTTCAACCGGATCATCGACCAATAGCAGCTCACGATTGTGCTCAACGGGGAAACCTTCGGCACCAACGGCCGTACTCACCAACGCCCTACCCGCCGCCATCGCCTCAATCAGCTTGAGCCGCGTTCCACTGCCTACGCGAAATGGCAAGATGAACACTTTGGCCCCCGCCAGGTATGGCTCCACCCGCTCCACCCAGCCAGTAAGCGTGATGCCTGGTTCGTCCCGCAGCCGCTCCAGCCGGGCATGTGGCTTTTGGCCGACGATGGTGAAGGTGGTAGACGGCCGTTCCCGCCGAATTTGCGGCCATACCTCAGCCACAAACCAGAGCACCGCGTCCACATTAGGCCGGTAATCCATCTTGCCGCTAAACACAATGTCGCTGGGAATCGCTTCAGCCTCTCCCAGCTGGAACTGCTGCACATCCAGGCTGTTGGGGATGACGGTGATGGCGGTCTGACCGTGAGTGAGCTTTTCTAGATGCATTTTGTCGGGCTGGGATACGGCCGTTACCCAATCTGCCTGCTGGCATACCCAGCGCTCAAACTTATGCAGTCGCCGCACCTGCTCTGCCGAGTAAGCTGCCGCCACCCAGCGGCGCGGCTGGCGTAGGTCGGTGAGAAAATTGCGCCGCTGTAGCTCCGTTTCCGCGTTGTGATCATCAAACACAATCTTACTACGCGGGCTGCCATGCCGAATGACGGGCAGGTAACGCGCCATCTCAATGCCCTCAATTTGCACGATGTCAAAATCAGCTGCCTGGAGCATGTGCAGCAGCCGGACATTAAACGCCTGACTAAACAGCCGGTGAGCCATGTCCGGGCGGCGTGTGGCCAAAAGCTGTTGTAATCGCTTGCTCGTGGTGCGCTGCGGCACCGGGACAGTTTCAATCGTCTGGCACAGTTCGGCAAGCGGGGTAATTTGGCCAGGAACGGCCGTTTGCCCCGGCTCCAAAAAACTTACCAGCGACACCTCACACGCCTGCGCCAAGCCACGAATGATGTGGAAATTACGCAGGCTCGTTCCCTGGTGTGGCGGATACGGTAATTGTGGCGTCAGCAGTAAAACTTTCATAGAACAAGCAGGAACACAGAGGGTCACAGAGAAAACACAAAGTTACGCAGAGATTTGAGAGTAATTGGCTTTTTCTCTGTGCATCTCTGCGGATTCTTTGCGCAACTCTGTGTTCCGTTTACAACTCCTGTCTTAAACAACAGCTTCATAAATCTCCAAGGTCATTTCGGCTGCTTTTTGCCAGGTAAACGTCTTTGCCTGGGCTTGGCCGCGCTCAATCATCTTTTGGCGCAAATCAGAATCGGTGAGGACGCGGCGCAGGGCGTCGGTCCAGGCCATCTCGTCATCCAGCGGCAGCTGCAAGCCTGCTTCGCCCGCCACCTCCGGTAGCGAACCGCGATTGCTGACGATGACCGGACAACCACAGTGCATGGCCTCCAGCGCGGGCAGGCCAAACCCTTCATAGTGGGACGGCGTTACCAACACCCCGGCAGCATGGTAAAGATGGGCCAGTTGCTCATCAAAAATGCCGGTCAGATGGCGCACCTTGTTCTGCAAACCTAGCTCATCAATCGTGGTAAATACTTCTTCGTACAACCACCCCTTACCGCCCACAAGAATTAACGGTACGTCAATTTCACCCTCTTTCAGCAGCGCATCATAAGCACGGATGAGAAAAGGCAAATTTTTGCGCGGCTCCAGTGTGCCCACAAACAAAATAAAGCCGTGGGGCAGATTGTGTTTTTGCAGCGTGGTGGATACGGCCGTATCGTCATACTCGCACTCATACAATGGATTGGCGGCCAGATGCACTGTGGTAATCTTGTCCGGCGGCACGCGCAGCTGCTCAATCAAATCATGCCGCGTGGCGTGGCTGTCCGCCGAAATGTGGTCCGCCACCTGCACGGCCCAGGCAATCTGGTCAGCATAATACGCCATGCTGTCCCGCGTGAGAAACTGCGGATAAAAAATGAAGTTCAGATCATGAACGGTAATCACTTTGCGCCGCCCGCCCCACTGCGGTGGAATAAAATCCGGACTGTGCAGCACATCCAGCCGGTACGGCAGCAGCTCCAGCCCCAGCGCCCAGCGCTCAAATTTGTGATGGCAGGGGGTGAACACATTTTTGCGTTGAAAATTAGAGGCTGAGGGAGTATGGGAACGGCCGTCTCGCTGCAGGTGAAACAACGAATATTGGTTCTCCCCATCAATCGCTGCTAACGCTGGCAATAAGTGCAGTATATATTGGCTAATACCCCCCATCTGGTAAAACGGCAGGCGAACGTCAATTCCGATGTGCATAGCGGGATTATACAACCAGTGATCAGTAATCGGTAAACGGTAATCCGTGAGCCAGTAAGCAGTAAATCAGTGGCCGATAACTGCTTGGCTGATTACTGAATACTGAAAAACTCCTGACCCTACTCGCCCGCTCGCTCCCGCCAAGTTATAATGTCTGCCAATACCATCCAAAAAATCTGCGTAAATCTGTGAAATCTGCGGATTTTACCTTTGCAGGAGAACAGCTATGGCAAACAATGGCAATTCCGCCGCAACCGAACAGGCGATCAAGGATTTGCAGAGTCGGCTCGATTGGCTCGATGAAGAGCGGCGTAAACAAACGCGAAAAATTACCGAGCTGGAACAGAAACTTACCCTACAAGAAAGGGAAATCGCCGGGCGCGAGCAGCGCATCCAGGATTTGGAACGGCAGCTTTCCAGCACCACAGCCCAAATCGGCCGTATCCCTAAAGTTGATCTGCAATTGGCGCAGTTCAAAGATGAAATTGTGCAGATGATCGAGCAGTATGATCAGCGGCGCATTCAGTCGGAGGCAGAAATGGACCGGCTGCGACGTGTGGAGCAAGAAACGAATGCCCGTGAGCTGGCCGAACTGCGCAAAGACATTGGCCGGGTGCCCAAACTGCAAAACGATATGGAGCTGCGCGTCGCAGAAGAGTCTCGTTTGGCCAACCTCATTGGGCAGCAAAAGACCCAGATTGATAATCTGAAAAACCGGCTGGAAAGCTGGGATAGCAACTTTGCCTTCCTGGAAGAAAAAGAGAAACATAACAATCGCAACATTGCTGAGGTGCAAACGGCCGTTGTCGAAATCAACAAGCGCTGGGAACACATCTACAGCCGCCTGGACACTTCCAACAGCGCCATTCTGCGCCTGGAAAGCAGCTTACAAGGCATTACTGAAAAGCAAAACCAGGTGCAAGAAAGCACCAAAAATTGGATGGAGCAAATCCAAATCGGCGAATACGAGCGCAACCAGCGCCTGGAAGGGTGGCGGCGCGCCATGGAAGAGCAGCAAGACAGCATCGAGCAGTTTAACAAAGAGTTCATCAAATTCTCTGATATGTACAAAGAAGCCAAAATGGCCGTGCAAACCCTCAGCGGCTTGCAAGAAGAGCTGGAAAAGCAGCAGCGCGAATCATCCGAAATTTTGCGCGTGGAAACCAGCCGGATGCAGTCTCGCTGGGATGACTTCCGCCATGAAAACGACAAGCGCTGGAAGAGCCAGGGCGTGGATGCCGAACAGCGCTGGAACACTGTCAACCGCCACGAGCGGGAAATTCGCGAGATGATCGATCTGATCGAAGACAAAATCAGCACGCTGGAGCAAGAAAAAGATTTGATCTGGCGCGTGCAAACCGCCCAATCTGATGCGCTGAAACAGTTCCCTCGCCTATGGCTAGAAGAAGTAGAAAAAGCCATTTCACAGAACCCCAACCGCCGTCGCCAGCCTGCCCTGGTACCCGTGCGCGAAGAGTTCGACTAATTTTTTGCCACAGAGGGCACAGAGATTTAAGAGAAAAACCTCTTTTTCCTCTGTGTCCTCTGTGGCCAATGTAAATTTTTCCCATATGTATGTAATTGGCACCGCCGGGCACGTAGACCACGGCAAATCCACCCTTGTTCAAGCCCTCACCGGCATCGATCCCGACCGTTTAGCAGAAGAAAAAGCCCGCGAAATGACCATCGACCTGGGCTTCGCCTGGCTGCAATTGGGGGATGGCGACGCCCAGGCTGAAGTGGGTGTGGTGGATGTACCGGGACATCGGGACTTCATCGAAAATATGTTGGCAGGCGTGGGCGGCATTGATGTGGCCTTGTTTGTGGTGGCTGCGGACGAGGGGGTGATGCCACAAACGCGCGAGCATTTGGCCATCCTGGATTTGTTAGAAGTACGCGGCGGCGTGGTCGCTCTCACCAAAACCGACCTCGTGGCTGATGACCCAGATTGGCTGGAGCTGGTCACGCTCGACGTGGGTGAAGCCTTGCAAGGCACCGTCCTGGCAGACGCGCCCATCATCCCCGTTTCGGCTAAAAGCGGTGCCGGAATAGCTGAGCTTAAGCAGATTTTGTGGCAAAAGTTGGCTGCCTCGCCACCCCGCCCCGACAACGGCCGTCCCCGACTGCCTATCGACCGTATTTTTACCCTGTCTGGCTTTGGCACCATCGTAACGGGAACATTGATAGACGGCCGTTTCCACCTCGGCGATACAGTCGAAATCCAGCCAACTGGCCTGAAGGGGCGCATTCGCGGCTTGCAAACACACAAAACCAAGCTGGATGTGGCTCGCCCCGGCAGCCGCGTGGCCATCAACCTCACTGGCCTGGACAAAGACGATCTGGCGCGGGGTCATATCGTGGCTGCACCAGGGGTCATCGGCCACACCATTTTGTTCGATGCCGCTTACCGTCACCTGCCAGACGCCACCAAGCCGCTCAAGCACAACACGGCGGTGAAGCTTTTTGTGGGCGCAGCCGAGCTGCAAGCGCGAGTACGGGTTCTGGGCAGCGAACGCATCGAGCCAGGGCAAACGGGCTGGCTGCAACTGGCAACCAACGAACCGGTGGCCGTCACCCGTGGGGATCGCTTTATTTTGAGACGGCCGTCTCCCGGGGAAACCATTGGCGGGGGGCGGGTACTGGACCCACATCCTGGCCGCCGCCACCGTCGCTTCCGCCCGGAAACGGTGGCGCGACTCAAGACTTTGTCACAGGGCACACCGGCCGAGCTGCTGCTGCAAACGGTGCAGCGGCTGGAACCGACATCGGAACAAAATTTGCTGCAAACGGTGGGGCTGGATAAGGAAACGGCCGTTGCCGCCCTGGCAGAACTGGAAAAAAATGGTCAAGCTGTACGGCTGGAGCAGCAGATCATCTCCCAGGCAGGCTGGCAAACGCTAGTAAGTCGGCTCACCCAACTGGTCACCGATTTTCATCACAATTACCCGCTGCGGCTGGGTATTTCTCGTGAAGAATTACGCAGCCGGTTGAAGCTCAAGGCCAATGTGTTCAATCCGCTCATGGCGCAGGCCGCCGCCGACAATTTACTCACCGAGGCAGGCGCATTGGTCCATGCCCCCGGACACGAAGTGCGTTTTTCTGCCAATCAGCAAGCCAACATCGACAAATTACTGCGCGAATTCAGCCGGTTGGGCATTAACTCGCCCAGTGTGAAGGAAAGCAAAACGGCCGTTGACGAAGATGTCTATTTCGCTCTGGTAGATTTAGGCAAGCTGCGTCCCATCTCGGCCGATGTCGTGTACGACCAGGCCACCTACGAGCAGCTCATCGCGCGATTGCTGCGTGAGTTGGCAGCCAAAGGCAGCCTCAACGCCGCTGGCGTCCGTGATTTGTTGGACACCAGCCGCAAATACGCCATCGCCCTATTGGAGCATTTAGATGAACGCCGCCTCACCCGCCGCGTTGGCGATGACCGCGTGCCATTTTAACGAGAAGAGATTGGTCCAATCTTTGAGATTGGACCAATCTGCAAACTGGAGAAACTCATGGAATACAGACAACTAGGCAACTCAGGCGTGCGCGTTTCCGTCATTGGCATGGGCACAAATCAATTCGGCCGTAAGGTGGACCAGGCGGGCGTCAACGACGTGATCGACGCCGCGCTGGATTTGGGCGTCAACTTCATTGACACGGCCGATGTGTACACCGGCAGCGACTCCGAAACGACGCTGGGCCACGCACTCAAAGGACGCTGGGACAAATTCGTCCTGGCAACCAAGGTGTACTTCAAAGTCGGCGACGGCCCCAACGATTACGGCGCGTCCCGCTACCACATCATGAATGGCGTGGAGGCCAGCCTACGCCGCCTGCAAAGTGACCACATCGACCTGTACCAGATGCACCGCTGGGATCCGCACACCCCAATCGAGGAAACGATGCGGGCGCTGGACGATTTGGTGCGCAGCGGCAAAGTACGCTATATCGGCGCATCGGCTTATGCAGCCTGGCAGCTGGCCCAGGCCAACTTGCTGGCGGACATGCGCGGCTGGTCTCGCTTTGTGACAGTACAATCCCATTACCACATGCTAGAACGCGAAGTGGAAAAAGAGGTGATTCCCTACTGCCAGGCAGAAAATGTCGGCTTCATTCCTTACTTTCCCCTGGCCGGTGGCTTTTTAACGGGCAAATACACACGTGAAGCTGGCGCACCGGAAGGATCGCGGGGCGAATCGAGCCAGTACGTACAAAATTACATGACGGATGCCAACTATAGCAAAGTTGAGCAGCTCACCGCCTGGGCAGAAGCGCGCGACCACACGATGGCTGAACTGGCCCACGCCTGGCTGCTGGCCCAGCCACAGGTTTGCTCCGTCATTTCTGGGCTGACGCGACTGGAACATTTGCAGCAAAATGCCAAAGCCGCCGACTGGCAGCTCACAACCGAAGAGGTTAGCGAAATCAACAGCATTTTGGCCGAGTAAATGATGTATCATGAACTGCGAGTGCCATTCTAATGACTACCCTTAAACTAGCCAGTTATCAAGAGCAGCATTTGCGTTGGCCTTCAAACGGCCGTCACATCATGGCTCAATACGACGATCATTCCATTATTGTTTACCAAGCTTATAGCCCTGCCATCGGGCGCTTTGCTGCCCGCCATAATTACTTTGGTGGTGACTTTAGTTACTCAAGGATGAGTTGGATAAAGCCAAACTTTCTGTGGATGATGTATCGTTCTGGCTGGGGAACAAAACCCAATCAAGAAGTGACCCTGGCGATCCGTCTAAAGCGCACGTATTTTGATGCTCTGCTAGGTAAGGCTGTCGCGTCCAGCTATCGTGGAACGGAATTCGCAACGCGTGAGGAGTGGCAGCGGGCAGTAGCTAATTCGGACGTTCGCTTACAGTGGGATCCCGATCATAATCCATCAGGGGAACGAGAAGAGCGTCGTGCTATGCAATTAGGGTTGCGTGGGCAGGTACTGCAGGGATTTAAAGGTGAGGCAATTATCTCAATCGAGGACATTAGCGATCTAGTGGCAGAGCAACAAGTCAACGCCATGAACGAGAAGTATGCAGACTTAATAACGCCCCTAGAAACTGTCTATCCGGTCACAGACTTAAGCATCCGCAATCGACTAGGTATGGATATCAGCCCTTGAAGTTGACAACCTTGTGCGCCATTCAAGCCGTAGGCCTAAGAACTGATGGAATCAATAAACATGGATGATGTTGAAGAACTGATCAAAGTTAGCCGCGTGAACTCGCCCGAGCTGCCACCTGAGCAGTTTCTGGATCTCATTCGGTATGCTCCGGTTCCAGATGAACGAAATACTTGGTCTGGAATTAGCGACGTGAATGTGGACTTCCGCACAAAAGTGAGTGAAACTTTGTATCTCGAATTCACGTCGCATGACATCTCGTTGATTCGATTCATAGTAGAACAGGATACGCTCAGCCGCTCCAGTTACGCTGGAGGGGACATTGTGCTATCGTCATACATGTTATTTAGCCTCGGCAATGTGGAAGACGTGTTCCGCCTTTTCAAAGCAAAGTCGAGCGGAGGCATGGACACATGGATTGCTATGGATCCTTATCTGCTATTTGGTGCTGGAATAGAAGAGACACGACAGTATTTGCAAGACATAGATGACGAAGAATCGAGGCAGATTCTCCGTTTCATGGAAGAGGACTTCCTACCATATTACGATCCAGATCTAGAGCACTACAAAATAGGCATGGAGCAGTACTACGCACCGTTGAAGAAGTAAACGGTACTGTTATCTGCCAGGAGAGTCAGGATCGTGCTACCGAGGCTAACAAGGCTTGCAACCGACGCAAAGCACGGCTGAACCAGGCGTCAGACGGCCGTTTGACAAAAAATCACCCTCCCACAAGTTATAGACCTGAAGGAGGGTGATTGACAAAGCTATGGCGTCGGTTTTTCGACAGGGCGTGGCAAGGTGAACTGCCGTTTCCTACCCCACTTCAATAACCCATTCACAATCATCACCCCCAGCAAGATGAGGGCAAAGCCCGCGTAGGCGTGCCAGGTGAGCTGCTCATTCAGCACCAACACACCCAAAATCACGCCAAACACAGGGATGACGTAGGTGGTCATGGAGACATAGCTGGCCGGCGCGGTTTCCAGCAGACGATAGTAGACGACGAAGGCAACGGCCGTTCCCAACACCCCCAGCGCCACCAACGCCCCAATTACATTTAACGAAAGCGGCGGCAGCGAAAACGGCCGATCGATTAACAGCGACAGCGGCAGCAAATAAATCGTCGCCATGATCATCTGCCCGGCAGGTGCCACCAGCGGCGGTAAACCACGCAAATTGTTGCGCGAGTACACAATGGCCACGCCATACAGCAGGGCTGCCAGCGCTACAGCCAGCAAACCCCACGTCGTCGCCTCCACCCCATCGGTAAAAGAGGGCAAAATAAGCAAAATTAAACCAGCAAAACCAATCACTGCCCCTATCAACTTGGTCGGCGTCAGGCGATCATCGACCACAAAATAGTGGGCCAAAATAATGGTGAATAATGGCGTCGTCCCGTTGAGGATGGAAGCCAGGGCGCTGTCAATATACTGTTCACCCCAGCCAAACAGCACAAATGGGATGGTGTTGTGGATCAGCCCCATCACCGCCAAATGCCGCCAGGTAGTGCGCGAGCGCGGCAGCGATTTGCCTTGCACCAGCAAAAAGACGGTGAGCAATATGGCCGCTATGCCTACCCGTCCCAAAACCAGCGTCAACGGCGGAATTTCAGCCACGGCGACTTTGATGAATAAAAAAGATGGCCCCCACAAAGCAGCCAGCAAGACCAGAAGCAAAAAGTTCTTGAGTTTCATAACGGTTCCTGTTGTTGAATTTAGGTGATAATCAGTTAATTTATAGTCGATCTGGCCAGACAAATCGATCCATTACTTGCGGAAAAATTACCCAATTACTCAATTACCCTCTTACATTTTTCCAAGCTTGGAAAATGCGCTCCATTTGGGCGATGTGGTCAGAGACGTGGCGAGTGTAGGTGTCCAGCCAATCATCAAAGGACATCTGGCCGCTTTCGGGATGGTACGCTTCGTTTTGCCAGACGTCATCGGGCACGGTTTGAATGAGTTCATAGGAGCTTTGCCGCAGCCATTTGAAGAGGGAAACGGCCGTATCCACATCCAATTCCTGGTAATTCAGCACTTTCGCCCACTGGTTCTCATCGTAAGCCATCAGCGCCTGGCCCGGCTCGGCAATAAAGCGGCGGCAGCGCACATAACTGTTCGCTTCGCTGTCGGTGATGTGAACGATGATTTCGTGAATGGTCCAATCATCGACAGAGGAGCGGTACTGCCACATTTCACGAGGAAACCGTCCCAACGCTTCAGCCAACAAGTCAGCCGCACGGCCGTATAGGACAATTTTCTCCTGCCGGTTCATTTGGCTTGCCATCAAATACCTCCCTCTGTGGCAATTCGCATCTCTTCTTTGAATGTAGACATCACAATGCTGCTGGTCGATTTGGCTACGAGGGTATAGGTACGCAGCCGTTCCAGTAAATTCTCCAAATCGCCCGTACTGGCCACACGGACTTTAAGCAGGTAACATTCCTCGCCCGCCACCGAATGGCATTCCAAAATATCTGGCTCGGCCTGACATTTGGCGACAAAATCCTGCTTGCAGGCGGCGTAATCCTCACCAGGGGCCGTGCCGATGATAAGGCGGACGAAGGCGGTAATTGGCTTGCCCAGCTTTTGCGGATCAACCACGGCCACGTACCGCTGGATAATTTCTTTTTTCTCTAGCTTCTTGATGCGCTCAAAGACGGTAGAGGTGGTAAGGCCCACTTGCTCGGCAATGGCTGCGTTGGATAAACGGCCGTCTGCCTGCAAAAGATCAAGGATTTTAGCGTCAATTTCGTCAATCATTTTTTATTTATCACTAATTACAGAATATTTTTCGTATTATTATCGATTATTCAGAAAATTATACGGTACTCAAGAATTTTGTCAATTCCCATTTTTGTTTGCTTTTGGTACAATCCTGCGCGATGAAAAAATTAAGGATGATCTGTTTGGGCATTGTGGTGGGATTGTTTACTTTAACTGGCTGCGGGCTAGGAACGGCCGTTGTCCCGCCGCCTCTGCCCACCCTTGCGCCTACCGGGCTGCCCGCTGCCCTTCCCACCCCCTTGCCCCCGCCAGATGTTGTGGACGAAACGGCCGTTGCCCAACAAGCCACCCGCACACCAGAACCGCTGCCTACGGCCACAGCCACGCCAACCAGCACACCATCCCCCACGCCAACCGCCACGCCCATCGGCCCCTGCACAGAACGGATGCCCCAGGACGATTTGTTTACCATTGTCACCCAAATTTACGGCCTCAGCCGCGACTACGCTCCACAAGATTTGGTCCTGCTCACCGATTACCTGCCAGTGGAAGTGACCCTGGGCTATCCAACAGAGCTGCGTCAGATAGCGATTGAACCATTGATGCAAATGATGAGCGACATGCAAAATGCGGGCTTGCAGCCGTGGATTCTGTCTGGCTATCGCAGCTATGCGGCCCAGGCCATCAGCTGGGAAAAATGGAATCGGGAAGAGCCAGAGCGCGCCGCCATTTTAAGCGCCCGCCCTGGCCATAGTGAACACCAGCTAGGCACCACGCTCGATTTTGGCTCACCGGAATTGGCCGAAGTAACAGGCATCCCCAACATTGAGTTCCACACTTATTTTTACCAAACCAGCGAAGGCATCTGGCTGGCTGAAAATGCCCATCGCTATGGCTTCACCCTTAGCTATCCACGCAACGCGCAAGAACTCACTGGCTTTTTCTACGAGCCGTGGCATTATCGCTATGTGGGGGAAGAGATGGCTACCTTTTTACACGATTCTGAGATGTATCTGACGGAATACCAATTGCTAAATCAGCCGGAGCCATGCATTCCATGAGAAGCATTTATCCACGGAATACACAGATTAAAAAAGCCGATAATCAACTAGGTTTTCTAGAAAAAGGTAATTTCTCTCTGTCATACCCGCGCAGGCGGGTATCCACTTTTTTTAGGACTCAAATGGATTCCCGCTTTCGCGGGAATGACAATAAAAGAAACGTTGCCATCTTTTTGGTCTTTTTTGCATTTTTCCTTTTGACTGGCTGTGCAGAAACGGCCGTTTCCACCGCGCCACTTCCCACGTTAGCCCCCACCCTGGTCCAACCCTCCGCTACGCAGTTGGCACCCCCCACGCCCATCCCCGCCACAAATACACCACCTGGGCAACAGGCAACGGCCGTTCCCACCACACAGCCTCCAACCAACACACCATCACCCCCGCTGACCTTAGCCGTGCCAAATGCTTGGCAACCTATCATTGGCGATGTGCTGGCCCAGGCAACCACCAGCCGCGTCTGGCAAATCGTAGCGGAAGATGAGCCAGCCAATGCCCAACTGGTCGAAAATGGAGCAGGGCAACTCGTCTGGCAGGAGCCGATCGTGCTGGCTGTGCCTTTCACCACGGAGTGGGAATTTATCACCCAGGCGGATGCTGAAATTATCATGGCCAACGGTCACCAAGTGGTGCTGGTGCTGCCCTGGTCGGCATTGACGCCTGATTTAAAACCTTTGCGGGTAGACGGCCGTTTCCCCACCGACCCCGACTACCCCTTTCATAACCGGCTCACCCTGCAATCTGAAAACAACACAGCCAATGAACTACTGCCCATCCTGCAAACCGCCCTCGCCCCCGACCCCGTCGTGCATCTGGCCAGCGTGGGGGACATCATGCTGGATCGCGGTCTGGGGATTGTGATTCAGGGCGGCAACCTGGCTTATCCCTTCGCCAAGGTCGCCCCGCTGCTGCAAGGGGCCGACATTACCGTGGGCAACATGGAGTCGGCGATGGGAGATGTGGGCACGCCAGCCATCAAGAGCTATCCGTTCCGCGCCCCGCCCGTGGCAGCCGAAGCGCTGGCGTTGGGCGGCTTTGACGTGGTGTCATTGGCCAACAACCACGCCATGGATTACGGGCCAGAGGCACTGCTTCAAGCGCTCGGTTTGCTGGACACGCAAGGTGTGGCCACAATTGGGGCTGGAGCCAATTTTGATCAAGCACACACCCCTTATTTAACGCAGGTAAATGGTCTCTCGCTGGCGTTTTTGGGTTACGTGAACGTTCCGGTAGAAGCGACGGGGTTTGATACGGCCGTCTGGACCGCCACAGAAACCACCCCTGGCCTCGCCTGGGGTGATCCTGCCGTCATTGCTGCCGATGTAACGGCCGTTCGCCCCCAGGCGGATCTTGTCGTTGTGGTGCTGCACAGCGGTTATGAATACATCGAAGAACCCAGCGAGCCACAAATGGCCGCCGCCCACGCCGCCATTGATGCCGGGGCCGATTTGGTGATTGGCCATCATGCCCACATTTTGCAAGGCATTGAATATTACAACGACGGGGTGATTGTGTATGGGTTGGGGAATTTTGCCTTTGAAATTGATGGTGCACCAGAAACGGCCGTACTCAACGTCTGGTTGGATCAAAACGGCGTGCACTCGCTGGAACTCATTCCCGCTATCATCCAAGAGGGCGGCGCACCCCGCCTGGCCGAAGCTTGGGAAGCAGCCCCCATTTTGCGCCAGGTTTATTTTTTGACACGAATTTTGAATAGTCAGTAGGTGAGGAACGGCCGTTTCCCATCCCGCCAACTTCGTAATAAAATCCCCCAACACCTCATCTCTCACGTAGCGCCCAATTCAAAAACCCCGCGCCCTCTGCACCTCTGCGGTAAAAAACAAGGAGAATCCCATGACAACCCCAGCCACAAGCGAAATCCACCAGGTAAAGATTGCCACCTGGAGTAAACTAGAAGATCGCCAACCCGCCTATGCCCTGGTCGCCAATGTTGATCTGGTTGTCATTCGGTATGATGATGCAGTGTCGGTGCTATACGGCCGTTGCCTGCACCGAGGTGCACTGCTGGCCGATGGCACTATTCGTGGCGAAGACCTCATCTGTGGCGTCCATAACTGGGATTACCGACTAGACAGCGGCATCAGCGCCTATAACAACGAAGAAGCACTGCCCAAATTCACCGCCTGGATCGATGAAAAGGCAGATGCCGTCTACGTAGACGAAGCCGAAATTGCTGCCTGGGAGCAGAAAAATCCCCAACCATACCAGCGAGACAGCTATTTAGGACTGTACGAGGACACCCACGGTGCAGCCGAAGAACCGTACAACAAATATATCCGCAACCTGGCTCAAAAAGGATTATCCGGTCACCATGGAGCTGTGTCCGCGATGGGTGTGCCGCTCATTGAGCTGCCCCGCTGGGAGGAGATTCAACTATTAACGGCACAGTTGGCTAAACGGCCGCTTCTCGACAATGCTCCTGTGGAAACTGAATTAATTATTGGGCCGAAAGCAAAACGGCCGCTCACCTTAAAAATCCCTCTCTTTGTCAGCGATATGAGCTTTGGCGCGCTCAGTGAAGAAGCCAAAGTGGCTTTGGCGATGGGCGCACAGTTGGCTGGAACCGGCATCTGCTCCGGCGAGGGCGGCATGCTGCCCGAAGAACAAGCGGCCAACTCACGCTACTTTTATGAACTGGCTTCCGGCAAGTTTGGCTGGGACATTGAAAAGGTGAAAAAGGTGCAAGCCTTCCACTTCAAAGGTGGGCAAGGGGCCAAAACCGGCACCGGGGGGCATCTGCCCGGCAGCAAAGTGGTGGGCAAAATTGCCCAGGTGCGCGGGCTAGAAGAGGGCCAGGACGCCGTCAGTCCCGCCACCTTCCCCGATTTGATCACTTTAGCAGATTACCAGCACGTGGCTGCTGAGGTGCGCGAAGTGTCCGGTGGCATCCCCATCGGCTTCAAACTCTCTGCCCAACACATCGAAGCAGACATTGATTTTGCCCTGGAAATTGGCGTTGACTACATCATTTTAGACGGCCGTGGCGGAGGAACCGGTGCCGCACCAAACGTCTTCAAAAACAACATCTCCGTACCGACAATGGTTGCTCTGGCCCGCGCCCGCCGCCATCTGGACTCACGCGGCGTCAGTGAAGACGTCACGCTCATCATTACCGGCGGCCTGCGCACCGAGTCTGATTTTGTGAAGGCGCTGGCGTTGGGAGCCGATGGGGTCGCCTTGGCTAATTCAGCCATGCAGGCAATTGGCTGTTTGGGGATGCGCGCCTGCCACACTAACAACTGCCCGGTGGGCATCGCCACGCAAAAGCCCAACCTGCGTTCACGGCTCATCGTGCGGCAGGCGGCCAAACAGCTGCAAACCTTTCTGGAAGCTTCGGTCCATCTGATGCAGGTGCTGGCTCGTGCTTGCGGCCACAGCCATCTCAACCAGTTTGAGCTAAACGATCTCACCACCTGGAACCGCGACATCGCCTACCTGACAGGCGTGCCTTACAGTGGAGTTGTGCCATTGGGATGATGTGGGGGAACGGCCGTTCACGGCATAGATACCTTCTGATTGATGATGGGAATCAAGCCAATCAGCGTTTTGTTTTGCCAACAAAAAAGCTGGCACCTAAAAAGATGCCAGCTCTCATTCCAAAGTCTTACGCCAGCACAAGCTCAGCCTGCGGTGGCAATGCCAGCGGCCAGTTGAAGGCCAACAGCGCCGACCGCGCCAGCCAGCGCACCCGTCGCCACACCTCACTGCGGCGCAGCGCCACATCCGTGCAGGCGTGGTCCAGGCACACGCGCATTAAATCTTGATGCAGTGAAGCCAACACCGTCTTTTGTGCTTCCGTCAGACTATTGGCAGCTTCCGCTGAGGTTCCCCAAAAGAATGGAAGGAGGATTGATTCTAGCAAAGTATTACTTTGGCTAAGGTTTTTGCAAAGCACAGAAGTTTTGTACGTGTCCAGATCAAATTGGGTGGGAACCACGGCCGTTTCCGCCAAAATAGCCAGCGCCCGTTCAAAAAGTGATTGATTGGGCCTCTGTTTTATCCCCTGCCGCCTAGCCAATTAGTATTAGAACACCACCTGCACAACCTTTTTCCAACGTTAGTACTAATGACAATGACATTTTGCCGGGCGTATTATGAGGGCGTCGTTAAAAATTTTATGTTTTTTTTATTTAGGTTGGCAATCGTAAACTGAAATCCTCGGGAGCCAATCTTCCGACCATGTAGAACCATATGGAACCGGAATCCTCGTGCACGCTTCTTTTCCGGATCCATCTCAAAAAGAGCAGTCGCCATGAAAACAAAAATCAATAAAATCATCTTTTCCTTCATTTTTGGTGTTGGGTTTTTTCTCCTTCTCATCAATTCTTTTTCCTCAAGTTTGATCCCACAAACTAGCTATGCTGCCGCAAATACAGACACAATTGAACCATCTGCAGAAATTGCGGACCAGACAGAATCATTACCCCCGATTTCTTTGGAAGAAGTGTATCAGCGCGTTTTAACTGCCGGGGCTTACGAATTCACCGCCGATAGCGAACAAACCCTGCTGCCGCGCCCCCTCCCCGATATGATCGGCCAGACAGATCAGCGCGTTGATATGTATGTGTCAGGGGAAGTAACATTACCAGATTTTAGTCGCTTCAGCGTCAGCCTGGATGGTATTGGGCTGGACCCCACACCGGTCGCCGTGGTGCAAGAAGGTGCCAACAGCTACCTGCTGCACGAAGGGGAAAAAATTCCTCTTAATAATCCGGTTGGCCTGGCTTCGCCGACCGGGGATTTTGTAAGTTACCTGGCTGCTGCCGAAAATGTTGCCGCATGTGAAACCATTGGCGCACCTTTTGCCAACGTGGCTGCTTGCTATACCTTCGATCTCGACGGCCCCCGCTTTGCCGAGCATGTGCGCGATCTCATGCAACAACAGGTCAACAGCACCACCGATGTGACGCCTCCCGGCGCACTGCCTCAGGTGATCGCATCTCCTGTATTGATGGCCATGAACGGTAATGGCAAGGTCTGGCTTGATAGCAACGGTCTGCCAGTGCGCCAAACCATCGCTATGCATCTGCCAGAGCTGTATGATCGGTATGATGCCGACGTACGCATGATTATCAACTACCAGTTTGGGCCAGAGGCAATTGCGGCCGTTCAGGCAGCACAAAGCAATGCACTCGACTTTTTACCCAAACTACCGCCTGTAGAAGAGATTATTCAAACTGCCCAATCTACACTGCCCAATTTATTTATTTTGGTATTTTTCGTCACTATTGTGGCTGGCCTAACTATTTTGCGCCGCCGCCGTTGGATCTACAGCAGCATCGCTATTTTTCTGACAATTTCTTTCTTGGCTGCGCCGCTGCTGCAAATTATTGGCTATGATCTGTACACACGGCGTCAAGTATATGCGGCCGATTTCAATACATTGTTTGCTGAAAACGTGCAAGAGGCGGCTGCACCAGAAACGGTGGCCGTTAGCCAAACAGATGATCTCGCTGCCCCCATGCAAACCTTTGCCCCAGATGTCTACTGCGGCCTGGGCGGCAACGGCGACCGCGATGGTGACAAGCTGGCCGATGATGCCGAAAACTGCCTGGGCACCGACCCCAACGTGGCCGACAGTGACCATGACGGTGTTGATGACGGCCGTGAGGTATTTGGCTTTGAATATGGCCAGACTGTTACCCAAACCTGGTACAGCGATCCGCTGAATCCAGACTCGAATGGAGACGGCCGTTTAGACGGCAGCGAATGGCCCAATGAGACATTCACCGGCGACTTGGACAATGATGGTTTACCCGACCTCTGGGACAACGACGATGACGGCGATGACGTTTCCGACGGCAACGATCTCTCCCCCGCCTCGCGCACCGATTACATCACCCCAACCGCAACAACCACCATCAGCAGCAGCGCCACCACCACCGATACCCTCAACTTCAACATCAGCGGCGCTTATAATGGTTATGTCTACCTGGACATTCAGATACAGCCACAAAACCTGGATCACATCCGCTTTGGCATGACCCCACTGGACTGGGGTGCCGACTTCAAAGGGCAAATTCAAGACCACAACAACTCAACCGATGACATCCAGCTCATTCCGATGCTCTCGCTGGAAGCCAATTTGCCACCCGACCGCGACTTAGCCGAAGAATATAACGTCTCCCCCTTCAACGACACAGACAATGACGGTTACAGCAATGTCTTGATTCCCCTAAGCCCGGTTGGCACGGCTGGCAGTTACGAAGCCTTTAACGCAAAAATAGCCTACGGCCCTGAAACACTCGCCGACCTGGGAGAATCAGGAATCCGCTGGCGCAATGCCCAATTAGTCTGGATTGTGCAGGCCAAGCTAGATAGCGAAAGTGGCGATCAGACGATTGAAAAGTCAACCCCGATTCACACCTATGTCGAACCATCATTCCGGGTGACTGGCTGGCAAGTAACCAAGAGCGGTGCCTTTGAAAGCGCCATCCTGGGTACGCCAGAAATGCCCAATGACGATCGCCAGCTTTTCCAACTACTATTTGGCCTCAGCGATGCCTTCCTCACCCATCAAAATCCTGATCTCGATGAGATTGTCGCCCGTTTCAGCGGGGCCAACACACCCGCCGAGCAAAAATGGGGTGTTACCACGACCGTGGCCATCGATCTGCCCGTCACCCCATACACTCATTTTAATGCCGGTGTGAAGGACCTTGATACACGCATCAAATCATTTTTAGGCGACAACTATCCCTGGGATTCCACCAACGTTTTTATTTTGGCCAGTGAATCACACATGGGCCTGTATGGCCAGGACAATTTAGGGAAATTTGAGCCCGCCTTAGGCACGCTGGCTGTCAACCTAAACAATATTCCGCTGGTGACCCAGCGTTCGCTGGACCTGCAAATGCGGGACGGCTGGAAAATAGTGACCGATAGCGATCTAGCACTACAGGTGCTGGATCGGGCAAAGGGGGCGGTGAATACGGCCGTACCCCAGCTCCAAGACCAATACCCAGATGTTAACGCCGCCGACCTCATGGCCCTCGTCCAATCCTTCTACGTTACCTGGGAAGGGGGGCGCATCATACAGGTACAGGCAGACGGCGTCAACAGCGAAGCCGCCGCCACCACCGACCAAGAAATCTATGAACGGCTTTACACCACGCCAAGAGACCGCCACAATGACCCCGAAAACATCAGCACCCTGCCCGGCTATTTGGTAGAAGTTGGCAGCTTTGCCCAAAAGGGTGGCGGGTTGGTCTTTGCTGGCGGCCCAGCCCAGGTGCAACAATACCTGCGCTCCAACACCAAAGAAGCCCGCGTGATGGGCTTCACCACCGCTACCCCCAACTTTATTGACCAGGCCAGTGACGCCATTAGCTTTGGCATGGGCGACGATATTCAGTTTACTGAAGATGAAACAGACTGGAACAAACTGCGCGAAGCCGCCAGCCACGTTTTCTTCGGCGCTGTAGCCTATAACGCTTCCAAAAATATGGTGCTAAACGTTGCCGGCACCTCCGACGCCATCTTTGACGCGGTTAATGGCGCTACCAAAGTTAGCAAAGTGGGCGTTGCCCTGCTTATTTTAGATATCGGGCTTACCCTCTTAGCCTTTGGTCTAAGTGGCGATTTTTCTGGGCAGGCGATTGCCATGCTTATTGCCACCATCATCGTCTCAATTGCCTTATTTGCCCTTAGTCTGGTTCCCGTTGTCGGCTGGATAATTGTGGCCATTATTGGATTGGTCGATTTTATATTTACCCTCGTCTTTGACGATTTCACCCTTACAGGCTGGGCTGCGAAACAACTGGCGGGCTACCTTTATAAAGAAGAACCCCTCACCGAAATTGGAGATTTTGACCTCTTGGGACGAGACATGACCGTCCTGGACGAAAGTTTGGGGTATTCGGTAGGCAATCGACTCCGCATAAGCGACACGTTTGAGGGCACTATTGATGTTGTCGGTGCCAAAAGCCTGTTAGATTTTGATTCAGACAGGCTCCAATCATACGGTGCAGCCGCCCTTGTGCCGGGCGGGCTCCTTTATAAAGCCATGGATGACATTGATATTTTAGGCACCATTATGGGCATGCCCAGCAATGCCGAAAATTTGCGCAAAAGCTGGATTTGTGGCGAGTTTGTCATTGAGGGGTGGAGCGGCACAAACACCACTTGTCCCTTCCCCAACATTGATTATAACCTCGATACCATTTCCAAAAACGCACCGTTCTGGACCTACACCAACCCCATGACTTCCACCCTGCGCTTCTCACAGGCTGGAGCCAATCTGGAGATTCCCGTTGACGTTAAAGTGACGGCACAGACGCGCTGGGATGCCTCTGCCCCCATTCCGCTTATCGGCCGTTACCACTGGCAAAAAGAGCGCAAAATAACCTTGCCCGATGACTTACCTGATGAAGATCAAGAAGATTGGCAACCCACTTCTATTTATATTGATATTCTGCCATCTTCTGTAGAAGAGTTATGGTATTGGAATGATGAAATTTTGATCAACCATGACCCGGATGGCGATGGCCTGACAACAAAGACAGAAATTACCAACTGGATGGGTTCCAAAGGGTACTCAGACATGCAGAATTTCTTTGACGACTATGTTGACATTGAAACGTCGGCCGATCTTGAGCAATTCTTAAGCTTTTGGGACTTGTACGAAGAGTTGGGTGTGGAATGGCTGGTGGGTATAGACGCTTTTTGCACGGCATATCCCGCCCGCGCCAGTCTGTGTGACGACGATAGCAATCCACCCTGGCTAGCCTGGGATTACGACGGCGATGGACTATCGGACAAGTTTGAATTTGATAACAGCGGGGCGTTGGGCACCAATTACATGGCAGCCGACACCGATGGCGATGGCCTGAGTGATGGCTTTGAATACCAGATTGGCACTCAAATCAATGCCAAAGATTCTGATGGCGATGGCCTGACCGACGATATTGAAGTGTATCACCCTACAGCCAACGGCACCTGGACAGGTGGCTGGGAGATTGATTTGCCAGAGTATGGGGCGGTAGGGCCAAACGGCCGTACCTGGTTCCAGGCTCGCGTATTCTCCAACCCACTCGTAAAAGACACCGACGGTGATGGCATGAGCGACATGGCCGAGAAAGAAAACGGCACCAGCCCCACCGCTTACAATCGTGCCCCTCGGGTGGAAGTCACTGGCCAGCCAACGGCCGTTTCTCCCCAAGGTGTCACTGCTATCTACGTCAAACCCGGCGACCCCATCACCCTCACCTCCCGCCTGGAAGTGTATCCACCATACACCGTTTCCACAGCGATGGAACTGGATATTCCCTACAACGCCTACAGCTTCCCCGACACCAGTGCCCTCAATGGTTCCCGCTGGGTCGATAACACTGGCGTTACATTTACCCCACGCTGGAACTTCTCGAATAACGTCTTGCAGCCATGGGAATATCTGCACGCCCAAACCACTGGCTATGTACCTGGCGTTCCTTCCAGCATCATCAGTGCTACCGTCAGCCTGCCATTTGGCGGTGAAGACCAACTGCAAGAAGATAGCCAGCTCATTGTCGTGGACAGCGAAGACCCGCGTTTTGGCTGGTTAACGCCCGCTCACGGCGAACTTCTCGGTGGCGGTGTTTCTAGCTATGTCATCGGCGGTACCAGTGGTGACCAAACCACCTGGGTAAATAAAATCACACTGGAACTACCCGACATTGGCGTCCAGTCTATCACTGATACCGAAACATTTAGCCCCTGGGCTTACACCTGGGAACTGCCCAGTGACGGCATCTACACTTTATACGGCAATGCCAGCGATTTTGTCGGCCATACCTCCATTAGCGATGATGTGAGAGTCATGATTGACAACACCGCGCCCAGCACGGACGTGAACCTGGTGGACGGGGCCGTCTTTGGCAAACCAGAAAACAGCGATGTCATTACCATCACTCTGGCTGGCACCGCCTCCGAGAATCTTTCCGGCCTTACCCGCGTGCAAATCAGTACCGATGGCGGCCCCTGGCGCGAAGTGTGGACGCTAGGCACGGCCGATGAGAGCAACACCACCTTTGTCGATAACGACAGTCTGTTTCCACACCGCGCTCTTGGCGCTACCTGGGATGCCGTCTGGACACTGCCAAACGTGGAAACTGTGCAGGGGTACCACAATCTGCGCATCCGCGCCTTTGACAAGGCAGGCAACTGGCCCACCTATTTGGAACGCAACATCATCATCGACGTCATTCCGCCAACTGATGATTTGCTCAACCAGGCATATCTGTACGAATATCCGCACGTTGTTGCCAACGAAACCCACACTTTCCAGGGTGTGACCAATGACGTGGGTAACGTGCCTCAACCTTCTCGTCCCGTCGAGCTAGTAGGCGATTTGGACAGCATCAATGACGCGACCATTTGGTTGGGGCTTGATGATATTGGCCAAAATGATGGCGGCGTGAATGCCGCCTGGATTGGCGATTTCAATGGCGACCGGCGGGGCGACCTGTTGGTCGGTCTCCCGGCGGCGGATGATGGGGCTGGGCGAGTGGCGGTGATTTACGGCCGTTCCGGCAATTGGCCCGTCCCCGACGAACAAGAAATGCTCGCCGACGCAAAAACCTCCTTCGTTGGTCTGCCCGGCGCAGGCATCGGCGAACACGCCCTACCCGCTGGCGATGTAAATGGCGACGGCATGGCAGATCTGCTCATTGGCGACCCAGCCAACAACCGTGTTTACCTCATCTTTGGCCAAAACAAATACTTGGGCAGCGACCTGCTGCTAGACGGCCCGCAAACCGGCATCCGCACCAGCTTCTTTGTGCCCGATGGCCAGCTTATCGGCGATAACATTGGTGCTGCTGGGGATGTCAATGGGGACGGTCTGGCCGACTTCTTCATTGGGGCCACAGGCAGCGTCGATTACGCCTACCTCATTTTGGGGCAAGGCGCAGGTTGGAACGACAACATCGCCGCCGACCGCTTTGCCGCTGCCAAAATCAGCGGCGCGGGTGCCGGTACCCTTTCCGGCATCGGCGACGTCGATGGCGATTTCTACGACGAATTTGCTGTTGGCCTGAACAACACCCTTTACCTGTTTGCCGGTCGCGGCAACTTTGCCCCGCAAGCAGGTGCCTGGTACAGCCTCACCAGCGGCCCGTTTACCACCTTTGCCAGCAACAACGCCGCCCCAGAAACGGCCGCACTTGGTGATGTCAACGGCGATCACATCGACGACTTTATCTACACCAGTGGCACCAGCCAAGTGCTCGTCCTCGGTGACGACACGCGTGACGCCAGCTGGAACACGCAGACCTACGGTTACGGCACTGGCTTCCTGGCTGCCCCTGGCGACGTAGATAACGATGGTCTGAACGACATCCTCATCGGCGGCAATGACACCGCCTATTTGGTGCTGGGCAGCGATCTCGGCGACGCCGAAGCCACTATTGCGGGCGTAGCCGACGCCGCCTCAGCCCCCTACGCTGCTGGTGCTGATCTGAACAGCGACGGCTCCTCCGACCTGCTGCTGGTGCCAACGGCTACCAGCGCCCAGGCCACCGCCGCCGCCGAAACAGGTTTTGCCGACCTGCCTCCCACCTGGGTACCCCAGATGCCAGAAGCCAACCTGGAAACCTTTGTTGGGTCCACAACCTGGCCAGATGTGTCGGGGAATGCTTATGTAAGCGGAAATGGTGACTGTCACGGCATGTTCCCTTGTTACAGCACGATTCAAGCGGCCGTTGATTCACTTGGCGGGCATGACCTCATCATTGTGCAACCTGGTGTTTATGCACCGTTTAGCATCGACGGCAATCAAACATTTCATGATTATCTCCAAATTCGTGGAACCGATACTGATGCGGTAATCATTGATGGTGGTGGCAGCAGTTATGCCATCTCGGTTAGCAACGCCGATGGCATCAAGATTGAGAATTTGACGGTTCGTAATGCCAGCTACGGTGTACAGCTAGACAATGCTGGTGTCAACGGACATGACGAAACCTTCAGACGAATCATTTTGGACCACTTATTAATTTACGATACGGGCTCCCATGACATCTACATGAGCCGCAACAGCACCGCCTCGGTGCTCAACAGCACCCTCTCCCGCAGCAGCAACCACGTCGGGGCTTATGGCGCGGCCGATCCAAACATTGTTGTGGAATGGAGCAATGCGAATTCTACCTATTGGCCTATAACAGATGGTGGTGGTGCTGTACTTGTTGATAATGTGATTTATGTGAATCGTGGTGGTGGCTCTAATGAGTTCGATCGCTTTTTTGTAAATACTGGTGGCTGGTCTCACCCCTGGGGACCTACTAACGCCTACGAAGCTAACAGCACCATCGCCGCAGGCAGCGACGACCAGGTTTATCTACTGGGCGCTCCCCATTGGCGAAACTCAACCTTGCCTGCATGGTACGATGGCAATTTCACCGCCGGCGGCAATGGGGTTATGTACGCCGAAGCTAACTATTTAGCCTATTACTGGGATGGTAACGATTGGGTACAAATTCCCGGTTCACCAGAGAATGTTTATATGATGGCTGCACATCCCGTTAATGGTGATCTTTACGTGTTCGACTATATCCTTGATGAGGTCTTGAAATGGGATGGCAGCAGTTGGACATCCATGATTGGGACGGGATTCTATTTTAGTGACGCGGGGGAGATGGAAATTGGTTCGGATGGCACCATTTACTTTGCTGGAGAGTTTACCAGTGTATTCCGTGGGGAATACAATCCCACATGTTCTGGTCAGGTAGTTTACGCTAATTCGGCCAATAGCAGCACATTCAATTGTTATGATTATGGCGAAGATGCAGTCGTCAATGCGCTGGCCGCAGACCCAGACAGTAATGCCGTATATGTTGGCGGCGAATTTGAAACCGATTGGGGCGACTACAACCTTACTACTATCAACGGTGGTTCAATCAATGGTGTTTCCGGTCCCGTTGACACGCTTGATTTTGACGATGAAGGAACTATTTATGTCGGTGGCGAATTTACAAGCACCTTGTCATATGATGGTTCAATCGATCAGCAGACGCCCGCCAGCATCGCTTCCTGGGACGGAAGTAATTGGACAGCATATCCTACGGTGATAGAAGGCGATGAATGGATTAATGAGTACGCTTATGATATTGCTGTAACAGGCGGTGGCGAATTTTACGCTTACGGCTCTTGGGATGATTTTCCCGGTGACACTAGTTATCGCTTTGTCCATTGGGATGGCAGTGGCTGGGAAGTTGGCAATATCTACAATGAGAGCAACAACCCAGCTATCTGGAGTATGGCCTCTTCTGCACAGGGCGTGTTCATCAGTGGTCATATTACCTCTATTGAAGTTGGCGCTGAGTCGGTTTCAACTGCTGGGGACCTCGAAAGAACCGTTATCCTGCAATCTCCTTTTGAAGTTTATTCCACAACGCTGAACAGTTGGCACACTGGCTTAGCCGGACCGCCGGTACGGCTTGGCGATGGGGCCAGCATGGCCGGTGATGATTATGGCAATTTGGTAGTGCTGGTTGGCGGCGGCCGTACCGACTCCTTCAAATATGACATCGAAACAGGCGAATGGAGCCGCGTTGACGGTATGACTGCCCCAGTCAATGCCAGCGCCATGACCAAAGGCGAAGATGGCTACGTCTACGCCGTCACCGATGGGCCGGATTCGCTTTATCGTTTTACCGGCTACTGGTGGGAAGATGTTGGTCCGGCCATGAGCGGCGTCACGCTGGATGACGGGGTGACAATGGCCTACGATAGCCATTTTGGTACCTACTATGTACTACCCGGTGGCAATGGCACAGCGATGCTGCGCTACAATCCTGCCTGGGGCAGCAGCTGGGAAACATTACCAGTTGAGCGCAACACGCCAGCG
>CAJQMR010000017.1 GCA_905479495.1 uncultured Anaerolineae bacterium
CGCCACTCGCCACTCGCCACTCGCCACTCGCCACTCGCCACTCGCCACTCGCCACTCGCCACTCGCCACTCGCCAAATAGGTAAAATTTCCTACTTCACCGCATCTTTGCTAGACATAAAACGAGAATCGTTTACAATGGACAATCGATGAGACGATCTTGGTTGGCTTTTGGCCTTGCTGTATTGGTATGGAGTTTGTTGGTTGGCTGTCAGCTTCAGTTTGATCTGGAGCCGTTGCCGACGCGAGTGGACCCCATTGCGCTACCGGGCGAATCAACCCCGATTCCGGTAACGTTTACGCCCGTGCCAGAAACGGCCGTATCCTCCAACCAACTCGCCCAATCCGGCCTGCTCGACACGCTGCCTGCCACCAATACCCCGCTGCCCATTCCCACCAATACCCCAGTCACCCCTACATCCACCCCCACATCCACGCCTACCGAAACACCCGTCGGCCCCACGCCGCCGGTCATTAAACCGCTAGGCCAATACAGCCTCAGCGAAGTGATTCCTTTCCAGGCGTTCCCGGTGCCTGCTGGCAACAACGGCTGGGGGGTGCATTGGATACCCACTGTTAGCCAGGATCATGGTGTAGTCGATCGTTTTGTGGGGGAAGCGGTGCGTATGCACATTAAATGGGTCGTCTTCCTCAACGAGGGCACCCAAATTGGGGACAATGATTATTTGGTGGAGAAGTTGGTAGCCAACGGCATTATGCCGGTGATGCGACTTTACCGCTCTGGTGTGCTGCCCTACGACGGCAACATCGGTCCGATGGTGGCCCATTATCGGGCCAAGGGCGTTTACTATTTCCAGTTGTACAACGAGCCAAATGTGAACGGGGAAAACCATCAAGGCTTTGCCAATCCCAACCAGTATGCCAAAGCTTGGGCCAATGCCGCACGGCAAGTGATTGCCAACGGAGGTTTCCCCGGTTTAGGCGCGCTCAGCCCTGGTGGCGAATACAATCATTATGACTTTTTGGCGCGGACCTTACAGGCCATCAAGTTCAATGGAGACGAGGCGCTGCTTAACCGCACTTGGCTGTCGGTGCACAACTATCATGGCGTGCGCGCCTACGATGATCCCGGTGGTTTTCTGCTCTTCCGTAAATACAATGAGATTGTGGAAAGCAATATCGGCCGTTCCCTACCCATGATTGGCACGGAAGGCGGCTCCTACAGCGCGGACCGCAACGTGGAACTGGAGCTGATCCGCTATCAATACACCTACATGCGCGATGCCGAACCCTACTTTTTAGCTTTCAGCTACTGGCTGCTGGCCAACAGTGAAGGCGGTGCCCACGACAGTACCTGGGAATGGCAAGCCCTCTTTCGTCCCGGCTTTGTCCATCCGGCCATCACCGAATTCTTCTACAAAACTTCCCGCTAAATTTCATAACACTCCTTCTATCGAGTTCTTGTTTTTGTACGGTGAAAATCTTATACTTCCTCTGTTAATTGTGCCAAAATTCACTACTTGGTTTAGATTTACTTTTACAAGTAAAACAAAATATAAATGGTTCACAAAGGATGGTATATTATGACACCACGTCGCATAGGCCTTTGCCTGCTAATTGCATTCATCGGAACTTTTACTACCAGCACAATTGTGAATAGCTTAAAGGAGAATTCTGAGGCAATGGTTTTTTTATACGGCGCGGAACGTGAGCAGTCTGAGGAGAAACATACTTCTGCGTTGATCTTGCCCACAATCATTACGGATCCGTTAGGGGACAGTAATGAGCAGGTTGATGTAATTGAAATAGCTGGAGCTTCTTCAGGAGCAGAATTACTCATGGAAGTTACGTTTAGTCCGGATACGGACATAGTAGCGTCTGAAGCTGGCGGCGCTATTCTTCTTGATCTCGATCAGAATTCAAGCACAGGCAAATCTGCGACGGAAATCTGGTTTGGATTATCTACGCAAGATGTTGGTTGTGAGTTTTTGCTTTCCCTTTACCCTGACCACGTAGAAGTTCGAGAGGCTGAAATGTCTACGATTGTGGCCACATTGCCAGTGACGCAGACAGCTAATGCACTTTCATTTAGTGTACCTCTTAGTTTGCTGAACAATGATGAAGGACAAATCAATGTCGTCGCAATCATTGGAGATAAAGATGGGCCAACTGATTGGGCCCCTGAGGTTGGCTATGGGACTATTACAGGTTCCTACCTGCACTTTATTCCTGTTATTATGAAACCAGAATAATATAAAACGAGTTGGTTATTATATTGGTGCTTATTGAAAGGATCATGCTAGCGTCGACTTTTTGCGAGATATTCACTAAGTTGCCATAGCTTTTGGGCCAGTTCTGGGTTTTGGGCTGCTTCGGCCAGGGGGATTTCCTCTTTTTCATTGAAATATTTGCCGTGGGTGGTGGCCAGTTCGGGCACGGTGGCCAGCCAGATGGGGGCGACAGCACCTTGCTCTGGGGTAGCCCAGCCGCGCTTGACCAGCTTCATAATCCAGCCCAATGGGCCGCGCATATTGCCCAGTTTGGTATTGATGACGCCTGGGTGTACGGCGTTTAGAGTGACGCCGCTACCTTTTAGCTGCTGGGCCTCCAGCGGAAAGCACAACATGCTGCACAGTTTGGTGTTGGCGTAGGTGCGCATGGGGTGGAAGTCGTGGCCATAGGGAGTTTTGTCGAGATCGACACGGCCGTTTCCATACAATCCCGCGCTAATATTAACAATTCGGGCCGGAGCACTTGCCTTGAGCCGGTCGCTCAACAATTGGTTGAGCATAAACGGGGCCAAGTGATTCACCATGAAGCCTTGCTCTAAACCATCTGCGTTGATTTGTTTTTTGGTGGGCCACACCCCCGCATTGTTGATGAGGACGTGGAGGCGCGGGTAACGGTCCAGCAATTCTTGAGCCAACTGGCGAGTGGTGGTAATCGTGGCTAAATCTCCCATAACCAGGTCAATCTGAGCGTTTGGGATAGTTTGGCGGATTTCTTGAACGGCCGTTTCTCCTCGACCCTTATCCCGACTGACCATAACCACCTGCGCCTGCTGTTCCGCCAACGCTTGCACTATGGCTTTGCCGATGCCTGCGTTGCCTCCCGTTACCACACACACCCGATTTTTCATCTCAGTGGCTGCCATAGTTGCCTCTCTTTGCCTGAATGGATAGACTGTTTGCAGAACAAACTTTTTTCTAGAATTAATTACTAGAATAATATTCTAATCTTATTTTGGGAAAGTGCAACACATGGCAAAAACAGACAGGCAAACTGCTACCGCTGCTCGTCAGGCCGCCATTTTAGAGGCCACGCTAGAATTGGTTGGGGAAAAGGGGGTAGCGGCCGTAACCATGAACGATATTTGCGGCCGTTCCGGGGCCAGCGTGGGCAGCGTGTATCATCATTTCAAAGACCGGGAGGGCGTGCTGTATGCCCTGTACCGCGACTGTTTTGAAGATTGCTTTGACCAGTTGCGCACGGCCGTTTTAGCAACCAACACGGCGCACGAGGGTATCATGGCATTGGTCTACACGTATCTGGATTGGGTGGCAGCCAATCCCAGCCGGGCCACTTTCATCTACGAAGCATCTCAAGGCACGCTGCTGCGCAGTTATGTGGCAGATATTGCCGCCTTTAAAGGCGCTTTTTATGCGGACATTTTTGCCTGGATGGAGCCGTTTGTAGAGGCAGGCGAACTGCTGCGGCTGCCGCCGTGGGCCTACGATGCCATCATGATGGGACCGGCCCACGAATTTGCCCGCCGCTGGCTGGGCGGGATGCAGGAATTATCAATGCCCGAAGCACAAACCATCATTGCCGAGGCTGTGTGGCGGGCAGTGCGGCTAGATTGATCGATAAAAATTAACTGCTGTGAAAAATGCCTTTTTAGTAAACCCCGGAGTTAGCCAAGCAAATCTTTGCCCTGAAGTTCAGTTTCGAGATTGGTCCACAGCTTGTTAAACCGTTTGAGTCGCTTTTTGGCGGCCTTTTTGGCGGGTTCCGTGTGCATGCTGGCCACTGTTTTGGGCAGCCATGTGGTGTTGCTGCGGGCACTGTCAATGAGTGATTGTGTGGTACGGCCGTTTCCCTTCATCATATCCAGCGGCATAAAATGGAACGCGGCCGTCAGCCCAATTTTGGCCAGCTTGTCGGCATCCCACAGCACCTGCGCCTCTAAATCTTTGAGCGGTTTTTTGCGCCACAGCCCCATGTGGGAGCGAATCGCTTTGGCCACATGTCCGATCTTCTTTTTAGGGAAATCAGTGGTAGGCAAGATTTCGTGAGCGGCTTTGGCACCCTCTCTTGCGTGCTTGGCCCCAGTTTCTTTACGGATGTCGTGCAGCCAGGCAGCAGCTTCCACCACCTCAGCATCCGCGCCGGTAAGCTCCGCCAATTTAAGGGCCAGGGTGACAACGGCCGTAACGTGCTCCCAACGATAATTAAACATTGGCTCTGTGGTGCCATATCGTTGCTTCGCTTCGTTTTCCGTGGCCTGCTTCATGGCTTTCATAACTGTTTTTCGCCAGGGTTTCTTTTTGTTGGCTGATTTCTTGTTGGATTTTGGCATGGGGTCATTTTACCTTGCCTGTTGGGTAATGCCCATTTTGCGGGTAGAATTCGCAGCCGTCGGTCAATTTTATGAAATTGACCAACTCTCAGCCTAAAGGAGACCCTATGGCAGCAATCGAGGTATCCAATCTTAGCAAATCTTTTTTTGTGCCAGTACGCGATGCGGGTTTGAAGGCAGCATTACAAAGCCTGGTCAATCGCAAAACGCGCGAAGTACAGGCGGTCAAAAACGTTTCGTTTACCATCGAACCAGGCGAGGTGGTGGGCTTTTTAGGGCCAAATGGCGCGGGTAAGACGACCACGCTCAAGATGCTGTCTGGCCTGTTGTATCCTACCCACGGCACTGCTTCTGTTTTGAGCTATACACCTTCCCAGCGCAACAAAAGCTACCTGCGCCAGATGACGCTCATCATGGGTAACCGGAACCAGCTCATTTGGGATATCCCAGCACTGGATTCGTTTGAGCTGAACCGGGCCATTTACCGCCTGCCAGAAGCCGAATTCCATCAGACGCGCGACGAATTTATTGAGCTGCTAGACATGAAGGAGATTGTCACCAAGCCGGTGCGCAATCTCTCTTTGGGAGAACGGATGAAGGTGGAGATTGCTGCCGCGCTGCTGCACAAGCCCAAGGCGCTCTTTTTAGATGAGCCGACTATTGGCCTGGACGTGACAATGCAGCGGCGCATTCGGGCGTTTATTCAAGAATACAATCAACGGTACAATGCCACGGTACTGCTCACCAGTCATTACATGGCGGATGTAGAAGCATTGTGTAAGCGGGTGATTGTGATTCATCACGGCCGTATTTTGTTTGATGGCGCGCTAAGTGAGTTGGTTGACCGCTTTAAAGCGCAAAAGCGGCTGGTCGTGACGGTAGAGCAGGGCATGGTGGATTTATCTCGATTTGGGGAGGTGGTGTCGCAGGAAGACGGCCGTATCACTCTGCAAGTGTCCAAAAAAGAAGCCCCAGCTATCACAGCCAGGCTGCTCAACGAATTCCCTGTGTCGGACCTGTTAGTGGAAGACCCTTCCATCGAAGATGTGATTGAAGACGTTTTTTCCCAGCGTATTGGAGCCGAGACAGATACGGCCGTTGCTGCTTGAGGTTTCCATGAGTCCGATAACAAATACGCCATCCCGATGGCAGGAAATCAAAGTCCTGCTCGATTTTTACCCAAACCGCATGAAATACGCTGCCATCATCAAGGCACAGTATCGCCTCTCGGCGTTTTTGTGGCTGATTGGTTTGGCGATAGAACCAGTAATATACCTGGTAGTGTGGACCACCGTGGCTAAAGAACGCGGCGGCGTGATTGGTGGCTACACAGCGGGTGGTTTTGCCGCTTACTACATTGTGTGGACTATTGTGCGGGTGATGGGTATTGGCCTTAATCCCTGGGTGTTTGAATGGCGCGTACGCCAGGGCCAATGGTCTCCCCTCATTTTACGGCCGATGCACCCCATTCATGATGATTTTGCCCTTTTGTTAGGCGATAAGGTCATGGATATTGTGTGGCTCATTCCGGTGGTGAGCATTCTCATCAATGCTTTTAAACCTGATCTGAACCCTACCTGGTGGCAGGGGCTGGCATTTGTGGTGGCTTGTTTGCTTGGTTTTATCGCCCGCACCGTTTGGATGTGGGTTTTGGGCCTCATAACATTCTGGACAGTAAGGGTAGCGGCTATTTTTGATCTTTATTTTGCTGTGGAACTGCTGCTTTCAGGCCGTGTGGTGCCGCTGGATTTGCTGCCAACTTGGGCACGGGATATGGCCAACTGGCTGCCCTACCAATGGACCTTTGGCTTTCCCATTGAAGTAATGATTGGCCGTTTGTCACCCACTGTAACTTTACAAGGCATAGGTATCCAGCTTAGTTGGATCGTGGTGGGGTGGATCATCATGCAGTGGCTTTGGCGGCGTGGGGTACGCCGTTATTCGGCCGTGGGGGCATAATGAAAAGTTATTTGCGTTTAGTGTGGGTATTCTTGCGCGTTGGCGTCTTGAACGAGATTCAATATCGTGTGAACTTTTTTGTGCAAATTTTGCAGACTTTAATTGCCCTTGCCACAGGACTGGTCGTTTTGAGCCTGGTCTTTGAATATGCCGACAGCCTTAATGGTTGGTCACAGCCAGAATTATTGGTGGTGATGGGCGTTCACTTCTTAATTGGCGGTGTTGTCAAAATGTTCATCCAGCCCAATATGATGCGCCTGATGGATGAAATTGGTCAGGGGACTTTAGATTACACGTTGACCAAGCCAGAAAACGCGCAGCTTTTGGTGAGTGTACGCGAATTGCAATTCTGGCAGATTGTAGATGTGCTTACCGGACTGGTAGTACTGGGCTGGGGCTTGGTTTCATTGCAAGCCAGCATGACCGCAGTGAATATGGCTTCTTTTCTGCTCATGTTATTTTTGGGGATTACTTTAATGTACAGCTTTTGGCTGATGATTGCCACCGTCACTTTTTGGGTGATCCGGGTGGGCAACATTGTGCTGATTTGGCAATCGTTGTACCAGGCGGGGCGCTGGCCAGTGAGTATTTACCCCGGTTGGCTGCAACTTGTCTTGACTTTTTTGGTGCCAGTGGCCTTTGCCGTTACCATTCCAGCAGAAACATTTACGGGGCGCTCTAGCTTAGGGTTGATGGGGTTTGCTGTGGGGTTAACGGCCGTTCTCTTCTTCATCGCCAATCGTGTTTGGCGCTGGGGATTAAGCAATTATTCAGGTGCTTCTGCTTAATTGTCGGTTTGTTCGGGGAAAAAACCAGGAATGAGAATGGTAAAAGTGGTGCCCTTACCCAGCTTGCTTTTAACCATAATGGTGCCGCGATGAGCTTCCACAATTTCTTTGACTAAGGTAAGCCCCAGCCCCGTACCTTTGTGCCGCCGTGCTGATCCACTTTCTACTTGATAAAATCGCTCAAAGATACGCTCAAGTTTATCTTCTGGGATGCCCTCTCCACTGTCGGCCACCTCAATATGCAAATCTTCCCCTGCTGCCTTCAGGCGCAAGGTGATGCTGCCGCCCGCCGGAGTGAATTTGAAGGCATTCGATACCAAGTTGTCGAAAACCCGGCGTAGGTGCGTGCTGTCACCATGAATCCAGGGGATTGGCTCCGCGATTTCAGCTTCAAGCGTAATTTCTAGCTCTTCGGCACGCATACGGTAATCTGCTAGCAGTGAATAGACGAGCATGGTCGTGTCAATCTCTTCACGGCGCAGCTCCTGGGTTTCAGCTGCCAATAGGGCGGTGAGATCATCTACCAGGTTAGTAAGCATCAGCACCCGCCGCATAATAATCTCGCTGGACTGTTTCTGGGTGTCATTTAAGGGGCCTAAACTTTCACTGGCCAGAAGTTCTGCATGGCCATAAATAATACCCAGCGGTGAACGCAGCTCGTGTGAAACGCTTTGGGTGAAGTTGTTTTTCATCATGTCAAGTTCAGCCTGGCGGTTTAAAGCAGCCGCCATCGCGGCTGCTCGTTGCTGTGTTTCGCCCAGCATACGCACATTTTGGATGGCCGTCCCTGCTTGTTGGCCCACAGATATGACCAAATCAAGGTCGCGCTGGCTAAACATACGGGGCGAGTGGTTCAAATTGAAAAGGGCTAACATGCCCAAACAATGATCCCGGGCTTGTAATGGTGCGCCAACAAAAGTGGTGACCCCGGCTTTAATCCATTTTTGCATCGCTTCTGGATGGTTGGGATAATCTGTGATCAAAATAGGTTCGCTATTTCTGACAATTTGCCAGGCCAGGCCACGGGGCCGAGGGGCGGGGCGTAAATTCATCCAGTTGGGCACGTTGTGCGGATAAAAGGTCATGATGTCGTTGTCAATGACCAGGCCAATCAAACCACTGTCCGCCTTAATTAGCTCAGCGACCATTTTAACGGTGTTGCCCAAGAGCGTTGGTAAATTTGGTGTGTTATTAAGCGTACGGCTGATCTCGCCAAGCTGTTGTTCGCGTTGTAAATTTTGCCTGGTTTGGGCAAATAGAGTGACGGTGTTAATGGCCAGGGCAATCATATGTGCCAGAGTGTGCCCCGTATTGAGCTGGCTACTATTTGCTGGCTGTAGTTCATTCCAAAATAGGATAATTCCGCCCCCCGATTTACCCTGATTGTCGATTAGTGGAAAACTGGCAAAGGTGCGAAATCCTTCACTTTTAATAATTTCTCGCACGGCGTTGAAGGTAGGGTCTGTTTGCACATCTTCAACCCACATGGGGGCCAGGTGATAAAGCTGTTCGGTCCCAGGGGCGCCGCTGAAGATATCGTTGACGTCATCGGTGAACGTTTGTGAGAGCCCAAAAGAATAAGGACAGGTAAGCTTGTCAGTCTCCTGATCGTAAATGAAAATCGCGAAGCGGTCCGGTTGTAGGCTGTTTTGCACGGCCGTTTGTATGCGTGGCCACAATGAAGGTAGATCGTGAACCCCTAAGAAGGATTCAGCAGCTTTGGTGAGGGCAGTTAATTGGGCAATGGTTGGGGGTGGGCCCTCAGACAATGACTCTGGGGGGAGACCTTGAGAGGGTAGGTGTTCTGACTTACGAAGAAACTCATCATTGCTTTTGTTGTGATCAGCCATTTGTCGATCTTGTGCTTTCTGCCTGGTTAGGAAAATTTTTACAGGGAAGTCCCCTTAAAGGCGACGGCGCGCAGGCTAAACAAAGTCAGCTCCTGGGTAACAGCTCCCACTTCCTGATCTGGCTCAGGTGTGGCTAGAAGCTGTAAAATCACTTCATCGAATGCCCCGGCAAATGCTTCAGCAACTCTACGGCTGTTTTGCTCAGGAACCACACCGGCCTCGATCGCCTTGTCCAACGGCCGTTGCCACAGCCTCACCAAACGCTCCCGAAATGCAAGTCGCTTTGCCTCTAAGGAAGGTACAGCGCCGACGCCCCCGACCAGCAGCAGTTGCACCACGGCCGGTTCATAAATAGCAATGTTCAGGTAGGCTTGAATACCACGCGACAGTTGTTGTGCCAAATCGCTGCGGCTGCGTACCGCCTGGTCAATCGTTTGCAGTAAAAAATCGGCCGTTTCCTCATACAGGTGAACAAATAAAGTCTCTTTGTCAGGAAAATAAAAGTAAAATGTGCCGATGGCCACGTCGGCGGCCTTCACAATATCGCGCACGGTGGCGGCATAATAGCCTTTTTCGGCAAACACCTGAACGGCCGCTTGCATCATGGCCGTTCGTTTGGCATCTTTCTTTTGGCGTGTTTTTTCACTACTGCGATAAGCCATACTGATCTGGGTACATTCCTAAAGCACAGCGGACCCTGTTATAGTCCGAAGCTTATTTCTGCAAAACTGTACTTAACTGGTAGGATAGTGCGTTTAACAAAAATGCGTCAATATCCCTTTTGAACTATGGTATAAATTTTTTGCTGAAGCAAACGTCTTTTGACAGTTCGTTTATAGGAGAAGTTGCTTCAGCTTAAATGTCTTGCTTTGGCGATATAATCTGGCAAGACTTGTTTGGCGAAACATTCGGTTGAGGTTGTTAATATGAACTACTGGACATTAGATAAACAAAGCCAAACACCATTATACCTGCAATTATATCATCAGCTACGTGAGGCCATTTTGCATGGCGAATTTACGTCCCAGCGCCTGCCGCCCGGTCGTGAGTTAGCAAGCAAGCTGGGCGTGGCACGCATCACTGTATCTCAGGCGTATAATCAGCTGGAGTCAGAAGGATTTGTCCTGCGTCGGCGTGGGGCTGGGACATTCATTGCCCCTTATTTGTCGTCGATGATGGTCGGTGAGGCGGATACACGGCCGTTTCAGCCAAATTTCTCAGCGTGGGGGCAGCGGATGTTGCAGACGGCCGTTTCCCCCAGCAACAAGCAGCCCCGCCCGGAGATCGATTTTGGTTTTGGCCGCTCCTTCCCCCACATTTTCCCCTACGACATCTGGCGCAAGCTGCTGGCCCGCTACCTGAGCACCGATGACGCCATGCTTTCCCGGTATGGTTCAGTGGCGGGCTTCTTTCCACTGCGCGAGGCCCTGGCCGATTACCTCACGCGCTGGCGCGGGGTGACCTGCCAGCCGGAGCGGGTGGTGATTGTCAACGGGGCGCAGCAAGCGCTGGATATTTTGGCCCGTCTGCTGCTGGAACCGGGGGATGAGGTGATGGTGGAAACGCCAGGGTATGCGGATGCGTTTTCCTTGTTTCAACTGAATGGTGCCCGGTTAACGGCCGTTCCCGTTGATGATTCCGGCTTTGTGGTCGAAAAAATTCCGGAGCGCAGTCAGGCAAAAATGATCTTTGTTACCCCATCGAACCAGTTTCCCCAAGGCGGTACGCTGCCGCTGGCGCGCCGCCTGGCTTTGCTGCAATGGGCCAGGCAGCATGATGCGCTTATCATTGAGGATGATTACGATGGTGAACTGCGCTACGACGGCCGTCCGCTGGCGGCGTTGCAAGGGCTAGCGGTGGATGATCGGGTCATTTACCTGGGCACATTTTCCAAGGTGTTGTTCCCGGCACTGCGATTGTCTTACGTGGTGTTGCCACAGGAGTTGGTACGGCCGTTTGTCCAGGCCAAGCGGTTGATTGACCGGGGTGCGCCCACGCTCACCCAGGCGGCCGTGGCCGACTTTATGGTGGAGGGTCATTTTGAGCGCCATTTGCGCCATTTACGTGAGGCATACGGCGAGCGGCGGCAAACATTGGTGGCAGCGCTGCAAACCCATCTGCCCAACCTGGTGCGCTACGCTGATGAACCGGCCGGACTGCATGTGATGCTTTATTTGCCAACACGTTTGCAAGAAACGGCCGTGGTACAGGCTGCGGCTGAAGCAGGGGTGGGTGTTTATCCCGCCGCCCCATACTTCATGACGGCATCCTCGCCACCGGCCATTTTGCTGGGCTTTAGCGGCCTTAGCGAGATAGAAATTGAGCGAGGTGTGGCAAGTTTGGGGGGAGTGATTACTGCTTTGCTAGCTGGGAAAATTGGGACGTAAGAAACGGCCGTTACGCCGCCTCTAATAAACAAGCTAACAACAATCTTTTTCCTCCTCCTTCTTCTAAAAATGCCGCTCTCAAAGTGAGAGCGGCATTTTTTCTCTGCGCCTCTGCCGCTCTGCGTTAAAAATGTTTCTGTCGCTGGAGTTCGTATAGCACGATGGCTGCCGCCGCATTGACGGAGAAGGAATCAATCCCGGCGCTCATGGGAATGGTGACGCGCCGATCGAGTTGGGCGGCCAATTCATCCGGCAAGCCCCAATATTCACTACCCATAAAAACGGCCGTTCCCCCCAACCCCACGTCTAACTGCGGCAGCAAAACCCCGCCTTCTGCCACGGTGCCAACTGTTTGCATGGACTTTGTTTGCAGTGTGGCAAACAAGTCGGGCAGGGTCATGGCCACAGTCGGCAGCTTGAAGAGGCTACCCATTGAAGTACGTACCGCGCGTGGGTGAAACGGATCGCTGCCCCCGACAGTGACGAATAAATCGGCCCCCAGGGCATGAGCCGTGCGCAGCAGGCCGCCCACATTGCCCGGATCAACCACGTCAACTGCTACCAGCAGCGTGGGCGTGGGGTGTGCCGCCAGCCAATCTGCCAGGTCGATTGGTTGCGGCAGCGGCAGCAGTCCGATGAGGCCGCCCAGCCTGCGCCCCTGGGTTAAGGTGTCCATTTCGGCATCGGCGATAGGGTAGCAGGAGATATTTTGGTTGGCGAGCTGCTGCAAAACGGCCGTTTCCCGCTCCCCAGGATTTTGCCAGACAGATTGAGTGACGAGAACGGCCGTAGGCCACCAGCCCGCCCGCAAAGCCCGCTCGTGCAGCCGGGTGCCCTCAATGGAAAAGTTGCCAGAGGTTGCCCGCCCTTTGGCGGTGGCGGTGCGTTCAATCATCGTGCGGACGGTGTGCCACGGCTTGCTCATATCTCAGGACGAAGGTAGATGCTCTTTGACAGTTTGAAGTAATCGATTAAGGTTATACGGTTTATGTAAAAAACCATTTGGCTTTTCACTTTTTAATTGGCCCATTGCTTCAGCTTCATCATACCCGGACGATAAGATCACGCGGACAGTGGGATCAATCTGTCGCAGCGCTATTAATGTGTTGTAGCCACTCATTCCCGGCATTGATAAATCCAAGAGCACCAATTCGATTTCATTCGGGTGCGCATTGTAAAGCGCCACGCCATCATTTCCGTTGGCGGCACTTATCACAGTGATCCCCTGCATTGCCAAAATATCCGCAACCGCTTCTCGCACCGATTCTTCGTCATCAATGACCAGCACTTTTCCATCCGGCATACTTGAGGATGGATTCGTATGATTCTTTTCGGCATCGTCTACTGTTTCAGTAGAGGCTGGAAAGAGCAATTTGAAGGTTGATCCTTTACCAACGACACTGTTAACATTGATCCTGCCCTGATGTCCCCGAATAATGCCTAAAACGGCCGCTAAACCCAGGCCGCGACCAGTTACCTTGGTGGTGAAAAACGGCTCGAAAATCCGAGCCAGGGTTTGACTGTCCATTCCTTGACCGTCGTCACGGACTATCAGAGAAACGTACATCCCCGGTTCCAAAGGGTCGCTCGAATTGAGCCAATTTTGCTCTTCACCAAAGCCGATGGTCTGTGTGTGGGTCTCCACCGTTACCGTACCCGCTGCCTCGCCAATTGCTTCCGCTCCATTCAGGATAAGATTCATGATCACTTGTTGCATTTGGCCCACATCTGCTTTGATGGATGGTAAACGGGAGTTCAAATTTGACTTTAGTTTTACGTGTTTGGGGACAGCGAGCCGAAACAAATGCAAATTCTCCTCGATCAGTTCATTGAGATAAATAGAGCGTATTTGAAAATGTCCTCGACCAGAGTAGGCAAGCAATTGCTGTGTGAGCGCGGCGGCGCGTTCAGCGGCAACGACAACTTTTTCAATATGCGGGCGCGCCGAGTCGTTTCCCAACAGCAAATGTGATGCTAGAGAGGCCTGTCCCAGTATCGCAACTAACAAGTTGTTGAAATCGTGGGCCACGCCCCCAGCCAAGACACCTAAACTCTCCATCTTTTGGGCGGCAACAATTTGTTTGCGTTCAGTGACAATAGTCATGAACAACAACAGTTGCCGGGTCATTCCCTGCTGGTCATTGGCTAATGTTGTTATGTGGCTCTCGATCCATTCCCATTCGCCATTTTCCCGCTGTACCCGGAACTCGTTTTCTCTATTGGCATCAGGCGCCTGCAATAATAATTGCCATTGATTGCGCACTTGCTCTATCTCGTCTGGATGAACGATATTGAGTAGCGCATCAAGTTCTCCAAATGTTCCTGGGGGATAGCCAAACGGTTCTTCTTTATTAATAAATGTGATGTCGGCTGTGGAGCAATCGATGATGCAGATGATGTTTGGTGAGCTATAAGCCAGGCGGCGGAATCGCGCTTCGCTGCTACGCACAGCCTCTTCCACTCGCTTATGCGCCAGGGCAGCTGCAAACATCTGGGCAATGGTCTCATAAAAGCTCTCGTGTTCGCGAAGGAGCTCTTTGGGGGTGCTGGTAGCCAGATGCATAATGCCTTGACTATCCTCTCTTGCCTGGGTTAGCGGACAAGAGATTAACGCCTGAATCCCGAGCTGGGTGAGTTTGTTTTTTTGTGTAGCCGACAGTGATGAATGGTGTATATCAGGGGCAAAAATTGATTCCTGACTAAAAAACGATCGTAATTCTTTCTGGCTATCTTCTGCCAGGGAGAAGAATTCACGAGCTGCTTCCAGTTCGGTACCAAGCGTCATCATCACCGGCACCTGGAATTCTTTTCTTCCTGGATAGGCCACAATTCCTAAATCGAAATCCAATGCTTTTAGCAAATAGGATAATACATCGCGGCTTAATGTGCCTTCATCTCTAGCAGCGATTGTGGCCTGAGCCAAAATGCGAAATACGTTTCTTTCTTGTGACGTTTGCCTCTGCCTCAATATGCCCAATTGGTTACGCTGCCGAGTGACGAAATAGATGATCATGGCAAACGTTAAGTTAAAGCTGATGGGGCCATTCATCGCTTGCAGAAACGTGATTTCGTTACTAAGCAAGGTAAACAGGGATATCCCTAATAAATGTCCAATAAAAATTATAAAAATAGCGCGCGGTGCAAAAAACAGGCTGGAAAAGAGCAGAATCACCGTTAGATAGTTAAGTACCTGCATACCGTCCTGCCCACCTTCAACGGCAGATAACAGAATGATCAATAGGGAACTACTGACTACGGCGAGACTCAAGGCTGCTTTGTAATGACCTTTACGATTAAGGAAGTAAGCGATGAGGATTATGATGCTTAGGACGCCACGGACAATAATTTCTGCTTCTGACCCTACGCCGACTGGTGTGCGTAGGAAAAAGAGCAAGATAATGAGGAACCAGAATAGGAGTAACCATGCAGCCAGTAATCTTGACAGCTGACGTCCTTCAATACTTTGCATCAAGGAAGAAGGCATGGTAATTGCTTGCCAGAATTTTTTTAAAACGGCCGTTCTCTCTTTGAAGATCATGGAATCCCCCCAAAATCCAAATTATATACTATTTTTCCATGCCTGGGCCGCTCCTGCCGAAAGTTAGAGGCTACCAGCTTACGCAATGCAGACGACAAACCACCGTTTGCCAGATGCCGCTTGCTTTCATTTCTGCCATCAGGCACACTAAAAATTGAAAGTGATGTATGTATTGTTATGAAATAAAGAAACAAAGAGAGATTCAAATCGAATGAACACAAAACAGATTGATAAACACCAAAATTTATTGACCGTAAAATCCAGGAGCTACGCTGTGTGGTTCCTTCTGCTTGTTTTGGCACTGGTGGCTTGTACGCCGACCGCGTCGCCGAACCCCCAGCCGGTGGCAACCTTACCATTTACGCCGCTGGCTACCCAGGTTGCCCAGAATCCCACGCCCACGGTTGCCGAAGGAACGGCCGTATCCCCCACCAACACACCGCAGCCAACTGAAACTGAGGTGGCAACGGCCGTACCTCCCACCGCAACGGCCGTTGCCGCAACCGTGATCACGGTTGAACCCATGCCCATTGTATTTGCCCCTGGAGAAATTTCTACCACACTGAACCACACGTTGGCTGTGGGCCAAAATGATGTGTATACATTTTGGGCCGCCGCCAACCAGTTTGCCGAGATTTCGATCATTTCCAACAACAGTAATGCCAACTTTTCCCTGGTGGGTCTGGTTGATGGCCAACCGTACAAACGGTTTGAAAATGAGAACCGCAGCTGGAGCGGTACGCTGCTCAGCTCCGGCGAATATCAACTAACCGTAACCAGCTTGGCCCGTCCCATCGACTACACCTTGATGCTTACCATCTACCCGCAGGAGCAAGCCCTGCCCCAGACCCTGCCCGAACTGGCGATTTGGGTTGGCCAGCAGCGGCATGATGGCAGTTCAGCGCAAGATGTGCAGCAAACGCTGTCCGCCAACGGCTTCCTGGCTGATTGGCGTGAGGTTGATTTGACCGGCGATGGTGTTGTGGAGTGGGTAGCAATCCTGCAACAGGACACCGGCTCTGTCTTTGGCCCTGAAGGCGAGGCCATCGTAGTCTCGCCAGCGGGTCTGGTTTACCGGTACTATGCCAAATTTGTTAACGATGGGGATTGGCTGCTCACCATCGAACACGTCGGCGATCTGACGGGTGATGGCTTACCTGAAGTGGCTATCATGCGCCAGTTTTGCGGGGCGCACACTTGTAACCACGCCTATGATATTGTGGGCGCGCCCACCGGCGCGGTGCAAAGTTTGGTGCCTGCCACTGCCCAATATCCCCAGCCGGTCATCAGCATGATGAGCGGCGAGGCGACGTTTGTTGATCGCACAGGAGACGGTGTTGCCGATTTGGCGCAGTACGGCGGGTTCATCAGCTCCGCCGGGGCCGGGCCTTACCAGCGCGGTTACACCGAGATTTGGTCCTGGCAGCCTGCGCAAAATCAGTTTGCCCTGGCCGAAACGATTCTGGATCCATCCAACTACCGCTTCCATCTACTATATGAAGCCAACGACCTGTTTGCCGCTGGCGATTATGCGGCGGCCATTCCCAAATATGTTGATGTGGTAGAAAATCCAAACCTGGATGATGGTGTTGGGCTGATTATTCAGGAAAGCACTTACGATACCAGCCGTCAGTTTGCCGCTTTCCGCTTAATGATCGCTTACTTGCAGTTGGGCGATATGGACAATGCCACGGTTTGGTCTGGCTGGCTGTACAGCAACTACCCGAATGCACACATCACGGAAGGTGTCGTGGCTTTTTGGGAGGATTACAACTTTAACCACAGTGCAGCCTTGGGTTGTATTGCAACGACCAATGTGCTGCAAACGTTCCCGAACCCAACTGGCCCGCTGGCCGACTTGGGCTACGCCTTGCCCAGCCTGACGGCCGAATCGGTTTGCCCCATTCAATAGGGCTGGAGTTTGGAGATTGGATGGTCAGAGATAAAAAATCTCTCACTCCAGTCTCCAATCTCTACTCTCCCCCTTCATGTGGCTTGGTATAATAGTCGCGTGTACAAGACGCTTTTGCAAACCAAGCTCAATCGGCCGGAGAAACGGCCGTTTTGGGTTGCGCGCCCATCGTTATTACAAAAACTAAATAAAGGCCATACAGGTAGATTGACTGTCGTTACCGCGCCCGCCGGATTTGGCAAGACGACGTTGATCAGCCGTTGGCTTGATGAAGTAGGTGATACCAAAATCGGCTGGGTCTCTTTGGATGAAGGGGACAATGCACGATCTGTATTTCTTTTGTATCTGATCTCGGCGTTGGAAACGGCCGTTACCCCACAAACAATTCCTCATTTACAAACAATTAAGGCAAGCGTGGGGACCTTTGCTCAAACGGATAACTTGCAGCCGTTATTGGTTGATTTGCTCAATGCCATTTATCTCGACAAATCATCCATCACGTTGATATTGGATGATTATCATCTTATCGAAAGTGAAATGGTTCACGCCATTGTGCAATTTGTTTTGAATCAGGCCCCGGCCAATTTGCATTTGGTCATCATGAGCCGAACAGGGCTGCCTTTTCCTATTGCCCGTTTACGCGCCCAAGGCATTGCCACGCTGATTCAGGCAGATGAATTGCGCTTTTCGGCCAAAGAAACGGCCGTTTTCTTCCAGCAACAGCAGCATATTCAGCTAAACGACAACCAGCTTACTGTCATTACCAAACAAACGGAAGGATGGGTTGCTTGCCTGCAATTGGCCGGGCTGGCCTGGCAAACCACGCCATTCAAAAGTGGGTCGGAGGATGATCTGGTGCAGTTGCTTCAGCATCATGCTGACATGGCTGATTATTTGATGGAAGAAGTTTTGTCGCAACAGCCACCTGCTATTCAACAGTTTTTGTTGGAAACGGCCGTTCTCGACCGTTTTTCTGCCCCTTTGTGTGATGCCGTGACGGATGGTGCTGGGGCCAGCCAGGAAATCATTGCCCAATTGCGGCGCGACAATTTATTTGTTGTTCCTTTAGATGTCACTGGTGAATGGTTTCGCTATCACCATCTTTTTTCTGCCTTTTTACGCCACCAATTGCAACGTCGCTACCCCCATAAAGTGCCTGAAATAAACGGCCGTGCGGCGTTTTGGTTTCATAAACATGGCTACCACGCCGAGGCGGTGCAGCAGGCCCTTGCTTCTGGGAAATTTGCTAAATATGCCGATATTTTTAGCGCGGCGGCCACCCAATATCTTTTTGAGAGCAATGTGTCGCCTGCCTACGCCTGGTTTGCCCAAATTCCGCGCCAGATTGTTTTGGGAAACCTGGGGTTGTGTGTGAATCAAGCCTGGATTTATCTGCTGTCGGGTGAATTTGATACGGCCGTTCCCTACGTTGAAAAGGCAGAAGCATTGCTGGCTGATCTTGAGGCGGAAGGGGGGAATCATGTGGGGTTGCGTACGGCAAAAGGCAACATTTTTTTAATGCGCATTAATTTAGCGTTTGAACAACGTGCCTATGAGTTTGTCATTAAAAATGCCCCCCTTGCTTATGAATTATTAGACCCTCAGGCTGAGCGCTTACGGACCATTGCCAAAAACTTTTTGGCCATTACCTATCTTAATTTGCAGCAATATGAGGCTGCCGAACGTGAATTAAACGCTGCCATTCAGCTAGGGAAACGATCTAAAAACAACAATTCACTTTTCGCCGCTGCTGCGGCGCTCGGGCGAATCTATCTGCAACAAGGGAAGGTACGGCGAGCGAAAACATTAGCTGATGAGATGCTTTCGCTGCTGGCGGATTATCCTCAGCAAACAAAACGGTATGTGGCTGATGCCATCTACTCTGGCCTATGCCGTATTTTGTATCAATGGAATCAGTTGGAATTGGTAGAAGATCTTTTGCCAGGCAGCCTCTGTTTGAATTCGCAAGCGGGTTATTTGCAAGATTTTTTGACGTTGGCGCAGCTCCAAGCGGCGCGGGGCAACCCGGCCCTGGCCCAGCAAACGCTGCGCGGGGCAATAGCTGGGGTTAGCGAAGGGTCTGAGCAACAATTATTCATCCTCGCCTGGCAATTGCACCTGGGCTATCAAGCGGGGCAACAAGATGCGGCGCTGCTTCAAACGGCCGTTTCCCTGTCAAGCCAATTGCAAGAACAGGGACAACGTTCGATTCTTCACCAACGGGTGAAGCTGTTGCGGGCCCGGCACGCCATTGCCACCGGCAAACGCAGCGCAGCGCACACTTTTTTGGTTGAGGTGATGGCCCATGCACAGGCATTTTCGCTGAATGGTTTATGGATTGAGGTTGCTGTTTTGCGCGCTTTGGCCAGTGCAAAAGATGGCATGGATACGGCCGTTTCTCATCTAACCCAGGCCCTCAAACTTGCCCAGCTAGAAGGGTATGTGCGCGTTTTTGTGGATGAAGGGGAACCCATGCGGCAGCTGCTCAGACAACTGGCTACCCAACACATCATGGTCGATTATGTGACACAGCTGTTAGCCCAATTTCCCACATCCGTCAAAACTGATTTAACGCAGCGAGAATTGATGACGTTGCAATTCTTTGCTGCCGGTTTGTCGGCGCAAGCCATTGCCGAAAACATGGGTGTTTCTTCAGCCACTATTTATACGTACAGCAAACGTATTTACCGCAAGCTTGGTGTCCACAGTCGCCAAGAAGCGATCCAAGAGGCTAGAAGTTCAGGTCTTTTGTAGCAGGCACCGTAAATTGTCCCCATATATTGTCCCCATTTGGGTCATGTCAACTGATCCATACCTGGCTAGACTTCCAAAAGCAAAAAAACTTTTGGAGATGTTATGCCCTATTCATTCATTCGAGCACGGATTTTGTTTTTCTTTCTTTTGCCTGGTGTGTTTATTGGTTGTTCAGTGACAAAACCAGAAACGGCCGTTACTCCCACACCTTTAGCCACCACAATAGCTGAAGCTGTGCCAACATCAGAACCAGAACCCACGGCAGCAGAGGTAGCAGCTACGGCAACGGCCGTTCCCCAAGCAACGCCGACAGAAACGCTGGAGCCGCTGCCCGAACCTACCGCAACGGCCGTTCCCATTGAGCGGTTTGATGCCACCGATATATTGCCTTTGTATAGTACAGACCCTGTCATTGCGCATGGTGAAGAAGGCGATTGGGATCGAAATTTAGACATTACGGCCGTTCTCTACCATGACGGTCAATTCCACGCTTTTCTCAACCGGTTCCCTGGCTGGCCGCCCACCACATTCGGCCTTTCTTACCACACTTCGCCCGATGGCCTTCACTGGACGCAAATGGCAGATGGCCCTGTTTTTTCGGAACAGGATTTGCCCAATAAAAACCATGTGCCCATCGGTGGCAGTATGCATGTAGAAGAAGATGGCACCTGGGTGCATTATTTCTACACATGGAATAAAGGGTCGGGTCGATCCGTGAATTACATTGGTCGGGCCACAGCCCCGGACCCGCTGGGGCCGTGGACGGCAGATGAAGCATATGTGCTGGAACCAGGGGAAACAGGGGCCTGGGATGCTGGCGGCGTGAGACGGCCGTTTGTCATGAAAAATGAGGCTGGATACGTGATGTATTACGTGGGCGTAAACGGCCGTGCCATGATCGGCATGGCAACCTCCCCCGATGGCATCAACTGGACAAAATATGACGATCCTGAGACGACAGACTCGGTATATGCGGAAAGCGATCCTGTTTTTCGGCCTAGCAATGAACGAGGCAGATGGGATGAGCGGTCTGTATCTGATCCGGTTCTCCTGCAAACACCAGATGGATGGGTTTTGCTGTATGCCTCCTCTGTCGGGAACGGGGTGCAAGTTGGGGTTGCCTTAAGCGACGATGGGATTCATTGGCGACGATCAAAGGCTGCCCTGCAAACATTTGAAGAAATACCCAACAAAACAGCTTTGTGGTCTACAGAACTGGTTTATCATGATGGGATCTATTATCTTTTTGGTGAAGTAAAAACGGGCCAATTCTCTGGCATTTATGCCGCTACGCAAGAAGGAAGCCTAATTCCATAAACCTTTTATATCTATGCAGGTGTTATACCCGTGAAGGTGGGTATCCATCTTTTTGCTAAGAATAGATTCCTGCCTCCGCAGGAATGACAGGTTTGTTCCGCAACTTATATCTATTAGAAAGACCTGTCTGTATAGTTGCAAATTTTTGTTACTTACTGGAGCTAGAGAATGAAATCAACCAAAGGCACAATATTACCGACCCCTTCTGCCTGGGAATCGCCTTACTTGCAAATAATGTACAGGGTTATCATTTGGTCCCCCTGGATTTGGTTAAGCCTATTTGCTACGTTTGTCTTGATAACATCGCTTCAGATAGGGCATTTGCCAACGTATGGGCAACCTGACCCTAAAGATGCTGGGCTAGGCACACTTTTTTATATGCCGACAATCGTATTGCTTATTAGCGTTATTGGTACGACGCCAGTTGGAATTGTTTTAACCCTCATTAAGCTGTGGAAAGGGTTTCTACAATCGATCAGGTGGCGAGAGGTGATTTTCTATTTAGGCGGGCTGGGACTATTTTATTTGTTTGTTATGAGCGATGTTGTTGGACTAATAACTTGGCTAGCTGATTGAGGTTTAGGCCACAACGCTAAGGATTGATTTTTGTGCGCTAACACTTGCATCATTTCTGCTGAGGGCTGCATCCTTTACGGCAAGGATGAATCAATTCGATGCCATAACTATCAATGACGCCAGTTGTTTTTCAGCCAGCCATAGAAGGACCGATGGTTCCTAGGCTTCGATGTCTTCTATGACAACATAGGCCATCGTCTGATTTAACAGCTGATAAGCGATTTCGCCAAAGGTCATCGGACCTGTAATACCTTGTAGAGATTTGCCTTCCAGATTGGCGTACCTATAGTTCAAGATACAGTTACACGAGAAAAAGATTGCATCTCCTAGATTGGTTGGAACCATTGCTTCAAAGTCGGTGACGTAATCATTGATTGGTTTGGCGATTTTGTACTCAATTCCAGCAAAAACCGGTGCGAAGAAATCTACCGTTTTTTGGGCCGACTTGACCTGTCTGAAGCTGGTATTAATCATGGCACCATACATATCAGCCACTAAAGGCAATCTTGTATCTATGTTGTTCTGCTCGATGTATGTAGCAAAATTCACTTTCGTGCCATTGACGTAAGCGTCATTGGTTTGAAAACCATCGGTTGGGAAAGTAATAGTATCTCCCTCACCCGGCTGAAAGATATTGACGAATTGTATATCTGCGGCCTTGTGCGGCGGTAATTCAATGTGAAATACAACTGCTTTGTCTTCATAGCCTGGGTTTGTCCCGTCGAATGTTTTGGGGGAGGATTGACCCAATTCATCAAGCGCGACGCCAGATACCCATCCGATTAATGGTTTAGTGGCAAATCCGTCATAAGTTGGCGAGTTCAAAGCGAATGAAGTATGGACCGGGCTGAAAGCGGGTAGAATAATGATGCTAAAGCCATTAGCGGGGGCATCTAGATAAATTTGATCGATTGTGTTGACATCATAGGTTTGGGTCACGATGTTTGTTGCATCATCTGGCATTCTGGTTGCATATATCTTTTCTTGCGTAAACATGCCTCCAGCGTCAGTCATAAAGTAAGGGATTGTGCCCCCTATCCAATTTCCTGTGGGTAGTTCGTTTAGGATTTTTTCATCCCCAGCCAGAATGAATTTGTCCCCTTTTTGCAGAAATTTTATTATAGTCGCTACATCAAACAGTTCCTGATTCATGATTAGCCCTTCGCCAAAAACCCTTCTCAGATCGCTTTGCACTTTTGGCAGATGCGAGTTTCTTTCAAAGAATGAACGTAATTCATGAATACTTCTTTCCATTTCCTGGGGGGTTTTGTCAAGCCGACACTTTAAATTCAGCTTGCCTAGAAGTAGGGTGGCGGCTAAAAATTCGAAATGGTAGTGATTCTTTCTGTTTATCAATTCTTGCCAAATTGGATGTTGTTCGCTAGGCAATTGCATGTTCTACCCTTCAAATTCAGTCAAAGGCACTGCTTAAAATCAACTTGGGGGGTGTGGTTAGGAACCAACCACAAAGCTACAAGGTAATTATACACAAAACTATGGCAAAGCTGATCTGACTTTTGGGCTACAATGATATTTTGGTCCAGGCAGACGATTCCACCATCTTTATTGAAATGTAGACCACGAAAACTCCTCTGATTCAAATGACAAATAGGCAATCGAATGATCAGACCCATGAAAAGCTACCGTAACGGCCGTTCCTAAATTGCAACTCCTATCATGTACAATACACGCATTGCATGAAAATTAAATTCTCACCCACTGAGGAGCGTAAACATGAGTGATAAAAGTAACCAAGATGTTGTCATTTTAGGGGCAGCCCGCACGCCGACGGGCAAGATGTCGGGCAGCCTCACCAGCCAGAAAGCAACGGATTTGGGGGCGTTGGCCGTAAAAACGGCCGTTTCCCGTTCCGGTATCGATCCCAATTCGGTGTATGAAGTTATTATGGGCAATGTGGTGTCCGCTGGCGTGGGGCAGGCACCGGCACGGCAGGCGGCGCTGCGCGGCGGACTGCCCAATACCGTTGGGGCGGCCAGCGTCAATAAAGTGTGTGGTTCGGGTCTCAAAGCCGTCATGCTGGCGTCTAACGGCATTATCGCTGGGGAAGGGACTGTATACGTGGCGGGCGGCATGGAAAGCATGTCCAACGCCCCCTACCTACTGCCCAAAGCGCGCCAGGGTTTGCGCTACGGTCATGTCGAAATGCAAGATTCGCTGCTGACCGACGGCCTATGGTGTTCCTTCCAGGAATGGCCGATGGGTAACGCTGCCGAATTTATTGCCAAGCAGTATGAAGTAACCCGCCAGGAAATGGACGAATTTTCCTACCGCAGTCATGAAAAGGCGGCGCAGGCTACGGCAAACGGCCGTTTCCAAACCGAAATTGTTCCCGTCGAAATTAAAAGCCGTAAAGGTAGCGTCGTTGTCGATAAAGACGAACCGATACGCGCCAGCTTCAGTAACGGAAGCTACGAGATGCAAACCAGCGTCGAGGGTCTGGCCAAGCTACGCCCCGCCTTTGAGGCAGACGGCCAGGTGACCGCCGGCAATGCCCCCGGCCTCAACGACGGTGGTGCCGCCCTGGTGCTAACCCACCGCGCCGAAGCCGAGAGGCAAGGCACGACGCCTATTGCCCGCATTGTTGGTTACACTCACTTTGCCGTGGAACCTAAATGGCTCTTTGCCGCGCCAGCCCGCGCCGTGCCTCGCTTGCTGGACAAAATTGGCTGGCAAATGGAGGATGTTGACCTGTTTGAGGTGAACGAAGCGTTTGCCGCCCAGGTGTTGGCCAACGGCGTGGAACTGGTGCAAAAAGGGTATGCCTGGGATTGGGAAAAGGTGAACGTCAACGGTGGCGCGATTGCTCTGGGACATCCCATCGGGGCCAGTGGGGCGCGCATTTTGGTGACGCTTATCCATGCACTCCAGCAGCGCGATCTCAAGCGTGGCATTGCCTCCCTCTGCCTTGGCGGCGGCGAAGCCGTGGCCCTGGCAATTGAAATGGAATAGATGTATTGCCTAGGACTGGCAGTCCTTATGCCGAATAAGTTGTGATAAATAACTGTTGAGGACTGCCAGTCCTGAATGCAGACGGCCGTAAAAAAAATGAGCAGCCTCGAAAACTTGAGGCTGCTCATTTTTCATGTAACCTCAAGTAAATCAATTTACGAAAAGGAAGGTTTCATGAGCAGTTGGTGGCAGACCGGGATTGTGTATCAGATTTATCCGCGCAGTTTTCAAGACAGCAACGGCGATGGGGTAGGCGATTTGCCAGGCATCACGCAGCGGCTGGACTACTTGCAAAATCTGGGCGTTGATGCTGTCTGGATTTCGCCTATTTACCCCTCACCGATGGCCGATTTTGGCTATGACGTAAGCGATTATTGCGGCATCCACCCCCTGTTTGGGACGATGGCTGACATGGATCGCCTGATCCAGGCCGCCCATGATCATAACCTCAGGCTTATCCTTGATTTTGTGCCCAACCATACCTCCAATGAACATCCCTGGTTTTTGGAATCGCGCAGCGCACGCGACAATCCCAAGCGCGACTGGTACATCTGGCGCGATCCGGCCCCAGATGGTGGCCCGCCAACCAACTGGCTGAGCCGCTTTGATGGCCAATCTGCCTGGGAATGGGATGCCCAGACGGAGCAATATTACCTGCACTCTTTTTTGGCCGAGCAGCCGGACGTGAACTGGCGCAACCCAGACCTGCGGGCAGCGATGCTGGATGTGTTGCGTTTTTGGTTTGATAAAGGGGTGGATGGCTTTCGCATCGACGTGAGCTATCGGGCGATGAAGGATGCCCAGTTTCGCGATAATCCCCCCAATCCCAATTGGCGCGAGGGGATGGATCCGGCCAAGCGGGTGATTGAAACGTACACGCGCAACACGCCGGACATCGAGCATTTCAACCGCTGGCTGCGGGAAGTGGCTGACGAGTATGATGATCGGGTGTTGATTGGCGAGATTAATTTGCCGCCCCATGAATTGGTGAAACATTACGGCCGTTCCCTCAACGGCCTGCATCTCCCCTTCAACTTCAACCTGATTTTTACGCCGTGGGACGCTGCGGCCGTTCGCGACCTGATTGAAATGTATGAGGCTGCCTTGCCGCACGGCGCCTGGCCCAACTGGGTGCTGGGCAACCATGATCAGCACCGCATTGCCAGCCGGGTGGGTACAGCCCAGGCCAGGGTGGCGATGCTGCTGCTCCTGACGCTGCGCGGCACGCCCACACTGTATTATGGCGACGAGTTGGGGCTACTTGACGGCGAGATTGCCCCGGAGCAGGTGCAAGACCCTTGGGAAAAGATGGTGCCGGGGCTGGGGCTGGGTCGTGACCCGGAGCGTACGCCAATGCCGTGGACATCGGCCGTGAACGCTGGTTTCTGCCCCCCGAACATAATCCCCTGGCTGCCGCTCAATGCCGATTCAGTGATCGTCAACGTCGCCAGTCAACAAGATGATCCTGATTCGATGCTAAGGTTTACCCAAAAATTGATTCAGCTGCGCCGCGAAACGGCCGCTCTGAACCAGGGTCGCTACCACAGCTTACCTGCCCGAGACGGCGTGCTGGCTTTTGCGCGCCAGCACGGGGCGCAAACTATTTGGGTGGTGCTGAATATGACAGGCGAAGCCAAATCGTGGACTTTGCCAGATGATGTGGGGGAAACGGCCGTGCTTCTTACCACAGCCTCCAATCCACCTATCATCACTGGTAACGCCCTGCCGCTCCACCCCAACGAAGGCGTGATTTTAGCTGTTTGAGGCATCCTTTAGAAAAACCTTTGCGTTCTCTGCGTCTCCGCAGTGAAAACGGTATACTAGCCACCAACCACTCACCACTATTTCTGGAGGTATTATGTCTGACCGCTGCTTTTTGGTTTTAGGAGGTTCCGGCCTGGTTGGCTCCCAAATTGTGCGTACCGTGGCACGGGCCATGGAGCCGGAAAAAATTGTTGTTGCCAGTCTTTTTCGCGGCGAAGTGCGCGAATTTTTGTACGATGTCCGCAAAGAGTTCCCCAATATTGAGTTTGTTGGGGCCTGGGGTGATGTGTTTGTGCGCGATTCGTTTAGCCTGGAGCGCCGCCGTCGTTTGCTGCAAAGCAGTCACCGACGCGATATGCTGTACGATGATTTGTTTGGCAAGTTAGATGAAGCCTATGGCCGTTCCGCGCTTGTTCAACTCATCCAGCAGCATCAACCCGACGTTATCGTTGATAGCATCAACACCGCCACAGCCATCAGCTACCAGGATGTGGAAAGCTTGAGCCAGCAAACCTACGACATTTTGCAGCAGCTGCGCCAAATTGTCGATCATCAAGATTTGGAAGGGCTGGACGCGCTGGGCAAATCATTGGAGCAAAACGTCAGCACGCTGCTTATTTCCCAGGCGCTGCCGCAGCTCATCCGCCATGTGCAAATGGTTCACCGGGTCATGCGTGAAGTGGGCACTCGCCTTTATTTGAAAATCGGCACCACCGGCACTGGCGGCATGGGCTTGAACATCCCCTACACGCACAGCGAAGATCGCCCCAGCGCCAAATTAATGAGCAAAACGGCCGTCGCCTTTGCCCACACTGGCCTGATGTTTTTGATGGCCCGCACGCCCAACGGTCCATTGGTGAAAGAACTTAAACCAGGGGCGATGATTGGCTATCGGCGGGTGGCTTATAAATCTGTGAAGGTGCGGGGCATGCCTCAGTTTCGTTATGAGAGCCAGGTGCAGAGCTTAAACGGCCGTCTTACCCTGCGCGGCGATGAAAACCAGTTCAACCGCATTGGCAAGCTGCACATGGCCGGGGTGGATACGGGCGAAAATGGCTTTTTTGCCCGTGGCGAGTTTGAGGCAATTACCCATCTCAACCAGATGGAGTTTGTCACGCCGGAGGAAATTGCCCAGCAGGCGCTGTTGGAAATTAAGGGCAGCAATACTGGCTACGATGTGATTGCGGGCATAGACAGCAGCATCATCAATCCCAGCTTTCGGGCCGGGGTGCTGCGCCAGACTGCGCTGGACAAGCTGGCCCGCATTGAAGAGGAGACGAAAAGCCACAGCGTGGCCCTGGGGCAGCTCGGTCCGCCGGAGCTGTCGAAGCTGCTCTACGAAGCGCATATGCTGCGGCTCAATTACCAGACATTGCGCAACGTGCTGGACACCACGGCCACGGAGCTTTCTGAGACGCTTTATCATTTCATCATGGAAAATGAGCTGCTGCGCACCCAAATCACTTCCATTGGCGTGCCAATTCTGGCCCCAGACGGCCGTTCGCTTATTCGGGGGCCACGCATCAACATTCCCGAAAGCATTTACCATGAGGTCGATTTAGACGATGAAAGCGTGGATGCCTGGGCGCAAAAGGGGTGGGTGGATTTACGGCCGTCTAACTGCAAAACCTGGCAAGAGCGGTTTGAGCGCATGCGCCGGACCCAACACATGCTGCACACCCGTGGCACCTCATCCGTCACCATGAAAACCTACCTGCCAGAAACCATCGAAATTGGCTCTGTGGTTGCCTGGCTGTTCAACAATGATCATCAAGGCTATCGTATCAAATAAAACCGTGGCCCATTGCATTGTGATCCAGATGATGCGTGACGCCTGAGGAAAATCTTTCTCGACTCACGCATCATCTAGTTAAATCCAGTCGGCTACAACGGTCTTCTCATCCATCACATTGCCTGTGTTCAGCGTGGATTTTGGTTCCAGCAGCAATAAATGGACTTCTTCCGGGGCCACCGGGCGGTGTTCTACGCCGCGCGGCACGATGATGAATTCGCCTTCTTCCAGCCAAACGTCATGGTCACGAAACTGCATTTGGAGACGGCCGTTTAGCACCAAAAACAGCTCATCTTCATGATCGTGATGATGCCAAACAAACTCACCTTGCACCTTCACCACCTTTACGTGCGCATCGTTGAGTTCGCCCACAATGCGCGGATGCCAATGGTCGTTGAACAGCGTTAACTTTTGCGCCAAATTTACTTTTTCCATGATTCACCTCTTTTTTTCAATACGAAGGAACGAAGAAACAGAGGAACGAAGGAGAAACAGAATTTTCTTTGTGCCTTCCTCCCTTCGTTTCTTTGTATAAATTTCCTTCTTCAAAATTTTGACAATTAAATTTACCTGGTTTATACCTACGCTATTAATTTTGAGTGTAGCAAGGATTAAAAAATGGCGCAGGAAAAATTAGACGCAACCGTTCATCTTTTTTGTGGCTTACCTACCTCGGGCAAGACCACCTTTGCCAAAGAACTAGAACAAAACCACAAAGCAATTCGCTTTTCGCTGGATGAGTGGATGATCAATCTGACGGATGCCACCATTTTTGACGCTGAGTATGGTGAGATGGCGCAAAAGTTGAAGGAGTTGTTTTGGCAAACGGCCGTTCCCCTTCTGCAACAAGGCACCGATGTCATCCTCGATTGGAGCTTGTGGAGCCGTGAACGTCGCCAAAAGTGGATCGGCCGTATTACCGAGCTGGGTGCAAATTACACGCTTTACTATCTCAACATTCCGCCTGTGGTGCTGCGCCAGCGGCTGGAAAAACGGAACGCGGAGCTGCCTCCTGGCGTTCACCCCATCCCCATCGCTGAGCTGGATCGCTTTATCCCCATCTTTGAACCACCTACGCCCGAAGAAAATCTGAACGTGGTGCAAATTTACCTGGGGCAAGATGGCCCCATCCACAATCCGCATCTGGAAGGGGATACCTTCTTTTGGCAGGGGAACGACGTGGGCGTGCTGCTGTTGCACGGCCTGACAGCCACCACGGCCGAAGTGCGCCTGCTGGCGGAAAAGCTGTATGCTAAAGGCTACACCATCTCTGCACCGCTGCTACCTGGTCACGGCACCCACCCCGACGATCTCAACGAAACCACCTGGCACGATTGGGCCTGGGCGGCCGAAAAAGCATATCAACATTTGGCCACGGTGTGTGACCATGTGTTTGTGGGGGGCGAATCAACCGGTGGGGCATTGGCCCTTTACCTGGCGGCGCAGCACAAAGAGATTGCCGGGGTCTTGTGTTATGCACCTGCCATTAAGCTGGCCATTCCCACACACAACATGGTGCGGCTGTACGTGGCCGCACCGCTGGTGCATTCATTGCCCAAGGACAATGTGGGCAGCAATGAATTTTGGCAAGGTTACCGGGTGAATCCGCTGCGGGCGGTAATGGAACTGATCCGCTTGGGGTTGGAGGTACGTCGCCAACTGCCGCAAATCACACAGCCTGTGCTGGTAATGCAGGGGCGCAACGACAAAACGGTTTCAGAGGATGTGGGCGAGATTATTCTGGAAGGTGTTTTGTCGGAGCAAGCTGAGCAGCATTGGTGGGAACAGTCGGGCCATGTGATTTTGCTAGAAGATGAATTGGATGAGATTACGGCCGTTACCCTCGACTTCATGCAAAACATCATTTCGTAGCCGCAGTTTCTTACTGCGCAAAAATTTCGCGGAAAGAATCCGCGGCTACAAAAAATTTACCCAAGCGTTTTGTTTAAGAAAGCCAACGTACGTTCCCAGGCTAGCTTGGCGGCGGCTTCATCGTACGCATCGGGGCGGGAGGGTTCAAAGAACCAGTGGCCGGTATTGGGATAGATGTGGAAGGTGGTGGGACGGCCGTTTTCTAATAGCTTCTCCTTAAAAAGGTCAATAAATTCGCTGTCTTCATACGAATCGTTTTCCGCATAGTGTCCAAGATAGCTGGCTTGAGTATCTGTTTGGTTTGTCCAGCCAGCGCCGTAAAACAACACAACAGCGCTTACCTGCGCTGGCCGTTTGTGCGCTGCCCACACGGCAAACATCGCTCCCATAGAAAAGCCTAAAACACCAATCTGCCCCGCTTCACAGGCTTCATGTGCCAACAGCTCATCTATTGCTGCCTCAATGATTGGATTGGCCGTTTCATCATCTAATTCTGTACTAAATTTTTCGGCTTGCTCGATGGTGGTGGCGATACGGCCGTTGTATAAATCTGGAGCCAGCGCCACAAACCCCGCCTCCGCCAGTCGGTCTGCCACGTTTGTAATGTCCTCATTCAGTCCCCACCACGGATGTAAAACCAAAACGCCGGGGCCTTTTCCGCTGGCCGGCAGGGCTAGATGGGCTTCTGCTTCTGAATCAATTGCTTTTATTTTCATCGGGTCTCCTTTTTGGGAAATACGGAACACAGAGTTTCACAGAGAAAACACAGAGGACCACGGAGAGGAAAACCAGTGAAAATCCGTGTTTATCTGTGTCCCATTTTTATACAATTAGCTCAAAGCTGCGTTCGCCGATGCGCTGCCCGTTGATCTGAATTTCGACGCGGTGGGTGCCGGGGTAATATTTGCGCGTCGTAATGGGCTTGATGGGATGGCTTTTTTCCAGGGTGAGCGATTGGTTGGGGGCGAGTACGGCCGTTTTCAGCTTGAACACCTTGCCACTCGTCTGCCCATTTGCCTTTACAAAATGAATCACAAAATCGATCATCAACTTTTGCTCATCGGCAGCTTTATTTTGCAGCGTGAATTGTAGATTGAGTTTGTTACCCAAATTCAGCGGATCGGGCTCGATGATGAAATTTTGCAAGGCAACCTGGGGTGGCCCGTAGCCCAACACCGCCAGTGCGTCTGGATTGCCATCTTTTACCAGCGTACGCAGGGCACGCTGCACTATCCAGCGTCGCTCTGGCGAACCATCCTGCCACCAGCGGCGGCACGTTTCTATCACCAACTGAGGATGGTCCTTGGCGATATCGTTGAGATGGTTGCTCACAGAGCGGCGCACGTACTCGGCGGGATCGTCCTTGAGCTTTTCCAGCAGCGCCAGAGTGGGACCGGGGTCTTCGACAAATTGATAAAGCCGACCCGCCCAGGGCAGGCGGGGGCGGGTGCCTTCGCTGACCAGCCGCCGCACATGCGGGTTTTCATCTTCGGCCCAGGTGTGCAAAATGGCGAGCATTTTTTCCTGGTGATGGATGAGGAACGGCCGTATGGCAAATTCGGCCGTGTGTCGTTTGGTGATTTCGTGCATGGCCTCCACCCCCACATCAAAATCTTCCAATCCAAACGTCTCAATAAATTGGGCGATGGGCCAATAATGCCAGCCATCGGCAAACACACCCTCTTCGCCGCTGAGTTCCGCCCCTAGAGCGGCTGCCAGTACGGTCCAGGCGTTGGCAAAACCCGTAGGCAAATGGTCGTGCAGCGCCTGCACAAACACGGTAGACCGTTCTTTCATCTCCAGGCCATCCAACTGCGGGCTGATTTGGTTGATGAAGGCTTCGACGGGAAATTGAGGGTGAACGGCCGTAATCATGGCTGCCATCCGCTGCGCCAACGCTTCATCAAAATAATCTTTGAACAGTTTTTTTTCGTTATCGCTCATAGGCTACCATTCTCCAGCGTAACGTGGCGAATACGGCCGTACCAGTTCTCCCACCAAAAAATATTTCAACTCAACGAGCTGGCGCAAGTGCAGCAGATCGTGGGCAACCCAGGCGGCCAGCATGTCGCCCGCGTGGAACTTGCCCGCCACCGGATGTGTCTCGAACTTCTCCAGGTTTGGCTGATCCAGATTGGCCAGCCAGGACAGGGATTTTTGCCGCTCGTCCAGAAAATTTTGCAGTGAATTGGTCAGCTCCCGTTCGTTGTATTTGCGGGCAGTTACCCAGCCTGCCGGGTCAATAGGCGGCCATTCCTCGCCGGGATGGTGCAGCAGGTAATCAAAGCGCTGCCGAAAATCTTCCCGCTCCTCATCGTATAAATGATTTACCACTTCTAAAACAGACCAATCCTCCGGGGATGGTTTTATTGTGGCCTGCTCTTGCGAAATGCTGGCCACCAATTCCCGAATCAACTCACCGTTCTGCCTTAGCTGCATTTGACACGCTGTGAAATCCATATCTACCTTCCTTGTAAATCGGGGCCCCATTTTTATTAGTGGTGGTGTGCTGCCGTCCATGCAATTTTCTGGATAAAGGAATGTCACCTGAACTTATGTTCTAATTTTACCCAATAATTTTCCATTTGGCTATGCTGGTTCTAGCTGTTGACGTAGGGCAATGATTTGGTCGCGCAGACGGGCCGCTTTCTCGAATTCTAGATTAACTGCGGCCGTTTTCATCGCGTCTTCTAGCTCATCAATTTGCACTAAAAGGTCATCGGTTTGGTAAATGGGGGTGGGTTCGGATACGGCCGTTTCCTCTTCCCGCACCTTCAGCAATTTATCCAACTGCTTGACGATGGTTTGTGGCACGATGCCGTGCTCAGCATTGTATGTCTGCTGCAAAGCACGCCGCCGGTCGGTTTCATCAATGGCGCGCTGCATAGAATCCGTTACCCGGTCGGCGTACATAATCACCCGTCCGGCTTCGTGGCGGGCGGCACGGCCAATCGTCTGGACCAGTGCTCGGTCGGAGCGCAAAAAACCCTCTTTGTCAGCATCCAAAATGGCCACCAGCGACACCTCTGGTAAGTCCAGGCCTTCACGCAGTAAATTGATCCCCACAACGGCGTCATACACACCGGCCCGCAAATCTTGCAAGATTTCTACCCGTTCAAACGTATCTACCTCACTGTGCAGGTAATGCACCTTCATCTCCATTTCGCGTAGATAATCGGACAAATCTTCGGCCATCCGTTTGGTGAGCGTGGTGATGAGGGCGCGTTGGCCTTGTTCCACCCGTTTACGCAGTTCAAACAACAAATCATCCACCTGACCGCGAATCGGCCGTATTTCAATTTCAGGGTCAATCAGCCCGGTGGGGCGAATGATTTGCTCCACGGTTTGCTCGGTATGTTCCAACTCGTATGGCCCTGGTGTGGCTGAGGTGAAAATCAGCTGATAGGCGCGTTCTTCCCACTCGTCGAAAGTAAGCGGGCGGTTGTCCAGGGCACTGGGCAGGCGGAAGCCGTGCTCCACCAGCGTTTCTTTGCGCTGCCGGTCGCCGTTGTACATGGCCCGAATTTGCGGCAGGGTCATGTGGCTCTCGTCCACCACCATCAGGTAATCGTCGGGGAAGTAATCCAGCAGGGTCCAGGGCGGGCTGCTAGGCAACCGGTTGGGCGTAAAGTGGATACCGTAATTTTCGATGCCCTGACAGTAGCCCAGTTCGCGCAGCATTTCGATGTCGTACCGGGTGCGCTGCTCCAACCGCTGCTGGGCCAGCAAATTATTCTCTTCGCCCAATTGTTGCAGCCTTGTTTCCAGCTCTGCCTCAATGCGGGTGATGGCTTCTTCCATCTCGTCAGCGGGGGGGATGAAGTGGCGGGCGGGATGGATGGTGAGACTTTCTAGCTTGGCCAGCAGTTCGCCAGTGAGCGGGTCAATTTCGGTGATTTGCTCGATCTCATCCCCCCAGAAGGTGATGCGGTAGGCGGATTCGGTGTAAGACGGCCGTATCTCCAACACATCCCCGCGCACCCGAAAGCTGCCAATCTTAAAATCCATTTCATTCCGTTCATACTGAATGCCGATGAGCTGACGCAGCGTTTTTTGCCGCTGCTTCACCTCGCCCACGGTGAATGGCACTCGCGCTTGATCATACCGCACCGGATCGCCCAGTCCGTAAATGGCGCTCACGCTAGCCACAATAATTACATCTCTTCGCGTAGCCAGTGATTGCGTAGCCGCCAGCCGCATTCGCTCAATTTCGGCATTAATTTCGGTGGTTTTTTCAATGTAGGTGTCAGTGCGCGGAATATACGCTTCTGGTTGGTAGTAGTCGTAGTAGCTCACGAAGTAGCTCACTGCATTGTGCGTGAAGAACTGGCAAAACTCGCTGTAAAGTTGGGCCGCCAGCGTCTTGTTGTGGGCCATAATGAGGGTAGGGCGCTGCGTTTGTTGGATAACATTGGCAATGGTGAACGTTTTGCCCGTGCCGGTGGCTCCCAGCAGCAGCTGCTGGGGCAGGCCATTTTGCAGGCCGTCTACCAGTCCGGCAATCGCTTGTGGCTGGTCGCCTGTTGGTTGGTAATTGGAATTGAGTTGGAAATTTGGCATTTTTAGGCCTCCGGCTGTTTGCTAGTGAAAAGTGATCAGTAAAAAGTTTCCGATCTACCTCTTTGTACGTTTCACTATAAAAGTGGTTTATGACATCTATTGTCAGGAGTTTGAGCAAAACGGCCGTTCTTGCTAGACTTATGCCCTTATCTATTAAATAGGACATTCAAGTGAAAATAGCAGTTATTTCAGATATTCATGGAAACATCCCCGCCCTAGAAACTGTGACAGCGGATATTGAGCAATGGCAGCCCGACAATGTGATTGTTGATGGCGATATTATCAACCGGGGGCCGCTTTCCCGGGATTGTTTAGAGTGGATCTTGGCGCGCCAACAGCGTGATGATTGGCAGGTTGTGCGGGGCAATCATGAGGATTACGTTTTGGAGTGTGCCGCTGTAGACAGCACGGCAGACGCTCCTGAATTTGAAGTGCGCCAATTTGCCTATTGGACATATCAGCAAGTGGTAGAGTATGTGCCTATCCTCGATAATTTGCCCAGCCAGCATTCAGTTTGTGCGCCCGATGGCACAGAATTACGGGTGATGCACGGTTCTATGCGAGACAATCGAGATGGTGTGTACCCCAAAACATCTGACGCGGAGCTGCGTGAACAAATTGCACCAGCCCCGAAAGTGTTTGTCACCGGGCACACGCACCGGCCGCTCATTCGCCAAATTGATGCCACAACGGTAGTCAATGTTGGCTCTGTGGGGGCATCTTTTGATGGGGATCGGCAGTTAAGCTACGGGCGTTTTACCTGGACGGAGAGCCGTGGCTGGCAGTCAGAAATTGTGCGGCTACCTTATGATTATGCGCGCGTTGAGCAAGATTATAAAACGTCAGGCTTTTTGGATGAGGCCGGGCCATTGGCTCAGCTGATGCTGGTGGAGCTGCGGCGCGCCGGGGGATTGGTTTATCGGTGGGCCAGCCGATATGAAAAAGCGGTATTGGCGGGTGAAATTAGCCTGGAGAATAGCGTTCGTGATGTGCTGAGGGATGAGGATTTACGGCCGTTCTTGGGCACACCGGGCTGGTCGGCAGCCTCGCTGGCTAATTAAAAACGAAAACGACCGCCCGGATGGACGGCCGTTTCTCGATACCCCTCCTGGTATTTATGATTGACTGCTTTTTCTCCTAGAGAATTCAGTCAATCATTGCAAGAAAACGCTGGTTAAGTTATTTGACAAAGTGTAATGATAACCGCTTTGCTAAATAACCAACGTTTCCTTTAACGACGTTTGCCTCTCGACCCTAAACCATCCCCATGATAGTAATCCAATACGTTTTCTCCTGGTGCGTTTCCTTGTGGTGCTAAAGACGGTGATGGCAAGGTACGGGAAATTGCAAACGTAGTTCGCAAATGATTGCGTCTTCACTCGCCTGCTTTATAATGCAAAATCATCTGATCAGGTAGAGGGAAGATATTTTACCTCGTATCATAATAATCAATCGTTAATGCACCGTAAATTGTTAGCAAGGAATTTGTAGCTTTGATGGACAATTTCAATGCGGATCAGCGTGAATTGCAGATTACCATGTTGGGTAAGTTTGAGATGGGATGGGGAAACGGCCGTTCCAGCGAAACATTTACCTCAGCGGTCGCGGTAAAAAATAGAGCCATTTTGGGTTATCTTGTCCTCAATAATCGGTCGCACCTTCGTGAGGATCTCGCCAGCATTTTTTGGCCAGACAAAACAGAAAAATCTGCCAAGGCGAACCTGCGTGTGGCCCTGAATGCCCTGCGCAATGCAGAATTATCCCCTTACCTGGATACCCAGCGGCCAGAAATTACCTTTAACCAACACGCGCCCTATTGGTGTGATGTACAAACATTTGAAGCCCTAATCACCAAAAGTCGCCACCAACCTGAGCCAGATATTCAATCTCTCAAGAAGGCGATTGATTTATACGAGGGTGAATTTTTAGCGGGCTTTTCGCAGCCCGATTTGCCAATTTTTAATGAATGGATGAATGGTCTGCGGCTACGTCTGGATGACCTGGCGTGGCAGGCGCTGGATACCGTGATTCGCTGGTCTATGAAGGAACCGGTTGACCACGAGACTGGCATTTTTTATGCAAAACGGGCTTTAGAGCTGGCCCCGTGGCGTGAGTCTGCTCACCAACATTTGATGTGGCTCTTAGCCAGCAATGATCAGCGGGCTGCGGCGCTTACACAATACGAGCGGTGCCGGGAGGCGTTAAAAACCTACCTGGATGTCGATGAGCCTACTCCCAGGACAGAGGAGCTTTATGTCAATATCCGGGAGATGAAATCGGTAACCAAGCCAACAACTGTGCCTTTGCCGCCTTTACGTGCCCCTGAAGCAGAGCCGAAACCACCGTTTCTGGCTCCGCTGCTGCCGCCGTTTTTTGTTGGTCGCTCAGAACCTTTGGCCCGTTTAGAGCAGGCGCTTACGGCCGTTTCTGATTCACCGCGTTTAGGTATCGTAGGCATGGGTGGCATCGGTAAAACCACGCTGGCGCTCCATTTGGCACATGCCCTGCGTAATCAGTTCCCTGATGGGGTGCTGTGGGCCAACGTGGTCGATGAGCAGCCAGAGGAAATTGCCACGCAATGGGCGGCGGCCTATGGTTACGATTTAAGCCAGCAATACGCTGGTGAGGAACGTCTGGCGGCGGTCAAGCGTTTGTTGGCAAATAAGCAGGCGCTGCTCATTTTGGATGATGTATGGGCTGGCTCAAAAATCCGCTATTTGCTGCCCGATGCTGGCCGCTGTGCGGTGCTTATTACCAGTCGGATGGAACGGGTTGTGCGCAGTGTCGGAGCCAGGCCGCTGTTGTTAAATCAATTTTCGCTGGAAAGCGGCCGTTCTTTGCTGCTTCATTATGTGGACGAGGAACGCGTCAGCGCTGATCCGGCGGCTGTTACCGAAATTTGCCAACTGGTCGGGAATTTACCCCTGGCGATCAGTATTGCTGGCAGTTATTTAGCTTACCGTCCTTACCGCACGCTCGCCGATTTTGTTGTTCAGCTGAAGCAGCAAGTTAAACCGCTAGACCTTGCGGAGGATGAACAGCGGATTCGGGAAACGTTTGAAATTAGCTGGAAACATTTGGATGGAATGCAAAGTCGCCTGTTTGTTTTGTTGGGTTTGTTTGCGGGGCGCAGCTTTTCGCTGCAAGCTATTCATGAGATCGCGCAGATTGCCCAGGCAGACATCTTTCTTGTTGAAGATCGGTTACAGGAATTGGTGCAGCTCTCTTTGCTGAAGAAAGAGGGACACCGCCGCTACCGACAGCATGCTTTGTTGGCCACCTTTGCTGCAGAAAAGTTAGGTGATGCCCCAACGGCCAAAGAACGGTATGTCTCTTATTTCTCTGCCTTTGCTGAAGCCCATGCCACGCACTACAAAATGCTTCAGCCAGAGTGGGGCAATTTGGATACGGCCGTAAAATTTGCCGAATCAACCCAACAATGGGACGCGGTGCTGCGGTTAACGGCCGTTCTTAAAGATGCCTGGTTTGCCCGGGGCCGGTTTGAACAGGCGCGAGACGCATTCAAAATTGCCTTTCATGCCGCAGTGCGCCTGGAAGATGAACCCCAGTTGGCTCGAAACTGGCTGTGGTGGGGGCAAGCTTGCCTGGAGCAAGGCGATCAGGCGGAGGCGCGCAAATGGCTTCAGCAAGCGCTAGACCTTTACGATGAGCTGGAAGATGGCATAGGTATTGCCGATGCCGAGTTTGAGTTGGCTCGCCTGGACATTGAGCAAACGTTGCCGGAGGAGGCTGAGCGCCGTCTGGATCGCGTCTTGGCTTTGCGCAAAATACACAATGATGAAAAAGGTGTTGCGGCTACCCTGTACCGCTTTGCCCGGCTGCGGCATCGTCAACAGAATAATGGCACTGCCAGTGAATTGGCTATCCAGTCAGCAGCGAAGCAGCAACAAATTGGCGACCAGCTGGGCCGCTGTAAAACTTTGCGGCTGTTGGTGTTTATCATGATTGGCCTAAAACAGAATGAGGTTGCCCAACAATATGCTGAGGAAGCTTTGGCGCTTGCAGAGGTGCTGGATGATTTGGGTGAGATTGCGATGGCAAAAAGAGGGCTGGCTGCAACTTGCCGCATTTTGGGGCGGTTAGAAGAAGCCAATCGACTGGCAGAAGAGAGTTATGCGAGCCTGGAACGGATGGGGGATCGGCAGGCCATGACGGCCGTACGCTTTTTGCAATGTCTGATCAAACGGTCAGAAGAAAAGTACGAGGAAGCATTGCTTCTGGCAGAGGAATGCCATGATGAATTTGCACGCCTACAAGACCATTTGCATGTTGCCTATTGTCTTATTCACCAGGGGGATTTTCATCATATTTTTGGCGCTAGGGAAACGGCCGTTCAAAAATGGCAAGCGGCTCTGGAAATTGCCAAAAAGTTGGCTGATCAAGAGATGATTGACAAAATAAACGGCCGTCTCCTGTAAAATAGTTACTAACTAAATGCCGCCATCGGAATTACCCTCTGGGCCCTTAACGGGCCAATGACCGGCAGTGAACACGGGTGTCCATGCTTGTGCAGGGAGCAAGATATCCTTATGTACCTGACTTTCCGCTTTGATCCAGTCTCGCCAGGTTTGGGTATTGCCTTTGAGCCGTACATTTTCTAAAGCCCCGCCTGTTTTGCATACGCCCACACTTTCCCCATCGACTAACAAATGATACTGCTCCACAGTAGGTGGTTTATTGCAAAATGTGGTGAATGATTCAAATAGCGTGTCGGTGGCTTTTTTGCCGTCGGACCAGGGTGTTAGCCGTGTCATGTTCGGCTGCTCGTCTAGAAAATCAATGAAGCTAACGGCCGTTTGCCCGATAAGTTCTTGTGCCTGGGCCAAATTGGCTGGTGTTGTGCTGTGATACGGTACAAACGTGTGAGGGTGATGGCGAAGGGCAAGCTGTTCTTGCCACAGGTCATCTAATTCGTCGGCAACCTTTGTATCACCCAGATGTCGCAGGGCTTGGTTAAAACTATACGGCCGTACCGGATTTGGTGGATGTTCCCCGTCATCAACGACAAATTTTTCCTGAGAATTGTCCAATAATATTTCTTGCAAGCTGAGCCCGCATACAGGACCCGCCACGTAAGCTGCATACACATCGGCAAAAATTTCCTCAATCCAATGGTTGATCCAGTCTGGATAAAGCGGAATGAGCGCATGCAGTTTGGCTGCCAAACCCGGTGCATGATGGTAAACAAAATGTCCTACTTCATGGGGGATGGCCAATAAATCCTTGTTGACTTTTGTGCCAGAAAATGGAATGCCAACGAGGGCCATCGGCGCATAGGGAATGATCCGAATATTGGCAGACTTGTTAAAATAGGTGAGGACACTGCATGGTGGTAACAGCCCACCGGTGATAGCTACATTGAGGGCCAACTGCGCCAATTTATCGGCCGTTTCTAGCGCCGGGGTAAACGCTTTTTGACTCCGCTGGACATGAATCTTTTGAATGAGGCTCATATCGAAGGCAACCTGATCGAGTGTTGCGCGCAATACATGCTCTTGGGGCAGCACCATCGAAGGCAGTAGCTGTCCTGAAGTAAAACCTTCCCAAAAGAATTCAAATTGATCTTTGCCAAAAGCCAGCAAACTTTCTGTGAGGGTGTGCAGGCTGCCGCTAACCGGATCGGCTTTCGGATCGAACTGTGCCAGCAGTTGCTGTAATTGTTCCGTCAATGCTTGCCACCGCACTTGCCATTCTGGGTTCATACCTTTTCTCCTTTTTCTACAAAATCCAATACAGGGGGTGCTTGCCTATCCTACAAAACTATCTGGTACCAGAGTACTACCTAGTCGCAAATTTATCGTTAATTTTGCGCTGGGTTGAGGTGTAACGAAGATAGCAAACAAGAAAAACGCTGGGTTAAGCTTAGCAGGGCAACGGCCGTTTTGGCTGCAAAATTTGCGATAGGTGGCTGATGGTGAACAGACAGGCGTGACAAAAAAGACGGCCGCTTTGGGAAACGGCCGTCTCAAAATGACTTTCTTTAGTTTGGGCTGTTACGCTTTATGGCACGTAGCTCAGACCAAAAGGATTAAATCCCACGGTTACTTCATCAACCAACACAGGCAAATGATCTGCGCCGATTTCATAAACCGTTACCTTGTCGGAAGTGCCCCCAGAGTGCGTGACGTACAATTTGTCGGCAGCAGGCGTCAGGGCAATGTTGTGGGGAACAGCATAGGGTGTATCCGTTGTGCCCAGAATTGTGTTCGTGCGCAGGTCAATGGCCATCAGGCCATCGGTGCCCCCGTTAGGGAGATTGGTGGTATAGAATACTTGACTACTCAGCGGCATGCCTGCACCATGTGCTCCTGGCGCGGCAATCTCATCGACCAAATCCAGCGTGTAGCGGTTGAATACAGAAACCAGATCGCTGTTTTGAGCTGGCACATAAATGAATTCATTGTGGAAGGTGAGGGAGACGTGCGGGTCTTTGCCTACAGGTGCCCGGTTAACCTCGGCAAAGGTGTTAGCATCATACTGCACCAGATAATCATTGTCACCAGCAAAGCCCAGCATCGTGACGTACGCGTAGTTTCCTAATGGGCCTAGAACCACGTCATGGGGTTTGCCACCCATAGCGACCAAATCAGCCGGTAAATCAATTGTGGCTTCAACTGTGAGCGTGCCTGGATTGATCACGGTGATGGTGTTGTCGATATCGTTGTTGACCCAAAGCTGGTTGCCACGCGCGTCGGCCCACATATGGAAAACACCTTCCCCGGCGGGTATGACGTCCTCTACACTAAAATCTCTGGCTCGGAAAACCACAACCTGGTCATTGGCCCGGTCGCCTACAAACACACGGTTGCCTGTGCGCGTAAACACGACATACATTGGTTCTGGATCGTTTTCTCCAGCAGGTAAATCATACGTTCCCAGGAGTTCATCTGTCTGTGTATCGATTACCGAAATGGAGCCAGAGGCCCGATTGGCTACCACTATTTTCCCACCAGCATTGGCGTCGACCTGGGTTTGGGCCAGAGTTAACGATGCCGGGAAAAGGGCGGCGAGCAGTAATAGAAGCAGGATCAGTATTTTTTTGCTTTTCATGCTGTTTCTCCTTGTGAGTAGGGCAAACGGCCGTTTCTCTTCACGCTTTACGGCCGTTTGCGGGGATGTTTAATAGAGAAACGGTAATGGCAGAGTATTACAGATTTCTTGTGGGAATATTGGTTGACTCTTAAGAAGGAGAATTGTATTGTTCTGCGGTCAGGCTGGCTTGTTCATGCATCATTTGTCGCAGTTCTTGGGGCGCAATGACTTCAACGGCCGTTCCCAACCCCAGCAGTTGGCGGCAAGCGGTCTCGATGGTGTCGAAGGTTAGCGAGATGGTAGCATAACCAGCTGCATCTTCAGTTGGGGAGGAAGCCAGCAATAAATTTACAATGCCCTCGCCAAAGACCAATGCCAGCAGTGGGCCGCTATGAGGGGGCACGCGTAACGTAACGGTCAGGCTGTTTTGCCGCGCTTCAAATTGATCGCGCCACGTTTGCCAATAAGCTGCCAGATCAAAATCTTTGGGGCGTTCAAACTGGCTGCCGGTTAGCTCAGCATCCATGATACGCGATACGCGATACACCTGAATCATAGAATTGTACATGCCGCCTACCACATACCAGACGCTGGCCTTGGCCACCAACCCATACGGATCAATCAGGCGCTTCACCCATTGTCCATCCCCGCGCCGATAGTTCATGCGCAGCCGCTTGTTTTCCCACACGGCCGTTTGCACCAAGGGCAAATAAGGCACTTCTTCATCAGATTGGAACCAGGCCGCTGGGTCCAAATGCAGCCGCTGCTGTACAAAGGTTGCATCTTGCTGAAACGGAGCAGGTAAGGAGGCCATGAGCTTGAGCATGGCGGCTTCAGACGCTTTGTCTGCGCCCAAATCAGCCAGCAGGCCGGGCACGGTAAACATGAACAGTGCCTGCACCTCTTTCTCGTTTAGCCCGGTGAGATTGGTGCGATAGCTCTCCATTAACATGCAGCCACCGTTAGGCCCGCGTTCAGCATAAACCGGCACGCCAGAGATGCTGAGGGCGTCTAGATCCCGGTAAATGGTCCTCGTGGAGACTTCCAGCCGTTCGGCCAGATCATCGGCGGTCATACGGCCGTTGGCTTGCAACAACATCAACAAGGAAATTAACCGATCTGCGCGCATGGAATTAAGTGTCTTGCATCTTTTGTGGCCTGTCAAATGGAAACGGCCGTTAAACGGCTCTTAACAAACCCTTATTCCCCTCTTAACCTGCTGTTGATTCCCACTTAATGCACCCTTGTTACGCTGGCCTAAAATAGCGAAAAAAGGAAAAAACTATGCATATTCTCGTAACAAATGATGATGGCGTCACCGCCCCTGGACTGTTGGCTTTGGCCCAGGCGATGCGCCAATTTGGCAAAGTTAGTGTTGTGGCCCCCGATCATGATTGGTCTGGCGGCGGGCATGTAAAAACGCTAAACCGCCCCCTGCGGGTACGCCGCGTAAAGCTGGCCGATGGCAGCGAGGCACTCACCAGCGATGGCGCACCGTCCGACTGTGTGGCGTTGGCGTTAATGGGACTGCTAAAAGATAAAGTGGATTTGGTGGTTTCTGGGGTAAACACGGCGGCCAATCTGGGCCATGACGTGACCTACTCTGGCACGGTTACGGCCGTTATGGAAGGCATTATCTGGGGCGTGCCTGGGGTTGCGGTGTCGCTAGACGGCCGTTCTACCAGCACCTTTGAACTGGATTACACGCTGGCGGTGGACGTTGCCGCTGCTGTGGTACGCACAGTATTACAACATGAGCTGCCCAAAGGTGTTTTCCTTAACGTTAATGTTCCCCAAGTGCCCGCCGAGCAGTTTAAAGGGATTCGCCTCACCCGGCAGGGACTGCGTGTTTATCGCGACCGCCTGGACAAGCGGACCGATCCACGCGGCAACGATTATTACTGGATCGGTGGCGACCGACCCACCGGTGTGCCGCATGAGGGGACCGATGTGGGTGCCTTGTTTGTCAGCTACGCTTCTGTGACGCCGCTGGAGCTGGACTTAACGGCTTTCCACGCCATGCCTTTGCTGGAAGAGTGGCTATGGTCGCTTGAAGGTGACCAGGCAAAATATGCGCTGCTGCCTCCTCAGGAAGAGGTACCGATCATGGAACCAGTTTCTATTTAGTCAACTTATGGAGGAAAAATGATAGATATTGCTCGATTGGAAAATGAAAAGATGAAAATCCAGCTGACTGGTCTACGTCAGGCTGTGATTCAGGCTGATCCAATGGTGATTGTGGACGGCCGTTTTGAGAAAATGATGACCGCCCCAATCAACGTCATCGAAATTGCCCGTGAACTGCTGGAATCATTTGCCCATCCTGTTCCAGGGCAAATGACCCAGCTGTAGGGCTGACGATGAAAAAATATGGAATTGCATCGTCAGCTTGAAGGAGCGGTAAGGAAGCGACTTCGTCGCCTTATTTAAATTCCGCTCTTTAGGGGAAACGGGAGCTACCCCTCTAGCGCACCTAAAATTGTTGGTAACAACTGCATCTTACGGGAGACCACGCCATCAGCATTGCGCGTGCCGTCCTCTCGGCGCGGATAGGGCAAACCTTCCAGGGCCGGAACATCGTTTGTAATCAGCAAGCGACTACCGCGTCGTACGACGTCTGTCACCATCAGGACGGCAAAATCAAGGGCGTGGCTATCGCGCAGCTTCATGAGTGCGTCGCCTAAGTCGCCCATATATTCAGCCAGCTGGCTGCGGTTGGTTACCTCCACCTGGGAAATACCAAATTTCAGACCGCCCGCTTCGTATTGCTTAAAGTCTGTATTGAGGATTTCATCTGGCGTGCGAGAGGCAAGGCTGGCTCCGGCTTGCAGCACTTGTTCGCCAAATGATTGCACGGTTTCGTTACCCAGCGGGGAATCGCCTACTTTGGCCCAGCGCAGCAGCCGCTCAGCCGCTTCCCGGTCCCGATGGGTGGTCGTGGGCGAGTTGAGGATGAGCGTGTCTGACATGATGCCGGCCAGCAGCAAGCCAGCCAGGGCCGGCGGGGCGCTTAGCCCCGCTTCGTTGATGCGTTCACTGACGAGGGTGCAGGTGCTGCCAACAACATCAATGGTAAAGCGGATAGGGGTGCGGGTGGGGGCATTGTCCAGCCGGTGATGGTCTAGCACTTCAATCAGGTCGGCTTCATCCAGCGCGCCCAACGCCTGGCCAATCTCGTTATGATCTACCAGGATGAGACGATAGCGGGGCGGGTTAAGGGCATCCCGTTGGCGGCAGATGCCCTGATAGCGACCATCCTCATCCACTACCCAGAACTCGCTGCGTTCTTCGTGCAAAATGCGGGGCAGCACGTCCCGGATGCGGGTCGTGGAGGTAAAGCGGAGCACGTTGGTATCACAGGCTTCGGAACACGGCCGTTCCATAATTTCGGCAATACGCATCTCTTCTCGGCGGGGGTGGGCGCCCACAGATTCCTTTAAAAAGCGAAACAGGCTTAGCACAGTGACCAAGCCATATGGTGTGCCGTCTTCATTGACAACGGGGGCAACGCCACCCGTACGGTTGGCAATAGCCCAAACATCGCGCAGGGGGCGGTCTGGCGTGGTGGTGTTGAAGCGTTGAACGATATTTTCAAATCGGGGGGATGCATCGGGCAGCAAAACAGGTGGCTCTAGCTTGAGCCGTTCCAGTACCCAAGATGTTTGTGGATTTAGGTGCCCGGCGCGGGCCGCAACGACATTTTCTTCTTCTTCCTGATTTTGTAGCAGCCAGGCGTAGCCCATTGCTGAGGCGATCGAGTCTGTATCTGGGTTGATATGTCCAATAACATATGTTCCGCTTGTTTTCTTAGCCATAAAAGTTCTCTCTCAAATTGAATTATTAAAAAATGGGTTTGATTCGTTCAGGGAGTTATTGAGTTCGGTTTAGAAGGTGCAGAGCAGGATTATAGGTGTGTTTCCTGTCGAATTCCCTTTCTTAATTTTTGCTGAATTTTATCCGAAAAAATTAATGCTTTATCACTTGTGTGCCAGCTAATCTTTTTCTATGATCGTTTTATTGGACCGTTTGTATTGGAGCAGACACACCATTGAACTTACTTTAAAATGAAAGATGTGTTCTGCCTCCAGGAAAGGAGGCGTCGCATGTTTAAACGTATTGGTATTTTACTGGTCAGTTTTGTACTGGCAACGGCCGTTTTTAGCGGCATTGTATGGGCAGAAACGGCCGTGCCCGAAGGCGAAAGTTACCTTTATCTGCCTTTTGTTTCATCACCACCGCAGCCACCAAAGATTCTCAGCTTTACTGCTAACGTACCCATTGCCGATCCAGGCGAAACAATCACCCTGAGCTGGCAAACCAGCCATGCCAACGAGGTCACATTGTACCACCTTGTTGGTGGTGTGTTTGGTTCATTTTGGAATGTTGCCCCAACGGGGGCCATGACGTATACAATTAGCGCTGGCAGTCGCAACGATGAAACGTTTGCTCTTTTCGCCAGTAACGAAGAGTTTCCCTTCGACTCGGCCACGTTGACGCTGCCGTTAACCTGTCCCTTCGTCTGGTTCTTCACCCCGGAGCCAGATGTTTGCCCTCAGGAAGCAGCACTGCTGTCTGCTGCGGCGGAGCAGCAGTTTGAGCATGGCGTTATGATTTGGGTGGGGGAAGAGAACCGCATCTACGTGCTGTTTGATGACACGATTTACACGGATGGTTGGGCAGCCTTTGAAGACACCTGGCAAGAGGGGGATCCGGTGGATGATCCATCCATCATTCCACCGCCGGGCTTTTACCAGCCACAGCGAGGATTTGGCCTGGTGTGGCGCGATCAACCAACGATTCGGGATCGCTTAGGCTGGGCCTTGGCACCTGAAGTTGGCGGGGATACGGCCGTACAGCGCACCTCCTACTACAAATACAATCACACGTATCTGAAAGCTCTCGATAACAACGTCTGGCACCTCTTCCCAGAACGCAGCGATTGGGAGAAGCTGGTCCCTGACTCACTTAATTAGCGGGATAGCCACTTTCTGGATGATGCGTGAAATATGATTTGCTTTTGTTCGCGCCTCACGTTTCACGTATCATTCTCTATTGCTATTTGTGACAATTGGCACCTCATCGGTGTGAAATTTATCACTGTGGTCAAAAAGTTGGGCTGGCCATACTTGTGAAGCAACAACCCAAAAGCCAAAATTTTACAGGTAGGAGATAAGCACATGAATCTTGAGCAAGCAAACATAGCCATTCGCACCGCTTGGAAAATGTCACTGATTTCAATTGGGGTAACCATTGCCCTGACGTTTGTGTATGCCAGTGGCGGCACCCTGGCTCAGGTGGACTGGTGGAATTGGGTGGACATTGTTTTGATGCTGGCTTTGACGTATGGCGTTTACAAAAAGCACCGCGCCAGTGCTGTAACCTTATTTGTCTACTATGTCGTGGGCAAAATTTATATCTGGATTTTTTCCGGGGCAATTATTGGTTTGCCTATTGCTGCTATCTTTGCTTATTTTTTCTTCCGGGGTGTGCAGGGCGTATTTGCTTACCACCGGTTAATGAATGATGTGGAAGAGGATACGGCCGTAAACTACTCTATCTAACTTTTCCAACGTGCAAAAATAAAAAAGAGGTTGCCAGTCGGCAGCCTCTTTTTTGATCCAGATAAAACGATCTGTTTAGTTGGCAAATAAGATGTCCAGAAAGGTGCCCAAATCATCTTTACCTTCTAACATTTTCAGGTTGAACACCTCGGTAAAACCGCAATTTTGGCAAGAAACAAAGGCATACCGGTAGGGTTGGATTTCTAAAAGACGAGAAATGCCTGTCCCGGCCATTGATAACTTTTCCACGTGAGCGCCATTACTTTTACAATGGCTGCACACAAACTGCTCAGCCAATACCTTTTCTACATTTGCTTTATTCATCTCAAGCTCCATTTTGCTAATTGTAAACTTAAGTAGCCGTTCAGAATTAACATAGCGATATGGAACTGAACGGCTACTTTAAGCCCATTCGCCAATTTCATATTTTATTTGCGAATGGGCACTAATCTTAATGGGTTTTACGTGAGTTTGACCAAAATGTTGTATGGCTTGGCTGTCTGCTAGAGAGTCAATCTGTAACAAAATTCACATAGTTGCCTATCTATTGAATTTTGTTACACTGTGTTTGGCTCCCCCCCGAGAGGTACCCCATGAGCGCCTGCTTGTGGGGTACCTCATTTTTTATAGACCTCATTTTGCCTCAATCGCTTCTTGCATCACTGCTAAATGACTCAGTTCATGATCGCCAATCAGGTGACAAACTTCCTCGATATTCATGATGCGTAAGCTGCCGTGCCGGCCCTGCTTGGCCCAATCATCTTCCTGAATGGTGTCGATGAAGCTGAGCAGATTGATGCGGTTAAGTCTTAGCTTGTCCAAGAGTTCTGCGGGGCTTTTTTCAGCAGTTTTTTGCACCACTCGATTATTCCATCTTTCCAGGTCGAAATCGGCCGGAACCGGATTTTTACCTTGCTGCCACTGCATGATCATGCCGGTCATGCCTTTTTCGGCATCAACTAGATGGCGCAGAATGTCGGTGATGGTCCAGGTGGTGTCTTCGTGGTAAACGGCCGTTTCCCATTCCGCATCTTCTAGCTGTTCAAAAAACGCCATGAGTGAAGCGCGTTCCTCGTTTAACTTGGCGACCATGGCCACATTTTTCTTGTTTGTCATTGCTTTGCTCCTCGTATGATATTTCTTTTTCTGCACAATTCATTGTCACCTTGGTAAACACGGGCGACCTGAACTCGTTTCAACATCAAGTGACCCCATTTTCTGCCAGGCTGTATCGCTCGTACAATCTTTCATCCATCACCTGCCGCAGGCGGCGCATTGCCTCATGAATATCGCTAAAGCGGGTGTAGATGGGGGCAATGCCCAACCGGATGTTGTCTGGCTTGCGGAAGTCGGGAATGACGCGCATGTCGTTGATGAGCGCCTGGCTGATGCGCCAGCCGTCGTCATGTCCCAGCGAAACGTGTGAACCGCGTACGGCCGTCTCCTCTGGCGAATTCAAACGAAAGCCCAATGGTTCCAGCCAGGTTCGCCACAGGTCGATGAGGTAGCTGGTTTGCTGGGCTGATTTAGCCCGCAGTGCCGCCATTCCAGCCTCCAGCAGTAAATCCACACCAGGTTCAATAAGCGCGATAGACAAAATGGGCGGCGTACCGGTGAGGAAATGGCGTAGGCCGTTGTCCCGCTGGTAATCCAGGGCAAAGTCAAACATAGCTTCATGCCCCATCCAACCGGTGATGGGGTTGCCCAATTTGGCCTGCCACGCGCGCTGCACGTACAAAAAGGCGGGCGAACCAGGGCCACCGTTCAAATATTTGTAGGTGCAGCCGACGGCGAGTGGCGCATTGGCGGCGTGCAAATCGGCTGGAACCGAACCGACGGAGTGACTCATGTCCCACAGCATGAGTGCCCCGGCGTTGTGGGCCAATTGGGTAACGGCCGTCATATCATACGTGTAGCTGCTTTTGAAAACGGTATGACTTAAGGCCACCAGCGCCGTGTCGTTGTCAATGGCCTCGGCCAGCGCCTGGACCGGACCATGAATGCCGTCTGAGGGAATGATTTGTACCCGTAACGGCCGTCCGGCCAGCTGCGCCACCCCCTGCAAAATGTATAAATCTGAGGGGAAGTTGAGGTCGTCGGTGATGATTTTGGAACGGCCGTTGTTGTAACGCACCGCCGCCAATGCCAACTTGAATAAATTGATTGATGTCGAATCGGCCACAATTAGCTCATCTGCATCGGCCCCGACAAGTTGGCCAATTTTACTGCCAATCTGGGCTTGCAGTTCAATCCAGCCTTCGTTCCAACCGCGAATCAGCCGCTTGCCCCACTGCCGTTCGATCAAATCCTGGGCAGTGCGGCTGTGTTTCTTGAGCAGCCGTCCTAACGAATTGCCATCCAGGTAAATTAAATCTGGATCGGCAATCACAAACTGATCACGGAAATGGGCCAGTGGATCTTTGGCATCTAGCTGTTGGGCATAAGCAATCTCAGTGAAATTGGGCATGGGAAATCCTTCAATAAGGGTGTGAATAGATGGTTGGCTAATCTTAACGCAAATTTTTGTTACCATCGAAAACAAACCCACCTGACCTGTCGGGGCGGGCCTACCCGATTGACCAGTACCCAAAACGGCCGTTCTGCGCCATACTTAACATTCATTTGAATACTAACCACACAGTTTGCAGAGTTTTTGCGCTTTTCTCTATTTTCTCTGTGGCTTGGCTTTTCTGGAGGATTTTATGGGTTTTCATGGTGGCGGCTGGTGGGCCTACATTTCACACGACGAAAAGCAGGCACGCCCCACAATTACGCGGGAGCTGCTGTTGCGTGTGTGGGCGTTTGCCAAACCATACCGTCTCAAAATCAGTTTTTTACTCATCACCATCTTGCTAATTACGGGCCTCTCGTTGGTGTCCCCGCTGTTGGTGCGTTCTTTTATTGATAACGCGATTCCCAACCAGGATTACCGATTGCTTACCTTGCTGGCCATCGGAATGGTTACGATTCCCATTGTCAACGGGGGAATTGGCGTTTTGCAGCGCAGTCTGAACTCGCAAATTGGTGAAGGCGTTATTTACGATTTGCGCCGCGCTTTGTATGAGCATATGCAGCGCATGTCGCTTCGCTTTTTCACGCAGTCCCGGACCGGTGAGCTGATGTCTCGTCTTAACAATGACGTCATTGGGGCGCAGCGCGCTGTAAGCGATACGATTGTCACCATTATTTCCAATATTGTTTCGTTTGTGGGCACGCTGATCATTTTGCTGACGCTGGAATGGCGGCTAACGCTGCTGGGGCTGGCCATCTTGCCCCTGTTTGTGCTGCCTGCTCGACGGGTGGGGCGCATTTTACGCGATTTACGCCGTAAGTCGTTGGAGATCAGCGCTGAGATGAATGCCACGATGAATGAAACGCTCAACGTGAGTGGGGCGCTGTTGGTGAAGCTGTTTGGCCGCCAGGAACGGGAGATGAAGCGCTTTGCCGAGGATGCCGCCGAGGTGCGGGACATCGGGGTGCGGTCGGCGGTGATTGGTCGCTGGTTTTTTATGATGCTGGGGATTATTGGGGCGGTGGGAACGGCCGTTGTCTACTGGGTTGGCGGTTATCTGGTGCTGGAAGATGCCTTCACTATCGGCACAATTGTGGCCTTTGGCAGTTATCTATCTCAGCTGTACGGACCGCTCATGGCCCTGACCAATGCGCCGGTAGAATTTGCCCAAAGCATGGTCAGCTTTGAGCGTGTTTTTGAGGCGCTGGATATTCCCGTGGAAATTGAAGAGAAGCCGGATGCCAAGGTGCTGGAAAGAGTAAACGGCCGTATGCAATTCCATGACATTTCCTTCACCTACACCGATGAAGACAAAGGTGGCTTGCGGGAGGTAAAGCGCTTTAGCTGGCGTGACAGCGAAGCATTGCTTAAACGCGGCAAAGCCAAAGAAAATGGCGAAAGTGCTCAAAATGACGAGGCCACCGAACCAGAAACCCGTTGGGCGTTGCAAAACGTCAGTTTTACAATTGAGCCGGGTGAACTGGTGGCCCTGGTTGGCCCCAGCGGTGCAGGCAAAACGACCATCACTTATCTCATTCCGCGACTGTATGACCCGACGGACGGCCGTGTCACCATCGACAACCACGACCTGCGTGACGTCACCCTCAACACCCTGGCCCACAACATCGGCATGGTCACCCAAGAGACTTACCTTTTCTATGACACGATTCGGGCGAATCTGCTATATGCCCGGCCAGAGGCTACCGATCAGCAAATGATCAACGCTGCCAAAGCAGCCAATATCCACGACTTCATCGCTGATCTGCCCGATGGCTACGATACCGTGGTTGGCGAACGCGGTTATCGGCTTAGCGGTGGGGAACGCCAGCGTATCGCCATTGCTCGCGTGGTCCTTAAAGACCCTAGTATTTTGGTGCTGGACGAGGCGACGTCACATCTTGATTCACTTTCTGAAGCGCTGATTCAGGAAGCATTAGGCAAGGTGATGAAAGGTCGTAGCAGTCTAGTGATTGCCCACCGACTCTCCACTATTTTGGCAGCGAATAAAATTTTAGTAATGGAAAAAGGCCAGCTTGTGGAGCAAGGCACCCATGAAGAGTTGCTGGCCCGGGGGGGCCTGTATACAAATCTTTACGAAACGCAGTTTAAGCCAACAGAAACTGTTTAAAAGTTTGCAAGTGGCAAGTTTGCAGGTTTTACCTGCAAACTTGCCACTTGCGACGCGCTTAGTTTTCCCGATTTTGTAACTGGGGAATAATAATTGCGGCAAGAATCAAGAGTAGAATAAGCAAGAAAAATGCAAGCCCAATGGGATCCATCAAATACCTCCGTGAAGTTTATCCGTTTTGTAATTTACCCAATTTTAGAACAGCCTCACTGAAAAACAACCAAAAACCCGCCTAAAAACAGTTTTGCCATTCATGTGAAAAATAGCGCAATTCGATCGGTGATATTTGTCATAGGTGACAATGCACTTTGTCACTGTCTGGTAAATGCAGCGCTTCCTACAATGGTCAAGGTTGTGTCATCCCATTTTGTTGGGGGAGAAAGACACAGGCTCACCTTCCCACAAAAATCTCCCCCAAATGCACATAAGACAATAAAGCTTATTGATAGCTAATTTATATTCCATTGGGAGGAATAGACTCATGACATCTGCAATGGCTCCAGAAAAAGAGCTGCAAACTAAAACAAATCAGAAGTATGTTTACCTGTTTAGCGAAGTAAACCAGGCCGAGAAACACGTCGGCGGCTCTTGGGAAGCCGTTCGTGGTTTGTTGGGTGGCAAAGGTGCCAACCTGGCCGATATGACCCGTTTAGGTGTACCCGTCCCTCCGGGATTGACCGTATCAACTGAAGCCTGTAATGCTTATTTGGCTGCTGGCGAACAATTTCCAGAAGGTATGTGGGAACAAGTTCTTGAAGCGTTGAAAGAAGTTGAAAAAGCCATGGGCAAGACAGTTGGCGATTTGCAAAAACCGCTGCTCGTTTCTTGCCGTTCTGGCGCTAAATTCTCTATGCCTGGGATGATGGACACGGTCCTCAACATTGGTATGAACGATGCCGTGGCTGAAGAGATGATTAAGCGTACTGGCCCCCGTTTTGTTTATGACATTTACCGTCGCCTTATTCAAATGTTTGGCAGCGTGGTGATGAATGTCCCGGACGAGGTATTCGAAGCGGTTATCGAAGCTCGGCGCAAGGCTGCTGGCGTTAAAAGTGACGCTGAAATGGACGCCGATGATTGGAAATTGGTCACCGAGCAGTTCAAGCAAATTTACAAGACTTACACCAAAGAGGATTTTCCCCAAGATCCGTATGAACAAATGAAGCGGGCCACGGAAGCGGTCTTTAAGTCATGGAATAGCAAGCGGGCCTTTGCTTATCGTAACGCCGCTGGCATTGCACATGATTTGGGAACGGCCGTAAATATCCAAACGATGGTCTACGGCAACATTTCTCCAGATGCTGGCACCGGTGTGGCCATGTCCCGCAACGCCTCCACTGGCGAAAAAGAGCTGGAAGGCGACTTCCTCATGAACGCTCAAGGTGAAGACGTCGTGGCTGGTATTCGCATCACCCAGCCCATCAGCGACCTGAAAGTGGAAATGCCAGAGGTTTATGCCCAGTTTGAAGACATTGCCGAAAAGCTGGAAAAACATTACCGCAACATGCAGGATATGGAATTCACCATTGATCGCGGCAAGTTGTGGCTGCTGCAAACGCGTGATGGCAAGCGCACCGCTCAAGCAGAGGTTCGTATCGCGGTTGATCTGGTAGAAGAAGGGCTCATCACCAAAGAAGAAGCTGTTTATCGCGTAAAGCCGGAGCAGGTAGACTTCTTCCTGCATCCGCAGCTGGATGCTGAGGCTATCAAAACGGCTACAAAAATTGCCACCGGTTTGAACGTTTCGCCGGGAGCGGCCGTTGGTATCATCGCTTTTGATGCCGACACGGCCGAAAAATGGGCCAAGGAAGAAGGCAAGCAAGTCATCATGGTGCGTCCGGAGACGAAGCCCGATGACGTCCATGGTATGTTGGCTGCCCAAGGTATCCTCACCAGCAAAGGTGGCCGTACCAGCCACGCTGCACTGGTTGCCCGTCAGTTTGGCAAGCCCGCCGTTGTTGGCGTTAGCGAACTGGAATTGGACCTGGTTGGTCGCCGCATGACTGTGGGCGAAGAGCTGGAAATTCACGAAGGTGACTGGCTGTCGCTGGATGGTACCCAAGGTATTGTTTACCTGGGTAAATTGCCCACCGTTGTACCAGACATCAAGAACCCATATCTGATCAAACTGCTCGGCTGGGCCGACGAAATCCGTAAACTGGGTGTGTGGGCCAACGCCGACTACCCGCGTGATGCTGAACGTGCCCGCGAATATGGCGCGCAGGGCATTGGTTTGTGCCGTACAGAGCACATGTTCTTTGAAGCTGAGCGTATGCCCATTGTCCAGAAGATGATCATGGCCAAACATTCTGTTGATCGTAAGGATGCTTTAGACCAACTGCTGCCGCTGCAACGCGGTGATTTTGAAGGTCTATTCCGGGCGATGGACGGGCTGCCGGTTATCATCCGCCTGATTGACCCGCCGCTGCATGAGTTCTTGCCCTCGTTCGAGGAATTAGTGCAGGATTTGGCCGACCTGAAGGTGCGGACGCAGCATTACCACACCCTTAGCGAGATTGACACCGCATTGGCCGAAATTCGCATCAAGCAGGATTATCTAGAACGGGTAGAAGCGCTGCGCGAAATGAACCCGATGTTAGGTACACGTGGCGTGCGCCTGGGTATTCTCATTCCTGAACTGACCAGAATGCAGGTGCGGGCTATCTTTGAAGCGGCTTGCAGCTGTGCTAAGGATGGCGTCGATGTGCATCCTGAGGTGATGATTCCGTTGATTTCTCACGTGAATGAGTTGAAGGTGCAGCAGTCGGCGTTAGAGGCTGAGGCTAAAGCGGTCATGGAAGAGCAAGGTATCGAAATCACCTACAAGTTTGGCACGATGATTGAGATTCCGCGTGCGGCTTTGACGGCTGGCGAGATTGCTGAGGTGGCCCAGTTCTTCTCCTTCGGTACCAATGACTTGACGCAAACCACGTTCGGTATTTCGCGTGACGATGCTGAATCTGGCTTCCTCATGGAGTATCAGCAGAAAGGTATTTTGAAGGAGAATCCGTTTGCTTCGATCGACCCGAATGGGGTTGGCCGATTGATGGAAATCGCGGTGGCAGACGGCCGTTCCTCTCGGCCTGGCTTAGAGGTTGGCATTTGTGGTGAACACGGTGGCGACCCCAAGAGTATTGCCATTTGCCACAAGCTGAACCTGAACTACGTCTCTTGCTCGCCGTTCCGTGTACCGATTGCTCGTTTGGCAGCGGCCCACGCAGCGCTGGCCGACAAGGAGTAGTTGCTTGATTGTGCTTTTGCCCTGGCTAAGGTCTAAAGGCCAGCCAGGGTAAATAAAGCTGAATTGGTCAAAGATTTTGTCAAAGAGACGTCTTCAAGTTGGGGGCGTCTCTTTTTTTGTGTGCAGGCAAATAAAAAACCAGCGTCGCAAGACGCTGGTTTTGCCTGGTATTTATGAAGTTGTTTACCGGAGCGTGTGCTTAGCTGTGTGATGCACTGAGACGGCCGATTTCCCGCCATTTCTCTGCTGCGCCGGTGCGGAACAGGGCTGGGTCAAAGTCAGCCAAAGCTTCCCAACCTTCTACACTGGCCAATTCCCGTTCCTCTTCAGTAAGCTCAATTTCCAAAGTACGGCCGTCTGTAAACATTTCGATGGTCAGCAAAGGATTCCCATCGTCTATAACCTCGCGAATGCATGGCCGGTCATACCCTTGAGGGTGACGAATGAATGCTGCTGAACAACGCTGACAATAGGCCAAATTTGTATCACAAAGGCCTCTATCAATGATAACTTTCATAATTACCTCCGGGGTTCCAGTTATCGAATAGCGAACAACAACTGATAAGATATTGTTCCATGCTTCAGTATACAGAAGCTAGCTTTGTTTCTCTCAGGGCCAATTGTCATTGATTTCAGCGATACCTGTCATAAGCCCGTGATGACATTCTGCACAAGCATAAAGGCCGTTTGTCACTACAGAGGGACGGCCGTTTTCAGGATACTTGGAACGGTAATCACACCACTATTTTATTGGCTTTTGAACCACTAAAGATTACCCCAAACCGCAAAATCGCTTCCGTTGATAAAACGAACGAAGGAGAACCGATTATGATCAAACAGATGATAACCATCGATGGCAACGAGGCGGCTGCTAGAGTCGCCCATAAGATAAACGAAGTTATTGCCATCTACCCCATCACGCCATCATCCCCGATGGGCGAGTGGGCCGACCAATGGTCGGCAGAAGGCAAGCCCAACATTTGGGGTTCCACGCCACTTGTTGTGGAAATGCAGGCCGAAGGAGGTGCTGCTGGTGCGGTGCATGGCTCTTTACAGGCCGGCGCACTCACCACCACCTTTACCGCCTCTCAGGGCTTGCTCCTGATGATCCCCAATATGTACAAGATTGCTGGCGAGTTGACCTCCACCGTCTTCCATATTGCTGCCCGGTCCGTTGCCGCGCAGGCGCTGTCCATTTTTGGCGATCATTCCGACGTGATGGCTGCCCGTAACACCGGCTTTGCCATGCTGGCGGCCAATTCAGTGCAAGAAGTGACGGACTTTGCCCTGATTGCCTCAGCCGCCACACTGGAAGCCCGTATACCTTTCCTGCATTTCTTTGATGGCTTCCGCACCTCACACGAAATCAGCAAGATCGAGCCATTGGGTGATGATGTCCTGCGGGCGCTGATTAATGACGAATTGGTGCGAGCGCATCGAGCACGTGGTCTGACGCCAGATAACCCGGTCATGCGCGGTACCGCGCAAAACCCGGATGTCTTCTTCCAGGCCCGGGAAAGTGTGAATCCGTTCTACAACGCCTGCCCCGACATTGTGCAGGCAGCAATGGACAAATTTGCCGGACTTACCGGTCGCCAATATAAGCTGTTTGAATACATTGGGGCCCCGGATGCTGAAAAAGTAATTGTGTTGATGGGTTCTGGTGCAGAAACGGCCGAATCCACCACTAAATATCTGGCTGGCCAGGGCGAAAAAGTAGGTGTGGTCAAGGTTCGCTTGTATCGGCCGTTTGCTTCCGAAGCGTTTGTTCAGGCCTTGCCTCCAACAGTGAAAGCCATCGCTGCCCTGGATCGCACCAAAGAGCCAGGCGCCTCTGGCGAACCACTCTATCTGGATGTGATGTCGGCCTTGGTCGATGCTGTTGCCGAAGGCAAAGCGCCTTTTGAGACAATGCCACGCATCATAGGCGGGCGGTACGGCCTTTCTTCCAAAGAATTTACCCCCGGTATGGTGAAAGCCGTTTTTGATGAGCTGGCTAAAACCAGCCCGAAAAACCATTTCACCGTCGGTATTAATGACGATGTAACCCATACCAGCCTGACCTGGGACAAAACGTTTGGCATCGAAAGTGAAGATGTCGTGCGCGCTGTCTTTTATGGTCTTGGTTCAGACGGTACTGTGGGTGCTAACAAAAACTCCATCAAGATCATCGGCGAAGACACCCCCAACCACGCCCAGGCTTACTTTGTTTATGATTCTAAGAAAGCTGGGTCAGTGACCGTTTCGCATTTGCGCTTTGGCAAGCAGCCCATCCATGCTCCGTACCTTATTGAAAGCGCCAGCTTTGTAGGCGTACACCAGTTCACTTTTTTGGAGCGGTATGATGTTTTGCGGCTGGCGGCACCGGGTGCCACCTTCTTACTTAACAGTCCATACGGGCCGGACGAAGTATGGGACAACATGCCACGCAGTACGCAGCAGGCGATTATCGATAAGAACCTGAAATTCTACGTGGTAGATGGTTATCAGGTGGCCAAAGAAACGAAGATGGGCCGCCGCATCAATACAATTATGCAGACCTGCTTCTTTGCCCTTAGTGGTGTATTGCCTACGGATGAGGCCATTGACGCAATTAAAACGGCTATTAAGAAAACCTACGGCAAGCGAGGCGAAGTGGTGGTAGAACAAAATTACGCCGCTGTGGACGCTGCCTTGGCTCACCTGTATCAGGTGACTGTGCCCGAAAGTGTGACGAGTGATTTTGAACGGCCGTCTATCGTTCCCGATTACGCGCCAGAATTCATTCAATCCGTCACAGCCCGCATCATTGAGGGCTTAGGTGATGAACTGCCGGTAAGTGTGTTGCCGGTTGATGGCACATATCCCACGGGCACTACTAAGTGGGAAAAGCGCAATATTGCAACCGACATTCCGGTTTGGGACCCAGACATCTGTATTCAGTGTGGTAAATGTGCCTTCGTTTGTCCCCACGCTGTTATCCGCATGAAGGTGTACGATCCGGCTGAGCTTGAAAAGGCACCGGCTACGTTCAAATCAACCGACGCTCGCTACAAGGAGTTCAAAGGTCAATCCTTTACCCTTCAGGTAGCCCCAGAAGATTGCACGGGCTGTTCGCTTTGTGTTGAGGTTTGCCCGGTCAAGAACAAGAAGCAACCGAAATTCAAAGCAATTAACATGATGCCCCAAGCATCATTACGCGAGCCAGAACGAGACAATTGGAATTTCTTCCTCGATCTGCCTAGTGTGGATCGCACCAGCATCCCGTTGAACCAGGTGAAATACAACCAGCTGCTAGACCCGCTGTTTGAGTTCTCTGGCGCGTGTGCTGGCTGTGGCGAAACGCCCTACCTGGGCTTGCTCAGCCGCCTCTTTGGTGAGCGGGCTGTTATTGCCAACGCCACGGGCTGTTCCTCCATCTATGGCGGTAACTTGCCCACGACACCTTGGGCGCAAAATGCAGACGGCCGTGGCCCAGCCTGGTCCAACTCCCTGTTTGAAGATAATGCTGAGTTTGGTATGGGGATGCGGGTGGCGCTGGATCAGCGGTTAGAAGCGGCCACCAACACGCTGCGTGAGATGCGTAACGTTTTGGGAACAGTTCTGGTAGACAGCATTCTGTATGCTGATCAGATTACTGAAGCTGACATCCAGGCGCAGCGAGGCCGGGTGGAAGAGCTGAAAGGGGTTATCAAGAACTTGTTGTCTGGCAAAGAGAATGGTGTCGGCAACTTCCAGGGACGTCTCGCCAACTTGCTAAGCATGGCAGATATTCTTGTGAAAAAGAGCGTGTGGATTGTGGGTGGTGATGGCTGGGCTTACGATATCGGCTATGGTGGTCTGGATCATGTGCTGGCCTCCGGACGCAATGTAAATGTGTTGGTGTTGGATACTGAAGTGTATTCCAATACTGGTGGGCAAATGTCTAAAGCAACACCGCGCGGTGCCGTAGCCAAATTTGCCGCCGCCGGAAAGCCCATGCCCAAGAAGGATCTGGGGCTGCTGGCCATCAGCTATGGTAACATTTATGTGGCGCGGGTGGCGTTTGGGGCCAAGGATGCTCAAACTGTCCGTGCTTTCCAAGAAGCAGAAGCGTATGATGGTCCCTCACTGATTATTGCTTATAGCCATTGCATTGCTCACGGTTATGACTTGAAGTTTGGTTTAGAGCAGCAGGCAGCGGCTGTTGGTAGTGGTCATTGGCCTCTATACCGCTTTAATCCTGACTTGGCTGAGACAGGGCAAAATCCATTTGCTTTGGACAGTCGCCCACCCAAGCAGCCGCTAGAAAGCTATATCTACCGCGAAGGCCGCTACCGTATTTTGCAGCAGAGTAATCCGCAAGCGGCGGAACGCTTGTTGGAACTGGCTAAGCAAGATGTGGAAGCTACTTGGGTAACCTACAAACAGTTGGCCGGCATCAACGGCTCATCTGATTAATGCGAGACAAGTGATGCGTGAACCGTGGTTTCATTCGGTTCACGCGTCACGTTTCATTGGAGGCTGAAATGAACTTAAAGACAAATTATTTAGGTCTAGAATTAAAAAATCCGTTGGTGCCGTCATCGTCCCCGTTGACTCGTACGCTAGATGGGCTGCGGCAAATGGAAGATGCCGGGGCCAGCGCAGTTGTGTTGTACTCGCTTTTTGAAGAGCAGATTTTGCAAGAGAGCCACACGCTGAATGAGCATTTGATCCAGGGAACGGAGAGCTTTGCTGAGGCACTTAATTATTTTCCTGAAGCGCCAGAGTATAAGTATGGACCGGATGAGTATGTAAACCATATTCGTCGGGCGAAAGAATCATTGTCGATTCCGGTGATTGCCAGCTTGAATGGTGTATCCACAGGCTGGTGGATGCGGTATGCCAAGGATATCGAACAAGCAGGGGCAGATGCCTTGGAGCTGAATATTTATTACCTGCCGACGAGCCTGGATGAGTCTAGCGCAGAGGTTGAGGCTTTGTACCTTGATGCCCTGGCTCAGGTGAAATCTGTGGTCAATATTCCCGTGGCCATGAAGCTGAGTCCTTACTTTAGCGCAATGGGCAATATGGCCAAGCGGCTGGTTGAGGCTGGCGCTGATGGGTTGGTATTGTTTAATCGGTTCTATCAACCAGATCTTGATTTGGAAAATTTGGCGGTTGTACCGAATTTGGTACTGAGCTCGCCAACAGAGATGCGGCTGCCGATGCGCTGGATTGCTATTTTATACGGCCGTCTTCAAACTGACTTTGCTCTGACTTCTGGGGTACACAATGTAACTGATGTGCTGAAAGGAATCGCCGCAGGCGCATCGGTCACGATGCTGGCTTCTGAACTCCTGCGCAACGGGGTTGGGCGTTTAAAGATCATCCGTGCTGGCGTGGAATCGTGGCTGGAAGAAAATGAATACGAATCTTTGGATCAGCTGCGCGGCAGCTTGAGCCAGATCAATTGTGCAGAACCGGCTGCGTTTGAACGGGCCAACTACATGCGCGTCCTCAGTTCTTATTCAAATGATTACGGTATGCGCCAAATGCCTGTGACCTTTGATTAAGTAATTTTACGCTTTTACCGAGCAACTATTGCTTGTTTGTGTTTGTTACCTCCTGTTTACTGCCATCCGAATATTTCGGATGGCAGTTTTTTGTTGTTTTTGGGTCGGGTGTTGAGATAATAAACTAATGAGGTGAACATTTTTGATGACAACAAAGCGACTATTAATTTCAATTGGCATTGTTTTGGGTTTAAGCATTCTAGGGTATTGGGGCTATCTGCAATTTTTGGCACCGGTGAATGGCAATAGTGGGGAGACAGCCGTATCCAATGCCACCACCAGCTCAACTGAACCCACGACCATCACCGCCGAAGGGCAAATAGTGCCTCTGGCGCAAGCAAATTTAACGTTTGCTGGCAGCGGCATCGTGACGACTGTGACCGTTGCGCCGGGTGATCCTGTAGAAAGAGGCAGTACGCTGCTAACGCTAGACACCGTTGAGCAGGAGATTGCTTTGCGGCAGGCAGAAGCCGCGCTGGCCCAGGCAGAGGCCAATTTACAGATGGCGGAAGCAGGGGTGTTGGCGGCGGAAACGGCCGTCTCCGCCGCAGAAGTTGGGGTTTCTGCCGCAGAAGCCAATTATGCGCTCCTGGCCGCTGATCCGACTGCTGCCCAACTGGCGTTGAACGAGGCGTTGCTGGGTCGGACCGAGGCCAACGTAGGGTTGGCGCTTGGCAGCCAGAGCGTGACGTTGGAAGGCAGCAGCTCAGCCCAGATTCAGGCAGCAGAAGCAGCCGTGGCTGCGGCAGAAGCGACCTACATTGCCGCCCGGGACCGTTACGAACCCATTGTGCAAAATGAAAACGCCAGCAGCCAGGACAAAGAGCAGGCTCAGCTCCAGCTCAATGCGGCCCTGGCCAATTTGCAATCGGCGCAGGCGGCGTTGGCGGAAGCGCAAGCTGGGGCCAGCAGTGCGGAGCAGACGGCCGCGTTTGGTGGTGTGCAGGCAGCCCAAAATGAGCAGGCGGCGGCAGAAGCGGAGTTGGCCCTGCTGCAAGCAGGTGCCCAGGCGGAGCAGTTGGCCGTGGCCCAGGCAGAAATCACTGTGGCGCAGGAGCGTTTGGCAGAGGTCATGGTGCAGGTGACCCAGGCAGAAACGGCCGTCATGCAGGCAGAAGCGGCCGTTTCTGAAGCGCAAGCACAGGTGGACGCTGCCCAGCTGGCCCTGGAAAAACGGGCATTGTTGGCCCCGTTTAGTGGCACCGTGGCTGATGTGCTGGTCGAGGTAGGTGAGACGGTGACGGCCGGTCAGCCGGTGGCCATCGTGGCCGATTTGTCTGGCTGGCAGGTAGAAACAACTGACTTGATTGAAGCAGATGTGGTGGAAATTGCTCGTGGTGATGTGGCTACTGTTGCGATTGATGCCTTTGCCGATGCACCGCTGACCGGGCGTGTGCTGGACATTGCCGAACTGGCGGCCGAAGTGCGCGGTGACCAGACCTATGTGGTGACGTTGGCTTTGCCAGAAAGCGATCTGCCGCTGCGCTGGGGCATGTCGGTGTTTATTACCATCGAGCGGAATCAGTGAGGGGGTGGGAAGTGAAAAGAATTAGAGAAGAACACAGAAATGCACAGAGCTGGCGCAGAGTTCCACAGAGAATCAGGTTTTTTCTCTGCGAACCTCCGCGTGTCCTCTGCGCAGCTCTGCGTTCCAATACAGTTTTCCTTATCTTAATGACGATTATATTGCTTATGGCTGGGTCGGGAACGGCCGTTTTCGCCGGTCCCATTTCCCAAACCAACCCCGATATTGTCTCTGCTGAAGGGCAGCTTGTGCCCAGCGAGCGGGTGGCACTGGCCTTCCAAACCGGTGGAACGGTGGAAGCGGTGTTTGTGGCTGATGGAGATGTGGTCCAGGCAGGCGATCCGTTGCTGCAACTAGACCCGGCGGCGGCTGAATTGGGTTTACAACAGGCACAGGCGCGCTTGGCGACAGCGCAGAGTGGTTTAACAGCGGCACAAAATGAGCAGAATTTGGCCGGAACGGCCGTGCAAACCGCCCAGGCCCAACTCGCTGTGGCCCAGGCAAATTTGGCGCTGGTGCAGGCTGGTCCTCAGCCAGAGCAGATTGCTGCCGCCGAGAGTCGTGTTGCTGCCGCTGAAGCGGCCGTTACCCAGGCCACGGGCAATCGAGATGCCGCGCTGGATATTGCTGATGAGTCGGATATTTTGGCGGCGGAAGCGGCCGTGGCGGCAGCCCAGGCAGAAGTACAGCAGCTGGAGCAAGCGTACCAGGATATTTTGGATAGCTGCTTTGAGACGCCGCAGGGCGAAGTGTGTCCGCTTTTTGGCCCGGTTGAGGAGCAGACGCGACAGCAGTTGGAGGCGGCTCGGCTAAATCAGGAAGCGGCACAGGCGGCGCTTGAGGCGTTGCAAAATGGGGCGACACCCGCCCAGCGGCAGGTGGCCAACGCCAGCGTGGGTGTGGCTCAGGCAAACCAGGCTGTGGTCCAGGCCCAGCTAGATTTGTTGTTGGCTGGCGCTACGCCGGAGCAAATTCGTTTGGCGGAAGTTGCCGTGGATCAGGCGCAGGTGGGTGTGCAGCAAGCGGAAGTCCAGATTGATCAGGCGGTGGCAGCGGTGGCTCAGGCGGAAGCGGCCGTTTCGCTGGCAGAGGCCGGTGTGTCGCGTGCGGAACTGGCCGTAGAGCGCACCTTTTTGCGGGCGACGTTTGACGGTACGGTGGTGTCTGTGGCTTTGAGCGAAGGGGAATTGGCCGCGCCTGGTTTTCCGGTACTGACGCTGGCTAATTTTGATAGCTGGCAAGTTGAAACAACCGATCTGACGGAACTCGACATTGCCCTTGTGGCTGAGGGTGCGCCCGTCACGGTGCGGGTGGATGCTTTGTCGGATGCGGCCTTGGCAGGGGTGGTTACGGCCGTTGCCCTCGTTCCCAACGTGGCGCGCGGCGATGTGGTTTACATGGTGACGATTGATCTGGCCGAAACGGCTGATCTCCCCTTGCGCTGGGGCATGACTGCGTTTGTAGATATTGCCACCGAGTAGCCGCGCTTTCTTAGCGCGAAAAACGCGGTTTGGAAACCGCGGCTACTCGGTGAACTCTGCCAGGAGGGGGAAATGGTCAGAGGCGTGGCGGATGGCGGGGTGGTCATCGACGACGCGACAGGTTTGCAGGCGGGGCAGCATTTGCCGGTCGGCGAAGATGTAGTCGTAGCGGGTGGTGGGGTTAATGGTCCACCAGGTAAAGCCATCCTGTTGGGGGTGTAGGTGGCGGAAGCAATCGGTGTAGCCCGCGCGGAGCAGCCGGGGGATGGCCAGCCGGAAAATGAGGCGAAACTGGAGCAGCATCACGCGCTGCATTCGCGCCGGGTTTTTGTGCTGCAAAACGCGGTCGCCCGGCCCAATTGCATTCACATCGCCAATGATGAGGTGGGGGGTAGATGGTTTCTCGCCGATGATTTGCAGTAATTTCCCCACCGCTTGCCAGCGGCGAATCTCAAACGGCAGCAGCAAAAATGGCAAAAAGTGCACGTTGTAAACGGTGAGCGGTCCGCCGGGAGTCTCTAGCTGCGCCTCCAGCGCGGCCTGGGTGAGCGGGGGCTGGTTGTAAATTTGCCATGCCTTGATGGGATAGCGGGAGAGCAGGGCGATGTGCCGCTCGCCGCTGCCGTGGCCCCAGGCGTGGTGCATCGCCAGCCGCTCAGCCAAAATCTTGACCACCTCGTGGTCGTCGGCTTCGGTCAGGCCGATGACATCGGCGTTGACATGGGCCAGGACGGCGTGGATGCTTTCTAGCTGCTCGCGCCCGCCAAATTCGAGGTTGTAGGTGAGGACTTTCATTGGTAAGTGGGTAATTAGGTAATTAGGTAATTGGGTAATTACTGAATTACCCAGTTACTCAATTACTCAATTACCATCATCTCCTGGTGCCAGAGCTGGGTGGTGAGGATGCCGGTGAGGATGCGGCTGTGGTCGGCACGGCCGTTTCGATGCGCATCTCCCAATTTTTCTACAGTTTCACTATTAAAACAACCCGTTTCGCGTAGCGAGGTTGGCTGTAGGCATTCTTCGGCCCAGGCGGGCAGCTTTTTGCTGCGCCACCAGGCGGCGTGTGGAGTGGCCAATCCTTGTTTAGTGCGGGTGGTAACGGCCGTTGGCAGCAACTCCTTCATGCCCCGGCGCAGCAAAACTTTGTTCATCGCGCCATTGAGCTTGAAGTCGGGCGGCAGCGTGGCGCAAAATTCCCACAGCTTGTGGTCTAGAAATGGTGGCCGGGCTTCGACGGAGTTGGCCATGCTCATCCGATCCACCTCAAAATTGATAAAATCCACCAGGCGCGTTTGCGCTTCCAGGGCGATAAATTGATTGAGCGGGTGGATTTTTGCCACAGAGGGCACAGAGGAAAAAGAGGGTTTTTCTCTAAAATCTCTGTGTTCTCTGTGGCAAAATAAATTTTCCAAAATCTTTGGTGGTGTGACTTGATGCCAGAGGGCGAAGCGGGCCAGTGGGTCGCGGGTGGCGTGGGCGAGGACGCGCTGGCCAGCGGTGGAACCGGGCAGGGGGAGTTTTGTTAGCAGGTGGCGGACGGGTTGAGGGATGGGGAGGAACGGCCGTAGCCGCCGATCCCCATCAAACCAGTGGTAGCCGCCCAGCAGCTCATCCGCCCCTTCGCCGGTGAGGATTACTTTGAAGCCCGCCTCGCGGCACGCCTGGTAGAGCAGGAAGATGGGCAGGCTGGTGGCGGAGCATTGCGGCGCTTCGAGCTGGGCGACGATTTGCGGCAGCAGGTCGAACGCTTCGGGGCCGAAATGGAGCGTGTGATGCTGGCTGCCGATGCGCTCGGCGACGGCCTGGGCGTAGGCGGATTCGTCGTGGCTGGCGGCGCTGAAGGCGATGTTGAAGGTGTGAATTGGTTGGCCGCTGAGCTCGGTGAGCAGGGTAGCCAGGGCGCTGGAGTCAATGCCACCACTGAGCAGGGAGCCAATGGGCATGTCGCTCATGCGCCAGGCGGCAACGGCGTCGCGCAGGTGGGCCATGAATTCGTCTACGGCGTCGGCTTCGTTGATTTGGCGGTAGTTACCGTGGTCGGGGAAGGTGAGTTGATGATACGGCCGTATCTCCACAGACCCATTGTTTACGATGAGCATGTGCGCGGCGGGCAGTTTGTACACATCGGCAAACATGGTTTGCGGCGTGGGCACAAACCCAATCGTGAACAGGTTGGCGAGCGCCTGCCGGTTGGTGCGACGGCTGAGTGTGGGAAGGAGGTGGAAAATGGGGCGAATCTCGGAAGCAAAGGCCAGTTCGTTACCAACTGTGGCGTAGTGCAGCGGCTTGATGCCAAAACGGTCGCGGACGAGGAGGAGGGTTTGGGAACGGCCGTCCCACAAGGCAAAAGCAAACATGCCGCGCAGTCGCACAAACGCATCTGTGCCCCATTCTTCATAGGCGTGGACGATGGTTTCGGTGTCGGTGCGGGTACGGAATTGGTGTCCGGCGGCTTCTAGTTGGGTGCGTAGGGCGGGCGCGTTCATCACCTCGCCGTTGTACGTTATCCAGATAGTGCCATCCTCATTGCTCAGCGGCTGGTGGCCATGCGCCAGGTCGATGATGCTAAGCCGTCGCGCTGCCAAGCCAATGCCGTCGGCCACAAAAATGCCTGCGTCGTCTGGCCCACGATGGTGCAGCAGGTCATTGGCTTGCTTCAGCCGGTCGCGATTGATTTGGGGGGAGAGTAATCCGGTAATGCCGCACATGGGGTAATTAGGTAATTGAGTAATTCGGTAATTTTAGCCTGGGTATTCATGCCCAGGCTGCGGATGGTATACAATTCGGCCGTTATGGGCAAAGTTGGTAAGCAAATAAGAAATAAAATCAAAGATTTCGCAGATTTTTTGTTGATTCTGCTTGGGATTGTCTCGCTGGTTGTTGCATTGAGTTACCTGCGGTTAGGGCTGGCGCGGGTGTTTTATCCGTACGCGCTGGATTTGGTGGAGGAGGGGATGGTGATGCAGGCCTGGCGAGTGGCGCAGAACCTGCCCGTCTTTGTGCCGCCGAACGGGGAGTTTGTGCCGCAGGTGTATATGCCGTTATTTACCTGGCTGGGTAGCCAATTCATGCGCCTGACGGGCTTTGGTTTTTGGCCGCTGCGGCTGATTTCGTTTGGGAGCGTGGTGGGAACGGCCGTTCTCATCTTTACCATTGGTTGGCGAGAAAGCGGGAATAGAACGGCCGCATTTGTGGGCAGCGCACTCTTTTTGGGTGGCTACCGGTTGGTCGGTGGCTGGTACGATCCGGCCCGGGTGGATGCGCTGTTTACGTTTTTGAGTTTGGCAGGGTTGGTGGCATTGGTTTATGGAAGGAGGAGAGGAACGCGGAGTTACGCGGAGGAGACGCAGAGAGGCACAGAGTTTAAGATTATTTTGGGGGCAGTTGTGTTGGGTTTGGCCTTTTTGACGAAGCAAAATGGGTTGCTTTTGGCGGCTGTTGCTTCGGTTTATCTTTTTACCGCAGAGAGCGCGGAGGGCGCAGAGAAGAAAAAAATATCCGCGCTATCTGCGTTCATCCGCGTCCTGATTTTTTTTGTTGTGCCGTTTGCCGTTGTTGCGCTGGTGCCGGTTTTGGTTTTGCAGCAGGTGAGCGGGGGCTGGTTTAGTTATTACGTCGTAACCATTGCGTATGCCAGTCCGCTGGATTTGGGGCGGCTGCGGAACATTTTTGTGTGGGAGCTGGGTGCGGGGATGGGGGTGTTGGTGGGGATGGCTTCGTTGCTGGTTTGGCAGCAGGTGAGGAGATTGGAGATTGGAGATTGGAGATTTACGGTGGCTAATCTCCAATCTCTAATCTCTAATAACCCCTGGTTAGTTTTTGTGGGAACGGCCGTTTTCATCTCAGTCGCTGGTCGCAGCACGGTGGGGGGCAATCTGAACAACATGGTGCTTGGCTATGCCTTTCTTTGTCTGATCCCTGCCCTGTCATTCCCGCGAAAGCGGGAATCCACTTTTGCGGCCGGAATGGATACCCGCCTGCGCGGGTATGACAAACGAAGCTGGCTTTGGTTTGCGGCAATACTTGTGCAGTTTGGACTGGTGACGTTTCCGTTGAATGATGGATTGCCGCAGCAATTTTTGCCAACGGCCGAAATGCAGGCGGCGGGGGATGCTTTGGTTGAAAGAGTAGAATCTGAACCTGGTGAGGTGTGGCTGTTGATGCATCCGAGTATAGCGGTGCGGGCAGGGAAACGGCCGTATGCCCATCTACAATCGTTGTGGCATGCTCGGCAGCGTGGCACCGATCCGCTGCCAGATGACCTGATAAGGCTCATTGAAAAGCAGCAACTTGCCCAGATTATTTCGGATGAAAGCGATTTTTTTGAGACGGAACCGGCGTTTATGGCGCTGCTCCTGGACCATTATGAAGTGGTAGAAACCCTGCCGCCAGAACAGGCACCCCCAACCGTTAGCGGGCCAATTGTACGGCCGTTAACGGTGTACGTTCCCCGACGCTAAATAACCTCTCGTTTTGGCCAACGCAGCATAGTTGTGTAGCCTTGCCAATTTTCGTCATCTTCGTAATACGGCCGTTCCGCCAACATCAACCAGGCATGCCCCATAATTTTTTTGGCGTCTGGCGATTCGCCTATGGCAAATTTGGCCCCAAATATAACCGTGACTGGTACGTTCAGCTCATGCAGGTAGCGGTAGCGCAGCAGCGAGCGACGCAAACATAAGCCAAGCGGCGAATGGCGATCCAGCAAAGCCGCCAGATCGGCTAGTTGGCGGGTTTTTTGTTCAGGGGGAAGAGGAAACGGCCGTGGCACCACCATCTTTTCTAGCTGGGCCATTGCCTGAGGGATAGGCTGTTTGAGGATGTCGGGCAGTTGGCCACCGATTTGGCGCATTTCTGCCAACAGCTGCCGCTGGTATGCATTTGTTAGCAAGCCAGGCAGCAGGCGCAGCCCCAGCCACAGGTGACGCAGACGAGTGAGTAAGGCACGCATTGGGGAATTACTGAATGAGGATTAGCTTGTCTGCGGCCATCTCTTCGGCCAGTTCCAGCAAATCAGCCACCACCATGTCCGTTTCTACCTCGTATTTGTTGGCGATGACGGCGGCATGCTGTTCAATGGTTTGTGTGCCATCAAGCATTTCCCAAAATTCGGTGCCCACTTCATTGAGCGAAAAATAGGTGCCGGTGTTAATGTCGATTAAGATGGCTTCATCCGCCACAACTTCAAAAGTGACGTTTTCAGCCCGTTGCAGAATGGAATTTTTGTCCAAGTTTGCTCCTCACTTTATGGTACGCAGATTTGCCTGATTCACCTGATCAGGAAGATCAGGCAAATCTGCGTCCTATTCGTCTATGCTTTCTGTTTGGATGAGCTTTTCAAATCACCGTGCCTAATCGAGCATGAGGTTTTATACTCTGGCTCATGAACAGCTTGCGGTGGCAATTTCATGATCTAATTATCGAAGGGAATGCCGATGACGCAACTTTGTGGCAAGGATGGCTGAAATCGTTTGGTTCCCTGCCTCAGAGTACGGCCGTTCCCCATCTGACCGTCACCTTGCAAACCGTCACCACCGTGCCTGCCCCGCCTAATCGTTCCCCTGATTTTCAGCAGGGTAATTTGCTGCACTATTTTGTGGATGGCGAGCAGGTGATTGCCCATTTCCCGCGCTATGGTCAATTGCATCTGGATTTGGCCACGGGGCAGACGCAGGGCAAGGTGGTGCCAGCCGCCGGGCAAACCTATGCCATTTTGGAAGATTTAATTGCCATCAGTTTATCGCCGCACTTGCGCCGCCGCCATAAATTTTTGCTCCATGCCTTTGCCGCTGCCTATGAAGGTGAGGCGGTGCTGTTGGTGGGTGGCATTGGGGCGGGCAAAACCACCACAGGACTCTCTTTGTTGAATGCAGGCTGGCAATTGCTGTCCAATGATTCGCCGGTGGTGATGGCAAACGGCCGTATCCAACAATATCCTGGCGTGCTGGCTGCCTACCCAGAATCTTTTGCCCACTTTCCCAAGATTGAAAATCAGATAGCCCATTTAGCAGATAAAGTTGTGGCGGGAAACGGCCGTCAAAAAATCAGTGTTAGCGCCGAATCAATCTGGCCGAATGTTTGGCTGCCAGAAGCGCCTGTGCGTGCCATTTGTTTCCCCCAAATTGAAGCCCGCCCCGATCACGCACTGACGCCCCTCGCCAAACCCGTTGCCCTGGCCCGTTTGCTGCCCCACGCGGTGGAGCAGTGGGATAAAGCGATGATTCCCGCACACCTGCAAATTTTGCGCCAATTGGTTGAGTCCGCCCCAGCCTATAGTTTGCACCTGTCTCCTGATATTTTGTCCATCCCGCAGACGATTGCCCAAGCTTTAGAAGATAAACAATTGTAAAAAAGCAGTTTTGGCTGGCCAAAGCTGAGAGATAGATGAGTGGGTAAGGTTTTTCTCACCAAAAAATTCTGACAGTTCTCCTGTCTAAAGATGTAAAAATGTCGTGAATTGGTACCAGTTAGGACTTGCGCACTATTGTTTGCCCGCTGGTGATCTGGTGAAATGTACTCGTCTGAGCCGCATGGGAGAAGTTGCTTGCTCAGACCAGAATAAGCTATGACATTAATCTCAGATATGCCTTAAACCCGTTCTTTTAATCATCAACCTGTTTCGTAACTAAATCTACACTGCCCACACACACGTCCTTCCGTTCGATTTGGTTACCCGCGCAGGCAGCGCACTTTAAGTTGCCTGGCAGGAGTATTTTAATGCGTTTAACAAGCTTGAAGAAACGAATTCTCTTTTTTTTGATTGGATTACCGGCTTTGGTAGGGTTGGTTTTGTTAGGACAGCGCGGAGAAACGGCCGTTTCCCCCGTTGCTGCTGGCACTGCTGAATGGCCCACCGTTGCTGCCAATGTGCAGCGCACGTCTTGGACACCGGAAGAAGTGGGCGGCCAACTCCGCCCCGAATGGTTTAAGCCATTTGAAGCATTTATCCCGCCCCATGTACAAATTATTGCCGCTAACAACACCCTTTACATTTCCACCGCCAGCGGCCTCTACGCCCTCGATGCCACCACCGGGGCCGAAAAATGGGTTTATGCTACGGAATTCCCTTTGGGGCACTCACCTACAATTTACAATGGCGTTGCCTATGTCGGCGGTCTGGACCATAAAATCCACGCCATTGATGCCACAAGTGGGGTAGGTTTGTGGACCTTCAGCGGCGGTGGCGGTTTTGAAACGAATCCGCTTGTCATCGATGATAAGCTGTATGCCGGAAACCGGGATGGCAAAATGTATGCCATTACCATTTCTGGGGCCAACACTGGTCAGCTTGCCTGGAGTTACCAAACAGGCGGTCCTATTCTCTATTCTGCTGCTTACAATAATGGGGTCATCTACTTTGCCTCAAACGATAGCTTTGCCTATGCGCTAAACGCCAGCAACGGTTCCCTGGCCTGGAAATCAGCCAAGCTGCCGGGCGCAGGCTTTTTCTCATACTGGCCTGTGGTGTATGAAAACAAGGTAATCTTTTCTGGTAGCAATGCGTACAGTACGGCCGTTAGCTGGCCGGGCAGTGGGCAAATGTCCAAAATTGAACTACAAGACCTGTATGTCAATCAGGGCGTCCCGCCGGGCAGCCCCATTGGCAGTGTCAGCACAGCAGCGGGCGATTGGACGTCGGGTACGCCAACGATTAATGCCAACCGTATCTACAATTACTTTGATGACAAACCGTGGCGGCGTACTGTTTTTGTGCTAAATCAATCGAATGGGGCTGAAGCCTCCACTGCCCCTGTGCTGTGGACTGGTACAGCCAGCGGCACGCGCTACCCGCCCGTCATTGGCGTGGATGGCGTGCTTTACCAACAAAACAATTACCTCTCGGACGCCTCTATTGCCCGTGGCCATGTCTCTGGCTGGCAGCCGGACAACCCCTACATTACCAATATCAGTGGGGACGTGGCGGCTGTAGATGAGCCACATGCCGTCTCTGGCGGCGGCAATCTGATTTACTGGAATCTGTGCTGTGATCGGCAGTCAGGGGCCATCGACATTACCAAACCCAACAGTAGCTTCCCCAATGGTGGCGTCGATCCCAACCGGGAATGGATTTATTACGGTTACAACTTACTCACCTGGGCACCAGGCTACAACTTCTTGTTTTACACCGCCCAGCCCGATAATTACACCAAGCCGTATTCCAATTTTGGCACACTAAACGGGGTCTATGGTTTTCACGGGGATGTTTCACCGCCAATTCCGTATAACGGCCGTGTATACATGCAGCATAGCAACACGATCATGGCCTTTTCCGCCAGCGGCAATGGCGCATCCGCACTCCCCATAGCTACCAAACGCACGCCGCCTGCGGCCAACATCAACATTCCTGATCAGGATGCCCTGATTGCTGAACTGGAAACCGAAGTCAGCAAAATCGTGGAAGCAGGCCACCTGCGTCCCGGCTTCATGAGTCATGGCTTGTTTGATAACAGTGCTACCAACACTTGTGGTGATAACCTGACTGCCTACTGGAGCAATCCTGGGGATACGTTGTACACGCTCTTGATGGCCTTGCCTCATCTGTCATCGGGCGTGCAGCAAAGCGTGCGAGCTTATTTGCAAAGCGAGTATGCTAGCTATCCGCCGTATCAATACAACCATGTGGGCTGGAACAATGGTGCTGCGCGGGAAGCCTATACCATGCCACCTGAAATTACGGCCGCTTTGAGTGGGCCAGAAAATAAAAACTTCACCTTGCAAAATAACGGCGGCTGGGGTGGTGAGGGTGCCTGGGGGCGTAACCCGTTTGCCTGGTATGCTCTGTGGAAATATGCTGAAGAGTTCGGCGGAGCCAGTAGTATTTTGTCTGCCAGTCAGTCCGCCTTTATGGAAGAGTTCAACAATCAGCCATCGGACAACTTATTGCTGAAGATGCCGCTGATGCACAATGCCTACATCGCAGGGTACATCGGCTACACAGAGCTGCAAAAGTTGGCTGGACAATCTGTCTCCAGCAGTGTCAATAATGAGCTGAACCGTCTGCTGGCGCTGCGGGCCAATAACTTCACCAAAGACACCGCCTACCGCTTAGTCACCGATGGTGGTCCGTACTGCCGCACCTTAAACGTGGCCAGTAACTTCATGTATTTGGTGCCGGAGCTGGCCGAATATCTGCGCAACAATGCGCTAACGAAAGTAAACAGCGCCCTGGCAGAGTATGAAACGGTGGCCCCATACTGGTTTGTCACCTTTTTCTCGGGAGCCTATGCGGAAAATGCCATTGTGCCCCTGTACGATGCCCATTCCATTTTTATGGCGAAGGCGCTTATCCTGGAAGAAAGTGGTGATGAATTGGCGCAATATTTAGACGAACCAGGTTTTGCCAAGGGCGATCTGTTCCACATTCAAAAGCTGGTGGCTACGATTGAAAACCAGGTCTATGGCTTTTCACTCACAGCCACACCCGTTGTAGCCAATGTGGATACGGGTGGCAGCGCCAATTATGTGATTTCCGTGAAAGGCACGGGCGGCTTTGTGGCTCCGATTAACATTCAACTGGCCGAGGGGTACAGCACCTTGGTGGCCAGTCCCACCTCCTCGACGATTACCCCGCCCGGCAGCATGACAGTGACATTGGACGATAACGGAACGGGGGATGAGGCGCGCTGGTATACCGTGACGGTGACCGCAACTGGCGATGGCATTCAGAAGACAATGGAGCTGCGTCTGTTGGTCAACGGTGAAGAGATGTTCTTGCCACTTGTGCACCGGTAAGATCTTAAAAAGTGACATGTAAAAAGTGAAAAGTGGGGAAGAACTCGCTTTTCACTTTTTGTGAACGAAAAGGTAAATGAATGAAAAGTGTATTCCGCTTACTGTTACTAACTGTGTTTTTTGGCCTGCCGTTGCTGCTGTTGGATGGGCGTGCGGCGGACACGGCCGTACACGCTGGCGCCGCTACCACCCGCCGGATCAACATCCCGTTTACAACGGCCGTTGAACCCGACATCCCCGCTGCTGAACGAGGTATCCTTTGGTTTGGCGAAGTGGGGCCAACCACGCAAAGCTACTCGGACGTGCGCATCATTTACAACAACGAGAAGCTGCATGTGACTTTCCATATCATCGACCGTTATATGTACTACGATGCCACGCCAACGGCGGGTGAGATGGCCAATTGGGACGCAGCCACACTGTATCTGAATCTGACCGGCAACAGTGGCAGCGTGCCAACTAGCAGCTCATACCGTTTTATTGGCCAATTGGATGCGCTAAATGCCAACCAGCAGGATCAGCGACCCGATTACGACTTTGCCTACGTGGGCAATGGGTCTGGCTGGACGCAGACGGGGCTGGCTTTCGAAACGTTCGCTGCCACCCAAACCACCACTGGCCTCAATAATCAAGAAAGTGATGCCGGTTGGAACATCACCTTCCGTATTCCCTGGAGTAGTTTGGGATTGTCTGGCCCGCCTGCTGAAGGCACGGTTTGGGGCTTGGGGCTGACCATGCACGATGAAGACGGCACTGCCCATGAAAACCGCGATTGGCCCGAGGGATTGAGCAGCACCTCCCCGGCTACCTGGGGTCAGTTGCACTTTGGCCTGCCCGGTTATACGCCGCCTGCTGGCATAGTCGGCAGCGACACGCTCACCATTCGCCAGGGTGAGAATGGGGCAACGGTGCCCGATGGGCACGTTGGGGGCGCAACTAACTGTGGCGGTTACCCACCATTGTGGAACACGTGGGGCAACTTCAATTATGCTGGTGACTACCAAATCAATGTACAAAATCAGTGGAACCTGGGTGATTGGGGCTGCTTCTCCAAATATTACATCACATTCCCGCTGGATGCCCTACCCACGGATCAGGCCATCATCTCTGCTAGCCTGAGGATGTACCACTTTGGCAACTCGCTGCCCTCCGAAGCGCAGCCGTCGCTGATTCAGGTGTTTACCGTGGACCAGGATTGGAACGAAAACACGCTGGTGTGGAACAATGCCCCGTTGGCGGTGGAAAATGTGGCTCGCACCTGGGTCAATCCGCTGCCACTTGGCGGCGATGGCCAGTTTATCACCTGGGATTTGAGTGGGGCTGTGGCTGAGGCCTACGCCAATGGCCAGCCGCTGCGCCTGGCGCTTTATTCAGCCGACAGTGCCCGCCATAGCGGTAAATATTTTGGCTCATCAGAAACGTTTGTGCCGGACCGCCGACCAACGTTAGAAATCAATTATGGTTCGGCGTATGGTTTTGCGTTAAACAGTACCCCCCAATTGCAAACGGCCGATCCTGGTACTTCGACCGAGTATCAGCTCAATGTATCGCCAACGGGTGGGTTTAATACGGCCGTAACTTTCCAAGCTCCCACCGTTTCCGGTGTTAGTGTCAACGTTCCAACCAACACTGTCATGCCACCTGGTGGTACAACCATCACCATTACCCACAACAATCCAAGCCAAACTGCTGGCGGCTTATATGCTGTACCTGTTACGGTCAGTGGTGATGGCGTTGAGCGGACCATAGATTTGTACTTATTGGTCAATGGCTCGCAGCAATTTTTGCCCATAATTCAACGCTAATCGCCCGTTAAGATCGCAATCTTCACCTACTAAAAAGAGACGGCTGTCCACCGACAGTCGTCTCTTTTGGTTTACGCAACCATCCGCCTGGGCTATAATCTTTTGGCTCCCATTGGGGCAAACCCACTTAATAGAAAAATAGTTTTTAGGAAGGTCATATGCCCAAAGCATTAATCACAGGCATTACCGGTCAAGATGGCTCTTATCTAGCCGAGTTTTTGCTTGAACAAGGGTACGACGTCATCGGCATGGTGCGGCGTACCAGTACAATTAATTTTCACCGTATTTCCCACATTCAAGACAAAGTCACTGTTGTTCCCGGCGATTTAGGGGATCAGGTTTCTATGATTCACCTGCTGGAAGAGCATCGCCCTGAAGAGGTTTATAATCTCGCGGCCCAATCTTTTGTGCAAACCAGCTGGAACCAGCCCGTTTTTACAGGGGATGTCACTGCCTTGGGTGTTACGCGCCTGTTGGATGCCATTCGTTTTGTGGATCCCAAAATCCGCTTCTATCAGGCCAGCTCCAGTGAGATGTTTGGCAAAGTGGTCGAGGTTCCCCAACGGGAGACGACGCCTTTTTACCCGCGCAGCCCCTACGGGGTAGCCAAAGTGTACGGCCATTGGATCACCATCAACTACCGCGAGAGCTACAACCTGTTCGCCGTATCCGGCATCCTCTTTAATCACGAATCGCCTCGCCGCGGCCTCGAGTTCGTGACCCGCAAGATCACTCACGGCGTGGCCCGCATCAAGCGCGGTCTCGACACCGAACTGCGTCTCGGCAACCTTGATGCCAAACGCGACTGGGGCTACGCGGAAGACTACGTGCGCGCCATGTGGCTGATGCTGCAGCAGGACAGCCCCGAAGACTATGTGATCTCCGCCAACCGGACCCACACCGTCCGCGAGTG
>CAJQMR010000018.1 GCA_905479495.1 uncultured Anaerolineae bacterium
TAATGCAGCAGCCAGACACACCCATTGCCCAGATAGATTTTCGCACGGCAGAAGAACAGCAGCAGGCAGCAGCAGCGCACACGGCCGTTCCCACACAAACCCTCATCCAAAAATTTGCCGAACGCACAGAACAATTTGGCCTGAAAACGGCCGTTTCCAGCCCCACTCAAAAAATCACCTACCAGCAGCTAAACCAGCAAAGTAATCAAATCGCTCACCTGCTGCGAGAACAGGGCGTTGAACCCGGTGATGTGGTGGCTATTGTGGCAACAACAACACCCCAAATGATTACGGCCGTTTTTGGCGTGCTCAAAATAGGCGGCATCATCCTGCCACTCAACGAAGAGGATCCGGCGGCGTGGCAGCAGGCAGCGTTGCAAGAAGCTCAGGCCAAACTGCTGCTTCACAGCCAGGAAAATCCAGTTGACAGAATTAATGGCTATCCGAAATTAGCCATCGAAACAGCTCGGGACTTCTCTAGCGAAGAATTGTCAATGCCCACCACAGGCGGGATTTATTTAGCCACGTTTGGCCACTACCCAGCGGCCGATTTGCTGCGCCTGGCCGAGGTTTATCCCATCCAAACCAGCAATCAGGTTTTGCAGTTTGCCCCCTTTGCCAGCCATCAGGCAGCGCATGAGATTTTTGCCACATTGCTCAACGGCGGCACACTGCATTTAGCGCCTCGCGATCAGCTCACAAAGCTGTCGGCTATTTACGAGCTGTTGAAACTCCAGCAAATAGATTTTGCCATTTTGCCCGCCGTGCTGATTGCCGCGCTGGACCCGAAACGGGTGCCGCAGCTCAAAACCATCGCTTCCCTGGAAGCAGACATGGACCAAACCCATTGGCAAAAGTGGGCTAGCCGCCAGCGACTGCACGGCCACCTCAACAGTGCCTCCATTTTGCCCACGGTTTTAAGCAGAATCGGGACACCCGAAACATGGCTGAGCGGGACGGCCGTTCCCGCCATCACCCTCCTCGATGACCAGGGCCAAGCCACACCGGTTGGTGTTTTGGGCACGCTGCATATCAACAATCAATCAACCGACGATCAATGGTGCTGGTTGCCCGACGGCCGTATCCAGTTCCGCCATTATCAACCCACCCACACCACCACGCGCGGGCGCTACGTGCAAACAGCCGCCATCGCCGCCGCCCTGCGCCAGCATACGGCCGTTGAAGAATGCATCGTCTTACCAGACCAAAATCCAAGCGAAAAGCGGCTATTAACCGCCTACATCGTCCCGGCAGGCGCAGTAGACACCGATGAGCTAAATCAGTTTGCTCAGACCCAGCTGCCCGCATCGTTTATTCCCGCCCACTACCAGACCGTCACCCATCTGCCGCTTACCCCAACAGGCCAGGTTGATTATCAAGCGCTGCAAACCTCGCAGCAGGAAGAAAGCCAGCAAGACAAACAAGCTGATACCCGCGCCGCCAAACGGTCAGCGCTGGCTGAGCGGCGCAAAAATTTATCTGCCAAGCAGCAAGCATTGCTCAACAAATGGCAGAAAAAGACGGTGGAAGACAGCAGCAATGGACAGCAAGCCATCCCCAAACAGGCAGCGGGCACGCAGCTGCCCCTCTCCTTTGCCCAACGACGGCTGCTGGTGCTGGACCATCTGGACCCCAACAAAGCAACTTACAACGTGCCGATGGCTTTCCAGGTAGACGGCCATTTAGATGAAGCTGCCCTACAAAAAGCAGTAGACACCCTTTTTGTACGACACAGCTCCCTGCGCACCACCTTCTTCTACGGCGAGGATGAACAACCCTACCAGCACATTGCCGAAGCCACCCAGCTGCCTATCAACCAGGTCGATTTCAGCGATACGCCAGAAACGGAGCGGGAAGCAGAAGCTCGACAATGGGTGCAAGCAGAAGTGCAACGGCCGTTCAACCTCAGCACTGGCCCCCTCATCCGCGTCTCCCACCTGCGTTTAACCGATGAGCAGCACGTTCTGGTCATTGTCATGCACCACATCATCACCGATGGCTGGTCGATGAACATCTTCGTGCGCGAATTTTTACAGCTTTACAGCACCCAGGTACAAAACCTGCCCAACGGCCTGCCCGAACTACCCATTTCTTACAGTGATTTTGCCGCCTGGCAGCAAAAATGGCTCCAGGGCGATGTGTTAGAACAGCAGCTCGCTTACTGGAAGGATCACCTGACAGGTGCCCCAGCGGTCCTCAATCTGCCCACGGATTTACCCCGGCCCAAAATGCAAAGCACAATCGGCCGCACGCTTGAACGGCCGTTGCCTACGGAACTCGCCCCAGCGCTAACGGAGCTAAGTCAGGCAAACAGCAGCACGCTCTTCATGACGCTGTTTGCCGCCTATACGGTGCTGCTGGCCCGCTACAGCCAGCAAGATGATCTCGTTGTGGGAACACCAATTGCCAATCGCAACCAACCCGGCATCGAAAACCTGATTGGTTTCTTTGTCAACATGCTGCCGCTGCGCACCCAACTTGGCGAAGCGGAAACATTTATTTCCTTGCTGGCCAAAATTCGGCAAGCCGCCCTTGAAGGCTACAACCATCAAAACATTCCCTTTGAGCAGGTTGTTAACAGCCTCCAACCAGACCGCGACACCAGCTACTCGCCGGTTTTCCAGGTAACGTTTGCCCTGCGTAACAACGAAAACATGGCCCTGCCTTCACTCAATGGCCTCACCCTCACCCCGCTGCCCGCTAATAGCAACACGGCTAAATACGACCTCACGCTTGTGGTGAATGAAACCAACAATGGCCTGCTGTGCAGCTGGGAATATTGCACCGATCTCTTTTTCGATGACACCATTGAGCGCATGCACACGCATTTTGAAACGCTGCTGCAAAGCATTGTGAAGGAACCAGACCAGCAGGTGAAACGGCTCAACATGTTGCCCGAAGCCGAAAAGCAACTGCTCCTGCACGAGTGGCAGGGCCAAGTTGATGACACCATTCCCCAAATTTGCTTGCATGAACAGTTTGAGCAGTGGGCAGAGCAGCAGCCGGAGGTAACGGCCGTTTCCGACCAAAACCTCACCTTAACCTACCAAGAACTCAATCAGCAAGCTAACCAGCTGGCCCGCCTGCTCATTACCCAGGGTGTCAAACCAGGCGATGCTGTCGGCATTCACATGACCGCCAGCGTGCCCGCCATGGTCATCATCATGGCCTGCCACAAGGCACGGGCAGCCTACGTGCCGTTTGATCCCACCTATCCCACCCAACGCCTGCAACTGATGCTCGACGATACGGCCGCACCCGTCGTCCTCACCGATTCCAATCTCAATCATCTAAACACAGGGAATTGCACCGTTTGGCATTGGGACGCCATTCAATCAAAACTGGCTGAACAAGCCGTTACCAACTTGAATTTGGACTACACGCCCACTGATCCAGCCTACATCATTTACACCTCTGGCTCGACTGGGAAGCCGAAGGGGGTCGTCTGCGGCCATACGGGCGTCTTCAACTTGCAACGTACCTTCCACCACAATGGCACATTGCCGCCGCAGGCGATCTTCTCCCTTTGGACCAGCCTCAACTTTGACGCTTCCGTCTACGAAATCTTCCCAGCCTTCATCACTGGCGGCTCGCTACACATTGTGCCCCAGGAGATTCGCTCCGACGCGCCCGCCCTGTTTGCCTGGCTGGCAGACAATCATATTCAGCACAGTTATTTGCCACCGTTTATGGTGGAACCATTTTACAAATGGCTGCAAGCAGAAGAGAACAGCTGCGTCATGCTGCGCCTAATGGTTGGTGTAGAACCGCTGGTAGAACAAACGTTGGTGGGCATTCAGAACTTGGTGCCCGGCCTCACGGTCATCAACGCTTATGGCCCCACGGAAGCGACGGTAGCCTCAACCAGTTACCCGGTGCCTGTCAACAGTACCCGCCAAGGCAACGCACCCATCGGCAAGCCGCTGGTCAACTACCAGGCTTATCTGCTCGATGAACTGCAACAGCTGGTGCCCATTGGCGTGGCGGGCGAATTGTACATAGGGGGCATGGGGCTGGCTCACGGCTACCTGCACCGGCCAGAGCTAACGGCCGAAAAATTTGTCCCCAATCCCTTCTCCGATGATCCAACGGCCCGGCTTTACCGCACGGGCGATCTGGTCCGGTATCTGGCAGATGGCAACATCATGTTCATGGGCCGCACAGACTTCCAATTGAAGGTACGCGGTTTCCGCGTGGAGTTGGGCGAGATTGAGTCCAATTTACTGGCACAAGAAGGAGTAGAAACGGCCGTTGTCATGCCCCACACCGCCGCCGACGGGCAAATCACCCTGGTTGCTTACTTCACCGTGCAAGCAGATGCCAATCCAGCACCCACCCAGCAAACGCTTCATGAAACCTTAAGCAGCACGCTGCCTAATTACATGGTGCCAGCCGTATGGGTGCCGCTGAAACAAATGCCCCGCACCCCCAACGATAAAATTGACCGCAAGGCCCTGCCCGCACCCAACCTGGATGAATTGGAACGTACCATTCCCTTTACCCCACCCAGCACGCCCACTGAAGTTAAGCTGCACGCCATCTGGCAATCCCTACTGGACGTAGCGGAAATTAGCATACACGACAGCTTCTTCCAGCTGGGGGGGCACTCTTTGCTGGCTACCCAGCTGGCGTCTCGCATTCAGAAGCAGTTCAATATCAAACTCCAACTGCGGGACATTTTTGAGCAGAGCACCATTGCCCAAATTGCCAAAGCCATCGACGAAGCCCAGGCCCAAGCCTCTGGCCAGCCAGCAGGTGAAAATGGCGAAGGGCAGATCACGAAGCTTGCCCAAAACAAGCGTCTGCCGCTTTCTTTTGCCCAGCAACGGCTGCTGCTCCTGGATCAAATTGAACCCAATCAGGCGACGTACAATATCCCGATGGCCTTTCGGCTGGACGGCCGTTTAAACCAAGCCGCCTTACAAAAAACCCTGGACACCCTCTACGCCCGTCACGACTCGCTGCGCACCACGTTTTTCTACGGCGAAGACGAGCAGCCTTACCAACGCATTGCTGAAGCCACCGAGTTGCCCATCCACAAGGTGGATTTCAGTGATTTACCTCAGGAACAAAGAGAGGAAGCGGCCCGCACCTGGATTTACACGGAAGTGGAACGGCCGTTTTCCCTTAGCACCGGCCCGCTCATCCGCGTCTCCCAACTGTGCTTGGATGAGACGCAGCATATTATGGTCATCGTCATGCACCACATCATTTCTGATGGCTGGTCAGTGAGCATTTTGTTCCAAGAAATGGTGGCGCTTTATACAGCATTTGTGGAGGAACGGCCGTCTCCCCTGCCGTCACTTTCCATTCAATATGCAGACTTTGCCGCCTGGCAGCGCAACTGGCTGCAAGGAGATGTACTCCAGCAGCAGATTGATTACTGGCTCAACAACTTGCAAGACGCACCGGCCGTCTTGACGCTGCCCACAGACAGACCCCGCCCAGCTGTGCAATCGTACCAGGGGGCACACTTCAACACCGACTTCCCTGAAGGGATCATGCCTGCGCTGGAACAGCTCACCCAAGAAGAAAACGCAACGATCTTTATGGTGCTGCTGGCCGCTTTCCAAACGCTGCTGGCACGCTATACGCAGCAGGAAGATATTGTAGTCGGTTCGCCCATTGCCAATCGGAACCGCACAGAAATCGAAGGATTAATTGGTTTCTTCGTCAACATGCTGGTTTTACGCACCGATACATCTGGCAATCCTTCCTTCCGCGACTTGTTAAGCCGCGTGCGTAACACCACACTCGGTGCCTATGCCCACCAGGACATTCCCTTCGAGAAGCTGGTTGAGGAAAAACAGTTGGCCCGGGATATGAGCTATTCACCGCTGTTTCAGGTTACTTTTGTTCTACAAAATTTGCCCAGTCAGCGCGCTTCACTGCCGGGGCTCACCTTAACGGCCCTTGAGGCGCCCAGCACAACAGCTAAATATGATCTCTCGTTAGGTATTACCCAAACGGTGACCGGGTTCCTGGTCAATTGGGAATACAGCACGGCGTTGTTTGACGAAAGCACCATCGTCCGATTAGCGGCCCATTTTAACCACCTATTGCAGCAAATTGCCGCTAACCCAGACTTGCCCATCAGTCAACTGGAGTTGTTAACTCCTTCAGAAAAAACAATGATGCAGCAGTGGAACGAAACGCAACGGCCGTTTCCCCAAGACCTCTGCCTGCACCAACTCATCTCCCACCACGCCAGCCGTACCCCAAACCGCATCGCCATCTCCGACGGCAAAACGGCTCTAACTTACCAGCAGTTGGAAAGCCAATCCAACCAGCTGGCTCACCATTTGCTCTCTTTGGGCGTGCAGCCAGATACGTTTGTAGCTGTTTCGCTGGACCGCCAGGCACAGTTGCTGGTTGCTTTGTTGGGCATTCTGAAATCTGGTGGGGCTTATCTACCCATCGACCCGGCTTTCCCCGCCCAGCGCATTCAGTTTATGCTGGCCGATGCCCAGGCCCCGCTGCTGCTCAGCCAAACAGACATTGCCCACACGCTGCCTGAGCACCAGGCACAGGTGATGTGTTTGGATGAACTGCTGCCGAAAATCAGTGATTTGCCAACTGGCTTGCCGGAAACGGCCGTTGCCCCCCACAACCTCGCCTACATCATCTACACCTCCGGCTCTACCGGCCGTCCCAAAGGCGTGCAAATTACCCATGATTCCCTGGTGAACCTACTTACCAGCATGGCCGACCAGCCCGGTATCGTCCCCGAAGACAAGCTTCTGGCCATCACCACGCTCTCCTTCGACATTGCCAGCGTGGAGCTCTACCTGCCCCTGCTGGCTGGTGCCCAAATTTACATCGCACCACAAGCGGCCGTCACCGATCCGCAGCAGCTTATTGACCTGCTGCAACAAGAAGCAATCACCTACCTGCAAGCCACCCCCGCCACCTGGCAAATGCTGCTCAATGGCGATTGGCAAGGGCAGCCCGGCCTAAAAATGATCACCGGCGGCGAAGCGCTGTCGGTGGCCCTGGCCCAACAGCTGCTGGCGCGCGGCGAGAAGTTGTGGAACATGTACGCGCCGTCGGAAACCACCACCTACTCCACTATTCAGCCCGTCCTGGCAGAAGACCTCGACCCACAGCAATCGATTCCTATCGGACGGCCGTTGGCCAACACCCAGCTCTACATTTTGGATGACCATTTGCGGCAGGTGCCCATTGGCGTGACAGGCGAACTTTACATTGGCGGCGAAGGCGTGGCCCGTGGCTATCTAAACCAGCCAGATCTCACGGCTGAGCGCTTTATCACCAATCCAATCACCCAAGACCCCACAGACGTTTTGTACAAAACCGGCGACGTCGCCAGCTTCAGACCCGATGGCGCGGTCAACTTCCTGGGTCGTTCCGACCACCAGGTAAAGATTCGTGGTTTCCGCGTGGAATTGGGCGAAGTCGAAAGCCGTCTGCGGCAGCATCCAGATGTGGCGCAGGTTGTGGTGCATCCCTTCGAGCAGCAGTTAGTGGCCTACGTTATTTTTGCCGAAGAAAAAACGAGCGACGACCCGGCAAAAACGGCCGAATTACGCACTTTCGTACAGGAAGCCTTGCCCGCTTACATGGTTCCGCACATCTTCATGCCGCTGGATGCCTTCCCCTTAACACCCAATGGCAAAGTGGATCGCAAAGCATTACCCACCCCCACAGGCGAACGGGACACAACGGCCGTTTACGTGGGTCCGCGCAACCATATCGAGGCACAGCTGGCTGAAATCTGGCAAACGTTGCTCCAGGTGGACCAGGTAGGCATTCACGACAATTTCTTTGAGCTAGGCGGCCATTCGCTGCTGGCTACCCAACTGGTCTCACGCATTCAGAAACAGTTCAATATAAAATTGCCTCTGCGCGAGGTGTTTGAACAAAACTCCATCGCCCAAATTGCCAGCCTGATCGAAAAATCGCCGGATTGGCAGCCCGACAAGGCAATCAGCAAGCAGTTCATCCCCAAGTTGCCGGATGGGCAGCCGCTACCACTTTCTTTTGCCCAGCGGCGTCTGCTGGTAATGGATGAGCTGGCTCCCAACAAAGCCACCTTCAACATTCCCATGGCCTTTAAGATAGACGGCCGTTTAGACACAACTGCGCTGCAAACGGCCGTAAACACCATGTTTACCCGTCACGCCTCCCTGCGCACCACCTTTCATTATGGCGAAGACGGCCAACCCCATCAGCACATTGCCGACGACACCCATCTACCCATGGAGCAAGTTGATTTTTCTACGCTGCCTGAAGGTGTGCAAGAAGAAAAAGTGGAGGAATGGATACGCGAGGAAGCGGGACGGCCGTTTTCGCTCAGCACCGGCCCCCTGGTCCGCATTGCCCACCTGCGCCTGGCCGACGATCAGCATATCCTCGTCGTCGTTATGCACCACATCATCACCGATGGCTGGTCGATGGGCATCTTTGTGCGCGAGTTTGTCAGCCTCTATGTTTCTCAGGTGAAAGGATTCCCCCTGAACTTGCCAGAGCTGCGCGTGCAGTACGCTGACTTTGCCGCCTGGCAGCAAAGCTGGCTGCAAGGTGACGTCCTGGAAGAACAACTCACCTTCTGGCAAAATCACCTGGCAGACGCCCCCGCCGTGCTCAGCCTGCCCACCGATTTGCCGCGTCCCAAAATGCAAAGCACCAGAGGTGGCTTCCACAACCAACTGCTGCCTCAGCAGCTAACGCCCGCGCTAACCAAGTTCAGCCAGACGCATAAAAGCACACTGTTCATGACCCTCATCGCGGCTTACAACATTTTGCTTATGCGCTACACCCAGCAAAACGACATCGTTGTTGGTACGCCGATTGCCAACCGCAACCATCCCGACATTGAAAACATCATCGGCTTTTTTGTCAACATGCTGCCCCTGCGCACCCAAATTAGCGATGACGAAACGTTCTCCTCTCTATTAGAAAAAGTACGGCAAACGGCATTGGATGCTTACAACCATCAGGACATTCCTTTTGAGCAGGTGGTAAACCTTTTGCAGCCAGAGCGCGACACCAGCCACTCGCCCATCTTCCAGGTCTCATTTGCCCTGCAAAACAACGACACCGCGCTGCCACAGCTAGACGGTTTGTCTCTGACACCGCTGGAAGCCGACAGCCAAACAGCCAAATACGACCTGACGCTGATCATGACGGAAACCAACAATGGTTTGCACTGTACCTGGGAATACAGCACCGACCTCTTCTGGCCAGAAACCATTGCTCGGCTACACCAGCATTTTGAGACGCTGCTCCATGCCATTGTGCAGCAGCCCGATTTGGCCGTGACCAAACTGCCCCTTCTGCCCCCGGCCGAAAAGCAAACCTTGCTGCGCGAATGGCAAGGTAAGGTTGATTCAACGATTCCGCAAATCAGTTTGTCACAACAAATTGAAGAATGGGCGAAAAGACAACCAGAGGTTACGGCCGTTTCCGACCAACACATCAGCCTCACCTATGCCCAACTCAACCAGCACGCCAACCAGCTGGCCCGCCTGCTCATCAGCCAGGGCGTGCAGCCTGGCAATGCCGTGGGCATTCACATGGGGGCCAGCGTACCGGCCATGGTAAGCATTGTGGCCTGCCACAAAGCGCGTGCCGCCTACGTGCCGTTCGACCCCGCCTACCCCGACCAGCGCCTCCAATTTATGCTGGATGACACCGCCACCCCCGTCATCCTCACCGATTCCAACCTGGATCATTTGGATACCGGTCGCTGTGCCATTTGGCGTTGGAGCGCCATCCAGCCACAGCTAAACAAGCAAGATGCAGCCAACCTTGATCTGGCCTATGTGCCCACGGACCCAGCCTACATCATTTACACCTCTGGTTCGACGGGTACACCCAAAGGCGTCGTTTGTGGCCATACCGGTGTCTTCAACCTGCTGCGCTCATTTGACCAATGGGGCGAACTGGCCCCGCAGGCCAACAACGCCCTGTGGACCAGCCTCAACTTCGACGTTGCCGTCTATGAGATTTTCGCTGCACTGGTTAGCGGCGGCACCCTCCAAATTGTACCTGCCGACATGCGCATGGACGCGGTAGCCTTGTTCACCTGGTTGTCCGCGCAGCAAGTCGCCTCCTTCTACCTGCCGCCGTTTATGGTGGAACCATTTGCCGCCTGGCTCAAAGAAGGCAATGCCTACCCCGCCATGCGGCGCTTGCTGGTTGGCGTCGAGCCGCTGGCCGAGCAAACCCTGGTTCAGATTCAAAAACAGCTGCCCCAGGCTGCTATCATCAACGCCTATGGTCCTACAGAAGCCACCGTCTGCGTCACCGCTTACCCCATTTCTGCCGACAGCCAGCGCAAGGGCATCGCCCCGCTGGGCAAAGCCTTGCTCAACACCGAGCTGTATGTACTGGATGAAGAGATGCAGCCCGTGCCCATTGGCGTGGCTGGTGAACTGTACATTGGGGGTAAAGGATTGGCGCATGGCTACCTGAATCGCCCGGACCTCACGGCCGAAAACTTTGTGCCCAACCCGTTTTCCAATGATCCCGAAGCCCGCCTGTACCGCACCGGCGATTTGGTTCATTATTTGCCTGATGGGAATCTTCTGTTTAACGGCCGTACCGACTTCCAACTTAAAGTACGCGGCTTCCGTATTGAGCTGGGCGAAATAGAGTCCCGGCTGCTGGCCCAGCCCGGCGTGGCAGCAGGCGTTGTCATGCCCCACACCGCTGCCGACGGCCAAATCACCCTGGTTGCTTACTACGAACTTGAAGCAGAAGCCACAGCCACACAGCAAACATTGCGCGATGGGTTGCACAACGACTTGCCCAACTACATGGTTCCCGCCGTTTGGATTCAACTCGCGCAAATGCCCCGCACGCCCAACGACAAGATCGACCGCAACGCCCTGCCCGCGCCCGATCTGGAAGCGATTAGCCGCGAAACGGCCTACGCACCGCCCCGCACGCCGCTGGAAAAACGGCTGGTGGCCCTGTGGGAAAATCTGCTGCAAATGGATGAGATTGGCATCCACGACAACTTCTTCTCGCTGGGTGGTCACTCCCTGCTGGCTGTGCAGCTCATGACTGCCTTACGCCAGCAAATGGGTAAGGAACTGCCGCTGCGCCTGCTGTTCGACGCCCCCACCATTGCCGAGCTGGCCCACGAATTAGAAAAGGTAAGCGAGCTGGCCAATCTGGAACGCATTCCCCAAAGAACAGCAGAGGGTCCACTGCCGCTCTCTTTTGCCCAGCAGCGGCTCTGGTTCATCAGCGAGATGAACCCACAAGCCAACGTTAGCTACAATGTGCCGATTCACCTGGAAATCGAGGGACCGCTGGACCTTGAGGCGTTAGAGTACAGCTTCAACCAACTGCTGCAACGGCACGAAAGTTTGCGCACGCGCTACCCACTCACGGAAGAGGAGATGCCATACCAGAAGATTGAGGCGTATACGGCCGTTTCTCTCCCCATTACCGATCTAACCAACCTACCCGCAGCCGAAAAAGCAACCCAGGCCCAGCAGCTGCGCCAACAAAGCGCCCAGATGCCCTTTGATCTGCAAAACGGTCCCATCTACCGCATTCACATCCTGCGACTGGACCAAATGCAGCACCAACTGCTATTCACCATTCACCACATCGCCTTCGACGCCTGGTCAACCAGCCTGTTCCTGCGCGAAGTGATCGCCCATTACCTGCACAAAACCACCGGTCTGCTGCCTCCATTGCCAGACAGCGACGTACAGTACGCCGACTTTACGCTTTGGCAGCAAGCACGGCTAACGCCGCAGGTCTTGGACGAGCAGCTGGCCTTCTGGCGCGACCATCTAGCCCATGCGCCCACATCGTTGGCCCTGCCCACCGACAAACCGCGCCCGCAAACACAGACATCCAACGGCGATATTTATGAATTCACCCTGCCGCCAGCGCTGGCTAAGCAGGTAAAGCGGTGGACCCAAACGAATGGGGCAACGCTCTTCATGAGCCTGCTCACGGCGTTTTACGGCCTGCTGTACCGTTACTCGAACCAGGATGATATTGTGGTGGGCACCCCCATTGCCAATCGCGACCATCCTGACCTGAAAAATATCATCGGCTTTTTCCTGAACACGGTAGCGTTGCGCGCCCAGATGGAAGAGACGATGACCTGGCAAGAGCTGCTGCAACAGGTCCGCAGCACGATGGTGGCGGCCCAGGCACATCAAGAATTCCCGTTTGAAAACCTGGTGCAGGCGCTGCTGCCAGACCGTGACCCCAGCCGTCATCCGTTGTTCCAGGTGATGTTTGTGCTGCAAAACCTGGGCGACGCGGGGCAACTGCCCGGCAATCTGCCTATCCAGTTGAATCAGTTGGGTGAGGGCACAAAAACAGCCAAGTTTGATTTGCTGCTAGAGCTGCAAGAAACGGCCGTAAACTTCACCGCCTCCTTTGAATACAACACCGACCTGTTTAACCCCAGCACCATCCAGCGCATGGCTGAGCACTTCCAGCAAATGATCATCGCGATGGTGTCTGAGCCAGACAAGCCCATTGCCCAGGCCCACTTACTAACGCCGCAAGAGCAAAAGCAAATTGAGGCATGGAACGATACGGCCGTCCCCATCAACCCAGATCAGCTCATCCACCACCGCTTTGAGACGAAAGCCGAGGAAACGCCAACGGCCGTTGCCGTCGAGTTTGGCAACGACCAGCTCACCTACGCCCAGCTAGAAGCAAAGGCCAACCAACTGGCCCATTTCTTGCAAGCACAGGGCGTGCAGCCCGGTGACCGCGTGGGCATTTTGCTGCCGCGTTCGTTGGCCATGATTACGGCCGTTTTGGCCACGCTCAAAGCCGGAGCCGGGTACGTGCCGCTCGATCCCAATTACCCCACCGACCGCCTGCAAACAATGATGCAGCAAGCAGAGGCAAAGCTCCTGTTGACGCATTCCAGCGTAGCACATGAGGCCCTTAGCATCGCCTGCCACAATGTGGATGCGTTGGATTTGGCTGGATATAGTGAGGAGCGGGTAACGGCCGTTATCAACCCCGAACAGCCCGCCTACATCATCTTCACCTCTGGCTCCACCGGTCAGCCCAAAGGCGTTACCCTGCCGCATCGCGCCTTAAACAATGTACTGGCCTGGCAGCAGCGGGCCACCAGCTTACAGCGGCCCGCCCGTACGCTGCAATTCACCTCACTCAGCTTCGACGTCCACTTCCAAGAGATGTTTACCACCTGGCAAGATGGCGGCACCCTGGTCCTCATCGCCGACGACGTGCGCCGCGACGGCGAGCAGCTGCTGGCTTATCTTCAAGAGCAGCAAATCGAGCGGCTCTTCCTGCCCTTTGTGGCCCTGCAAAATCTGGCCGAAGCAGCCCAGTGGCAGCAATCTTATCCCCATACCCTGCAAGAAGTCATTACTGCGGGTGAGGCGTTGCTCTCGACCCCAGCCATTCGTGAATTTTTCACCCAATTGCCAGGTTGCGCCTTCCACAACCATTATGGTCCCAGCGAAAGCCACGTGGTGACGCAATACACGCTCGGCCCCGATCCACAGCAATGGCCTGACCTGCCACCCATCGGCACACCAATAGACAACACACAAATTCATTTACTGGACAGCAACATGAAGCCCGTGCCCATTGGCGTACCGGGCGAACTGTACATCGGCGGGCGTAATCTGGCGCTGGGCTATTTTAATCAACCGGAACTGACTGAGGAACGGTTTATTCCAAATCCGTTTGACACGGTGACAAGGCGACAAGGTGACAAGGTGACAGATCACCCGGTCACCTTGTCACCAGCGTTCGTAGAACGCCGTCACCTTGTCACATCTTCCCGTCTCTACAAAACCGGCGACCTGGCCCGCTATCTGCCCGATGGCAACATCCAATACATCGGCCGTAACGACTTCCAGGTGAAGATTCGCGGGCATCGCGTGGAACTGGGCGAGATTGAAACGGTGCTCAACGAGCAGCCAACGGTGCAGCAAGCGGTGGTGCAAGCGTACAAGCCAGACGAAGGCCCCCATCAGCTCATTGCCTACATTAAAACGAGTGAAGAGGATGTGATCACTGCGCTTCATGTGGCGCTGCGGGAGCGGCTGCCCGCCTACATGGTTCCAGCCCACTTCATGCAGTTAGAGCAGTTCCCCCTGACGCCCAGCGGCAAGATCAACCGGCGCGCCCTCCCTGTCCCCGACAAGGTAGAAGTGGTACGCTCCACCCCATTTGTCGCTGCCGAAACCGAGCTGCAAAAGCAGCTGGTACAAATCTGGGAAGCGGTGATTGGCGTTTCGCCCATTGGCATCCACGATAACTTCTTTGAGCTGGGTGGACATTCCCTGCTGGCACTTCGTTTGGTGGCAGCGATGCATAAGGAAACGGCCGTAAAAGTCCCGCTTCCTCGCCTCTTCCAGGAAGGTACCATCGCCGCCCTGGCCAACTTCATCAGCAATCCCACGGCCGAATCACCGCTAAGTCCCATTGTGCCATTGCGCGCAGGCGATCCAGCGCAAGAGCCACTCGTTGTCATCCATCCCGGCAGCGGTCAGGTACTGCCTTATCTGAAGCTGGTCAATGCCCTGCCAGCAGAACAGCCAGTTTATGGCCTGCAATCCGTTGGCCTGCTGCCAGACACGCCTGCCCAAACAGAGATTGAAGCAATGGCCACCACCTACTTGCAGGCGCTGCGAGAAGCAGAGATCGCCCAACCGTACCACCTGCTAGGTTGGTCGATGGGGGGCATCGTGGCCATGGAAATGGCCCAGCAGCTAGAGGCCACAGGCAATCCCGTCGGTTCACTCACGCTCATCGACAGTTTTGCCCCCGGCAGCAGCGCCGCTGAGACCAACGAGACCACCCTGCTGCAATGGTTTGCCCAGGACACCGGCTACCTCACACCGTCAGTCCAGCCCACGCTGCTGCCCGATGAAGCCAGCCTGGACGCCCAGCTGCGCCATTTGTGGCCACAGCTACAGGCCACCGGCAATTTACCCACAGGCTTAACCTTCCAGGATTTGCAGCATCAGTTTGCCGTCTTCCAAGCTAACTATGCCGCTATGCAAGCCTATCGGCCGCAAAAGTACAGATTGCCGGTTCAGTTAGTTGCGGCCAAAACCAGCGCCAAATCGGTGCGAAACAAATGGCTGGGCTGGAAGAAATATTTGCGTAAACGGTCGGTGGAAGTGCTGCCCGGCACACATTTCTCGCTGTTGCAGGAGCCGAAGACAGTCAAATGTATCGCTGACGTATTGCAACAACAGCTGCCAAACAAAACAAACGCAAGAGGATAAGCATGATAAAAGAAAAGATGACAACACCGTGGTTAATGCCGTTTTCTAGGGGAGGAAACGGCCGTCTCAACCTCTTCTTTTTCCCTCATGCTGGTGGTGGGGCATCGGCCTTCTACCCATGGAGCCGCGTTTTACCCGCCGAGATCACCAGCTACGCCATCCAACTGCCCGGACGAGAAACGCGCCTGCGCGAGCCATTACATCATCAGGTGCCTGTTTTGGTGGACACATTGGCCGAAGTTTTGCAGCCTTACCTTGATCTGCCTTTTGTCTTTTGGGGGCACAGCATGGGGGCACTGCTCGCCTTTGAGCTGACGCGGCAGTTGCAGCAGCACAGTCTGCCTACTCCCCAACGAATGCTCGTTTCTGGCTACAACGCCCCACACATTCCTTATGCAGATCGGCACATCCACCATTTGCCAGAGGCAGACTTTATGGCCGCCCTGCAAGAATTAAACGGCACACCAGAAGCCGTGCTAAAAGATGCGGAACTGCGCGCCCTGGTACTGCCCATCGTCCGGGCCGACTTCCAGCTGGTAGAAACGTACAGTTACCAAGAAAACGACCCGCTCCATTGCCCCATCACCGTTTTAGATGGGGTCACGGATGACAAAACAAATGAAGCTGATCTAAAAGCGTGGCAGCAGCAAAGCACACACGCGCTGGAAATGTTCACCTTCCCTGGCGACCATTTTTTTCTTTACGATTTGCAGCCCAAATTAATCAGTACCGTACTCTATTTACTCAATCGCCAACTCCAAGACATTAAAAATGGGACGCAGCTCATCAACTATTAGAAAAGGTAAATGAATGCACATCGAATACACAACAGAACAGCAAGATAACCAACATTTCTACCGACAGTTTGCCCAAAATGAGGTAGCGTCACTGGCTCAACAAATTGATGAAACAGAGACGTTTCCCTTTGAACTCGGGCAAAAAATGGCCGACATGGGCTTCTTAGGTGCCCTGGTTCCTGAGGAGCACGGCGGCAAGCCGCTCGACTTGATCTCGTTTGGCCTGCTTAATGAAGAACTGGGCAATGCCTGTTCGTCCACCCGCAGCCTGATCACTGTCCACAGCATGGTGACCTTTGCCCTCAAGCGGTGGGGGAAAAAGGAACAGCAAAAAAAGTGGCTGCCATTGCTGGCCAGTGGGGAAAAGATCGGCGCGTTTGCCCTGAGTGAGCCAAACATTGGCAGCAATGCGGGCTACATCGAGACAACGGCCCTTCCCGATGGAAATGAGTTGGTACTGAACGGCCGTAAAAAATGGATCACCTTTGGCCAGATCGCCGATCTCTTCCTGCTCTTTGCCCGACAAGATGGCAAAGCCATTGCCATGCTGGTAGAAAAAGAAACGCCCGGGCTCACCATCCACCCCATTCGTGGCATGATGGGTACCAAAGGGGCCATGCTGGCCGAGTTGGAGCTAAAAGATTGTCGCATTCCTACCAGCAATATGCTGGCCGGTCTTGGTTTTGGCATTATGGCGGTGGCGATGTCTGCTTTGGACATTGGCCGTTATTCAGTAGCCTGGGGCAGCGTGGGCATCGGCCAAGCCTGCCTGGAGGCCAGTCTGGATTACACGCAGGTTCGTGAGCAGTTTGGTGAGCCTCTGCGCAACTTTCAGCTTATCCAGCAAATGGTGACCAACATGATTACCCACGTCAAAGCAGCCCGTCTGCTTTGCTTGCAGGCTGGTTACACCCTGGAAAATCAACAGGCCAACGCGACCAACGACATCCTTATCGCCAAATATTTTGCTTCTAAAACGGCGATGGAAGTCGCCACCGACGCCGTGCAAATCCACGGGGCCAACGGGTGCAGCAGCGACTATCCCGTGCAGCGCTTCCTGCGCGACGCCAAGGTGATGGAGATCATCGAAGGCAGTCACCAAATGCAGCAAATCATGATTGCCAAAAACGCCTATGTCGCATAGAGGAGGCCGGTCTGTGCTGGGCACTTTAGCAAAATCACGAATGACTCAAATAGACAAATAACACGAATAAACGAGAGCTTTACTTGTCACTCCCGCCTTTGCGGGAATGACACTCATACTGAACAATTATTGAGAAGGAGATAAAGAAGGTTATGAACAAGTTTCTGAAATGGCTGGGTATCTTGTTGGGAGGCATCCTTGGCATTGCCCTCATTGGTTTGTTGGGTTATTACATTTACTGGGTCACCCAGGCAAACCAAACCATGGAAGTCGAGGTAGCCACTCTGGAAATCCCTACCGACCAGGCCAGCATTGAACGGGGGAAGATTCTGGTAAACATTGTGCGCTGCACTGAATGCCACGGCAAAGATCTAGGCGGCCTGTTGTGGGCAGATCATTGGCTGGCCGGTACGTTTGGCCCGACCAACCTGACCCCAGGCGAAAATGGCCTTGAGAACTACACGGATGAGGATTACATCCGGGCGATCCGTCACGGCTTAGGGCAAGATAACAAACCGCTTTATTATATGCCATCTAACTTCTATGATGATTTAAATGAGCAGGACCTGGGCGACATTATTGCTTATTTAAAAACGCTGCCCCCGTCAGAAGAACCTGGACCGCCAAACGGCCGTACTGGTCCCCTTTTCTGGCAATTTGTACTGGAAAATCCGCAAGGGTTACCGGCCGTCAAAATGATTGACCATGAAGCCGTAAAAGAAATCCCGGTAGGGCCAGATCCCAGCGACACGCTGGCTTACGGTGCCTACCTGTCCTTACCCTGCAAAAGCTGCCATGGTGATGATTTTGCGGGGGTGCCTCTGCTGGAACGCCTCAGGGTGCCATCGCCCAACATCACGCCTTACAATCTGGGTGACTGGACCGAGGAAGATTTCTTTACCGCCATGCGCGAAGGGGAAGTGCCCGATGGCACTTTCATTCCCCAGTCCCTGATGCCCTGGCTGGCCATCGGTCAGCTAACAGATGACGAACTGCACGCTATATGGGTTTACCTGCAAAGCCTCCCCCCCGTTGCCCCTGAGGATGCGATTGAGTTTCAAAACGCAGGAGAGTAACATCACACGTTAAACGGCCGTATTCAAATTGAATACGGCCGTACTTTTAAAAGCCTACATCTTATGAACTGTATCATCTGTGAAATCTCTCACACCTTTTGCTAAATGTAGGTGAGTTGAATACAATTTAGTTGGGTTGTGTTTTGCAAAATGTGCCATTTCCATTTCAACATACATTCGAGGGGAGTAATTCATGTTATCAAAAAAAGTCGCTACCGTTTTCCTGATTACACTTCTTTCTTTGCAGCTTCCATTTGCAATTGTTCTCCTGGCAAAATCCGCTGCTCATACACTCACCAGAGATGTGCAATTTGCCAATGCCACTACAAGTAAACCTGCCCATTTAATTAAAGACATAGAAACATCAGAAAAATATGCAGCCTCATCATTGCCCTATGGATTTCTTTCCATAGGCACCGATATCTATTTCACTGGCTATTATGAACAAAGTGGTGGATCAATCATAAAGACCGACGGAACACCGGGAGGAACGGCCGTACTGAAAGGAGATCTGCAAGGCTATCTAGCCTATCCTTTTAATGCCAATTTAACCAATGTTAATGGCACAATTTTTTTTACATTCAATGATGGTAGTACTGGCAATGAATTATGGAAGAGTGATGGCACAGTATCTGGAACCAAACTTGTAGCTAATATCAATAAAACATCTTTTAATCCCTTCGATATTTACTCCACCGGCGGTTCCAACCCGTATTATCTAACACCTTTGAATGGCCTACTTTACTTCAGTGCAAATGATGCCATTCATGGTACAGAACTTTGGCGCAGTGATGGAACAGTTACCGGAACGGTATTAGTTAAAGATATCAATCCGCTTCCTCTTGATCCAAATATTCCTGACCAAGGACATGCTTACCCCCAAAACCTCACCGTCATTGATAATACGCTATATTTCTTGGCTGATGACGGAACAAACGGTACAGAACTTTGGCGCAGTGATGGAACAGAAGATGGAACTTTGATGGTAGCTAACATCAACCCTTCCGGCGACGCGTTTAATTCTTACTCCTTTGTATTAGCCACACTCAACAATAAACTATATTTTCAAGCAAACGATGGCACCAGTGGTTTTGAGCTATGGGAAAGTGACGGCACTGCTGGTGGTACAAATCGACTGATCGACATAAACGGTGGGCCTGATTCAAGCGAACCACGTTCTTTTTTAACATTAAATAACACTCTTTACTTTGTGGCTGACGACGGCACAAATGGCAATGAGCTGTGGAAAAGTGATGGGACAGCTCTAGGCACTGAAATGGTAGCTAATATAAATGGTAATGCCAATTCTTCTATCACCGGATACCCTGCCGAACTAGTTCCTGTTAATAACGAATTTTACTTCGTCGCTGAGGGCAGCTCTGCTGTTGGCAAAGAGCTATGGAAAAGTGACGGTACAACCATTGGTACAGTTTTAGTAAAAGATATTTGGAGTGGCTCTCAAGATTCCTCTCCACGAGAACTAACACAAGTCGCTGGCAAACTATTCTTCACAGCACAAGATGCTACCTACGGACGTGAACTTTGGCAAACCGATGGCACCTTGAATGGTACCATTCTCGTCAAAGATATTTATGAAGGCTCAAACTCATCCTATCCCACAAGCCTTACAGAAATCAACGGAAAACTCCTCTTTTCAGCCAATACACTGACATACGGAGAAGAACCTTGGGTTAGTGATGGCACAGAATTAGGAACACACCTGTTAGTTGATGTCGCTTACGAGACAAACTCATTTTTAACTCAAGGATTTGTCAATCTCAATGAACAGCTATACTTCCCCGCAAATTCAGATTCGCTTGTTGGTGAATTATGGGTGACAGACGCCACAATTACGGGAACACATCTGGTTGGGGATCTTTATCCAGGTGAATTTGGTTCTTATCCAAGCGAATTAACAATCATGGGGAATTCTCTCTATTTTGCTGCCAACCATCCTACTTATGCAAATCGGTTATGGCGTAGTGATGGTTCTATCACAAACACCACAGTTATTTCAACTAGCGGAGACACGCCAGACAACCTGTTCGTTCTAACAGATACGCTTTATTTTGCAGCAGGCACTTCGGCAACAGGCGTTGAATTATGGAAAAGTGACGGCACATTGCTAGGAACCAGCTTGGTTAAAGATATTTATCCAGGCACAAGCCCAGGTTCTCCCAACAATTTAGTTGAATTTCACGGCCTTCTTTATTTTGCAGCAGCTGGGAGCAACTTAAACATGGAGCTATGGCGCTCAGATGGTACAGAAGCCGGAACATTTATGGTAAAGGATATTCATCCTAGCTCAAGGTCACTTCCATCAAGTTTAACTGTTTCCAATGATCGTCTCTTTTTTATAGCTAATGACAACGAAATAACTCGAGGGCTTTGGGCCAGCGATGGCACAGAAGAAGGTACAATCCGACTGCACGGTACTTTTACTAACACGGATCAATTCCTTGATTACACTTCTCAACTTCAAGCCTATTCAAATGGAATCGTTTTCCCCGGGAATGATGGTATTCATGGCACAGAATTGTGGGTCAGTGATGGCACTGTCGCTGGAACCATGCTTTTAGCTGACATCTGGCCCGGCACCGAAGGAAGTTTTCCGCACAATTTTGTCCTATTTGACAACCGCGTGTTTTTTGTTGCTAATGAAGGCATTAGTGGATATGAACTGTGGGAAACTAATGGCACGGCTGAAGGAACAAAACTGGTCATGGATATTTATCCTGGGGAAAGCGGAAGCCTACCTCGGAAACTTACCGTCATTAACGATCTCTTGTTCTTTAGTGCAACAAACGGTACAGATGGTTTCGAGCCCTGGGTGAGTGATGGCACGATCACTGGCACTCGCCGTATCCAAGATATTTATCCAGGTGTAGGTTCCTCCGGTCCAATGTATTTTGCAGAACTCGGCAACAACATTGTTTTTTATGCTCACGACAAAGAATACGATTCTGAACCCTGGGTCATGAGTACTTTAGCCGATTTGGCTATCTCACACGCAACAGATAATTTTTCCATTGACCGTAATAAGCCTTTCACATTTACCACAACAATCAAAAATTTCGGCGTTCATATGGTGCCAAATGTGGATGTTACTATCACATTATCTACTGAAATTAACATCCTATCAGTTACAGCCAATAATGGTCTATGTAATCAATTAGGTGACGTTGTTTCATGTAGTTTTTCTGAAGCATTTATCGGCGATGAGTATGAAATTATTATTCAGGCCATCGTTGAAGATTTTTCTGGTTCTTTAAGCAGCCAAGCTACAGTGTCTGGTGATTACTCCGAGTCAATAATGGTTAACAACGAAGCTAACTTAATCTTTTCACTAAGTGAAAATAAACTATTTTTACCAATCGTTGTGAGTGATTAAATGGCTGAATAGTTACGGAGCCACCCAAACGATAAAACTGAGGGTGGCTTCTTTGTATTCAGCACTGATTTCCCAGCAACCCAGCGCGGGCAGGGTAATGCCGGTCATCATGAATTGCCCGTAGTCTGGATGATAAGCATTGGTGCCATAAACGATTGGCTCCACCGCGGCCTCACCATCTAGCTGCTGTGCAGAAAGGGTAATCTCGGGCTGAGGCTCTTCTGTCTGACTGTAGCCTTCATGCCACAGGGCAATTTTATTCCCATACCCGGTATCGGTTTTGGGCAGGCCGTACCAGATACCCCCGGTTCTTAAGTCAGTCCACAGCTCATTGGTACCATACCAAAAACCACCGCTTGGAGCCGTTTCAGGGTAAGGCTCTGGCGGAACGAAGGGGGACTCTGGTGGTTGGGTGGTAGGGCAGTTTTCGGCACCAGTCATTTCGGGGGTGTCTGTGGGCGCAGCGGTTGGCATGGTCGCGGGGGTGGGATTTGCTTCGGAAACGGCCGTTTCCGATCCACCACCGGTACAACCACCTAAACCCAATACAAAGAAGATGAATGCATAAAAAATAAACCGTTTCATCAGCGTCCCCTTTTTCACCGCAAGATCTCTATTTACGATACCCCGCCCGGTTGCAATCGGTTCCATCTTCAAATATTTGGGCAAATAATACAGGAATCCAGACTGAATCTAGCCAAAATTACCTAATTTTGAAATTTTGGTTGACAGCTGGAATTTATCTGCTAAATTTCTGCCACGATGAAAACATTTATTGACTCACAAGCAGCTCTTTTTATTCGCCGCCGTCGCCAGATACATAGTCTGGTATTTGAGCTTGCCTGAGTCACTTTAAGAAGACAAACGCAACCTGAACCGCCAGACTTCACGAGAGTCTGGCGGTTTTTTTTTGCCAAGGTGCGACGCACTTTTGAAGTGCGTCGCACCTACGAAAACGGAGATCATGATGATTAAAGCAGGAATTTTTGGGGCGACTGGGTATACCGGCTACGAATTGGTAAAGATTTTGCAGCAGCATCCGCAAGTGAATGTGGCTTTTGCCACGTCGCAATCGTTTGCCGGGCAGCATTTGTCAGATGTGTACCCGCAAGCGCCACATCTGCCGCTCGTTCTAGGGGAAGAAGCTCCGTTGGACGCGGTAGATGTGGTTTTTTTGTGCCTGCCTCATGCGGCAGCGGCAGAAACGGCCGTACTCGCCCTGGCTGCTGGGGTAACTGTCATTGACCTCAGCGCCGACTTCCGGCTGAAAGATGCTGACACGTACGCCAGTTGGTATGACAAAGCCCATCCCGCGCCCCACCTGCTGGCAAACGCCGTCTACGGCCTGACCGAATTCGCCCGTGACCAACTGCCGGGGGTCAAATTGGTGGCTACGCCCGGCTGCTACCCCACCAGCATTTTACTGCCATTACGACCTTTGCTCACCGCCAACCTCCCCATCACCGGCCCCATCATCGCCGATTCTAAATCCGGCACTTCTGGCGCAGGCCGGACGCCCAAGCCAGGCACCCATTTCATCCAGGTACACAATAACTTTGCCCCCTACAAAATCGGCCGCAGCCACCGCCACCTGCCCGAAATCGAGCAGGTGATGGGCTGGTTCCACCAAGATGCACCCGAGCTTATTTTTTCGCCGCACCTGCTGCCGGTGGAACGGGGCATATTGTCTACCATTTATGTCAACTTTTCCGAGCCAGTAGCGCTGGATGAGGTACGGCCGTATTTCAGCAAACTATACGCCGACGAACCGTTCGTCTGTCTGCTGCCAGAAGGCGAGCTAGCCAGCCTGGCCCATGTCACTCACAGCAACAAATGTGTCATTGGGTTAACGATGGCGGGAAATACTCTGATCATTACCTCTGCCATCGACAATTTGGTAAAAGGTGCCGCCGGGCAGGCAGTGCAGAACATGAACGTGGTTTTTGGCATTGAGGAAACAATGGGGCTAGTCTAATTACTGAATTACCCAATTACGCAATGACGCTCTGTAATTTGGTAATTGTTGAGGTGCAACATGCAAGTATTAAAAATTGGCGGCAACGAGTTGGATAATCCCGGATTTTTGGCGGGACTGGCAGCCTATGTGGCGGGAACGGCCGTTCCTCACATCATCGTGCATGGTGGCGGGCGGGCCATTGTGGCTCTGGAGCAAAAAGTCGGGCTGCAATCCACCAAGGTAGACGGCCATCGCGTCACCGACCGCGAAATGATCAGCGTAGTGCAAATGGCGCTGAGCGGCCAAACCAACAAACAAATTGTGACGGCACTGCTGGCCGCTGGGGTCGATGCCATCGGACTTAGCGGCGTAGATGGCGGGCTTTTGCGCTGCCAGAAAAAACAGCACCCCACGGCCGATCTCGGCTACGTTGGCGAAATCAGCCAGGTGCGCACAGAACTGCTGCATCGGCTCACCGATCTAGGGTTGACCGTGGTGCTCTCACCGCTCTCACTGGGTGTCGATGGCTACACGTACAACGTCAACGCCGACGATGCTGCCAGCGCCGTGGCCCTGGCCCTGCAAGCGGAGCGGTTGACTTTTGTGTCTAACGTACCGGGAGTGTTGGCGAACGGCCGTATCCTACCCCACCTTACCCCTCGCCAAACCGAAACACTCATCAGCGACGGCATCATCACCGATGGCATGGTGCCCAAAGTACGCGCCGCCCTGGCTACCATTGCCCAGGGCGTGCAGCAAACCCAAATCGTCAACCTGGCCGGTTTGCTCAGCAACAGCGGCACAGTCTTTACCGCCCAAACGATTACGGAGTGAGGGAAAACAGAACGCTGATTTTCCTGATTTCCATGATCAGGAAGATCAGGCAAATCAGCGTCCCATTAAAGGAGCAAACCTATGAATAAACAAGAAATCATTGAGGCGGAAGCCAACAACGTTTTGCACACATACAATCGGCCGGAGATTGTTTTTAGCCACGGTGAGGGTATGTACCTATACGACACCGACGGCAATCAATACCTCGATTTCACCTCTGGTATTGCCGTAACGGCATTGGGCCACAGCGATCCAGATTGGGTAACGGCCGTTTCCCAGCAAGCCGCCAAGCTCACCCACGTCAGCAACCTGTTCCACAGCGCACCCCAAGCCCAACTAGCCCAAAAACTGGTCGAAAATTCCTTCGCCGACAAAGTTTTCTTCTGCAATTCCGGCGCAGAGGCCAATGAAGCAGCCCTAAAATTTGCCCGCAAAGTTGGCAAAATGAAACACGACAGCAAAACCAACATTGTTGCTTTCGGTGGCGGCTTCCACGGCCGTACGATGGGGTCTCTCTCTGCCACTTACAAGGAGCAATACCGCGCACCGTTTGCTCCGCTGGTTCCCGGCGTCACCTTCGTGCCATTTAACGATTTGGCTGCCGCCCGTGAAGCGATTGACGATGACACCTGCGCTGTCATCATCGAACCGATTCAGGGAGAAGGCGGCGTTAATCCGGCCACACCGGGCTTTTTGCATGCTCTAAGGGCAGCTTGCGATGCTCACAATGCCCTGCTCGTCTTTGACGAGGTGCAGTGCGGTTTGGGACGGACCGGCCTGCTGTGGGCTTACCGCCAATTTGATGTCACGCCAGACATCATGACGCTGGCAAAGCCGCTGGCAGGTGGTCTGCCCATCGGTGCCACGCTGGTTACCCAAGCGGTAGCCGAGGTGATCAAGCCGGGTGATCATGGCAGTACTTTTGCGGCCGGACCGCTGGTCTGTGCAGCCGCCAATGTGGTGTTCGACAAGGTCAATCAGCTCAACTTTTTGCAAGCCGTGCAGGAAAATGGCGACTATTTAAAGTACCGACTGCAAACGCTGGAGCTGGAGCAAATTGTTGAGGTGCGCGGCCAAGGATTGCTGGTCGGCGTGGCCCTGAACCAGCCAGCCGCGCCCATCATGGCCGCAGCCAGAGCCAAAGGCGTGCTCATCCTCACCGCTGGGGAAGAGGTACTGCGGCTGGCTCCCCCGCTGATTGTGAACAGGGAAGAGATTGATACGGCCGTTTCCACCATTGCTGCCTGTTTGGAGGAGATGTCATGAAACAACCAGAAATACGCCCTTTCTGCCTGGAGGACAGAGACGCCGTGGTCGCCATCTGGGAAGCGTGCGGCCTGATTGTGCCCTGGAATGATCCACACAAAGATATTGCCCGCAAAATGCAGGTCAATCCTGAACTATTTTTGGTGGCAGAACTAGACGGCCGTGTCGTAGGCACGGTCATGGGCGGCTACGAAGGGCATCGTGGCTGGCTCAATTACCTGGCCGTTTCACCCGACTGCCAGGGCAATGGGGTAGGTCGCACCCTGATGGAAGTTATCGAGGCCAAACTATTGGCCCTGGGCTGTCCCAAGATTAATCTACAGGTGCGCACCAGCAATACGGCCGTTATCCAATTCTATGGCCACCTCGGCTACCATATCGACGACGTGATCAGCCTGGGCAAACGACTTATCAAAGACGATTAAAAGCATTAGCCACAGAGTTCACAGAGGAAATAGAGATTCCCCTCTTTATTCTCTGTGTTCTCTGTGGCAAAAAAACTATGAACATCAGACCCGCACACCCACAAGACATCCCCCACATCCTCACCCTGCTTAACGACCACGTGCGGCGCGGTGATGTGCTGCCCCGCACCGCCCAATCCATTCACGACACGCTGCCCGACTGGCTGGTGGGCATCGATGCCGAAGACGAACTGGTTGCCTGCGTCTCGCTGCTTTACTACAGTCAGGCGCTGGCCGAAGTACGCTCGCTGGCCGTGGCCGATAAGGTAAAAGGTCAGGGCTGGGGCCGCAGCATCGTCAAAGCAATTATCGCTCAGGCCAAACTCCAGCAAGTACCCATTCTGTTTGCTCTGACACGGGCCGTGCCCTTTTTCCAGAAAATGGGCTTCACCATCAGCAGTCGGGAGCTGTTCCCGGAAAAGGTATGGCGGGATTGTCACGTTTGCCCCTTATTGGAGCACTGTGATGAAACGGCCGTTGTCCTCCATCTCACCCCACAACCCATCCAGCCACAAAATTACCCAGTTATTCAATTACAACATATTCAAATAGGAGATTTACCCATGTCAAAACCAACCATCAACAAAGCCGTTCTCGCCTACTCAGGCGGTCTAGACACTTCCGTCATCGTGCCCTGGCTGCGCGAAAATTATGGCTGTGAAGTCATCTGCTTTTGCGCCAACATCGGCCAGGGTGAAGATGAACTACAAGGTCTAAAAGAAAAAGCCTTGGCCAGTGGAGCCAGCAAAGTGTACGTAGAAGATTTGCGCCATGAGTTTGCCAAAGATTTCCTCTTCCCCATGCTGCAATCTGGGGCAATTTACGAGCGGCAATACCTGCTGGGCACCTCAATTGCCCGACCTCTCATTGCCAAATGGCAGGTAGCCATCGCCGAAGCTGAAGGGGCCGATGCCGTAGCCCACGGGGCCACTGGCAAAGGGAACGATCAGGTCCGCTTTGAGCTAACCTACAAGGCGCTCAACCCCACCCTGAAAGTAATTGCCCCCTGGCGCGAGTGGGACATTCGCTCCCGCGAAGACGCCATCGCCTACGCCAAAAAGCACAACGTGCCGGTGACCCACACTAAAAAATCGATCTACAGTCGGGACAGCAACTTGTGGCACTTGTCGCATGAAGGCGGCATTTTGGAAGACCCCAGCAACGAGCCAGAAGAGAGCATGTACCAATGGACCGTTTCACCCGAAAAAGCGCCCGACGAGCCAGAAATTGTCACCGTCCATTTTGAAGAAGGGGTCCCGGTTTCTGTCAATGATGCCCAGCTGCCACCCGCCGCCCTCATCGCCAAGCTAAACGACCTGGGAGCCAAACACGGTGTTGGTCGGGTCGATCTGGTGGAAAATCGGCTGGTGGGCATGAAATCTCACGGCGTCTATGAGACCCCTGGGGGTACGATTTTGTACGCCGCTCATCGGGAGCTGGAATCGCTTTGCCTGGACCGCGACACCAGCCACTTCAAGGAAGAGCTGGCAGTGAGATATGCCGAGCTGGTCTACTTTGGCAAGTGGTTCCACACGCTGCGCGAGTCGATGCAGGCGTTTATCACTGACACACAAAAAACGATCACCGGTTGGGTAAAGATTAAGCTGTACAAGGGGAACGTCATCGTCATTGGGCGGCACAGCGATAACAGCCTGTACCGTGAAGATTTTGCCACCTTTGGCAAGGAAGACGTGTATGATCAGAAGGACGCAGTGGGCTTCATCAATCTGTTTGGCCTGCAAATGAAGGTCCAGGCGATGATGGACGTGAGCAACGGCGGCAAAACCCGCTATGCTGCACCGGACTACTCCAAGTTCAAGCGCGACTAAATTGGGGGATTGGAGACTGGAGATTGGAGATTTTCTTCAATCTCCCCTCCAATCGGCATCTCACCCAGCGTGGGGGGCTATAATTGTCATTTTGAACGGAGCACAGCGCAGTGAAAAATCCCTCTAAATCTAGCCAGCCAGAACCATTGCCCGTGGGCAAAGCAATTGGGATTGCTGCTCCGGAGGGATGCTTCGCTGCGCTCAGCATGACAAGGTGAGGCAGCTCCTGTAGCCGCAGTTTCTTACTGCACCAACAAAACGCGCTAAGAAAGCGCGGCTACGGGTTTTGTTTCTTCCACCATTTGGTATAAACATCAAACAATAGTCGTAGTACATTTACAATCAGTGAAATTATTTGTATCCACATGGCATTTTTCCTTTAGTCAAAATAAAAATAGCCCATCTCATAATTAGAGATAGGCTATTAGAACGAAGTGGAAATGTGGGGAAATGTTCGGAAATAATTTTACCCAAAACGGAAATGTTAGGTTTCAGGAAATTCCTTTTCGTAATTCCTTAATGTCCTCCCACTAATCTGGTAATTGGTTCCTGCCCACGCATCTTTTTTACTAACTTTGCCAGCTTCTTTTTCCTGTCGGTAATGTCTCACAATGGCACGGCGTTTTTCAGCAGGATAAGCATAATGGTCGCTATCCAACTTTCGAGAGCTTTCTTGCTGGTGCTCTTTACCTGTTTCAGGGCGAGTAAACATTGGGAATTGTTTAGCAGCTGCATGCACCATGGCAAACAAATGCTGTCGAACGTATATCAACCATTCCTCATGTTGTTCAGCAGTAGCATTCTGATTAATGTTGACGCGAGGTGTGATTTCTATTTGGTCAAAGACTGTATCATCAACCACAATATCAATACTGCAATGATGGAACTGGTATGAGAACCCCAACTCATAATCAAGCCCAACTACATAACTTTGACCATCTACTGAACTTCGTCTATAGGATTCAAACCAACTCTTAAAGGTAAGATAATTGGTTCCAAGTAAAGTGGTATTCCTAAGCTGTTCGGTTCCCACTTGATTCTTCGTTGATTCATTCTGCTTACCAATAGGTTGCAATCCATCATCAACCAATGTCTGGAAAAGTTTGCTCAAATAGCTCTCTGTTGCTGTAGAATCGATGTTGTTCGCATCATGCCATAATTCCAGGCGTAGCTCTGCTGCTATCTTCGTTCCGATCACCTTACCGTGAGGGTTATCTGGGTATACTTGATAAGCTTTGCCATCTTCAATAACTTCGGTAAGAGGAACAGGGACATCACAATCAGATGTCCAAGATGTTCCAAGCAACCACAAACATTCATTGCCCGCTCTGGTAGTTATTAATTGCCTATCATCAATTCGAAAACGACACAAGTAATTGCCAAACCTCTGATCAACATTTCGCTCAGAGAACTGCATCAAAATTGAATGTACGCTATCGAAATCGCCAGGCCATAAGCCTTTTCCAATTAAGGAGAGTCCTTTCACGTCGAAAAGGAATCTATCTTTATGGTCGTAATATGTCATTGCTCCACTCTCCAAACAAGAATGTTCAAGGGTGCCAGTGTCTTTTCGGTATAACAATAACACAATCCGGTTCATGTCCGGTAGTCGGCGTTGATGCTGACGTAGTCGTGGCTGAGGTCAGTGGTCCAGACAACGGCCGTTTCCTCCCCCCCACTCTCCAAATCCAACAAAATCTTAAATTCTGGCTCGGCAAAAACGGATGCAGCGGCCGCCTCCTGGTATTCAGTGGGCGTGCCGTTGGCCACCAATTGCAGCTCGTCTGGCTGCTGCACGCCAATCCACAGATTGATTTTTGTTTGGTCAAACGGCACCCCGGCGCGGCCAGCGGCCATCAGCAAGCGGCCCCAGTTGGCGTCGCTGCCCGCGAAGGCCGTTTTCACCAGCGGCGATGTAGCAATGGTGTTGGCAATTTGGTGGGCCTCGGCTTCGCTGTTGGCTCCGGTGACCTGAATTTCTACAAATTTGGTGGCTCCCTCGCCATCCCGGACAATTAGCTGAGCCAGGGCGGTGCAGAGGTGGTTAAGCGCTGCGCCAAATTGGGCGATGCTGTCGGGGTCGGCTACGGCCGTTCCGCTCACCCCATTGGCCAAAAGCAAAATTGTATCGTTGGTGCTGGTATCCCCGTCGATAGAAATGCGGTTGAAGCTTTGGTTAACGGCCGTTTTTAGCAAGCCATCCAACACGTCCGGTTCGATCGCCGCATCCGTTGTCAACACGGCCAGCATCGTGGCCATGTTAGGATGAATCATGCCCGCCCCCTTGGCCATGCCACCGATGGTCACCGATCCACCGGGCAAATCAACCTGTACTGCCAGGTGCTTGGGATGCGTATCCGTCGTCATGATCGCTTCGGCCGCCAGACGGCCGTTTTCCCGCGAAAGTCCCTTGGCTCCGGCCACAATGCCCGCTTCCAGTTTAGCCATCGGCAGCTGCACGCCAATCACCCCGGTGGAAAGCACCAAAATCTGGTTGGCCGCGCAGCCTAACGCCTGGGCTGCCATTTTTTGGGTGGCCCGGGCGTTGGCCAGCCCGGGTTTGCCCGTGCAGGCGTTGGCATTTTTGGAATTAATTACCACAGCGCGCAGGCGGCTGTTGTTGGCGGCCAACGTTTCTCGATCCACAATCACAGGCGCGGCCACCACCTGATTTTTGGTAAACATGGCAGCACAGCTGCAATCGGTGTCGGCAACAACGAGGGCTAGATCGAGCTGGTTTTCTTTTTTTAGACCGGCAGCCACGGCAACGGCCGTAAAACCCGCCGGTGTCGTCACAGTCCCATCGAGGACAATCTGCATTTCGTTCACATTCTTACTCCATCTGAAAGAGGTTATTGTAACTACCAAAAGTATACGCAGTTGCTATATTGTTCACCAACTTAAACAAAGCATTCTTGATGTCGCCATTTTTTATACAAAGGCACAAGGAGGCAAAGGGTTTTCTTTGTTTCTGCCTTCCTTCGTACCTTTGTATAAATTCCTGTTTAAGCACCAAATTCAAGTAGCCAAACTAATTTTTCTGCGTTATCTTTGCATCATTTCTTGGGAGACAAGCGTGAAGGAATTAGCTCTATCATTCCCCCAATTAGAAACTGAACGGCTCATTTTGCGTGAGTTTCGCCTGGATGAAGCGGATCAGATGGCGCTGTTTCGCATTTTTTCCGACAGTCGGGTGACGCGCTACTACAACCTGAACACCTTTACCGAACCGCAAGAGGCGTGGCAACTATTGCGTCGGCGGCACGGCCGTTTCTGGCAAGGGCGTGGCATTCGTTGGGCCATCACACTCAAAGACAATGATGAAATTATTGGCGGCTGTGGTTTTAATTCGCTTAACAAAAAGAAACAGATGGGGGAATTAGGTTATGAATTGGCCCGGCCGTTTTGGCAAAAAGGAATCATGTCGGAGGCGGTGAATGCGGCCGTGACCTATGGGTTTACCGAGTTGGCCTTGTGCCGTATCGAGGCGTGGGTCATGCCCCCCAATCGCGCCTCGGCCAATTTATTGCTGAAGGTCGGTTTTCAATCGGAGGGAATTTTGGAGGGGAAAGGGTATTGGGACGGCCATTTCCATGATTTGGAACTATTTTCTCTACTGGAAGAACAATGGCAAAGTAACAAACAAAGCTTACTGTGACCAAATCGCGCAGCGGGGTTCTAAACGGTTGACAGTTTGCCAGATGCTTTTATGATCTGGCACCTTGGCAAAAAACACCCAGGGAGAGGAAATAAGATTATGAATTTTTGGGATTTATTGGAAAGAAAAAGAAACGCGTTTCAGGCAACGGCCGTATTTGCCTCCGGCACCCCATCACAAGAGATCAATTTTGGCCAACCCTTGTTCGCCAAAGGCAAAAGCAAACCCCGCGTGACGGTAAACCGTCGCCGCAAAACCAGCCAGAATAGCCCCCGTGACCGAGCTGACGCGCCACAACGCAAACGGCCGTCTCGGCCCAGTGGTGGCAGTGGCGGCAGCAGCGGCGGGGGAGGCTACAAGCCCCGGCCTTCTGGCGGCACCTCTTTGCCCGGCGGTGGCAAAATCTCACCCTTGATGCTGATTATCATCGTCATTGTCCTGGCCGTAGTTGGCATTCCTCTTTCTATGCTCACCGGCGGCGATGATAACGGCAGCACCGATACCGCGCCCGTCTTCACCGATACCGACACCAGCAGCGAATCTACTCAGTCAAACGAGCCCTTGCCCACGCTTTCCGCCGCTGGCCCATCTGACCAAACCTGGACCGTCATGCTGTACCAGGACGCCGACGATAAAATTTTGGAGGAAGACATCTTCCTGGATTTGAACGAAGCCGAGCGAGTTGGCTCTAACGACAACGTGCAAATTGTGGCCCAGCTAGACCGCTTCAGCAGCGGCTTTGCCGGGGATGGCAACTGGACCAGCGCCCGCCGCTACTACGTCACCCGTGACAACGATCTGCAAACCATCAACTCCGAACTCGTCCAGGATTTAGGGGAAGTGAACATGGCGGACAGCCAGACACTGGTTGATTTTGTGGTATGGGCCGCAGAAAACTATCCAGCCGACAAATACGTCCTCATCATGTCTGATCATGGCGCAGGTTGGCCCGGCGGCTGGTCGGACCCTGACCCCAGCACCCCTACCGATAACAGTCTGCCAATTACGGCCGCTTTAGGCAACGACCTTTACCTGATGGAAATCGATCAGGCCCTTGGCGAAATTCGCTCCCAAACTGGCATCGACCAGTTTGAGTTAATCGGCATGGACGCCTGCCTGATGGGCGGCGTGGAAATTTTTGCCGCATTAGCCCCCCACGCCCGCTATGCCGTGGCCTCGCAAGAAGTGGAACCAGCGCTGGGCTGGGCTTACGCGGGCTTTTTAGAACAACTGGCAACCAATCCAGGCATCAACGGCGGCGATTTGGGCCGTCTCATTGTGGACAGCTACATTCGGGACGACCAACGCATCTTGGACCCCGAAGCGCGTGCTGGCCTTTTGGGCGGCGGCAATCCGCTGGGCGGCCTATTTGGCCTGTTTGGCGGACCGAGTAATGTCTCCACTCAGCAACTGGTACAGCAGATGGAGCAAAATGTCACGTTAACGGCCGTTGACCTCTCGCAAATTCCAGCGTTGGTAGACAGCATCAACAACCTGAGCCTGTCCCTAAGCAACGACAACCAGCAAATGATTGCCCAAAATCGCACGCGCGCTCAATCGTTTACCAGCGTGTTTGGCAGCAATGTGCCACCTTCGTACATTGATTTAGGCCACTTTGCTCAGCTGCTGGCGCAAAACAGCAGCAATGGCGACGTGGACCAGGCAGTAAATGAAGTCCTGGCGGCCATCAACCAGGCGGTGATTGCTGAAAAGCACGGGCCAAACAAACCTGGCTCCACGGGCGTGTCGATTTATTTCCCTAACTCCCAACTGTATGGCAATCCGATTACAGGACCGCAGTCGTATACGGCCGTTGCCGATACCTTCACCAACGCTTCCCTGTGGGATGACTTTTTAGCCTTTCACTATACAGGACAACCGTTTAACGCAGGCGACGTGGGAGCGGCTATTCCCACAACGGCCGTACGCGGCCCCGGCACCGGCAACATCACCATCGCTCCCATCACCGCTTCCAGCAATGAAGCCGCTCCCGGCGAGCCGGTGCTGCTCACCACCGAAATTTCCGGCGAAAACATTGGCTACGTCAAGCTGCTCGTCGGCTTCGTAGACACCAGCGCCAATTCCCTGCTGGTCATCGACTCCGACTACCTGGAAAGCGCCGAAACTGAGGAAGTGGATGGGCTGTACTACCCCGTGTGGCCCGATGAGCCATTTGATCTGGAATTTGAATGGGAGCCAGTCGTCTTTGCCATCAGTGACGGCACGAACCAGGTGGTGACGCTTTTTAAGCCGCAAACCTACGGCGCAACGTTTGAGGAAGCCACTTATGCCGTGGATGGCCTCTACACCTACAGCGACGGTGCGCAGCGCGTGGCCCGGCTGTTGTTCCGCGACGGCGTTTTGCAGCAGGTGGTTGGCTTTAACAATGAAGATGGCACCGGTGGCCCACGAGAAATCATTCCGCAGGTGGGGGATCAGTTCACGGTGCTAGAAACCTGGCAAGATCTAGACAACAGCGGCAACGTGATTGGCAGCGAAACGCAGGAAGCGGGCACACTCACCTTCACGGATCAAACGTTCACCTGGGTGGATTTGGACGCCGCCGCCGGAGAATATGTGGTTGGCTTTATTGTGGAGGATTTTGACGGGAATCAGTTCCCGGCGTATACGCAAATTACGGTGAGATAAGTGTAATTGAGTAAATGGGTAATTGACATAATTACCCATTTACTCAATTACCTTCTTTTACGGCCGTACCGTGAAATCGTAAATCTCGGTGCCGCCAATCTTGTCACCACTGGCATCATAGGCGGTGACAGACCAGACGTAGCGGGCCGGGTCCAGCGTGAAGTCGAAACGGTAGCTGGATTCGTTAACTTCTTCAAAATCCAGCACATTGGTCCGATCGGGATCGTCATCGTTCCACATCAAGATTTTGTAACTGGCCGCCAGTGGGCTGTCTTCCCAATCTAAAACAATGCCATCCCCACGAATCTCAGCCCCATCGGCTGGCTCTTGAATAAGCAGCTGGCAGGAACCATCCAGGCCGGCAACGACAAAATCAAACTGTTCGGCCGTTTCGGAAATTTTGATACGGTCGCTGCTAAACGCTTCCACACTCCAGCGATACCCACAGTTCACCGGCAGTAAATCCACTAGCAGGCTCGATTCATTAACCCGCTTGTCAATCAAAATAGCATCTCCCTCGTCAGGGTACATTGACACTTTGTAATAATCTGCTTCAGGGTAATCGTTCCAATCCAACTGAACCTCTTGCCCAGCCACCTTGCTGCCATTGGTCGGTTCTAGCAGCTTCACGTCCAGCTTAAAAATGTTCTGCACGCCAATGACCAATGTTTCTCCGGCTTCAACCTCAAATTCGGCCGAGCTGAGGATGCCGCTGGAGATGTAAAGCCAATCATCGCTGTCGAAGACGCGCACAGACAGGGCGTAGACACCCGGCTCAACATCTTTAAAGAGATAACGGCCGTTTTCGTCCGTCTTTCCAGTAACAGGCTTGCTGCCACAGCCACTAAACGAGGAAAAATCAGCACAAAGCTCCACTTCCAAACCAGCCGCCCCTGTGCCGTTCCAACGGATTTCGCCGTAGACGTTGCCCGTGCCGTCGGCCGGGTCAGCCCCGTCGTAAGTCAAGTCATCATCGTTGCTGGCTGCATCAGATTGGCTGTCATTGCTAGAATCGCTGTCGGCACGGCCGTTTTCCCCGCCATCCTCTCCGCCACCACAACCAATCAATAAAAATAAGGCCAAAAGCCAAATGAACTGTTTTTTCGTCGCTTGCATGTTTGCTCTCCGTAGATCAGGTAGCACCTGTCAAATTGTTATGTCGTGGGACAAGTGTGGCAAAAATTTCTAACGGTTTTACCTACGGCTTCGCGCAAGCAGCCAGGAATGGTATGCTTGGCGCATGAACAAACAACTAGAGCCTTTTTTTGGTAATTTTTCATTTTCGGGGGAGCTGAACAAGGATGTAACGGCCGTTCTCACCCATCACCAACTGCCCAAAGTGGCTGGGCACGTCAGCCGCGTGGCGCAGGAGGCCAAACGGCTGGCCATGCAGTTTGGGGCCGATCCGGCTGGCGCAGAAACGGCCGGTTGGCTGCACGACATTAGTGCGGTCATCCCCAACAAAGTACGGGTTGAGATGTGCCTTGAATTTGGCATCCCAGTCCTGCCGGGTGAGGCCGATTTCCCCATGATTTTGCACCAGAAGCTAAGTGCGGTTGTGGCCAGGGAAATTTTTGGCGTGACGGAAACGGCCATTCTCAGCGCCATCGGCTGCCACACCACGCTCAAGGCCAAGGCAACCTTGCTGGACAAGATTGTCTTTGTCGCCGACAAAATCAAGTGGGACCAGCCAGGAGAGCCACCATATTTGGTTGAAATTGAAACGGCCGTATCCCATTCAATCGACGACGCTTGCCGCGTTTACCTCGCGTACCTCTGGCAACAACGCGACTCGCTGCGTTACATCCATCCCTGGTTTGTGGCAGCGTATGAAGAACTCGCCTTGTAAAACCTGACAGGTTTACTGCGGTACTTCGTCAAAACAGTCCTTTGCCATGCAAAAACGACTTCATTTCAGGCTCGTTTTGGAAACCTGTCAGGTTTGGTCGATCAAGGAGAACAACATGATTTTAGAAGTTGCGATTTTGAACGTGAAGGAAGGGGAAACGGCCGCTTTCGAAGCCGCCTTTGCTCAGGCCCAATCAATTATTTCTGGGATACCGGGCTATGTGGAGCATGAACTGCAAAAATGTCTGGAGGTGCCCAATCAATACATCCTGCTGGTGCGCTGGCAAACGCTGGCAGACCACACTGTTGGCTTTCGCCAATCGGCCGAGTACCAGCAATGGAAGGCGCTGCTACACCACTTTTATGATCCCTTCCCCACGGTGGAACATTACGAGCTGGTTTTCTAGATTTCAGGACTGGCAGTCCTGGCAACGAATCATCATCAACAAATATAGATTTAGGACTGCCAGTCCTCGGTTCAGAACAAGGCAATTTCCTGGAGCGTTTTGTTTACCAAATTGGCCAGGGCGTTGGCGCTGTTTTCACCAATTTGGTCAGCCGTTTCCGGCTTGTGCGCCCGGAAGTAAAGGCTGCGCAGGAAATTCTTTACATTTTGCGCCTGACGGTAACAGTCGGGGAACGGCTCTTTCTCTTGGGCCAACGGCACAAAGCCCGCCAGCCAGGTCTGCACCTCGGAGGGGGTAAGCACTTTGCGCCCCAGCGCAGCAATGACAGGCGTCACCAGCCGCTCATCCTCCAGGTGAACGAAGACGATTTTGGATTCGGCCGTTTTTTGCCGGATGCTGTTCAGGATTTCCAATAGGTCTTCGCTTTCCATCTCTTTGCACCGCACCAAATCGTCCAACGCATCGGCCGTGTGGGCCACGGCGTGGGCCCAGCCTTTTGGTTCGCCTGCTTCGTCTTCATCCAGGACAAAACCACGCAAATCTTGCTCTTTCTCCAAGTAGTCGAGCAGTTTCACTTTCAGTTCGCGCAGCTCGTAGGGCATGAGGAACGGCCGTTGCCGATGCTTACTCAAAATCAATGGGACGAGCAAAGCCGAAAAGCTGCGCATAAACACAGAGTCCGTGCCCGACTCGCCCAGCTTGTAAAATAAATGATCCTCTGTGAGCAGCTGACGCAGCAGTGTTTTGAGATCATCGTCTTCAAACTTATCCGCCAGAATCCAGGTAGCCAGCGTGCTGTAAATTAAATCATCACGCAGCTCCGCGTCCGGGCAGCCCAGATGGGGCAGCATTTCTTGGGCACGCGGCAGCGCCTTCGCCTGCTCTGGCAGAGCAAATTCATTATCGGCAATCTCGTAAAGTTGATCTTTTAAAGCACGTTCACTCAAGCGCATAATATTTTGGGAGATTGGAGAATTGGAGATTAGAGATTGCCCAACCTCCAATCTCCAATCTCTAATCTCCAATTCTCCCGTTCACTTGATTCTCAATCACCCCTCGCACATCGGCGGGTTGCCAGCCGGGTGGCTTGAGGATTTTGCCATCGGCGCGGCGCGGGCCACCCGCTTTGCTCAGGTTGGCGCGGTGAACCTCGGCAAAAACGGCGTCAGGATCAACGCCACAGGCCAGAATGGCACCATAGGTCACGTAGAGCAAATCTGTCAGTTCATGCACCCACTCTGTCACATCGGCAGGTTGGGTATGATTGTCTGCTTGGAGAACGGCCGTTAACTGTTCCCACGCCTCCGTTGCTTCTTCAAACTCCTCCTGGAGCAGCTTTTGGCGCAGCTGCAATATTTCCAGCGAAGGCACCACCGGTTTGGGCGGCACGGGTGCGCCAACGGCATCGTGAAATTCAACAATCTTTTCGGCATTAGACAATCCCGGTTGGGGGATGGGTGGTTTAGTTGGTTCCATTCATTACCTCGGTGATGAGCTGGCTGAGCGGCATGTCGGTGAGGGCATTCAGACGGTGATCGGCATGGTCCAGATTGAGATCGCGAGTCATTTCGTTGGGAACGGCCGTACACCACAAACCGGCTTCTTTGGCCGCCGTCACCCCATTGGGCGAATCTTCCAGCGCCAGCCCCTCGTGTGGCCAGATGCCCAGCGCTGCAATGGCTGCTTGATACACAGCTGGGTTTGGCTTGCCCACACCACCCACATCGTCGGAGCAGAAAATCAGTTCAAACTGATCAAACAAGCCCAGCCGCTGCAAATGGCCATCCACCCATTTATGGTCGGAGCTGGAAGCAATGGCGATTTTTAGCCCCAGGGCGCGTGCTTCTGCCAGGTACGCTTCTACACCAGGCAAGATGGTTTGGGCAGCCAACAATTCATTATCCCGCGCTTTGCGCTGCGCCCAAACGGCATCCCGATCAATCGGCCGTCCCAGCAATTCTTCTAGATGTAAATACGGATTGAAGGTGATGGTGCCAATCTGGGCGTTCCACACCGCGCGTGACAGCTCCACGCCATGGGCCGCATATGTTTCTTGCCAGGAAATAAAATCAGGGGTTTCAGAGTCGAAGATCAGGCCGTCAAAGTCAAAAATTAATGCTTGAATCATGGGGGGATTATACTGGTTTTAGCCACAGAGGACACAGAGGAGAAAGAGAAAAATCTCTAAAATCTGTGTGCCCTTTGTGGCAAATTAGCCAAACAGCAAGCTGATTACGCTTTGGCCCAGGACCAGTTGGAGGCCGACCAGCAGCAAGATCACGTAGACAACGCGGTTGAACCACAGCTCGCTGAAGCGTTTGTTCAGCCAGACGCCCAGCCGGGTGCCGATAAACAGTACGGGCAGCAGCAAAACCATCACGGTGAGGTTGCCCACGACCAACAAACCAAGCAGGGCATAGGGAATGAGCTTAACCAGATTGACAATGAAGAAGAAAACGGCCGTTGTCCCCACAAACAAATTACGCGGCAGCTTTTGCGGCAGCATGTAAATCATCATCGGCGGACCGCCGACGTGAGCCAGGGTGGAGACAAAGCCGGAAGTAGTGCCAAGAATAAAACCAATGGTGGGAGACGGCCGTTTCTGTTCCACCACCTGCAAAATGCGGCTGCGCACCGCCTGGTACAACACAAACGCCAGAGCAATCACGCCAATCCCCAGCTTCAGTACCCGATCCTGGTCGCTAAACTGGCGGAAGAAAAGAGCCCCCAGCAAAATACCCAACAGTGCCCCCGGCAGCAAAACACGCAGGCTCTGCTTGTCTACCTGATCATAATAGTGGCGCACGGCAAACACATCCGCCAGCAGCAGGATGGGCAGCAGCAGCGCCGCCGCTTCTGGCACCGGCATCACCAACGACAACAGCGGCGTGGCAATCACCCCCGGCCCGCCGCCAAACCCGGCCTTGGAGACGCCAATCAGCAGCGCTGTTGTCACCGCGGCCAGCCAGAACTGAGGCGGGTAAATTGGAAGTTGAAAGAGTGATGGCATAAAAGAGGAGTGTCAGTCGGCAAATCGCTCGTCATCGTCCTCATCACCGTCGTCAAACAGGGGAGGATTGGAGAGATAGCTAAGTAGATATTGCTTGAGGAACAGTTCTTGCTGCGGATCATCGATTTCTAGCAGCAGATATTGAGCCCATTCGGGAAATTGGCTGGTATCAATGTCGCCGCTTTCTAGCTTATCGAGGTAGCTCCAGTCAACGGCCGTATCCCAACCATCATCTTCAGGCAGTACCGCCAACACCTCATTCACCCGGGCAATCAGCTCCTCTTGTACCGGGGAAGGTAGTTTAAAATCATCCGGTAGCTTTTCCAAGTTTGGGGGAATGTGCTCAAATGGCGCATCGTAGCGGTCTGGATCGGCGGCAAATTCGGGATCGATCTGGGCCATCATTTGGCGATAGCGACGGCCGTGTGAGGAAGCGCGCGGCGGAATCCAGGGGATACGATCCTGATGGTCACGCCACCAACGAACCTCCGCCCAAAGGCGACGGCCGTCTGCCGACTGTGGGAATTGAGCCAGCAACATCTCCAACACATCGACAGATTCGGCAAAATAGCCTTGATCCGCGTAAAGATGCCCAACCCAGAGCATGGCCACTTCTGCCTTGGCCGTGCGCTTGAATGCTTCCAGGAAGATAGGCCAGGCCATCTCGCTGCCACGTGCCTGCCCCAGCAAATAATCTTGCAGCAGCTGGCCACGTCCTTCCTCCAACATTTCCCGCACGTCCTCAGGAATCACATCATCACTGTCTACCGATTCATCATACTGCCGGTAGCGCCCTTCCCAGCGGCTGGTGTAGCGAAACGAAAGCGCCAGCCGCCGCCGCTGCTGCCAGGGGCGATCATCCCATTCATCCACATGACGGCCTATTGCCTTGCGATTGTCTCGAATAAGCCAGGGATCGCTAAATGCTTCCAGGACCAATTCGGCCGCCTCTTTTAGCTCTGGAAACCGGGCCAGCACCTCAAAACAGAGCGCCGCCGCATCCATGTGACCATAATCATCTTCTTGCAGCAGGGCGCGTGCTTGCGTTAGCCGCTGCGACACATATTCTGGATATTTTTCTACCATTTGAATCTCCGCGCGAAAGTTCCTGGCTGGGATTATAACAGGGATTGGTTAGAATTGAGACTGCATTCTCTGTCTTTCCCTCATTGAAATTGTAGGCATGTTTTTGCAGATCTGACACCAGCAACGATTTTAGGCGCTTATCCTCAGGAGGATTACCATCGATGAACAAGATTATGGAACTGCCCTTCAGCAAAGGGCTGGATTTGTGTGAACAGTTTTTTCAGGAAGCGGTACGGCCGTTGCTGGACCACCATTTCCCTACCTTGCGCTATGCTGCGGGGCGGCTGGGCGGCGGTTCCGATGTGCTGGGCTTCGATACACCGCAATCCCGCGACCATGATTGGGGGCCGCGCGGTACCCTCTTTTTGGCCGAAGCTGATTTTGCCAAACACGCCCCAGCCATTGAGCAAATGCTGCGGGACCATTTGCCCCTGACGTTTCGGGGCTATCCCACCCATTACGGCCGTCACCCCGATGGCAGCCTCAACCTGGCATTCATTGACGCGGGGCCGGTCAACCATATGATCGAGATCACCACTGCCGCCCGGTTTGCCCAGGCTTATTTGGCGCTGGACATCAGCCAACCGCTGCGGCCAGTGAACTGGCTTTGTTTGCCCTCACAACGATTGGCCACGGTGAGAAACGGCCGTCTCTTCCACGACAGCCTCGGCGAAATGAGCCAACTGCGGCAAACACTCCACTTTTACCCGCACGATATCTGGCTCTACCTGCTGGCCGGGCAGTGGACCCGCATCGCGCAGGAAGATGTCTTTGTCAGCCGCACTGGGGATGTGGGTGATGATCTTGGCTCGCGACTGATCGCCGCCCGGCAGGTACGCAACATCATGCGGCAAGCCTTTCTGCTGGGAAAAAAGTATGCGCCGTATTTCAAATGGTTTGGCACCGCTTTTGCCCAACTGGACTGCGCGGCCGATCTGACGCCTTTGTTTGACCGCACCTGGCAGGCAGAAAACTGGCAAGCGCGTGAAGCCGCGCTTAATGAAGCGTATCTTTACCTGGCCCGATGGCACAACAAGCTGCAACTAACTGAGCCGCTGCCTGCCGAAGTGGGGTTCTTTCATGAACGGCCGTATCGCGTCATTACCTCTGAACAATACGCCGACGCCCTCTACGAACAAATTCAGGACCCGAAGGTACGCGTTTTGCCGCAAGGGTTGGGCAATCTAGACCAGATCTCCGATTCCACCAATATCCTCTCTGCCGCCTGGCGCTTCCCCAAATTTGCCTCCCTCTTCGACGCCGACAATTCATAAAGAGCATGATGCGTGAAACGTGATAAGCTGCTGCTCACACGTCACGTTTCAGGCATCATGCTTCTCCTGTTCTTCTCCCATTTATGAGCTAAACCTTAACGAAACCATTGCAAAACAAGTACAAAACTCAAACTCGGTCGTAATTCTGTGCAAAGGGTAAACAAATCACCCAAGCCTGAAAATCGGCAAAACTGGTTTTTGTGCGCACAAAGCCAATATTTCTAACAAGGTATACCGGACACAAACACGCTAACAAACTATCGTGTCCACAGACAACTAAATGGAGTAGAAGAACATCATGAAAAACCTAAGAAACCTAATTTTATTGCTCATCTTTGGCCTGCTGCTGGCCGCCTGTGGTGCCAGCGCTGAAGAGACGCCAGAACCAACGGCCGAACCCACCGTCGCCCCAACCGAAGAAGCGATGGAAGAAGATGAAATGGTTGAGGAAGAAATGGATGAAGAAATGGCCATGGATTCCATCGTAGACATTGCCGTGGCCGACGGCCGTTTCACCACCCTGGTCACTGCACTTGAAGCTGCTGGCCTGGCTGAAACATTGGCTGGTGAAGGCGAATTCACCGTCTTTGCTCCCACCGACGACGCATTTGCCGCTCTGCCGGAGGGCACTGTGCCCAGCCTGCTGGAAGATCCCGAAGGCGCATTAACCGACGTGCTGCTTTATCATGTTGTTGAGGGCACAGTCATGGCTGAAACCGTTGTGACTTTGGAATCGGCGACAACGCTGCAAGGGGAAGACGTCTCCATTATAGTTACTGACGGCAGCGTCTTCTTAAATGATACCGTACAGGTCATCATCACCGACATCGAAGCTTCCAACGGTGTGATTCATGTCGTTGACGCCGTGCTGCTGCCGCCCAGCATGACGGCCGAAGAAGAAATGCCTTCCATCACGGAAATTGCCGTTGAAGACGGCCGTTTCACCACCCTGGTCACCGCCCTTGAAGCTGCTGGCCTGGCGGAAACACTCGCTGGCGAAGGCGAATTTACCGTCTTTGCCCCAACTGATGACGCGTTTGCCGCCCTGCCTGAAGGCACCGTCGCGGCCTTACTGGAAGATCCCGAAGGCGCGTTAACTGACGTATTGCTTTATCACGTTGCCGCAGGCGTTGTACCCGCTGAAACAGTGGTGACTTTGGCCTCGGCCACAACGCTGCAAGGGGAAGATGTGACTATTGCGGTTGAAGATGGCAACGTGATTCTGAACGATTCGGTTCAGGTCATTATTACCGACATTGCTGCCGCCAACGGCATCATTCACGTCATTGATGGTGTGCTGCTGCCGCCCAGCATGAGCGCCGCAGCAGATGAAGAGATGATGGACGCACCTTCCATCACGGACATTGCGGTTGAAGACGGCCGTTTCACCACCCTTGTGGCGGCCCTGGAAGCAGCTGGTCTGGCGGAAACCCTCGCGGGCGAAGGTGAATTTACCGTCTTTGCCCCAACCGATGACGCCTTTGCCGCCCTGCCCGAAGGCACCGTTGCCACACTATTGGAGGACCCGGAAGGAGCCCTGACTGATATTCTGCTTTACCATGTTGTTGCCGGTATTGTTCCCGCCGAAGCAGTGGTGACGCTGGATTCAGCCACAACGCTTTCTGGTGAAGAAGTCACCATTACCGTTACAGATGGCAATGTCTTCTTGAACGATACGGTGCAGGTCATCATCACTGACATTCAGGCCTCTAATGGCATTATCCACGTCATTGACGCCGTACTTCTGCCCCAATCCTAAGCCCAAATTCTTAACGATTTTCTCCTTCTAAATAAAAACACCCTGGCTGAAACCAGGGTGTTTTTATTTTTTGTTCAGGTTACAAACGGCCAAATGCACAGGTTTTTCGCCAATATATTGACAAAAGTTGTGCAAATGGTATAATTCCAATTATTGCTTCCCTGCAAAAAGAGCTGTGCGGCAAAAAAATCACGTTGGTTCGCCCGGGCGCTGTAGCCACACCATTTTTGGATAAACTGCCCCTGAACCTGCCCAAGAACGCGGCTTCGCCTGCAAAAGTCGCCAAACGTATCCTGGCGGCGTATGATGAAGGGCACAGTGGGCAGCTCGACCTGATCTAAAAAAATATAATTGAGTAATTTTGTAACTACTCAATTACAAGCGAGACACAATCATGCCTGTATTTGATTTTAAGTTCACTGTAGATGCACCGCTAACGGCCGTATCCAATTTCCACCACGACACGCGCATCCTCAAAAAGCTGTCGCCGCCACCCATCTTTGTCCAAATTCACCGCTTTGAACCCATGGGCGAAGCGTCCGAAGCAGAGTTTACGCTCTGGTTTGGTCCTCTGCCGCTGCGTTGGCTAGCTATCCATACCAATGTGTCCGTGAACGGCTTCACCGACACGCAAGCCCGGGGGCCGCTAAAATATTGGCAGCATACACACCGGTTTACGGCCGTATCTCCCCAAACAACCCAGGTCCACGAACATATCGAATATAGCCACAAATCTGGGCTGCCCGGCTTGCTCACCCGGCTGCTGTTCAACAAAGCCGGACTATATGGTCTATTCACTGCCCGTAAATGGCTCACGCGCTGGCACGTCCGCCAACAACAAAAAGAAACGCACATCTCATCAGCAGAAAATTTTGAATCAAGTGAAGCGTGATGCCTGAACCGTGATTTTTCATGTTTCACGTCTTAGCAAAGGAACTATCATGTCATTTTTATCGATTTGGGGCAGCGGTTTTCTCGCCGTCATGATTGCCTTGACGCTTCTCTGGCTGCTCAGCGTCTATCTCAAAAATGCCAGCATCGTCGATCCGTTTTGGGGTACCGGTTTTGTGATTCTTGCCTGGGTGTACTTTACCCGAACGGACAATGGGTTCGATACCCGCAAGCTGCTGGTTACCGTTCTGGCTACCATTTGGGGGTTACGCCTTTCCATTTACCTGCTCTGGCGCAACTGGGGGCACGGCGAAGATTACCGTTACCAGAACTTCCGCCAAAAGTATGGACCAGAACGATATTGGTGGTTTAGCTTTTTCCAGGTCTTTTTGCTGCAGGGCGTGCTGATGGCGTTGGTTTCGACACCGCTTTTGGGCGCACAAATTCAGGGCAGCAACCTCAATCTGCTGGATTATTTGGCAACGGCCGTCTTCCTCATTGGTTTTGCCTTTGAAGCCGGGGGCGATTTTCAGCTGGCCCGCTTTAAAGCCAATCCAGCCAACAAAGGCAAGCTGCTCACCACTGGCTTTTGGCGCTATACACGGCATCCCAACTACTTTGGCGATTCGGCCGTTTGGTGGAGTTTTGCCCTCTTTTCCCTGGCCGCTGGCTCTATTTTGCCCGCCCTCGGTGCAGTTTTAATGACCTTCCTCATCGTGCGTGTTTCCGGCGTGGCGCTGTTGGAAAAAGATCTCAAAAAGAGCAAACCAGGCTATGAAGCATATGTGAAAAACACAAATGCATTTTTTCCCTGGTTTCCGAAGTCGAGCGAGTGAGAAGTGACAAGTAAAAAGTGAAAAGTTGCTCACTTGCATACTCGCTAACTCGCATACTTGCAAACTGAAGTTATGAACAAATCACCCCACACCCTCATCATCGGCGCAGGCATTGGCGGACTGACTGCCGGTGCGCTTCTACTAAAAGCGGGACATCGCGTGACCGTGCTGGAAGCGCACGTTTACCCTGGCGGCAGTGCCGGGACCTTTTATCATAAAAAGTATCGTTTTGATGCCGGAGCCACGCTAGCCGGTGGGTTTTCGCCCGGCGGGCCGCACGCCCGCGTAGCAGAAGCACTGGAATTGACCTGGCCCATCCATCCCGTTGATCCGGCCTGGGTGGTACATTTGCCAGACGGCCGTACCGTCACCCAATGGACCAATCCGCAGCAGTGGCAAGCCGAACGCCAGGCGGCCTTCCCTGGTACGGAACCATTCTGGCAAAAACTGGAGATGCTGGCCGAACTTGCCTGGGATATATCCTCACGGCCGTTTCCCTGGCCACCAGAATCGCTACACGATATTTACACCCTAGCCCGGGCCATACGCCCTTCGACGCTGCGCGCCCTGCCCTACCTGCTGCGCACCATTGGCAGCTTGGCGCCCAATGATGATCCAATGTTCCGCGCTTTTTTGGACGCCCAGCTGCTCATCTCGGCTCAAACCACCAGCCAGCAGGCCAATGCGCTTTACGGCAGCGCCGCCCTGGATTTGCCCCGGCGCGGTGTCAATCACGTTCGGGGCGGCATCGGCGCACTGGCCGATACGCTGGTGAACTGGATTCGGCAAAACGGCGGCGAGGTGCTGTTCCGCCAGCAGGTGACGCAGATCGAAATGAAAAACGGCCGTGCCGCCGCCATCCACACTAATAAAGGCTTGTACCTGAAAGCAGACAACATCCTGGCCAACCTCACCCCCTGGGCGCTGCGTGATTTGCTGGGCGAAAATGCGCCATCCCAATTGGCCCGCGAAGTGCGTCAGCGAGAAGCAACCTGGGGTGCGTTTACCCTTTATCTGGGAGTCGATGCGGCCAAACTGCCCCAGACCGGCCCTGACCATCACCAAATTATTGTGGATGGGGAACGGCCGTTAGGTGAAGGCAATTCCGTTTTTGTTTCCCTGTCTGACCCAGAGGATGCCAGCCGCGCCCCGGCAGGCCATCGGGCCATGACGCTTTCCACCCACACGGAGATTGCTCCCTGGTGGCAGCTGCGCCACGGCGACAAAGGCGCTTACCATGCCCGGCGCGATGATTACACCCAACGCCTGCTCAATGCCGCTGAAATCGCCCTGTCCGGCCTGCGCTCAGCCATCCAATTAACGCTGCCTGGCACGCCAGTGACGTTTGAATTTTACACCAGACGGCCGTCTGGCATGGTGGGTGGCTTCCCGCAAAAATCGCTTTTGCAGGCGCGTGGGCCAGCAACTGGCATTGAAAACGTTTGGCTTGTTGGTGATTCAATATTTCCCGGCCAATCCACCGCTGGAGTCACACTCGGTGCAATGCGCGTAGCAGACTTGGTGCAAAGGGTGCGTTGGCTGGAACGGCCGTTTCGCCTCTGGCAGCCCAATCCGTCCCAGCCAAACACAGCCTGAGCCTCTCGGTGTTAAAACAGGAGAACCCAAAATGGAAACCTTCTTTAAATACCTCAACAGCTTCCCCATGCCACTCTGGCTGGCGATGATGTTTGCTCCCAACCATCCGCTTACCGAACGCGCCAGCCGCTCCAGCAGCCTGCTGGGCATTGCGGCAGCCCATTACGTCCTGGCCATTCTCAACGCCGTGCGTCAAGACCAAAACAGCGGTGGCGAAGTAAAGCTGGACATCATGACGCTGGAAGGTGTGCGAACCGGGTTAAGCAGTTCGCAAGGCGCATTAGCTGGCTGGGCCCACATGCTGGCCCTCGATTTGTTCACGGGTGCCTGGATTTTTCGCCAATGTCGCCGCTTCAACGCGCCCGGTTGGGTGCGCATCCCCGCTCTTTTCTTCACGCTAATGAGTGGCCCCTTCGGCCTGATTCTGTTTTTGCTGTGGTACGGCCGTTCCTTCGGCGAAGCCCTGCCAGAAAATTCGTAAATGCCTTGACAACTCAGCTTTTACTACTTATCATTTCCACTCATTTAAATAAATTTAAATGATTGATTGCAATTAAATAACCGCGCCCAGAAGCCACTTTGGAGGAATGATGTTTAACCAATTACCCACAACAATCGAAGAATTTAGCACCTGGACCTGGCAGCAGATCGCCCCCTTTTATGCAGATTTGCAGGAACGGCCGTTAACCCAAGAAACGATTCACCAATGGCTCACAGATTGGAGCCAGCTTGGGCAGCTGCTGTCCGAAAAAGCCGCCCGGCTGCGGGTGGCCACCACCCAGGACACCCACGATGAAGCGGCCGAAGCCGCCATGAACCAATACCTGGATGAAATCTTCCCCCACGTTGAAGCCGCCGAAAACAAGCTAGAAGCCCGCCTGCTAGCCAGCGGATTGGAGCCAGAGGGACTGGAAATTCCGCTGCGCAACATGAAGGTCGATGCCGAGTTATTTACCAAGGCAAATCTTCCTCTTCTCAGCGAGCAAATGAAGCGCAGCCAGGTTTATAATCGCATCATCGGCTCCCAGGTGGTGGAATGGCAAGGCGAAGAGTTAACGCTGACGCAGCTGGCTACCCAGCTAGAAAACCCGGACCGCGACCTGCGGGAACGCGGCTGGCGGCTCATGGCCGAACGTCGTCTGGAAGATCGGGAGGCCCTCAATAATCTGTGGGCTGAGCTGCTGCCCCAGCGCCACAAAATTGCCCAAAATGCCGGACTCCCCAACTATCGCGCTTACGTCTGGCAACAAAAAAAGCGGCTTGACTACAGTCCAAACGATGCCGCTACCTTCCATCAGGCCATTGCCGACGTCGTGGTGCCTGCCGCCAACAAAGTGTATGACCGTTACCGGCAAAAGTTGGGCGTAGACAGGCTGCGCCCCTGGGACGTACGAGCGGATGTGTTTCCTTTTGAGCTTCCCGTGTTACGGCCGTTCCAGACCACAGACGAACTCGCCCAAACTTCCGCTACCATTTTTCACCAGGTAGACCCGGTACTGGGCAGCTACTTCGACACCATGCGGGAAGAAGCGCTGCTGGATATGCCCAACCGCAAAGGCAAAGCCCCCGGCGCGTACTGCACCAACTTTCCCGCTTCGGAACGGCCGTTTATCTTCATGAACAGCACCGGCACCGGCCAAGACATCCGAACCCTGTTCCATGAGTCCGGCCACGCCTTCCATAACTTTGAGCGCAACAAATTGGCCTACCAGCCACAAAAAGCCTCCCCCATGGAGTTCAACGAAGTAGCCTCCATGGCGATGGAACTGCTCACCGCTCCTTACATCAGCAAAGATAAAAACGGCTTCTTTAGCGACGAAGAAGCGGCCCAATGGTTTACTGCCCATTTAGAAAAAATCATCCTCTTCTGGCCCTACATGGCCGTCGTCGATGCCTTTCAACATTGGGTCTACACCCACGTCAACGACGCCATTGACGCCGCCAACTGTGATGCAAAATGGCAAGAGTTGTGGCAAATTTACCTACCAGAGATTGATTTTAGCGGGTTTGAAGAGGTATTGGTCACTGGCTGGCAGCGCAAACAGCACATCTTCCGCGCCCCGTTT